>JAKBKY010000004.1:0-100000 GCA_021832345.1 bacterium
TCGTGTGAGCGGGTATTCCCCATATGGCCGTGCTGTTCGCCCCCGGATTGTCGGTTTCCAGCCTTGGGGACGCCGCCCGACGCTCTGGTGACGGAGGATCACAAAGCGACACCAAATCGAACGTTTGCGGATGTAGAAGAACCGCTCACGCCGCACGGTTACGAAGGGGAGCGACCTGGCCATACCCGAAGGACGCTCCATGAAGAATCGGCCGCTTAGCGTTCGCTCTGCCGTCATGTTTGCGAGTGCGACGCTCGCGTTGGCGCTCACCGCTTGCGGCGGTTTGCAGGGCGGGGGCATTAACCCAGTTGGGCCGACGCCACCAGGGCCCGGCGTCGTCACCGAGTATGCCATCCCAACAGCCGACGCACAACCCGGCGGTATCACCACGGGGCCGGACGGCAACCTCTGGTTCACCGAAAATGACGCCGACAAGATCGGGAAGATCGTGCCATAGCCACGGGATTTTCGGGATTGTATGGTCGTCTGGCGACGTCGGTTTCGCTTGGTTCTGTGAGCCCGATGACTAGTAGGACGCGGGAGCTTCGGGCACCCTAAACTGTTGCTGCGAGCACGTGTATCAGACTCTTCATGGTGAACCCACCCCGCCGAGGCCTAAAACACAGATGTACGGAAGTGCCAAGTTCGTCGAGACCATTCAAACCTTGTTGCAAATACAGGAGGGCGCGGTGCGTCTCGAAGCACCGGCGCTCAGCTTAGAGACGGATTCCCTCTTGAGGAGGTGCGGTGCGCCTCACTCGTTCATCGGATGGACGTTCTCATGTCACATGGCAAACGAGCCGTGCGGAGCATGTCGAGGGTGCTACAAACATCTAGCTACGATCGAGAGCGTGTATTGAAGCGTTCCAATTTTCCAATTATGGAGATGTGCGTTTTGTAAGGTATATGGGTCAGCCGTCCGAGCGTTACGGTCGCCCAAGCGCCTCCCTGGCGCGCATCAGACGTAGCACCGCTTCGTTATAAGGCGTTGGAATACCGACGCGCCGGCCCGCCGCCACAACGGCACCGTTGATATGATCGATCTCACTTGGATGGCGCGACTGCAGATCGAAGGCCATCGAACTCTTCGAATCCGCGCCGACATCGATGACCTCGGTAATATACTGCCAGGCATCGGCAAACGGCAGGCTGATCTTCAGCGCCGTAGCGACCGAGACCGCCTCCTGCGCGAGCGCCCGGGCGAGGCGCGCCGCATCTGCATCACGAGGGATCGCGCCAACCTCGCAGTCCAGCAGCGCGCTCATGGCGTTGACGGCCGCATTGGCAACAAGCTTTCCCCACAGGTGCGGACGTATATCGTAGACCACCGAGCAACGCAGGCCGCTCCCCGAGAGCAACTCTGCGACCGTCCGCGATGTCGCCGGTGCCGCGCCGGCGGAGCCCACGATGGTGCCGCCCGGTTTCGAGCTACGCACCCGCCCAGGCGCCAACATCAGCGACGACTCGGTGGTCACGCCAAGAACGACGGGCACCGCGCCGCCGAGCGCCGTCTTGATCGCTTCGTCATTCCCGATCCCGTTCTGCAGCGAGACCACCGGCGTCACCGGATTGAGTTCGCCCGCAAATGCCCGCAGCGCTTGCAGTGTATCCACGGCCTTCACAAACAAGAAGAGCACCTGCGAGCCATACAACTGCCGCGCGGAGCGAGCCACGCTCACGCGCCGGGCCGGCGAATCGTTCACTGCGATTCCATGCTCACCGATCGCCTCAAGCACCGCGGGATTGTTATCGAGCATCGTAACCTCGCCCACGCCCGCCAGATGAAACCCGAAGAGCGTTCCCATCGCACCTGCGCCGATGATACCGATCCGCATGTCGTTAGTAACCGATGGCCCGAAGGGCCACATGCAACAACTGAAAATTCTCGGGGGCCGAAGGCCGGGGGCCCCGGCGGCTTTGCCGACGGGGGGCGAGGAGCGCGAAGCGCGGATTCGCCATTTTCACCGTTAGAAAGCCCCGCTAGAACTGATACTGGACGCCATAAACGGTGCGACGTTCCGCATGATTGATCGCGCGTTGGCCTAGAAAGAGACTCGTGCCCGGCGCCACTCGCAGATCGCCGATCAGATCGATCGTCGGTCGACGAGGGTCGTAGAGCCGCCCGAGGATGCCGTACCTGCGACTGCCATACCGCCCGAGCACACCTAGGCGCGAGTACAGAATCCCGCCACCGACGCTTAAACGCCGACTCAAGCGATGTAACAACACCAGGTTCCATGTCGTAGCCGCGCCGATGTCGTTTGCACCGAGCAGCAGGTTCGTCGAAGCATGAGGTAACAGCGTTGCATTGAGGTCCGTCTGCGGCCCGCGATCGGCTGAGAACAACGAGGTCGGGCAGCAGACGCGCTGCGCGGAGAGAACGCTCATGCGTAGTTGCAGGCTCACAAGCCGATTGACCAGGGCTGCCAGATGCGGCTTCGCTTTGCCGGTCGGTGAGCCGCTTGCGGCCGCCGGCGAGTTGCTTGCGGCCGCTCCCCTGGAAGTTCCCGCAGGCGCGGGGGTCGCTCCGGCATCAACGCCGTAAACGTGGCTCTTTCCACCCAGTGCGCCGAGCAATGAGTTGGCTTTTTGCACCGTCGCGTCAAGATGCGCGATCGTATCGCGCAGTTGCGCTCGGGTCTGCGCATTCCCCGTGACACTGTGCAGATCGTGCGTGATCTTGGCGATGGTGCGCGTGGTTTGCGCAATGTTTTCGGCGGTATCGAGGAGCGAAGCGTGCAGTCTTCGATTGGTAGCAAGCGACCGCAAGCTGTCGACCGATTGCGAGAGCGCAACCGAGGTTGCATCGAGCTGCTTCAGGATACGAGCAACATGGGATGAATCGCCGCTCACGCTCTGATTGAGGGTGTCCGTCAGTTGCACGACGTTAGCACTAGCCCTGCCAAGCGAACTCTGGAGCGTATCGGCGATCATCCGCGTCTGTGCCGAGAGCCGGACGACCGTCGTGTCAGCGGTCACCGTCAAGCGATTGGCATTATCCATGGTCTGTTGCAGTGTATCGAGCAGCGCCGGCGTACGGCGTTCGATCACCGCCAGCGTCGAATCGAGCCTCTTGAGCTGTCCTTGCCCCTCCTGCAACAGATCGGCAACCGTTGCCGTGTTCTGACCCTGCGGCTGTTCGCTGATGGGGAGGATGCGCCGCGCCAAGATGGCGACCGGAGGTGGTTCCGGCGTCGGCCCAACGATGCCCTTGGGCAGGGGCTTGGGCACAGGCGGAACGATGAGCAGATTCGGCGAGCCGGTCAACGGCGCTTGAATCAGGAAGCGGGAGTTCACCGGGATCTCCACATCGCGGTTGATGATCATGATGACATCGACGGTGTGGTCGGGCAGCAGCGAGATCGAGTCGACGGAACCCACCGTGACGCCGCTAAAATAGACCACGGAGCCGCTGGTGAGACCCGCGGCAGAGTTGAAGTGCACGCCGACGCGATAGCCGGTATACCGCGTGCCAAGGTCCGTGATCACGTAGAAGATCGCAAAGAGCAACAGGAGTGCGAGGATCGCGAATGCGCCTACCTGAGCTTGCTTTGACATCGATACTGCTCCTTCGTCATGGCGGACGCGGCACCTCGCCCAGAGGCCACGAGGCTAGATTGGGATCGGGCCTACTTCGCTGCCCGCTAAGAACTGCCGCACGATGGGATTGTCGGACCTCTTGATCTCTTCCGGGGTCCCGAAGGCGATGATCGTGCCTTCGAAGAGCATGGCTATGTAATCCGCCATCATGAAGATGGACCGAAGGTCTTGCGAGATGACGACGGCCGTGCCGTTGAGCTTCTTACGCAAGGCCACGATCATATTGGTGATCAGATGTGTGACGATCGGATCGAGGCCCGTGGTCGGCTCATCGTAGAGAATCAGTTCCGGACGGGTGACGATGGAGCGCGCGAATCCAGCCCGTTTGAGCATGCCGCCCGAGAGTTCGCTCGGCAGGAGTTCCGAGGAGCCGGCCAGCCCCACGCTCTCCAAAGCGTCGTGCACGATGTGCAGGATCTCCGGCTCCGATAGCTCCGTATTCTCGCGCAGCGGCAGAGCCACGTTGTCACCGATCGTCATGCTGTCCAAGAGCGCTGCAAACTGAAACGAGAGACTGATCTTCTGGCGCAGTGCAGCAAGATCTCGTTCGGGGAGGTGACAGAGATCGTGATCTCCGATGTAGACGTGTCCCGAATCCGGCGGCCGCAGCGCATCGAGCAGGTGCAGGATCGTGGACTTACCGGCGCCCGAGAGACCGATGACGCAGGTGATGGCACCCTCCATGATGTCGAGCGAACAGTTCTTCAGGACGACGTGGTCGCCGTAGGTGAGTGTGACATCATCCAGGCGGGCGAAGACCTTGCCCATCAGCCTCCACCGAAGAGGATGTACGAGAGGATGAAGTTGGAGATGAAGATCAGGATAATTGAGATGACGACGGCACCGGTAGTTGAGCGGCCCACCCCGGAGGCACCGCCGCGCGTCTTGAGTCCTTGATACGAGCCCACCAGTGCGATGATCAGCGCAAAGAACAGCGACTTGAGTAACCCTTTCATGACGTCGGGAAATCCGATCGTTTGGCGGGCCGCGGTGAGAAACGTCTGATAGTCGATGTGTGCGTAGGCATGGGCGATCCACATGCCTCCGAGCACCGAGACCACGTCGGCAAAGATCGTTAGGAGCGGCAGCATCACCAGCAACGCGATCAGCCGCGGCACAACCAGAAAGCGAACCGGCGAAATGCCCATCGAGCGAAGCGCCTCGATCTGTTCGGTGACCACCATCGACCCGAGCTCAGCGGCGATAGCCGCTCCGACCCGTCCGGCGACAACGACCGCCGAGAGCATCGGGCCAAGCTCCCGAACCGCCGTATAGGCCACCGCCCCGCCCACGAGATTGCCGACGCCATACTGCACCGCTTGCTCGGCCGACTCTAACGAGAAAACCATGCCGGTAAAGAGCGATGTCAGGAGCACGATGATCAGCGACTGCAGACCCAAGAGATAACATTGAGCGATCGTCTCGCCGAAGCGGATCCGTAGCCGCGCGATGAGGCCAAAGGACTCGCCGGCAAGCTGCGCCACGCCTCCGGTATACTCTAAGAGATAGATCGTGCCGGCGCCGAATCTCTCAAGGAACTTCACGACGGCGCGCCCAAAGTGCGCAGCTCGTCGAGCACGGCACCGGTCGCTTCGATGCGTTTGGCAACGACCGTTCTCTCCGCTGCCAGATTGAACGCCACTTGCTGCACCCTGCTCAATCGCCGGTCGACATCGCCAAGCTGCGCCCTCGCCTCACGCTCGAATCCGGAAAAATAGGTAGCTACGGCCCGGGCATACGAGGCTACCGTGGCCTCATCGAGCGATCCCTCGGCGAGCGCCGATTCGATTGTGCGCTGCGCTGCGAGCAAGCGCCGATCCGTGATGTGAAAGCCGGCGACCCGCTGCGCCAACCGCGCAATAGCGGTTCGGTCACCCTGCATGTGTGAGTACCGAGAGACCGGCCTGCGATAACGCGGCGCGCTGTCGGCTCATGAGGCTCACGATTCCCGACTGCGCGAGACTGAGTAACGATTCGAGCTGAAGGCGATCGAAGGGTTCTGCCTCGGCCGTTCCCTGCAGTTCCACAAAGCGACCTTGGTCCGTCATCGCGACGTTCATGTCGACGTGTGCTTGGCTGTCCTCATCGTAGGCAAGATCAAGCATCGGCACGCCACCGACAATTCCGACGCTCGTCGCCGCTACTGCAGCCGTCAGCGGCCAAGCAGGTCGCGTCGAATCGAACTGCGTCGCTAGGGCCAGGGCTAAGGCGACGTAGGCCCCGGTGAGTGCCGCCGTGCGCGTACCGCCGTCGGCCTGTAGGACGTCGCAATCGATCCAGATGCTGCGCTCACCGAGCTTGGCGAGATCGACGACCGCGCGCAACGAGCGCCCAATGATGCGCTGTATTTCATGGGTTCGCCCACCGACGCGGCCCTTGCTCGACTCGCGCTGGGTGCGTTCCGAGGTCGCTCGCGGCAGCATCGCGTACTCGGCGGTAACCCAACCCGTTCCGCGTCCCCGCATCCACGGCGGGACGCGGTCTTCGAGCGTCGCCGCACACAGCACCCGGGTGTTGCCGACCGAAATCAACGCACTCCCTTCGGCGTACTTAAGATAGTTCGGCTCGATGCTTACCTGCCGCAACTCGTCTGGGCGGCGTCCGTCGCTGCGCATGCTATTCCACCGTTACGGTCTTGGCGAGATTTCTTGGCTGATCGACATCCTTCCCTTCCAAATCCGCAATGTGGTAGGCCAGTAACTGTAGCGGGATAATATTGACGACCGGTGAGAGCAGCTCGTCTACCTTCGGCACCCAGAACACATGATCGGCCACCTGCGCCGCCTCTTCATCGCCATAGTTGGCAACGATGATCACGGGCGCTTCACGCGCGCGAGACTCCATTAAATTCGAGAGCATCTTCTCGCGAACGCGCCCGTCGGTCACAATCCCGATCACCGGCACGGCAGGATCCAGCAATGCGATCGGCCCGTGTTTCATCTCACCCGCGGCGTAGCCCTCAGCGTGGATGTACGCGATCTCCTTCAGCTTCAGCGCACCTTCAAGAGCTGTTGGGAAGTTGACGTAGCGACCGAGAAAGAGTACGCTCTGCGCCTTGCGGATCTGCTTTGCAACGCGTCGCACGTCGTCTGATGCATTGAGCAGCAGGTCGATGGCCGCCGGCAGAAGCTTGGTTCCATCGGCGATAGCGCGCAGACGATCGACCGGCGTACTCTGACGAAGCGCTGCTAGATAGAGCGCAAAAAGTGTCATCACCGTGACCTGCGAGACGTAGGTCTTCGTGGCGGCTACGCCGATCTCGGGGCCGCCGCGCGTGAAGAGCGTGGCGTCGGCCACGCGACTCAAATGTGAGCCCAACGCGTTACAGATTCCCAGGACCGTCGAGTGGGCACCCTTGGCGATACGCACGGCCTCGATCGTATCGGCCGTCTCACCGGACTGTGACATCGCGATCGTCAAGGCATTGCCATCTACTACGGGATCACCGTAGCGAAACTCGCTTGCCACTTCCATCTCCACCGGAAGATGAACCAGCGATCGAAGGAGATACATCCCGACCATGCCGGCATAGTACGCCGTCCCGCAGCCGGTAATCGCGATCTTTCCAATCGCGCGCAACCGTTCTGGCGTCACGTCGCCAAGCTCCGCGGCTAGCGTTACCTGGTTGAGGTCGTCGATGCGCCCGCTCAGCGTCTCCTTTATGACACGTGGCTGCTCGAAGATCTCCTTGAGCATGAAGTGCTTGAAGCCACCCTTCTCCGCCGCACCCATATCCCACGCTATCTGCACGACGTCGCGCTCAAGTTCTTTCCCGTCGTAGTCGGAGAGCTTCCAACCATCGCGTCCCACGACGACGAGCTCGCCTTCCTGGAGGATGATCTCGCGCTTGGTATACTTGAGGATCGCCGGGGTATCCGAAGCCACAAACATCTCGCCCTCGCCGATGCCCACCACCAGTGGACTGGCTCCGTTACGGGCAAAGATCAGATGCTCCGGGTCATAGTTGGACATCACTCCCAGAGCGTAGGCGCCCCGTAGTTCACGCAGGGTCGCACGTACCGCCGCCAGGAGATCGCCGTTGTAATGCGATTCAATGAGGTGCGCGATAACCTCGGTGTCGGTTTCGCTGGTAAAGACATGCCCGCGCTCGAGCAGATGCGCTCGCAACGTCGCGTAATTTTCAATGATCCCGTTGTGAACGACCGCGATACGGCCGCTGCAATCGCCTAACGGGTGAGCGTTCGCGTCGGACGGTTTGCCGTGCGTGGCCCAGCGCGTATGACCGAGGCCTACGCTCCCGGCCAAGGGTTCGCCGTCACGCAGGCGCTCCACAAGGCGGCCGAGCCGGCCCTCGGACTTGGATCCGACCAGATTCCCCTGAGCATCGATAACCGCGATCCCGGCGCTGTCGTATCCTCGATACTCGAGTCGCGCGAGAGCATCGAGCACGATGGGCACGCTGTCCCGCTTGCCGATGTAGCCAACGATGCCGCACATTAGAAGTTACTTGATCCCTTCTTTAGTTCGGTGATAGGCGATCTTGCCTTCGGCAATCTCGTCGAGAGCGATCGACACGGGTTTGTTGGGATTGATCGTCGTCAGATCCACGAGAGGCTCGCTGATGAAAAACTCGCGCCGTTCTGTGGGCGGCATTTCAGCAACGCGGATCCAGTTGTTGAGCTGGCGAGCGCGCTTGGTCACGATGTTGACGAGGCTAAACTTCGAGTCTGCGTGTTCGAGCAGGGCGCCGAGGTCGCCAAAGACGGTTTTACTCATGATGATTTAGGAATGTTCTACCTTTCGGATGATGTCATCGCTATAGCGATGGATGCGAAAACGCTCGGCCTGTAGGATCGACTGCAAGTCGTCGACCGCCCGCTCCAACTGACGCTGTTCGTTTATTACGAGGTAATCGAACTCGCGGATCGAGCGCATCTCTTCGTGCGCGATCACTAATCGCGCTACGATCGCTTCGTTGCTCTCGGTTCGCCGCTCAAGCAAGCGCTCGCGTAACGTCGAGAACTTGTCCGGCAGCAAAAAGATCAACGTTGCTTCGGGGTAGGCGTGTTTTATCGCCAAGGCGCCGTGCACCTCCGGTTTGGCGATAAGATCGTCCCCACGCTGCAGGACGCGGTCCACGGCATCGCGAGGGGTGCCGTAGAGGTGGCCGCCATACTCGCGCCACTCGAGGAACCCATCCTCGGCGATCCGGCGCTCGAAAGCCTCGCGCGAGAGGAAGAAATAGTGCTCTCCTTCGCGTTCGCCCGCACGAGCGGTTCGCGTCGTCGCCGATACGGAGTACATCAACCGCGGCACGCGACCACGCACGGCCTCGACCAAGGTGTCCTTCCCGGCACCGGACGGGCCGGAGATCACAAATAAGAGACCGGGGCCGTGAATCAACCTATACTCCAAGGCTTGGCAGAGTCCCGTGCTTTCACGTTGAGCAGGCTCGCTCCCTCGCGCCCGTACAGCAGGTTGTTAGAGTGGAGCGCGACAGAGTACGCTCGTAAACGCCCGCTTCACGGCGGCTGCGAATGGGGTGCCGCTCGGGCGGCGATACTCCACCAGGATCGCGTGGCGCCCGCGCACGACAAATCCGAGGTCCAGCAGTTGGGCGCTCGAGCCTGGGAGACGAAACTTCAAGACGCCCGCCATGCCCGGGCACGGCGGGTAGGGCACAGTGGCGAGCAGGTGTGCGCCGGGATGGCGGATGATCACGCCGAGTGCCTCCTGGGTGGAGAGATCTCTCGGCGATTCGGAGAACGGCATCGTCCGGCGCTCGTAGCTCTGCGTACCGTGAGTCCACTGCGCCTGTCCTGCGACCACCTCTCGCTGCCAGCCGATCGGATGGTCGCTCGCTTTGCCGGCGCAACCGGCCATCAGTGTCGAAACGGCGACCAGAACCAAGGCACGAGGAAGAGTTGAAGCCTTCACCATGACAGTATTCCCATGCTGACCGACTGGCTCGCGATCCTGCGCACAGCCACCGACCTACGCCTTGCGTTACGGGGCGCGCGCGTCCTTGAGGTCGGCATCGACCCTGCCGGCCGGCTGGTCATCGCGCTGCGCACGCCCGGTGGCACCCGACACCTGGTGATCGCCCTATTCGCTAGCCCACCGCTGCTCTGGCTACGCGACGCAGACGCGCAGCCGTTACGCCTGGAGCCGGGCTTCGTCAGGACGGCCGACCGCACGATGCGCCGGATGGTGGTTGCCGGCGTACGGGCCAGGCGTGGGGATCGTCTCCTGCGCTTCGACCTCACATCACGCTCAAGTTTCGGTGTCAGCGACGACCTCGCATTCGTGCTAGAACTGGTTCCTCGCTTCGGCAATGCGATTCTGCTGAAGGGCGAAACGATCGTGACCGCGGCCAAGACCTTCTCCTTGAGCGAGAATCCCGTTCGCGTGGTGCAGATCGGCGGCGCTTACACCCCACCGCCACGGCACGAGGACCCGGACGGCTTGCCGCGCCTCCTGCACGAGAGTCTCGCTCTCCATCCGGCCGCGCGCGATGCGTCCTTGGCGATGGCTCTGGCCGCCGCGAACGATCCGACGCAGCCGGTCCTCGTCTACGAACGCGATGCTCGCATCGTTGCCGCCTACCCAACGCCCCTGGCCCAGTTTGGCGAGTCTGCGCCCAGGAGCATGCCCTCCATGCCGGCTGCCTTTGCGGCGTACAGCGAACAGGCACAAGCACTCGATGCGAGCCGAACGCACGAACGGGTCCGCACGACCTTGCTGCGCCGCATGCGCGAGAAACGACGCGCGTTGCGTACGGAGCATCTGTCTCTCGAACAGCGCCGTAGCCAAGCGCTCGAGCGCGACACGTTACGCGCTCAGGGGCAGGCTCTTCTTCATCATCTCTACGAGTTGGAGCCGAGCGAACAACAAGACGCCAAAGAGCGCGCCGCCCGGCTCTTCGCCCGCTATCGCAAAGCGGGCAGTTCCCTTGCACACATCGAGCGACGCCTCGCGCAACTCGACGCCCAGCTCGAAGCGTTGGACGCACTAAGCTGGGAACTCGAGCGGGCCGACGCACACACGCTCGGCGATGTCGAAGAGGCGCTCGACGCTCTGCTCGGCCGGCCCGGCAACGCCCAGGGTCGCCCACGGTGCCGCAAGCACCGAGCCCGACTGCCCTGGGTCTTTGAGCTGGAGCCCGGCGTACGCGTCTACGTCGGCCGCTCGCCGACGGAGAACGCCGAGATCACCTTCCGCATCGCCAAAGCGCACGACTGGTGGTTTCACGCGCGAGGCGCGCCCGGAGCTCATGTCATCTTACAACGCGACGATCGCCAGGCTCCGTCGCAGGCACAACTGGAGGCCGCGGCTGCGGTGGCCGCCCTCCATTCTAGAGCGACGAAGAGCCAGTGGGTGGCCGTTGATTATACGCAACGTCGCTACGTCCGCAAAGCACCGGCATCGCCCCCGGGCCTCGTCTTCTACACGCAGGCGCAGACGCTGACCGTCGCGCCTGCGCCGCCGCCGGTCCCTAGCGAAGACGCTCCTCGCACGCGGCCCAATTGAGATTGGCAAAGAATGCCTCGATATACTTACTGCGTTCCGCCGGTTTATAGTCGCGAATGTAGGCGTGTTCCCAGACATCGAGGACAACGATCGGCTTAAAGCCTGCCACGTTGCCGTTCTCATGTTCGGCGATCCAGTGGTTGGTGATCTGTCCGTTCGTCGTATCGAGATAGGCAATCACCCAGCCGATGCCGCGCATCCCGCCAACCGCCATGAAGTCTTTCTTCCAGGCGTCGAAACCACCAAATGCTTCACCCAAGGCATCATGAAGCTTGCCGGCCTTGAGATCCTGCGGATGCTTCGTGAGGTTGTCGAAGTAGTACTCATGCAACCGCATACCGTTGTACTCAAAGCCTAGGCGTCGAACGAGTTCGGCATAGGCAGGATCGGCGCCGGCGTTCTTGCCGGCCGCGCGGATCTCGGTCAAGCGCTCGTTGAGCAGGTTGGTGTTCTTTACGTAGCCTTCGTAGAGGCCGAAATGAACGCCAAGCGTGTCGTCGGAGATGCCCTCCAGGCCCAACAGATCCCATTTCTTCGGCGTGTAGGTTTTCATCGTATGCTCTTCCTTCGTAGCGATGCGAACGTCTTCAAGATCGTCATTTTCTTCTTCAGATCGTTAAGGACACCTCGATACATCCAGGCACTCGTCTTGAACCCTCGGAGAACGCACCTGCTTCGTCGTGTGTTCAGTCACAGATCACGCTGTAGATGCTCCCGGGCACCTGGATTTATCGAGGCGCCCTTAAGATGATCTTGCCGATATGGAGATTGGCCTCCAACCGGCGATGGGCATCCGCTGCCTGCGACAACGGAAAGGTCGTATCCACGACCGGCCGTATCGTTTCTCGACGCTCCAGGTGGGGCCAGATACGCTCGCGCAAACCGGCCGCAATGGCCGCCTTCTGCGTAGCCGTCCTCGGTCGCAGGCTCGAGCCGAAGATGGAGGCCCGCCGCGCCAGCAGTGCACCGATATCCAGCTCAACGCGAGCGCCCAGCATCGTCGAGATGCAGGCGATACGACCGTCCAAAGCGATGCAGCCGAGATCCCGAGCTATCGAATCACCGCCCAGTGTCTCCAAGATGACATCGACGCCGTGGCCACCGGTAGCGGCCATCACCTGCGTCTCCAGCCCCGGCGCGCGCGAGTCCAGCGCGATCTCGGCCCCGAGATCCAAACACGCCTGGCGTTTCTCCTGCGTCCCCGCAGTTGCGATAACTCGAACCCCGAGCGCGCGGGCAAACATGAGGGCCGTCGTGCCGATTCCACCACCGGCCGCATGCACCAGGAGGATCTCACCGCCCTGTAAGGCCGCGCGAGTCAGCAAGTTATCGAAGACCGTAAAGGCATTCTCAGGCAAGGAGGCCGCCTCGATACAACTCCAGCCTTCCGGGAGAGGCAAGACCTGGCCGTTAGGCACGGCGACAAACTGCGCGTATGCGCCGCCGTTGCAGAGCGCACACACCCGCTCACCGAGGCGAGCGTCGGGGACGCCCTCACCAACCGCGCAGATCGTACCGGCACACTCAAGGCCGAGGATGGGGTTCGCGCCTTGCGGGGGAGGATAGCGCCCCGCTCGTTGCAGCGCATCGGCACGGCAGACCCCTGCCGCCTCGACTGCGATCAACACGTCGCCCGGCCCCGGCTGCGGCGTGGGTACTTCCGCAAGTGTCAGCACCTCGGGGCCTCCCGGTTGCGAGACGATAATGGCCTGCATAGACCTTTCCCTGGACCCAAGCGATTCCGTCTCCGGTTTCAGCGTCTTCGAAATCTAAGCCGTAGTTCTTTCGGCCTAGGATGTCCTGACCGAGGCGAAGACCAGCACTGAAGGGTCAGGGCGTGCCTTGACAGCCAGATTCGGTCGTAACCACACCCGCGACTTCCAGGCCGGTCCAGGCACCGCCCTGACCCTTCGGCCCCCACCGGCCCGGAAGTCCGGTCATGGGTGCCGAATAGGGCCGCAAACGCCCCATACGGAGCGTCGGGTAGTATTCCGTGCAACTCACTAACTTGGACAACCGAACCGTTTCCGAATCGCTGGCACACTTTTCCGTTGCTGGCACGATGCTGTACGATCCGTCGATGCAAAATGCTGGGCAGGCAGCGACGGCCGCGCTAACGATTTTGGAGAGCATGTCGATCGCAATTCAGTTCCCGAATCGCGCCGCTCGCCAGCAGCCGCGCCGTACGCCATGGATCCCATCTGCCGCAGAGTGGATGAATCTCCGGCTCATCTCCCACAAGGCTGACGTGAGCCCGCTCCGCTACCCCGGCGGAAAGCGGAAACTGGCTGTGCTTGTCGGTCAGATATTTGCGCGAGCCCAAACCAAGCCTCAACTCCTCGTCGAGCCCTTCGCTGGGGGTGCCTCAGTTGCGATCTCTTTGCTTGAGGCCGGCTTCGTTGAAAACATCGCGCTCTCGGATGCCGACGAACTCGTCGCTTCGTTCTGGAAGACCGTATTCTCCGATCAGGCTGAGGAATTGGCCCGGATGGTAAAACGCACAAAGGTTTCAATTTCCGAACGTAAGCGCATTATCGCTTCGCGACCGCGAACGACGCTGAACCTTGCTTTCAAATGTCTATTCATGAATCGGACAAGTTTTTCAGGCATCCTTCACGACAATGCCGGGGTCGTCGGCGGCAAGAAGCAGCGTAGCGAATACAAGATCGGCTGCCGCTTCAACCAGGAACGCCTGGCGCAGCGGATTCGCACACTTTCCGCACTCCGGCATCGCGTGACGTTTGTCGAATGCCAATCATACGAGCAGACCATCGCCATGGTCGTTGCAATGGAGAGCACGCAACGAGCACCGGAAACGGTCTTCTGGTATTTCGATCCTCCATTCTTCGAACGCGCCGATCGGCTCTACCGGAAGGTCTTTAAGGATGCCGACCACATCACGTTCCGGAATTGGCTAGGCTGCATTCCTGGCCACTTCGTCCTATCGTACGACGACGTTAAGGCGTCCGCAGAACTCTACGGTGACGATCCGCGCCTCATGCGACTCGGCATGCAGTATGTCGGCGGAGCGGCAAGTGAACGCCCGTTGGTCTCCGAGTTGATCATCTCCGACCTAATGCCGAACGGCGGCACCAAGATCTCCATCAACCACAAGACGCGCTCGGTTCTGAACGCCAACACAACGAGAAGGAATAGAAGGTAATGGATTCGATTGCGAAAACGACCGCCGGTCTCCTGGAACTGCCAACACTCGTGGCAGATCCGGAGAGTACGCATGTTGGCTTCATCATCCACATGACTTATGACAAGGTTACGGTGTTGACCAACGACCAGTGGAAACACCGGTGCGGCGGCGTTCCGCAGAATTCGTTCCTTGTAGCCGCTTCGTTCGACCCGGCAAATTTCGAAACGACACCCGAGGAAGACCGGACAGTCGTTCTCTTGCGCGCCATCGGCCCCAAGTCACTACCGCAGGATAACGATACCCTCAAGTCCATCATCGAGAAGTACCAACGGGCTACGCAGGTTCAGGCCACCGACCAACATGACGGATTCGAACGCATCACGCTCTCCCGACTTCAATACTCCGGCATGGAATGCCATATCCTAGGCTCGTTTCAGTCCGATGCCGTCGGGCGACTCACAATGGGCTCCGACGTCGAAGATTTCTTCGCCGTAGCGCGACTGCGTGTCTACAAGCCAACGCCGAAGGTCCTCGAACGGATCGTCAACTTCATCGCTCCCGACCGCGTCGCCAAGGCCGAAGAGACGGCGAAACTACTCCTCGGGTCAATGCCCCAGCCCATTCCGATCGGCAACGTCCGCTACACGTCTTCCAATGCCGTGCAGCGTGCCAACAAAGCCGACGTGCCGGTCCGCATCCAGCCTCTCGATTTCCTCGCACGCCGGACCGCGGTCTACGGCATGACTCGCACGGGTAAGTCGAACACCGTGAAGACGATGGTCGCATCGGTCGCGACCGTTGCAAAAAAGGCGAGAGTCAAAATCGGCCAAATCATCTTCGATATCAAAGGCGAGTACGCGAACGCCAACGGCAAGGACGATGGTTCCTCACTGGCTGAAGCCCTGGGCGGTGATGTCGTGCGCTACCGCGCACTCCAGAAAACGGGATTCCGCGACCTGCGAGACAATTTCTACCAATCGCTGACGTCCGGATTGATGACGCTGCAGTACCTCCTCGCAAATGATCCGGCTAACAGCGGTTCCGACATAGGCACCCTTATCGCTCTCTCGTTAGACGAGCCGACCAAGGAGAAGTTTCCAGACCAGAGGGCGTTCGAGGGAGCCCAGAAGCGACACGCAAAGCAAGTCGCAATCTATAAGGCCATTCTCTACAAGGCCGGCCTGACACCAACCGCAGCCGACAACAAGGTCACGTTCGACATCGGCAAGGGTGTTTATCAGCAAATGCACAATCATAGCCACGTCGCAGGCACATCGTGCGATAGATCCTGTTCAAATGCGGACCAAAGGGCTGATCATGCAAAAGCCATCCTGGGAGACCCTTCGACAGGTATAACGCTGGATGAAGCAGTGGATCTGCTCATCAAAATTCGGAACGTCAACAAAGACTCCGCCATCGCTAGTTCAACGAAGGGCAAGAACTGGGTCAATGAAACGGAGCGCGGGCTGCTCAATCTGCTCTTTGGCGAGGCAGATACGGGAGCCAAAATCCGCTCGGCAAAAGTCATCGGCAACGCCATTCAGATTTGGCACTCGCCGACCGGTAGCGACGACGTTCCACGCGATGTCTATAACTTTCTCAAGCAGGGACAAATCGTCATCATCGACCTTTCCGTTGGACCAGAATCCACGCGCAAGAGCAAGGCCGAAGCAATTGCCAACTACATGCTCAATCAGGCTCTCACGACAATGGCCGATGAGAAAGAGCCTCCGCTTGTCATGATGTACGTCGAAGAAGCCCACAACCTCATCGGCTCGAAGGCTGAAATCGACTCGACGTGGCCTCGCATCGCGAAGGAAGGCGCGGCGATGAATATCGGGCTCGTATACTGCACGCAAGAGCCGTCGTCAATCCACGCTAACATCATGGCAAACACGGAGAACTTCTTCGTCACCCACCTGAACAACGATGACGAAATCAAGACCATCAGCAAATTCTACGATTTCGGCGATTTCGCGGCCGTCATAAAGAAGGCTACGGATGTCGGCTTCTCCCGTATCAAGACGCTCTCTTCGTCGTTCGTCGTACCCACGCAGATTCTGCAGTTCAAACCCGACATGGTCAAAGCCGAATACGATGCGGCCGGCAAGAAGCCCGAAGAAATCAAGCCACCCACCAACGGAGCCGCCGGAGCCTAATACGTGTCGCCGTTTAATAATCAGCCGGCCGGCAAAACCGGCCACGAAGACATTCTCTGGAATCCCGAGATCATCCAGTACATGGAAACGTGGGCAGACGTTCCAAAACCGGAGACGGCAAAACTGGAGGGCATCTTTTCGAAGGCCCCAACCATTGGTGGCTATACGCCTGTCGTGCCCGAAGTCATCGTTGCGTTCGACGGATCGCTTTACGAAGCATCGGCTGACCAGCATGAGCCGAGCCGGCGCGTCGGCTACATCAAAGTGGGTATGGTTGCGCTTAACGTCCAGAAATACCAGAGTCTTTCCGATCGCAACATGCCGTTCGTAGACCCTATGGCTGTCAATCGGCTTCAGGAACAGAACGCCATCAGCATGGCCCTCCCAAGCGCTTATCTAAAAGAGAAGGACTACGACTCGATTAGAGAGGGCTATCGAGCCGCCATCTTCCGCCACTACTCCAGTGACAACACTCGGATCGGCACTGACAAGCACACGATGCTCGACACGGTCATCGATTTGCTCCGGATAAATCATGCGGTTGTAAATGATGGCGGGCTCGAAGTGACCATTCTTCCATCATGCCCGAGCGAAGACAACGTGTGCAAAGAGCAGAACGTCAAGGTTTCGCTGGTAGGAAAGAGCGCGTGCCCGGCCTGCAAAACGTCGCTCTTTGTCACCGATACGCTCCGCGTGTGGGAGTGCTTCAGTGAATTCTCCTCCAACCTGGAATCGTTCAACAGATTGATGCTCGCGACCGAAGGCATTGTTCTGGCACATTCGCTCCTCTTCTTCAAGAGAACGAATCAATTATCGATCTTGTCAAATTTCGCCTTCGTCATGGACGGACCGCTATCAATCAGCGGCGAGGCTGCGAAGTTCCACGCACCCATCATGAGTCTCATCAATCAATTGCAGATCGATATGATCGCGCAAAAGTTAGCGCCACCGCTCATTATGGGACTCACGAAAACCGGAATGTCCGTTGAGCATTTCATGGTAAGGAAGGAAGCCGTTCCCGACGGCATCGCCTTTCCGCTAACCGACGAATACCGTTACACCAACATCGTAGGCGGAAACGTGCGCACAAGACCATTCGGTGAGGAATTCTACTACGGCCAAGACGTCCTGCTCAAGACAGATGAAGGACGGCAATTTCTTATCTCGCTGCCATACCCGTGGGACTCGAAACAAGAGCAGGGATTCAAAAAGAATCGCTTCGATCTGACGCATTATCGGAACGTGGATACGGCTATCGGCATCATCAACATGTTCCAGTCCGACCTGTACGAAAATTCGATGGTCCCGGTAATCCTCGCCCACGAATACGCATCCATCAGCCTCACGCCGGGCGGCAAGATTCTCGACTTGGTTACGGCCAGAGCGCTCGGCGCAGCATGACGGCCGCTGGATGCCGGCGCTGCACGACCGGATGCAGTTATCGCAGCGATGTCGTTACGCTATTCAAGACGAACGAAGAACGCCTCCAAGATAGAAAGAGCATCTTCGCAACGCTCGTAGCCGAAGGTATGGCTTGTGGAAACTGCTGCTCTCCTACACACATCGGATCCTTGCTCTACCACTTGCGCCAGGATGGCGTGGTCGAGCGCGTAAGAACGGGCAAGTTTCGGTACCGGAAATCTGACGACGCAGCAAAAGACTTTGTCCATGCAGGGCGCACGTGTAAGACGGGTACGAAGGAAACCGAGTGAGCCCCGATTCCGATCCGCAAGGTGAACCTTTGGAGAGTTTCGCCCGAGGTTTCCTAGAGAAACAGCACACCGAGCACGGCCTTGAACCGATCCGCTATCCGGACGAATCTGGCCGATTTCCAAAGCCACTTCTTCAGCGATTTGTCGGCAGGCCGCTTGCAATCGTCGCTGACACAAACGTTCTCCTTGGCGATTGCGTCACCGGCTATAAGAAGGTCGGCCATACCGTCCTTGTGACCGGTGCAAACAGCGGCACATTCCACGTGTTCTGTCCAGAGCACGTCTTCAATGAAGTGCCTGAAAAATGCGAAGAGTTCTGCGCCAAGACAAAAGCGGACCCCAAGCGTCTTCTTGATTGCTGGTGTAGCAAAGTCGTTCCAAAGTTGAGAATCGTTCCTACCGAAGCGGTCCAGAACGAGATGCTGGTGAACGAAGAGCGAGATCGGGTTGAGTTCTTCAGAACCATAGATCCGGACGACATACCTGCGGTTCAACTATCTCTAACCATTGGTGCCGTATTCCTCAGCAAGGACCCTCCGGCATGGAAGGCCGTTTACGGCAAGGAGGCCGAGAACGAAATTCTCAATAAATGGGTAAACGTTCTCATCGAAGGCAGCAATGCTGGAGAGATGGGCACCGTCGCATTCATGACGAGTACGCTGCCTGCTGCGGCGGTAGTCGGAACCGTTCAGTTCTTCTCGTGGGCGGTCAAGAAATCACTGCTAATCACCGGACTTGGTCTCCTAGCAGCGGCGTTCGGCGCTTCTAGACTCCCCGCAGAGTTTTACGGAAAGGCCTGGAACGTAACGAAGAGTGCGTTCGCGTTCGCGGGAAACGAAATATACGCGCCATATGGGCGTTACCTTGAGAACTTCCGCAAATTCGAGCCCCCGCAGCCGACGTGGGAGGAAGTGGGGGCATTGCAAAACCGCGATGCGGCTCTCACGAGAGCCTGCCTTTATCGGCTTGCTCGCGCCTACGAACCGCTTTCAGCCCGAGAACTCGCCGACGAACTTCCTTATCTAGGGATAGGTCAGGGCGAACAGCGAGTGCGGCAGATATTAAGCGGGAATTCGGCATTCTTCAAAACGGATCGAGGCAAGTGGCAAGTAGGCTGGCCAAGCACCCACTGGAAGAAGTGAGTCCTCTTCGGGAATCCAAGCAGGTAATGAGACTTCCAAGGACGATCTGATCCATCGCTTGGCACGCCGAAAGAAGCGCCCGACCACGGCCACAAGAAATCCACACGCTACGCTCTGCAACAGCGTGCCAAAAAACTGCGCCCGCAGGTCCTCAATATCCGTACCAAGATTCCATGGCCTTTCGGAGGCAACACGTACGTCTATGCCGCCATCGCAGCGAATGGCGGCATCCTTCGAGAGACCGACATCATCGCCTCACTTGGCGAGGCCGCAAGGAACTCCCTATACCCTAATCCACCATTAAAATCTGAACAACCATGAAAAAGCCGAAACCCTGATGAACTCAGGCGTTCGGCGCTGTCGGCGGTGATCTACCAGGGGTAACTTCCGTCTAGGGCGCGGCGCGAGGCTCGATCAGCATTGCGTCACCAAACGAAAAGAAGCGGTACCGCCGGCGAACGGCCTCTTCGTATGCCTGCAGCACCCGCCGGCGTCCACCGAAGGCACTGACCAGAACCAACAACGACGACGCCGGGAGGTGAAAGTTCGTGATGAGCGCGTCGACGACGCGAAAGCGAAAACCTGGACGAATGAACAGCTCCGTACGCCCTTGGCCTGCCATGAGCCGCCCATGATCGCTCATGGCGCCTTCAAGCGTACGCACGACGGTCGTGCCCACCGCTACGATCCGGCGGCCTTCTCGCTTGGCAGCCAAGATCGTATCGATGCAGTCCTGTGAGATATCGTAGGTCTCGCCGTGCATCCGATGATCGTCCAGCGTCTCTCCTTGTATAGGACGAAACGTTCCAAGCCCGATGTCCAGGCAGAGGCGCGTGAACTGCACGCCCCGTTGCCGCAAGCGATCGAGTAACTCCGGCGTAAAATGCAGCGACGCCGTCGGTGCTGCAACGCTTCCCGCAGTCTCGGCAAAGACGCTCTGGTAACGCGCTTGTGCCTCGTCACTGTCGTGATGAATGTAGGGAGGCAACGGTAATCGACCGCAGGCCAGCAGATCATCAAACGAACCGCGTAGAGAGAAGGCCAGCTCCCGTATACCATCTTCTCCTACCGCGGTGACCTCGGCTTGACTCGAATCGGCAAACGCGATGCGCTCTGCGACCTTCAAGCGGCGCGCCGGGCGAAGGAGCGCGCGCCAGTGCGTCGCCTGCGGGTCGTAGCGAAAACTCGTCGTCGGATGCAACAGCAGAACCTCGACGCTCCCGCCGCTAGGAATGCGCCGGCCGCGCAGTCGTGCAGCAATGACGGCGGTCCGGTTGAGCACGAAGAGATCCCCGGGCGCGACCAACTCGGGCAGATCCGAAAAGACGCGATGCTCCGGGAGTTCGCCGCGCAACACGAGCAGACGCGAAGCATCCCGCTGGGGTGCGGGGTGCTGTGCGATCAGTTCGGAGGGAAGTTCGAAATGGTAGGCGGCGGTTAGCCGTTCGTCGTCAATCGCCGGCGTTCGATCTCGATGAAAGTCTCGATCCGTTTGCGCTGCTCCGAAGTTAAGTCGAGGAACTGGACGCCGATTTGGAAGGTATCGCCCGAGAAGCTCCTGATCCAACGGATCTGCCCGCGCAGCGTCAGCATCGGATTGCGCTTCATCGTGAACGTGTACTTCGTCCCCACGGGAAGATACTGATCGACCATCGCTCGCATACCGGTCGGCGAGATATCGGCGATTGCACCTCGAAAGAGCATCGCGGAGAGGGCGTCTTCGACGATGATATCGATGTACTTATGCAAGCGCACGCTGTAACGCTTGTCAACGACGGCGTTGACTTCGTCGTCGCTAGGTGTGTCTGAGGCCTGCCGGTCGCTCATACGGAAATCTGCGTACCTGGGAAGTAGAATGCGAGGATACCCGAAGCCGATGCATCGCGCAGTGCCAAGCCGTAGGCTCCCCACTGGCATAACCCAACTCCATGTCCGAGGCCTCCACCTTCGATGTTGACCATTCCCGGCGCCTGCGTCGTGTTCAACACCAGCAGCGACTTCATCCGGTCGTAGCCGAGGCGGGCACGAAACGAGTCGCCGCTCACAAATGCCTGGCTCTGGGTACCGACGAGCGCCAAGCGTACTGCACGGCCGCTGGGATCTCGCTCGGCGACAAGGACCTCCTGCAGCGGACCAAGGCCGGTCATCCGGGTGGGAAACGCCTGCGCGATCACCCTGGTCGGCAACGCCACCTGCCAGCGGTAGTCGGGCGACGCCGTGCAGTACGGGCAGACGACTCCACCCAGATACGGCAACGGTGGCCCGCCCCACGCCGCACTTGCCGACTCCGTGTGGCCACCGCAACACGACGAATAAGCGACCTGTGCGAAGTCACCTCCAAAACGGAGCACCAGACCGGCAGTAGCTTGCACTGCAGCGGTCGCCGTCGGCGCCTCGGCGTCGACCCCGCCGTAGACCTGATCGATCTGGGTCGGCGCCAGGTCATAGGCCCGCTGAGGATTACTGCGCTGCAGCACGTAGGTCCGCGCACAGATCGCTTGCGCCTGGAGCGCTGCGGCAGGCCAATCGGCGGGCATCTCTTGAGCGATGACGCCGTAGAGATACTCCTCCAGATCGACGAGGCTCACCACGCGACCATCCGGCAAGCGCTCGAACCGCCCGCGATAGGGACGGCCATCGTAGAGAAAGCCGCCATCGGGAGACAGCGTTGCGACGCCCCGTCCGAGCAGCACGCGCAGCCGCTGGCGGCGCGACTCCACCGCAGGGTCCGCGTCGATCGGCTGTGCGCCCTGGGCCGGGAGCCCCAGGAGGCTCACGGCAGCACCGAGCGCGAGAAACGCCCTGCGAGAGAGACTCATAGCAATCGCGGTGCCTGCGGGGGTCCGCCCGGCAAACCGAGGTGACGCCACGCCTCGGGAGTGGCACGCCGCCCGGACGCCATCCGAACGACGAAGCCGAGTTTCAGCAGATAGGGCTCGACCACATCCTCTAACGTCTCGGCATCCTCGTTCAACGACGCAGCGATCGCGGCGATCCCCGCCGGTCCCCCCGCGTACTGCTCGATCAAGGTGCGCAAGTAGGCGCGATCGAGGCGATCGAGCCCGAGCGCATCCACTCCTTCCCGCGCCAGCGCCTCAAGCGCGACCTCTGAGGTGATGTGGCCGGCGGCTCGCACCTCTGCATAATCACGCACCCGACGCAGCAAGCGATTGGCGATGCGGGGCGTGCCTCGGCTGCGTAAGGCGATGGCGCGCGCACCCTGCACGTCGATCGGCACCTCAAGTACCTGGGCGGAGCGGCGCACGATCGCCTCAAGATCGTCATTCCCGTAGTAATCGAGGTGGTGCGATATGCCAAAGCGATTGCGTAGCGGTGCGGAGAGCATCCCCGCTCGCGTCGTTGCGCCGATCAAGGTAAAGCGCCGCAAGGGCAGTTTGATGCTCTTGGCATAGGCACCGCGATCGACGATGAAATCGATCTGAAAATCCTCCATCGCCGGGTAGAGAAACTCTTCGACGACCACTCCCAAGCGATGGACCTCATCGATGAAGAGCACATCGCCGTTCTCAAGCGAGGTTAACAGGCCGACGAGGTCCTTCGGCTTCTCCAGCGTTGGCCCACTGGTCGGACGAAAGCCTCGCCCCAGCTCGCCTGCAACCAACGCGGCGAGCGTCGTCTTCCCAAGGCCGGGCGGACCATAGAACAAGACGTGTTCAAGCGGCTCGCCACGGCGCTGGGCGGCCAAGATGGCGATGCGCAGGTTTTCGACGACGTCTCGCTGCCCCACGTACTCATCGAGTGAGGTCGGGCGCAAGCTTGCCCCAAAGACCTCGTCTTCGAGGGTATCTTCGGGCGCCACAAGACGACCCTCGCCGAAGGCGCTCGTGGCTATCTCGGCGTCGGCCGGGCCGAGGAGACGGCGACGCGCGTGCGTTCCTTCTTCCACGTTAGGCTCCATTCGCGGTTGCGCCGCCGGCTCCGGCGCTCTTACGCCGATAGATTTCCGCCAGGAGCTCCTCGGCGTCAACCACCGCCACGACCTCGAGTGTCTCGCGAATCATCGCCTCCGCCTCGCCCCGTTTGTACTCGAGTTGCAGTAAGACCGCCAGAGCCTCGTCGGCAAAGTCCGGCATCCGCGCCGACACGCCGGCCGCTTCGGCTTCACGTATCAACAGAAAACGCGCGACCTTGCCTTGCAGCTTCGCGACGATGTCGCGAGCCTTCTGCTGGCCGATCCCCGGCAGCGTCTTGAGAAAACTCATATCCGCGCGATCGATCGCCTGGGCGATCTGTGCCATCGGCGCGGAGAAGGCACGCGCCGCCGAACGCGGACCGATGCTCGCTACACGCAGCAACGCCTCGAAAAACTCTCGTTCGACGGCGTTGGTAAAGCCGTAGTATGTAAAACGCCCGGTCTGTCCGTCAAGGTTTACAACGGCATAGATCTCCAGCGTCACGCGCTCTCCCACTGCATGCACAATCTTCTGTGCGACGCATGGCGGCAGCAAGATCTCATATCCCAGTCCGCCCACATCCAACAGCACGGCTTCGGAGGTTCGCTCCACGAGCGTCCCGACGATTCGAGAGAACATCAGGCGATCGCGTGCTCCGTAAGATTGGCATAGGCCAGCGCCAGGCCCAACGCATCCGAGACATCGTAGGGATGCACGGGGGCGCGTAAACCCAGCAATCGCCCTACCATCCGGGCCACCTGGTCTTTGCTCGCAGCGCCCGAGCCGACGAGAGCGCGCTTCACCCGCGAGTGCGCAAGCGTCTCAACCGGCAGACCGGCCTGGGCGCATGCAAGACAAAGGACACCGCGTGCATGCGCCATGAGAATCGCCGTCGACGGATTGCGGTAGGTCGTGTAGAGCTCTTCGATGACGACGACGTCGGGCATCGTCGCGGCGATGACCACCCTCAGCGCATCGTGCAGTTCGCACAATCGCCGTTCCAGCGGCAACGCCGCTGCCGGCGTCAAGACCCCTGCTTCGATCAAACGCAAACGTCCCGCACGAAGTTCGATCGCTCCGTAGCCCGTGACGCGTAGCGCGGGATCCAACCCGAGGATGCGCAGAGTGCTGCCCATAGCGCGCGTGGGCCGTTACGGGCCGTTGACGATCAGCGTCACGGTTGACCCGGGCGCCAGCGTCGTCCCGACCTCAGGATCGGTCCCGACAACTTTGCCGTCGGCACCAACCTTGGTCGTATACTGCAAGGGCCCCGGCGTGTAACCTGCAGCCTGCAAGCGCGCCTGCGCATCTGCGACCGACATCCCTTCCGTGTCGGGAACTGCCCCCGGCACAGAGAGCACCACGCCGACGGTCGACCCGGTCGGAGCCTGCGTTCCACCCGCAGGCGTCTCGCCGACGATCGTCCCGTTCTCATCAGCCTGAACGCTGTAGGTCACGTCCGGAACGAAACCGGCTGCCGAGAGTGCGCCTAACGCCGAGTTCAACGGCCGCCCTCCCACGTCCGGGATCGTTGCCGGCGGTCCGGTCGCGGCGGCGCTGACCACGACGTGAACCGTCGTGCCGGAGCGCGAGACGGGTACTCCCGGCATGATATCCTGCGAGAGGATCGTTCCCGCAGGCGAGCCGGTGCTGGGCTGCTGCCCGGCGACCACCAGCGAAAAGCCGTCCTTCTGCGCCACACTCTGCGCCTTCGCAAGCGAGAGCTCCACCAGGTTCGGCATCAGCGTGGCCTTAGGGCCCTTGGAGACGACCAGCGTGATCGTCGTTCCCTGCGGAACCTGCGAACCTGGTTTAGGGGATTGATCGATGACGCTGCCCTTGGGCGCACTATCGTATCGTTGTACGACGCGGACTTTGAAGCGATCGTAGACGAGGTCCTTGGTCGCATCCGCGACGACGAAGCCGCGGACATCGCGCAACCCGACCAACGGTAGACCGTTACTCACCACCAGTTCAACCAAACTATTCGGCGCAATGACCCCCCCGGGTGCGGGATTCTGCCGTATGACTCGATTTGCAGGCACCGTATCACTCGCCGTGCGAATGAAGCGCGCGGAGAGTCCCGCATTGACGACCGCCTGCTGTGCCGCTACATCGGTCATCCCTGCATAGTTGCCGACGGTCACCCCGACGGCAGCGCTCGGAAACGAACGGCCGAAGATGACGTAACCGGCGATCATCGCTAACACTAATAAGGCCACGAGCCAACCGACAAACCGGCTGCCGGCGCGACTACGCCGCTCTTCATCGTCGCCCAGCGACGTATAGCTGCGATCCGGTAATGGCGAACGTCGCGGTGGCGGCTGCGTAGGGTCGTGTCCCAGAAGGGGCGTCGGAGCATCGTCGCGCAGTGGAAACGCGGCTTGCGCCGGGCGTTCGCGCGCTTCACGAAGAGCCGATGCGACTTCGCTTGCGGATTGAAACCGATGCCCGGGCAGCTTCTGCAGGAGCCGGTTGACGATGGCGGCGACCGCTGGGCTTACACCGCTCTCCGGGTCGATCCGCGGCACCGGATCGCCGATATGGCGCAAGGCCACGGTCACCGGCGATTCTCCCGTGTAGGGAAGCTGCCCGGTTAACATCTGATAGAGTACGATGCCGACACTGTAGAGGTCGGAGGCGTCGGTGAGTTCGTGCCCCTGCGCCTGCTCGGGCGAGGAGTAAAAGACGCTTCCCATCACCACGCCGGGCTTGGTAAGCGCCAACGTTTCCTGCGACACGGCGCGAGCTATGCCGAAATCGGAGAGCTTGAGGACATCATCCTTGGTCACCAGAATATTGGCGGGCTTGATGTCTCGATGCAGCAGACCCGCACGGTGCGCGTACGCAAGCCCACTGCAAATCTGCGCCGCGTAGTCGATGGCAACAGGTTCAGGCAGCGCTCCCTGCGCGATGATCTCTGCTAACGACGAGCCGTCGATCAGCTCCATCACGATGTAGTAGGTCTCGCCCTGCCGGCCAACGTCATAGGTATTGACGATGTTGGGGTGCGAGAGTTTGGCCGCCGACTCCGCTTCTTGGTAGAAACGTCGTACAAACTCGGCATCCGCGGCGTACTGCTGGCGGAGTACCTTGACGGCAACGCGTCGCCGCAACACCGTATCGGTGCCGCTGTAGACGACCGCCATACCACCCTCGCCGAGCTTTCCGTCGAGGCGGTAGCGGTTGTTGAATATCTGTTGCTCGATCAACTTCTCATACTCTGCAAAGCGATGCGCATCACATCACGCGCTATGGGCGCGGCTACCGCTGCCCCATATCCTGCATTTTCTACGACGATCGCAACCACCGCTTTCGGTGCCTGGGCCGGCGCAAAGCAGACGAACCAAGAATCGGCCACGCCGCGCGGGTTGGTTGCCGTTCCGGTCTTGCCGGCTACCAACACCCCAGGCAAGGCAGCGGAGGTTCCCGTGCCGTAGCGTACGACGGCCAGCATCATCTTCGTGACCTCGGCTGCCGTCTCCGCCGAAATCGGCGTGGACAGCGTCCCGCCGCTGTAGGTGCTGGCAACCGCTCCGGCACGCACGATTTGACGCACGATGTAGGGGCGCGGTTCCACGCCGCCATTGGCAACCGTGGCGGCAATCAAGGCCATCTGCAAGGGCGAAACGAGGAGCGCACCTTGCCCAAAGCCCATCTGGGCCAGCTCGCTCGGCGTGATGCTCGATTCCGGCGGATAGCGCGCGGGTTCGGTGGGGAGTTGGAAGTCGAGGGACGAGCCGATCTGCCAGCGATGCAAGTAGCGATAGAACTCAGCTAGACCTAAACGCAGGGCAACCTGCGCGTAATCTACGTTTACCGAGAGCGCGAAGGCGCGGGTTAAGTCGCTGCGTCCGGTCACTTCGTGGCCGGCATTATGCAGGCGAAACTTCCCGATATAGTAGTATCCGGGGTCGTAGAAGGTCGAATGCAGCGTGACCGCACCGGTGTCTAACGCTGCACTTGAGGTAAAGATCTTAAACGTCGAGCCGGGCGGATAGAGGCCGTCGAGGGCGCGATCCAGCAGCGGCGCTTGCGAATCGTGGAGCAATCTTGGAAAGCTCGCGGCCAGCGTATTGGGATCGAAAGACGGAACGCTTGCGATAGCCAGCACCGCCCCAGTATGCGGATCGAGCACGACGCCGGCCGCTCGCGCATGCGCCGCCAGCTCTGCATAGAGTTCGCGTTGGATGGCAGGGACAATCGTCGTGACGACATTGGCGCCACGTACGGCGGCGGTGCTACCCCGTAGAGCTGCCAGAAGGGCTTGCACCTGCGCAGCCGGGTCACCCGAGGTCGGGGCCGGCGAGAGCGCACGGTCGTAGGCAGCTTCAATGCCGCTGGTACCGTAGCGGACCGAATCGTAGCCGACGATCTGCGCGAGTTCGCGACCCAGTGGATAGACACGATGCGCGCCAACCGTCTTGGCGAGTACCGTCCCATCTGTGGCCAGGATGCTGCCACGGCGACGGTTGGGTAGCGCTCGACGCGGATTGCCCGGGTGTGCGGCGATCTGCGGACCGGCCACAAGCTGGACGTAGGCTTGGCGAAGAATGAGCCCGATGAAGAGCAGGACGAAGAGCACCCACAGGCGCGCTATGGCGCGATTGATCATCCTTGGCTCACCGGCGCGTCGCCGGCGACAAGCTCACGCAGAAGCGTATAGCCCCCTTCGGTGCGCACCGCCAGGTACGAGCGATCGGGGTCGGCCGCAAGCACGAGATTGACGGCTTGGCGAGCGACCGTCTCGTCGAGATCGCTGGTCGCCAGCACGGCAGCGACGTCTAACTCGGCCAGCAGCGGAGAAACGACATACGCGCAGGCCGGTAGTGTCTCGAAATGCCGCTCTTCGTACGGGCCGTTGCGCCACGGGCCGCGCGGGCCGAAGACTTGCGCATGGTAATCCCATGCACAGAGGCGGCGATCGCGCCAGACGAACTCGTCGCTCACGCAGAGACGCCGACAGGCGGCACAGGCAACGAGGAGAGCCGAGGGTCGATCGAGCGCTTCGATGAGCTCGTCGGGAAGCTCGTCGACGTTGAGCACCGCGCCGCTGGTCAGCCGGTCGGGAGCAGGTGCATGCCAACCGATCCGTGCCAACAGATCCATCGCGGACAGTGACGTGATGAATGCCTGGTCGACGTCGGCGGGGAAGGTCCGCTCCACCCATTCGAGGAGGTCACCGGGTGCGATGCCTACGTGCTTGTTGCCTTCCCCCAGCACCACGCCCATCGGCGTCACGGCAAGCGGAACGAGGTGCGCGGCAATCGTGCCCTTCTCAGGGCGAAAGTCGTGAACGAACGCCAGCGTGTTCGCGTCGCCCCCCACCACCAGGACACGCGGTTCCTCCGATGGGGTGTTCAGCGGCTGCCGACCCTGGACGCATGGTACGCTTGCAAGCTGCGGGGCGGCCCTGCCACGCTCTCGAGCGCTTCCGCGAGGGCTCTCGCCGTATCCAAACTGCTCAAACACGCAATGCTGGCTTCGACTGCGGCCCGCCGAATCTTGTATCCGTCGGAGACCTCGCGCGCTCCGAGGGCATCGTTGATGACCATATCCACCGCTCGCGCTGCGATCAGATCGACGATATGGGGCGAGCCTTGGGCGATCTTGCGTACGGACTCACAGACGATCCCGGCGGCTTCGAGTACCGCTTGGGTACCCGGCGTTGCAACCAACCGATGCCCAAGCGCAGCGTACCGCGCCAAGATCGGGACCGCAGATGCCTTCTCCTCGTCGGCAATCGACACGAGCACCCGGCCGCCGTCGCGCGGTAGACGAATACCGGCCCCAAGAAACCCCTTGCGCAGAGCGCCTGCAAATGTTGCATCGATGCCCAGCACCTCGCCCGTTGACTTCATCTCAGGCCCCAGGATCGTTTCAACGCCACGCATCTTGGAAAACGAGAAGACCGGGACTTTCACCACCACGAACGGCGCGCGTGGATGCAGGCCGACGCCATACTCCATATTGCGTAACCGTTCGCCCAGCGCCACCCTCGTTGCCGCCGCCACGATATTGATTCCCGTAGCCTTCTGGATGATGGGCACGGTACGAGAAGCCCGAGGATTGGCCTCAATGATATAGAGCGATCCCTCGTGGATCACGAACTGAATATTGATGAGGCCGCGGATCTTCAACTCACCGGCAATAGCGGTCGTCGTCTCTACGATTCGCGCTTCCATCTCGGCGTCGATGGTCTGCGTCGGATAGACGCTGATGGAATCGCCCGAATGGATGCCGGCACGTTCGATGTGTTCGAAGATGCCCGGGATAAGGATGTCGGTGCCGTCGCAGACGGCATCCACCTCGACCTCGAGCCCTTTGAGATACTTATCGACCAGCAGAGGTGCGTCGGGCACAATGGGCGGGGCCGACTCAGCATAGGACGCGAGTTGCCCCTCGTTGTAGACGATCTCCATCGCGCGGCCACCGAGCACAAACGAAGGGCGCACCAGGACTGGAAAGCCCAGTTCGCGCGCGATCACGCGGGCTTGACGAAAACTACGCGCCGCGCGACCTTGCGGGCGGGCCACCCCTAAGCGCGCGAGGGCAGCATCGAACTGCTCCCGGTTCTCGGCCATATCGAGACTCACACGATCGCTTCCAACGATACGCACACCTCGGCGGTCAAGCTCCGCCGCCAGATTGATTGCGGTCTGCCCACCGAAGGCCAGCATCACGCCGCGCGCCTTCGTACGGCGATAGATGGCTTCGACTTCGTCGGGTCCCGGCGGCTCAAAGACCAGCACATCGGAGATATCGAAGTCGGTGGAGACCGTCTCGGGATTGTTGTTCACGACGACCGGCGAGTAGCCGGCAGCTTTGAGGGCCCAAGCCGCATGCACACAGCTATAATCGAACTCGATTCCTTGCCCGATCCGAATTGGACCGCTGCCGACGACCACGACCGCCTCCCCTTCGGTAGGCCGCATCTCATCCTGCTCGCCACGCGAGATGTAGTAGTACGGCGACCGAGCCGGAAACTCCGCAGCCGCCGTATCGACCATACGAAACGCCGCCGCGGGGACCGACGGCTCCTCGACGCCTAGGGTGCGTAGTGCCGCCACCGAGTATCCGGCTTCGAACGCGGTGCGCACGTCCTCGGCCGCGCCGGCGCGGCGCAAGCGTTCCTCGAGGGCGACGAGCTGCGCAAGTTCGTGAAGCCAAAATCGATCGATGCCGGACGCCGCGCAAATCGCATCGATGCGCGCAGGCAGGCCCCCGCGCCGCAGAGATTCGGCGACGGCAAAGAGCCGTTCGTGCGTAGGGCGAGTGATGACCTCGTCGAGCGCTGCATCGCTCCATTGAGCGAACCCGTGCCCCGTCAGGGTCTCCCGTGCCAGATCGAGTCCGCGCAACGCCTTCATGAGAGCCGCTTGAAACGTCCGCGCGATCCCCATCGCTTCGCCCGTCGACTTCATCTGGGTGCCCAGCCGTGTATCCGCCAAAGGGAACTTATCGAACGGCCAGCGGGGAATCTTCACGACCACGTAGTCCAGCGTCGGCTCGTAGGCCGCCGTCGTGACGCCGGTGACGGGATTTGGAATACGATCGAGCGTCTGTCCCAAAGCGATCTTCGTGGAAATCTTGGCGATTGGATAGCCGGTGGCTTTGGATGCCAGCGCGGAGCTGCGCGAGACCCGCGGATTGACTTCAATGATCTGATACTCGTTGCGATGCGGATGAAGCGCAAACTGGATGTTGCATCCGCCTTGGACATTGAGCGCGCGAATGACGTTGAGACTTGCGCTGCGAAGCATCTGATACTCAAGATCCGAGAGGGTCTGCGACGGTGCGACGACGATCGAATCGCCCGTATGCACCCCAACGGGATCGATGTTCTCCATGTTGCAGACGACGATGCAGTTGCCGGCGCCGTCTCGTAGGACTTCATACTCGATCTCTTTCCAACCGAGCAATGAGGTCTCAAGCAACACCTGACCGATGGGACTCGCATGCAACCCCTCGCCCAGGGCCTGGCGCAGCCCAGCTTCGTCATAGGCGATACCTCCACCGGTGCCGCCGAGAGTGTACGCGGGCCGAACCACAAGCGGATAGCCGACACGCTCACCGAAAGCGACTCCCGCTTCGATCTGCGTGACGATCTCGCTTTCGGCGACGGGCTCGCCGATCTCCAGCATCTTCAGTTTGAACTTTTGGCGATCTTCGGCGAGCTTGATGGTCTCGACCGGCGTACCCAAGAGCCGGATACCATAGCGCTCCAGCACGCCGCGGTCATAGAGGTCAACCGCCAAATTGAGGCCGGTCTGGCCACCCAACGTCGGGAGCAGGGCATCGGGGCGTTCGGCCTCGATGATGGCCTGCAGCGACTCGAGGGTCAACGGTTCCAAATAGACTGCATCGGCGATCTCGGGATCGGTCATGATCGTCGCCGGATTGGAGTTGACGAGGACGACGCGGTGCCCTTCTTCCCTCAGGGCACGGCACGCTTGCACACCCGCATAGTCGAACTCCGCCGCCTGGCCGATGACGATCGGCCCGGAGCCGATGACGAGCACGTTCTGCGAGGGCATCTACGGAGCGCTAGGGTTGGCCGGGGTTGCGGCCTAGTCCTGGCCGGCGCCGCCTTCAGCACGTTACGACCGGAAGGAATTTGGGAGACGACGGGCTTGCCCTCGGGAGGCGCGGGATCAGCACGGATGACCGCTGGGCGAGGCGAAGTAGCGGCTCACACTTGCCGGGAGGCTATGCCATGAAGATGGCGCTCTACACCTTCAACCGCACGCTCAGGGATTCGAGCGGAAACGGAAAAGCCATCGTGACCGCTCCGCTGAACATCAGCGTAGCGGCCTTGCCGCAAGTCACGTTCGGGGCCTGGGTCAAAGCCGTATCCCTCAGCAATCCGGAATACGGCATCATCTCCAACGACGACGGAAACTTCGACCGCTCGTTGGACATCGACAACAGAGATGCGGCCACCGGCGCAAACTGGTCGGCTTTCGTCGGCAACAACGTCGTCGGCAAGGTTCCTGCAGCCAAAGGCCGGTGGGTCTTCCTCGCCGTCAGCTTCGATCAGAGTTCGAGCCCCGGCCGGTATGCATTGTACGTCAATGACGGATCGCGGACGACGGTGCTCAGGGGAGCCGACGCTTTCGACGGCAACAGCGTGACGTCGGGCGTGACGATAGGGCGCAACCACAGTTACGATCAGCCGTTCGACGGTGAAGTCGCCAACGCGTTCTTCTATCGCGGCATTCTCACCGGAGCGCAGATAAAAAAGATCATCGCAAAGGGCCCATCGGCCATACCAGGATACCGGAAACTCCGCTGAGCGCATTCGTCAAGCAAGACGATTCGCTCGACCTCGTACTCCGCGGAAACCGAACTCGTTTGATGCACCAGCTCGGGCGCACGAGCTACGACGTTAACCTCACCAAAGGCAACCTGACGTCAAGAATCCGGGATTCTCTCATCAGCCGCCTCTGCTGCGTTGCAGCAACAACCAAATGAGCAGCACAAGAGCCAACGCAAGCGCGAGGATGTCTGTAACGTACGACGGCAAGGCGATGACCGCCCCAACCCCAACGAGGCTGCCCGCCGCCATGAACAAAGCCCCACGAAGAGTGCGCCAGCTACGTGGGCGAATCGAGAGATACCCATAGACGCTAACCACAACAAATACAAGTACGGCTGCGGCGACCGGGACCAGCGGTCTCGTGCTCTTCAGGGACCCTAGCGTGAGCACCACCGCGAAGCCCACGAGGAAGATCGCGAGCAGGCGCCGGTGTAAAACTCGCTTCCCCGGCTCCCGTTGGAACAGGTACATCACTTCTTACCGTCCGAAGCTCTGCTTATAGCGGTACGTCCTGGCAATACGCATCCAGCAACTGTTGTATCAACGTCTGCAACTGCGACAACTGAGTTGACAGTCTAAGCTGTCGAAATCCCCTTGCTTCGCTGCCACCGGCAGCGTTCGGTTAGGTTATCTCGGTTCGGCGCTACGCGCCGGTGGGTCGTGCTTCGTTTGTCGCAATCGCCCGACCTTCTGGGTCATCCGATTGCTCCAAGTCGCGTCCTGCGGCTTTATTTCGGTTCGCTTTTGGCCGGAAAGGCCGCTCTGAGCGTCGCAGGCGGTCTTTCGCATCAAGCTGCTCATGCCGCTCTCCCGAACGCGGCTTGCTCTCCGAGCAGGAGCGCACGCTGTTCCGCCGGCGTCCGCCAGTTCAACGCTTCATGCGGGCGTTCGGTGTTGTAGAAGACGCGCCACCGCTCGGCCGCGGTTCTGATCTCAGCATCGTTTGGATCACCCGCTCGGCAACAGCGTTGCCGGTTGGGCGACCGACCGGGGAAAACGTGTGATTGACCTTCCACTGGTCGCAGAGCTGCTCGCAATCCGCTCCGGTGTACACCGAACCGTGGTCGCTGCGTAGCTCGAAGTCGTCGGGAACGATCGCGGGTTCACCAAACGTCACCTGCAGCGAAGCTTCGAGCGGCTTGAGAATCGTCGGCGCGTCCTGCGCCTTGGTTACGCCGATCTCGAAGACTGTGCGGCGGCCGTTATCGATGACCGGCGTGACCGCCACCCAACCGTCCTTGCGGCTCCACACCGTCGTCATATCCGTGCTCCAGCGCCGATTGGGCATCGGGACGACCACGGTACCGCGACGCGGTTCGCAGCGCCGAGCATTGGGCGCGAATGTCAATTGCGCCTCGTGCATGAGCTTCCAGACCCGCCGGCGGGCGACGAAGATCGCGCGGCGTCGCAACATCGCCCACACCTTGCGATGCCCCCACGCCGCATGCTCCGTCGCAATCGTTCGGATCTCCGTCAACAGTCGCTCGTCCGAGATCGATGTGGGCCTGCGCGATACCCGCCGACGTCCGCAAGCTCATCGTGACGACCTCGGCGGCTGGGAAGGGTGGTGGCGCTCGCGATTCTTGATGGCCTGCTTGATCAACGCAAGCTGGATGCTCGTATCGGTCAGCGCTTCTTTGAGCGACTCGACTTCACGTTGCAGCTCTCGCTCCCGGCGGCTGGGCTCGCGCCACGGCGCATCGCCAGCTCGATCCCTTCCAGTGCCGACGTGCGCCATGATTCAATCGTCGTGGGGCTCACGCCGAACTGCTTGCTGAGCACGTCGACGCTCCTCTTGCCGGCGATCAATGCCGGCACCGCCTCCGTGCGCTCCTTGGTGCTTCGCCGCCCCGGTCGGCCGCGCCGAACTTCGTCGTTCGGCTGGGTTCGCTTGTCTTCCAAGATCATCTCCCTCATCAGGTGTTGGGGGGAGATTTCGACCGCCTACCCTGTCAACCGTATACCGGGGGCCGGGCCATCCTTTCTGGCGCGACGATACCCCGCCCGGTAAGATCTAGCGTGGCGCGATTCGAGATGGTGCAACATCGCGGTGATTTCGCTCGCAGACGCGCGTACCGGCAGGAACGGGCGTCATGCATTGGTCGGTATGTTGCGCCAGCCGGTGTTCGGGCGCCTCGCCGTATACGAGGATGTGAACGACGCCGGGCGCCTGCGTCACGATCCGGCGATGCGCTGGATCAGGCGATGCGCCGGATCGTCGGCGGCGAAGGGTCGCGCGGCGGCGAAGGGTCGCGCGGCGGCGAAGGGTCGCGCGGCGTCGCCGAGCCAGATGGGCCGGTTCGAGACGCGCTGGCTTACATCTGGCGAATCCCGGTTGAAACAATCCGCGGTGCCGCCGCGTAAAAACGGCATGCAGGAACGTAAATGAACGAACGATCTTCTCCGTGGTGGTATCGCGGGCGTGGCATCGTGTTTGGAATGATCTACTTCCTCGGCTTTGTCGTCGGGGGAGTATCATCCCAACCGCAGCATGGTTACGTGTCGGCATTCGTGCAACTTGGTTCGCGCTTCGGCTCCAACGGCATCTTCGGACTGCTGATCTTCGGTGTGGTATTGACGGCGCTTTGCTTTCTGCTGCGGCTCTGGGGATCGAGTTATTTGAGCGCGGGAATCGTCTGGAACGATAACGCTCGCACGGATGCGCTGCTCGTCCGTGGCCCGTTCCGTTACACTCGTAATCCGCTCTATCTCGGCAACCTGTTGATGGCGATCGGTATCGGCCTCATGGCGCCGATCGGCGGCTGGATATTCATCGCTCTTGCGACTGGCATCTTCATCTGGATGCTTGCGCGCCATGAAGAGGCCGGATTACGGGAGCGCTACGGCGCCGCGTATGAACGATACGCTGCAACGGTCCCTTGGCTTCTTCCACGCTTGACGCCCGCTCCGGAGACGGGCCATGCCGAAGCCTCACTCCGGCAAGGCTTGCTCTCTGAAGTACTTACCGGGGCAGTATTGCTTGGCATGATCGCGGTCCTCTTCGGCGCGCGCCTAGGGGTCTTGGCTTTTTTCGTACTCTACGTCATCGGCATCATCGCCCAGAGCGTCGTGAAACGCGTGTCGTGAAACGCGAGACCATCGCGCGCTTATGGAAGCGCAAATGAGACCAGGACCTTCAAAAACTCCCACAATCGGAACGGCATCGTAACCTCGAAGCCGATTCCGCCGAGTTCATCTGTGCCGTTGCTGCCGGGTGCCACGCAAGACTGGGTGCTACGCAAGACGGCTGGCCGAGATTGGCGGATCCAGCGGAATCTCAATCATCCCCCTTGCCGAGGCTGCGCGCCAGGCGGGTGGGAGCCTGACCTCCATCGAGATCGAACCCCAAGCGGCAGGCCGAAGCACGAGGAACGATCGCCGCGCTAGGTCTGGCAGATTGGGTTGAGCAGCACGGCTGCTCCCACAGCGATCAGAATCAGGGTCCGGCGACGTCGCATCCTCTATCTCCCTCTTAGATCGACGCTAACGTGCGATCCTGAGAAGCGTCCGAGGGAACCGGCGGCGACGTGCCTAGGGTTGGAGGCGACGCACGAGCCATGTACCCCCCGCGCGGAGAAACTCCAAGCGATCGTGCATACGGTTGGGGCGGCCTTGCCAAAATTCAACGCGACTCGGCACGATGAGGTAGCCGCCCCAAGAGTGCGGGCGTGGAACCTCTTCTTCTTCGAAGCGTTGCTCAAAGTGTTCCATGCGCTCCTCAAGCAATCGGCGCGACTCCACCACCTCGCTCTGATCGCTCGCCCAAGCAGCGAGTTGATGCCCCCGGGGACGACCGGCAAAATACGCATCAGACTCCTCCTCGGAGATTCGCGCCGCAACCCCTTCGACGCGAACCTGCCGTTGCATGGACGCCCACCAGAAGACCGCGCTAACATGCGGATTTTCACCGATCTGCCGGCCTTTTCGGCTCTCGTAGGAGGTATAGAAGACCAAACCACGGCTATCGAGGCCACGCAAGAGGACCATCCGTTGCGACGGATGCCCCTGCTGATTTACGGTTGCCACACACATCGCGTGCGGTTCGATGACCTGCGCCTGACCGGCGTCATCGAGCCATATTCGCAGTTGCTCCAGCGGATCTGCCTGTACGCTCGCTTCATCGAGACCACCGCGCTCGTCACCGGCCCGCGCCTGTTCGATCTTCATCGATACCCCCCAAAGAAAGAGCCCACTAAAAAGCTTGCGAGCATCCCCAAACCTGCAAGCAGCGCAAAAGCGAGCGACGCGTCGACCCGACGTTGCTCAAATCCCGTGACGCCGCCGAGATGCGAGAGGATCCCGCGCAGCTCTCCGGCGTCGCTCGCACGCGCGTAGGTTCCACCACTGACCTGCGCATAGGCCCTGAGTGCACCCTGATCCAGTTGCGCCGGTTCGCCGGTTCCAGGGATGAAAGCCCCCGAGTTGGTGCCGATGCCTATGGTATAGACAGGGACATGAAGCTCGCCTAACCGCTGTGCGACGGCCATGGGGTTCACGCCGGTATTGTTTACCCCATCGGTCAGTAACACGATGACGCGATGCCCTCGGGCAGGCAACATGCGGGCGGCTAGCGCAAGCGCATCCCCAATCGCCGTCGCCCCATTGGGCGGCGGCAGTTGAGCCAACGCCTGAATCGCACGGCGATGGTGGCTCGTCAGCGGTTGAACGACCTCGGCTTGAGAGGAAAAGGCCACAATCCCAATGCGAATCCCAGGAGGCGATCGGCGAATAAACGCCCGTGCGGCTGCCGTGGCAGCGGCCGAACGGGTCGGAGCGATATCGGTCGATGCCATGGAACCCGAGGTATCGACACAAATCACCGCACTACCCTGCTGCACCGGGACCGGCAGAGTTATGCGTGGGCCGGCAACGGCAAGTGCAAGCAGCGCGACCGAAACGATCCATGCCGCCACCAGCATCCGAACGATCCATGCCGATGTCGAAAACGCCTCCCGCACAAAGGCGACGTTGGAGTAGAGCAGCGCCGCCGCGTCGCGCCGCCGCGCAGCGTAGCGAAGGTACCAGCCCACTGCCAGTATCGCGAGCAACGCGACCGGCAGACGCCAGGGATACTCAAAGCTCATGACTGCACGAGATGGCCCACGCCGAACGCAGCATAGAGACTGGCGGGGCCGGCACCCTCCAGCAGCGGAGCCGCTCGCCAACGCGCCTGCTCCAAGCGTTCGATCAACCGCGCTTCCCGCCGGGCTACCGCCTCAACGTATGCTCGCCGTTGCCGCGCCCCGATGTACGCATCCAAGAGACGACCTGATTGTGCGTCCTTGAATCGGACGAAGCCACGTAGGGGCAAGCCCTCATACCACGGATCGCGCGCGACCAAACAGGTCATATCGTAGCGTCGTCCCAGATCCGCCAGCATCGCGTCACCGTCCGGCACCGTCTCCTCCTCGGTAAAATCGTACCCGTCGGTAATCAGCAGTAAGGCGCTGCCGGCCGGCAGAATCGCTCGTGCGATACGCAGGTGATTCCAGAGATCGAACTGCTCGCTTGCACTCGCATGAAACGCGAAAGCTGCCGTTGCTGCCGCCCGCCCGCGCAAACGTATATCGGGCACCGCACCGCGCGCGGTAATCTGCATGGCGCGGTCTTCACTTTCGACCGCTTCGAACCAGGCTCGGAGGACGTCGAGGGCGCAATCCAGCAGCGACGTCGATCGTCCGACGCGCATGGATGCCGAGGTATCGACGATAGCCGCCATCGTCAAGGCGACATCCTCCAGTACGACGCGGGTCTGCAGAGCCCCCGAACGCGCCGTAGCGGCCCAGTCGATCCGGCGCGGATCGTCTCCGGCGACGTATGCTCTCAACTCCGCAAATTCATAACCGTCGCCCCGCAGCCCGCTCGGAGAGCCGGAGCCGAAGAGACGAGGACGACGTTTCCCTGTGAGCAGGGCGTTGCGTAGACGCCGCCCACGATCAGTGGCCGGCATCAGGGTGCACGCACACCGTCGATCACGTCGCTCAGCAACCGCTCGCTGTCGATGCCTTCACTACTCACGCGGTACGAAAAACCTACCCGATGCCTGAGCGCGCCCGATGCCACAGAACGGATGTCGTCTGGAAGGACGAAATCTCGCCCCGCTAGGAGCGCTTTGGCACGCGCCAGGTTTACGATGGCCAGGGTTGCGCGCGGGCTTGCCCCATACGCAATATACGGGCTTTCAGCCTCGCGTGTGCCGGCCACTAACTCCACCACGTAACGCTTGAGCTGAGCATCGACGTGAACGCCACGGGCGGCAACCCTCCACGCACGAACGTCATCGAGCGTTGCCGCATGCGTCGTCAACTGCGTCTGCGCTATTGCAAAGCGTTCTAGGATGGCAAGCTCTTCTTCGCGCGACGGATAACCGACATTCACCTTCAACAAAAACCGATCCATCTGCGCGACCGGCAAGGCATAGGTTCCGTCAGCGTCCAGAGGGTTCATGGTGGCCATGACGAGGAACGGATCGGGCAGTACATGGGTCTGGAGGCCAATCGTGACCTGACGCTCTCCCATCGCTTCGAGCAACGCTGATTGCACCTTCGCAGGAGCGCGATTGATCTCATCGGCAAGCACGACGTTCGCGAAGACAGGCCCAAGAACGGTTATGAAACGGGCCTCATGCTGATCGTAGATACGCGTTCCGACGACATCGCTCGGCAGAAGATCCGGTGTAAACTGGACGCGCTTGAACTCCCCGTCGAGAGCGGCGGCAAGTGCCCGGCATGCGAGCGTCTTGGCCAGCCCCGGAGGGCCTTCCAGCAGCAGATGGCCATCAGCTATCAGCGCCAGCAGAAGAGCTTCGACGACCGCTTGTTGTCCAACGATCGTATTCTCGACGGCGCGTTTGACATCGTTTGGCGATGCATTCATACGTAAGCACACTCCAAGTCGGCGAGCGCAGCGCTCACGGCGACAGTGAGATCCCCGTCGTGCGTGAACGAGGCACGCTCGAGACTGAACAACGCACGTCGTAGACGCGAGTCCACGACACGCGAGGACCGGAGAACGTCCGAAAGCGTCGCCCCGGCATCGACGCCCAGAGCCTCCCAGAGGAGCGCGCGAGCGCGCAGCGCTCCAAGGCGGTCGGGCTGCGCCCGAAGGATCGAGAGCGCCTGGCCAACGCTCTGCGCCGGCGTGAGCGGCGCTGGGGACGGCGCGACAGGCGCAGGCGCTGCGGCAACGACCTGATTTCCCCGCGACCGAGATCTCTCTACGGCTAGGCGCAGTGCGACGACGATGCAGACCAGCGCGACGACGCCCCAAAACGTGAGCGTCAGCAGCAAGAGTGCCGCCCGGCGCAGAGTTCGCGCCATGCCGCCCAAGCGCACGGGCATAAGCGCACCGCCGCCAATCTGCAGCGTTAGCGCATTTGAGAGAAAGCGCATCGGTTTGCCGTTCTGGGTGTCGAAGGCGTCGAGATAAGCCGGATCGATATGAATGCTGCCCGTTTGATGGGACACGACAGTAATGACCTCGCGATACAGGGTACCGTCTGGACGGGCGATGAGCCGTTGCTCGTCACCAAGGATCTCAAGCCCGCTAAAGTTCGGCAGAATCAGGTTGCGCAACGAGGTAATATGCTGGGTAACGCGCACCATGACGATGAGATGAAAGCGCCGCTCCAATGTCGGTGTGGCGGTATCGCTGCTCAGCGTGAACTGTAATACATGCAACGGTTGAAGTTGCCCGGCCCAAACGCATGCCGGCGCAAGCAGCACAGCTACCGCTAAGCACGCCGCCGCAACGGCGTTACGCCAAGCCGGCGTCTGCAAACCACTGCGCAAAGAGACGTCGTGCATCGAAGGGGCCGGGCGACGCCTCGGGATGAAACTGTACGGCAGCCATCGGTAGCCGGCGATGGCGAAAGCCTTCGTTCGTGCCATCATTGAGATTGGTCATCGTGGGCAACAGCTCCGCCGGAAGGCTGGCCGCATCGACGGCATACCCGTGGTTGTGTGCCGTGACCAGCACCTCACCGGTCTCGAGCATCTGGACGGGTTGATTGCCGCCGCGGTGACCGTAGGGTAACTTATACGTCGCACCTCCGCAGGCCAGCGCCAGCAACTGATGGCCAAGGCAGATCCCGTAGATAGGAAGATGTCCGATCAGTGCGCGCAGCGTTTCGATGGTCTGCGGAAGATCGGTAGGATCGCCTGGGCCCGGTGAAATGAAGAGCATCTGCGGTGCCGTTTGCGTGATCGTCGCAGCGTCGGCATCGTAGGGCAGTACCGTAATCTCTGCACCAAGGGCCGTCAGTTCGCGCAGGATCGCTCGCTTCACGCCGCAATCGAGCAACGTCACGCGCGGACCACCGGGGATCCCTTCGGTGCGCGCCTGCCGCGCAGCAACGCTGGGAACCAGACCCTTCGTCGTCGCCGCCCGTGCATAGCGCACCAGCTCAGCCTGCGCGCGGCCGAGTGCGCTTTCACCTACCGCCAGTGCCGCCCAAATCGTTCCATGCTCGCGCAAGACAATCGTGATCGCGCGCGTATCGGCCCCAAGCAACGTAGGGATCCGTTGTTCGGTCAGCCATGACGGCAAGTCTTGACGGGAACGGTAGTGCGAGGGGTGTTCGGCGATGCGTTTGATAACCGTCCCGGCAACGCAAGCGCGCGAATACTGTGCCGCGCTGCCCGATATCCCGTAGTTGCCGATCATGGGATAGGTAAAGGTGAGAATCTGCCCGGCGTAGGATGGGTCGGTCAACGCCTCTTCGTAGCCGGTCATTCCCGTGTAAAAGACGGCCTCGCCGAGGGCGAGCCCCTCGAAGGCAAGGCCGTAGCCCTCGAAGCAGGACCCATCGGCGAGAAAGAGAGCGGCCGGCAACGACATGCTTAGGCCTCCCCTTGGATGAGCCGTCCCGCAACGAACGTGGCTAAGACGCGCCGCGGTAGCATCATGCCGTCGAACGGCGTCGATCTCCCCTTTGACGCGAAGTGCGCCGCATCTACGCGCCATTGCTCATCAGCGAAGATCGTCACATCCGCAGCGCTTCCGGGTGCAAGCGTACCACCTGGGAGATGGAAGAGTCGTGCCGGGTTGGTCGAGAGCAACTCGACGAAACGTGGCAACGGCAAGTCCGGCAGCGCTAGGGCGTAGGCCCCCACCGCGATCTCCAAGCCGCTGAATCCCACGGCGGCGCTGCGAATTTCGACGGACTTCTCCGCCGCCGTATGCGGGGCATGGTCGGTGGCAAAGCAATCGATCGTTCCAGCTCGCACGGCATCGCGCAACGCTCGAGCATCCATAGCGGAGCGCAACGGTGGATTCACTTTCGCTCGCCCTCCGAGTGTGCGAACGGCTTCGTCAGTGAAGAACAAGTGGTGTGGCGTCACCTCGCAGCTCGCCGTGGTACCGATCGAGCGAGCGAAACGGATAAGCTCGAGAGCACCCGCCGTCGAACAATGTGCGATATGCCAGCTCTTGCCGGTCTGCCGCGCGATCAAGAGGTCGCGCGCTACGATGATATCTTCGCACAACGGCGAGGCGCCGGCCAACCCGAGGGCCTCGGCGACCGGGCCGGCGTTCATGACCGTGCCGGCCGCCAGGTGTTCGTCCTCGGCATGGGAGATAAACGGCGCTGCCAGATCCCGCGCCGCCAGCGCCGCATCCACGAGTACCCGAGCGTTCATTATCGTGCTGCCATCGTCACTGAACGCAACGGCACCGGCGCGCGATAAGGCCCCATAGTCGAGCAGGCTCTCCCCGCGTCGCCCCAGCGTGATCGCGGCGATCGGATAGAGGCGGCAGCGCGGTTGCCCGTCTCCGATCTCGCCCGCTGCAAGCTTCGCCAGCAAGTTGGGATCGTCAAGAGCGGGGTTCGTATTCGGCATGCAGGCGACGGCGGTGAATCCCCCACGCGCCGCAGCCAATGTCCCGGTAGCAATGGTTTCCTTCTCGGGGAAACCGGGCTCGCGTAAGTGTACGTGTGGATCGATGAATCCCGGCGCGACATACGCACCCGTCGCATCGAAAATCTCTTCGTCCGGGCGCGCAACGATATGCTCGCCCACCTCGGTGACAACCTCCCCATGCAGGCGCACGTCCAACATCGCGTCGATGCCGCGCGCGGGGTCGATCAAGCGACCGCCGGTAATCAGCACGCAGCGTCGGCCGGGCCGTTGACGAGCAGATCCAACACGGCCATCCGAACGCTGACGCCGTGCATGACCTGTCGCGCATAGCGCCACCCGGCAAAGGAGAGAACGCTCTCATCGAGTTCTATGCCGCGGTTGTAGGGACCCGGATGCAGGACGACGACATGCGCCGGTAGTGCAGCGCAGCGTTGGGCATCGAGCCGGTACCGCGCAACGTACTCCTCCTCCGAGAACGGCATCGCGCCGATACGCTCGCGTTGGATACGCAGCAAGATCACCGCGTCCAGGTGTGGAGCGATCTTGTCCAGATCGCGTTCGATGGTCACTCCGGGCGGCGCATCTGCCTCGCTGACAAACTCGGGCGGACCAACCAAGACAACGTCTGCACCCAAACGTCGCAGACCCAACATCGAGCTGTGGGCCACGCGACTATGCGCGACATCACCGACGATGGCCACCGTTCGCGAAAGCAACGTCCCAAACTCTTCACGCAACGTGAACAAATCGAGCAACGCTTGCGTGGGATGAGCGTGCATCCCGTCTCCGGCGTTGATCACGTGACCGTCAAAAGCCAAAGCCACCTTTCCCGCGTAGCCGGATTCGGGATGGCGTAACACGAACACAGCGACACCCATGGCGCCCAACGTCATCGCCGTGTCCTCGATGGTCTCGCCCTTGGTCGCGAGACTGGCGTCCTTGGGAGAGAGGTTCACGACATGCGCGCCGAGCCGCAACTCCGCAAGATTAAAGGAGACGAACGTTCGGGTGCTGGCTTCAAAGAAGAGATTCACGCACGCCACACCGGCTAAGAGCGGTCCAGGTGGATGTTCCTCGAACCGTTGGGCGCGGGTGAAGATGATTTCCAACTCGTCGCCACTCAGATCGCTCAGATCGACGAGACTACGCCGGGTCCGCAAAGAGCACCACCTCATCACTTTGGCTCGGCACCGGCGCGATGTTCACGACGATGCGCTCGCGACGACTTGTGGGAACGAACCGGCCGACAAAGTCACCCTGGACCGGCAACTCACGCAAGCCACGATCGACGAGGACGCACAGACGAATCACCGCCGGTCGCCCAAGGTCCGTCACCGCATCGAGGGCCGATCTCACGGTCCGTCCCGTGTAGAGCACGTCGTCAACGACCACCACCGTCTTGCCGGCTACGTCAACCGGGATGAGGGACTCCGGCAGGTCGTGGCTCACCTCGTCATCTCGATAGAGATCGATATTGAGGAAGCCAAGCGCCGGCGTGGTTCCGGCAATGCGGCCTATGCAATCGGCGATGCGTCTGGCGAGCGCCTCACCGCCTCGCCGAACTCCCATCATGACGAGCTCATCGACGCACGCGTGAGGCTCGACGATCTGATGCGCAAGCCGAGCAATCGTACGCTCGATCTCCGCCGCTTCAAGCAGCACCCGCCGCGTCGTGGTTGCGTTCATTCGCCGTCCTTCTCGAGCTTGGCATACGCCGCGGTTACGACGTCTAACTCGCTTTCGTACTGCGCCAGCTTCTCTCTCTGCGCTGCCACAACCTCGGGTGCGGCGCGGGCGATAAAGGCTTCATTGGCGAGCTTCTTGCGGCCGCGCTCGACCTCGGTACGCAACCGCTCGAGATCCTTCTCATACCGCGCCCGCATGAACTCCGGCGAGGCCTCCAACCGGACGGTGGCGAGCATTTGGGGCAGGGCCTGCCCCGGTGCGTCGACGCGAACGACCTTGCCGCCCACGTAGAGTTCCAACAAGCCGGCCAGCTCTGCCGGAAGCCGCTGCGCCACGATCAGGCGCACCCGCGCTTTGGGCGCCAGGCGCAGCTCCGCCCGCACGTTACGCAGCCGTTCTACCGCAACGCGCAGGGCCTCAAACGTCGAGCAGGCCGCCCGATCGACCGGGACCTCGTGCGGGTCAGGCCAGGCGGCAGTCATGATGCTCGCGCCGTCATGCGGGAGCGCCAGCCACACTTCTTCGGTGATGAACGGAGCGATTGGATGGAGCAGCCGCATGGCATTATTCCACACGAACGACAGCACGGCCGAGCGAGTATCGCCGGGGAACTTCGTTGCTTCGACATACCAGTCGCAGAACTCATACCAAACGAAACGCAGCAGCGCTTCGGCAGCATTCCCGAAATCATAGTGGTTCAGCAGCGAGGCGACTTCGTCAATGGTATCGTGAAGGCGCGTCAATATCCAGCGGTCGGCGAGAAGCAGATCGCCGGTTGCGGGGAGTCGAAGTGCATTGGGCACACCCTCGGGCAGCGAGAGAATATACCGGGTCGCGTTCCAAATCTTGTTGTTGAAGTTGCGAGCCTCTTCACAGCGCGACTCCTGGAATCGCACTTCTTGCGCTTCCAGGCGCATCTGGCGCACGACGCCCATGCGGAATGCATCGGCACCGTATCTCTCCACCAGCTCCATGGGATCGATGGCATTCCCCGAGGACTTGCTCATCTTGCGCCCCTGCGCATCAAAGACCAGGGGCGTGACAAAGACTTCCCCAAATGGGATTCGCCCCATGGTATACAGCCCTAACATCACCATGCGCGCTACCCACAGGAAGATGATCTCGCCGCCGGTGACAAGCACTTGGCTTGGATACCAGTGGGCCAACTCCGCCGTGCGCTCGGGCCAACCCAAAATCGAAAACGGCCAAAGCCCACTGCTAAACCATGTGTCGAGCGTATCCGGATCGCGAACGATCGTCGTGGCGCCGTGTCGTTGCAGCGCCAGCGCTGCGGCCTCTTCCTCGGTCTCGGCAACGACGATCTCGCCGCTCGGCGTATACCAAACGGGGAGTTGATGCCCCCACCATACCTGGCGAGAGATATTCCAGTCACGGATGTTCTCCAGCCATCGCTCGTACGTGCGTCCATAACGTTCCGGAACGAAGCGCAGGCGACCGTCCCGATAGGCCGCAAGCGCCGGTTCGGCAAGGGGCTGCATCCTCACAAACCACTGCTCCGAGAGTAGCGGCTCGATGATCTCTCCCGTACGTTCGCTGGTCGCGACGGCGTGCCGGTAGGCTTGCTCGCCGGCAAGCAACCCGCGCGCACGCAGATCGGCAAGCAGTTGACGTCGCGCTTCGAAACGATCCAGCCCTTCGTAGGGTCCCACGGCCATCTCTTTCCCGGTGATGCGCGCGTCGAGATCGAGAATCGAGGGCATCGATAAGCCATGACGCAAGCCGATTTCATAGTCGAGCGCGTCATGCGCCGGGGTCACTTTGACGGCGCCCGTCCCGAACTCGCGCTCGACGCCGGGATCGGCGATGATGGGAATCTGCCGGTCCAAGAGGGGTGGAACCAGCACAAACCTGCCGACGAAGCGCCGGTAACGATCGTCGTCGGGGTGCACGGCAATCGCCACGTCACCAAGGATCGTCTCCGGCCGCGTGGTCGCCACGACGATGCCATCGGATTCTTGCGCCGCATCGACAAACGGATAGCGCACTCGCCAGAGATACGCATCGCGCTCGACGTGTTCGACTTCCGCATCCGATATGGTCGTGCGCGCCTTCGGATCCCAATTGACCAACCGCTTGCCGCGATAGATCAGGCCATCGCGATAGAGCTGAACGAAGACCTTGCAGGCCGCCGCCGAGAGGCCTGGATCCAACGTAAAGCGTTCGCGCTGCCAATCGGGGCCAAAGCCGAGCGCCCGAAACTGATCGACGATGCGACCGCCGTACCGTCGCGTCCAATCCCAGGCGCGCTCCAAGTAGCGCTCTCGCCCGAGTTGCGCCCGCGTGAGCCCCTCTTTGGCCAGCTCTCGTAACACCACCGCTTCGGTAGCGATCGCGGCGTGGTCAAGGCCGGGGATCCAGTCGGCGTTCTCGCCCAACATCCGATGGTAGCGCACCAGCGCGTCCATCGGTGTATAGGTCGACCCGTGGCCGATGTGCGCCGGGCCCGTGACGTTGGGCGGCGGCATACAGATGATGAACGGCGGGCGCGCAGGGTCAGGAGTCTCGTGGAAGTAGCCGCGTTGCTCCCACGCAGCGTAGAGTCGGGGCTCCACCGCTGCAGGATCGTACGTTTTAGGAAACTCGGTGCCCGGGGTCGTCATCGGGCCGATCGATTCCGCGCCGCTGCGCTTGGACCCTCGGTAGCGCGCTATCAACAACCCTCGTCTGGAAAGCCGCCGATAGCGCGCGCGCCGATTATGGCAAAAGGCGCCCTAGCGGCGAGGGTGCTGCCACCGAGGCACGCGCCTCGAGGGCTTGCTTGGCAATCGCCATCAGCGCCTCCAAGTGGGCCCGCGTCATGGAGTCGATCTTGCCATGGTGCAATCCGGCATTAGCAACATCAGCCAACTTGATGAGTTGAAGGCGTGCCATCGCCTGTGCATCGGTCGGAGTACCCGGGACAGGCATCAGCCACATCCCCGCCAGCCGATTCGCGTAACGAATCTGCAGGCTCCGACGAATCACGCCCGCCTTGGCGATGCCGCCGTTGGCGAGATCTCCGTAGATACTCGACTGCGCCCAGTTAAAGAGATCGGAGAGACTCATCGTCGAGCCCCGCGGATACTTCATTGAGAGCGTATCGATACGCTGGAGCGTGATCGGCGCGAAGACCTCGTCCAGAGCCATATCCTGCGCAGCCGCGGCCATCTTGGCGATATCGACACCGTGATGATTGGGCGGATTGTAGGCCCACATGCCACCGGTGAACGAACTCACCTCGTTGTAGATGAGGCTCCTTAAGACGAGGGGATTATAGTGCCATGCCCGATCGGCGAAGAGACCGCGGGCCAAAAGCTGCCAGGCCCGGTACTCCTGTGCACGAGGGACGGCCTGCAGCGGTAGTCCCGATCCCTTTTCGCCCTTGTCGGCGCGTGAGAGGTATTCGCCGCCGATCGTGTGCGCGGGCATAACGGCGCACCGCGTGTAGTAGTACAGCGGCTCCAAGAACGCCATGCGCGCCTCTTGGTAGGAACGCCCCTGCGCCGGGAAGCGTGCGTTGACCGCATTCATGAGGCCATGCATCATCTTCATCTGCACCCCACACCAGGCCAACGGATGATTCGTCAGATCGAACTGTGCGACGCGTGGATCGATGGCATGACCGTTGAAAAACTCAACATCTTCGTCGGAGGCGAAGCGATAGAGAGGATTATCCCATTTTGATGCCCAGCGTCGTAGTGTGGGCAGCTCCTGCCGCGCAGTCTTGGCGTTGGGAACATACCCGTAGCCGTAATGGATCGCGTAGTAATCGTAGGGCCCGAGCACCAGTTGGACATAGTCACCTTGCTTGGTGCCTTTGGGCCACAAGTTGACGGGAGCGTACTCCATGACCGAGGTCGCGATCCCGAACTTGTTGGTGAACTTCTTGCTTTGTAGATCCTGCGCCGTATATGCGTAAGAGCCGATGAAGTTGTGTTGGAGACCCAGCGTGTGGCCGGATTCATGGAGCACGGTCGCACGCAGATATTGGAGGGCAAACTTCTTCTCTAGCGCGGGAGAATCGGGCAAGCCTCGTGCCGGCGCCACGACAAAGCGATAGATCCGCCGGGTCATGCCCATGATGGCATCGACGTCAACGCCGACATTGATCTCCTGTCCCGTGCGCGGGTCGGTCGTGATCAACGCTTCGGCGCCAAACTGCGGGTTGGTCGTGTCCACCCATCGCACCATGTTATGGCGGATATCGGCCGGATCCCAGCCCGGCGTCGTGGGCTGCTGCTTCACTTGGACGGCGTCGAGAATGCCGATCTTCTCGAAGGCATTATTCCACGTCATCAGCGCATCTTTAACGGTTTGGCGATATTCGCGTGGGATATCATTGCTCATGTAGAACACGAGTGGTCTCGTCGCCTTCGACGGCTTACCGGGCGTTGCCGGTGCGAAGTTCCAGCGCGAGATGTAGTAGAGGTTGCGCGTAACGTAGCGATCGTGCGCAAAATCGAGGAGCGGCTGCTCGAAGAAGCCGACTCGCGGGTCGGCAATTCTGGGCATGTAGTGATCGTGCGGCAGCGCAATGATGTTATAGGTCATCTTGACCTCGAGGCTGCGTGCGTCCGGGGCATTATCGATCAAGGTCGGATCGAAGCTCGCCCACGTTTGATCGACGCGCAGCGTATCGTTCTTTGGGAAAGCCTTTGTTTGACTAAAGAACGTGCGGCTCGGATCGAGATGGTAGCCGTGCATTGGGTTCTTGATCTCTGCTTGAAACACGGCGGCATAGTTTGCTACATCGCCGAGGAAAGGCGCAGCCGGGATCAGAACAGTGCCGTTGGAGGCATCCTGTGCGATGATCGGCACGACGGCGATCACGGAGCTGGGCAACGACTGGCGTGCAGCCTTGGCGCGCGGGCTGCCGGTTCGCACTTTGGCATAGGTGTTCGGCCAGCGCATGACGATCGTGTTGCCGACGCGCTCGAAGCGCATGATCCGAGCAGGCGCCACGTACGGCTCGCCTGCGGCCGGGCCAAACCCCCCCAGGCCAGTCGATGGAACCGAGGTCTCGATGAAGTCTTGGCCGATCTGCGTCTTGGCCAAGGCAAAGTAAACATTGCCGGCCTTACGGACGATCGGAATCAATCCCGGAAGGACCTTCGCCCCTTTGACGAAGACCGCATAGGGCATCGGAGAACCCGGCGATGCCGGGGACGAGGTTGTCGGCTTTGGGGCTTGCGCGGCTACGGCCATCGGCCCGAACGTGACCGTTGCCACCAGAAGCAACGCGGCGCGCAGAAAACTCAAACGCATTCAGAACTCCTTCATTCGTTTCGGCGCTCATTCGCCTTCGCCGAAAATGACCCTTGGAGCTCCTCCGGTGAACGCCTAGGAGGCTGTCGGAGTTCAGCACGTGTCCGTCTTTCGGCCGCCTTTTACCCGAATACTTCGTTGCTCATCAGTCACGAAGCTACGGCTTCGCTCCTTCTTCGCGCCTCGTCTCCGAACAAAATTCGGCACCAAATCCGAAAACAGCTTAACTCCGACAGCCTCCTAGGCGGGCATGTCTTTCTTTTGATCCGCGAAGACCAGGGTCGGGGTCTCGTTCTTTTCGATGACGTCCTTATTGACGATGCATTTCTTGACGCCTTGGAGCGACGGAATATCGTACATGACATCGAGCATCACCTCCTCGACGATCGAACGCAGCCCCCGTGCCCCCGTCTTGCGCTTCTGCGCACGCGACGCAATGGAGACCAGTGCCTCTTTCGTGAACTGCAGATCGACGCCGTCAAGCCCCATGATCTTTTGAAATTGTTTAACCAAGGCGTTACGAGGTTCGGTAAGGATCCGGCGCAGTGCAAGCTCGTCGAGCGCATCAAGAGTCACGACGATCGGCAAGCGGCCGATGAACTCTGGAATGAGACCAAACTTCAACAGGTCTTCAGGCATCAGTTGCTGGAGCAACTTGCCGACTCGTTGCTCTCGTTTGCCTTCCGGCTGTGCGCGAAAGCCCATGTTATTCGCTGCCACGCGCGACTCGATGATCCGCTCAAGCCCATCGAAGGCTCCGCCGCAGATGAAGAGCACGTTGGTCGTATCGATTTGAATGAACTCTTGATGCGGATGTTTGCGTCCGCCTTGAGGAGGGACATTCGCGGTCGTGCCTTCCAGTATCCTCAAGAGCGCTTGCTGCACGCCTTCGCCTGAAACGTCTCTGGTAATCGACGGATTCTCGCTTTTGCGCGCAATCTTGTCGATTTCATCGATGTAAATGATGCCCTTTTCAGCGCGTTTGACGTCGTAGTCTGCGGCTTGAATGAGCTTCAGCAGAATATTCTCGACATCTTCGCCCACGTAGCCGGCCTCGGTAAGCGAGGTCGCATCGGCCATAGCCAATGGGACATCCAAAATCTTGGCGAGCGTCTGGGCGAGGTAGGTCTTCCCCGAACCGGTCGGCCCTACAAGCAGAATGTTCGACTTCTGCAGGTCGATATCGTCGGCACCGGCTCCCGCATTGATGCGTTTGTAATGGTTGTAGACGGCAACCGCTAGTGACTTCTTCGCCCGATCCTGGCCGATGACGTATTGATTGAGGATCTGATTGATCTCTTTGGGTTTGGGGATGTTTCGAAGGCGCAGATTCTCATCGGCATTCTTGTAAAGCTCTTCTTCGATGATCTCGTTACAGAGCTCGATACACTCATCACAGATGTAGACGCCGGGCCCTGCGATTAACTTGCGTACTTGCTCCTGCGACTTGCCGCAGAAACTACACTTGAGCTGGCCCTTTTCGTCTCCGAAGCGAAACATCGTCTGGCTGCCGCGGTCCTCTCCCTACGCCGGTGTCGCGAGCGACGCTCGGTTTGCGATAACGGAGTCAATGATGCCGTACTCCTTGGCTTCTTCGGCGCTCATATAGAAATCCCGGTCGATATCGTGCAAGACCTGCTCCAGCGGCTTATGGGTCGTCTCCTCGTAGATCCGGGCAACCGTGTGACGGGTCGCGATCAGGTCCCGGGCGGCAATCTCGACATCGGTGGCCTGACCGCCGATCTGGGAGACCCATGGTTGGTGGATGAGAATCTTGGCGTGGGACAGGGCGAAGCGCTTGCCTTGCGCTCCGCCGGTTAAGAGGATGGAACCCATCGAGGCGGCCATACCGGCACAGATCGTCGCAACATCGGACTTAATGTAACGCATCGTGTCGAAGATCGCCAGGCCCGCAGTAACGCTGCCGCCGGGACTATTGACATACATATCGATGTCCTTATCCGGGTCTTCCTTTTCAAGGAAGAGCAACTGCGCGATCACGAGATTCGCGAGGTGATCGTCGATGGGGCCGCCGACAAAGACGATCCGATCCTTGAGCAAACGCGAGTAGATGTCGTATGCGCGCTCGCCGCGAGCGCTCTGCTCGACGACCATTGGAACCAGATGACTCATGGCTGTGGGCTCCTTACAGTGTGCCGGAGGGGTATCGTACTCGTAACTACGCTAGCCGTCGGAGAGTTGCCGTGGGGCGTCTACGGCCGCATCGGTGAGCTCGGAGGAAGCAAGCAGAAACGCGAGAGTCTTGTTGCGCACGATGCCGTCCTCAAGCCCGTGCAGACTGTTGGCGAGCGCCTTGCGAATGCGCTCAACCGGTTGCCCGTACCGGCGCGAGAGCGACTCGAGTTCCTCCCGGATGTCGGCAGGCGTCGCCACGATGGACTCAGCCTTGGCGATCGCTTCGATCAACAAGGTGCCCTTTACGCGACGTTCGGCTTCCTCGACAAAGCCGGCGCGCAACTCCGCTTGCGTCTGGCCGACGTCCTCAAGGTAGGACTCTAAGGTCCCCCCAGACCGGCCGGCGTTGGAGGCAACCTCCTCGACGAGGTGATCGATTTCGCGCTCGACCATCGATGGCGGCAGTTCGAACTGATGCTCGCTCAGCAAACGTTCGACGAGATGGTTTGCGGCCTGTCGATCGGCCCGTGCTTGGGCAATTGCCTCTAAACGAGCCCGCACATCTCGACGTAGCGCCTCAAGATGTTCGTAGTTGCCCAAACCGGCAGCGAACCGGTCGTCGAGGAGCGGGACCTCGAGCTCCTTGATGTCGTGGAGCGTCACGGCAAAGGTGGCAACCTTGCCGGCCAGCTCCGGCTGGGCGTAGTCCGGCGGAAACGTCGCCTCGAACTCCCGCGACTCGCCCGCCTGCAGACCCACGATACCGGTCGCGAAGCCCGGGATAAAGCGATCTTCGGAAAGCTCGATCGTCTGCTGCTCGGCCGATCCACCCTCAAAGGGTTCATCACCGATCCGGCCCCGGTAGTCGAGGGTGACGATATCGCCCAGGCGAGCCGGACGATCGCACGGAATCAGGGTACCGCGTTCGCGCGCTAGGGCCTCAAGGCTGTGGTCGACGTCCTCGTCGGTAATAACGATCGGAGGCCGTGGGACGCTGATACCGCGATAGGAACCCAGCGTAATGACCGGCCGAACTTCGACGGTAGCCTTGATGCGGGTGGGCTGGCCTGACTCCTGTTCGAGGAACTCCATCTGCGGCCGGTCGACGGGATCGAGGTCGTGCTCGCGCACGGCTCGAGCGTACGCTTCGGGCACTAACTCTTCCATCGCACGATCGAGGATCGTCGCTTCCCCGTAGGTCTGCTCGAAGACGCGGCGCGGCACGTGACCGGGCCGAAAGCCGGGCAGCTTCACTTTGGCGACGAGTTGACGAAAAGCGCGATCCGCAGCCGCCGCGAGTTCGTCGGGCGGGATGGCGATCTCGAGCTCAATTTTGGTGGGTGCCAGGCGGGTCAGGGTCGAGGTGGTCACGGGTACTCCGAAAAGGTGACGAGTGTGGTCGTGCGCGGTTTGGGATCGGAAACGTGGAGCGGAAGACGAGATTCGAACTCGCGACCCTCGCCTTGGCAAGGCGATGCTCTACCACTGAGCTACTTCCGCACGCTCCCATCGAGCGGACCCTGGTGGGCAAGCAGAGACTCGAACTCTGACGGGTTGCCCCACTGGAACCTAAATCCAGCGCGTCTACCGGTTCCGCCACTTGCCCGCGGGCTGGCGACCCCATAGATATTCCGCCGCCCGTGCGATTCCTTTAACAGCTCCCGGCGCCTTGCCATGCTGGACCGCTCCGGCGCCCTGTGTTACAATCCGCCCGTTCTGCCGGACCAATCCACAGGAGTATTCTTCGTTGCCGAATATCAAAGCCGCTGAAAAATGGGCGCGCCAGAGCGAGCGCCGCAGGGTACGCAATCTGAACGTTACGTCGCGTCTCAAGACGATCTTTAAGAAGGCGGTCCTCAAACCCGAAGCACAGCCCGCCGAAACGGTGGAGAGCGCATTCGACAAGGCCGCCAGTAAGGGCATCATCCATCCAAATAAAGCGGCACGCAAGAAGGGCCGCCTCGCAGCCGCCGTAAAGCGCGCCGAGAGCGCCCCCAAAGCCGTCAAAGCCACCACGAGAGCAAAATCCGGCGCGGCGAAAAAAGCCTCGTCCAAGAAGAACTCAACGAAGAAGGCGACGAACGCCTAACTCCACGGACGATGCGCGCGGCCCGGAGGGGGAGGATGCCAAGGCACTCTTCCTCACCGAGATGGCGCGCGAACTTCACCGAGCCGGCATCGCGACCGATTCGCTCGAGGAGACGCTCGGAGGCGTCGCGACGGCCATCGGGCTTGAGGTCCAAATCTTCGCTCTGCCCACCAACATCACGATCGCGCTGGGGCCGCAGTCACACCAGCGCCTGATCATGTTGCGTCTGGCACCGAGCGCCGTCAACCTTCGGCGTATCGGCTTGCTGAACGAGGTTTACGACGACGTCTTAGCCGGCCGTTTGGACTACCGCCAGGCCTCGCAGCTCCTCGCCGGTATCGATCGCCGCGTCGCCGGCAAACCGCCGCTGCTGCGGGTCTTCGCGCTCGCACTCGTCGCGATCGGGGTAGCCATCGTGCTTGGAGCCGGCATCAGAGAGCTTGTGGTGGCCGCCCTGATCGGTGCTGCCACCGGCAGCATCGCGGCCGTCGCAGCCGGAAGTACGGTCGTCAGCCGCCTCTTCGAAGTCATCGCGGCGTTCTGCGCGACGTTGATCGTCGCCGGCTTCACCACGCTCTTCGGCCCCACCAACATCTACATCTCGATCGTCGCCGGAGTCGTGGTACTCCTACCAGGCTACTCGCTGACCTTGGCGCTCCACGAGCTCGCGAATCAAGAGTTGGTCGCGGGAACGGCTCGCCTCGGGAAGGTGTTCTCGACGCTCCTGGCTCTGGGTTGCGGCGCGTTGTTAGGCTTTGCTGCGGCCGGGCCCGCCCTCTTGCGCGTCGGTGACGTGCGGCCACACCCCGTCGCAGCCACGTTCTGGTTCGTCGCGGTGATCGTTATGTCGGTCGGCCTCTCGATCGACCTCGACGCGCGCCTGCGCGACTTCGTCTGGGTCTTTGCCGCCAGCTTCGTGGCCTTTGCTACGTCGCATCTCTTCGGCTTGCTTCCCATCCACGGCATCGGGGCCTTTGCCGCCGCTTTTGTTTGCGGCACGGTCGCCAATCTCGGCGCTCGGTTCCTGCGCGTCCCGCAGCCGGTTATGTTGGTCCCGGCGCTCCTGGTCCTTGTGCCCGGCTCGCTGAGCTACGAGAGCGTCCTCTTCGCCTTCCAACAGAATATCAACTCAGCCCTCATCTTCGCCGCCAACGCCGTGACCGCAGCCATCCTGCTGGTCGCCGGGCTCTTACTCTCCCAGCTCGTCTTCCCGAGCATGCCGCTACGCGGCTCGCAAGCGCCGACCCGATCGTAAGGACGGCACCTTCCACGCCACCGCCGTGCATTGAGGATCGCTCCGTTACGGATCGACGTTGATAACCAAGCGCGTGGCGCGATCCGCGCGCGCGAGCGGTACCAGGCGCTCCCGAATCGCCGCTCGCGCCGCGCTCGACCGGTTCGTCTTGAGCAGAAACCGGAAACGCCATTCATCGTTCATGCGTGCGATCGGATACGGAGAGGGACCGAGTACTTCACCGACGTCGCACCCCTGCAATAGCGTCGCGTAACGCTGCGCCGCCTCTTCGGCGGCCGCGCGCAGCCGGCCGATAGCTCCCAGGGCGATGAGCTGCGTCGCGGGAGGGTAGGCAAGCATCCGGCGCTCCTCAAGCTCCTGCGCGGCGAAGCCGGCATAATCGTGTGCGGCGGCATACGCGATCGCCGGATGATCGGCCGAGTAGGTCTGCACGATGGCCTCGCCGGCTCGCACCCGGCCACTGCGTCCGCACACCTGGGTAATCAGCGAAAAGGTGCGTTCTGCCGCTCGAAACTCCGGGACGTGTAGGCCTAAGTCGGCTGCTACGACGCCGACGAGCGTCACGGTTGGAAAATCCAACCCCTTCGCGACCATCTGCGTCCCAACGAGAACGTCGCCCGCCTCTGCAAACTCGTCCAGCAGACGAGCATGGTCGCCGATGCGCGTCGTAGTATCCGAATCCATCCGTACAACGTGCGCATGAGGAAACATGTGCAGGACCTCCTGCGCGACTCGCTCGGTTCCGATTCCAAACTCTCGAATCGTTTGGGCTCCACAACGCGAGCACACGGATGGGAGCGCCGCTCGTAGGTCGCAGTAATGGCAACGCAGGATTCCCTCGCTTCGGTGCACGGCGAGAGAGACGCTGCACCGCGTGCAGGTGGGAACGTCGCCACAGGAGCGACAGAGCAAGAAGCCTGCCGTACCGCGCCGATTAACGAACAGCACACTCTTCTCGCCACGCACGAGGCGATCTTCCAATGCCTGCGCCAAGCGCGCGCTAAAGATGTGCCGGTTCCCGCTTTCAAACTCCGCCGTCAAGTTGATGACGTGAATGTTGGGCATCTCTGCTTGCGTCGCTCGCGTCTGCAAGCGCACCAGACCCATGCGCCCGCTCGTTGCCGCTGCATAGCTTTCAAGCGACGGAGTCGCGCTCCCCAGAACCAACACGCCGGCGGCCCGGCGCATCCGCTCGCGCGCAACCTCCACCGCGTGGTAGCGCGGAACCGTCTCCTGCTTGTAGGAGGTTTCGTGCGACTCGTCTACGACGATCAATCTCACGTTCTGCAGCGGCGCAAACACAGCGCTCCGTGCGCCGACGACGACGTCCACCTCGCCGCGCATACAGGCCGCCCAGGCATCGAAGCGCTCGCGATCGGAGAGCGCCGAGTGCAACACCGCTACCCGTCCGCCAAAGGCATCCTCGAAGCGCCGAGCGGTCTGCGGTGTCAGCGCGATCTCGGGGACGAGCACGATGGCCCTGCCCCCCGCACGCAGAACCCGGTCGATGGCCGCCAAGTAGACGTAGGTTTTCCCACTGCCGGTAACGCCGAAGAGCAGCAGTTCGCTTGGCTGTTTGGTCGCTAGACGCTCGGCGATCTCATCGATCGCGGCGGCTTGCTCAAGCGTAGGGCTCACCGCCGGCAACCCGCCGCCGGCAGGAGCTTGGCGGTTCGGGAGGACGTCGGCTTCGCGCAAGGCGCCGGCGCGTACCGCACGCAAGATGGTCGCCGCCGAGAAGCCGGCCAAAAGCGCTTGCGCGCGCGGCACCCCCGGGCGTTGCGCAACGAAGGCTTGCAAAGCTTCGACTTTCGGGCCGCGCACGGTCGATTGACCGGGGAACAACACGCGAAGACGAAACTCCCGGCTGCGCGCCGAGGACGAGCGACGCGTTCGACGCAACGCCCCCCCGGCAACCAGCGCCCCGAGATAGCGTCCCAGTTCTCGACGATCTCCCAAGCGCCGCGCCGCCGGATGCCGCAGGACCCGCTCGCGCGCGAAGCTCAGTGGGAAATCTTCCCATAGCAGGTCGAGGAGCGCTGCAGGCACCGACGGGTAACCCTCTGCCGAAGGCAATGAGCCCGTTCGTTCAAGCAGTTCGCCGACCTTCGGGACGGACTGCGCGGGAGCCACGGCTCCGATGGCCTCCCCGAGAGTGCAGACGTAGCGTTCGGCGATGAACCGCGCTAGATGCAAGCCCACGTCGTTAAATGCAGGCAGGTCGCCGAGTCTTTCGCAAACTGTTTTGATGCGCGGATCGGGATCGATCTCGTGCATCGCCGAGATCACAAACCCGGGAACGGTGCGCGGGCCCAGCGGTACGCAAACCACATCGCCGATCTGCAAGGAAAGGTCGCCGGCGTCGTAGGTGAGCGGAAGGTCGAACCGGGACGAGCGGATCGTCGTGAGGACCTCGACAACGTTCACGATCGATTAGCCGGCCGCGCCGGGGCGCAGACGCACGCGCTCCAGTACGTTACGCACCGTCGCGCGTCGGGCGACGATGCCATGCTCGACATCACCGATGGCGCGTGGCAGAACAAAACGCAGACGCCCCTTCCGCACCTTCTTGTCGGCGCCCATCGCTGCCAGCGTCGCGTCGACATCCAGAGCGGCGTGCATCGGCAGTCTAAGCAACGCCAAGAGCGCCAGCACGCGCAGGTGTTCTTCTTCGCTAAAGCGCCCCAGACGCAGCGCCAGCATGCCCGCAGCGCGCAACCCCACCGCTACGGCAGCGCCGTGTGACATACGATAGCCGCCGGCACGTTCGAAGGCATGGGCAAAGGTATGTCCGAGGTTAAGCAACTCCCGGTCGCCGGCTTCCAAGCGATCGTCTCGCACGATGGCGGCCTTGATGCGAATCGCATCGACGACGATGCTCTCCCACGGCCAGCGATAGAATGGATGTGCAGCCAGCGTCTCGAGTCCTTCGAACAAGTCGCCGCCTTCGATGATCGCCGCCTTGACGATCTCCGCTAACCCTTCGCGAAGGTGTCGATAGGGTAGCGTCTGCAACGCGTCGAGGTCGCAGAACACGGCAACCGGGTCGCGAAATGCGCCGGCGAGATTCTTGCCGCCGGCCAAGTCCACGCCGGTCTTTCCTCCAATGGCCGCGTCGACCATCGCCACGAGCGACGTGGCTACGTGCGCATACGCGGTGCCCCGCATATAGGTGGCCGCCGCAAACCCGAAGAGATCGCTTGCGACGCCTCCGCCCACGCCGATCAACAACGTTGTTCGCTCCGCTCCCACCGTCGTGAGCCCATCGAGGACCACTTCGAGGGTCGACAGTCGCTTGCGCCGTTCTCCTAACGCAAAGGCGAGAAGCCTTGCCTGCGGGCGCAAGCGGCGCACGAGCCGCTGTGCAATCGTTCGGACCGCCGGATTGGCATCGCAGAGAACGACGACGTCCCGATACGAACGCGACAACAGAAACTCATTCATGCACCCAACGACGCCGGGAGCAACGATGATCGGATAACCGAGGGCCTCGTCGGCGACTACAGTTCGATCTTTTTCTTGTGCAACCACTCGATGATCTGATCGACGATCTGCACCCCGGAGAGTTCGTCCGCTTCGACGACAAGATCGGCATGCGCGTACTGCGGCATGCGCTTGACATAGAGTTCCTTGATCTTCTGCAGCGAGGGATTCGGACCAAGCAGCGGTCGAACGCGGGTGCTGCGCCGGAGGCGGCCCAACACCTGTTCCGGAGCGACTTTAATGAAGACGCGATAGGCCTTCTTCTTGAGCAGCTTGAGCGTAGGTTCGTGCGTCACCGCACCGCCGCCCAGCGCCACGATGCCCGGGAGCTCCTCTTCAAGGACGTGCGCGATCGCATCGTACTCGTAGGCGCGAAACTGGGGCTCGCCCTGCGCATAGAAAATGTCCGAGATCGCTCCATGGCGTTCGACCACGAGATCGTCGATGTCAAAGAACGCGCACCCAAGTTTGCGCGCCAAGCGTTTGCCGATCGTAGACTTTCCCGAGGCCATAAAGCCGACGAGGGCCACATGACGTTTCATTCCACAGACTCCTGTATCGTCGTGAAGAGGTCGGCCGCGCAGGCCTGCGAACGCCGAAGGTTGTCGAGCGTCTCATCGATCGAATCACCTCCGTACTTTTCCAGTATCGGCGCCGTCAACGCCAGGCGCACCATCGCTTCGCCGACAATGGCTGCCGCCGGCACGACGCAGACATCACTGCGCACGATCGTGGCGGTAGCCTGCGAGCCCTCGTGAAGGTTGACGGACGGGAGGGCGCGCACCAAGGTCGGAATCGGTTTCACCGAGACGCGCAGGGTGATGGGCTGGCCGTTGCTCATTCCGCCCTCGATGCCGCCGGCACGGTTGCTTGGGCGCACCACATCGCCGTCCCGCATGACAAAGAGATCGTGCGCCTGCGAACCAGGCTTCCGGGCAACGGCGGCACCGAGGCCCACCTCGACCGCTTTGGCGCTCTGCATGCCCATGAGCGCGCCTGCAAGAATACCGTCCAAGCGAAGCTCCGGTTGACGATTACTGCCGATCCCCACCGGCATACCGTCGACACGAACGACGAACTGACCGCCAAGCGTATCGCCCGCCGTCTTCGCGGCATCGATCGCAGCCACCATGCGTGCGGCGGTCGGCGCATGCGGGCATCGGACCGGGCTCTCTTCGAAGCTGCTCAGATCGAGGACATCGAACTCCGGCGCGGCGACATCACCGATGCTCTGAACATAGGAGTGCGTCACAATGCCCAGCGCCTCAAGGAACTGCGCGCAGATCGCGCCCAGACAGACGCGCATCGCCGTCTCGCGAGCGCTGGCGCGCTCCAACACGTTGCGCAGGTCCGTGTGGCCATACTTCAAAGCGCCGGCATAATCGGCATGCCCCGGACGCGGATTGGTCAGCGGCTTCCCGGAGCCCGAGACGGGGTCCATGAGCGCGCGGACGTTCTCGAAATCGCGGTTGCGAATGGTCACCGCGATCGGCGAACCGAGGGTCGCGCCTCCCCGCAGCCCGGCGAGGAACTCCACGCGATCCTGCTCGATCTTCATCCGGCTGCCACGACCGTGTCCACCTTGGCGTCGCGCGAGGGTCGCGTCGATCCGCCCCACATCGATGCTCAGACGGGCGGGCAATCCATCCAGGATGCCCACGAGCGCGGGGCCATGGGACTCACCGGCGGTCAAGTAACGGAACATCGTTCGGGAAGGGGTTAGAGAGCCGATGCACAGGCGCCTCCTTCAGCGGGTTGCGGGAAAAGGCTGGTGCGGCTATCACGCCGACCGCGTCATTTCAGCAACGAGCGACGACGAAAGCGACCAAAGCCCGTTAGCGGGATTCGGCGGAGGCACCCGCTTTCAAAATGTGCGGCGTAATAAAGAAGACCACCTCGTCGCGTTCCCGGCGCATCATCTTGTTGCGAAAGAAGGCTCCCAGGATCGGAATGTCTCCTAAGCCCGGGATCTTCGAGATCGTTTGGGCGCTCACGTCACGCAAGAGTCCGCCTAAGACGATCGTTTCGTCGTCACGCACGCGCAACGTAGAATCGATTTTCCGGTTTCCGATGATGGGATAGCCGTTACTGCTTAAGCCCTCGATCTCACTGTATTCTGGATGCAGATCGGCGGTCACACTGCCGTCACTGCCGATGGTTGGGGTAAGACGCAGCTTCACGCCGACATCCAGAAAGCGCACCTGCGCTCCGACGAAAGCCGTCCCGTCGTAGGTGACTGGGAACGTTTGCCCGATCAACAGATCCGCCTCGTGATTATTTAACGTGACCAGCTTCGGCGTAGCCAAGATGTGCGCTTGACCGCTCGTAACCAGAGCGTTGAGGCGGACGTTGAGGGCCAGCGCCTTGCCGGTAAAGGCATACGTCGCGGCTCCGGCAATCGGCGCTCCCGAGAGCGAGAGGCCGCCGAACTCCAGGCCAACGTCGCTTGAGGCGTTGATCGGCTCGATATCCACGACCTTGACTTCGAAGAGAACCTGCGGTCCGGCCACGTCGATCTTGCGGACCAGCGTTGCAACCGCACCGCGGGCTTGCGTATCGCCTCCGATCAGCACCGCGTTCTGCCCTTCATCGACCGAGAGAACGGCACTGCCGACGACGCCGCGAATCTCTTTCACCGCTTCATCTGCGCGCAAGTAGCGCAGGCGCACGACCTGTGTCGCCCTTGGCCGGCGCCTCCGTGCATCGAGCGCAGCAATGAGGGTGCGCGCGCGGCGCAATGTAGGACCGTCGCCGCTGACGACAACCGCTCCGGTACGATGATCCGCAAGAATGACCGTACCCTCGGCGAGCGCAGGGACGAGCTCCTTGGCAACCTGCTGCGGTCGCGCATGCTTCAAACGGAACACGGCAGTTCTCGTTCCGAGCGCGCCTGCGCTTGCGTCCGAACGACGATCCAGTGCCCGCGCAGTGCCGACGATGAGGATGCCCGAACGATCTCGTACGGCCAAGCCCTGCGATCGGACGAGGACGCCTAAGGCCTGTTGAAAGGTGACGCGGTGAAGGTGGACGGTGATGCGCTCGTCCTTCAAGGACGAGTCCGCCACGACGTTGACGCCGGCCTGCGCCGCAAGCAACGTTAAAACGTCCGCCACACGCGCGTCGTGGACATCGAGTGAGAGCAGCCCCACCGCGCGGGCGGGCATACTCCCAAGAGCATACGCCAAGATCAACAGGTACGGGAGAAGGCGCCTCATCGCTGCGCCGCGACGAAGGTAAGCCGACGGCCGTCGGCCAGGACGATCGAGCCGCGCCCGATGGAGAGAACTCGCGTTCCGAGAAGGCGCTGTCCGGACCGAACGACAACGATCTTTCCGCCGAACGCAAGCAAGGCGCGGGCGTGATCGCCCACCGATGTGGCTACTAACTGGAGATCTCCGGTCTGCGCCCCTAGTGCAAAGATCCGCTTCTGCGAACGCACCAACGGCACAAACGGATCGCGCGAGAGCGCAATGCGCCGATCCGGCGCAGCGAGATGCCCGGCCCAGACGCGGAGCGCCACGCCGCCGACCCGAGGTACGGCATGCAGCGCGACTGCCGGACGCAGCGCCAACGGTAAGAGGAGCAGGGCGCTGACGCAAGCGACGACTGCCAGACGCAGGCGCCAGCGCCGTCCGGCGTCATCGAGCGGCTGCATGATGAACCTCCCCGGCCGTCGGCAAAGCGGTTACGCGCATGACGTCGATCTGAATCGTTGCGATGACGGTTCTTCCATTCGGATCGGAGACATCAAAGGCCACCGGGTGCACGTCGATCAAGGGATTTCCGGCTGACAGCGTCTCGACGAAAGCCAAGAGTGGCGCGAACCTGCCTTCGACCGTCAACCCAACCGGCATCGCCGCAAGGCCCGCATGCGCGTCGGCAGGCGCGGCTCGCGGGCGAATCTGCACGATGTGCACCCGAAGGCGGTGCGCAAGATGATCGAACCAACGTACCGCCTGGCCCATCGTCGCCCCCTGCCCACGCGAGGTGATCTTGGCCACGTCAGCGCGGATCAGCCGATCTCGCTCCCGTAGCGGCACGGCTTGCGCGAGAATCTCTCTGTCGGAAACGATTCGAGCATAGCTCCGTTCGCTGACTGAGAGGACCTTCCATACCTGTCGTTCGTAGCTCCGAACCACACCGATGTAGCCCAAGCAGAGCACGACGAAGACGCCGATCCACGCCACGCGAATGTCGCGCATCGCCATCATCCGTGAGTTGAACATCATGGCCGAGCCTCCAGACGAACCATAAAGGTGAGCAGGCTCATCCCTGCGGTGTGCATGCGCCGGACGCTGCCCAGACGCGCCGTCGTGACGCCTCGTCGCCTCCCAAATGCCTCAAGCAGCGTTGCTAGCGAGGCGAGATCGAGAGAGCGCCCTTGGAGCACGTCAGCCTTCCCTTCGTGGCCAAGTTTTGTCAGCCAGATGTGATCGGGAACGCGATGCACGATAGCGGCGATGCGACCGGCTTCACGCCGGCCCGATCTACGAATCCGATGCAGCCGGCGATCAAACGCAGCCAGAGCGTGGACGCGCCGTGCCTGGTTGCGTAACATGGCAGTCTCCCGATCCAAGCGCACGAGGCGCTCACGCAAGTTTGCACGCACCTGACGGGCGTGGGCTAGACGCACGCTTTCGACGGCCCACGCACCCGTCAGCGTGGCGATGGTACAAGCCAAAGCCAGAGCGACCGGAACGAAGCGTTCACTCATGCGCCACGAGCAGATCCGCTCGATCCACATCGGCTGCGGATCGTGTAAGAAGTCAAACCTCACGGAACGCTGCTCCATGAGGCCAGGCCCACCACGGTCGCCCAATCGGGGGCAAGCCGCCTCAACACGGATTCCGGATAGGCTCCGGCGTCCAATCCCACCGGGATGACGAACGAGGCGCTGACCTGGGCCGCAAACGACAGATCCTGCGCGATTCCATCGAGGCGTCCACCGTTGCCGGCAAGAGCCACCCGTTCGACCTGCAAGCCTTGCCCACGCGCCAGCGTGATGAGTTCGCCAAGACGGCGCACCAGCTCGCTGCGTCCGCTCTCCCCACCACCGGCAGCGCCCAAGATGCGCTTACGCCGTTCCGCCGTGCTTCGATCGATCGTCAGCGCCGCAGCGATCGCAAGGGTCACCGACTCTCCACCGATCGACTCGCAGAAGGTCATGACTCCATGTGACGGATAGACGTGCAGGCGACTGTAGCCCGAAGCAACATCGAGGACGGCGTCGACACCGGGGAAGGCGCGCCGCAGCGCAAATGACTCGTCATCATAGGCCAGCGGCCGCAAACCGGCTTCTCGCAGAACGCGCAATCGCCACTCGAGCACGCCGGCAGAGATGATTCCTAGCGCGTAACGTCGGCGTTCGGCATCAAGAGGGTGCAGCCGCAGGTGCATATCTGCAGTGCCTCGGTGCCACCGGGCAGCTTCCAAACTCGCGGCTTGTCGTCGTTCGAAGGGCGTCATCGGCGGAAACTCCATCATATGCAACACCGATTCAGGGGCACCGCCCACAGCAACGCAACGCCGTTCTCGCACGCCGAGTTCGGCCACGGCCTCTTCAAGGATGGCGGCAACCAGGCAGGCATCCTCGCGCCCCCGGCGTTCGACCACGCCGTCAGGTAGCCGCCGCGTAGCAACAGCCCCAATGCAGACGCCGTGAGGTCCCTGCAGCGCCGAGCAGACCCGCAAACGCGTTCGGCCAAGGTCGATCGACAGGGGGAGGGGACCTTTCCTCATGATCCGCTCCACAACTGCGCGCTCAGGGTAACGAGAAATCCGCCGTAAAGAAACGGTGCAAAGGCAACCTCACTGCGACGATCGATGCGCCCGAACAGCAAGAGCGTCCCCGTCACGGCTCCGCCCACGATACACGCGACGGCGATCAGCGAGAGACCGCTCCAACCGCCAACCCCGGCACCCAGAACCATCGCGAGTTTCCAATCGCCCCAACCCATCGCGCGCCCGCCGGAGAGCCACGCCGCCAGCAGCGGTAGCGCGGCTGCCACCAGGGCTCCACCGAGCGTCGAAGCAACATGCGCGCCGGATGCAGCAACGATCCCTTGTAGGAACGCTCCTGGAAGCACAACGCCATCGAAGATGTACCCCGTACGCCCATCGGCAAGCGCTGCGACCGCACCACAACCAAGCGCGAGAGCCGCCTCAAGCCGCGACTGGCTCAGCAACCACGCCGATCCGGCGCCGGCCGCGAGCAACAGCACCATGTCGGCGAAGAGGTTTCGCAGGGGCAGGCAGCGCGTGCGACGAGCCCGCTCCAATCCCACCGCGCCCAACGCAGCCACATAGATCAACGCAGCGAGCAACGCGATCATCGCAGTTGCCTCAACCCGTCTAAGGCCGGGAGATACCCGGGATGGAGCGCCAGCGCTCGGGCAAAGTAGGCGTGAGCTTGCCGCGCACGCCCTTGATGCGACGCAAGGTAACCGGCAAAGGCAAACGCGCGTGGATCGTGCCCTATGCGGCCGGCCCGAACGAAATCACGCTCCGCTCCCAGCAACCGGCCCGCACGACGCCGGCAACGCGCGCGATCGAGCAAGATATGCGCGTCGCCCGGGTGACGTGCCAGGTAGGCGTCTTCGAGCGCAAGCACCGCCGATAACGCACGCTGACGTCGTTGTGCAAGCGCCATGATCGCCAAGCGATCCACGTCGAGCGCCGACCCGTCGAGCGACCAGGAGCGCAGATACGAGGTCATTGCCCCGCCGAGATTTCCGCGCTCCCATTGCTGATCGCCACGCATAACCAGCGCAGTCGCTAGTTCCACTCGCAGGAACGGTAGGGCGAGGAGCACGCCCAGAACCGCCACCGCGACGCGCCTGCCGCTGCGCATCATGCCAACACCGCAAACCAGACGCCCAGCGCCAACAAGAGCCCACCCGCGACGGTGCGCCGCTCACTCGCCCACAGACGATGCGCTCGCGCAAACAGAAACTGACACGCGTAGCCGCACAGCAGCAGCAGGACGCCCTCACCCAGGCCGTACGCCGCGCATCCGAGCGCTCCAAACGCTCGTTGACCGGCTGAGGACGCCCCCAACGCCAAGAGCGGCACAACAGAGCGGCCGGACTCGAGTGCGGCCAGCCCAAGCAGCACCCCACTTGTCGCGGACGCGAGCAGCATCACTGCAAAGCGCGCGCCGCAGCGCTCCCATGGGCCTGCATCGATCAACATCGTACCGAGCGCCCATGCGCCAAGCCAGATCGCGAGGGTCCCAAAGAGCCACGCAACTCCACTGAACACGGGAAGAAGCCCGTGGAGATTCGCGGCACAGGCCGCGTACGCGCACGCACCGCCAAGAACAAGCGCCAGAGCCAGCGAGCCAGCGCGCTGCGGCCAAACGAGCAGCAGGACAACGCACACGAGCATGCGCGGCGCACCGAGCGAACCCACGGTATCGCCTGCGCCGGCAACAACAAGCGCCGGGATCGCGCTCCAGGATCCCTCTGCGAGGGTACGCGCGAGTGTCAGTGGAACGACGTTCACGGCTGCGAGGCGACGGCCGAATAGCCGCCGTTCGAGCTGTACGCGATGTGCTGATTGACGGTGCCCGGCGAGATATTCTGCAGGGTCGCCGGGTCGTGGAGTCCCGGGCAGGTAATGGTATAGGAGGCGACGCTCGTCGAGCCTCCGGTGACGGCGAAGCTGTACGATGCTCCAGGTCCTGCCGCCGAGTCGATCGGGACTTGCTTGAGATAGGGAAGCAACGGATTGCTCACACTTCCGTCCACAGCACCGCTCGGCGGATAGGCTAAATGATCGGTTTCATACAGTTCGAGCGCCGTCGCAATCTCCTTGAGGTTCATCATACAGGCGGCGGTCTGTGCCTGCGCTCTCGCGCGGATGAAGTTCGGGACCAAGATCGACACGAGGATGGCGATAATCGCGATCACGATCATCATCTCGACCAACGTAAATCCGCGTTCGCGAGCGTTGCTGTCTTGGCGAGAACGCGGTCTCATAGCGAACTAGCCAAACGCTCATCGAAGAGCTTTTTGAAGGCTACACGCCGCAACCGGCTCACGTGGCGCTCCGAGTAACCAAGCATTTTGGCTATCTCGAGCGTCGTCCAGTCTTTGCGATAGGTTGCCTCGACCACCACGCGTTCGACTGGAGAGAGATGCCGTAATCCTACTTCGAAATCGAGTCGATCAAGATACATATCCAAGGTATAGCAAACGCTCGCTGCTTGCATTGGGCTTAAATCGTCCAGCGAGATCGGCCCACTGCATAGGCTGACGCGGTGAATTTCTGCCACGTCACTTGGACTCACCGCAAGCTTCTCAATGATCTCGCGTTCCGACGGCTCCCGGCCTAGTTCCGCAACCAGAGCGTCGCGTGTCTTGCGCCAATAGCGCTCCAGCTCTCGAACACGTCGAGGTATCCGTACGAACCGCTCAACGTCACGAACGTAATGCAGCAATTCACCTAGCACGGTTAACCAAGCATAGGCCTCGAATGGGGTTCCGGCCGCACATCGATATCGGTCGACCGCTTTGATGAGTCCGATTACGGCCACTTGCTCGAAATCCGCGCGATCCTCTTGTCTGCGCGTGAACTTGCGAGCTCCGCGCTTACACAAATAATGGTAGCGCTCGACAACCTCTGCCCGATGCTCGAGCGTCGGGTCAGCCAGCCAAACTTCCAACGCATAATCCATGCACGTCATCGTATACTTCCTATTAGTGAGTAGAGTGGCATAAGGACGGCAGCGACGATGCCGCCGACAAGGGCACCAAGAATGAGGATCAGGAAAGGTTCAAGCGTTGTGCTCAGGGCCAGTAACGAAGCCTCCGCCTGTGCTTCGCTCTCCGCTGCGATCTGTAGAAGCATCCGATCGAGCGATCCACTCTCTTCGCCGATTTTGACGAGTTGTATGAAGAGTGGGTCGAAGAGGCGACGATCGCACAGGACGCTCGCAAGAGACGCTCCTTCGGCAATGCTTTCTCGCGTTCGTTCGATAACCGAGCGATAGCACCGCGTACCGACCGCATCCGCACTATGCGTCAGTGCCTCGCCAATCTCCACACCGGCGGCAAGCAACGTTCCTAGCGTGCGTGATAGACGGGCGGTGGCACTGCTGCGTACGATCCGGCCAACGATTGGGGTTTGACCGATCACGGCCTCAAGCGTCGTGGCCACCGCGTCAACGGCGAGCAAACGACGCACGGCCAGGGCTGTGCAGATCGCGCACACAAGTCCCACGATCCACGACGCGGGCCGAATCAGCAAGCTCCCGCACCAAAAGAGGAACGCCGTAGAAGGCGGGAGTTTGGCTCCGAGCGAGAGGGCGAGGTGGCCGATCGTCGGCAACACGGATCCCGCCAGAAATATCACTAACGCTACGGCCGAGATCGCAACGATACAGGGATACGCCAACGCCGAGACCAGCCGGCGCTGCATGGCGCGACGACGATCAAACAGATCGGCAATGGACTCCAAGGATTCTTCGAGTCTTCCCGCTGCCTCGCCGGCACGAATGATCGTCACCAAGAGCGGCGCAAACTGCCGTGGGCGATTGGCCATCGCACCGCTCAAGGATGAGCCCACCCGAATGGAGCTCTCGACCGCCGCCAGCGCCTCCGCTAAGCGGCGGTCGGCACAGTCGCTTCCTGCCAAGCCTAAGGCGCGCCCCACCGGCACACCGTTCCGCACGAGGGTAGCAAAGGCGCGAAAGAACGCGTGCAAAGCGAGCGCATTACCGCTACCCGGCGTGACGACACCCGTGAGGGCGCCTTTCAGTGAACCGGCGGGGTTCAGTGCCGTGACTACCAGAGCCCGTCCGCGCAGTTCGTCTAAGGCATCGTGCGGCGAGCTTGCGCTGAGCGTTCCTCCAACCAGTCGCCCATCACCGCGGCGAGCCATGTAGGCATACAACTGAGCGCTCACGCACCCACCGCCACACGAGCATCCATGCGAATCTCTCCCGCTTGTGCAAGCTCCTCGCCGTGCAGAGCAAAGCTCTGCATCCCAACGCGGCGTCCGGTTGCAATCACGTTTGGCAACAGGTGTGTCTTCCCGTCACGAATCATCGCTCGCACGGCATCGGTCGCAACCAGAACCTCAGCGAGCAATCGACGACCGCTTCCGACCGCACAAGGAACCAGACGCTGTGCCACCACGCCCACCAAGGCCGCTGCGAGTTGGGTGCGAACCTCTCCTCGCCGGTCCTGTGGAAACGCATCGACAATCCGATCGATCGTCTGCGCGGCGTCACCCGTGTGAATGGTGCTGATAATCAGGTGGCCTGTTTCAGCAGCGATAAGGCCGGCGTGCATCGTCGCCGCGTCGCGCATCTCACCGATAGCGATCACGTCGGGATCGGCCCGCAATGCAGCAAGCACCGCCGCTTCGTAAGAAGGGACGTCGGTCCCGATCTCGCGCTGGCTGACGCAAGAACGCTCCGAATGGTGTTCAAACTCGATGGGATCCTCTACCGTAAGGATGCGCCTCGCTTGCGTCTTGTTGATATGCTCGAGAAGGGCTGCAAACGTACTCGTTTTGCCGCTACCGGTCGGCCCGGCGATCAACAACAGTCCTCGTGGTGCCTGCGCCAGCTCCACCGCGATGCGTGGAACCCCCAGCGCCCGGATATCCGGAACCTCCAAGGGCAAGAGGCGCACCGCGAGGGCATATCCGTGCCGAGTCCGCGACGAATGAATGCGCAACGTCCCGAGGTCCTGCGAGCGCATGACCACGTCGGCGTCGCCATGCCTCTGCAGACGAGCGCGATACTCTTCGTCCAAGCACGCTACTATCAGCGATTCGAGCTCGTGTGGAGCGATCACCGTCTGCGCGCAGACCTCAAGCTTACCATCCACGCGAATCATCGGCGTCTGGGCTGCAGCCACATGCAAGTCCGAGGCCCGCAGATGACGGGCCATCTGCAGCAGCTCCCGAAATCGCAGCCAAGCAATGGAATCACTCACCGCCGCGGATCTCCCACCACGCGGCGTAACTCACCGAGGCTCGTCTCTCCGCAGGCAACTCGCTCGAGGGCACAGGTCAACAGGCTCCCCGCTTGCGAACGCGCGTGACCTGCCATCATCGAAGCAGACGCATCGGCGGCGATGGCCTCGCAGAGCATCGGAGATGCCCAGACGACCTCGAAGATTCCGACTCGACCGTCGTACCCGGTGCCTGCGCACGCAGCGCAGCCTCCCGGCTCGTAGAGGGTTGACGCTTCGAGTTGAAGATGACGAGTCAGCTCGTCGCCCTCGGCTCCACTGGGGCGTCGGCACGCCATGCAGAGCCGGCGCATCAAGCGTTGAGCGACGATTCCCGTCAAGGCCGCTGCCAGCGACGTGCGTCGAACGCCAAGCTCGCTCAACCGCTCGACTGCCCCCGCCGCATCGCCCGCATGCAGTGTGCTCAAGACTAAGTGCCCCGAGAGAGCTGCCGAGATCGCGATGTCGCTGGTCTCGGCGTCACGCAACTCACCGATCATCATGACGTTGCAATCTTGCCGAAAGAAACCACGTAACGCAGAGGCAAAGGTCAGGCCGGCGCGGGCGTTGACCTGTACCTGCGCGATTCCCGGGATGCGCGCCTCGACCGGATCCTCCACGCTGGCCACATGCATGCCGCGTTCGCTCTTCCCGCGCAGCGAGGCATAGAGCGTCGTCGTCTTGCCGCTGCCGGTGGGCCCAACGATCGCGATAAAGCCGCTGGGAGCCTCCAGCATTCGACGATACGCGACTAAGGCATCGTGGCTCATGCCCAGCTCCTCGAGCTCCGGCACACGTCCACGCAGATCCAAGAGCCGAACGGCGAGCCGCTCGCCAAGCATGGTCGGCATCGAGGAGACCCGAAGGTCGATGGTTCTCGAACCGACTTCAAGGCAATAGCGCCCGTCTTGCGGTCGCCGGCGTTCGGCGATGTCCATCCCACTCAAGAGCTTCAAACGCGCGACCACCTGACCGAAGAGCTCAAGGTCTAAGCGGGTCGCCTCCGCCAAGAAACCGTCGACGCGCCGGCGCACCAACCCGGCGCTCTGGTCGGGTTCGAAGTGCAGATCGGAGGCTCGAGCCGCAAGCGCACCTGCGAGGAGCTCATCGAGCGTCCGCGTCACAATGCGGGCTCGCCCCCCATCATAGGGAGGCTGTGCGGAGCGCAAATCCTCGTGCCCACCAAGGGCACGAGTCGCCGAAAATGCCACACCAGCCCTCTTTCAAGAAAAAGGTGACGTTTCGGGAGTGTTCGGTTCTCCCTTACCTGCTCTTTAGCCCAGGAAGGAAGCGGACCGGACATGACGCGACAATATTTTTGCGCGCCGAGGCAGCGACGACGACACCCACCGGGGCCTAGAGGAGCGCCGGCGCCTCAATCTCGGCGCGAAGCTGGCGCCAGCCGCGAAAGTTCGCTGCGAAGTCGGCCGTGCGCGTCGGCGTTGCGACATGCTCAAACGGGGAGAGATGGCGGCCGGCCTTCAAGCGTTCGTAAAGTTCGAGATCGCGCGCGATATCGCGCGCGCCGTCATGGGTGAGGTACGACACCCGCGCACAGCGCGCCACCGCGACCTGCTTACGCTGCTCGATATCGAGCGAGCCTTCATCGGGCTGCAGCAGGGGCAGATGCCACTGGCCAACCTCGATCTCGCAGGGACGGCTCTGCGTCAACGCCTCCCGCATGGCAACCGCGGCCGCACGTATCTCGGGCTGGGCATTCGGTGAAGCGCGCAGCCTGAAGAAGTTCTCCCACTCCGTTGCCGTGACGATCACCGTATGCCACAAGAATGGTTCGAGGATGCGATTGAGGATCTGCTTGTGCACGCCGATCTCCAGCAGGTGTTCGGCTGCGGCGACGGCGGCATCGCGTGCTGCAAGCCACGCCTCCTCTGCCTGCCGCGCTTCGTCCGCCGACAGCATGTCGCTGGCAGACATGCCCTTGCGATTGCGCCCCCATTCCAGCGGCAAGACCGGATCGGCAACGACGCGCTCGATGAGCTTGCTCGTCGGAATCGCCCGAGAACTCGCACTATTTCGGGAGAAGACACGGTGCGTGTTAAACTCGGCCAACACGAAACGGGGGAACGTCACCTCCATCGTGGTGAGTCGCACCCCCGTCGGCGCGATGGAATCGAGCAGCACTCGCGCTGCGTAGGCCATGGGATCAGTGTACCTCTCGTCGTTGCTCTTCGGTCACGAAGCTACGGCTTCGCTCCCTCATCGCGCCGAGAATCGGCTCGAAAATCCCTCAATTGCCGCGATACCGCAGAAACGCCGGGACCTCGATGTCGTCCATGTTTAACGGCACCACCGTGTCGAGCTTGGTATGCGCAAACGTCGAAACGCTCTGGCTTCTCATACCGTAGCGCGAGTTCCCGAAGCCGGCGGCTAGGACCGTCACCCGCACTTTGCCGGTCATCGCCGGATCTATCGAGGCACCGAAGATGATCGACGCATCGCTATCGACAGCTCGGCTGATCATCTCAGCCGCTTCGTTCACTTCATACATGGCCATGTCCGGACCGCCGGTGATGTTGAAAATCACACCGCGCGCACCTTCGATGGTCGTCTCCAACAGCGGCGAAGCGATCGCCTTTTGGGCGGCATCGGCGGCCCGATGCTCGCCGCTTCCCTCGCCGATGCCCATCATCGCCGATCCGGCATCGGTCATAATCGTCTTCACGTCGGCAAAATCCAGATTGATCAAGCCGGGTTGGGTAATCAGGTCGGTAATCCCGGCGATGCCCTGGCGGAGAATATCGTCGGCGTAAGCGAACGCTTCATTCAACGGAGTGCGTTTCTCGATCACCTGGAGAATGCGCTCGTTGGGAATCGTTATGAGCGTATCGACCTTCTGTTCGAGCTCCTCGATCCCGTGCTCGGCAATCTGCATGCGCTTGCGGCCTTCAAACGCAAACGGTTTGGTCACCACCGCGATGGTGAGGGCGCCCGAATCGCGCGCGACCTCGGCCACGACCGGAGCCGCGCCGGTGCCGGTGCCGCCGCCCATACCGGCGGTGATAAAGACCAAATCGGCGCCGTCCAGAATCATCGCCAGATCTTCGCGCGATTCATCCGCCGCCTCGCGCCCCAACGTTGGGTTGGCGCCGGCTCCCAAGCCGCGCGTCATGCCGCTGCCGATCTGGACCGTGTTTTGCGTTCGTGACCCACGCAGTGCCTGCACGTCGGAGTTCACCGCAAAAAAATCTACGCCGGTGAGGCCGGCCTCCACCATTCGATTGACGGCGTTACAGCCGCCCCCGCCGATCCCAATCACCTTGATCGTCGCGGCGTGTTCCGGTACGAAGCGTCGTGCGTCTGCCATGGTTCCCTCCGTCGCAAAAAGTTGCGGTTGATTTAGTTCCAAAAATCCTTCAGCCATCTGCGCAGTCTTCCGAGCCAGCTTACGCCGGCTCGGCTCTTGGGGAAACGTTCCCCTCCGTCGGGGCCAAAGAGCACCAGTCCAATCGCGGTCGCGTACTGCGGAGCGCGCAACGCGTCGGTCAAGCCACCGATGACGGCGTTGGGCAGACCGACCCGCACCGGCAAGCCGAAGACCTCTTCGGCGAGCGGCTCGATACCCGGCAAGAGCGCTCCCCCACCGGTCAGGACGACCTCTCCCAACACCAAGTCCCGCGGCACGTTCTCCACGATCTTTGCGCGTGCCATGCGGAAGGTTTCAAGCACCCGAGGGACCACGATCGCCCGTAACTGCTCGGCGGCCACCTCGCGCGTAGCACGACCATCGAGCGTACGCACGGCGTAGCCTGCGCCACTCTCCGTACCGCCGGCAGAGCCGTGGCGCTGTTTAATCTCCTCGGCTTCGGCCAGCGTCGTTTTGAGTCCCAAGGAGACGTCGTTCGTCAGAATGTTTCCGCCGACCGGAATGGTCGCCGTATAGAGCGCACTGCCCCCGGAGTAGACCGCAATATCGGTGGTTCCACCCCCGATGTCCAGCAGCACGACGCCGACCTGCCGCTCCTCGGGCAGGAGCGTCGAGGCGGCGCTCGCCAGCGGTCCAAAGATCAGCCCCGTCGCTTCGAGCCCCGCGCGGTGGACGCATTTGAGAACGTTTGTCAGAAAGCTGGTGCCGCCGGTGACGATATGCGTATCGACCTCGAGGCGCCCCCCGGCCATCCCCACCGGGTCGTCGATACCCTCTTGACCGTCCACCGTAAAGTACCGGGGAATCGCATGGATGATCTGCCGGTCGGCGGGCAGGTTGATGATCTTGCTCGCTTCGATGACGCGGTCGACATCGGCGTTTCCGACCTCTCGATCGTCGCTGACCACGGCCACGACCGCGCGATTGTTGGTACTGCGAATGTGTTCGCCCGTAACGGCCACATACGCATCTGCGATATGGACGCCCGCCATACGCTCCGCCTTCTCGGTAGCGGCCTCGATCGACTTGATCGTCTCATCCAGATCGATCACGACCCCTTTGCGCATGCCAAGCGACGGCGCCTCGCCGAACCCGATGATCTCAAGACCGTTCGGGCCCTCGACGGCGACCACGGCACACGTCTTGGTCGTCCCGATGTCGAGACCACAGATGGCCTCGTTCTTCATGTGCCTCCCAATGGTGAACCCCACGTCGCTCAAGCCCTAGATATTGGGGATCTGAGCCGGAAACCCTACTACCGATGGGGCTGTCATCATTCTGAAGCCATGGCTTTGCCCCCAGAGCGCCGGCTCCTTGCGAATAGCCTGTGGACGAGTCTGACGCCCCCTTAAAGGAGCCGGGCGTTCCTGCCGACGATATTCGTTGATATGCACGAACGACGCACGACGCTCGAACATGGGCTGACCTATGCTTTCGGCTTGATCATCTTGATGATCTTCCTCATGATCCCGGTGGCCCTCTGGGCCATGGCGGGGATATCCAGCCAGGCAGTCGCGCTTCACGACACGATCATGCGAGGCGAACTGGCGTATGCGCGCGTGGCCTCCGATGCCGACAGCCTGCGTGCGGCTTCGCTCGAGGCGGCCACCAACCCCAATCCAAAGCGCGCAGCAGCCGCACTCGCATTAGCGGAATCGCTCATTAAGAAGTTCCCCAAGGATGCGCGCGCCATGGCGAAGCTCACGTCGCGCAATGCCTCCGTCAAACCCAAGGTGGAGGCGTTCAACAAGAGCGCGAGTTCTTATGATTTTCAGGCGCTCTCGGCAATCAGTCTCCTGCAAAGCGGCAAACCCGCGCTGGCGTTACAGCAGATCAACGGCCCCTCATCGAATGCCTATCAGAAGCAAGCCAAGGATGGTCAAATACTGCTGAGCGCGCTCTCAAAAGCATCCGATCGGAGCTATGCACGGCTCAACTCGGCTCGAAATATCGGTCTGTTCGTGTTGATCGGAGGCGCGATCTTCGCAGCATTGATCGCCATCATTTCCATGAGTTGGTTTCGCACCACTATGTTCCGGAGCATCGGTCGCTGCGTGGAAATCTTCGAAGCGATGGGTAACGGCGATCTCACGCAGAGGATCGGCTGGCACGGCAAGGACCTCCTTGGCCGGCTGGGTCAAGGGATCGACGATCTAGGCGAACGTTTGAGTGCCATTATCGTTCGGATCCAGCAAGCCGCTGAGACGGTCGAGGCGGCAAGCAGCCAGAATAACCACATTGCGCAAGAGATCGATGTTCGCGTCAAGGACGAACTGGCGGCACTCGCAGAGGCGCTCACCTTCTCCGGGAGCGTTGCGCAGAATGCCGATACGGTAGCTGATGGTGCGGAGGCCGTCTCGCGCCGCGTTTCAGACATTTCAAGCGCCGTTGCCCAGATGACCGCTTCGATCCAAGAGATGGATCAGAACCTTCTCAATCTGGCCACCGTCGTAGAACAGGCGGTCGCCAACACCCAAGAGATGTCGGCCTCCATCGTTCAAGTGGCCGGCAACGCCGACCGCGTTCGCGCCGAATCGACCGTCACGGATCAGCGCGTGAAAGAAGGGCGCAACGAGGTAGCCGCCCTCTCCAAGGGCATGGGCTCCATCAGCGATACGGTGGCCGACGTCGTATCGGAGATGAAGAATCTCGACCAGGCCTCGCGCCAGATCGGCGAGATTCTCGGCTTGATCGAAGAGATCGCCGACCAAACCAACCTCCTGGCACTCAACGCCGCCATCGAAGCCGCACGAGCCGGAGAGCACGGCCGAGGCTTCGCGGTGGTCGCCGATGAGGTGCGAAAGCTCGCCGAGAACTCCGCGAGTTCGACCAAACAGATCGGGCGGCTGGTCGTCGATATTCAGCGACGCACCGGCGCCGTGCTCGACCGTACCGCTCATGCCAATGGTCTCGTACAAAATAACGCCGAATCCGCGCGCAACGTGACCGAGATGGTGGAAGCCATCAGCCAACGTGTCACGGAGATGGCCCAACTCGTCACGGAGATCAGCGTCGCCACCACGGAACAAGCCCGCGCCTCGGAAGAGCTGGCCAAGGCGAGCGAGCAGATGGGTGCGATGACCCACGAGGCCGCCGCCACCATGCGCGAACAGACGATCACCTCGAACCAAATCCTCGAGAGCGTCTCGGAGATCGAGCAGCGCACCGGTGCCGTGGCCAAGGCATCCACCGAGCAGCAGACCGCCGTGGCGGCCCTGGGCGGCCGCATCGCGCACTCATCGGATCTGGGAAGCCGCAACTCCGAGTCCGTTGCAAGCTTAACGACCCAGGCCGACGAAGCCCATCTGGAGGCGGCCAACCTCCAAGAGCTCGTCGGGCAGTTCCGCACCGATCAGCAAGGCTTGGCCACGAACCAAAAATCGCGGCCTGCGGCTCTAGAAGATCCGGGGGCACTTGCGCTATCATCCTAACCACAAGATTCCGCCCGCGTAGGGGCGTAAGCGGAACGATTATCGCTCTGTTATCGTTACTCACAACCATGGAGACATCGTGCGTAGGATTCTAACTTGCCTCACCTTGATTGCTGCGGTCAGCGCGCTCGCGGGCCCCGCCGTTGCCGCTGCCGGAGCCACCATCAGCGCGTCGCTCATTCCCGATGGCACGTATACCGTTACGGTTGAAAAGGTCATCGACCCGAAGCATGTCCTCGTGCAGATGTCCAACGGCGTCGAAACCACGCTCACGGCCGGTCGGGCAAACGTTGACTTCTCAAGAGTCAAAGCAAACCAGCACATGAAGCTCTCGATTGCCAAGGGTGATGTCCTGGTCTTCATCATTCTGAAGTAACTCGCGCGGTTCGCGGGCACATCAACCAGGGATCGACGACGATCGTCCTTAGTGCTATTTGAAGATCAGGATGGGCGTACTCGGGCTGCGAAGATCGATCGTGATGACCCGTTGCCGCTCACGCGCAGTGCGCTCAAGGAGCGGACGCACGAGCGGCAACGTATGGCTTAACTGCGAATCGCTGCCAAGCAGCAAGAGCATGCCGCTTGGCATCGTCGCTACCAAACTGCCGAAGTGATCGTATGCGAGGCGCGTGATCCCGATCCCGGCCGCATGCAGAAGCCGTGCATCGGCGCGCAGGGCACGTAGGCGAGCCTCACGCAAAAACGCGCCGGTCGCCAAGGGCACGCCGCTAGGCAAGATCAAACGCGGCAAGCCGGGCGCCGCCCCGGGCGCTAACACGCGCAGATCACGATCCACCAGGACGCGCCGCTCGCCGCTCACAACCACGGCAAACGGGCGGCGCTGCGTCACGGTGATACGCACGCCGTTCGGCCACCAGCGGTGAACGACGGCCGTACGAATGTAGGCGAGCGCTTCCACACGCCTGGCGATGGCCGTCGGCGACTGCAGCCAGATACTCTCGCGGCGCTTGACCTCGGCATGCGCCAGGATCTGCGAAGTAGACACCACGCTATTGCCCGTAACCACGACATGCTTAGGATAGAATCCGGGCCAGATCGCCGCTTCATAACCGCCCACGACCGCGAGGAGAGCCGCCAGGGTAAAGGGTATCCAGAACGGGCGCAGCCGAGCGGGGGGCTTGCGCCGAGCCGGCGTAAGCGTCATACCAACACGAAGCGCTCTATAGCCTCGGCTACGCCGTCGTCGGCAACGCTTCCAACGACACCGTCGGCTACGCTTCGTAGTTCCATCGGCGCATCTCCCATCGCGACGCCGAAGGCCGCAGCCTGTAACAGGGGGTGATCGTTCCATCCGTCGCCGATAGCCAACGTCTCTTCCATGCCGATGCCGAGGTGATCGGCTACGAACGCAAACGCCGTACCTTTGTTGACTGTGAGATCGAGCACTTCCACAAACTCGGGGTAACTACGCGTCACATAGGCTCGCCCTCGAAAGCGCTCCTGCAATCTGGCGGCGTAGGCCTGCGCATCCAGGGGATCGGCGATGACGACGGCCTTGGTTGCCTCCGCGCGGCTAAACGTCTCGGTCAACGAGGCAACCACGATCGGCTCGATCTGTGCCAGGCGGGCGTAGTGGGCGGCGAAGCCATTGCGCTCCTCTACGAAAAACTCATCGTTGCGATAAAGCTGTAAGTGCATCCCGTCGGCGTGTGTCACTTCGATGAGTTCCCGAACGAGCGCGCTGCCGAGCGGCCGATCGAACAGCACCGCATCGTTGTTCGGGTCGATGACGGCAGCCCCTTGATAGCAGACGAGCGGTGCATCGAGACGCAAGTGCCGCGCGAACGGCAACGCCGCTCGATACATCCTTCCGGTGACGATGCAGCCGCGGATGCCCGCATCACGCATCTTGGCGAGCGCCTCGACCACGCGCGGACGAACGGTAAGATCGCGTCCCACGAGAGTCCCATCCAAATCCATGCCGACCAGGCGAGGTCGTCGCCGCAGCGTCGCCACCCTAATGCCGGCCCTGCGTTTCGCGCACATTCTCCTGCCCGACGATGCGACCCAACTCTTCCCTGATACGCCGATCATCGCTCACGCCGCGCGCCAAGCGAACCTCACTGCCGGCAATCTCGGCGATAACCGGTATCTCTCCGGGCCACTCTTCGATCAGCAACGCCAAACGATCGATCGCAAGGCGAGAGGCAACTCGCACGATCCAGCCCTGCGGGACCGGCGCAGCGTCCCTTCCTGCCGGCGGTAGTTCGAAAGGAAACACGTCGCTTGCGGCTACCGAGAGCTCCAGCGCCGCATCTTCGCCGGCCTTACCGCCCGGCCGCTCGCGGAGGCGCAGCCGCCCCTTGACCAACAGAATTCGATCGTTCTCGAAGAGATTCGTGACCGCCGGATAAAGTTTTGCGAAGACCACAACGCTGATGCTACCCGTAGTATCCTCCAGTTGCGCGATCAGCAACGGCGCACCCGCTTTTGTCATGGTGCGCCGCACGGATGTGACGATCCCTCCAACCGTGACCACGGCCTCGTCCTCGAGGCAGTTCAGTGCTTTGACCGTGCGAGCACCGCTGCGCAACAACACCGGTTGAGCCTCTGCTACGGGATGACCCGAGACGAAGATCCCAAGCGTCTCCTTCTCCCATGCCAACATGGTGCGCCGCTCCGGCGGCGGCAACTCCGGCAACGCGGGCGCAAAAGCCGTATCGCCGTGAGCCGCTTCGCCGAAGAGCGACACCTGCCCAAGGGCGGCGTCGCGACTGGCATGCGCGGCCCCGGCCATCGCCGTATCGATCGCCGCCAACGCTTGAGCTCGATTTCCAGGCAATGTATCGAGCGCTCCGCACTTAATCAAAGCTTCAAGCACCCGCCTGTTCGCGAGCCTTCCGTCAACGCGCCGCACAAGATCGAAGAGATCGGTAAAGCGTCCGCCTAGCTGCCGCGCGGCGATCAGGTTGCGCACGGCGGCTTCACCCACGCCCTTGATGGCCGCTAAGCCGAAACGGATTCCCGCCTCAACCGCGGTGAAGTCGGCGCGCGATTCGTTGACATCGGGCGGCAACACCGCGAGGCCGCACCGCTTGGCTTCATCAATGTACTCGACGAGCTTGTCGGTGCGATCCTGCAGCGACGTCATCAACGCGGTCAGATACGGAAGTGGGTAGTTTGCCTTGAGATATGCGGTCTGATACGCAATCCAGCCGTATGCCGCAGCATGCGACTTGTTAAAGCCATATCCCGCAAACGGTTCGATGAACGCAAAGATCTCAGCAGCCATCTTGGCCTCTATGCCGCGAGCTGCCGCCCCGTCGATGAACTTCTGGCGATAGATGGGAACCTTCTCTTTCTGCTTTTTGCCCATCACTTTGCGCAGTTCGTCGGCTTCACCCATGGTAAACCCGGCAACGTCGCGCGCGATCTGCATCACCTGCTCTTGATACGCGGCCACGCCGTACGTCTCGGCAAGGATAGGCTCAAGGCTCGGATGGAGATAGCGCGGCTTGGTGCGTCCGTGCTTATTGCTGATGTACTGCGGGATCCAATCCATCGGCCCGGGCCGGTACAACGCGACCAAAGCGATGATATCTTCGAAACGCGACGGTTTTAGTTCCATACATACGCGCTTCATTCCATCGGACTCCAACTGAAAGACGCCCATTGTCTCGCCGCGTCCGAGCATCTCGTACGTCTTCGCATCATCGTCGGGAATGCGCGCCAGATCGAAGTTCGGATCCGCGGTGCGACGAATCTCTCGCACGGCATCGTGCATTACCGTAAGGTTCCGCAAGCCCAGAAAATCCATCTTGAGCAGGCCGATTTTCTCAACCCAGACCATATCGTACTGTGTATTAATGCCGCTCTCGCCGAACTTGACGAGTGGAGCGTAGTCGATCAGCGGCCCGGCCGAGATGACCACGCCCGCCGCATGGGTTCCCGCGTTGCGCGCCAGGCCTTCGATCTCTTGTGCCGTGTCGAGCAACCTGTGCAGGTCGGGTCGCTGGTTATAGAGCGCCTTTAGCTCGTCGATCTGTTCGAGCGCCTGAAGGATCGTCATCCCGGTCGGTCCCGAGGGCACGAGCTTGGCGACTCGATCGACGTCAGCGAGCGGAACGCCCAGCGCTCGACCGGCATCGCGTATGGCCGCCCGGGCGGCCATCGTGCCGAAGGTGACAATCTGCGCAACGCGCTCCTTGCCGTACTTCTCCGTCACATACGCGATGACTTCGTCGCGCCGCTCGACGCAAAAGTCCGTATCGATGTCGGGCATCGAGATGCGATCCGGGTTGAGAAACCGTTCGAAGAAGAGACTGAACTTGATCGGATCTAAGTCTGTGATCTTAAGGCAATAGGCAACAAGCGATCCCACAGCCGAGCCGCGCCCGGGCCCGACCGGAATATCGTGATCGCGAGCGTACTTGATAAAGTCCCAAACGATGAGAAAGTACGAGGCAAAGCCCATCGTCGTAATGACCGAAAGCTCGTAATCGAGACGCTCGCGCAATGCCGGATCGGACGCTAGGCGTTGCGACCCATATCGATCCCGCAACCCGGTCTCGCACAGTTCGCGCAAGTACGCCGGTGCATCGCGCGTTGGGTCGACATCCGAGGGTGGAACGGCATAGGTCGGTAGATGAAAGATCTTCTCGGGGATCGCAATGTCGATACGATCGGCGATCTTGGCGGTATTCTCACAGGCCTCGGGGAGGTCGTTCCACAGCTCGTACATCTCTTCGGAAGACTTGACGTAAAATTGATCCGAGCCGAACTTCAGGCGGTTCGTGTCGGCGACCGTCTTCCCCGTGCCGATGCAAAGCAAAACGTCGTGGGCCGGAGCGTCGGAACGAACCAGATAGTGGGAGTCGTTGGTGGCGACGATCGGCACGTGCAGCTCCCTCGCAAGAGCGATGAGCCCATCGTTGAGAACAGCCTCTTCCGGCATGCCATGACGCATGACTTCAATGTAGAAGCGATCTCCAAAAATATCGATGAAGGTCTGGGCATTTCTCTTGGCGGCCGCGGGGTCGGACTTCCGCAACGGTGCTGCGACCATTCCCGACATGCAGCCCGAGAGTACGATCAGGCCCTCATGGTGCTCGGCCAGCAAGTCGAGATCGACACGAGGCTTGTAGTAGTAGCCTTCGAGAAATCCTTTAGAAACCAGCGCCGTCAAGTTGCGATAACCCACCAAATCCGCGGCCAGCAGGGTGACATGGGCTTCATCACGCACCGCCCGATCGAAACGGCCGCGTGGCGCAATGTAGGCTTCACACCCGATGATCGGCGTCAAGCGGTGTTCGCGCGCGGCGTAGTAGAACTCCATGGCCCCGTACATGACGCCGTGGTCGGTCAGCGCCACGGCACCCGATCCGTCCTCGGCAACACGCCGGCAGAGCCCTTCGATACGGCACGCACCGTCGAGCAGGGAGTACTCGGAGTGGACGTGGAGATGGACGAACTGACGTGGGGATTTCGATAGGCTTTCCGGCACGGGTACTCTGTTGGCTCCATCTTGACGAAAAACATTGTTCGGCCCCACCGGCGCCGCTAAAGTTCCGGGAGTGCTAGGACGTTACAGTAAGCGGTGGGCTCCAACCTTTCGCCGCAACCGGCGGCAACGACCGCCCGCGACATTGCCGATCTCCAAGCTGAGATCGGCCGCCTCACCGTGCGCATCGCCGAGCTCGAAGCAGAGCGCGACGACTACGCCCAGCAAAATGCCGAACTCTTCGTCCTGCAGCAGGTCTTCTCGACGATCAACTCGACGCTGGATATCAACGACATCCTCTCGATGGTGCTGCGCGGCGTCGCGGAGGCGCTGCGCTTTCGCCGGGTCATTCTCTTTGACGTTGCCGAGACCGGCGGCATCCTGCGACGCCTGGAGTGTGACGCATCGGGGCAAGTCAGCCATGCCGTTGATCCTACCGCCTTTCGGACACAATCGACGCTGCAGGATGTTGCGCTGGGGAAGCTCCAGCTCGCCTACGGCAGTGAAACCGACCCGGATAAGCCTCTGGAGGATACGCGCGATTGCTACTGCTTGGCTCCCCTCATCGCGCGCGATGTGGTCCGTGGGATGCTCTATGCCGACGATCTCCCGGATGAACAGATCGGTGAAAATCAGCTCCGGGTCGTCTTGGACTTCGCCTCCCAAGCGGCGGTGGCCGTGGAGAACGCACGACTCTATGAAGAGACGCGCCGGCTCCTCGAGGAGACACAACGACTGGCGCTCACCGACAGTCTGACCGGCATCGCCAACCGCCGCGCACTCCATGAGATGCTCGACCGAGAGCTGCACACGGCCGAACGCTACGACACGCCCTTCGCCTTCCTCATCCTGGACCTCGACGACCTCAAAAAGATCAACGACTCGGGCGGGCACGGACTGGGCGACCTGGCGCTCAAGCGCTTTGCGCATATCCTCCAAAAGAATGCGCGTAAGGGGGACATCGTCGCCCGTTACGCCGGCGACGAGTTCGTCCTGGTCATGGCGCAGAGCGACCGGACGCAAGCCGAGCGAGGTGTCGAGCGAGTCCTGACGGCGCTACGCCGCAGCGGGCTGGCAAGCTCGATCGGGGTCGCCATGTTTCCGAAGGACGGTGTCGACGGCCAGACCCTCTTCTTCGCTGCGGACGAAGCGCTCTACGTCGCCAAAGCCAGCGGTAAGAACACCTACCGCTTCTTCGTTCGCGGGGAGAAGACCGTCGGCACCCAGGCAGCTCCCGAAGCCGTGCAAGAAAGGTAGTGGGACCCGGCGGGGCAACAGGCGTATAAAGGAGCAAACGCTCCTCTCCCGGGAAGGGTCAACGTGATCAAGCACGATGTGGTCGTCATCGGAGGCGGCCTAGCGGGTATGCGCGCGGCGGTCGAGGCGGCCGAAGCGGGTGCCGATGTGGCTATCGTCTCCAAGATGCACCCGGTGCGCAGCCATTCGGGTGCCGCACAGGGCGGAATCAATGCAGCTCTCGGCAACTGCGACGAGGACTCTCCCGAGGCTCATGCGTTCGATACCGTCAAGGGATCGGACTACCTCGCCGATCAGGACGCCGCATCGGCTATGTGCGAGGATGCCCCACACCAGATCATCTGGCTCGAGCACCGCGGATGCATTTTCTCACGCCTTCCCGACGGTCGTATCGCCCAGCGCCACTTCGGTGGTGCCGGTACGCCGCGAACCTGCTATTCGGCCGACGTCACGGGGCTGGTGATCCTCCATACGCTCTGGGAACAACTCGAACGCTTCGGCGTCAAGGTCTACGAGGAGTACTTCTGCACGGCGCTCTGTATCGAGGACGGCATCGGCACCGGCGTCGTCGCGTACAACATGCGCAACGGGCAACTTGAGTTGATCACCGCAAAGGCCACCATCTTTGCGACCGGCGGTGCCGGTCGCATGTACACCAAGACGACCAACGCCTATGCCTCAACTGCCGACGGCATGGGGATTGCCTTCAAGGCCGGTATCCCGCTGATGGACATGGAGTTCATGCAGTTCCACCCCACCACGCTCAAAGAGAACGGCGTCCTGATGACCGAAGGCGCGCGCGGCGAGGGTGCCTACCTGCTCAACTCGCTGGGCGAACGCTTCATGTTCAAGTACGCGCCCAATAAGGGCGAGCTCGCCTCGCGCGACGTCGTTTCACGAGCGGAGTGGACCGAGATCCTCGAGGGACGAGGTGTCGACGGTTGCGTCCTGCTCGATATGCGCCACCTCGGGCGTGAAAAGATCCTCGAACGCCTGCCGCAGATTCGCGAGCTGGCACTCGACGCCACCGGCAAAGATGCCTTCGACGAACCGATTCCGATCCTTCCCGGCGCCCACTACACCATGGGCGGCATCGAGGCCAACGCGTGGGGCGCAACGCGCGTTCCGGGCGTCTACGCAGCCGGCGAGTGCGCATGCATCAGCGTTCACGGCGCGAACCGGCTCGGCGGCAACTCCTTGCTTGAGACCATCGTTTTTGGGGCGCGCTCGGCCAAACACGCCATCGAGTACATCAAAGGGGTCGGCACTGTACGCCCATCCGAACGAACGCTTAAAAGCGAGCAGGAACGCATCGCCTCGCTCATGTCGCGCACGAGCGGCACCCGCGCTCCCGTGCTGCGCAAGCGCATGAACGAAACGATGAGTGCGAATACCTTCATCTTCCGGGACGAAGCAGCGCTGGCCAAGGCGGTGGACGATCTCGTTGTCATACGCCGGGAGTTCGACGAGAGCGCGTATGTGATGGATAAGTCTTCCACGTTTAATACCGATCTCGTCGGCACGTTTGAGACGGATTACCTCATCGACGCAGCACTCTGCTTAGCAAGAGGCGCACTAGAGCGCCGCGAGTCGCGCGGGGCCCAGGCTCGGACCGATTATCCCGAACGCGACGATACCAACTGGCTCAAGCACACGCTGGCATGGCGCGAACCGGGAAAGGCACCCCGCCTGGATTACTCGCGACCGGTGACCATCACCAAATTCCAACCTGAGGTAAGGACGTACTAATGGCGCAGATCACCCTCGATGTTTTCCGTTTCGACGAAGCCGTCGACGTGGTTCCCCATCGTTCGCAAGTGACCGTTGACGTCCCGGAGACGACCACCGTCCTCGACGCCCTGGAGACGGCCAAAGCGGAAGTTGACGGCTCCATCTCGTTCCGGCGTTCGTGCCGTTCTGCAATCTGCGGCTCGTGCTCGATGAACATCAACGGCACGACGGGATTGGCGTGCAAGACGCCGTGCAACACGGTGATGGATAAAGACGGCGTGATCCAAGTCGACCCGATGCCGAACTTCCAACCGATGAAGGACCTGGTCGTCCACATGGACCCGTTCTGGGACAAATACACACGCCTAAAGCCGTACCTGCAGCCGGCGGACCGCGACGAGGACCATGCGACGGAACGCCGCGTCAGTCCCGAGGACATGAAAAAGCTCGTCGATGTCGCCAACTGCGTCATGTGCGCAACCTGCTATGCGCTCTGCCCGGTGGTGAGCGTCGACCCGGCATTTGCAGGACCGGCAGCAATCGCCTATGCGTACCGCTTTATCGAAGATGTGCGTGATTCCAAACGCGACGAACGGATCGCGCAGATCAGCGAAGACTATCTGTGGCTCTGCGCACATTGCTACGCCTGCTCCTACTGCCCCAAGCACGTGGATCCAAACGATCGTATCGTCGATGTGAAGCGGGCCGCCATCGCCGACCGCGTCATGATGAACGAGCGTGGCCCGCGCCATGCGCTTACCGTCAACCGTACGATCCGTCAAACCGGGATGCTCGACGAAACTGAGCTTATCCTGGGAACGATCGGCCGCTTCAACGTTCGCGGTCTTCTCAAGGTCGCCCCACTCGGTTTACGAATGGCCGCCAAGGGCAAGCTCCCACCGATCTTTCTCAAGCCGATCCCGAAAGTCGACGAAGTTCGAACCATCTTCGATGCCCTGGAGGTTCCTGTAGCCTAATATGAGTACCACGCTCCTCCCCGAACAGCGAGCCGGCGATGCTCACAAGCAAACGAAGTCCTCGCAGTCGAAGCGCTACGGGTTCTTTCCGGGCTGCGTCGCCAAAGAATCCTGCAAGGAGCTTTTCAACTCGGCGATGCTCCTGGCGGACCGCCTCGGCATCGAACTCGTCGAGCTGACGGCAGCCTCATGCTGCGGTGCCTCGGTTGTGAACGACACCAACCGTGATGTCGCGCGCGTCCTCAACGCTCGTACCTACGCGCAGGCCGAGGCGCTTGGGCTCGACGATGTCATCACCATCTGTTCGACATGCACCGGGCATATGCGAGCGGCCAACAAAGAACTGCTTGAGAGCGACGTTCACATGACGCAGGCCAACGCCATTCTCGGCAAGTTCGGCGCCCGTTACAACGGCACGGTCACCGTGCGGCATCTGCTCTGGCTCTTGATCGACGACATCGGCCTGGACCGTCTCCGCGAGATGGTGGTGCGCCCCTTGAACGGCCTTAAAGTGGCTCCCTTCTACGGTTGCCACATCATTCGCCCTGAGTCTGTGAACGGATGGGAGTCCTCACGCCGGCCACACTCGCTGGAAGACATCATCGCCGCCATCGGCGGTGAGCCGATCGATTATGCGGGCAAGACCCGTTGCTGCGGATTCCACATCCAGCTTGAAAAAGAGGGTGTCGCCACGAGCATGGTCGGCCAGAACATGCGCATGGCCAAGGACCGCGGTGCGCAAGCGGTGCTTACCCCCTGCCCGCTCTGCCATCTCGCGCTGGACGGCTACCAAGCCGACTCTGCCGCACGGTGGGGCAGAACCGACCTGCCGACCTTCCACCTCCCGCAGCTCGTCGCATTTGCCCTCGGCGTGCCCCCGGAGAAGCTCGGCCTCAACAAGCATCTGATCGATCCGCGCACCGTGATGGTCGCCCAGGAGCTGATCGCCTAGAAACGCCCGCAAGCTGTACAAAAGCCGCTCTCGTCATCTCGACGAAGGGCGGCTTTTGCGCGTTTGCGATCGTAGCGTCGGCGGTCCTTGTGCGCACCAGCCGGCCGCAGGTTCTGCGGCGGACCCAAGCGCGCAACCAGCGCCGCTCGAACGCGTTTCTTGGCTCTCATGGCTACCTCCGCAAGCATTCTACCACGCGGCCAAAGCGACGCCCCACCGAGCGCCCCTGAGCCGACGCCGCTGCCCGGCATCGAGGCAGCCCTCGCGGAGCTGGCGGCGACAAAGGGTCTCTGGGCGCGCCTTGCCCTCCGCGAGAAGCTCGCCTATCTCACGGCGTTACGGAGTCGCACGCGTGCCCACGCCCGGGCGTGGGCCGAGACCGCTGCCCAAGCCAAGGGGGTCGCCGCCTCGCCCCTGGCGGGTGAAGAGTGGCTCTCGGGTCCCTGGGCGATGCTCTATGCCCTCAATCGCTACGAGCGCACCCTGCGCGCGCTGGAGCGAACCGGCAGCATCGTCTTCCCGAGCGACGCGCTGAGCGAACGACGCGACGGCCAGCTTGTCGTCCGCGTCTTCCCCCAGACCGCCTACGACCGCATCCTCCTCTCCGGCGTGACCGCCGATGTCTGGATGCAGCCCGGGATCACCGCCGAGAACCTCCAGCGTCATATCGCGCCGTTCTATCGCCAAGTCGACCCGCCGGGGCGCGTGAGCCTGGTTCTGGGTGCCGGGAACATCGCGGCCATACCGCCGCTGGACGTGCTCTACCTCATGTTCAACTTCGGCGACGTCTGTATCCTGAAGATGAATCCCGTGAACGCCTATCTCGGGCCGATCTTCGAGCAGATCTTTGCACCACTCATCGAAGGCCACTTTCTGCGCATCGTCTACGGTGCGGGCGACGTCGGCTCGTACCTGAGCCGGCATCCATCGGTCGAAGCCGTGCACATCACCGGCAGTGCGCGCACACACGATCTCATCGTCTGGGGCAACGATGACCCGGCGCAACGCGCCGGTCGCACGCCGCAACTCCAGAAGCCGATCACGAGTGAGCTTGGGAACGTCTCGCCGACGATCGTCGTTCCCGGCGCTTGGAGCGATGCCGATATCGCCTTTCAAGCCGAACAGATCGCGACCCAGAAACTCCATAACGGCGGATTCAACTGCATCGCGTCGCAGGTCCTCATTCTTCCGGGCGACTGGCCCCAAACGCCGCAACTCCTCGCGGCGCTAGAACACGTCCTACGCGCCGCCCCAACGCGCCCGGCCTACTATCCTGGGGCCGAGGATCGTGCGCAACGCCTGATCGCCGGCGCCTCGCCCGAGCAAAACTCCGGCGCATCGCAGCCGCGCGCCTGCACACTGCTGCACCTGGACGCGACCGACGCAACGCAAGGCCTCTTCCGGGAAGAGGCCTTCTGCAACGTGTTGGCCTATGTCGAGCTACCGGGTGACGCCGGCACCTTCTTGCACGCTGCCGTCGCCTTCGCGAACGATCGCCTCCACGGTACGCTGGGCGCTAACCTTATTGTGGACCCGCGGACGCAGACACGCCATGCAAGCGAACTCGATGCCGCGATCGCCGCGCTGCGCTACGGCTGCGTCGCGGTGAACACGTGGACCGGCGTGGGATTTCTCCTGACCGAAGCGCCATGGGGCGCCTTCCCCGGCGAAACCATCGACGACGTGCGCAGCGGCATCGGACAGGTACACAACGCCTTCTTCTTCTCGGCGGCACAGAAGAGCGTCGTGCGCGGCCCGTTTGCGCCGTTTCCGCGCAGCCTGCGCAACGGCGAGTACACCCTCTTGCCCAAGCCTCCGTGGTTTATCACCAACCGCGTCGCGCATCGGCTCGGTCCGGCGCTCTGCGACTTCGAGGCCGCTCCCTCTCCGTTCGCGGCCGCGCGCGTGGCGGCGATTGCCATGCAAGGCTAACGACGCTCGGCCGCCCGAACGCGGGCGAGAAGCGCCTCAACGCGGCGCTTGGGCAGAGCATGAACCGTCACCCCACCGCGGCCGGTGATGGTCGTGGCTTCGAAGAGTGCGTCGTAGATTGCCGCTTGCGTCGCCTCCGCGGTCGCGCGATAGAGCGAGTTGAGCTTGCGATCGGCTTCCAGAGTGGCTATCGCCGGCGCCTTGACCCGAAAGGGAGCGATGTGACGATAGACGTAGCCGGTCGAAAACGCAATGAAGAGATCCCCGCTGCCGACATCGGAGGTCAAACCGGTACGTGCCATCCCGAGCGCCGCGCGCTTGGCAAGGGCGTGGAGTTGGCGCGAATCGAGCGGAGCGTTCGTGGCGACCACGACGATGATGCTGCCCGAGGCCATTCGCCCGCGCAGCGCAGTTGGATGCGGGAAGGTGGTGCGATCGACGTTGCCGAGAAGGCGCCCTACCGGAACCCCGTCGATCACCAACTGCCGACGCGTGCTACCGGTGTTATCGTTCACCAAGACGCCGACCGTGTAACCGCCGTCGCGCCGTGAGATCACGCGCGACGCAGAGCCGATCCCGCCCTTGAAGTCGAAGGCGCGCATCCCGGTCCCGGCACCAACGCTTCCGCGCGCAAACTGCCCCGTCTCCTCAGAGTTGAGGAGCTTTACGATATCCGCCGAGCGAACATGCCGGCCACGGATATCGTTCAGCAGTTGATCGTCGCACTCTGCCACCACCGGCAGCGGCACGTCGTCGGTCAAACCAACGTGCGGCTCGTGCTGCTCGACCCAGGAGATCACGCCGTTATCGGCCAGACCGACGTCCATGGTGTCGGTGAGCACAATGGGTTCTTCCAGGTAACCAGCCTCGTTGATCCAATGCGTTCCGGTCATCTCGCCGTTGCCGTTCAAGATGAAGGTAGCTGCAGCAACCTTCCTGTCCCACGGATCGGCATTGGGGAGAATCGCGGTTGCGCCGGTGCGAACGTCCGTACCCGCAATGAGCGTGAGGTTGGCGACGCGTACGCCGGGGACGTCGGTGATACCGTCCAGGGGACCGGGGGTATAGACGCCGACGCGAATCGGAAGCACCGCAAGGGCCGGCGAGGCCAACGCTAGGCCCGCAACCAAGGCCAGAACGAGAGTCGGGACGACCCGGAAGTGTGCCCAAAAATATCGTGACTGCATCGGCGAAACGTTGCACCGCAAACCCCACGGCGCCTGCTTGCCGCCGGCTGCTGCTTGACGACAACAACCAGCCGGGTAACAATGTTACCTGAGGCAACATGCCGGTCAGGATAGATACCGTCGAGCAGGCTGCATCAAGCGAGAGCGCAGGGCGCGCTAGAGCAGCAGCCGGAGTACGCCTGCGCTCTCAGCGAGTCTCACCGCGCGCAGATCCGGAGCAGACCACGTAGCCGCAGCAGCAAACCCAGCGGCACGACCGCGCAAGATCGCCACGACATCCATGCCGGCCGCACGGCCGGCCGCGATCCCAGCCGTGCTATCCTCAAGGACGAGGCAGCGCCGCGCCGTGATGCCCAGCCGGCGCGCTCCCAAGAGATACCCTTCGGGCGATGGCTTATTCGCTTGGACATCATCGGCCGCGATCAACGTGTTTGGGAACGGCAGCCCTGCAACGCCCAGCATGGCATGCGCCAGGCGTGCATGGCACGACGTAACGATCCCCCAACGCTGCCCCGCCAAACCGGTCAGTAGCTCAATCGAACCGTCGACCGCCCGAGCGTCATCCTCGACGAGAGTCCCGAAAAGATCGAAGAGGACACCGTCGTAGTCGCCGACAACCGACATTGCGGCCTGGTTGAACGCGCAGGCTCGGCATCCTCTTAGAGCGGCCACCGCCGATTTTCGAACCCGCATGCAGGGGTTATACGCGCGGTCGTGTCACCAGCCGCCATTCAGGCCGCTGAATCTCCAGGAGCCCTTGCAGGCCACCCCTTCTTTCTTCGGTCTTAGACCTCAAGCCAGATAATTGGTCATCGCCGCTGAACCTCCACCTCGCCTCGCGGACGAACTGTTCGAGAGAGCTCCACACCCAAAGTGTCTGCCGCGGTATTGACGGATGGAGGTCGTTCATGGAGAACGCGATCGACTTCGAGCTCTGGACGCTTTCGTCGTCCGAGCTTGCGCTGGTCGTGGCTAAGAGACGTGCCCATCGGCTCGACGTCGCGCTGCTGCTGAAAAGTTTTCAGGTCACGGGTCGTTTCCCGGCGTCTACGATGGCGTTCGATCGCGAGATCATGTCCGCTTTCATCGAACAGCTTGAGGTCGATCCAGACACCATTGGCTCCTTGCAGGGACGCACGCTCGAACGTGTTCGCGCCGAGATTCGTTCCTTCTGCGGCGTTCGTGAAGCGACGGTCGAGGATGCGGATGCGCTAGCGGCGTGGTTGTGCGATCACGCCGTTGCGAAAAGCCGAATCCACGAGACCTTGGTCGAACTGCTCGAGGCCGAGTGCCGGGAGCGGCGGATCGAGCCGCCGACGTCCGATCGCATCGCGCGCATCCTCCGCTCGGCCATACGTACCTATGACGAACGCTTCGAGGTCGCGATCCTGGCCGAACTCGGGCCGCTGCCGCGTGCACAACTCGACGCGTTGCTCCAACCAGCAATGCGAGACGATCTCGTCGATAATGTGACCCAGGACGCGAGCTCGGAGGACACTTCTGCAGCGAGCGACGCCGTCATCAATCGCTTACGTCAGGATGCTGGCCCCGTCGGTGTCAAGAGCCTCCGTGCCGAAATGGCGAAGCTCCAGACGATTCGCGACCTCGCGTTGCCCGAGCGGCTGTTTGATCGTGCGTTGCCGCATGAGCTTGAACTTCTTCGAGCGCGCGTTGCGACGGAAACGCCACACGAACTGCGACGCCACACCGAGGCGCGTCGGCTAACGTGGCTTGCAGCTTTCGCCTATCTGCACGGTCGCACGATCACTGATTCTCTCACCGACCTGCTCGTGGAAACAATCCATCGCATAAACGCGCATGCGGAGCGACGGGTCGAGCGCGAGATGCTTGAAGACCTCAAGCGCGTCACCGGAAAGCAGAACTTACTCTTCCAGATCGCCGATGCGACGCTCACGCATCCTGATGGTGTCGTGCGCGACGTTGTTTTCCCCGTCGTGAGCGAGTCGACGCTGCGCGACCTCGTGAACGAATGGAAGGCCAATGGTCCGGCCTATCGGATGACCTGGCGAACGTATATCCGCAATTCCTACCGCGGTCACTATCGTCAAATGGTTCCGCAGCTCCTCGAGACGCTCGACTTTCGCTCAAACAACGAGGTGCACCGGCCCGTCATTCGAGCGCTTGAGCTTATCAAACGGTATGCTCGTACCAAGCTCCAAACGTTCCCGGCCGACGAGGACGTCCCACTCGAAGGGATCACGCGCGGGCTGTGGCGCGACGCGATCGTCACCGACGACACCGATGGTCGGCCGCGCGTGAACCGTATCTCTTACGAAATCTGCGTGCTCGAAGCACTGCGCGAACAACTGCGCTGCAAGGAGATCTGGGTGGTTGGGGCAGACCGCTACCGCAACCCAGATCAGGACGTGCCGGCCGACTTCGACGAACGGCGCGACGCCTACTACGCAGCACTTACGTTACCGCGCGACCCCGACGTCTTTGTGAACAGTTTACGTGAGGAGATGAGAGCGACGCTGCGCACCCTCGAGGAAGGCCTGCCGCGCAACTCCAGCGTGGCGATCTCGAGCAAAGCCGGCGGATGGATTGGGCTCTCACCGCTGGAGGCGCAAGCCGAGCCCCGCAATCTCGCCGCGCTCAAGAGCGAAATCGGAGAGGTCTGGCCGATGACCTCGTTGCTCGATATGCTCAAGGAGACCGACCTGCGGCTGAACTTCACCGACGCGCTGCGCAGCGTTGCCGCCTTCGAGGTGCTCGACCGCGCGGTACTACGGCCTCGGCTCCTGCTGTGCTTGCATGGCATCGGCACCAATACCGGCCTCCAACGTATGAATGCCGCCCACCACGGCGTGAGCTATCGCGAGCTCGTCTATGTCCGTCGGCGCTATCTTGCGGTCGATCAGTTGCGCAAAGCGATCGCAATCGTCGCCAACGGTACGCTGCACGCGCGCAATCCAGCAATCTGGGGCGACGGGACCACGGCGTGTGCATCCGATTCCAAGCACTTCCCTGCCTGGGATCAGAACCTTACCACGCAGTGGCACTTGCGCTACGGGGGCCGCGGCGTGATGATCTACTGGCACGTCGAACGCAAGTCGCTCTGCATCCATTCGCAGCTCAAGGCGCCGGCCTCATCGGAAGTCGCCTCGATGATCGAGGGTGTCATTCACCACGTGACCGAGATGGCGGTTGACCGACAGTACGTCGATAGCCACGGCCAGAGCGAGGTCGCCTTCGCGTTCTGCCAACTCCTCGGCTTTCAGCTCCTGCCCCGACTCAAGGCGATCCACTCTCAGCGGCTTTACCGACCCGACCCAATAAAGGTTGGCGCCTACAAGCGACTGGATCAGGTCCTCACGCGACCGATCGACTGGGACCTCATTCGCCGCCAGTACGATCAAATGGTGAAGTATGCGACGGCCCTGCGACTCGGCACCGCGCAGACCGAAGCCATCCTCCGCCGGTTCACCCGTAACAACGTCCAGCATCCGACGTACAAGGCGCTGGCGGAACTCGGGAAGGCGGTCAAGACCGTCTTCCTGTGCCGCTATCTGCACTCCGAGCCGCTCCGTCGCGAGATCCACGAGGGGCTTAACGTGATCGAGCAGTGGAACGGTGCCAACGACTTCATCTTTTTCGCCAAGCGCGGTGAATTCGTGAGCAACCGCCACGATGACCACGAAGTGAGCATGCTTGCGCTGCACCTCCTCCAAAACTGCCTCGTCTACATCAACACCCTCATGATGCAGTACATCCTGGGCCGAGCGCACTGGTCGGGACGCCTCACGCCCGTCGATCTGCGCGCACTTACCCCGTTGGTCTGGGAACACGTCAACCCCTACGGCCGCTTCGAACTTGACATGGAGGCCCGTCTTGCCCTCCTGTAGTCCCAAACTGGCGGCTGGTGACACGACCGCGCGTATAACCTGTTGTGCTTTTCAGTGACACGATGCTGAAGACACGCATCGTTGCGCATCTTTATCGCTCTTAGGGCGCATCCACCGGAGGCCTAGGATGTTTCCAAAATGTTACCGTGATGTGGCCGGTGCAGTCGGCGTACCGAACATGTACATCTGTATGCGTGGCGGGCGTGGTGGAGATGAGCAAAACGTGAGCGCATAGCGACCAGCGGAGTCTTCGAATATGCAGTCGCCGTCAATCTGCAGTTCCTTCCAATTGTGAAGGTTGATAATCTTGGCGGTGCGTTTCCCGTTAATATAGGCCTCGAGCGACAGGATCGGCTCCTGCGGCGATTCCCAGGCTTCCGTCGGAATCCACGCGCCAGTATTATCACTCCAGAGTTCACGCATATTCGCATGTGCGTCAAGGAGTGCGGCCCAGCGCTCGACGCCGTTCGCGCCCTTGCGAACAAGGAAGTACCTGTTGTCGATGACCAGCGGCAGGCCCATCAAGTTGTCGTACAGCATGCGCGGCCGCGCATGTAAGTGCGCGAGATCGTATACGAACAACGCTGAACTCGTTGCCACATAGAGCCGATTGCCCACGACCAGGACCGTGCCGGGCCCGGGCAGGTCCTGGTTGAGCGGCAACGGGTGCGAGTACGGGTGCAAATCGACTCTCGACATCGTTTTGCCGCTCGAGAGCGAGACGCGTTCTATCGTAGCCGGCCAAGAATCACTGTGGCGCCCTTCGCAGCAGGTGTCGTCGATAAGCGCTTCGCCGTTTCGCACACCGATGATCGACCTATCCGGCCGAAACGCAACGATTGTCGAAAGCGTGTCGCGCTTGACAATCGCGCTCCGACGGAACGTGAATGCCCCGCTTGCTTTCCCGGCGATGCCCATGGTGTTGCGACCGAGCCGGATCATCTGATCGTAGTTGTCGAGAGCCATCGGGCGCGCCGAAGCAAGGATGTGCCCAGTGGAGGGCGCTAGTGCAAAGATCTCGCCGCCTGTGCACCCGACGTACAGCTTGTTGCCGATGTGGGCAGTGTAGGTCGGCATCATGCGCAGCACCCGGCATAACGATGCGGAACGCCACTTCACGGCGCCAGTCCGTGCGTCGACACGCTCAATCGCGGTGCCAACGACTAAGAATAGCGGCGAGCCGGTTGTGGGGAAGGCGTCCTTTCGCAGCCACAGACGCCTTCCTGTTCGCGCATCAAGCCCTTCCGTGCTGCTTGTTTCGGCACGGCCTTTGGCGAACTTCCGCAGAACGACGGTGCCGTCATAGATGTCAACAGGCCCCGCCCCGCTTATCGTCCGGCTCCAGAGCGCGGACGCTCCAAGCACGAAGCCGTCTTCCGATTGCGGATGCGTCTGGGCATGCGTTATCTGCGCGCATGCAGCGGCGAGCGCTACCAAGCCGACGAGCGTACTACGGAAGCACCTTACGGCATACCTAACGCGGTTACGCGTTGACTGTGACGGCCTATGAATGCTTCTCGGGTCGTCCAATTTGGCCAGCCTCCTACAGACGGTTCCTATAGAACAGATGAGCGTTATGGCAAATTCGGATCGTTGTATGTCACACGTGGATCTGCTGGTGCCCACGTGATGGTAGTCATGAGGCACGATCCGGAACTTGGGACGGATTGGTATTCTGTGGCGGTGCCTTGGAGTTCCAACATGACTGACTTCTTGAACGTGTCGTAGGTCGTATTATATTTTGTTATGGTATACGCCACCGGACCATTCTTGGTTTCTATTACCTTGGTACAAGTGCTGTTGACGACCTGGTTCATCACGACCGCGCAATAGCCGTCCGAGTCCGGCGTACAGGCGTACGAGGGAGCGGTCGGAAGATTCGGAGCCTGCAGCTTGCTATCAGGCGCCGTACTTCTCACGCTGCTGCTCGGATAGCTGTAGTTCGAGTCCATAAGGCCTTCTGCAACCTGCTGGTCGGTTCCATTTGGAGAATCCGAATAGTAATAGCAGGTACCAACAGGGCAGAAGACTTGCCCATTGTACCAGCTAGATACCCACTCGATCGTGCACGGGTTCGAGAGACCAAAGCTGTTTGGTCCGCACGGACTCACCAACTCGCCCATGACAACTTCATTCCACAAGCCATCCCCCTGACCACCGTTGCACCATCCGTAACAGGAGCCGTCGGCTCCATTTGGCTCCCCAATTGTAAACATCTGTGCGACCGCACAGCCCATGCAGTTGCTGGGCATGCCGTCGTATGTACCCGATTGCGCACCATCGTTTTGCGTCGGGTCCAAAGACGCAGGGGTCTTAAAAAAGGTCCACGCTGGAGTTTGCAAGATGACGGTCGCCGGTGGAAGGAGGTTCAGATAGAATTGCGATGGATTGTAAGCCGGCGTTCCTACGACAAGCATCGATGTCCCAGTGTACGGACTAGGCAACGTGCCGTAAAGGATTACTACGGGTTGACCGCACAGCCAGTGCTCGTAGGTATTGACGAACTGCCCGCTAGGGGGGTCCCATATGCCGCCAGAATTTACAAAAGCAAACACGTCACTGGGATTGATATCCTGGCTAGGGTCGTATTCGTTTGCGCCAATGCCGGCGTCCGTTTGGCTCCCAACAGTGTTCGGCGACCAAGCATTGAAGTACATGTTGCCGGTGTCGCCGGACTGCAAGTGTACATCGCACGGCGGTGTTGCAATGCCAAAGGCGGCATTGAGGCCTTGGTAGGAATAATTGCGGATATACGGACCTCCGGAAGCACTTAACGGAGGATACTCATCGGAGTTCTGATTGTCTGCGCTGAACCAGCCCGTGGTGGGCTCAACGGCGTAGCATTCGGAATGAAGTGAACCATCGCCGGGAGATCAGCGAGATTCGACGTGACCGTCCCATCGGCGGCGATATCGACGAAATCACCTCGCATCCCGGGCGGCATCAGTTCTAACAATTTGATCGCACGCTGCCGCGCAGCTCCGACAATGGATGGGTCAACGAACCGCCCGTAGTCCGCATCTGTTTTCAAAATTAAGTGTTGCGCCTGTGCGAAACTGTGCATCGATCCGCCATTCGAAACGAGACCCCACTGGGAAGATGGCGGAGTGGTCGACTGCGGCGACCCTTCTGGGTTGCGCGTCGATGCCGCCGGATTAAGACCGCTTTGTGGCTGCGACGGTATGGCGCTGTGCGAGCAGGCAGTTAGCAATAACGCGATCGCGACGACGATCACCCCCGAACGAGCGTGCTGACGGTTCACTTGCTTTCCTCCCGGCTAGGTAGCAGCGTTTGCACGCTTAGTCTTGCGAAGGAAGACAAAATCCTGCTCGCATTCTCCGTCAATATAGACTATACCCTATCTAGGCGTCAGGGAAGCCCCCAGAATGCGTCGGGCTGGGATCGGTATCGGCATTTATTGACAGCTCGCCGTCAAGGTTATAGACTCTTTCCTGACAGTATGGAAAATCTCAAGGGTCAACGCGTCGGATATGTCCGCGTAAGCAGCTACGATCAGAATCCGGAACGCCAGCTCGATGACGTGCTGCTTGATCGCACGTTCACCGACAAAGCCTCCGGGAAGGACACGCGGCGGCCACAACTCCAAGCGCTCACGGCGTTCGTGCGTGTCGGCGACACGCTGATTGTACACAGCATGGATCGCCTGGCGCGTAACTTGGACGATCTGCGCCGCATCGTTCGAACTTTGACACAACGCGGTATTCGGATCGAGTTCGTGAAGGAGCACCTAATTTTCAGTGGTGAGGATTCTCCGATGGCGAACCTGATGCTCTCAGTGATGGGCGCGTTTGCGGAATTCGAGCGCGCTTTGATTCGGGAACGCCAACGAGAAGGGATCGCGCTTGCCAAGCAGCGCGGCGTCTATCGTGGACGAAAGCCGTCGCTCTCAGATTCCGAAATCACGGAAGTGCGGCGGCGGGTTGCCCTCGGAGACAAAAAAGCTCACATTGCTCGCGATTTCGCTATCAGCCGCGAAACGCTTTACCAGTATCTGCGAGCCAAACATTAACTGCCGCGACGGTCGAACGATGAGCCGGGAGCCTCAAATGGCGGCTGGTGACACAACCGCGCGGTTAACCCCATGCAGGGGAACACCTCGCACTGCCGCACATCGATGACGCCGGCCGCGTGGCCGGAATGCAAAGAGCCCGCCGCGTGAGCGGCGAGCTCTCTGTCCGATAATTCTGGCACCGACCTACTTTCGAGGGGCCCTGCGGCCCGACTATCATTGGCGCAGGCGGGCTTAACTGCCGTGTTCGGGATGGGAACGGGTGTGACCCCACCGCTAAGGGCGCCAGAAACCTGATCCCCAACCGCGACGACGAGCCGGAGCTCCTAGTCGATCGCGGCGGGAAAGCTATACAGAGAAGAACTTCCAGTGCCGAAAACTGAGAACTGATAGTTAGAAATTTCCGGGCGATTAGTACCGGTTAGCTTCACGTCTTACGACGCTTCCACATCCGGCCTATCAACGTGGTAGTCTACCACGACCCTTCACCCTGCGCGGGATTGAGATCTCATCTTGGGGTCAGTTTCACGCTTATATGCTTTCAGCGTTTATCTGATCCGAACATAGCTACCCGGCTATGCTCCTGGCGGAACAACCGGTTCACCAGAGGTTCGTTCGACTCGGTCCTCTCGTACTAGAGTCCACGCCCCTCAAATCTCCCGCGCCCACAGCGGATAGGGACCGAACTGTCTCACGACGTTCTGAACCCAGATCGCGTACCGCTTTAATGGGCGAACAGCCCAACCCTTGGGACCTACTACAGCCCCAGGATGCGACGATCCGACATCGAGGTGCCAAACCTCCCCGTCGATGTGGACTCTTGGGGGAGATAAGCCTGTTATCCCCGGAGTAGCTTTTATCCGATAAGCGACGGCCCTTCCATTCGGTACCGCCGGATCACTTAGCCCTGCTTTCGCACCTGCTCGACCTGTCCGTCTCGCAGTCAAGCTCCCTTCTGCCTATGCACTCTTACGAACGGTTTCTGACCGTTCTGAGGGAACCTTTGGGCGCCTCCGTTACTCTTTAGGAGGCGACCGCCCCAGTCAAACTGCCCGCCTGACGCTGTCCCACCGCCGGATAACGGCGGCTGGTTAGAATCCCAAGACTGTCAGGGTGGTATCCCAAGGTTGTCTCCCTCCGATCTAGCGACCGAAGATCATCGACTCCCACCTATCCTGTACGGACAATCTCAAAACCCAACATCAGGGTACAGTAAAGCTTCACGGGGTCTTTCCGTCCTGCTGCGGGTAACCAGCATCTTCACTGGTACTGCAATTTCGCCGGGCCCCCCATTGAGACAGCGCCCAAGTCGTTACTCCATTCGTGCAGGTCGGAACTTACCCGACAAGGAATTTCGCTACCTTAGGACGGTTATAGTTACCGCCGCCGTTTACTGGGGCTTCAGATCAAAGCTTCGCTTGCGCTAACCTCTCCCTTTAACCTTCCAGCACCGGGCAGGAGTCAGCCCCTATACGTCCGCTTTCGCGTTCGCAGAGACCTGTGTTTTTGTTAAACAGTCGCTTGGGCCAGTTAACTGCGGCCTCCCACGGCTTTTGGCGCGAGGCCTAGACCGAAGAAGGCACCCCTTCTCCCAAAGTTACGGGGTCAATTTGCCGAGTTCCTTAACAGGGGTTCTCCCGTCGCCTTAGCATGCTCTGCCAGTCTACCTGTGTCGGTGTACGGTACGGGCACCTACGATCCTATCTAGGGGCTTTTCTTGGCAGCGTGGAGTCTATCACTTCGAATCCGAAGATCCTCGCATTCGCTTCTCGGCGTTATACACTGCGGGTTTTCCTACAGTGCCGCCTACCGGCTTAGACGCGCATATCCATCAGCGCGCTGATATATCCTCCTGCGTCACCCCTTCAATTCATAGACTACGACAGACGCTGTTACGCATACGAAAATCCTCCATGTCGAACAGATGCCCGGCACGAACGACGATCGTTCCACAACAGTGTCCGGCATAGTCTAAACGGTCGTCGGTGGTAGCAGAATATGAACTGCTTGTGCATCGCCTACGCTTCTCAGCCTCGGCTTAGCTCCCGACTCACCCTGAGACGATTGACGTTGCTCAGGAAACCTTAGACTTCCGGCGTGAGGGGTTCTCACCCTCATTTATCGCTACTTATACCTGCATTCGCACTTGTAGTTCGTCCACACGTCCTCGCGGTCGTGCTTCAGCCTACGCTACAACGCTCCCCTACCGATCCGTTAGGATCCCAAAGCTTCGGTTCGATGCTTGAGCCCCGTTACATTTTCGGCGCCCCACCACTCGACTAGTGAGCTATTACGCACTCTTTCAAGGGTGGCTGCTTCTAAGCCAACCTCCTAGTTGTCTATGCGGCAAGACTTCCTTTACCACTGAGCATCGATTAGGGACCTTAGCTGTTGATCTGGGCTGTTTCCCTTTTGACCATGGAGCTTATCCCCCACAGTCTGACTGCCGCGCAATGCGCCTCGGTATTCGGAGTTTGATGGGGTTCGGTAATCCGGTAAGACCCCTAGCCCTGTCAGTGCTCTACCCCCGAGGGTTAACACGCGACGCTAGTCCTCAAACTATTTCGGGGA
>JAKBKY010000004.1:105000-228856 GCA_021832345.1 bacterium
CGGACGCGCAGTTTCTCCAGGAACTGCTCGTAGACCGGCGCCTCGACGATCGCACGCGAACACGCCGAACACTTCTGCCCCTGAAAACCGAAAGCCGACACCGCAACGGCTTCCACGGCCGCGTCGAGGTCGGCATCGGCGGCAACGATGATCGAATCCTTACCGCCCATCTCGGCGACGACGCGCTTGATCCACTTCTGCCCGGGCTGGGGCTTGGCCGCCAACTCGTTGATATGCAAGCCGACCTCTTTACTGCCGGTAAACGAGATGAAACGAATCTGCGGATGCGCCACCATCAGGTCACCGATCGCTCGTCCCGATCCTGGAATGAAGTTGAGAACGCCTGCAGGCAGGCCGACCTCGTGCATCAGATCGACAAACCAGGCCGCAATGACCGGTGAGTCGCTTGAGGGCTTGAGTACCACCGTATTACCGGTAACCACCGCTGCTGCCGTCATGCCGATCATGATCGCTGCAGCGAAGTTCCAGGGCGGAATCACGGCTCCGACACCCAGCGGAATGTAGACGAGTTCGTTTGCCTCGCCTGCGACCGGGACGACCGGTTGCGCCTCGGCATAGCGCAGCGCCTCGCGCGCATAGAACTCCAGGAAGTCGATCGCCTCGGCGAGATCGCCGTCGGCCTCGCCCCAGCTCTTGCCGACCTCGCTCACCAGCAGCGCATCGTACTCAAACCTGCGCCGGCGCATCAACTCTGCCGCAGCGAAGAGTACGCCGGCGCGCTCGAGCGCACTCGTCTTCTTCCAGGTCTCGAACGCCCGCGCTGCCGCGTCGATCGCTGCGCGGGCATGATCGGGCCCGGCGCAGCTCACGACACCAACGGTGCGCGCCGGATCCGCAGGATTGATCGAGATGATCTTCTGCTCGGTCTCGATCCGCCGGCCTTCGATCACTAAGGGATAGGATTGGCCGCCGCGAGCGGCAACCTGCGCCAATGCAGCCCGCATGGCTGCCGCCTCGCTCGGCTCACCGAACGTCTTGATGGGCTCGTTGGTAAAGGGCGCGATGCGCTCGATGGTCGTACTCACGGGGTCCTCACTTTGGATGGAAGCGATCAGGTAGCTTGATTCTACCCGAGCCTGCCTACCCCGCTCTGCCACCAATCCGGTAGCGGAGCTGTGCCGGGCACAAGAGAACCCGGCCGCCATGGTTTACGACATCGCCATCGTCGGCGGCGGAATCGTCGGGCTGGCCACGGGGCGAGAGCTGCTCGAACGCCACCCGCACCTCACGCTGCTCCTTCTGGAGAAGGACGACATCCTCAGCGCCCAGCAGACCGGGCACAACTCAGGCGTCATTCACTCCGGCATCTACTACCAACCCGGTTCGCTCAAGGCGAGGCTCTGCGTCGAGGGACGGAAGGCGCTCTGGGCGTACTGCGAAGCGAAGGGTATCGAGTACCGGCGGGTCGGCAAGCTCATCGTCGCGACCGGCGAAGCCGAACTCCCTCGACTTGACGCGCTGCTTGCGCGTGGTATCGCTAACGGGATCGAGGACCTCGAACTGATCGATGCCGCCGGCATCACCGAGCGGGAACCGCATTGCAGGGGCATTCGAGCGATCTTTTCACCGGTCACCGGCATCGTCGACTACGGGGTGGTCGCGCGCTCCTACGGCAACGACATTCGCCAAGCCGGCGGCGAGATACTTACCGGACACCAGGTTCGCAGCATCGAACGGCGCGGCTCAACCACGCTTCTGCGCACGAACGCGGGCGACTATGAAGCCACGAACGTCATCACCTGCGGCGGGCTGCAGTCGGATCGATTGGCGAAGATGACCGGCGGAAACGGCGATCCAAAGATCGTCCCGTTCCGCGGCGACTACCTGATGCTCAAGCCTGAGAAGCGATCGCTCGTCAGAGGCAACATCTACCCGGTCCCCGACCCAGCCTTTCCGTTCCTCGGCGTCCACTTTACGCCGCATATGAACGGCGACATTTGGTTGGGTCCCAATGCCGTACTCGCATTCTCGCGCGAAGGCTACTCGTTTGGGACGATCAACATCGGCGATCTGCTCGAGACGTTGACCTATCCGGGCTTCATCAAGTTAGCCGGAAAGTTCATGGCGACGGGAATGGGTGAGATGTATCGCGATGTGGTTCGTTCGGCATACGTGACCGCGCTGCAGCGCTATATCCCAGACCTACGCGTCGAAGACACCTTGCCCGGCCCCTCAGGCGTACGCGCACAAGCGATGATGAGCGATGGTTCTTTGGTCGACGACTTCGTCTTCGATGGATCAAACGCGGTCGTCCACGTCCGTAACGCTCCGTCCCCGGCTGCGACGTCGTCGCTCGCCATCGGCCGCTACATCGCCGGCGACGCCGACACGCGCTTTGGGCTGGGCACGACGCCGGCCGTTGTCTAAGAACAAGGCACAGGTTCGTATCGAGCCCATGCGAGTCGAAGACATCGACACGGTCCTCGAGCTCTTCGAGGCCGTCGCTGCGGAACGCCGATACATCGGCACCGAGCCCGGCTTCGATCGTGCCGTCTATCGTGCGCGTCTTGCTGCCCGCGTTGACGATCGGCAGCGGCCAAGCTTCGTCGCTCGCATCGACGGCCGGCTTATCGGGCATCTCTCCATCTCCCAGCATCACGAGTTTGGACCCACCCTCGGCATGATGGTGGCGGCCGAGTATCGCGGTCGCGGCGTCGGTCGCGCGTTACTCCAGCAGGCATGTGCGTGGGCCACGGCTGCCGGCTACCCGCTCAGCCTGCTCGTCTTTCCACACAACCACGCTGCGCGCGGGCTCTACCGTTCGATGGGATTTCTCGAAGTAGAGCGCTTCGAACGCGATGCCGTACGGGCGAATGGCGAAGTCTGGGACACGATCCTCATGCGCAAGACGTTTTCGTAACGCCGAGCTGACCCGCATAGGCGTCCATGAGCGCATGAGAAAACGCACACGACGCCCCGGAGAAGCCGGACCGGCGAGCAGGGGATCGCTACTTAACCAGTTCGAGAATCGAGAGTTCCGCCGCATCGCCATGACGCACCCGCGACTTCATGATCCGGGTATATCCGCCCGCTCGTCCCTTCATCGCTGGAGCAATTTGCTCGACGAGCTTCTTCACCACCGCGGGTTCAGTGAGGAACTCCGCGACATTACGTCGCGCAGCCAAGTCCCCGGCCATCGCAGTCGTAATCAACCTCTCGGCAACGCGGCTAATCTCTTTTGCCTTGGTCGTTGTCGTCTCTATTTTCTCATGCTTAAACAACGACGTTGCAAGATTCCGAAGGAGCGCCTTGCGATGCCCGTCCGTACGCGAAAGCCGTTTAGCCTTAATTTGATGCGGCATAATCTGTTCTTCTCGCTACGCCTGACGAAGCGAGAGTCCCCTCTCTGCAAGAACCTGTTGGATTTCGTCCAGCGACTTTCGGCCGAAATTGCGCATTTTCATGATCTCGTCTTCGGTGAGATCCAGCAACTCCGACACACGGGATATACCTGCTCGTTTCAAACAGTTGTATGAACGGACGGAAAGGTTGAGCGTCTCTACCGGAATATCCCACTCGCTCATGGGTGTCTCCGGCACCGGCTGCTCCGCCGTGGTGAAGCCGACGAACAGGTCGAGCTGCTCCTGGAGGATGCCGGCAGCCGTGGAGAGCGCATCATCTGGAGAGATTGATCCGTTTGTCTCAATCTCGAGCGTCAAGCGATCGTAGTCAACGCTCTGTCCTACTCGCGTATCATCAACCGTGAAATTCATCCGGCGAATGGGAGAGAAGATCGAATCCATTGGAATGAGGCCGATCACATGCTCCACATTACGCTGGCGATCTGCTGTGACATAGCCACGCCCTTTTTCCACGCCGATTTCCATGGTTAGCTTGGCGTCCTTCGACGACAAAGTGGCGATATGGTAGGACGAGTCGAGAACTTCGACATCGGCATCTTCGACGATATCGGCGGCTGTAACCTCACGCGGGCCGACGACCGAGAGCGCCAACACCTTGGGCTCGTCGGTACTGAGCCGAACCGGAAGCCCCTTAAGGTTAAGCATCAATGCGATGGTATCTTCAACGACGCCGGGTAGCGTTGAAAACTCATGCACGACGCCGTCGATCTTAACGTAGGTCACGGCTGCGCCTGGAATCGAGCTTAGGAGTATGCGCCGCAGTGCGTTGCCTAGGGTAATGCCAAAGCCACGCTCGAGCGGCTCGACCACGAACTTCGCGAAGTTCTCGCGACGCTCGCGTACTTCGATTGCCGCTCCGTGGGGCGTTTCCAAAACAGTCATGGTCTGCTGTAATTTCCTTTTTTGCCGTTTACGTTATCCGCCCAAGCGTTTGGCTGAACCAGACGCTTCGACGATCGGACGCCTAACGGCAGCGTAGAGTAGATTATCGACTATAAAACTCGACGATGAGTTGCTCGTCGACCGGCGTATCGATCTGCTCGCGTGCCGGTATATCTAAGACCTTGCCGCTCCAGTCTTGGTCGTTCCACTCCAGCCAATCGGGTGGCCGGCGATTGCGCGCGACTTCCGCATTGGCTTCGAACACCAGTGACTTCTTGCTGCGCTCACCGACCGATACGACGTCCCCGGGTTTCACGATATACGATGGAATGTTAACCAGGCGGCCGTTCACGCGAAAGTGGCGGTGCGTCACTAGCTGACGCGCCTGCGCGCGGCTATTCGCCAGATTGAGGCGATAAACCACGTTATCGAGTCGGCGTTCCAACAACTGGAGAAACGTCTTGCCGGTTTGCCCCGGAACGCGTGCCGCCTCACGGAAGTAGTTCTCAAACTGCGTCTCATGCACGCCGTAATAGCGCCGCATCTTTTGCTTTTCGCGCAGTTGTCGTCCGAACTCCGAGACTTTATTCCGCGACTTCCCTGAGGTCTTCTGGCCGGGGGCGGTACCGCGACGCTCGACCGCGCACTTTTTCGTCAAGCAACGGTCGCCCTTCAGGAATAACTTCATCTTTTCGCCGGTCTTGCTCGCTGCCGTTTCGCGACGGCAAAGACGACAAACGGACCCAATATAACGCGACATATTCTCTCTCGCCCTCCTTACACGCGCCGCCGCTTCGGCGGGCGACAACCGTTATGCGGAATGGGCGTAACATCTTTGATGAGCGTGATCTCCAGACCCGCGGCTTGCAGCGAGCGAATGGCCGCCTCGCGACCGGCACCGGGACCCTTGACGAGAACCTCGGTGGTCTTCATCCCATGTTCGATCGCCTTGCGCGCGGCGGCTTCTGCCGCCATCTGCGCGGCGAACGGCGTCGACTTCTTCGAGCCTTTAAAACCGAGATTGCCGGCTGATGCCCAAGAGATCACGTTGCCGTGACCGTCTGCAATCGTCACCAAGGTATTATTAAATGAGGCGTGGATGTGCGCAACACCTGAGGCAATATTCTTAAACTCGCGCTTGCGGCGCGTCTTGGTTTGTTTTTTTGCGGCCAACCTAAACTCCGACTCTCGTTTATCCTTCCCCGAACGACGGGGTGTCGTCGCCTCGACCCCACAACGGAGGGTCTTCCGCGGGAATCTCATGCATCGGGCACTCGGCGATTGCGCCCGCAAGCAGAACGGTGTCGCCGGAGGGTCCGGCGCCAAGCGCTTATGCTACCTGAACGGCCCCGCCCAGTCAAGGACCCCGTCCACAGGGCTGTGACAGAGAGCGAGGGACCCGGCCCGATGGCCGAGTCCCTTTGGTCGTCCTGGTCGAACCTTCGACTAGAACCTGATGCCGAGACCGACGTACGGCCCAGCCTCCGTGTAGCCGATGCCACCCGGGGTGTTCTGCTTAGCCGTGCCCTTGTTGCCGAGGAAGCCGAGGTCGAGGAAGACCGGGCTGTGCTGCGGACGGAACGTCACGCCGAGCTGGTACTTGAGGATGTTGTAGGCCAGCGTGTACGGGCCGGTTGGGCAGACGTTGATGCCGCAGTTGCCTTTGGCGTTGGGATAGTAGTAGGCGCTCCCGTAAATCGAGAAGTTCTTGTTGAGCGAGGGCAGTTTTTCTACCCCGTAACCGAACCCCTTGATGCGAGGATAACCGTAGTTCCCACTGTCGACGAGATATCCGACGCCGACGTAGATACGCGGGTTGGCGACCTTCAGGCCGAGACGGCCGTCAAAGTCGTAGTTCCGCACCTGGAAGGAGGGGACGTAGGTCTGCGTCATGGTGCCGATCGCCGTGACCATGCACTGCGGATCAGCAGCGCTGGTGCAGTTATGCGGATAGGTAAACTGGCGGTAATCACCTTCGATCATCCAGGGCAGGTTGAAGAGATTGAACTCAGCACCCGCTCGGACCGCGTACGACGCGGTCTTGCCCGAGTTTCCTGGGCTGAACTCGTTGTAGACCTTCGGCCTGAGCATGTAGTCGCCGACGATGAAACGGTCCTGGTACGGGGTCGCGATCGGCGCCGGGGTCGGCGTCGGGGGGACCGTGGCAACAGGTGCCGGGGTCGGCGGTGGAGCGGTGGCCGGCGGCGGCGGGGTCGGCGGCAGATACCGCACGACGACGATCCGACGGTTCGGCACCCACTGGACGTACGCGCCCATGCCTTCCGAGAGTACGCGAATAGGAACGAGAATGTGGCCCTTGTACATCATCGGCGGGACGTCCAGTGGACGCGATTCGCCGTTGATAATGACCACCGGCTTGCCGAGCGTCACCTTGACGGAGGCGCCGGGTTTGCTGATGGTCACGGTCTTGGTCGACCGGTTGTACTTCACCGTGGCACCCATCTGCTGGAACATCGAGCGCAGAGGGATGAGAACGGTGGTGCCACGGACTAATGCCGCCAGAACGCGCCCTTTGCGAAGGGTGTCCGGCTTGGCGTAGACGTGGTGGTTATTATACAGGATCGGATAGCGCCCCGACGGTGGGGAACCGAAATCCGCCGGCGGAGCCGCCGCAGTACCGCCCGAGGCCTGCGCAATCGCATTGGGTCCAACGTTGCCTTGCGATGCGTGGTTCGACGGGGCGGCGACTGCGTTGAGTCCCAGACCGGCTGCAAGCAGCACGGTGAGGACTCCAATGCTCAGTCGCTTCAAGTTAGCCTCCTAAAGAGTATGTGGTGTGCTTGGCGCTAACGCCGAGCGAGTTTTGCCTTCCAGCTACCGGGATACACCCTTTGGAGTTCTCTCGTAAGCGGGAAGGAGTCTACTCTCTAAGAGCATACCCGGCAAGCGGAGAAGCCACACGCTTTCAAGCACAATTTCCAGCGCTGCAGCGACGGCGACCTTGGCCCCAAGAGGGTTCCCGAACGTCCCGAGCCAGGATAGGGGTTCGCAGCGCCGGGACCACAATCTACGGGAGCACGTGGTCACGGCGCCACGATAGTCGCTCCGCGGGCTGGTCCCTCGAGAATACCGCGGGCCCGGCAGTTGCCGGGCCCGGGCGATCACTTCTTCGTTACGGTCTTCTTCTTCCCGGCAACCGTGCGCTTGGGGCCCTTACGGGTTCGCGCATTGGTCTTGGTTCGTTGGCCGCGCACCGGCAAACCGCGCCTGTGGCGCAGACCGCGATAGCAACCGATATCCATGAGCCGCTTGATGTTCGAGGAGACTTCACGCCGTAGATCGCCTTCGACCGTGATCGTCAACTGCTCGATCGCGTCACGGACGCGCTTCTCGTCGTCTTCGGTCATCTCTTTCACGCGCAGATCCGGGCTAATGCCTGTATGCGCCAACAGGCGGCGCGCCGTTGTTGGGCCGATGCCGTAGATGTACGTCAACGCAATCTCGATGCGCTTTTCACGAGGAAGATCGATGCCGGAAATACGCGCCATGTGTTACCCCTGTACCTGTTTGTGCTTCGGATTGACATCGCAAATCACGCGCACTTTGCCGTGACGGCGAATGATTTTGCACTTTTCGCAAATCTGTTTGACTGAAGGACGAACTTTCATCTGATTACCTTAACATCTGACGGCGAGCGCTCAACGGTGATTTCGATACTTTTCGGCGTCGGGGTGCTCCCCGATCTCGCGCAACGTGAGAATACGAGGCCCTGCCAACGTCACCGCGATGGTGTGTTCGAAATGCGCAGCGAGCATACCATCTGTGGTCACGACTGTCCAGCCGTCTTTGTGGATATCGACCTGGCGATCACCTTGGGTGATCATCGGCTCGACCGCTAAAACGAGGCCCGGGCGCAAGGCTGGTCCCGATCCCGCCTTGCCGTAGTTGGGGACCTGCGGCTCTTCGTGCATGGCACGACCGACCCCGTGACCGACCAACTCCCGTACCACACCATACCCCTGGCCCTCGGCGTGTGCCTGGACGGCGGCCCCGATATCGCCCACGAACTTGCCGACCTGCATCTGTTCGATCCCCAGCATTAGGCACTGCTGCGTCACGTCCAGCAGCCGAGCAGCCTCGGCCCCGACGGCGCCGACAGGCACCGTCACCGCACTGTCGCTTACGTAACCCTCGTAGGTCGTCCCGATATCGATCGACAACAGGTCGCCCTCGCGCAGGGTGTAGTCACCCGGGATGCCATGCACGACCTCGGCGTTGACCGAGGTGCAGATCGAGGCCGGAAATCCACGATACCCCTTGAAGGTGGGCTCCCCGCCCCGGCTGCGGATACCACGCTCGGCCAACTCATCGAGGTCCCGAGTGGTCATACCCGGCTGCACCGCCTGCATGAGCTCACCCAAGACCGCTGCCGTGATCTTCCCGCTGCGGCGCATCGTTTCGATTTCGCGAGGCGACTTCAACGTGATCATCGCGCTCTCTGATGCAAGCCCAGCCCGGCGACCAGCGCCTTGGATACCGCGTCAACGCTCTGCGCCGCATCGATCAGAATGAGTCTGTTCCCGGCTTCGTAGTACGCCACGAGGGGAAGCGTCTGGCCTTCAAAGACGTCCAAGCGACGGGCGATCGTCTCGGGACGATCGTCTTCGCGCTGGATCAACGGACCACCATCGACATCGTCGATTCCAGGGCGTTTGGGCGGATCGAAGGTGGCATGATAGACGCGTCCGCTCCGAGGGTTCGTCCAACGGCCGAGCAGACGCTCTTCCAGACGAGCCCTATCGAGCTTGAGATACGCCGCGATGGACAGAGGGCGCCGACGCGCCTCGAAGAGGGCATCCAGCGCTTGCGCTTGCGCGACGGTTCGCGGAAAGCCGTCGAAGAGCACCGGCTTGTCCGGCAGTTCGCTCTCGACCATCCGTATGATCACATCGTCGGGAACCAGTTCGCCGCGTTGCATGAAGCTCTCGGCCTCCTGCCCCAAGGTGGTGCCGCGAGCGCGGTGATCGCGCAACAGATCGCCGGTCGAGATCGCCGCGAAGCCGTACTCACGCTGGAGCAGTTGTGCCTGGGTACCCTTCCCCGCCCCGGGTGCTCCCAGGAGAATAACGTCAGGCACCTTAGCGCTTAATGAACCCACGATAGTCACGCATTGCGAGGCGAGCCTCGATCTGGGTGATCGTATCGAGGGCTACACCCACGACGATCAGCAGCGACGTGGAGCTCAGATAGAACGTCGTGATCGAAAGACCGCGTTGCAACGCCCCAGGCAGCACCGCGAGAATCCCTAAGAAAATCGCCGCTGCCGTCGTGATGCGCATCAATATCTTATTGAGGTGATCGACCGTTGGTTGGCCGGGCCGGATCCCAGGAATATAGGAGCCGGACTTCTTCAAATTGTCGGCGATATCGGTCGTATTGAGCACGATCGCCGAGTAGAAAAACGTGAAGATCACAACCAAAAGGAAGTACACGATATTATAGACCAGGCCATTGGGCGTGAACCAGACGTTGAGAAACTGCGAAACGTTGACGATCCAGCCTGTTGCGCCGGGGCGATTGAACCACGACAACGCCTGCTGCGGTAGTAGTAGGATCGAGATCGCGAAGATAATCGAGATCACCCCTGCATTATTCAAACGAAGCGGGATGTAGGTCGAGCGCCCTGCAAACATCTTGCGGCCGACCACCCGGCGCGCTTGCTGAACGGGTACGCGCCGGTGGCCCTGGTAGAGGAAGACGATGCCGACGATAACGACCAGCGAGATAACGATGTAAATGACGAGGTTCACAAGGCTCTCGCCACCCTGAGACGCAGAGGCATAGGTTTGAGCGATGTAAGTCGGATAGTTCAGGACGATGCCGATAAAAATGATCAGCGAGACGCCGTTACCGATGCCTTTGTCGCTGATCTGCTCGCCGAGCCACATCAAGAACATCGTCCCGGCGACCATCGCCAGAACCGCGAAGACCAGATATGCAATGCTATTGTCGTAGAAGACGCCCGCATTACGCATGGCAACACCCATGAAGGTCGCTTCAAGCGTCGCTAGGATGATCGTCAACCAACGGGTATATTGACTGATCGTCTTGCGTCCTTCCTCGCCGCCCTTCTTGGCCATCTCTTCGAGATGAGGAAGTACGACCGTCATCAACTGCATGATAATCGACGCGTTGATAAAGGGGGTGATCCCCATCGCGATGATCGAGAGACGCTGCAAGGCGCCGCCCGAGAGAAACCCGAGCAGGTTATAGAAGGCACCACCCTGCAAGACGCGCTGCCACGCGGCCTCGTTCACGTTCGGAAGCTGAACGTGGATCATAAAGACGAACCACGCAAAAGCGAAGAACACGAACAATATTCGTTTGCGAATATCAGGAACGAGCAACGCCGCACGCAGGTTATTGAACACGCAAAGTGCTCCTACTCGCCTTCGAATGTAGCGCCGGCGGCCTGTAAGGCCTCGCGCGCCGTTTGAGAGAAGAGAAGATCCCGAAAACGCAGTCCGCTCGGAAGCGTTTTGCCCGGCTTCGAGCCGCCGAGGATTTTAATGCCGTCCGACGCGCGCTTGATCAAGCCGCTCTCACGCAAGGTCTGCGGCGTCACCTCCGAGCTGGAATCCCAGTTCGACAATGCATGCAGATTGAGTACGGCATAGGTCGTGCGGAAGTGCCCGGTATCGCGCGCCTTCTGCGAATAGCCACGACGATGGGGAAGCCGCCGAGCCCAAGGCGTCTGACCGCCTTCGAAGGCCGGCCCCTTGCCGCCGCCGGAGCGAACGGTTTGACCTTTGCCGCCCTCGCCGCCGGTTTTCACCATGCCCGAACCGTGACCGCGCCCGACGCGTACGCGCTTGGGACGACTGCCGCCGGCCGGTTTGAGTTGGGCGAGCGTCATGAGAGGCACCTTTGCCTCGGCCTTCTTCTTGGGTTCCTTTGCCATCGTTCTATCCTCCGCGCTAAGCGGCGAAGATCTCCTTGACGGACTTGCCGCGAAGCGTTGCAACCTGTTCGGCGGTTCGCAAGGACTTCAATCCTTCGATCGTCGCATAGACGACGTTGATCGGATTGTTCGACCCCAGCGACTTCGTCAGAATATCATGAATACCGGCCAACTCGAGAACGGCGCGCATCGAACCGCCGGCGATAACGCCGGTGCCCGGGGCTGCGGGCTTTAAGAGTACTCGCGCCGCACCGACCTGCTGGATGACCTGATGCGGAATGGTCTTATCGACCATCGGCACGGTCACGACGTTCTTCCTCGCCTGCTCCACGGCCTTACGAATAGCTTCGGGCACCTCGCCCGCCTTGCCGATCGCAAAGCCGACCTTGCCCTTTCGATCGCCGACGACGACCAGAGCGCTAAAGCTGAAGCGCTTGCCGCCCTTGACTACCTTTGCCACGCGATTGATGCGCACGACGGTCTCTTCAAATCCACTATTGTCGCGATCGCGACCACCACGATAGTTCATCTAGAACTCCAGTCCCGCTTCTCGCGCTGCATCGGCCAAAGCCGCAACGCGTCCATGATACTTGTAACCACCACGATCGAAGACCACCTGCGATATTCCATACTCCTTCGCCTTGACAGCAATCGCCGTGCCGACCTTTTTCGCAGCATCCGTGTTGCTGCGCGAGGAGAGACCCTCGGCCAGTGATTTCTCGCGCGTTGAGGCTGCCGCCACGGTATGCCCTTTTGCATCGTCAACGAGCGTTGCGTAGATATGGTGCAGCGTGCGGCGAACCAACAGGCGCGGGCGCTCCGCCGTCCCAGCTACCTTCTTGCGGACGCGCAGGTGACGCTTTTGACGTGCCTGATCCTTAGAAGTGCGCGGCATTACTTCTTGCCTGCCTTTCCGGCCTTGCCGAGCTTCTTGCGAATCTGCTCGCCTTCATAACGTACACCTTTACCCTTATAGGGTTCCGGCGCACGCAAAGCACGAATCTCCGAAGCCACTTGCCCGACCTGCTGCTTGTCGATCCCCTCAACGTGGATCTTGTTCTGTCCCTCGACCGAAAGCACGATGCCCTGCGGCGGCGAGTAGACAACCGGGTGCGAATACCCCAGCGTCAAGTTCAGCTTCTCACCCGCCTTGGCCGCGCGATAGCCGACGCCTTGAATCTCGAGACTCTTGCGAAAGCCCTTACTGACGCCTTCGACCATGTTCGCGATCAACGTGCGCGTGAGGCCGTGGGCCGACCGATGGGCTTTAGCATCACCTTTACGATCGACATAAATGTGCCCGGCCTCGACGCGAACGCCGACGACCTCGGAGAGGATATGCTGCCGCAACTCGCCTTTGGGGCCTTTGACAGAGACTTCCCCAGCCCCGACACTGATGTCGACACCAGCCGGAACGGGAACCGAAAGTTTTCCAATACGCGACATCGAGTGCTCCTCGCCTACCACACGTACGCTAGGACTTCACCACCGACACCGAGCTTGTTGGCTCGCTTGCCGGACATGATGCCCTGCGACGTTGAAATAATGACTAAGCCCAGTCCGCCGAGCACTCTCGGGATCTCCGTCTTGGGCGTGTACACGCGCAAACCCGGGCGCGAAATCCGCCGCAGACCCGTGATCACTTTTTCCTTTTCAGGACCGTATTTGAGACGAATGCGAATGGCGCCTTGCGGCCCCTCCGTCATGCGCTCGAAATCCACGATAAAGCCTTCGTCTTTGAGGATCTGCGCAATCGCTTGCTTGGTCCGCGACGCGGGAACGTCCACCGTTTCATGGTTGGCGGTGTTCGCGTTGCGGATGCGCGTAAGCATATCGGCAATAGGATCGGTAATGGCTGACACTTCTACTCTCCCCCCTCTACCACGAGGCCTTGGTCACGCCGGGCACGACGCCGCGATGGGCGTGCTCGCGGAAACAAATGCGACACATCGCGAACTTGCGCAAAAAGCCGCGAGGCCGGCCGCAGACCAAACAGCGATTATGCTGACGCGCCGAAAACTTCGGCGTGCGCCGCGCTTTGACGATCATACTCGTTTTGGCCATTAGTTCCGCCCCTTCTGCACCGGCAGTCCCATTGCCGTAAGGAATTCAGAAGCCTCTTCGTCCGTCTTCGCAGAGGTCACGATCGTAATATCCATGCCGCGCGCCTTATCGATCTTGTCGAAGTTGACTTCGGGGAACACCAACTGTTCGCGCAGACCTAAATTATAGTTGCCCCGGCCATCGAACGATTTTGCCGGTAATCCACGAAAATCGCGAATGCGCGGCAGGACGACGCTAAAAAGCTTATCCAAAAAGACGTACATGCGCTCGCCGCGCAGAGTCACCTTCGCGCCGATATTCATGCCTTCGCGCAATTTAAACGCCGCGATAGACTTCTTGGCTTTCGTCACGATGGGCTTCTGCCCGGTGATCGCCGCAAGTTCGGCCACCGCAGCATCGAGCGCCTTTGGATTGACGATCGCATCGCCCACGCTCATGTTCACAACGACCTTCTTGAGCTTGGGAATCTGCTCGACGTTCTCATAGCCGAACTTCTCCTTTAGCGCGGGCCGCACGAGAGTTTGGTACTTTTCCTTCAACCGTAATGCCATCGCCACTAGGCTCCCCTTACCGATTCACGAGCCGGCTCGCCGCACTTTACACAGATCCGCTGGCTCACCCCAGAGCTGCTCTTCCCACGGCGCAAGCGCGTGGACACCTTGCACTTATCGCATACATACGAGAGCGCCGAGATAGGGAGCGGGCTCTCCTTCTCGATAATGCCGCCGGTCTGCATGGAGCCACCCATGTTCTGGCCCTGTTGGCCTTGCTTCAGGTGACGCTTGACGACGTTGAGGCCTTCCACCGTGGCCTGTGCGGCCGTAGGGAATATGGCCTTAACAACGCCGGTCTTGCCCTTCTCGCGACCGCGACGAATTTGCACGGTGTCGCCCTTGAGAATGTGTGTTTTGCTTGACATAATTTCTAGAGAACCTCCGGCGCGAGGGAAGCGATCTTCAGATAGCCGCGATCGCGCAGTTCGCGCATGACCGGGCCGAAGACGCGCGTGCCGCGTGGGTCAACGTTCTCCTTATCGCCCTTGAGGATCACGCACGCGTTATCATCACATCGCACGACGGAGCCGTCGGTGCGACGAATCGGAGCCGTCGTGCGGACGATAACCGCCTTGACGACCTGCCCCTTCTTGACCGCCGCACCGGGAATCGCACTCTTGACGGTACCGACCACGACATCGCCGATATGAGCGTAAACATGGCGGCTGCCGCCCTGAATATGGATCACGAGCAGCTCGCGCGCACCAGAGTTATCGGCCACCTTCAAGCGCGTTTCTTGCTGAATCATGGGTTACTTGGCCCTCTCCACGATTTCAATCAAACGCCAGCGCTTGTCGCGCGAGAGCGGACGACACTCCATGATACGCACAAGATCGCCGACCTTGGCTTCGTTGCCCTCATCGTGCGCTTTGAAGCGCACGGATTTACGAATGATCTTCCCATAGGTGCGGTGCGGCACGCGCGTCTCGGTCTCCACCACAATGGTCTTATCCATCTTGTCGGAGGCCACGCGTCCCTGTTTCACGCGGCGCGAATGCCGCTCTACGTTAAGCTGCTCCATGCTGCTCCTCGGCCATTTGCTTGTCGGAGATCACCGTCTGAATCTGTGCATACGTACGCCGCATCGCGCGGATCTTACTAAAGTCCGTTAGGTGCCCCGTACGCAAAGCAAAGCGCAAATTAAACAGCTCGGCTTTGGCATCTCGCGCCTTCTGACGTAGCTCCGTCACGGTGAACTCCCGCAACGTATCGAGCTCGCTTTTCTTCATACCTGTGTCTCCTCGCGCGCCACTACTCTGGTGCCGATCGGCAACTTGGCCGCAGCCAAGCGAAGCGCTTCACGCGCCACGTCGGGCGCCACACCGGCAAGCTCGAAGAGCACCCGGCCCGGTCGTACGACCGCCACCCAGAACTCCGGATTACCCTTGCCCGAGCCCATGCGGACTTCCGCCGGTTTCTTCGTCGCAGGCTTATCGGGGAACACTTTAATCCAAACCTTGCCGCCACGCTTGATGTGCCGTGTCATCGCGATACGAGCGGCTTCGATTTGACGACTGGTCATCCAGCACGGCTCTAGCGCTTGCAGGCCGAACTCACCGAAAGTGAGGGTGCTCCCGCGCAGACTGCGCCCGGTCATACGACCACGATGAACTTTGCGCCACTTGACGCGCTTGGGAGTTAACATCTACTCTGTCACCTCCGTGCTCGGAGCCACGGGAGCCTGTAGCTCAAGGTTTGCCGATTCGAAGACAAACGCATCGGACGCCGGCTCAACGACAGGCGCCACCTCTGAGAGTACGATTTCCGGTGAGAGTACGCTTTCCGGTGCGAGCACGACTTCCGGGCGAGGGCGAACGGGGCGAACGCGGTCACGGCGCTCCGGCGCGGGAGCGCCGGCGCTACGCCGATCGGAACGATCCACCCGGTTAAAGTCGCGCGACGTTTCTCCGATGATGTCGCCACGATAGATCCAGACCTTGACGCCGATACGCCCGAACGTCGTAAACGCTTCAACATTGGCATAATCGATATCGGCACGCAGCGTATGCAGCGGCACCTTGCCGTCGGCATTATGCTCCGTGCGCGCGATCTCAGCTCCGCCAAGACGACCGGAGACCTGTACTTTGACGCCGCGCGCGCCGGCTTTCATCGTCCGCATAATCGCCTGCTTCATGGCGCGACGAAAGGCAATGCGCTTCTCGAGCTGGTCCACGATATTCTGTGCAACGAGCCGAGCATCCATCTCCGGGTGCTTAATCTCCATCACGTTGACTTGGATGTTCTTCTTCGTCAAACGCTCGAGGCTCTTGCGAATGTCTTCGATCCCAACGCCGCGTTTGCCGATGATGATGCCGGGTTTGGCGGTGTTCACGATGACCCGCGCCTGATTGGCGCGCCGCTCGATTTCGATCTTGCTAATGCCGGCAGAACGCTGCCAACGCTTGGAAAGAAAGTCTCGGATCTTTACATCTTCATGTAACCAGTCGATGTAATGTTTCTTTTCGAACCAGCGGCTATCCCAGGTGCGATTGATGCCCAGGCGCAGTCCGGTGGGGTGAATCTTCTGACCCATATCGTTTCCTTACCTAGTCCTGAGCCTGCGACGGTGATGCAGCCGGTTTGACCGGGGCCGCCTGCCGGGAGACCGGACGCCGCGTACGTGCCGTCACGGCCACTGAGGCTCCGGCCCGGCGCTTGCGCGGCTTGGCCGGTGGCTGCTCGCTGACCACCACGGTCACATGCGAGAGACGCTTGCGCTTGAAGTAGGCGCGCCCCTGAGCTCGTGGGTCGAGCCGTTTGGTAAAGCGCCCACCCGGCCCACCATCGACGGTGATGTGCGTGATGTAGAGTTCGTCGGTATTGAGATCGTGATTGTTCCCGGCGTTGGCCACGGCACTACGCACCAAACGCTCAAGGGGCTTGGCCGCATAGACATCGGCAAAACGCAACACCACGAGCGCCTCGCGCACGCTCTTCCCGCGAATGGCATCTGCCACGCGGCGAAGCTTGCGTGGAGCGGTCCGGGCAAACTTAAGCTTGGCGATCGCCGAGGGAGCGGCAGCTTCTACGACCGGCATCACTTCACGCTCGCTTTATCGCCGCCATGCCCGCGAAAGTTCCGCGTAGGCGCGAACTCACCGAGCTTATGGCCGACCATATTCTCAGTCACGTAAACCGGAACGTGTGCCTTGCCGTTGTGGACGCCGATCGTATGGCCGACCATCGTCGGCACGATCGTCGAGGCGCGGCTCCACGTCTTAATGACGCGCTTCTCGCGCGTTTCATTGAGCTGTTCAACTTTTTTCAGGAGGTGATCCGCTACAAACGGACCCTTCTTTAACGAACGACCCATCGCGTTACGCCTTCCGTTTACGGACGATCATGTTGGCAGTGCGCTTATTCCGGCGCGTCTTCTTGCCCATCGTCATCTGGCCCCAGGGCGTCGTCGGAGGGCGGCCCGACGTCGAACGCGCTTCGCCGCCGCCATGAGGGTGATCGACCGGATTCATGGCGATACCGCGGACGGACGGCCGCTTGCCGAGGTGCCGCGAACGACCTGCCTTCCCGATGACTTGATTCTCGTGCTCCACGTTACCGAGTTGGCCGATCGTCGCACGACACTCAATGTGAATCTTGCGTACCTCACCCGACGGCATGCGGACCTGAGCGTACTCGGTCTCCTTTGCCATAAGCTGCGCGGAGACGCCGGCGCTACGCACCAACCGAGCGCCTTGACCGGCACGCAACTCAAGGTTGTGAATCACGGTGCCGACCGGAATATTCTTAATGGGCAGGCAGTTGCCGATCTTGATATCGGCGCCGGACCCCGATTCCACAACGTCGCCGACGCACAGGCCCGCAGGCGCGAGAATATACCGCTTTTCACCGTCACGATAGTGCAACAAAGCGATACGAGCCGAGCGATTCGGATCGTATTCGATGGTCGCGACTTTCGCCGGGATCGCATCTTTGGTCCGCTTAAAGTCGATGATACGATACAGTTTGCGCGTTCCGCCACCACGATGACGCACCGTAATATGGCCGTTCACATTGCGCCCGGAGTGCTTCTTGCGCACCTCCAGCAACGAGCGTTCCGGCTCCACTTTCGAGAGGTCGGAAAAATCCATCGTCGTGATGAAGCGCCGCGCAGGACTTGTCGGCTTGTAGGTTTTGACCGGCATGACTATACAACCCCGATATCGATACGATGCATGCGAATCACTGCTCGAAGTAGTTCACGCCGCCAAGCTCGATCTTTTGACCGGCCTTGAGGGTGACTACCGCCTTCTTGAAATCGCTTTGCTTCCCAGTGGTCTTCGTGCCGCGGCGCGCCACCGTGCGGGTTTTGCCTCGCACGTTGATGGTGTTCACCATGATGACGTTGACCTTAAAAATCGTCTCTACGGCATGGCGAATCTGCGTCTTGGTCGCACTCGGGTGCACGACGAATGTGTACTGATGACCAAGTGCGTTGCCCATTGACTTTTCGGAGATCCGAGGAGACACAATGACATCATGCGCATCCATGCTTACGCACCTCCCTTAACGGCATCGCCAAACCGAGCGAGGAGCGCATCGTACGCTAGGCGCGTAAAGATCAGGCGCTTATAGCGCAGGATGTCCTTAACGTCCAACGCTCCGACATGAGTCAAGCCCACGCGCGTTAAATTGCGTCCAACGCGCTCGAGAGCGACGCCCACGGGCTCGTCGATCCCATAGACCACCAGAGTATGTTCAGCGTCCTTGGCCTTCTTCACGTCACCGAAGAGCAACGTCGCGAACGCGGCCGTCTTGGTGAGGGCGAACCCCGTCACGTCGAGTACCGTCACGGCATCTCCCGCCATACGATTGGCCAGAGCCGCAGCGAAGGCCAACCGGCGTTCCTTCTTGTTGAGGTCTTCGACATAGCTACGCGGCTGCGGGCCGAATACCACGCCGCCGTGACGCCATTGCGGCGAGCGAATCGACCCCTGGCGCGCCCGGCCGGTACCCTTTTGGCGCCATGGCTTGCGGCCGCCGCCGGCGACATCGTCACGCTTCTTCGTCGAGGCGGTGCCGGCGCGCGGATTGGCCAGCTCGCGATGCACCGCCCGAAAGATCGGGTGCGCCGTATCGCCAAAATCACCGGTCAGTCCTGCAGGAACGGGGAGTTCGGCGACCACCTTGCCGGCCGTATCAATCACCTGCGGCATGGCTATGACGCCTCCACTGCGGCGGGCAAGTTCGCGGACTTGCGACTTCTGCGCACAACGACGAGCGCATTCTTGGCACCCGGCACGGGGCCGCGGACGAGCAAGAGATTGCGCTCGACATCGGCGCGAACGATCTCTAAGTTCTGATGCGTCGTCCGATCCGTTCCGTAGTGCCCCGGGCGGCGACTACCGCGCACGGTACGCCCGGCGTTGGTGTCGCCGTTGCTGGCAGGCTGGCGATGGATCATCGAGCCGTGGCTCGCGCCACCACCCGAAAACTTGTGCCGCTTGATGCCGCCGGCGAAGCCATGCCCCTTCGAGATGCCGATCACGTCGACGCGATCGCCCGCGACAAAGCTGCCGACGGTAACCGTCTGACCCACTTCAACGTCGTCGATGTCGTCCCGAAACTCGCGCACGAACCGCGACGGCTCGACGCCCTGTTTCTTGAAATGCCCGGCAAGGGCACGGGTCACGCGGCGCTTCTTGATTGCACCGAAGCCTAAAGCGACGGACTCGTAGCCGTGCTTCTCCTTCGTGCGCCGCTCAACCACCGTGCAGGGACCGGCTTCGATCACCGTGACCGGCACAAAGCGCCCGTCATCGGTGAACACGCTCGTCATCCCAACCTTGCGGCCAAGGATGTTCTTCATGGTATCCTCGTCCTTGTTTATGAGACAAAAGCCACGGCCCCTGGCGTATCTCCTAGAATCCTTCCGGACGCACGCTCTAAAGCGGCAGCCGGCGTTGGACCGCAACCTGGGAACTATACCAGGGGGGAGTACAGCCGTCAAGTCGATAGATCGCTACGTCCTTAGACGAAGGCGGAGCTGCCGGTAATAGCCTGGCCGAGGATCAAGGTGTGGACCTCGCTCGTCCCCTCGTAGGTAAGTACCGACTCGAGATTATTCATATGCCGAATCACCGGATACTCCAGCGTCACGCCATTGGCACCGAGGACGCTCCTCGCCGACCGCGCAATCGCTAGCGCCTCGCGAACGTTGTTGAGCTTGCCGAAGCTCACCTGGGACGGGTGCAGGGTCCCGGCGTCCTTCATCCGTCCCAGGTGCAGCGCGAGCAGCGTCCCTTTGTTGACCTCAAGCGCCATCTCCACAAGCTTCGCCTGAGTGAGCTGAAAGGAGCTGATCGGGCGTCCGAACTGCACGCGCGTCTTACTATACTCGAGCGCCGCCGCGTAGCAGGCCCGAGCGGCGCCCATCGCGCCCCAAGTGATGCCGAAACGCGCTTCGTTCAAGCACGCAAGCGGCCCACTTAAGCCCCGCGCCTCCGGCAAGAGGGCATCGGCCGGCAGGCGACACTCGTCCAGAACCAACTCGCTCGTGACCGACGCGCGAAGCGAGAGCTTCTTCTCAATGTTCCGGGCGGAGAATCCCGGAGTAGCACTCTCCACGATGAACCCGCGAATGCCGTCGTCCGTCTGTGCCCAGATGATCGCCAGATCCGCGATGCCGCCGCTGGTGATCCACATCTTCGTGCCGCTGAGCAGCCAATCCGATCCAGCGCGTCGCGCACGGGTGCGCATCGCGGAAGGATCGCTGCCGAAGTCCGGCTCCGTCAGACCGAAACAGCCGATGAGTTCGCCTGCGGCCATGCGCGGCAGATAGCGTTCCTTCTGCTCGTCGCTGCCGAAGCGATAGATGGCGAACATCGCCAAGGAGCCCTGCACCGAGGCAAAGCTACGCACCCCGGAATCTCCCGCCTCAAGCTCCAGGCAAGCTAAGCCGTACGCGACGGCGCTTGCACCGGCACATCCATATCCGTGCAGATGCATGCCGAGGACGCCAAGAGCGCCGAGTTCTTGGGCGAGCTCCCGCGGGAGGATGCCCTCCTCAAACCACGTCGCGATACGTGGAAGAATGCGATCGGCGACGAAGTCGGCTACCGTCCGGCGGACCAGCCGCTCTTCGTCGGTGAGCTGCGCATCCAGACCCAAGAAATCGAGCGCGTCAGGAAGCGGGACTCGCATCGATTCCGTCATCGATTCACGAAGCTCATATCGGCATAGCGTGAACCGGCCGCCGCACCAATCGGGAAAACCGCGTCGATCTCCTCAAGCTCATCCGGCGTGAGCGCAATCGAGAGCGCGCCGAGATTCTCTTCCAGGTAGCTCACGCGCTTGGTCCCGGGGATCGGAAGCACATCCTCACCTTGCGCTAACAGCCACGCAAGCGCGAGCTGCGACGGCGTACATCCCCTAGCCGCGGCCAGCGACCTCACCCGGTCGACGAGCTGCAAATTCTTGCCGAAATTCTCGCCGACGAAACGCGGCGATGTGCGGCGGTAATCGTCGGGGCCGAAATCGTCCGGTGTCCGAATCGCTCCCGTCAAGAAGCCCCGGCCGAGCGGGCTGTATGCAACGAGCGCGATGCCGAGTTCCCGTGCGGTCGAGAGCATGCCGTTCTCTTCAGGGTCGCGCGACCACAGCGACCACTCGTTCTGCACTGCGCAGACCCGATGGGCCGCGTGCGCACGGCGCATATTCTCTGCACTCGCTTCCGAGAGCCCGAGGTAGCGAACTTTCCCCGCACGAACCAACTCGCCCATCGCTCCGACCGTCTCTTCGATCGGCACCGCCGTGTCGACACGATGCTGATAGTACAGGTCGATGTGATCGACTCGCAAGCGGCGCAGCGAGGCTTCGCAGGCGCGCTTGACGTACGCCGGAGATCCGTCCATGCGCCGCGCCGTCGGATCGTTCGGATCGCGCACGATGCCGAACTTCGTCGCCAGGAAGACGCCCTCGCGCTTACCGGCGATCGCTTTGCCGACCAACTCCTCGTTATCGCCGAGCCCATAGATATCCGCGGTATCCAGCAGGGTCACACCAAGCTCGAGCGCCCGGTGGATCGTGCGGATCGATTGTGCCTCATCGGCTTCACCGTAGAACTCGGACATGCCCATGCAGCCCAAGCCGAGAGCCGATACGGGGGGACCGTCTGTCCCAAGGTGCCGTTGTTCCATCATCTCCTCCCCGACAGCACCTAGCGTTTCAGGACGCGAGCGAGCTTCTCAAAGAGCGCATCGATCGAGCGGGCGTGCTGATCCTCGACGCGCCGCCAGAAGAGCCGGCCTTCGGATTCGGAAAGTTCGGCTTCCACCCGATGGGCAAGCGTCGTCTCCTTCGCTTCACTGGTTAGGTAGAAGCCATGATGCCCGGTGACCCCATCATTAAGAAAGCGCCAGAGAATTCGCTCCTCTGGGACGACCTCTTCCAAAACGCCGTGAACCCCCAGGTGCCACTCCTCGGTCTTCCCGGGGAGCAACGGCCCCGGCGAGCGCATGAACGGCTGGGAGGCGAACGGCCAAATCTGGTCGCCCGAGGTACCCATCTCTTCGAGCAGATGGAAGATCCGGCGCTTGGTGCCGTGAAACGTGCGAGCGCGTTGTACCTGAAGCGGGATCGGCATAGAATCTTCTTTCGTCAAAGGCGCGACGCTCCCCGCGAGATATGCGAGCGGGCCGCACGCACACGTGCAGCCCGCTGAACGGGACCTCGCCGCAATGGGCCACCTTAGGCCTTCAGTTCGATATCCACACCCGCCGGCAGGTCCAGATGCATGAGCGCATCCATCGTCTTGGGTGAGGCCTGGAGAATATCGATCAAGCGCTTGTGCGTACGCATCTCGAAGTGCTCTCGGCTCTTCTTGTCATTGTTCGTCGAACGCTGAACGCAGAACCGATTGATCTCCGTCGGCAGAGGCACCGGCCCACTGACAAACGCCCCCGTCCGCTTCGCCGTATCGACAATCCGCTCGGCAGATTGGTCGAGGACTTTGTGATCGTACGCTTTCAGTCGAATACGAATTTTTTGTTGCGACATCGTCATTTCTCTAATCTGAAGGACCTAAGTTGTCAAAGTGCTCTTCGCCGGATAGCGCGCCGGCGAACGCGTTGGAGTCTCTTTGAGGAACGCTTAGTCAGCCACCGACGTCACGACGCCGGCACCAACGGTACGGCCACCCTCACGAATGGCGAAACGCAAACCTTCTTCACAAGCAATCGGCGTGATCAACTCCACGCTTATCGTGACGTTGTCGCCCGGCATCACCATCTCGACGCCTTCCGGCAACTGAATGGTGCCGGTGACGTCGGTGGTGCGGAAGTAGAACTGCGGACGGTAGTTCCCGAAGAACGGGGTATGACGCCCGCCCTCTTCCTTGGAGAGAACGTAGACTTCAGCCTTGAACTTCCTGTGCGGTTTGACTGAGCCGGGCTTCGCCAGCACTTGCCCGCGCTCGATCTCGTTACGATCGATACCGCGCAACAGAACGCCGATGTTGTCGCCCGCGATTCCTGAATCCAGGAGCTTGCGGAACATCTCGATGCCGGTGACCACGGTCTTTCTCGTCTCTTCCTGCAAACCGACGATCTCAATCTCTTCGCCGACCTTGACCTGACCGCGCTCCACGCGTCCCGTTCCGACGGTTCCGCGGCCCGTAATCGTAAAGACGTCTTCGACGGGCATCAGGAACGGTTTATCCACTTGACGTTCCGGCTGGGGGATGTAGTCGTCAATGGTATCCATCAACTTGAAGATCGCGTCGGTGTCGGGATCGCCGCGACGGCCGCTCGAATTGAGCGCCTTTAGGGCGGATCCACGGATAATCGGCGTGTCGTCGCCGGGGAAATCGTACTTGCTCAACAGCTCGCGGATCTCCATCTCGACCAATTCGAGCAGCTCCTCGTCGTCGACCATGTCGACTTTATTGAGAAATACCACGATGCGCGGTACGCCGACCTGACGCATGAGCAGAATGTGTTCGCGCGTCTGCGGCATCGGCCCGTCCGTAGCGGAGACGACGAGGACGGCTCCGTCCATCTGCGCGGCGCCGGTAATCATGTTCTTGATGTAGTCGGCGTGCCCCGGGCAATCGACATGCGCGTAATGGCGCTTTGCCGTTTCGTACTCTTGATGCGAGATCGCGATCGTAATGCCGCGTTCTTTTTCCTCAGGAGCATTGTCGATCTCATCCACATTGCGCGCCTTGGCGAGCCCTTCGGTCGCAAGACAGTGCGTGATCGCAGCGGTAAGAGTCGTCTTGCCATGGTCGACGTGACCCGTCGTGCCGATGTTGACATGCGGTTTGGTGCGCTCGAATTTCGCCTTCGCCATGATGTAGTTCTCTCGTTCCCCTTACTTAGACGGTCGCCGGTTTCTTGCTGCCGGACTTTGCAATGATCTCTTCCTCGATGGACTTGGGAGCCTTCTCGTAATGAGCAAACTCCATCGTATAGGTTGCGCGGCCCTGCGTTGCCGAACGCATATCGGTTGCGTAGCCGAACATCTCGGAGAGCGGAACGTTCGCAGTGATGACCTGCGCACCGCCCGGTGCCTCTTCGGTAGACTGGATCATGCCCCGGCGCCGGTTGATGTCGCCGGTGATGGCGCCCATGTAATCCTTGGGCGTCGTAACTTCGACCTTCATGATCGGCTCAAGGAGGATCGGACCCGCCGCACGATTAGCCTCTTTGAACCCCATCGACGCCGCAATCTTAAAGGCCATCTCCGAGGAGTCGACATCGTGGTACGAGCCGTCGAAGGCCGTCACCTTGAAGTCGAGGACCGGGTAGCCGGCCAGAACGCCGCTTGTCGATGCCTCGGCGATGCCTTGTTCGACAGCTTTGCTATATTCCTTTGGAACCGTGCCGCCGACGATCGCCCATTTGAAGACGAAACCGCTTCCCGGCTCCTGGGGCTCCAGACGCAACCATACGTCGCCATACTGGCCCTTGCCGCCGGACTGCCGAACGAACTTCCCCTGCTTTTCGACCTTCTTGGTGATCGCTTCTTTATACGCAACCTGCGGCTTGCCGACGTTTGCTTCCACCTTGAACTCGCGGCGCAAGCGATCCAGGATGATCTCGAGGTGCAACTCCCCCATCCCCGAGATGATGGTCTGTTGCGTCTCTTCATCCGTACGCATCCGAAAGGTCGGGTCTTCTTGGGCGAGACGAGTGAGCGCTTGGCCCAGCTTATCCTGATCGACCTTGGACTTCGGCTCGATCGCCTGGGAGATCACGGGCTCCGGGAAGGTGATCGACTCCAGGGTGATCGGCGACTTTTCGTCGCAGAGCGTGTCGCCCGTGCGCGTATCCGAGAGCCCAACGGCCGCGGCGATGTCACCGGCACCGATCGAGTCGATATCCTCCCGATGGTTTGCGTGCATGCGCAGGATCCGACCGATACGCTCCTTGCGCCCGGTACGCGAGTTGAGCACGTAGCTGCCCTTGTTGAGCGTCCCTGAATAGACGCGGAAGTACGTCAGATTCCCGTAGGGATCGGTGGCAATCTTAAAGGCCAGCGCGCAGAACGGCTGGCTGTCGTCGGGCACGCGCACGAGCTCTTCGCCGCTCTTTGTGTCGGTGCCGACGATCGGCTTGGCATCGATCGGCGAGGGCAGGTAGTCGACGACGGCGTCGAGCAAGGGCTGCACACCCTTATTTTTGAAGGCCGAGCCGCAGAGCATCGGCAGAACGGTGCCGGAGATCGTCGCCTTGCGCAGCGCGGTTTTCATGCGCTCGATCGGCAGATCTTTCCCCTCGAAGAACAGCTCCAGGAGTTCGTCGTCCTGCTCGGCGATCGCCTCGACCAGCTCTCGGCGCCACTTCATGGCGACCTGTCGCAAGTCGCCCTCGACCTCTTCTTCGTCCATGGCGGAACCGAGGTCATCGGCATAGACGATTTTCTTCATTGTGAAGAGGTCGACGATGCCCTTAAAGGTATCCTCGGCGCCGATCGGCACCTGAATCGGTACCGCGCGCGCCCCCAGACGCTCGCGAACCTTATCCACAACGTTGAAGAAGTCCGCGCCCACGCGATCCATCTTGTTGACGAAGATGATGCGCGGGACGCGATACTTGTTGGCCTGACGCCAGACGGTCTCGGACTGCGGTTGAACCGCCGCCACGGAGTCGAAGAGCGCGACCAAGCCGTCGAGGACGCGCAACGACCGCTCGACCTCGACCGTGAAGTCAACGTGGCCTGGCGTATCGATAATATTAACACGCGTGTCGCGCCAGGTGCAGGCCGTTGCCGCTGAGGTGATCGTGATGCCGCGCTCTTGCTCCTGGACCATCCAGTCCATCGTCGCGGCGCCGTCGTGGACCTCCCCGATCTTATGCAGACGCCCGGTATAGTACAGAATGCGCTCGGTACAGGTCGTCTTCCCGGCATCGATGTGTGCCGCGATGCCGATGTTGCGAGTTCGTTCGAGGAGATACTCCCTGGCTGCCATGATATTACCCTTGCCCGATTACCAGCGGTAGTGCGCGAACGCCTTGTTGGCTTCCGCCATCTTGTGCGTATCTTCGCGCTTCTTGATCGTCGGGCCCGTGTTGTTGGAGGCATCCAAGAGCTCGCCTGCGAGCTTCTCCTCCATCGAACGGCCGGCGCGTGCGCGCGCAAATCCAATCAGCCAGCGCATCGCCATCGCCTGACGACGATCGGGACGCACCTCCATCGGAACCTGGTAGGTTGCGCCACCGACGCGTCGCGGGCGAACTTCGACTAGCGGCATCGCGTTTGAGAGCGCCTGCGAAAAGATATCCATCGGATCCCGGCCGGTCTTCTCGGCGACGATGTTGAGCGCGCCATAGGTGATGCGCTCCGCCGTCGACTTCTTGCCGCAGAGCATGATCTTATTAATGAAGCGCGCCAGCACTTTCGAGTTGAACTTCGGGTCGGGCAGAATCTGCCGTTTCGGGGCGGGTCCTTTGCGTGGCATCTCTACTCTCTACTTCTTCTTATCGCGCTTGGCGCCGTACTTCGAGCGGCCTTGCTTGCGGTTGGCAGCTCCCGCCGTGTCCAGCGTGCCGCGAATGATGTGGTAGCGAACGCCCGGAAGATCCTTCACGCGGCCGCCGCGCACGAGCACCACCGAGTGCTCCTGCAAGTTGTGACCGATGCCGGGAATGTAGGCGGTGACCTCTTCGCCGTTGGTAAGACGAACGCGAGCGACCTTGCGCAAGGCCGAGTTCGGCTTCTTCGGGGTCACGGTCTTGACTTGGGTGCAGACGCCGCGCCGCTGCGGATTGCCGGTGACTTCGAAGCTGCGCGCCGGCAGATCCGGATGCCCCGGCTTCGGGCCGGTCAGGATCATGCGGAAAGCACGCGTCTTGACCCGCTTTTCCATCTTTTCGCGCCCACTGCGCACCAGTTGATTGATCGTCGGCATCGAACTCCTACACTATCATACGATAGCGCCACACAGAAACGCGGCCGCACCGCGTGGGCGCGCCCGAACCACGACACTATACCAGGGCGACCGTATGCCGTCAACGACAGATAGTTGCGGGGGGAGTCGGAATCTGCTCGTCGGCGACGCAACGACGCGCGGGAAGACGATCCCCGTCCAGAGCGCCCAGAGACCATAGACCACCATCGCCGCATGCGCGAATCCCGCATTCGGTTTCATTATCGAGGCGCCCTCAAGATACCCCAGCGCCACGAGGGGCGCCGGGAAGGAATGGTGGCGCCGGCCACTGTCAGAGACCGCGAAAACGAGGATCGCCGGCACTTGATTTGACGTCAAAGCAACCGAGCGGTAGCCCGGAGCGACCGCGGTAGCCTTATGGGCGCCTTATGTCCGTTGGCGCATCGGCTCGGGCACTGCGCCGTGACGTGAGCGGGCAACGCGGAACCTCTCTGGTTGAAGTGATCGTCGCCCTGGGACTCGTCGCCGTCGTGGGCGGCGCGCTGGTCTATGCCGTCGGCGCCCTGGCTCACCTCTCGCCCGATCCTGCGCGCACCGCCTTGACCGCCTACGGGCGTCGGGAACTCGCCATCGCGGCTGCGCTCGAAAAGTACGCGGGAAATCGCGTACAGCCCAGAAGCGTCCAGACCAGCATACCGCTGCCCGCCGGCACGCCGATGCCCATCAGTGCAAGCCTATCGGTGACGCTCCAAGCGGACGGCACGCGCACCCTCACGGTTACGGCGTGGCCGCAGGGCAACACCAGCCAACGCGTTCGCCGCACACTCGTCGTGCCTGCACCTGCGCCGATCCCGGGAAGCTCCGTTCTCCTTCCCGTCACCAGCGCTCCGACGGGCGCACCGTGAGATGTTGCTCCGCACGCTGCTCTTACTGGCGCTGGTCAGCGTACTCTCGATCATCCTACTCGAGAGTACGCTTGCCCTAGCGGCCGCGACGTTGCACACGGCAGCAGAGCGCAGCGCAGATCGCGCCTACGAGCAGGCGCGCGCAGCCCTGCAAACGTTCGTCGCAAACCAACTGGCCGGCGGCGCATCCCCGACTGCGGGGACCTTTGCCGTCCCTCCACCCACGCGCTCGTGCGCCGCGCCGACAGGCAAGAGCCAAGGGTGCGGGCTCTCGATTCAGGTCACGCTGCGCAACAGCACCCTCGGCGGCGTCAGCGCGCCGGCTCCAAACTGCCTCCCGCTCTGCGCGCACGACGTCCAGACCAACGATGCCGTCGCCGAAGGGAGGGCTGCGTTCTCCATCGGCGTTGAGGTCACCGATGCGACGGGCCGGCTCCTGGCATCGCGTCAACGCTTCGTCCTGCTGCGAACGCTGCGTGTAACCCCATTTACGGAGTTCGTAGGCTCGCGCGACGCCGGCGACGATGCCTTTGCTGCCGGCAGCAGCGAAGGTGACGATGGCGGACCGACGCGCGTCAATGTCCTGTACCGCAACACCACCACAGGCGCGAGCCTCTCCGGCGATGCGCTCAAAGAGCGCGCCTGGAACAACGGCGATGCGCGAAGCAACGCCTGGGCTCCTTAATCGGCGGCGCTACGCAAAGCGCTCCCGTGCCGGCTTCCCCGGCGCTCGGTGGCGCAAAGTTCCACGATGATCGCGCCGGGCCTTGAACACAACGCTGGGAAACGCTAATCTGGCGGGGAAGAGTCGCCCAGATGGGGACTATCGACTGAAAGGACGAGACACATGAAATCGCGCTCCCTGTTCGTCGCGTTGTTCGCTATCCTCTCGCTGCTGATCCCGATCTCTGCGGTCGGCGCGATAAAGAATGCGCCCTTGCACAAGTACTTCATGGCCGGCACCGTTCGTTTGCGCATCGACAAAGTAGAGACGTATCCAGGATCGGCCGCGCAGAGTGTCCCCGTCATCGCGGGCCAGGGGCTAAGCGGCCCCGGCTTCGTGGTCGTGACTGCGACGGCTCAGAACCCGAGCGGCACCGACGAGACGGCGATTCCGCACATGGAAGTGGGCTTCGAACTCAAAGACGGCTCGCAGATGAACGAATATACTCCAGACGCGATGAATCTGCCGGGGAGCAAGGTGCCCGCACCGACGAATCTGCATCCCAAGCAGCACGTGCGGTTTAGCTGGGTGATCAGCAACTGGACGGGTCAGCCGCCGACGAAAATGTTTTTGAAGGTCTGGGATCAATCGGGCTATCCCGGCTACTGGTTCCGTATTCAGTTGCGACCGAAGGACATCGTTCCCCACACCTAACGGCGCCGATTCCTCGCTGAATCAGGGGGCGTTCGATGCGCCCCCCTCGCGCGCTCGCGCTGCACTCACGCCGCTTCGCTGGCGACCGGTCACGCAACATCTATCGCTCTCTCAACGATGGCGGCGGGCCGTCGCATGGAGCGCGCGGATGGCCTGCGGGAGTACACGGGCGCTCGGAGAACCCTCCAAGCGGCATGAAGCATCGCGCGTGGTACCTGCTGCTCGTGTTTCCCTTTATTGGGCTCCTGTGGCCGGCACTCTACAACCGTGCCTCGCCCGCACTCCTGGGGCTGCCGTTCTTCTACTGGTATCAACTGGCATGGGTGATCCTAACCTCACTCATCCTGGGAGCGGTCTATCTCCTGTGCCGGGAGCACCCCGATGTCTAACGGCGATCTGATCTTCGTCCTCCTCGTCGCCGGCGTCACGCTCTTAGGCTTCGTTGCCGCGCGTTGGGGGCACTCCACGATGCGCACGCTTGACGAGTGGGCGCTCGGTGGGCGACGCTTCGGCACCCTTGTCTCCTGGTTTCTGCTGGGTGGTGATCTCTATACCGCCTACACCTTTATCGCCGTACCGGCCTTGGTCTATGGCGTCGGTGCGCTGGGGTTCTTCGCCGTCCCGTACGCCACCATCGCCTACCCCATCGTCTTTCTCATCATGACGCGTTTTTGGACGGTCGCGAAGCGACGCGGGTACGTCACCGCAGCGGATTTTGTGCGCGATCGCTACGGAAATCGATCCCTTGAAATCGCGGTCGCTGCCACCGGCATCCTCGCCGCAGCTCCCTACATCGCGCTGCAGTTGGTCGGAATGAAGACGGTGTTCTACGAACTCGGCGGAGTCTTTGCGCTGGGCGGTGGAGCCTTTGCGCTCGTCGCCGCCTTTGCGCTGTTGGCGGCGTATACCTACACGAGCGGCCTACGCGCACCCGCGCTGATCGCCTTCGTCAAAGATGCGCTCATCTACATCACGGTCATTGCGGCGATCGTCGTGATCCCAGCCAAGCTCGGGGGCTTTGCGCACGTCTTTGCCGCGGCGCACACGGCCTTTGCCGCTCGCACGAAACCCGTTGCGCTACTGCTTGGCCCGCAACAGTTCTTTCTCTACGCGAGTTGGGCGCTCGGCTCGAGCCTTTCGCTCTTCATCTACCCGCACTCGATCACGAGCGTCCTCTCGGCCAAGAGCGCCGACGTCATCCGGCGCAACTCCGTGCTCCTGCCGATCTATTCGCTGCTCCTAGGCCTGCTCGCACTCTTGGGCGTCTGCGCCGTGGCCGCCGGCATCACCACCTCCAACTCGAACCTCGTCGTGCCCATGCTCCTGGTTACGTACTTCCCGAACTGGTTTGTCGGGGTCGGTTTCGCCGCCATCGTTATCGGCGCGCTCGTCCCGGCCGCCATCATGGCGATCGGCGCTGCCAATCTCTTTGCCAGCAACCTCTTCTCCGAGTTTACACCCTCACGCCCGGCGGGTGAGGTCTCGGTTGCGAAGTGGCTATGCCTAGCCGTCTGCGCCTTTGCGTTGCTCTTCGTCCTCTTCGCTAACGTCCGTTACGCCATCTACTTTCAACTCTTAGGCGGCGGATGGATGTTGCAGACCTTTCCTGCATTCGTCTTCGGGCTCTACAGCCGGCGGCTGCACCCTAAGGCACTCTTGCTCGGCTGGCTCGTCGGTATGATGGCGACAACATGGATGGCGATCTCCGCCGGCTTCACCCCGGCGTTCGCCCTGCACCTCTTCGGCATGACGCTCGTCGGATTTAACGCACTCTACGCCCTGATCCTCAATCTGCTGACGGTTGCGCTCGCCGGTGCCGTCTTGCGCACGCAGCATGTCGCCGACGGTACCCTGCCGGCGGACTATGCATGAGCCGGACGATCCGGCCGCATGGCTGGTCGCGCCCGCGCGGCGTCGTCTGCCTTCTTTCATTGTGCGACGCCACCCCTTCATCACATCGCCGGGTCCGCAAGGCCGGAAACCGACAATCCGGGATCGAAAAGCTTGGATATATGGAGAATATCGGGTAATGTCGCGTACGCTCTTTGCATCGCTCTTGCTTTTGTTGCTCGGCGTCGCCTGCGGTGGCGGGGGGACGCCCACCACATCTCCGCGGACGCCGCTCGCGATCACCGTCAATGGCAGACCGGCCGCCGAGGTCACGCTGATACCAGTGACCTTCCTTACGATGAACAGCAATATCGCAACGCTCGGCGTCTCGGGCGGACCCGGAGGATCGGTTCAGTGGAGTGTTGCGTCGGGCAGCTCCGCGGTACTCGGCTCCACCAATCCGAGTTACATGATGGGCTCGCCGACGCCGCCTCCAAACGGCATCTTCGTGATGATGGCTCCGGTGGTAAACCACATTCTCCCGACCGGGGTGACGACGATCGTCGCTCGTTCCGGCAATGCGACGGCATCGATCCCCGTCTATTCGTACGGCCAGCTCGACCTCGGCTGCGGCCTCCGCTATCAACCCGCCTACTCGTTCGATCCCGGAAGCGTCGCGAACGGAAGTTCGAGCGACCTGTACATCACCGAACCTCCGACGACCGGCGACCCGTTCGATCCGTGTCCGGCACTCGGACTAACGTCGAGCACGACGACGATTCACTTCCCATACGGCGGCGTTCTGCTCTCCGTCGCGGCTGATACGTTCCCGCAGATAACGGCGACGCAGTGGAGCGACGCGCAGACACAGGCCCCCGAGAACGACGTTTTCAACGCCGTTTTGCTCTTTAAAACCAAGGGCGGCGCGACCGTCAAGGCGATGCTGCCGGTCGGCCCGGTCGAAGTCACCGGAGCGAATGGAGCGTTTCCCTATTAACCGGGATGCTCCATAAGGCCGAGCTTTTGAGTCCAGATTGTCGGTTTCCGGCCTTGGGAACACCACCCGGCGCTCTGGTGACGGAGGATCACAAAGCCGCAACAAACGAACGATTTGGGGATATGCGGCCACCCCAGCCCGCGATCGCACCCGCCGAGGACGATGTGGCCGGTGCCGCGATTCCGCAATGACCCAGCAGCGTGGCTGCAGCTCGGGGGGCTGACGGCCGGCAAAGCACGTCGGCTCGCCGTTGCGAAGGATTTGTCGGGGATGCACAACGCGAAGGAGAGAGAGCCCCGTGCGATCGGCACGGGGCTCTCTTACACTCAACCGCTACAGCTTACGGCTCTAGCTGCAGATGCTGCGAACCTTCGTGACGCGCAACGTGGCCTTATTGACCCGATACGAGGCTCCGAATCCACAACCATCGATCGTCGTGGGCGGCATTTTTGGCGGTGCACCTTCGACTGTTATGTTAATAAGAACGTAGTCAGTCCTGTTAACAAAAGATACTGCGAACTTTCCATCGTTGTATTTGCTGAGATGTTCGGCGTTGAGCGGGACTGTGTTCTTAAAGCGATTCATCGCCAAGACGAGTGCCGAGGTAACGTTACGATTCAATACGACATCCGGCTGTCGGCTTGGAACACTCCCGAGCGAAATGGTTCGCGTCGGGGAGATGATGCGGATGACATCTGCGCCCTGTCCGTGCCAAATATCAATCGTGGTAGTCTTGGATGGGGCGCCTTGCACGGCGTGAACAATCTGCAAAACGTCAGTACCCGGTAAGAGGGCACTGGTACTCTGTGCCAAGGCTCCGGCCGTCAACGCAGCACAAAGGCAGCCTGCTGCAAGAACTGATTTTAGCATGCGGTCCATGACAATTGTCCTCCTTCGCTTCCGTTTTGGTAGCCATTGCTTGTACCGATTTGACCGCCCGGTTGCCATGAGCCCCAATTATAGGCGGGGCCAGCACTCGGGTCTGAGGCGTACATCTGGACTTCACTCAGGACGGACATCGCGATGCCATACGAGTTCGCGTACTGTTCATCAGGAACGCTGAAGAGTGTGTTCGTGTATGGTGTATCCCCTGGATAAGACCTCGCACCGGCCGCAGCAGAATCGATGCCCGAAGGGTCCCCCGTGTTCATGTAGTTTGTCGGATGCGTATGCGCGATGCCGACCACCGTATAGCCTGTGGCCGGCGCTGGCGGAGCGCCAATCGTTGCGTTGCCGGCGGAGTCCGTGCTGACGTATTGGACCGGGGTATACATCGTTTGCCCGCTTGCATTTTGCTCGACGAACGAATAGGCCTCTTCGTTCATATTCTGGGCATTTTGAAACGCATTCGTCATTTGCTTCAACGCCGTATCAAGCGCATTCGTTGCTGGGTTTGTGCTTGAAGAGCAACCGTTTGGCGTTATGGGAGGATGCCCGCCACCACCCGGTGGGAGCGGCGATGCGGGGGGCTTAGGGTTAGGATAGCCTCCTGGAGGAGTCGGGTTGCAGGTCCAGCAGCCACCCGGTGGGTTACCGCCACCGCCCGGTGCGGGTGTGCCGCCACCGGTGCCACTCGGTGGGTTACTGCCGCCACCGCCACCACAGTTGGTGCCGCAAGGATAAAATCCACCGCCGCCGGATGGCGATGGCGTCGGCACCGGGCAAGCCAGCGTATGCGGCCCTCTGCTTTGCATCGGCGTGCCTGAGCATGCCGTGACCGGCGTATGACCAATGGAATGACCGACAGCCCCAGCGGGAGGAGCTGTCGCCGAGGGCTTGCCCACCGGAACGTTGGCATGGGCGGGCATCTGCGTTGTGGGCAGCGGCGTGGTTGGGAGCGCGTTCGTACCGCCGGCGCACGCGGCTAGGACCGCGGCCAGCGAAACGGCTAACGCACCTGCCGCAAGTCGTTGAAAACGTCTCAAAACTCATCCTCACAAAAAGGAAAAAGTTGAACACGCATCGGAGTGCCTTGCACAGCACGCCGAACATCGTCTGCCAGGGACATGCGTTCCCCGACCGTGTCAAGGTAGCGTAAAGGTAGCAGGGGGGGGGTATGACCTTTGTCGCTCAGAGTTGCCAGGATGCAGTGGCGATTTCGGGCGCGCTGGGGACATCCCCAAATCGGACGATTTGGTGATAGACGAAACCGCCCACCAGCCGCAAACCCGTGTGAAATCGAACGCGGGGCCCGCAACGGCACCGAAGGATCTTCGGCAAATCTGGCGCTCGACCCGCGATTCGTTCGTTTTAGGCCGCTGCGTGTTTGCGCGGTCGCTGATCTTGACTTTCGCAACCTCCTGCGGATCGACGTTTTCCAATCCTTGTAATACGCGATTGTGTCTTAGCCATGCATTTTCTCCCAAAGCCGCACGAGTTCGTCGCTCTCGTTCACGTCGCGCGCCGCTCCGGCAGCGTGCCGAGTCCTCGCCGGAGCACTCATGGCGCCGGTGATGAACGCTCCTGCGCGGCCTGCTCCCTCAGCCTAAAGCGCTGCACCTTGCCCGTCGGCGTACGCGGAAGCTCCGTCACAAATTCGATCTCACGCGGCGCTTTGAATGGCGCGATGCACGAACGCGCATACTCTCGGAGCGTTACGCCCATCTCCGGGCTCGGCGCACAGTCGCCTGCCAAGACAACGTACGCCTTGACGATGTGGGTATCGTGCGCGGGGTCGGGCTTAGCGATGACCGCACACTCCAGCACGTCGGGATGAGTGAGCAAAGCCTCTTCGACCTCAGGACCCGAGATGTTATAGCCGGCCGAAACGATCATGTCGTCGGTGCGCGCAACGTAGAAGAAGTAGCCGTCGGCATCCATGCGGTAGGCATCGCCCGGATAGTTCCAGCCATGCTGCACGTAGTCGGCCTGGCGCACGTCGTCGAGATAACGGCAGCCCGTCGGGCCCTTCACCGCCAAGCGTCCGATCTGCCCAACCGGAGACGGATTTCCTTCCTCGTCGTGAATCTGCGCGATGTACCCGGGCACCACGCGTCCCGTCGAACCGGGCCGCGTCTGTTCGCTCGGCGAGGCAATGAAGATGTGCAGCATCTCGGTGCTTCCGATGCCGTCGATGATGCGCAGGCCGGTGGCCGCATGCCAACCTTCCCAGACGGACTTGGATAGCGTCTCGCCCGCACTGACGCACGTTCGAAGCGAGGAGATATCGAACTGCGAACAGAGGGTGGTCATCGCGCGATAGGCGATCGGCGCCGTGAAGAGGACGCTCGCACGATGCGTCTGCACGGCATGAAGCAGCTCTTGCGGGCCGGCCTTGGCCGGCAGCAGGGTTGCGGCGCCTAGATCGAGGGGAAAGAGCAACAGGCCGCCGAGGCCGAACGTGAAGCCCAGCGGCGGCGAGCCGCAGAACAGGTCGTCGGGACCGGCCCGTAAGATGTGGCGGCCAAAGGTATCGCAGGTGGCCAGCAGATCGCGATGGGTCTGCATCGCCGCCTTCGGTTGCCCGGTCGTACCCGAGGTGAAGGTGATCAAGGCGATATCTTCGGCAGCCGTATCGACGTTGGTAAAGGTCGATGCTTTGGTGCGCATACGCGCTTGCAGATCGTCTGGGCGCTCGTCCCCAAACGTGAGAACCGCAACTCCAGGCAGATCCTCGCAGGCAGCCAACACCTCCGCCTCGAGACTCGCCTCGACGAGCATATGGTGAATCTGCGCCTTGTGCGCGATCCGCCGTAGCTCACCGGCGCGATAGAGCGGCATCGTCGTCACCGCAATCGCTCCTGCCTTGAGAACCGCGAACCAGCAGGCGACAAGCATGGCGCAGTTCGTTGCGCGCAGCAACACGCGATGGCCCGGCAACACCCCGAGATCTTCCACCAACACGCGCGCGATGCGATTGGCCTGGCCTGCCAGGTCATCGTAGCTCCAGGTCGCCTGCGGGCTCACAATGCAACGCCGCGCCCCGCGACCTTCGGCAACGTGTCGGTCCAGGAAGCGAACCGAGGCATTCAAGCGCGCAGGATACTGCAGTTCCGGCAGGTCGAAGCGCAGTTCCGGCATCAGATGCGGTGCAGGCAATCGATCCGCCGCAAACGTATCCACGTGGGCACTCTCAAGCATATCGATCCTACTTCTGAGTCCGGCTCACGCGAGCGTTCCACCCGGAATCACCACACACTGCCCCGTCTGGTCGCCGTCGCAGAGCGCCAGCACCGCGCCGGCAACCTCGTCGACGCTCGCCAAACGCCCCTGGGGATTGGTTGCGGCCAACTGCTGCTCCGCTTGCCGTGCGTCGACCTGCGTGAGGCGCACGATGTTGGCTACGGCCTGGGCCATCATCTCCGTCCGCGTATAACCCGGGCAGACCGCATTCACCGTTACGCCGCTATCCGCAAGCTCGGCGGCAGCCGCCCGGGTGAGGCCGACCACCCCGTGTTTGCCGGCACAGTATGCGGCGAGATAGGGCGCACCCCCTAAACCGGCGATCGATGCGACGTTGACGATCCGCCCGAAGTGCGCCGCGCGCATCTCGCCGACCACCTCGCGCATGCCGAGAAACGTAGCGGTGAGGTTGGTCGCGATGATCCGATCCCAGAGCTCGGTCGTCGTCCGGCTCAAGGGCGCCGACTCCGCAATGCCGGCGTTATTGACGAGCACCTCGATCGGGCCGTGCAGCGAACGCGCTTGCGCAAACGCGCGTACGAGCTGCGCTTCTTCACTGATGTCCGCGTCGATGCAGGTGAGCCCGTCGACGTGGGCGGCTCGGGTAGCAGCGCGACTCACGACGGTCACCCGGGCACCACGCCCGGCAAGTGCACGCGCGATCGCAAGCCCAATCCCGCGACTGCCTCCCGTCACAAGGGCGTGTCGCTCCGCAAGCTCGCTGCCCGTCTCGGTGACGGCCGGCACCGGCATTTGGGCCTCAGATGACATGCCCATCGAGTTCGCGCCCCCGTGCAAGATTCCGTCCCGGTTGGGCCTTCCCCGGAAGGTCCTGAACGGGGCATGGCACCTGCGAGCACCGCAGCTCTGCCGTAGCGTGGAGCGTCCAATAGGGGTTCGCCAGATGCGGCATTCACTTGATCGGCCTCGGTGACGTTGCCCACCGCCATCGCGGCGATCCCAACTTCGTTGCGAATATGAACGTCGAAGGGTTTCAGCGCCCAAGGCTCCTATAGGGCGTCCGTGAACTCTTCGTCACCGCAGGAGCGAACTCGGCCGCGGCAGCGGTGGCGGGAGGCGCTACGTGTCGGCATCGCCCTGCTTCCCGTGCTGATGCTCTCGATCGCGGTGCCGTTTGTTAATCGCATCGATCCGCGCATCTTTGGGCTACCCTTCGTGCTGGCCTGGATCCTCGCGTGGGTGTTGGCGACACCCGCAGCGCTGCTGTTGGTGCATCGCTTGGAGCGTCGGCCGTGAGTGCGCCGCTCCTGGCGCTGGGTATCGTCGGCATGGTCATCGCCGGCACGATCGGCTTCGCACTGGTGAGCCAACGGCGTTTCGCCACCGATCCGCAGTCCTACATCGTAGGTGGGCGCAGGTTCGGCGCGATCTTCCTGTGGGTGCTCCTCGCCGGAGAAGTCTATACGAGCTTCACGTTTCTAGGCGCAGCGGGCTGGGCGTACGGGTATGGAGCGCCAGCCTACTATATCCTGGCGTACGGCGCCTGCGGCTACGTCTTAGGCTACTTCTTTCTGCCTGCGGTCTGGCGCATCGGGAAGGAGCGCGGTCTGCTCACCGCACCCGACTTCTTTGCCGATCGCTACGCCAACCGGCAGCTCGGAGTCGCGGTGGGGGTTCTGCAGGTGATCCTGACGGTGCCCTACATCACACTCCAACTGACGGGGCTGCAGATCTTACTGAGCATCGCCGGTTACGGGCAGATCGACGCGACTTTGGCCGTCGGCATCGCCTTCGTCACGGTCGCACTCTTTGTCTACCTCACGGGGTTGCGCGGCACGGCCTGGGCGAGCGTCATCAAGGACGCTTTGGTTCTGGGCGCGGTACTCTTTGCCGGGATCGCGATTCCCATTCGCTTCTTCGGTTCACCTGCAGCGATGTTCACTGCGTTGCTCGCGACACACCCCGGCCGGCTCACCCTGGCAGGAGGCACACACCCCCTGGGTGACGTCTGGTACGTCTCGACCGTGCTGCTGACGAGCATTGGCTTCTACATGGGACCGCACTCCATCGCCGCCGCGTATAGTGCGCGCGACGGCGAGACTTTACGGCGCAACGCCATCTTCCTACCGCTCTATCAGCCCGTGCTCTTGCTGGTCTTCTTCGCCGGATTTTCGGCGCTGCTCATCGTGCCTGGGCTGCATGGAACGCAGGTGGACCAATCGTTTCTGCTCGTCGTCGCACGGTACTACCCGGCATGGCTTCTCGGAGGCATCGCCGCTGCCGGTGCCCTCGCTGCGCTCGTTCCGGCCTCTGCGCTTCTCCTAGCCTGCGGCAGTATCGTCTCAAAGAACATTCTCGGTGACGGCTTGGGCTTGGCACAGACCGGCCGCACCCGCTTGGCCGCGACGCGCTTTTCGGTGCTCGCGGTCGCGCTCTTGGCACTCGGCTTATGGCTCGTCGCCCGCACGACGCTGGTCGAACTCTTGCTGCTCTACTACAACGGCGTAACGCAGCTCATGCCCGGCTTCGTGGCCGCATTCTGGTGGCGAGCCGTCAGCGCACCGGCCGTCATCGCCGGCATCATCGCCGGGGAGATCACCGCGACGGTCTTGGCCTATACGGCGATTCCGTTCCAGGGCATCAATCCGGGGTTGCTGGCACTCCTGGTCAACGTGACGCTCCTGTGCGCGATCACGCTGCTTCTCCCACGCAAAGAGCCCGCCGCAGAAGCGACGGGCTCTTTGCCTTAGGCCTAAACCCTCGAAGGACTAGCGGTAGCTCGGGCGCGACTGAAAACAGTCGCGGCAGAAGACCGGTTTGTCGCCGCGCGGGTTGAACGGCACTTCGGCGACGCCGCCGCAGGTGCTGCAGGTCGCGGTGAACATCTCACGCGCCCGCTGGCCGCCGCCCATACCGCCGCCGCCACCGCCTGATCCGCGGGTCGCTTTGCGAGCCGAACGGCAGTCGGGACAACGGTTTGGTTTATTCTGAAAGCCCTTGCTTTCGTAGAAGCGCTGCTCTCCAGCGCTAAACACGAACTGCCTACCGCAGTCCACACAATTCAACATTTCGTCAACGTACACGAACGAGACTCCTTGACAACAAATAACTGTACATGGTTGGTGGATTCGACTCGCTTGGTACGTTTGGGATGCGACCGTGCGGACTTCGAAACCTTGTATACCCCATGAATCCTACCATGCCAGAGGGGTGATTGCAACGCTACGCCGCCCGCAGAACTCGAAAGCATGCCCTAGCTCCTCGAAGAAGTAGGGCTGATTGCCTTCGAATCGGTGGCCAACGAGTTGGAAGACCCATCCAAGGAGGAGTGCTGCCAAGCTAACCGTCCAGGGTAGCGGGACCGCCACGGCATAGAACGCCGCAAAGACGACCACCGTAATGACGGCGCCGCGAGCGTCGATCGCGGCATAATAGGCTAGGAGAGCGGCCGCGACCGGAATCGCGAGGCCAAGCGGACCCACTCGCATCAGAGCGAGAAGGCCCTCCAATCCTAGGACGATCAGCGGAATCCCGAAGGCGTGACAAAACCGATTACGGCGAGCGGTGTGATACGTCGCATACTCGGCAAAGAGTCCGGTCTTAGTCATGGCATCGGTTTTCCAGGAGATCGAAGGCTCGGTAGATGCTGCGCACCAAACAAAAGTCCTGCCTGCGACACTCTCCGCTGGGACCCTCATCCGTGGCATCCCGGAGCCTGGCCGTGGCGCTGCGCAGGCTAGGCCTCCGGCGCTAGGCCTCCCTCGATCCCTCGATCACGACTTTCACGGTCGTCCCTCGTCCCGGAGCGCTCTCGATCGTCATCGTACCGCCGGCGCGCTCGACCGCGCGCTGGGCGATAGCCAGGCCCAGGCCGCTTCCGGCGATCTCGCCGCGGAGTTCGCCGCGATAGAAGCGTTCGAATGCGTGCAGGCGCTCCGCTTCGGTCATCCCCGGGCCATCATCGCGCACCGAGATAACCGTTACGCCGCCGGCACACTCTGCGCGCAGATGAATCGGCGCCTGCGGAGCGTACTTGATGGCATTCTCCACGACGTTCCAGATCGCTTCGCCAAGCTCGCTGCGATCGCCCGTGATGACGATCGAGCCGTCCACGCTGTAGTCGATCACGCGCTCTTCATCGAGTCTGCGAGCGGCCTCGCACTGACTTCGGAGCAGATCGGCAACATCGATCCTCTCCGCACGCGGCGGCGCCTCGGAATCCAGTCGTGCCAGGCGCATCAAGCGATCGATCAGGCTGCGCATATGCTCTTTTTCGAGCGCCATCGTCGCAAGAATCTGACGGGCGACCTTCGGCTCTTCTACCGCACCGCGACGCAACACGTCGATATACCCGCCGATGACGGTCAGCGGCGTTCGCAGTTCGTGCCCGGCATCGGCCACGAACTGGCGCATACGATCTTCCGTCATCCGGCGCTCCTCGATCGCGGAGGCGACCCCGGAGGCCGCATCGTTGTACGCAGAGGTCAAGGTGGCAATTTCATCGCCTCCGGCGGCGATGAAGCGGCGCCGCGTGAAATCGCCGCCCGCCAGCGAACGCAACGACGCGGTGACCTGCGCGATCGGCTCTAAGGCCTGACGAGCAAAGAACTGGCCGACAAACCAGGAGAGCGCGATCGCCAGAACGCCGATCGTCGCCACGACACGCCAGTACGGAATCAGCCAGAGAAGCAAGAGTTCCAAAGACGGCGCAAACGCCACGTAACCGCCGTCGACGGCGGTGAGCGCAAACGGCGCAGGATGGTGCCGATGGCCGGCTCGCCCTCGCGGGGCATGCGCCCCACCGCGTGGCGCCAGATGTACCTTCCCTGCCAATACGCGGTCGAGGATCGGGGGGCGCAGGGTCTTGTCTCCCGCCAGGAACACGCCGTGCCGGTCGAAGACCGCGATGCGCAGACCGATGCCCGAGAGCGCCGTCACGATCTTGGGTGCGGCCTGCCGCAAGGTTAACCCTTCGGCATGGTACTCGTCAGCGAGCAGGCGCGCCTCCCGGTGCTTGGCGATGACGATGTCACCCGTAAAGCCGGCAAGCTCAACCACCAGCGCGATCGATGAGGCAAAGACCACCAAGAGAATCGTCACGCCGAGCAACGTCGCGTAGAGCGTTGCAAGACGCGAGGCGAGCGACGGCTTACGAAAGCGGGTCACGACAATCCGTATCCAACGCCTCGCACAGTACGCACGAATGAGGTGCCGCCGTCGACTCGGTCGATCTTGGCACGCAGGTAGGAGATATACGTCTCGACGATATTGGGTCCGCCCTCGAAATCGTGTCCCCAGACGAGCTCGAGCAGATGCTCCTTCCCAAAGACACGTCGTGGATCGCGCATGAAGACGCTGAGCAACTCAAACTCGCGTTGGGTCAGGTCAAGCCGATCCTTGCCGCGCCAGGCTTCGTGCGCGGTTATATTGAGCGCCAGATCACGCCAGCGCAGAATGTTCTCTTCGAGGAGCTGAGGCCGGCGCAGTTTGGCCTGCAAGCGCGCGAGCAACTCCTCAAAGGCAAACGGCTTGACCAGGTAGTCGTCGGCTCCCGCACGGAGCGCCAGAACTTTGTCGCCGAGTTCACCTTTCGCCGTCAGCATCACGATCGGCGCCTGAGTTACCTCGCGAAGCAACGGAACCAACGCAATGCCGTCGATCTTCGGCATCATGATATCGAGCACGATCACCTCAGGCTCCCAGGCACGCGCGATATCGAGCGCTGCGGTACCCTCGCCGGCGGTACGCACCTCAAAACCCTCACGGCTGAGCCCAAGCTCAAGCATCTCTCGCACCATGCGGTCGTCGTCGACGACGAGGACCCGCGCATTTTGCACCTTCGTTGTGTGTGCCTACGCCGCGCATCGTGCGCGACGACCGGCGTCCTCGGCCGGGTATGGCTCACTCGTGAGCGCCAACTGCGCTCGTCTCCGGATCACCAGCGCTGCGTTCACGTCGGCGTGATTGGCATAACCACACGCAACACAACGAAAACGCCTTCTCCGGCGACTCTCGCGCGCAACGTGCCCGCACCGCGAGCACTCTTGCGACGAGAATCTCGGGTCCACCAGCACCACACGCCGAGCAGCCTCTTCCGCTTTCTCGGCGATCAATTGGTGCAGCAGACCAAATCCCGCGTCGAGCACGACGCGATTCAAGCCCGCCTTGGCCGCCACGTTGCAGCCCGGCTGTTCGACGGTGCCCTTGGCGCTGCGCGTCATGTTCCGCAGGCGCAACGCCTCCAAGCCGATCACGTCGGCACGATTGACAATCTGTCGTGCGACCTTGTGCGCGTAGTCCCGCCGCGCGTTGGCTTCGCGTTCCTTGGCGCGTGCAAGCCGCTTGACGGCCGCGATGCGCTTGGGATCGCGCTTGTTCATGCAGCGTCGGTTGCGCTCAATGCCTACGTAGACGCTGGCCGCATCGAGATCGCGCTGCAGGCGGGTCGTGGCGGCACGCCGCTTCTCGCCCACCGCGAGGTTACGGATCAGATCGCCATCGCTGGTCGCCGCCAGGATGTGAACGCCACGATCAACGCCAAACACAACGCCCATAGCGGGCAACGGCTGCACGTTGCGCTCGCACTCGAAGCAGGCGTACCAACGATCGTTGCGCTCGACCAGCCAGGCGCGACCGAAGTCCGGCACGGCGCGGCCTTTGCGCAGTTTGACGCTGCCGACGCCGGGCACCGTGACGCGCCGCTGCACCGCATCGAACTTCAGCGCCCTGCTCCCATGCGGGAACGTGATCTGCTTCCATCTGACGGCAGGCTTGAATCTTGGGAAGCCCGACACCTCGCCGTGCTTACAGCGCCGGAAGAAGGCCTGCATCGCCAGGTCGAGCCGCCGCAGCACGGCGTCTTCGCACTCGCGATAGACCGCCGCCAAGCGTGTGTCCAGCCGGTGAATCGGCTTGCGCAACGCCGTCAGTTCGGCGTACTGCATTTTCATCGAGACCGCCACACCGCGCAGACGATAGGCGTCCCGGCGCTCTTGCAGCGCAGCGTTGTAGAGTTCACGCGTGACGCCGAGCATGAAGCGCAGCGCCTGTGCTTGACACGCCGTTGGATAGAGCCGGATGCGTTCGATACGCTTCACGAGAGCGAGCTTACCACGGCCGAGCGCCAGACGCCTGGCACACCCCGCATGAACGATGCCGCCGTTCGTGCCGATCCATGCGCCGCTTCGCTTCGCAGGGCACCACGCACCGAAAGAGGTCGGCGCTTGCGGCGGGGTCGTTCGCATCCTACTCGCTACCACGGTTGCCATTACGATGCATCCTCTCCCATCTTCCTGTGGAGGGACTTAAAGGGCGCCTCGATACATCCAGGTGCTCGGATTGGACGCTCGGGAAATGCAGATGCGAGGAGGGTGCGAGGGAGCATATACAGCGTGATCTGTGACTGAGCACACGACGAAGCAGGTGCGTTCTCCGAGGGTTCAAGACGAGTGCCTGGATGTATCGAGGCGCCCTTAAAGTAAAGAGCCGTCTTGCGACGGCTCTTGCCCACACCGGGTACGTGCTCCTCGCCCACGGCGAGGCGCCGCTTACGCAGACGACGTAAGGTTCGAGCGCGCGTGAGATGCGCTCGAACTTGAGGTGTGCAGCAGCCCCAGCATCGCCGCAACCACCTCGCAATCCCACTGCGAACCGCTGCCGGACTCAAGCACCTCAAGCGCTTGTCTGGGAGCAAGCGCGAAGCGAAACGGACGCTCGCTGATCATCGCTTGGAAGGCATCGGCGACGGCCACGATACGCGCTTCGAAGGGAATGTGCTCGCCACCAAGCCGATCCGGGTAGCCGGCGCCGTCCCAGCGTTCATGGTGCGCTCGCACCACGATGGCACAGGGCTGTAAGGACGGGATATGGTCGAGGATGCGCGCGCCCGCTGCGGAGTGATCGCACATGGTCTCCCATTCGCGTGCCGTCAGTTGGCCGGGCTTGCGGAGAATCCGAGCGGGCGTGCCGACCTTGCCGATATCGTGGAGCAGGCCACACCGGGTCGTAAAGACGATGTGCTCCTCGCTCAAGCCCATCGCCACGCAGAGCCGCCGCGTCCACTGGGCCGTCGCCTGCGAATGGCGACACGTCAGCATATCCTGCTCCGCGAGCATCGCCAAGAGCGCACGGGCGCTCTCTTCAGCCGGCGAGGCTTGCACGAGCGCCGCTGTCGACGGGATCCTCTGGAGCCCGCGGGCAACCTCACCGGCAAGGATCTCCAGAAATGCCGGCAAGCAGCCGGCGCCCACGTCAAACGCATTCGACCGATCGGTGATGGTCGCAACCACGGCTTGGACTACACGCAGCGCGCCTGCGCTCCCCAGACGCCGCCCATCGGCTTGCGCCCAGGCGGCGATTCCGACAGGCCGGGCCAGCGACAAGGACATGCAGAAGCGCCCGAGCAGGCGTTGAGTGCTCCGCAAGGCGACCGGATCGCTCGCAAGTTCGGAGTCGCTCAGAGACTCTCTGGTCCGAAGAGCGAGAGCGGGCAGCTCATCCTGTAACGCCTGCCCAACCTCGGCCAGCGTTCGTACATCCGTGGAGGTTGCGCTCATCACGTTCAAGTGCGGAAAGAAGGGCTAGCCGCCCATCGGGGTCGGCGGAATGACGATCGCGGCAACGATGGCCAAAGCGAGCAGGACGATCATACGGAGGCTCCTTAGCAGAACGAACAAAAGCTGATCTGCTTCCGACGATAGCCGTGGAGGCCGCTATGGTCCCTAGTGAGTTTTCACTAGGCCGTTTCTTGAGTCACGCTCCATCGAGAACGCCCAGGCGCCGTGCGACCGTAATCGCCTCGCTGCGGCCGTGACACCCGAGCTTCTCGATGGCATTCTGGACGTGCGCTTGGATCGTATGGACGCTGCGGCCGGTCTCCGCAGCGATCTCCTTGGCCTTGCGCCCGCCGGCCAGGCGACGCAGAACGTCGACCTCCGCAGGCGTCAAGACGGCCTGCTCACGGGTGCCCGTCTGCGCCAAACGATCGATCAGGGCCTCGCAGAGACGCGCATACCCCCCGTAGCCCAGAGCATGAAACGCGTCGCAGCTTTCGCGAGCGCGCTCCCAATCCGCCGATGGGTGGTGCGCGCACGCCAAGAGCATACTGACGGCGCGCTCGAGCGCCTGGATAACCGCCGACGGCCGGCCTGGCCCGATGCGCAACAGTCGCGACGCGGACGTACTGCGCCCGGCCACCACCTCTGCGAGCGCACAGAAGAGCGCCGCATGCCGGCCATATTCGCCACCGGCCGCCCGTCCTTCATCGCCCTGCAACGATGCGGTAATGTGCTCCACCAGAAGGCCTGCCTCGCGACTACGCCCGTCCGCCGCGAAGTAGACGGCGCAGAGTGCGCCGCAGACCAATCGCGCCGACGGGTGCGCCAGGCGATCCCACGCGGCCGCCGCAAGGCGGTGCGCATCGCTAAAGTTCCCTTCCCAGGCCAGACGATGAGCTCGCAACACCGCCAAGTACACGGAGCGCGCTGGGTCGCTTGTGCGCAGTTGCGCTAAGCGCTCCTCATAGAACACCGCGCGCTCGCGATCTCCGCGGCGAATCTCGCCGTCGAGCAACTGCACGTAGGCGGTATGGAGATCCAAGACATCACCGGCTTTAGCGGCAGCCTCGGCCGCCTGTTGTGCATACCAACTCTCCGCCGCCAGATCGTTCTCCGCAACGATCGCGGTCGTCGAGAGCCCCGTAAATGCACGCGCCGCCAGCGAATGGAGTCCAAGCGACGAAGCCAGATCGGCCGCGCCGGCATAGCGCTGCTTGGCAAGCTCGTATTCCTCAAGTTCGAAGGCAACAATGCCGAGACGCTGCAGAACGCCCGCCCGCACCGCTTCATCCTCAACATCTTCGAGGAAGATCTCAGCCGCCGCAGCCGCGCTCCGCGCCGCTTCGGTCTCGCCTGCGCGCGCATGGATTGCGGCGAGCGTCGCTTCGAGTTCGGCTCGCAGGTCAACGGAGAGTTGCGCCTCCTGCCGCAGCGGCTCCAAGATCGCCCCGGGGTGCCGGCCTTGGTTGAAGAGCAACGAACTCAGTTTGAGCGCCACGCGAGCTCGCAGGGAGACAGGTAGGCCTGCGGCCAGGGCCCGACGCATCAACGACTGGGCTCGATCGAAGCGCCCCGCATGAGATTCGAGCAGTCCGCGTAGCGCCAAAACGATGCCGTCAGATCGCAAGCGGGTCTGCCCGAGCGCAGTGATTGCGCGCCCGACCGTGTCGGCGTAGCCTTGTTCCAGCAACTCAAAACCATGCGCGCGCAAGCAACGCCCGACCTCATCGTCTGCACCGGCATCAACATAGAGGCCGAGCGCGGCCGCGCGTTTGCCGGTAGCCTCCAGGGCCTTGGCGGCGCGCAGGCGATAGGCGAGCATGCTGCTCGCCCCGTCGATGGAGAGTTCGTGTGTAAGGAAATCGCGAAAGAGTTCGTGACACCCATAGACACCCGGACGCTCTTCATAGATGAACGCCACTCGACGATGCAACTCTTCAAGCATCGCCAGCGGGCGCTCAAAGCCCGCGCGCTCAAGGATCGTAACTTCGATTTGCGGCAGCATCGAGGCCACCGCCAACATCACGCGCTCATCGTCGGATAACGAGCGATAGACTTGCTCGGCGAGATAGCGATAGATCAGCTCCCGCGTCGTTGCGCGCACGTTGCGCAAATCCGAAGAGTGCGTGGAACTACGCAACGCAAAACCGAGTGCCGTCGGCCAGCCGTCGGTCAACGTCAGCAAATCGTTGAGCTCCTCATCGCGAACGGCAACGCGCAACGCTCTGGCCGCAGTCCGTGCCTCCTCGGCCGTGAAGCGCAGATCGCGATCGTCGACGGCGAGATCGGCGTCTTGGTAGGCTAACCACGTGCCGATCGGTAAGCCGAGTGGAGAGCGCGATGAGATCACCCACCGTACGCGCGTCTTGGTTCGCTCGATCAACGTTTCCAACAAGCGACTGATCTCGGGTTCGTTCTCACCTCGATGCAGATCGTCGATGGCGATGGTCCCGCGAAAGGCCGCCAGATGCGCCTGTAACCAGACCGCCAGATCCAGGCCCGGTGTAGCTGACGAGCGACTGCGCTCATAGGCTCCGGAGCAGGTTTTACGAGCGTCCGGCGCACAGCCCACCAACGCATCGGCGAACCCACGCACGAACCCAAGCAAGGCTCCGTGCTCCGCTTGTAGGTCGTAGCGCACGACCGGTTCCTCGACGGTTTCGAGAAACTGCCGCAACGCGATCGTCTTGCCGTAGCCGGCCGGCGCGAGTAGCAGAACGATGCGCTGCGCCGCGGCCGCAGCGATACGATCCAACACGCGCGGACGCGCTATCGGGCGAAATGCGCCACCCGTTTCGATGCGGCCATCGGGGCCGACGGCACGAATCACGTTTCGTACTCCTGCGGACCCTCGTAGATGCCCAAAAGCAGCTCTTCCAAAACCAACCAGCGCAGTTGCTTCTCCAAGCGTATCACTTCATCGGCGAAGGTACTCCGAAAGGCATCCCAATCGGCCTTCGAGTGCCACACGTCGACCGTCAGGTAGGTTGCATCCTCTTCCCGACGCCGAAATAGGCGCGTCCGTCGAAAGCCTGGATGACGCGCGAAGAGCTGTGCCCACGGACCGGTGGGGCCGAACGCATGCTCGAAGGCGCGGGCCTGCGCTGGATGGACGCGATAGCGATAGAACACTTCGATCATCCGGTCAGCAGCCGGCTCAACGAAGGCGACGGATCACACTGAAGTTCGGCACGCAGGATATCACGATACTGCCGATAGTGACGTAGTGCGCCCGGGCGATCGCCCAGGACCAAATATGCGCGAATCGCGAGTTCGCGTGCGGGTTCGTCGCAAGGATCGACCGCGATCATCTGCTGCGCCAGTTCGAGTGCGCCGTGCCCATCCCCCCGTGCTAACGCATCGCCCGCAAGGAGCGCCGCCACCTCAGAGCAAAGCGCATCGAGCCGTCGACGCACCGGTTCAAACCAGCTCCATTCCGAGGTTCTCTCGGGTCGCCTGTGGCGCAATCGTTGCAAGAGTGTCGAGAGCGCCGATCGGTCGCCCTCACCGATGGGCCGTGCCCTGCGCTCGGCGAACGCGCGCTCGATCTCCCAGAGATCCACCTGCGCCTCCGGATGCAGCCGGTAGCCGTCCTCGCCGCGCAGCACCGCATCCTCGCGCCCCAAACGTGCGCGCAAACGGTAGAGACAGACGCCTAACGCATTGCGCGCGGCATAGCCGTCGAGATCGGGCCATAGCAGTTCGGCCAATCGTTCGCGCGATATGGCGTCACGGCGCATCGCCAACGCAGCGAGCAACGCCCACTCTCGCTCCGAGAGCACCACCGCGCGTCCTTCGCAGGTGACCACCCCCGAACAGAGTTCCACCGCAAGGATGCTGGGCCGCACCGCGCGATCTCTGCGCATGCGGCGAGCGAACGGTTGGAGCGGACCGCAGTCGCCCTGACCCTGCGCAAGCACCTCTATCGCCGACTCCAACGCCGAGGACTGACACACGGCGGCAGCCTCCCGGGCCCGCTGGAAGGCCGCCTGATCCGCAGGTTCGGTCACCAGTGCGACAGCGAACGCGGCGAGCGCTTCGAGGAAAGCCGACCCGGCATCGTGCCCGATCGCCAGCGCCGATGCCGCCGAGAGCGCCGCGGCCTCTCGCTGCGCGTGATTCGCGGCCTCCAGCAGGCGTCCGTAGACGACATAGCGCGGCAGGTCCGCATCCGTAGGCTGCGCGTCCTTCCCGGCGGCAACGGCGGCAAAGTATGCAAACGCCACCAGGTGGTGCGCGGCTACGCATTCGGCGAGTTCGCAGGCGTAGCGCGCGAAGAGAGCTTCTTCGCCCGCAAGCCATGCGCCGAAGACCGCTTCGGCCAAGGCGAACGCCACGACGTTGGCAAGCGCAGACGAGCGCGAATGCTCCAACGCGCGTTCCAAGAGGCGCCGCTCCGCAGGGCGCTCACCGCGAGCGCGAGCAATCTCACACGCCAGCGACAGATAGATGCCGCAGGTCGCAACGTGCATCCCACTGGTCACCGGCATGGCAGCGAGCAAGTAGCGCTCGGCGTCTGCGATCCGCCCCAACCCCGCGAAGAGAATGCCTCGCATGTGGTCGATATATCCGAAGAATTGCGCACGCTGCTCAGATGCCGGAGCGTTCTCTTGGACGAAGCGGTCGAGCAATTCGAGCCCATCTTCGGTCATGCCGAGATACGCCATCAAACGCACCCGGAAGACCATGATGTAAAAGCGTTCCATAGCACCGGTCGCGCGGGGCAGTGTGCGCCAGACCGATTCGGCTTCCTCCAAGAGTTCCGCCGTATCGACAGAGAAGAGTCGCAGCAGGGCGGTCATGGACCAGAGACGCGGATGCCGCTTGACGAGTTGCTGATCGAGCGACGCCAGTACGCGCGCGTACTCCATGTCGAGGGCATCACCGGTGAACTCGTGACGCCCTAGAGCCGCTGCTGCCGATTGCTGCTCTCGCGCGGCCACGTAGAGCTGCGCCGAGCGGATAAACTCACGTTGCGCTTCGCGCTCTTGCGCGCAGCGCAGGAGCAACGCGTCGCATCGCTCCGCTCGATGCTCGACGAGAACCGCAGCGAGTAGCGGATGCACACGAAGTCGGTCCATTGAATCGAGCGCAACGAACGGCGAGCTGCGGGCAAGCTCTCGTACAATTGCCGCGCTCTGTGGGTTACCGAGGGCCAGCGCAACGTCACGCGCCGTGGGTTCCGGGATACAAGCCGCGGCTAGAAGCGCGTCGCGTTGAGCCGCGTCTAATGAAACCAGCACCGCATCCATCAGATAGTCGTGCAACTCGTCAAACGCGATGTGACCGAAGTGGTCGAGCAGCGTTTCGAGCCGCCCTTCCTGCGCAAAACGAGCAAAGAGGCGAACTGCGGTCGGCCAACCCTCAGAGAGGGCCGTTACGCGCTCTATCGTTCCAGGACGGAGGGGATAGAGGTCGAGCATTCTACGCACTTCATCGGCATCGAATGTGAGGTCATCGGCGCGGAGTACCAGAAGGGCGTGAGGCGGCACGACGCGCGTCAGATGGAGGCGCAGCGGCACACGCGAGCAGATCACCACGGTCCGCGAAGGCGGCGTCTGCGCGAGCAGCTTTATGAAAAACTCGCGTGCCGAAGCGACGCCCTCAAAGGCTTCGGCATGATCGAACGCGAGCACGGTGCCCGCACCCGGTGCTCGCCAGGCCTCTAGAGCCAGCCGGAGGCGCTCGTGTTCGCCGACGGCGCCATCGGCAAGCTGCAACTCACGTTGCGCCAGCGCCGGTTCGCGCTCGGGTTGTTCCAGCGCTAGGGTCGGGATGAGACGACGCGCCACGTCCAGGGCGTCGCGAACCCCGCCACAATCGCAGACGACCGCAGCTCGCTGCCCAAGATACTGCCGTAGCAAGGTCGTCTTCCCAAAGCCAGCCGGCGCATACATGGCCACAACCGACGGGCGCAACCGCTCCAAGCGCTCCAAGAGGCGGTCACGTACGAGCTCCCCAGGGGAGGCAGCAGCGGGCGATACCGGCATACTCTAGCCTCCCGCATCGGCATGCATCCTTCCTTCGTCCTAGGCGTAATGGCCCTGTAATCGCGCTCCGCTATCCTCATGGCACGAAGGAGACCATCACCGTGCTTATCGAGCCCTCCGTCCCAACCATACCCGTCCGCGTCCGGGTCGTAGCGCAGGACCCCACGATGGCCTCTCTCCTCGCACGGCTTCTGGACCTCGACCGGCGCATCGCCGTTGCACCCGTAGCGATGGCCGGCGCAGCGATCGCCCCGCAACCGCCAAGCGACGTCACCGTGCTCCTGAGCTCGGTCGAACGGGCCGGTCCTTTCGAACGATATCAGCCTCGCACCAACCCTCGGGAACGACTGCTCCTGCTGGACGAACTGCGTGAGCGCACTATCGGCGAACTGCTTGACGCCATTAGTTCCCTGGCGCCGACGCTCCATCAGCACTACGACACGCGCAAAGCACCGCAGACGCAGGCATACGAACCCGAACGCTCGACCCGCGCAGTCAGGGTGGCGCTTGGGCAGGCGCGGCTCTCGCCGCGCGAAGTGCAGATCACCCGCCTGATCTGCCAGGGTCTCTCCAACAAGGACATCGGCAAAGAGCTGGGGCTCAGCGATAAGACGATCAAGAACCACGTCTCGCATATTCTGGCGAAAACGAAGACCCCCGCGCGCACGGCACTCGCGGTCGCGGCACTACGGGCGGGCATCGTCTAGCCGGCGACCTCTCTTGCGCCTACGCGGCGCAGGCTGCTCCCTGCGCCGCGAGAGCCAGCGTCATCGCGCAGCCGTCAGTAAGGTCGTAGATCACCACGCCCGTCGGCGCTCGTCCCGGGCGAGCCCCGGCGGCAGTGCGAATGGCGCGGTAGGCATCCAGCCGTCGCGCTCCCGTCGGGAGTGTGCGAATCAGCACCGCATAGGTCGCGCCGCGCCTTCCCCGCACGAGTGCATCGAAGGGCCGCGCGCTGCGGCCCACCGCGATGATCTCGCGCCGGCGCAAGGCAAAGAGTCGCCGCGCGAAGCGCGACGCTAAGAAGCGGCGCAGGGACGCAGAGATGCGGTCGCGTTGCGCAAAGAGCAGTGCCGGCCGTACGCCGTCGCTCGCCTGCGCCTGGACGATGCGCTCGAAACGAATCAGCGCATCGGTCACGAGATTCTGTTGAGTCGGCCGACTGCCCGCGACCAGCGCTGCAACGATAGAGCCACGCAGCGCGGTGTCCGCGAAGCGAGGGAGGCGCCAAGCAAGCAAGATGGGGTCCATAACGCGGCCATTATGGACCCTTGCGGTGTCAGATGGGTGGCACCGTTCCTAGAGTTCTTCGGGGTTGATCCCTTGGACGCCGGCCTTATCGTACTGGGTCTTGGCCGCGGGAGCGTGGACGTTGAGGTGCTCCTCGTACTCGCCTTCGTACTGAACCGTGAGCGGTTCGCGACTGCGTTCGTAGGCATTGACCAAGCGCGACGTACTGTCGGCCGCCCCCATCACCTCGGCCAATGCCGCCTCGTCGGCGGTCATTCCGGCGTAGAGCTCATCGTGTTGATGGCGCGGACGACCATCAGCGTCGATATCCTGGCCAAGCGGCTCGATCTCGATGTTACGGTAGCGCGACATCCCAGTCCCGGCCGGAATAAGCTTGCCGATGATGACGTTCTCTTTTAAGCCGAGCAAGGGGTCATGCTTGCCCTTGATAGCAGCGTCGGTCAGCACCCTCGTCGTCTCCTGGAAGCTCGCCGCCGAGAGGAACGAGTCGGTGGCCAAAGACGCCTTGGTGACGCCGAGCAAGACGGGGTTGGCCTGGGCTTTGGGCTTGCCTTCGGAGACCACGCGCTCGTTTGTTTCATGGAAGTTCGAGAGTTCGATCAGTTGACCCGGCAGGAAGTTGGTCGCTCCGCCGTCGGTGATCTTCACTTTGCGAAGCATCGAGCGAACGATGACCTCGATGTGCTTATCGTTGATATCGACACCTTGCGAACGATAGACCTTCTGCACTTCCTGCACGAGGTAGTTCTGCAAGGCCGTTTCACCGGCATAATGCAGCACTTCATGCGGGTTGAGCGGACCTTCGAGTAAGACCGTTCCTTCGTCAACCATCTGTCCATCGGTAACGTGAAAGACGACATTGGAACGCATGATCCAGAAGTCGCAATCGACGACCTTCCCCGTCTCCATGCCGGCAGTGACGGCTAATTTTTCAGCCGCACTATAGTAGTCCCACAGCCCCTTCGACTTGTCGTTGGCAAAGAATGAACGGCGAGCGACCTCTCCGTTCTCATCGAGAATCCGCAGACGAAGGCGCTGGCCTTTACCGCCCTCCACCTCGGAGCGCGTGATCTCTACGCGACCCTTGGCTCCTGCAATCAGCGAGCTGCCGGTGGGAACGCGTGCTTCGAAGATCTCCTCGACGCGCGGCAGACCCGTGATGATGTCTTCGGTCGCAACGCCGCCGGTGTGGAAGGTGCGCAACGTCAACTGCGTCCCGGGTTCACCGATCGACTGCGCCGCGATGATCCCCACGGCCGTGCCGATATCCGTCTTACCCCCGGTCGCCAGATCGCGTCCATAGCATAACGCGCAGACGCCGTAGCGTGCCTGGCAGGTAAGCACCGAGCGGATCCGCACCGAGCTAATGCCCGCCTCGACGATCTGCTTGGCCTTCTCTTCGTCGATCTCCTCACCTCGTTTGACGATCGTGGTGGTCGGCTTCTTGGGGTCCCTGCGATATTCGTCGGCCGCACGGCGACCGATGATGCGATCGGTCAGCGGCTCGATGATCTCCTTGCCGATCCGGATGTCTCCGACCAGGATAGCGTTGGCCGTCCCGCAGTCTTCCTCACGAATGATCACATCCTGAGCGACGTCGACCAGACGGCGAGTCAGATAGCCGGAGTCGGCCGTACGTAATGCGGTATCGGCTAGACCTTTGCGGGCACCGTGCGTGGAGATAAAATACTCCAGGACCGTCAAACCTTCTTTGAGGGAAGCCTTTACGGGGATCTCCAAGATGCGTCCTGACGGGTCGGACATGAGCCCACGCATACCACCAAGCTGCTTCACCTGAGCGATCGATCCGCGCGCTCCGGAGGTTGCCATCATGAAGACCGGGTTGAGCGGATTCTGCGCAGCCTGCATCGCCGCCGTCACTTCATCGGACGCCTTCGACCAGATTTCGATGGTTTTGTTGTAACGCTCTTCTTCGGAGATAAATCCCTGTTCGTAGTCTTTGTGCTGCGCGTCCACTTGAGTTTGTGCCGCACCGATGATGTCGTGCTTTTCCTGGGGGACGACAATATCGCTGATCGAGACCGTGGTTCCGGAGAGCGTTGCGTAGTGAAAACCTAGCTCTTTGATAGCATCGAGAAAACGAGCCGTCTCCGCATTGCCGTAGCGACGATAGCAATCGGTGATAAGGCGCTTGAGCGCACCCTTATCCACGATGGCATTGACAAAATCATGCTTCCACTTTTCAGGGAAGGCGTTGTTGAAGATCACGCGACCAACGGTGGTCTTGATCATCGCACCCTTCCAGCGGACATACATCCAGGTCTGCAGGTGAATGTTCCCGGTTTCGTAGGCCGTAATGGCTTCGCTTGGATCCGAAAACGTCGGCAGAACGCCAGGCTGATCGGCCGACGGCGCGTACTCCTTCTTTTTTAGCACATCGTTCCCGTGCACGATATCGTCGAAGTCCTCGACGATGGGCGCCTTGGCCGGCCCCTTATACTCGTCGCGTTGAAACGTGATGTAGTAGAGGCCAAGCACCATATCTTGCGTCGGGATCGACACAGGGTTGCCGTATGCGGGCAACAAGATATTGTTGGAGGAGAGCATCAATATCCGCGCTTCGGCTTGCGCCGCAGCAGACAAGGGAAGATGCACGGCCATCTGGTCGCCGTCGAAGTCTGCGTTGTACGGCGCGCAGACCAATGGGTGAAGCTGAATGGCCTTGCCTTCAACCAGAACCGGCTCGAACGCTTGAATTCCAAGACGATGCAACGTAGGTGCGCGATTGAGCAGGACCGGGTGCTCGCGAATGACCTCTTCGAGAACGTCCCACACTTCCGGGCGGACACGTTCGACCATACGCTTGGCGCTCTTGATGTTATGCGCTTGGCCGCGATCGACCAACTTCTTCATTACGAACGGTTTGAAGAGTTCCAGCGCCATCTCTTTGGGCAAGCCGCACTGATGCAGCTTGAGATTGGGGCCAACGACGATGACCGATCGGCCCGAGTAATCGACACGTTTTCCAAGGAGGTTCTGGCGGAAGCGTCCCTGTTTACCCTTGAGGATATCCGACAGGGATTTCAAGGGACGATTGTTCGGGCCGGTAACCGGACGACCCCGGCGACCATTATCGATCAGCGCATCGACGGCTTCTTGCAGCATGCGCTTCTCATTTTTAATGATGATGTCGGGCGCATTGAGCTCGAGCAAACGACGAAGACGATTGTTCCGATTAATCACGCGACGATAGAGGTCGTTCAGATCGGACGTTGCAAAGCGACCACCGTCAAGTTGCACCATCGGGCGCAACTCGGGAGCGATCACCGGCACCGCTTCGAGAATCATCCAGTCCGGCTTGTTTCCGCTATTAATGAAGGCTTCGACGACCTCTAGCCGCTTGATCGCCTTGAGGCGCTTCTGCCCGGTAGCCTCGCGAAACTCCTTGCGCAGGTGTTCTTGGAGTTTGCGCAGGTTGAGGTTGCGCAACAGCGAGCGCACCGATTCCGCACCGGTGCCTGCTTTGAAGCGTTCCTTATACTTGTCGCGGGCTTCGCGATACTTTTGGTCCGAAAGGACTTCGCGCTCGGCAAAGGGCGAGTCACCTGGATCGATCACCACATAGGCGGCGTAGTAGATCACCTTCTCTAGCTGCCGCGGAGACATATCGAGCAGAATCCCAATACGGCTGGGAACGCCCTTGAGATACCAGATATGGCTGACGGGGGTCGCCAACTCAATGTGACCCATGCGTTCGCGGCGCACTTTTGCCCGCGTGATTTCGACGCCGCATCGGTCGCAGATCATGCCCTTGAAGCGGATGCGCTTATACTTACCGCAGTGGCACTCCCAATCTTTGGTTGGGCCGAAGATCTTCTCGCAGAACAAGCCGTCGCGTTCGGGCTTGAGCGTACGATAGTTAATCGTTTCGGGCTTCTTTACTTCACCGAACGACCAGGCGCGAATCTGCTCCGGAGATGCCAAGCCGATCCGCATGGCATCGAAGTTATTGACGTCGATCAGGTTCACGAAAATCTCCCGCGTGGCAACCCTCCCCGGCGCACGATACCTAGGCTATGCAACGAGAAGGCGGGAGCGGCGCGGCGCGCCACCCCCGACCGCATTCCATCCAAGTTATCGCTGGGCACGGGGCACAGAACGTCAGTATATCATGAGGGCCTAACCCCAACAAGGCACCGCACGAAGGTTATGGAGCACCCTAGCCATGGGGCATCGGACTGGCCGGGCCGGGCAGGACCTCTCGGTGGAACTGTAGGGGCGAGGACGGCACGGGCATCGGGGAGAGGCTGGGGGTCGGGCGCACCGGTGAAGCGAGCGATCTCTGGGCGGCAGCAAACGTGAGCTTGTGCCCGGTTGCTCGATAGCCGTTCTTGCTGAGAAGATAGGCCATGATCGCCGTATACTGGCGATGCGTCAGCGAAGCCGGAGCGTTGAGGGGCATCTGTTGGGTGATCCCACGCAAGAGCTCCCCCACCGTCGCTTTGGTGTCTCTGACCAATACTCGGAAGCCAAAGCCCGTCAGCGCAGGCCCTGTACCGCCTTCAAGGTAGCTCCCATGACAGGCGGCACATGAGGCCCGATAGAGCGCCATGCCCGCCTTGCTCTGACCTGCCGTGAAGGCGACGGTGGGGCGGTCGGCCGCCGCGAGACCCCCGGCGCCGAGCAAGCAGGCCGAGAGTATCAGCGTAAGGGTGAGGCGATGAGCTGGTTTCACGAAAACACCGTTCTCGCCGACGCCGCTGTGTTCCCCATGGCCGCGCCCATGACCGCGGATCCTAGCGTTTCGTTGATTACCGAGCAGGGAAACGTTCCTCCGAGACCTCTCGTTTTTATGATACCTACGTCGCACGGGCGACATTCATTCGGAGGAACCATCATGACGCTTCGCCGACTTATCGCCGCCATCAGTCTCACGGCTCTGCTTGCCACGATGGCACCGGTAGCGCCGGTCCTGGCGAATGGCGCAGCCAGTACGCGCAACATCATCTTGGGGCTCGGAGCGGCAACGTACCTCCTGATCCAGCACAACCGCAAGGTCCACGAACAGCAAGCCCAGCAAGCGCGCCGGCAGGCGGCGCTCGCACAGCAGCGCAACGATGCCTGGGCCGCGTATAACGCTGAAAAGCGCGCCTATGAGAACGAGGTTGCGGTGGCGTCGGCCCTCAAGCGTGAGGTAGCCTACCAGCACAACGTCGTCATGCAACAGGGCCGTGAGTTGGCTTCGATAGGCATGCAACAGAGCGTGGTCACCCAACGCGTCGCCGTTGCCAACCCGAAGAAGGGCCAGCCGACCACACGGCAGGTGGCGCTCGTCTCCTACGGCTGGGGGACGCTGTAACGCATGCGTCTACGAACGACTGTCCTTACGGCACTTGCCCTCGCCGCCCTCAGCGCATGCGGCGCGAACTCATCCGGATCGGCACAACGTCTGGCCGACGGCGCAACGCGCGCGATCTATGCCGACAGCTACGCCGGGGTCGTCAAAGACCTTGGCCCCAACGTCAGTCGTACGGTGACGCGCGCCTCCGTCGGAGCCATCTCCGATAAGATGCACGCTCTCGGCAGCTATCAGGGTCTCACCTTGCTCGCAAGCAACCCGGCGAAGAGTGAGTTCACCTACCGAGCAGCGTTCCAAAAGGGGAGCATGAACGTCGAAGTACGGCTCGACAACAACGGCAAGCTCGCCGCGTACCGCGTCTTCCCGACAGCGTCCTAAGGAGCGACCACTCCGGAGCCGAATCCGGATGTCAACGAGAGCAGTTCGGCTATGCGCTCACCCGGCATCGGGTGGCCGAACGCGTAGCCCTGCGCCGTATCACAACCCATCTCCAGGATGACACCGGCTTGGAGCATGTTCTCAACTCCTTCGGCGATCACTCGTAAGCCCAGTTCATCGCCCAGGCGCACGATGGCCCGTGCGACGGCCCGTGCTTTGGCATCCACTTCGCTGCGCGCGACAAACGACTGGTCGATCTTCAGAATATCGACCGGAATCTCGCGCAAGCGACTCAAGCTCGAACCGCCCGTGCCGAAGTCATCGATGGCAACGCCGACTCCCGTCGAACGCAGGCGACGCGTCTGTGCGGCCACCGTTTGGTCGTAGCCGGCGACAATCCGTTCGCTGATCTCGACCACCAGCGCGCGCGCCGGCAGGCCCGCGCGCCGCAGGGCCGCGGTCACCCGTTGCTCAAAGAACACATCGGCGAGCTGCCGTTCGAAGATATTGACGAACACGCGCAGGTCCGCTACCTCGTGACGCCAGTACTTGGTAGCCGCAAGAGCTTCATCGAGCATCCACCAACCGACGTGCTCGGCAATCGCCAAGCGCTCCAAGAGATCCAGAAAATCTGCCGGGAGAATGATGCCGCGTGTGGGATGCTGCCACCGCATGAGCGCTTCAACGCCGACCATCCGCCACGCGGCGGATGCGGCCTCACGCTGATAGATCGGCTGATAGAAGGCACGGAACTCGCCCAACTCCAACGCGCGGTGCAGTTCGGCCAGCAGCGTGGGTGCAAGGCCGGCGGACGCATCGAACGGTTCCGGCGCCCCGCGCCGACGCCGCTTCGCGCGATCGAGCGCGGCATCAGCCTCACGCAACAGGCGCAACCCGTCAGCAGCGCCTCCTTGGGCCCGCCCAGTGGTCAGGGAGAGATGCAGTTGCAATCGAGCCTCTCCGACGGCGAACGGCGCCGCCGCGCTCTGGAGCATCGCCGTGATAACGCCGTCCAGTCGCAACGGCTCGTCGGTGACGACCGCGAACTCGTCGGCTGAGAGTCGCACGATGATCTCACGGTCGCTCACCACGCCGGCCAAGCGTCGCGCAAGTTCGACCAAGACGGCATCGGCAGCCTCGCGCCCGATCCCTTCGTTGAGCAGTCGCATCTCATCGACGTCCACGACCCCAAGGCCGACTTCGCTCTCGTCGCGCTCCCGGCACCATGCCAGCAGACGACGCACGTTGCCTAGACCCGTCAGTTCGTCGATTTCGGCGCGTTCGCGCAGACGCCGCTCAAGTTGCGTACGCTCCAGTGCCAACGCACCGAGAACCAATGCGACGACGGCGCTCGCGCCGATAAACGCCTGCAACGCAATGAGATTGCGTTCGGGAACGTGCAGTACGGCCTGCAGAACCGTGGCGCTCGCATCGGCGACGAGTACCGTCAACATCGCTCCACGCATCCCGTCACGAATGGCCAGCCACGCGAGGGGCAGGAACGGATAGACGAAGACCGGCTGCGCAAGACTGCCGAACGGCGGCACATAGCACAGCACGACGCTCCCCACGACGGCACAGAGAACGATGCCGTCTTCGCCGCGAACGACGCGCCCTCCAAGCCGCCCCGAGCCGCGCCCCAGCAGCCACGCGAGAGCGGCCACCAACGGCGGGAAGAGGACCAACAGGCCGACGGCATCGCCGACGACAAAGCGAACGTACTGCACAGCGAAGCTCGACCAAGCAATATGCCCAAGCCACGCCTGCGGAATGACGGCGACGACGGCGATAAGCGCCGGTCCGATGACGGCGCCGACGGCAACGAACAGCAAGACATCTCGCACCGTGCGCAACGGAAAGCCGACGCCGATCTTCTCGACGAGCAGACGATAGAGCCCCGCGTACCCAAGGGCGATGGTCGTCTGCAGAACGAGCGCTGCGAGCAGCGTGTAGGGTGCCGAGTGCGTGAAATGCCAGCCGATCGCACCGGCTACGACGATAACCGGCCAGTACCGTACGCCGAGCGCATAGAAGAGCGCGAGGTCGAGAGCGGTGCCCAGGTACCACGGACTGAAGCCCACTTGCGTGACGTAGGCATCGCTGAGCGCATCCGCTGCCACCCAAACGGCGACGAAGATCGCCAGCGCAAGCGGAATACGCCACGTTGCAGGAATCCGTTCCGCCCAGGCGCGTGCCATGCCTGGGTATTCACTATAGGCCGGAAGTCCCCCCTCCGACACCGCCGTTAGATGCGGTAGCGCAGTGCCAAGGAGTTCCCGACCACGAAGAGGCTTGAGAAGCCCATCGCCGCAGCGGCGAGCATCGGTGCAACGATGCCCATCGCTGCCAGCGGCACCAGCACGACGTTGTACGCGAACGCCCAGAAGAGGTTGCCGGAGATGGTCCTCGCGGTGGCGCGAGAGAGTTTGATCGCAAAGCCGACCGCTCGTGGATCGTTGCTGATGATCGCCGCTTGCGCAGTTTCCATGGCAACCTGAGTGCCCCCGCCCATCGCCATCCCGACATCCGCGCGGGCCAGCGCCGGGGCATCGTTGATACCGTCTCCGATGAAGACGACGCGTGCTCCGGAGGACGCCAGCGCCGCAACGAAGACCCCCTTCTCTTCCGGGCCCACGCGCGCTTGCCAGTCCAAGATACCAACCCGCTGCGCCACCTGCTGCGTCGGGTCATCGGCATCGCCGCTGACCAAGTGAACCTTTAGCCCCAGCCGGTGCAGGTCGGCAACCGCCTCAATCGCTTCGTCGCGCACCCGATCGGCAAACACGATTGAGCCGAGGAGCGTACGCTCACGCGCAAGCAGGACCGCTCCCGAGCCGTCGCTACGCAGAGGCTCGCCGACGCTAACGCCACGGAGTTGGAGAAAGGCCGGCGTTCCGAGCGCGACGTTGCTCCCGCCCACGCGTGCGTGTAAGCCGCCACCGCGCTGGGCAACGACATCCTCGGCTGACGGCACATCGACCGCACGCCGCTGCGCTTCCCGCAGGACGGCCGCCGCCAACGGATGTGACGAGCTGCCTTCCAGTGCGGCAGCAAGCGCAATGACCTCGTCATCGGTCGCGCCGTTCCAGGACGCTACCTGCGTAATATCGGGGCGACCCAGCGTCAGGGTTCCCGTCTTATCGAAGACCACATCCGTCGTGCGGCCCAAGCGTTCCAGCGCACCCGCATCCCGAAAGAGTACGCCGCGCTGCGCGCCGATGCCGACCCCCGCGACAACGGCGGTCGGCGTCGCGAGCCCAAGCGCACACGGACAGGCTACCACCAGGACCGCTACCGCGATGATGGCTGCCTCGATCCAGCCGTGCCCGCTCCAGATCCACACGAGCAGCGTTCCGGTCGCAATCGTCAAGATCGTGGGAACGAAGATCGAAGCGACGCGATCGGCGATGCGTTGAATCGGCGGCGTCGAACCGGCGGCAGCAGCAACGACCTGCATGATCTTGGCCAGCGTCGTTCCGGCACCGACGGCCGTGGCCCGAATCGCAAGCGAACCGTCGCCGTTGATCGTTCCGGCATGAACCTCGCTGCCCGGTTCGACATCGACGGGCCAGGGCTCGCCGCTCAACATCGCCGCGTCCACGCTGCTATGGCCTTCAAGAACGACTCCATCAACGGGAACCGCTTCGCCGGCCGGCACGATGAGCACGTCGCCAACCTGCACGCGCTCCGTAGGGACCTGCGTCATCGCGCCATCTGCACCGCGCAGGCGAGCGGTTGCCGGACGCAAGTGTAGGAGGGAACGCATGGCGGCGTTACTGCGTCCCTTTGCCGCCATTTCGAGATACTTCCCAACGAAAATCAGTGTGATGATCCCGCTTGCCGACTCGTAGTACGTCGGTCGCCCCGTCAGCGTAGCGTAGATCGATAGCCCGAAGGCCGCGGTCGACCCCAAGGAGACCAACGTATCCATATTCGTCGTGCCGTGACGGGCCGCTGAAATCGCCCCGCGGTGAAAGGTCCATCCAACAACCGCCCAGACCGGAAGGGTGAGTGCAAAGAGGAGCCACTGCTTGCCCGGAAAGTCACCGACGAACATGCTCAGAACCACGGTCGGGAGGCTCAGCGCAACGGCGAAGATCAGCAGCCGTCGCCGGCGCAGCACATCCTCATCGCGCCGCTGCTCGTCCGCGTCATCACCTGCGGCGTCTAGCTCAGTGACCAGACGGGCGCCATATCCTGCGCTTTCGACGGCTTCCAGCAGCCGTTGCGCCGGCAGCGCTGATGCCAGTTCGACGACGGCGCGCTCCGTAGCCAGGTTTACGCCGACATCGGTGACACCATCGATCCGCTGCAACGCTCGCCTGACGTGCGTCGTACACGATGCACACGTCATGCCGCTGACCGCGATCTCCAAACGAGTACTCACGCGAGGTCGTAGCCTTCTTCTTGCAAGGCAGCAGCGAGCGCAGCTCGACTGACGGGCGTCTCGCTCTCGACGACCAGCTCGCTCGCCGAAAGGTTGACTTCTGCGCGTTCGACGCCCGAAACGCTCATCGCCGCTACCTGCACGTGACGCGCACAGTTTTCACACGTCATGCCGGTGACGGTATACTGATTCTTCTGCATAGCTCCTCTTCATCAAAGCAGGTCGCGCGTAAAGGCGAGCGCACCCATCAGTTCATCGATCGCCCCATCCTCCCGACCATCGAGAACGGCTTGTCGCATACACGTGCGAAAGTGATTACGTAGCTCAATGCGCCCTATCTTATCCAAAGCGGCGCGCAGAGCAGAGACTTGTTTGACGACATCCACGCAGTAGGCGTCGTCTTCGATCATGCGGAGAACTCCGTCTATGTGTCCGCGTACGGAGCGCAGGCGAGCGAGCACGTCGGCCTTTTCGTTTGGGGGGAGAGTCATGGCTCTATCCTACCCCTCCCGGGGTGGGTAAGTCAACGCTGACTTCCCCACGAACTCGCTTAGGGCGCCTCGATCTCCAGGTGCCCTTTAGTCGCTCAGGGTAACCGTGGTGGCTTGACCCGCCGTCACGATGACGGGGTTGGCAACCGTGACCGGAGCCGTGCCATCCGCGCCGGTAGCGGTCTCGCTCTGACCGGCTAGGTTGGTCCAGCTATTCTCGATCACCAGGGTATATGTGCCGGTCGGCAAGGCATTGATTTGGAAGTTGCCGTTGGCATCGGTCACGCCCGAGTTGACCGGCTGGCCGTTCTGCTCTGCCAGGATCTCGGCATTGTCGACCGCCGTGTTCGCGACGTTCTTGACCGAACCGGAGATCGAACCGGCCAAGCTCTGCGGGGTCGCCACCAGAACCGGCTTCATGATCCACCCCCCATTGCCGGTCGCAACCAGCGACTCAGCCGCATTGAAGTCGATGAGAAAGCCGTAGGAAGCGCCGGCCTGCGCCCTGAGGCCGATGTTGACCTTCACCCCTGCCGTTCCCGGGCCATCCCCGTTATCGGTGGAGGTGTTGCCGCCGAAGCCCATGCCGGTGGCACTCGGGATGGAGAGCGGGTAGGTCGTGCCGTTGATGACCACGCTGTTGTTATTCGGCGATGAGTCATCCAGCACGAAGCGCATCTGCTGGTACTGCCCCGCGGGGAAGGTGGCGGTCCCCAAAGCAAAGGGGGAAGTCTGGTAGTTGAGCAGATTGATCTGCTCCGAAGGCGAGAAGGTCACGAGTGTCTGGTTGCCGCCGTTGCCCACCAACTCGACCTTGGCGATGTCGATATTCACGGCTGATACCGTACCGGTTGAACTTTGGAACGGCGCGTCCATGATGCTCACGCTCATGGTGGAAATCCCGCCACCGGACGTATTGGACGGCGTGGTCCCACCACCGCCGCAAGCGGCGAACGCCAATAAGGATAGCCCTGCGGCCAAGCGGCCGACGATTCCAAGGCGATGCAACATAGCGTTCTTCCTCCGATGAAACGCTCACGGCGTTGGGTTATTATACCCAATGCACCAGCCATCAAGCGCAGCACCTGAAGAGGGTTTCCGGACACATGCCGTCGTCCGGGGCACAAGCACATACGAGACCCAGCAACTGCCGGATCCCGTGTTTGCTTTATCTCGCGGTTGGCTTACTTTGAGGGGCTAGAACTCTTCTTCGGTGTGGGTGTGCCCGTCGGCGAACCGATCGCTCTCCTCATCCTCAAAGCCCGCCGGCTCTTCGCTCTCCGAAGGCTCGTCTTCGTCCTCGAGTTCGTAGCCTTGCGTACCTTCGATATCGTCTTCAACGACATCGGTACGATTTTCTTCCGCTGCCAGCTCTTCGAGCGATTCAAACACTGCACCCCGCACCATCGGCGGCGTCGGCAACGGCGCGGTCACCTCGATCGGCTTGCTATCGTCGATCTCTTCGTCCTCTTCCTCCTCTTCGGCAACGAGACCGTCGGCCACGGCTTCCGCCACGACTTCGCCGGCGGCGACCGCCGTCTGCGTTACACGCGGGTCTTCATCGCCCATCAACAGGCCGATCTCCTGACGCTCCTTCTCGCTCAGGTCGTCATCTTGAGTGCGGACTTCAACCTCTTCGCGGCTCTCCGTCAACACCTTGACATCGAGTGCCAGCGATTGCAGTTCTTTGATGAGGACCTTGAACGATTCGGGAACGCCGGGTTCCATAACGTTCTCACCCTTGACGATGGCTTCATACGTCTTGACGCGGCCGACCACGTCGTCGGACTTGACGGTCAACAACTCTTGAAGCGTGTAGGCTGCACCGTAGGCTTCAAGTGCCCAGACCTCCATCTCGCCGAAGCGCTGGCCGCCGAACTGTGCCTTACCGCCAAGAGGCTGTTGGGTGATCATCGAATACGGGCCGGTCGACCGGGCGTGGATCTTGTCATCGACCAGATGGGCCAGCTTCAGCATGTAGATGTAGCCGACGGTGATCGGACGCGCGAAGCGGTCGCCGGTGCGCCCATCACGCAACCACGCCTTGCCGTCGGCGGGAAGCCCTGAATCTTGCAACAACTCGGCGATATCTTCAGCGTGAGCGCCATCAAAGACCGGCGTTGCAACGTGCATACCGAGCATCTTTGCCGCCCAGCCGAGATGCGTCTCCAAGATCTGGCCTAAGTTCATGCGCGAAGGCACGCCCAGGGGGTTGAGCACGATGTCGACCGGCGAGCCATCCTCGAGATAGGGCATATCTTCTTCCGGCAGGATTTTCGCGATAACGCCCTTGTTGCCGTGGCGGCCGGCCATCTTATCACCCTGCAGAATCTTGCGTTTCTGGGCGACATAGACTCGTACTAAATGATTAACGCCGGGTGAAAGCTCGTCTCCGTTCTCCCGCGAGAACACCTTGACGTCGATGATCTTGCCCTTTTCACCGTGCGGCACTTTGAGCGAAGTGTCGCGCACCTCACGCGACTTTTCACCGAAGATCGCGCGTAAGAGCCGTTCCTCGGCCGTCAACTCAGTTTCACCCTTCGGCGTTACCTTGCCGACCAGAATGTCTTCCGGGCGCACCTGCGCGCCAATGCGAATGATACCACGCTCGTCCAGATCCTTGAGCGCGTCTTCGCCGACGTTTGGGATATCGCGCGTGATCTCTTCAGGCCCAAGCTTGGTGTCTCGCGCTTCGCATTCGTACTCTTCGATGTGAATGGAAGTGAAACGATCTTCCTTGACCATTCGCTCGCTGATGAGGATGGCATCTTCGTAGTTGTAGCCTTCCCACGGGATAAAGGCGACCAATACGTTTTGACCAAGCGCCAGCTCCCCGCGATCCGATGAGGGACCATCGGCAAGCACTTGTCCCACCGAAACCTTCTCGCCGGTCTCGACGATGGGGCGCTGGTTAATGCACGTACCCGCGTTGCTGCGAACGAACTTGAGCAGTTCGTAGGTCTTCTCAAGACCCTTTGCGTTTTCGACGACAATGCTGCGAGAGTCGACGAGTTTGACGACACCGCCCTCCTTGGCGACCACAAGCGCGCCGGAGTCCTTCGCCGCGCGGTACTCCATGCCGGTGCCCACGATCGGAGACTGCGGTTGCAACAGCGGCACTGCCTGACGCTGCATGTTCGCACCCATCAGTGCGCGATTGGCGTCGTCGTGCTCGAGGAACGGAATCAGAGCAGTGGCAATCGAGACGATCTGCTTTGGCGAAACATCCATCAACTGGACACGATCGGCCGCTTCTTCGATGTACTCTTCAGCGTAACGGCAGACGACCGAATCACTGAGGATTTTCCCTGCGGTGTCAATCGGCGTGTTGGCTTGCGCGATGATGTATTCGTCTTCGCGGTCGGCGGTCAGATACTTAATTTCATCCGTGACGGTGCCGCCATGCACAACGCGGTACGGCGTCTCAATGAATCCAAAGCGGTTTACGCGAGCATAGGTAGCAAGTGAACCGATCAGTCCGATGTTCGGGCCTTCCGGGGTTTCGATCGGGCAGATGCGTCCGTAGTGTGAGTGGTGAACGTCGCGTACTTCGAAGCCCGCCCGCTCGCGTGAAAGGCCGCCGGGCCCAAGGGCCGAGAGGCGACGCTTATGCGTAAGCTCTGCAAGCGAGTTGGTCTGATCCATAAACTGCGATAGTTGCGAAGATCCGAAGAACTCTTTGATCGCTGCGACAACGGGGCGGATATTAATGAGTGCCTGCGGCGTAACCGTTTCGATGTCTTGGGTGGTCATGCGCTCACGAACGACGCGCTCAAGGCGCAAGAGCCCGACGCGGAACTGGTTCTGCAGCAGTTCACCAACGGAGCGCACGCGACGATTCCCCAGATGATCGATGTCATCTTTTTGAACCACGCCGGTCGCAACTTTGATAAGCCGGCGGATGACGGCAATCATGTCCGCCCGGACCAAACAACGCGTTTCGATCGGCGGCATCGTGAGGCCGGCGTCTGCGTACTCATCGATAGAGATCAGCGGGTGCGCCAAGCGGTCATCGACATCGGAATTCTCGATGCGATACTGAAATTTTCCGGTTAGTTTGTAGCGACCGACGCCTGCGAGATCGTAGCGCTTCTCATCGAAGAAGAGCGACTCCAGCAGCTTCTCGGCATTCTCGGCGTTCTCGGGTTCGCCCGGGCGCAGCTTTTTGTAGATTTCTTTGAGCGCGTCTTCACGCGTTTTTGTATCTTTGTCTTTTTCGATGGAGTTGGCAACGAGCGGTGAGCCGTCAAAGAGTTTGAGAATCGCCTCATCGTTCTCCCAGTCACATCCAAGATCGGGGCGCGAAAGCGCACGAATGAACGTGGAGACGTAGATCTTGCGGTTCTTGTCGATGCGGACGCCGATCGTCCCTTCGGTTTCGTCGTTCTTAGTGCCGTTATCGGTTTCGAACTCGATCCAGGCACCGCGGTTGGGAATGATCGTCGCGTTGTAGACGGGACGCGTATTTGTATCGACGTCGCTCGAGTAATACACGCCGGGCGAACGAACGAGCTGACTGACGATGACCCGCTCGGCGCCGTTGATCATGAACGTGCCGTTATCGGTCATGAGCGGGAAATCGCCCATGAATATCTCTTGGTCGGGGATCCCCTTGATTTCGCCGGATTCGGCGGTAATGAGACGAACGCGTACGCGCAAGGGAGCGCTGAAGGTCATATCGCGTTCGCGACACTCTTCGATCGTGTACTTCGGTTCGCCCAGACTATGCTCGCCGAACTCGAGGATCAGATTGCCCGTAAAGTCCTTGATCGGCGAGATGGAGGCGAAGGCTTCGCCCAGGCCCTCCGTCTTAAACCAATCGAAACTGGCCTTCTGCAATTCGATGAGGTTGGGCACCTCAAGGACGTGCGGAATCGTCCCGAAGGACTTACGCTCGCGCTTGGAACCGGGGTCGGGCGGCTGCTCGACCGTGAACGCGCCGGTCGGCATCGGGAAACTCGACGGCATCTCCGCCCGGGTGCCGTTGCTTGCCTCGGCGGCAACGGCACGCTTCGACTTGCTCGCCGCACCCGCTGCGGATTTTGCGGGAGCCTTAGGAGCCGTCGTTTTTGCCATTCGTTACTCTCTCACCGTCAGTTGAAGGAAAGCGCGCTGCCACGATCTGCTGGGCACGACGAAAAGGACGACTCCAGCCTTGGCCGAGGAGAGGTCGCCCTTACCAAACGTGGCTTACCAGCCGCCGGGCATAGGCGATTATGCTACCACCGGCGGCCGGCACCGTCAAGGACCCCGGGGGGCGGGGGAAACGGCGTCGCGCGCGCTCAAGCTGTGCGCCCACCAAGAGGGCAAGCGTGGCCCCCACCGGGATGACCGAGAGCGCCAGGGCGGCGACTGCCGCATGAAAGGAGTGCGAATGTCTCATACCACGGTCAGGATACCACGCGAGTGCTAGATATACCAACCATCTGTCGGCAGCCTGACTCCACGCAACCTTTCGTTGCTCCCTTCGGTTAGGTGCGCGCGATGGCAGACGCGGCGACCTTGCGCAAACGCCCCGCAGCACGAGAGGCGGGGGGATGGTTACGCGCCCGCAAGAACCCGCCGGTCGCCCTCATCACGGCCACGGTCATGCTCGGTCTCACGATGGCGATCATCGACACGACGATCGTCAACGTCGCCCTCAACACCATCGCCGGCAACCTCGGAGTCTCGATCGACCAAGTCGCCTGGGTTGCGACGGGCTACATTTTAGCGCAGGTCGTCGTGATGCCGCTCAACGGCTGGCTGACGGCGCTCTTAGGACGCAAGATCTTCTACGCATCCTCGCTTGCCATCTTCACGGTGTCGTCGTTTCTCTGCGGCACGGCGCATTCCATCAGCTTACTGATCTTCTACCGTATCATCCAGGGCATCGGCGGCGGCGCCTTGCAGCCCACCGCGCAAGCCATCCTCTTTGAGTCTTTCCCAGCCGCAAAACGTGGAACCGCGATGGCGATCTTTGGGCTCGGCGCCATGGTTGGGCCGGCGATCGGCCCACTGCTCGGCGGCTACATCGTAGATAATGCGTCGTGGCCGTTGATCTTCTTCATCAACGTGCCGATCGGCATCGTTGCCTTCCTGATGACGCTCTCGTTCATTCCGAATCCCGACTACATCGAAAAGCCGAAAAGCGGCATCGACTTCCTTGGCTTAGGACTCCTCACGACGGGACTGGCTTCCTTACAATATGTCCTGGAGCGAGGCGAACATGATGAGTGGTTCTCTTCCAATACCATCCTCTTTCTCTCGGCTCTTGCCGCGGTGACGCTGACCATCTTCGTCATCAAGGCCTGGCGCGATCGACATCCCATCGTCGACCTGCATGTTTTCAAACGACGGTCGTTTGCCATCGGAACCATTCTGGGTGTCATCTCCGGATTTGGACTCTATGGCAGTGCATTGATCCTACCCCTCTTCTTCCAAAGCATCCTCGGCTTCACGCCGCTTGACACGGGCATCGTGTTGGTTCCCGGCGCCTTTGCAACTGCAATTTCCATGACGCTCGTCGGGCGCATCGTCAACCGCGTCGACGCGCGCCTGCTGGTCGCAATCGGGTTCCTGGGATTCGCCTTTGCGACATGGCAACTCGGCAACCTCAACGCTCAAGCAGGGTATTGGCACGTCTTCTGGCCACGGGTTGGGCAGGGCGGCGCTCTGGGCTTCCTCTTCGTGCCGCTCTCGATCATCACGCTCGGCGATGTCCCGATTGCGAAGCTTGCCGGAGCCTCCGGCGTCTACACGCTGGTGCGTCAGCTTGGCGGAAGCTTCGGAATCGCCATCCTGACGACGTTGCTCCAACACGAGTCGGCGATCGTTTGGAACGTACTGGCAGGCGGCGTGACGAGAACACAAGGCTACTCGGTCGCGCTCCTGACGCAGATGGTCGCCCAGCAATCGGCGGTCATCGCCTATAGCTATCTCTTCCGGATCACCGCCATCGTCTTTGTCCTGGCAACACCGCTCGTCTTGCTCATGCGTAAAGGCAAAGCCGTCCCCATCGCTGCCATCGCCGCCGAATAGCCGTTCGCGCTTACGAATCGAGCGCTTTGGTCATTTCGATGTGTTCGATACCCGCGTCATCAAAGGCATCGCCATGCGCGATGAAACCTGCCTTCTCGTAGAAGCCTTTGGCATGCGTCTGTGCGTGCAACACCGCGCGCACATACCCGCGCCGGCGAGCCTCTGCCATGAGCGTATCCAGCAACAGCGCCCCAATTCCACGGCCGCGATAGGGCCCAAGCACCGCCATGCGACCGATCTGCACGACGGCGACATCGCGCTCGTACAATCGTCCTGCTGCGATGGGCGTTTCGTCGTCATCGATGACGAGGACATGAGCCGCGCGCGGATCCTGCATGTCATGCTCGTCAACCTCAATCTCCCCGGGCACCCGTTGCTCGTCGACGAAAACCGCAAAACGGACGGCAAGCGCGCGCTCCATCTGTGGGCGATCGGCCGCCGCAAAGATTACCGTACGCATCGATCGATCCGGCTATCCAGAGACGGCCTCCGTGAAGAGCTGCCGCAGAGCGGCGCAGCGAGCCGCATCCATGCCGCACGCATCCCGTAGATAGGCGTGCAACCCTCCGAACGCTACGTCGATCTGCTCGCGCGCCGCGGCGAGATAGCTGGGCGCGACCGTCAGCATCGGCTGCAGGGCCTGCCGATCGACGGTGTGCCCCACGATCGTTTCAAGGTAGCGCGCCAGATCCGTGTGTGCAAACTCGCCCGCACCGGCGCGCGCGCTTACCAGATAGTCGGCGTCGATCTCGTCTGGTCGCACGTCGAGCGCCGCCAGGAGCAGGGCGACCACGAAACCCGTGCGATCCTTGCCGGCACTGCAATGGATCAGCAACGGCGCAGCGCCGCCTAACAAACGCTCGAAGAGGTCTGCCAGCACGGAAGCAAAGGCGCCGGGCATGCGCGCATAGAGGTCGTGCATGATACGATCCGCGCTGCCTTGAGTGAATCGGCCGTCACGCGTCAGCTCGTCGCGACTCGGGAGAATCGCCGCGGAGGCGTCGGTGAGGATGACTTCCACCCCCGCAAGCAAGGCTGCCGGTGCCGGCGCTTGCTCACGCTCTGCGGCACTACGAAGATCGTAGACGGTGCGCAGGCGCGACCGGCGAATGCACGCCCGCTCGTGCGCATCCGTTGCGGCAAACTCCCCGCACCGAAAGAGCAAGCCCGAACGCACGAACCTGCCGTCTGCAGACGAGAGCCCACCGAGATCTCGGAAGTTCATGCGCTGCCTGCGCCGCAATGCGCGGCCGGTTCCATTCTGCCGGCATCAAAGCAGACATAAAGCGCATGTGTTTGCGCGAACGCCGGCATCGGCAGAAAGCTCACGCGCAGAACATATCGCTCGGATCGAGATCTTTCCTCGCCGACCGGAAAAAATGCGAGCCGCCCGCACAGGCGGGCGACTCACCGAAACCTATCGAGGGGCGAAGCTTACTTGCTGAACTCGGTCGCACGCTTGGTAGCGTGCTTGGCCGCTTCGACCGCCTGCTTCTGCGTCGCGACCATCAGCTCGGCGATCTGCAGCGCGTAGGACTTACGCAGCTCCAGGAACTTACCGGCCGCATCGAAGGTCATCTCGACGACCTGACTCGGGGTCGGAACGCCGTCGAGGCTCGGCACTTCAACCTTACCCTGCGCCAGCTTCTCACTGATGTCGAGCAACGAAGTGAAGGCTTCGAGGTTCTGCTGCTGGGCGGCTTTCAGGGCCTCAAGGCCCTGTGCGTTCATTTTTTCGACGGTTTCGATCAGATTGGTGGACATGGTGGACTCCTTGCTCATTGACTGTTTCGCTAAGTATACCAAGCACTTGCAATATTTGTCAACGCCTGGAGATGCCCGCGCCGCGCACGCCACGCGACAGGGGGAGCGGTGAGGACGCCGCATTGCGTGAGAGCCACGCGGTACAGGGGAAAAGCGAGCAAGCGCCCACTTCCTATCGAGACTCCAGAAAACCCCGATAGATGCGGATGAGGGTCTCTTTCTGGTCGTTGGAGAGACGCGGGTCGAGGCGCAGTGCCTGCTCGACGCCGTGCGCGCTGTCGCCCGCGGCATCCTTATCCAGGAGACCCGCCTGGGCGTACATCGTTTCGGCGGAGATCTGCAGGGCACCGGCGATACTCTTGAGGACGTCCGCCGAGGGTTTATAGAGACCGCGCTCGACCTGGCTCAAATAGGGGTTGGAGATATTGGCGATCTCGGCCAGTTGACGCATCGAGAGACGCGCAAGTTCTCGTTGACTGCGAATAAACTCGCCGAGATTGCGCCAGCTATCTTGATTGCGCGGATCGCTCACGGCGTAGCCTGCAGATGCGAACGCAACGACACCGGATCGAGCGCTGCCGCGACTGCGTCACGCACGTAGACGCCGGGTGCCGGTTCCCCGCCGTCCGGCAGGGAGAGCGCCGGTACCCGACCACCACCGTGGTCTTCGGCCCAGATCGCCCAGGTCTGCCACCAACTGCCCTGGTGCTGTTGGGCCCCGGCCAGCCACGCGTCGGCATCTTCGCCATGGTCGACAGGCTTGGTCCAGTGGACGGACTTCTTGCCGCCGGGCGGGTTCACGATGCCGGCGATATGCCCGGCGTTGGTTCGCGTGTAGAGCGACTCGCCTGCAACGTGCTGCGTCGTCAAGTAGGTGGCGCGCCAGGGCGCAATGTGATCGTTCTCGGCTCCAAGCACAAAGAGCGGCGTCGTAATCTTCCCAAGATCGATCGGCACACCGGCGATCGTGAAGGCTCCCGGCACAACCAAGAGGTTGTGCAGATAACAGCTACGCAGGTACTGCGAGTGCATCGCCGCCGGCATGCGGGTCGAGTCGCCGTTCCAGGCTAAGATATCGAAGGCCGGCGGCTTGCGCCCCATAAACCAGTTGTTGACCACGTAGCTCCAGACGAGGTCGTTTGCGCGCATCCAATCGAAGGTACCGGCCATCTCTTTGGAATCGAGATAACCCCGTTCGTTCATCTTGCGCTCGAGACGCGCAATGGTGGTCTCGTCCGTGAAGACCCCGAGGTCTCCGGGTTCGGAGAAATCCACGAGAGCGTTGGTGAGCGTGGCGCCGGCCACGCGATCGCCTTGGCCGATCGCCGCAAGGTAGGCAAGAGCGATCGTGGCGATGGTTCCGCCCAGGCACAGCGCGGCGATATTGACCTGCGATGCTCCGGTGATCTCTTGCACCACATCGAGTGCGCTCAGGATGCCCAACCGCAGGTAGTCGTCCATCCCGAAAGCCGACATCGACGCATCCGGATTACGATAGCTGATGGCAAACGTTTGATGGCCGTGCTGCACCGCCCATTCGATGAACGAACGGCCCGGCGCTAAATCCATGATGTAGTACTTGTTGATCCACGGCGGGCTGCATAGCAGTGGAATCGCATGGACCTCCGGAGTCTGTGGAGCGAAGGCCAGCAGCTCGATGAGCTCGTTGCGAAAGACCACCCGTCCCGGCGTACACGCGATGTTGCGTCCAAGCTCGAACGCCGCTGCATCCACTTGGCGCGGTTGCCCGTTGTTGTGCGCGACGTCATCGAGATAGTTCTGTGCGCCGCGCATGAGGCTGGCGCCGCCGGTCTCCATGGCCTCCTTGATGACGGCCGGGTTCATCCACGGCAAGTTGCTGGGCGCAGACGCATCATTGAGCAGGGTGACCAAGAAACGGGCTTTGCGCTTGGTCGCCTCCGGCAGGCGCGAGGTGTCCACCAAGTCGAGCGCAGCCTTGGTACGCGTCGCGTAATCGTCGAGGAGCGTTGCGAGAAACGGGTTCCCCGTCCAAGCGGCATCGGTGAAGCGCTTGTCGGCGGGACCCCAGACCGCTTGCGTGGCGGCATCGCCGCTGAGCCGGCGCAGAAAGTTGATGCCGACGGTTTGCTGCGCGAACGCAAACGAGGTCATCCACGTCCCCATGCGCAGAGGATCGGTCAGCGCATCGGTGATAACGGCCCGCAGCGCATCGCCCAGCGACGCCGGATCGAGACCGGTGACGTCGAGCCCGTAGGAGAGCTCTTCGGGCGGGATCGCGCCGCTCACATGTACCAACCGCCGTTCACGTTGAAGACCGCACCGTTGATGTAGCCCGCTTCCTCGTCCAGCAGGAAGCGCACCGTACGCGCGATCTCGGAGGGCTGCCCCAAGCGCTGCACGGGCGTGCTCGCGACTGCACGTTCGATCGCTGCAGGCGGCATCGCGGCGACCATCTCGGTGGCAATGAATCCCGGAGCAACCGCGTTGCAGGTCACGCCCTTGGTTGCGACCTCGAGAGCAATCGTCTTGGTCAACCCGATGAGTCCGGCTTTCGCCGCAGCGTAGTTCGCCTGCCCGACATTGCCCGAGAGCCCGACGACGGAGCTGATGTTCACGATCCGACCGTAGTTCTGCGCCACCATGGCGTCCAGCACAGCCTTGATCATAAAAAATGGCCCTGACAGATTGACCTGCAGGACTGCATTCCACTCGTCGATCGTCATCTTGCGCGCCGTATGATCGGCGGTGATGCCGGCATTATTGACCAGACAATCGATGCGCCCGTGTTCCTGAAGAATGGCCTCGATGGCTTTCGTGCAACGCTCGTATTCGCCGACGTCGCCCTCGTAAAAAACGACGTTCTCGGCGCTGCCGTTCAGGCTCGCGCGTAACGATTCGGTCCGATCGCGATCGGCCGGTAAGCCGATGACGGCGACGATCGCACCGTCGTTTGCCAGCCGCGTACTGATCGCGCCGCCGATACCGCGAGCACCCCCGGTGACGATGCAGACCCGCCCGGCGATGCCGTTAGATAAAGTATTCACGTGCTGTGTTTACCAAACTCCCCGCCGGATTCCCTCTCCGCGACCGTCAAGAGACTGCTCGAGCGGCGCGGTATCGGGAGCGCGAGCACTGCGTGGAAGCTACATATCGAGGCCGCCGTTGACCGAGTAGACGGCGCCGGTGATGTAACTTGAATCGTCTTCGAGAAGGAAGCGCACCACACGGGCGACCTCCTCGGGGCGCCCCAGGCGGCGCTGCGGAATCTTCTCAATCACTTTCTCTAGCGCAGCCTTGGGGATGGCCTCGACCATCTCGGTGCCGATGAACCCGGGAGCAACGCAGTTCACGGTGATGCCGCGCTGCGCCATCTCAAGCGCGAGCGATTTACTAAAACCGAAGAGCCCGGCTTTGGAGGCCGCGTAGTTGGCTTGGCCGACGTTGCCGGTCTCGCCGATGACCGAACTGATGTTGACGATACGCCCTGAACCGCGCTCGATCATATGTTCGAGCAGCGCTTTGGTCATGTGAAATGCGCCTGAGAGGTTGACACTGAGCACCGTCTGCCAGTCTTCCGCGGTCATCTTGCGCACCGTCTTATCCATGGTGATGCCGGCGTTATTCACCAGGAAGTCGACGCGGCCGAAACGATCGAGTACCTCTTGTGCGACGCGCGCGCAATCCGCAGGATCATCGACGCGGCCTTGGTGTACCGAGACGGATGCGCCCATCGAAGCGAGCTTAGCCTGACACATGCCGGCACTCTCTTTACCGCGGCTATAGCCCGCGGCGACATGCGCCCCTTCGGTGGCGAGCAGTGTCGTAATCGCGGCCCCGATACCGCGCGTGCCTCCTGTGACCAGCGCGACCTTTCCCTTGAACACTCCAACCTCCTCAAAGCTCATATCTCGCGTACACCGGCGCGCGAGAAGATGCGACCTTTCTCGCCGCTTCGAGAAAAGTCGCATCAAGCCTTGGGAGCAGGCGTCGCGGCTCGATGCAGCCACGCGAGGATGCTGTGAACGACCCGTGGGTCGATCCGCCCGGCGACGGAGAAGTACTGCCGCACCTCCGCTCGCAAGGTCAGCGGCATGCCGGGCGTGACCGGCATAAACAAGTGGTTATCGTTCGAGAAGATGCGTACCGTCACGTTTGGATTGTGCGAGCGAGCTGCGTCAACCAGACGCGGCAGGTCGCGCGGAAGAACCTGCAGATCGTCAGCACCTTGCACGATCAAGATCGGGCAGCGTACCTTGGAAATCGCGGCCCTCGGATCGATATCCATCTCCGAGCGGTACCAGATCGATCCCTCGAAGGTGGTCTTCCCGGCACGTATCGCAGCCAGCGCGCGCCGCTCCGCTTGGGGACGTGCGCCCTCTGCCTCGGCCTGCTGCATCGAGAGCTTCCAGAGCGGCAAGGACGGCGGCGCCATCAAGATAACCCCTGCAACCGCCCGGTCTTTCGCTGCGACCTCCGGTACGAGCAAGCCGCCTTCGCTATGCCCGAGGAGATAGACTCGTGCAGCGTTCACGTGCGGCTGACGCTGCACGAACGCAAACGCCGCCTTCACGTCGGCCAGCAGCAGTCGGTGCGTGGCATCGATGGCCGAGCCGCCGCTGCGACCGATACCGCGTTTATCGTAGCGCAAGACGATATAGCCGGCATTGGAGAGCGCGTTGCTGAGCTGCAGGAAGACCGAGTTCGGCCCGATGGTTTCGTTGCGATCCATCGGACCGCTCCCTTGCACCAAAACGACCGCAGGCACATCGCCTTTCACCCCATCCGGCACGGTGAGCGTCCCGGCGAGCACCGCGCCGTCGGCCGAGGTGAAGCGCACACTGCGACTCTCAAAGTGCGGCTGCGCAGTCGGGACCGGCGTGACGCGCGGTGCGGGTGTGCCGACGGGTTGCACGCTCGTGCTCCGGGAGCGTAGCGCAAAGGTGGCCCCCTGCGCCGGGACGATGACGGCGTCAACGATATACGAATGAGGGCGATACCAGTAGATTAACTGCAGCCCGGCGACATCGACGGCGAGATGATGATCGCGTCGGCGAGCAAAGGGCGGGCGCGCGGCCGGGCCGCCATGCACGACACGCGCGAGCATCGCGCGACCACCGCTTAAGACCGCCAGCGTGAACGCAGAGGTGTGTGTGTGAGCAAGAATTGCCGGAATGAAGAGGTTCGTGCCGACCAAATTATCCCCGAGCAGCAGCAACGGCGCGGCAGCCAATGCATGAATCTTCACCGTCTGGCCCGGGACATGCACCGTGGCTATGCCGGCCTTCAGCCGCACCGTCGTCGGCTGCGATCCATGAGCCAGACGAAACGTTGCCGCATACGCCTTCTCATGCAGGGTTGCCGCGTCGTAGGTCGTCTTTGCCACCGCATTGACCACACCGCGAATATTCTCGCCAACGCTTATCGCCCCGGCGGCGCTGGAGATGGAGATCGTGCTCTTGGCGAGGGTGACCCCGTTCTGCGCAAGGGTGTAGACGTACGTTCCGTTCGGGGGGCGCCGGGGCAAAGCGCCGACGTGCGCGACCGCTACAATCGAAGGCATTGGTATCAGCATAGCAACGCTTACCTGCTCGCCCGGCTGGAGTTTCACCGTTCGCCGGGCAGCCGCCAAGGATCAACGGCCGGTCACGCAGTGCCCCTACAGCAGACCGGCGGCGAAACGCAACTCAACGATGCTCGTGCGCAGCGCCGCCTCAGCGTGTACCAGTTCCTGGTGCGCCGCCCGATCGCGCTGTTGGGCGTCCTGCATTTCCAGGGCAGTAGCGACGCCGCCGTGGTAACGCACACCGGCTAAGCGCAGACTCTCGTCGGCGTAGTGCACGAACTGCCGGGCTGCGCTCACGCCTGCCTGCGCGGCCTGCACACCGAGATAGGCGGAGCGCACTTGGACCCCGATCGCCTCGCGCAAACCCTCCACGCCGAGCTTTGCCCGCTGCACACCCGCGCGGGCCGCTGCCACGCGCCCGGCGGTATATCCGCCGTCGAAGAGCATCCACACGGCGGAGAGCCCCACCGAGAACTGGTTGTGAAAGCCTGAGATAACGGCCGGCTGGGTGTTGCCGTCGGCCACGGTCAGCGCCACCGAGGGTGCGGCCCCGCCGCGTGCTACCGCAACCGCACGTTGCGCAGCCACAAGCGCGGCCTTGGCTGCCAAATACTCGCCGCGCTGGGCGCGGGCCGATGCAAGCAGTGCCCGTAAATCGAAATGCGGCACGCTGCCGGCAAGTCGATCGGTCGGCATATAGCGGGTCGAGAGCGGTGCATGCAGCACCTGAGCGAGGGCAAGCTGCGCCATTGCGACTGCATCGTGCGCTTGGATGGCACGAACGTTCTGGTCTGCAAGCCCAGCTTGAGCTCGCAGAAGATCCGCACGCGGAATCTGGCCACCGGCCAGCAACTCGCGCGCCTGTTTCACATGTTGACCCGCCAGGGTGAGCGCATGCTGCGCCACGCGCTCCATGCGCATGGCAGCCAACAAACCGAAGTACGCCTTCGAGACTTGTGCGACCGTCGCCCCACGCGCTTCATGCGCATCGCCTTCGGCCATCGATAGCCCGGCCGCCGCCTGCCCCACGCGCGCGGCGGTGACGCCGCCGTCGTAGAGCGTATACTGCAGCGCCAGCAACGGTACGTTGGTGGAGTCGGTGCTGCTGAACGGAATCGATCCAAACGGGGTCGTCAGTTTGGCGACAGGGCTTGCGTAAAGGTAGGTATCGCGTAGCGCGAGACCTGGAAGCTCCGGGGCATGCGCTTGGCGCAGTTGGGCCACCGCTTGCGCGATTCCGATCTGCGCGCTGCGATAGGCCAGGTTATCGCGCAGTGCCAACGCAATCGCCGTGTTCAGCGAGAGCGGCGTGGCGGCGTGGGTTGCCGCGAGAGCCGTTTGCGTCTGGAGTGCGACCAACAACGCCACCCCCGCAGATCGAAGCAGATTACGCATCTTCCATGAGCCTCCATGCCGGCGCCTGTGGCCCGGTCGAACGAAGAGTAACGCGTTGCGTGCCTTGCAGTTCGCCATAAGCACCGCCCAGGATCACCGCGACATCCTCGACACGGAAGGGACCGTGCAGAACGGCGCTCGCATCGACGGCATCACCCACTCCACGGAAGATCTCGCTATCGAGGTTCACGATTTCGCCTTGGAGCAGACGCGGAAGTGCGGCCGACTCCATAACGAAGCCGTCTAGCTCCGGGAAGGTCACGACCGTGCGCAAGTGACGCGCCGGTGCCGGTAGCTGGTCCACGCGATCGAGTTGGGTCAGGCGCTCGCTGCCGGCAACCATGCCGTAGAGCAGTGGAATAGCCAGGACCGAAAGTACCGCAGAGGCCGTCATGCCGAAGACCAGCGCCCACGCCAAGCCGCTCCACACCGGATCCGAGGCGATGACCAGCGACGAGAGCACGCCGGCAGCCGCCGTGAGAAAGATCGGTCGCGTCCGTGCGGTCGTTGCGCTGATCAATGCATCGCGCATCGGCAACCCCTCCCGCAGCTTATCTTCAATGAATTCGATAAGAATAATCGAGTTGCGCACCACGATGCCGATGAGCGCAATCAGGCCGATCATAGCCGTAGCCGAAAAGTAGATGCCCAGCGGTGCGAGGATCGCAAAGCCGGGCATCACGCCGATCACCGCCAACGGCACGGCCGCAAGCACGACGAACGGCTTCTTAAACGAGCGGAAGCGGGCGACCAGCAGAAAGTAGATCAAGAGAAAGGCGAGTAACATCGCCCGGCCCAGATCCGCGAACACCTTGTTCGTCAGCCCCCATTCGCCGCCCCAAGCGATGCGGTAGCCGGCCGGCAGCGGCCGGCGCGCGAGCTTGAGCAACATATCGATGACCGCGTAGGTGGAGCTGCGCCCCGCCATCTCAGCCGCAACATAGGTGACGTTACGATAATCATCGCGATAGAGCGGTTGTGCGCCGGAGGTTGCCACGACGTGGGTCACCGCCGAGAGCGGCACGCTGCCGCCCGTACGCGTCGGGATGGCGATCGCACCAAGCCCCGCGACATCGCGGCGATACTGGGGTGCAAAGCGTAGGAATATCCCGACCGGGCGCGCCGATCTGCCGGTATGCAGCGTTGAGACCACCGCACCGTGCACGGCCATTCCCAGCGTCGCAACGATCGAGGCCACGTCGACGCCGGCGAGCGCCGCCTTGCGTTGATCGACCTCGAGTTGCAGGCTGATCGGGACGGCCTTGTCGCTCGGGTCGATATCCACCACTCCGCGTTCATGCCGCATCATGCCGACCACGCGCGAGGCGATCGCGCGGCGTACTTGCGCCTCCGGTCCGTAGATCTTGGCCAGAATCGTATCGCGCACGGGCGGCCCCGGAGGAGTCTGCAAGATGCGCAGGGTTGCTCCGTAGCGCGCAGCGACGGCCTGAAGCTTCGGTCTCATCTGTGCCGCCAGCACCGCTGATTGAATCTTACGATCGCCTTTCGGAACCAGATTTACGCGAATATCGGCAAGGTTTGGAGCGTGCCGAAAGACGCTGCCGTCGAGCAGACTCGCCAGGTCCGGAACGGCATTCGTGCCGACGAATGTTTGGTAGTTGGCGACCTCCTTGGAGCCCGAGAGCACGACCCCCACGGCGCGCGCGATCCGGGCGGTGTTCTGGACGCTGCTCTGCGGTGGAGCGTCGATGCTCAGAAGAAATGTGGTGACGTTTCCGCGTGGCAACATCCGAAACTTGACGAGCTTGACCATTGGAAGAGCGGCGCTGGCCAGGAACGCCGCCAGTAATACCCACGCGAAGATGCGCCCGGTACGCGGTCGATCCAGAAGCGTGGTGAGAGCGTTGCGAAAGGGCGCGATCCAGCGTGGTATGCCGTGTTGAATCTTGGTCTTTGCGTTGCGCAGGAGCGCATACGTGGCCCAAGGAGTCACGGCGAAGGCGATCAGCAGCGACGCGATCATGGCGATCGGCACGTTGATCGGGATGGGACGCATGTACGGGCCCATCATTCCGGAGACGAAGAGCATCGGCAGGAATGAGAGGACGACGGCAATCGTGGCCAGCGTCGTCGGGCTGCCGATCTCCGCAACGGCGCGAACCGTCGCTTCAGCCCGCGGCATCGTCGGATCGTCGTTATAGTGACGATGGATATTCTCGACTACCACGATCGCCTGATCGACTAACAGACCCAAGCCAAGGATCAGCGCAAAGAGCGTGATGCGATTGATGCTCTGCCCCGTCATCATCCCGATGCCTAGCGTGACGAAGAGCGTCAGTGGAATGGCAGTCGCCACCACCAACGCCTCCCGCCAACCGAGGACCAGCAAGAGCGCCACGACGATCACAACGGCTTCGATCAAGCGCTGGATCAACTCGTTGACGGCGTCGTTTGCCTTCTTGCCGTCGTTCCGCGTGACCGTCAGATGAACGCCGGGGGGCAGGGCCATCGCATGAACGGCTAAGAGTATGGCATCGGCGACGGTGACGGCGTTCGTGCCGGCCTTTTTTGCAATCGCCAGACTGACTGCCGACTGCTGCGCAGCCGTCCCCTTGTGCGCAGCGCCTCCGTAGGTAAAGGTGGTGCGCGAGGAAGATGGAGCCGCGCCCATACGAACGCTTGCAACCTCTCCCAAAGTGACCGCTTGGCCGTCGCTCACGCCCACGACTTGGGCTGCGACCTGGCCAACGCTGCTGTAGGGCGTTCCGGCATGAATCGAGAGCGTCTGCGCTCCGCTGCGCAGATCCCCGACCGGCTGCGTGAGGTTGGTCTGCCCCAGAGCCCCTGCAATCGTCAGCGGCGAGAGTCCGTAGGCAGCCAGAGTGGTCGGATCGAGGGTCACGTTGACTTGACATGGACGACCGCCGTAGGTGGCAATCGTCGACACGCCGCCGATGGCACGAATGCGACGAATGACCCGCTGCGCGGAGGCGTACAATTGGGTGCGGTTATACCGGCTTCCATGCAACGTGAGGACGACGATTGGAATATCATCCACGGAGAGCGGCGTAATCATCGGCTGCATCGCGCCGGGAGGTAGTTCGTTCAAGTGCGCGTGGACTTGATCGTAGAGGCTGACGAACGAGGCCGTGGGATCGTTGCCCACATGGAAGAGCACCGTCATGATCGAGACGTTGCGCGTCGAGATCGAGTAAATGTGGTCGATACCAGGGACCTCTTGGAGGACGCGCTCCCCGCGCTCGGTCACCAGTTTTTGCACTTCGTGCGCGGAGGCGCCGGGATACTGCGTCACGATGGTGGCGGCCGGCATCGTGATCTGCGGGTTCTCTTGTCGAGGGGTTGCCAAGACCGCGAAGATGCCCCAAGCGCAGATCGCGACGACGATTGCCGGAGTGAGCTTGGAGCGCAGGAAGTAGCGCGCCAAGCGACCGGCGAAGTTGTCGGACCCCACTACTGAACGATCGTAACGGAGGTTCCGTCGGTGAGCCGTGCCACCCCCGAGATGGCGACACGCGCGCCAACCGGGAGATATCGGCTCGGCCCGACGGCAATCAGTCCGGCCGCTAGCGCGCCGGTGCGAACCGGAATGAAGCGTGCGGTTGACCTCGAGACGACGAAGACGCCGGTTTGGCCGGCTCGCGTGGCAATCGCCGAGAACGGTACCGCCGCCAGGCGATGAGCCGCCCCCACCAGGCGCACACGAGCAAACATACCCGGCAACAGACCGGCACTCGACGACACGGAGATCTTGACCATCGCCGAGCGTAACGCCGGATTGCCGGATGGAACGACCGCACGTACGCGACCGTAGCGCAGGCTGCTGCCGGCCGAATCGACTCGTACGGCAACGCGGCTACCCAGGGTGAGCGCTGCCGCATCCCGATCCGGCACCGCGACATCGAGTTCTAAACGGGAAGGGTCTTCGAGTCGTGCAACGGGACTGCCGGGACCTACGACCGCACCGCGCTGAACGAACTTGCTCGTGATCACCCCGGAAAACGGCGCGACGATCGTTGCATTGCGTAACGGAACGGCAGCGACGTCCACGCCGGCGCGCGCCTCCGAACTCATGCTCGAGGCGGCTTGAACGCCTGCCTGCGCTCCTGCCACGCCCGCCTGCGCAGCCGCCAGGCTGGCCTGCATTTCGTCGAAGTGCTGCTTCGATATTGCACCCTGCGCATAGAGATGTGCCATCCGCGTTGCGGTTACGTGCGCCAGGGTATAGGCGCTGCGCGCAGCGGTTAACCGCGCCTGTGCCGCCAGAGTACCGTCATTGGCTGCGGCAACGCCGGCTTGCGCCTGCGAGAGCTGCGCGCTGTACTGGGCAGCATCGACTTCGGCGATCACTTGACCGGCTGCGACGCGCTCACCGACGCGCACGTTGACGGCAACGATCCGTCCGGGCGAGGCCGCGCCCACGGTCACGGAGTGAAGCGCGGTGAGCGATCCCGAGAGATCGACGGTCTTGCCGAACGCGTGCAAGCGCACCGAGGCCACGCGCACCGGCACGATGTCACTTGCCGAGACCGGCGGACTCTGCCCCGGGCTGCGAGCAGCACACCCGCCGATCAGTCCAAGGCCAAGCAGCGCGCTCATAGGCAGAATGGCGACCTTCATGCTTGTACATCCGTGCGAGGACGCTTGCGGTCGAGGATCGCCAGGAGATTGGACATCAGACACCAGCCGGTCAGGCCGGACTGCAACAGGTTGACGCCGATAAAGGCGCTCAAAAGGAGCCAACGACGATCCATCAGCGAGAGGAGCAGACTTATCAAGAGCATGGCACCGGCCACGACGCGTACGCGCGCTTCGATCTTCCAGCCACGCGATGACGCCGAACATGCCAGCCCGGAGAGCAGCGGTTCATTCATGGGAGGAACTATACACTACCGGGTAGGGTATATGCAACCCCGCCCCCTGGATCCATGCTCGCGCACCATCCTGCGAGCCATCGCTCCGGCCATGCTCGCCTACGCGCTCACGGGCGATCTCCACCTCCGTGCGCGGCCATCACCGCGAATCCGCCCTTTGCGTGGGCGTCCAACCTCGTCACCAGAACGCCGGACGGTGTCCTCACGACTCGGGAACAAACGTATGTTCGCCGTGACGTCTGTGGAGCGGAGGCGCCGGCGAGAACGGTAAACAGGCACTTCGAAAACGACGGAGAACCGCAACCTCAAATAGTGAAGGAGCAGCGGTAGAACAGCATGGTACAGAGAGAAATGATGCTCGTGCGGCTTACCGGCCCGGTGGCGATGATGCTCGGCGTTCTTGTCTTCACCGGATGCGCGAGAACAGCGTCAACCGCGCGGCCGGCGAGTACAGTTGCGGAAGCGACGGCGGCACCCAGCGCCACGATCAAGCCCGCCGCCAAGAAAGCCGCCCCTACGCCGCTAGGCAAGACACGAACGGCGGCACCCATCAAGGCCAGTCAAACGGCGGTCCCCAAAGTCGCGACCTCGCCCAGGCCGCAAGCAACCATCACAGCGTCTGCGCCGAAGACGACCAAGACGGCTGCACCGAAAGCAGCCTCTACGCCGACCGCCAAGGCGACGGTGGCGGCGACCGCCGAACCGACGCGATCTCCGACACCGAGTGCGCCTAGCGTCGTCGGCGACGTTGCGAACGGCAGACAGCTCTTCCTACAGCATTGTTCGAACTGCCACGGAGCAAATGCGCAAGGGGGCATCGGTCCCTCCCTGGAAGACGAAGCGTCGCGCAAAAATCTCGCTCAGACGATTGCATGGATCAAGAACCCGGAATCGCCCATGCCCAAGCTGTATCCTGGAACCATAAACAGCAAGGATGTCCTCGACATCGCCACCTACTTGCAATCCCTGAAATAGCGTCTCTCGCTGCCGCCGGCCGAGACCGCGCACATTAAGGAGGCTTCGCCGCGATGGAGCCTGTCTTCGTCGACCGTGTGCAGTTTGCGTTTACCGTCATGTTCCACTACCTCTTTCCGATCGGAACGATGGGACTGGCGCCGTTTATTGCCTGGTATAACCTCAAGGCCTACCGCGGAGACGATCCCCAGGCCGAGCGGGCGGCCCGCTTTTGGACGAAGATCTTTGCGGTAAACTTCGCGGCCGGCGTCGTGACCGGCATCCCGATGGAGTTTCAGTTCGGCACGAACTGGGCGCCTTTTGCGGCACGCGCCGGGGCGGTGATCGGCCAGCCGCTGGCGATTGAGGGCGTCTATGCGTTCTTCTTGGAGTCGGTCTTTCTTGGGATATTGCTCTATGGACGGGATCGCGTTTCCAAGAGCGTCTACGCGCTCTCGGCGGTACTCGTCTGCCTGGGATCCTGGCTCTCCGGCTTCTTCATCGTGGCCACCGACGCGTGGATGCAGCATCCGGTCGGGTACACCATCGTAAGCAGCGGACGGATCGAACTGCGCAGCCTCGGCGCGGTGTTCCTCTCACCGTTCGCCTGGTGGCAGTATGCGCATGTCCTCACCGGCGCCTTGGTAGCCGGAGGCTTCATCGTCGCCGGCGTCGGCGCATACTATCTGCTTGCTCGTCACGATGAGGAGTTCGGAAGACGCTTCGTGCGTACCGGCGTGATCGTTGCCTTCATCTTTTCGATCATCGCGATCTTCCCGACGGGAGATCGCAACGGCGCGGACGTCACCCGTTACCAGCCCGTCAAACTCGCCGCAATGGAAGGACTCTTCCATTCGCAGCGAGGGGCACCGCTGGCGATCGTCGGCATGCCGGATACCAACAAACACAAGCTGATCGACCCAATCTACATGCCAAATCTCCTCAGCTTCCTTGCCTACGGGAACTTGTTTGCCAATGTCAAGGGCCTCTCGCACTACGCGCGCGTCCTCTGGCCTCCCGTCGCGTTGACGTACTACGCCTATCACGTGATGGTGGGGCTCGGAACCATCTTCGTCGCGCTGACCGCTCTCGCGTTGCTCTTCCTGATGCGACGCATCTTGTTTCGCACCCGCTGGCTGCTCTGGTTGCTGATGCTCGCCATGCCCTTTCCGTATATCGCCAACGAGGCCGGCTGGGTCACGACCGAAGTTGGACGCCAGCCATGGGTCATCTACGGAATCATGCAGACGGTTCACGCCGCTTCAAAGAACGTCGTGGCCGGCGAGACGATCTTCACATTGATCGGCTTTGCCGGGATGTATTTCCTCATTGGGATGCTCTTCATCATGCTCACGCTGCGTGAAATTGCTCTTGGACCTGGGGAGATGACGCCATGAATATCGCAGCCTTTGTCCTGCTCTCGGCGATCATCGGCATCTACGTCCTGCTCGACGGCTACGATTTAGGGGTCGCAGCCATCACTCCGCTCGTAGCTCGCACACGTGCCGAACGCGGCGCCGCCATGGCTAGCATCGGGCCGTTCTGGAGCGGCAACGAAGTGTGGCTGGTGGTCGCAGGCGGCGTCTTGTTCGCCCTCTTCCCCAAGGCATATGCCTCAGCGTTTAGCGGCTTCTATCTGGCCTTCATGGTGCTGCTCTGGTTGCTCATGTTTCGCGGCATCGCCATAGAACTGCGCAATCACTTCGATAACGAGATGTGGCACTCGTTCTGGGACACGACCTTCTTCGCCTCAAGCGCGGGCTTGATTCTGCTCTTAGGGGTAGCACTGGGCAACCTCCTGCGCGGCCTGCCGCTCAACGGCAATGAGTATTTCCCGGGCACATTTGCGTTCTTACTCAACCCCTATGCCCTGGGCGTCGGCGTGTTCGCGTTGCTGGCTCTTGCTCAACACGGTATGGCATTCTTGGCCATGCGCGTCGACGGGCCACCGGCGCAACGGGCCCGCCGGGCGCAGTCCGTACTCTGGTGGATGGTCCTGTGCGGCTATCTCTTGGTCACGCTGGCAACCTTCGTCGTGCGCACGGATTCCATACACGGCATCGTTTGGGTGACGTTTGTTCCGCTGCTCTCCCTCGCCTCACTCGTCGCCTTACGCTTCTCCTCGACGCGTACCCACGAACGTAGCGCCTTCATCGCATCGTCGGTATTTCTTGCAAGCTTAATGCTCGCGGCGGCCGGAACGATGTTCCCATACTTGCTACCGGCATTCCCTGCCGGTACCGGCGGGCTGAGCATCTACGATACGGCTCCACCGGCCGGCGCTCTCGCCATCACGATCGGCGTGACGGTCATCGGGTTGCTTCTTGTGATCGGTTACACTACCTTCGTCGTGCGAGAGATGGCCTCCAAGATAACCGTACGCGAATAAAGCGATTACGCGAGTGCGGCGTCGATGATGGCGTGAAGGTGAGTGTTGACCTCCTGCGCCATCGATTGCAGCGCCGGGTTGCCGACCACGCCCAGCAACGCGGCTGCGTCAACTGCACCGACGCTCGTGCCGGACTCGGTCTGAGTAACGACGAGATTACACGGCAGCAACAAACCGAGCATCGGTTCGCGTTGCAACGCTTCGTGCGCAAACGTCGGGTTACAGATACCGAGAATCACATACGGCAGGCCGTCGACGCCGAGCTTCTCGCGCAACGTCTTGGCGAGATCGATCTCGCATTGGAGCCCAAATCCGTGCTGCGGTAGCTGCGCCTTGAGGGCCGCGACCACGTCGGCAAAGGGCTTCTGGGTCGTCTGGACGGTTCCGTAGGCAAGGTTCAGCCTATTCATACAGCTACTATACTCCTATGGGTATACGATTGTCAAAACGCACCGCAGAGAGTAGTATACCCCTATGGGTACTTCACGCCCCGCGGCCGACCGGCCGCTCGATGTCTCAGATGAAGTTGTGGCCGACGTTACCGTCCGCTTGCGCCGGGTCGAAGGGCAGATTCGTGCCGTCCAACGGCTGATCGAAGAGCGGCGCGACTGCCGGACCATCGTGCAACAGCTCGCAGCGGCAAAAGCGGCACTCGAACGCGCGACGATCCACCTCATGACGCATAGCCTGGCCAGTTGCATCCGCAACGATCGTAGCGGTGCCGACGGCGCCGATGTCGCGCGCCTCACCGACCTCTTTGTGAAGATGCTCTGACCTTCAGGGCACCTGGATGTATCGAGGTGCCCTTTAGTCGTGAAGGACGACATTGAGCAATGAGGGATGCACGTGCATGCCGCCATTGTAGTCGATGAAGCCGAGGCGCCTGAATTTATTGAGAAAGAAGCTGACCCTGGAGCGAGTCGTCCCGATCATTTCGGCGAGTGTCTCTTGAGTGACGTTCGGGATCATCTCCTGCGGTTGCGCCTCTTTGCCGAAGTTAGCGAGCAGCAAGAGGATCCGTGCCAGCCGTTTTTCGCTCGAATTGAAAAGCTGATCGACTAAGTCTTCTTCGATCCGAATGTTGCGCGTCAGCAGATGCGCGATGAAGATTTCGGCGAACTCCGGTTCCGTATGAAGGATCCGAACCATCACGTCTTTCTTGACTTCAATGAGCGAACAATCTTCTAAGGCAATCGCCGTTGCCATGCGAACCACTTGCCCGGCAAGGCATCCTTCGCCAAAGAAAAAACCATTGTTCAGGAGCGCGACCACCGCCTCTTTTCCAGTCGGCGAGACGACCGCGAGTTTGATCCGGCCTCGCTGCACGTAGAAGACCGAATCGGCGGAATCTCCCTGAGCGAAGACGACGCGATCTTTTGGATACTGCGTAATCACGCGCCCGTCACCCACCACTTCAAGGAACGCCTTGGAATCGAACGGCCTGTCCGCTATGGCTCTCATGGTCCTTCCTCCAATAGGATCAGAAACAGCATAGCCTGTGAATTTCCGGGGGGGGGGGGCTCCCTTCACAGCGAGCGGCACACCAGGGCCCCTGCCCGCGCGGCTGCGCGATCGTGCATCTACGAACGTGGGACTAGGGCAAACGAACCGCCGCCCTAGTTCCCACCGGGGTTGGTGATGAGCGAACCGCCCGCAACGGGGATTGAAACGGCCCCATCTCCCAGCGCACTGCCGCCCGCAAGCGCTCGGCCGGTGAAGGTTGACGCATTGATCGTGATCGATGAATAGGCGAAGATGTTCCCGTAGAAGGTCGCGCCGCCAAGGGTTGCGGAGCTGCCGACCTGCCAGTAGATGTTACAGGGACTGGCGCCGCCGGTCAGGATCACGTTGCCGCCGGCGTTGCCGTTTAGCACGGTCGTGAGTGTGGAGGCTATCTGGAAGATGAAGACACTCTGCGGGTTACCCCCACCGTCAAGCGTGAGATTTCCCGACGCAATTGCAAGGGACGACGTCGATTTATAGACTCCGGGAGGCAAGGTTTGCCCTCCCAAGTCGCCAGCCACCGTGGCCGTCGCCGGCTCGCCGGCAGCGGTATTATAGGCGGTCGTCAGAGCACCTTGCGCAGCTTGCGGCACCGCGGTGTTCGTATTGTAACCGGCTGCGTATATGGCGGTCGGCCCGTCTGTATCGGTTCCAGGCGGGTAGAATCCGGTCACTGCCGTTCCCGGCCAGACGCCGATGAGATCATCATTGACCCCGCCGGTGACCGCACCTGGAGCGTAGGTAACCAGCGTATTGCCTACATTTGTGACGGTTGAACCGGCGAGTACCGCGAACGGCGCAAGTGCTGGTCCAAGCGTGATCGCCGAGGCGCCTTGGTTGCACGACAACAGTGGCGTGGGTGTCGGCGTCGGCGTCGGCGTGGGTGTCGGCGTAGGTGTAGGCGTCGGCGTGGGTGTCGGCGTGGGTGTGGGTGTCGGCGTAACACCCGGAATCGGCGTCGGAGTTGTACCCGGAATCGGCGTGGCGTGGAAGGCGGGAACGGTGCAATTCCCCCCGCACCCGGCACCGCCGCCGCACGCGGCCAGAAGCGCGAGGGCGACCAAAACTAATCCGCCCATCACCGGGGCTTGGAAGACGCGACTACGTTTGAATGCGTTCATGATTCTCCTGACCGCTTAGAACTTCAAGCCGAGGCCGATGTAGGGGCCCCCGTGCGTCTGACCGATGGGTGCATTCTGTTCGGCGCCGTACCGGTCGCCACTAAAACCACCGTAGATGTAGACCGGGGAGTGCGCGAAGACGAGGTCGAGGCCCACGTTGTATTGGAGGATCCGGTACTGCTGCCGATACACCTTACCCGCGTTCGGACTCGTGGAGCTGGTGACGGTATAGTTGCCGCTCGCGTTTGGGTAGTAGAACGCGGACCCGAAGAAGTTGATCCCCCTTCGCAGGTCGGGTAACTTTTCGACCCCGACGCCGAGGCCGTTCAGCGTCGGATAGCCGTAATTATTGGTTGCGCGCAGGTACCCGACACCGACATAGACTCGCGGAGCCGCAACCTGGTACTCCAGGCGTGCATCTAACGTGCTTTGCCGGGCGAGGAAGACCGGCGTGAACGCCGAGCCGCCGTCGATGGTTGCAAACTGCGTATAGTGGTTGCCGTAGGCATCGGTGAGGTTGTCGCTGGTTACATACGTGTCATAGCGGTAGCCAAATTTCACGGCGAACTTTGAGTGCTCGAACATGTAGGCGCCGCTCGCCAAGTACGAACGGCAGTACTGGCCTGCGGAAAATTCGTTGTAATCGTTGCCTTTCGCGACCGCGGCTTCGATGAACCCGCGATACGTGCGCAGTGGGATCACGATAGGCACCGCGGTAGGCACGGCGGTGGGTGCTGCGGTAGGCGCAACGGTAGGCATTGGGGTCGGCGTCGCGATGGGCGTCGCCGGAATGTAGCGCACCACGACGATATGCCGTCTGGGCACCCACTTCACATAGGCGCCGAGGGCCTCGGAGAGTACCCGTACCGGGACGAGCATGACACCCTTGTAGAGCATCGGCGGCACGTCGAGCGGTCGCGACTCGCCGTTGATGACGACCAACCGTTTGCCGAGGGTCACCGAAACGCTCACACCGGGCTTCACGGCGGTAATCGTTCGACCGTCGGCCGAGGCCGTGACGACCGCGCCCATCTGTTCGAACATGCTGCGCAACGGGACGTAGATCCGACCGTCTCTGACCAGAGCGGCCAGCACCCGGTTGCGCTTGAGAATATCAGGCCTTGCATACACGGTATGATTGTTGTAGAGGATCGGGTAGCGCCCTGATGGGGGGCTGCCGAAGTCGCGGGCTGGGGTGGGTGCCACCTGCGCAACGTGCGTCGCCGCATCCGTCCGGAGAGCGGCCCCGCAGAACGCTAGAGCGAGGAACGATGCCGCGACCAAACGCGGCGCGCCGGCCATGTTTTTCATAGTGAGCCTACTGATCCATGTATGCATTTGGTTTCAGCATAGTGGATATGGGAGGAGGGGGGTGTTCAAAATTGACCACCGCTCGCGAGAGGCGGGCGGCCCCGCCGAGTTCGGCGGTTAGGCGAGGCATCCGTGCGAATACAGGCCGTTGCCCGGAAAGGTCGAGAGACCCCAATGGGTCATGCGCGCCGGTTCGAATCGAGCGCGGCGGTCTTGCGCAAGAGTTCGACGCGATTGCGAACGCCAAAGGCACGATGAATCTTCGTGATATGTACCCGAATCGTGTTTCTACTCAACCCGAGCCGAGTCGCAACCGCATCGATGGAATCGCCCGCCCTGAGCAACTGCAAAATCTCGCGTTGACGAAGAGAGAGCCGAGCTTGGGCGTCATCGCGCACCACCTCGCCATAGCAGCGCAGCTCGACCGCGATACAGCTATGGGGATAGTGCAGGATACGGCCTTGCGCCGCTTGGCGCCATCTTTCACCCGCTCCCGACCGATAGAGCAGCGCGGCGCAGCGCGCTGCCCGCCAATCGTAGTTCATGGCCGCAAAAGCATCGAAAGCACGTCGCGCAGGCCGGCGCGACGGAGCAACCTGATTGGAACAAAACAGGACGATCGCCTCGGTGTACGCTTCCATCGCTTCTAAACCTGAATCATGCACCACGCCGAGGCTCAGCGACATCTGGGCCTTATAGATCGCGTACCTATCGAGTAGCCGACGCGCGCGCGCCGTATCGAACGGCGCGAAGAGTTCGGCAGCAAGCAACAGGGCCGGCCCTTCCTCTCCCGGCGCCGCGGACCAGTCAACGCGCTTGGCTCGCTCGTAGGCATCGAGCAAGAGCGCCTGCCCGGTTAATACCTCACCCGAAGCGAACGCGATACGGGCCTGGTCCAGTTGCGCCGGCACCTGCCAGGCGGGATTCGGGACGAGGGATATGGCTCGATGTATCCGGCGCATCGCAGCAATGGACTCTCCGTAAAGCGCATTCGCCCACGCAAGGTAACGCAGCGTGAGAAACTCATGTAATCGGAGATCGCCCGACCACGTCATCTGTTCGTGGATGTGCGATACCAGCGCAAGCGCTTCGGGGAGATGCAACTCTCCACAACGTTGCGAGAGCGCCTGGAGTAGCTCTGCGATGAGTCCCAGGTCGGGCACCGAGAGCGAGTAGGCGAGCCGCAGAGCGTCAGTCAACAGTATTGCCGCAGCGTGGTACTCACGTCGACTCGCATGGATCCGGGCGAACAGGCTGGCCGCATGGGCTGCGGCCTCGAGGTCCCCGGCAACGTCAGCGGCTTCCAGCAGCCTCTGCGCCTGCTCGAGGTCATCGCTAAGCCAGGCCCATAACGCCAGCAAGAGCGTTACCTCAGCCGGCGGCGCAGCGCCGGGCCATGCGTCATGAACACGATGAATGCACGCGCGCGCTTGGTTGCCCCGTCCCTGCATCTGGTGCAAGACCGCGCTCAGAGCATACGCACACGCTCTCATGGCGGGATCGACGAAGGAGGATTCACCGCGCGTAAGCTGCACAAGCGCGGCGTCAGGCCGTTGCAACCGATAGAGTGCCTTCGCCGCGAGAAAGAATCGCTGCGCGGAAGGCGGTTCACGTTCGAGCAGGCGCAGACACTGCGTATAGTCGGCGGCATACCACAGCGTGGTCGCCTCGGACACGCGCGACCTGAAGCGCGATGGCTGGGCCGTCGCCCGCCTAGTCATCTCCATTGCCTCCGTAATCGACTTTTTTTCTTTTCCTGGCATAGGCTCCTCGACCTTCCTCAGGACCCCGTCCAACCGAGCGCCTTATTGATATGTGCCAAGAGGACTCGCCTTGGCCGGCAATCTCGGCACCCACATAGGGGTCTAATCGTCAACGCCTAACCCTTTCCTAGAGCCGCCTCGTAGCGCATGGATCGCCCATCGGTAGCGGCGGAACACAAGGGAGATCGTCTGTGATTTGGCTCTCCGCGAACCCGTACGCCCTGAGGCCGATCGGAGACTGCGCATTCCGCCCGAGGTGCTCGGTTCCACGTGGGTCCATGAGGCGCAAGCCGACCGCACACGAAACGGCGCCTGACCGGTGAGCGATCTCCCCCAGCATCCCTGCGCGCACTGCGGTCACGCCGTCATCTTACACGGCGATTACGGTTGCGTATCGCGCGAATCAGGCCTGCAGCAACGTCCGCCGACGGCTTGCGCCTGCACGAGAACCGGGACCGAACTACGCCTAGAATACGGTGCCGCTCCGCATGAGGACGACGACACCCAACGCAAAGCTTAACCTGCGCGCGCGTGTCCTACGACGCATCGAGCTGCTCCTGGAGGGACTCCCACTGCTCGAGCGCGTGGACGCTGCGTTCGGCGATCCGCTCGATCTCTGCAGCAAGGCCCGCGACTTCGTTACGATCCGTATAGAGATCGGGCTGACCGAAGAGCAGCTCGATCTCGACCTTTCGCGCATCGAGATCGGCGATCTCTCGCTCTAAACGCGCGATCTGCGCGAGCAACTGTGAGCGAATCTTGAGCGGCGTCAAGCGACTGGACTTGCGCGCCTCCGGATCGCTTGGCGCCGGTGGGCTAACCTTGCGCGGCTGATCGGAGAAACGCGCCTCATACGCGTCGTAACCCCCATCGAGAACACCCCACGAACCGCCCTCGATCCAGAGCACCCGATCGCTCAGGCGCGTGAGGAGGTAGCGATCGTGCGAGACCACCACGAGCGCACCCGCATACTCATCAAGCACCGATTCCAGGGCCTGCCGGCTTTCAATATCGAGATCGTTGGTGGGCTCGTCGAGCAAGAGCACATCGGCGTCCTGCGCCATGAGACGAGCCAGCATGATGCGCCGCCGTTCTCCGCCGGAGAACGAATGCACGGGCCGCTCGGCGGCATCACCGGAGATCCCGATACGCCCCAGCAACGCTCGGGCGCGTTCCGGCAGAACCGAGCCGACGGCTAAGACCGCATCGAGCGCACGGGCATCGGGATCGAGTTGGTCCTGCGCATTCTGTGCAAAATACGCGATACGTGCGGCGGGATTGTAGCGTACGCTCCCGCTATCTGCCGTGCGTTCTCCCGCGAGAATCGCAAGCAACGATGACTTGCCGGAGCCATTCGACCCCACGACGGCCAGCCGCTCACCCTGCGCCACCCGCAGGTCGAGTTCGGCAAAGAGCGGCTGCGCATAACTTTTCGAGAGTCCGATCACCTCGAAGGCAAACCCATCGGTGGGCTTACGCGCCGACTCCAAGCGCACGTTGATACGACGGCGATCGGCCGCCGGTGGTGGCGCAACCTGTGCGGCGTACGTTCGCGCGAGTTGCTTTTCACGGCTGCGAACCTGGGCGTAGTCCGAGGAGGTGTGCGTCGCGCGCAAGCCGGCGATCGCAGCGCGACGCTTGTCACGCTCGGCGATGAACCCGTCATAGGCGCGCTGCTCCGCCTCACGGCGCGTCTGCCGTGCGGAGAGGAAGGCGGTGTAGGCTGGTTGAGCCCGGGCGTAGACGTGCAGGATGCCATGATCGAGCTCCCAGACCTGCGTGGCCACGCGATCGATGAAGTAGCGATCGTGAGAAACGATGATATAGGAACGCTTATCCGCAGCGATGTAGGTTTCAAGCCAACGCACCGTGGCGATATCCAGATGATTGGTGGGTTCGTCCAGGATGAGATACTCAGGATCGTCGATGAGCAGATGCGCCAGCGCCCCCTTCGAGCGCTGACCGCCGGAGAACTGGCGCAACGGCCGAACGTAGTCCGCAGGCGCGAAACCAAACGTTGCCAGCATCGTCCGCAGAAGTTTGTTGCGTAGACCCCACTCAGCGTCGGCAACGCGGGAGAGTGCAGCATCGATAAGCTCCTGCAAGGTCGCATCCGTCTCGTCGGCGACGTTCTGCGCCAGATAACCCAGGCGCGCATCCTTGGCGCGCGCGATGGTTCCGCCGTAGGGCGCATCGACGCCGGCCAGCAAGCGCAGCAGGGAGGACTTCCCCGCTCCGTTGGGGCCGAGCAGCGCGACCCGATCGCCCTGCGCTAAGACGCCCGAGACGCCCGCGAAGACCTCGCGGGCACCGTAGTGGCACTCCAACTCATCAAATTGTAGCAGTTCCATGCGCGAGGCCTAGATCCGACACCGCGTGCCGAATGCCTTGCAGCCATAGTCGTACGCCGGTGATCAGGAGTCGGCCGCGTCCGGCGCGAAGGGCACGCCCAAGTATGGCTTTACAACGCACCGAACGCTACCAGCTCGCCGACGTGCGAGCAATCTACGAGCAACCGTTCCCGGACTTGGCCTTCGCGGCGATACAAGCGCACCGCGCGGCATTCGATCCGCTCGAAGTCCAGTGCTCGACCTTGCTAAGCATCAAGACCGGCGGCTGTCCGGAAGACTGCACGTACTGCCCGCAGAGCGCTCGCTATCACACCCCGGTGCGCGCCGAGCCACTCATGCCGTTGCCCCAGGTACTCGATGCCGCGCGCGCAGCCAAAGCCGGCGGCGCCACGCGCTTCTGCATGGGTGCCGCGTGGCGTGGCGTCAAGGACGGCCCGGAGTTCGATCGGGTGCTGGAGATGGTGCGCGAGGTTTCGTCGCTTGGCATGGAGACCTGCGTCACGCTGGGGCTCTTACAGGAACATCAAGCGCGCCGTTTGCGCGATGCGGGGCTCGACTACTACAATCACAACCTCGACACGTCGGAATCGTACTATGCACAAGTCGTCTCCACGCGCACCTTCGAGCAACGCCGCGAGACCCTCGGCCACGTGCGCGACGCCGGGATCCACGTGTGCTGCGGAGGCATCGTCGGCATGGGTGAATCCAAGAACGACCGCATCGCCTTCCTCTGGGAGCTTGCCAACTTCGAAACGCCGCCGGAATCCGTTCCCATCAACGTGCTGGTCCCGGTTGAGGGCACGCCGCTTGCCGACCGGCAGACCATCGATCCGCTGGAGTTCGTGCGTACCGTCGCCACGGCACGCATCCTCATGCCGCACTCGATGGTACGCCTCTCCGCAGGCCGGCGTGAGATGAGCACGGAGTTGCAGGCTCTCTGCTTCCTGGTTGGGGCAAACTCGATCTTCGCCGGCGACAAGCTCTTGACGACCCCCAATCCAGGCGATGCGCAGGACGAGGAGCTCCTGCGTGCCCTAGGCATGCGCCCCATGGCATTGCCGCTCCGATAGCGCCGATGGGCGGGAAGACGTTCTCAAGCCGATCATCGCACGCGCTGGGATCTACCGGACGGCACGATCTCGGTGCCGCTGCAGGATGCCGCCGATGATTCGTACCGTTCCTAACAAGAGCTAGCGCGGCGGCCCGCCGTGGCCGTGGCCTTTGCCGCCGCCGTGGCCGTGATCTTTGCCGCCGCCGTGGCCGTGGTCTTTGCCGGCGCCGTGGCCGTGGTCTTTGCCGGCGCCGTGGCCGTGATTGCGGTCGTTCGACTGCGCTTGGCGAGCGAAACTCTCGCGGTTCTGCTGCGGCGAACGTTCGTAGACGTTGCGATTGTAGTAGGCGTCGTGCGCGGTGCGTTTGTCGACGTGCGTGACGTACGAGTTGTAGCGGAAGTTCTTCCCCTGCCATTGGCCGCCGTCGTAGCCCTTGCCGAAGTAGCCGTGGCCGTAATCGACGTTCCCGTAATAGCCGACACTACTTCCCCAGTAGCCGGAATGATAGACGTAACCGGCCGGGGTCTGCGCCCAATAGGCGGGCGTCCAGTATTGGCCAGGGCGCGGTGCGGAGGTCCAGCGGCCCTGAATCCACTGATACGAGCTACCATTCCAGCGCCAATATCCCGGGATCCACATCGAATTCGGTGCGGGCGGCGCGGGCTGTTGGTAGGAGAGGGTTGGGATCGCGGGTGGAGCGATCGCCGCGATGATCTGATTCAGGGTGATCGCCGATGCCGGCTTGGGTGCGAGCATCGCGACCGCAGCGACGACCGCGGTGAGAATGTAGCGACTGGCTTTCATGATGGCTCCTTTGGTATTGGTGTATCCCGTCTAGTGGAACGAAGCGAGCTTGACCTTGGTCTTGCCGAGCGCCTGCGCGATGTCGTAGAGGGCTTGGTTGTTGATCCTATGATAGTTCGCATCGGCCTTTTCGCCGTACTTCGCGTCGATGTTATTCATGACGTGATCCTGAATCTTATGCGAAACGGCGTGATCCAACATCCATCCGGTCCAGAACGTCCCGTTACTCGTGGTGCCGAGGTTCACCAGCCCCATGGCCAGCGCTTTACCCTTGAGCGGTGCCGGCGTAGGTAAGGTGATGCCGGCCTTGGTCGCAATCTTCAGCGCATCTTCGATCGCGAAGTTAGACGTCGTAAAGTACTGTTTGATCTTGGCTTTCCCATATTGCTTCGTGAGCTTCGCGATCTCGATTTTCGTCATCTTGGCGCCGAGCATCGACGTGAAGGCCTTCGCCGTCGAAAACTTTGCAGCACCGCCGCCGGCCTTCACCAGCGCTGCCGTCGCCGCGAGGTTCGGCTTGCCCAGATACGATGGGCCGCCGTAACGGTCGCCGCCGATCAGCGCCGAACTGCTCCTTGCGATCGCCGCAGCAGAGGCGGTTGGCGCCGGGCTAGCCGTCGCAGACGCGCTGCTCGACGAGCTACTGCTGCAACCCGTAAAAGCGACCGCGAGGCCGACAACCGCTCCCAGCGTCAGCACAGTGCGCACAGGTTTCATCATCTTAAGGCTCTCCTCGTGAAGCGTATTCGTCAAGCACGTGAACAGACGTTCTATACCCAAAATGGAGCGGTCTCCAAAATGATAACCAAACAAGCCTTCGCTTGCGAACATCTCCCGCTTCAACACACACCGAGGGAGCGACTCAACCCTCTGCGAAGCTCCCCGCGATGCTTGGCCGGCGCTCGCTCATCAACGCGCTCCTCTCTGCTGCGCTGCTCATCCTTGCGCCGGCCTCCGGCACGCTTGCCGGGCAGCCGCCCATGGACACTCCCGCGCAGCTACTGTTCGACCGAACCCGCGCCGCGCTCAACGCGGCCAACTACCCGGCCGGGCTCACGTACGAGGTCGTCGTGCGGCTGACGGATGGTCGCACCACTGCAGTCAATCACTACCGATCCCACGCTGCCACGAGACATAACATCATCGCCGTGGACGCACAGAGCCGCGAAGAGGCCGCTCACCCGCACCACGTTCCGCCGGGCTTCAACCTCCCGCTTCCGTTTCTCTCGGGCGCGGTCGGAGGACGCGAGGTTCCGCCGGACATCTTTGGCGTGCCGCTCTTGGCTCCAACCTACAGCTTTGGACTCGGCAACGCCCATCATCGCACGCGACGCCAAGAATACGATCTTGTAGGCCGGATCCGTGCGAAGTTTCACGACATGCGTGCAGCGAACCGGCCGGCCCCGGCAACGACGCCGCTCCGCACCATCGCGGTCGTCACCGGTAAGCGGCGAGAGTATCGTGCAACGCTCCTGAGAAACGCCGCCATCATCGACGGCCATGCAGATAGCGTTCTGCTCCTCACGCCGCTGCGTGATCCGCATCGATACCGCTTGCGCGAGATCTGGATCGATAGACGGACGGATACCCCCGATAGGCTCATCACGGCGGGGAACTTCACGACGGGCCCCGGACCCGGCGCACGATGGCGCATCACGTTTACCCAGATCGATGGAGCTCCGTACCTCGCCGATGAATCGGCGCACCTCGTGCTGCACGGCAGACTCGTCACGGTGTCGATCGCCTTCACGCATATCCACGCGGTTGCGCCGAGCCCGCTCTGGCGGCTCAGTCACCTCTACGACGACCAACTGGTTCTCGAAGAACCAACTCGCTCATGAAGCGAGAGAGTATCGAGAATCTTCCTGACCGGGTGGCGAATGACGGTCGAAAGTCACGAACGACGACTGGAGGTTAAGTCGCACTTAGGTTCACATTATAAGGAAGCCGAGGCGGAGTGACGTTTTCCACCAGAGAACGCAGCACGACCATGCGAGTCTTGGTGCTCTGCGAACGCGTCGGCGAGGAAGGCGGCATGGAGACGTACCTGCGTACGGTGCTACCGGCGCTGGTTGCCGCAGGGGACGACGTACAGATCGCCGCGCGCTTCGTCGACGACGCCAACGCATTCGGTGCGCAGGCCGAACAGGTGGCGTGGTCGGACGAACACGATGCCCCATCACTCGTTGCCGCTGCCACGGTTGGACGCATCGCCGACCGTTTTCTTCCAGACGTGGTCCTCGCGGAGAACGTCCTCGATGCAGCGGTACTTGGGCGAGCCTTCGATCGCCCTGCGGTCCGCATCTACGGCGTACACGACCATCGCCCGTTCTGTCCCAACGGCGACCGGCGCTACCCGCAAGGCGGCGGCATCTGCACCGCGCCGATGGGCGCCGCATGCACGTGGCATGCGCTCGTGCATGGCTGCGCCTACGGACCGCGTGCCGCAACGACCAGGCTCGTGACCACACGGCGCGCCGTGTTGCGCGCGATACGGCGTGCCGACGCGGTGCTTACGCTCTCACCCTTCATGGCCGCCATCGCGCGCGCGCATGGAATCTCTTCGAACAGCCTGCACGTGATCGCTCCGCCGCTGGCCAACGACGCATACGCAAGCTCGCCGATGCCCCGACCCGCCGCCGACACGGTACTCTTTGCCGGCCGCCTGGTGCCCAGCAAAGGCTGCCGAACGCTGCTGGCAGCGCTGGCGCGCCTTCCACGCCGGCAGCGACCGCTGCTCGTGGTGGCAGGCGAAGGCCCGGAGCTTGAAGCGACGATCGCCCAGGCTGAGCGCGACGAGATCTCGATGCGATGGCTTGGGCGGTGTGATCCCAGTGCCATGCGAGCCGCCTACGACGCGGCAACGCTGGTGGCGATGCCGTCGCTGTGGGCCGAGCCCTTTGGCCTCGTCGGGATCGAAGCCTTCGCGCGCGGTCGACCGGTCGTCGCCTTTTCGGTGGGCGCCATCCCAGATTGGATTGGCGGCGCCGGTGTAGCCGTTCATCGCGGCGACGAAGCCGCTCTGGCTCAAGGGATGGCCGATCTCCTCGCACAGACTGCCTGGGGGCGCGCTTCGCAAGCGGCACTACTGCAAGCGCAAGGGTATCGCCTTGTCACTCATATTGAGGCGCTGCATCGCATTTTCGCCGGACGCGTCGCGTAGCGTACCCGCTATTTCTTCTTCTTCTTAACCAAGAGACGCGGGCTACGGCGAGGCGGCTTGCGCAGGGTCGGCACAATCTCCGGAGCCTCGTGGATGGGCAGCAGATTGGCGAGCAACACTTTGATGGCGCCCGCGATCGGGACGGCTAAGATCAAGCCCGGTAAGCCAAAGAGTTCGGCACCGGCGAAGAGGGCGATGATGACGATCAGCGGCGAGAGCCCCACGCTCTCACTCACAATGAAGGGCGCGATCAGATTGCCTTCGAGCTGATTGATGACGATGAAGCCGATCACCACAAAGATCGCATTCTCCCATCCGTTGGTAAAGAGCGCGATGAACACCGCCGGAACCGCTCCCACGAAGGCGCCCACATACGGGATGACCTCTAGAACGCCCGCCACAATGCCGATCAGCAAGGCGTACTTGACATGCAGGATCGTCAGCATGAGGAACACGAGGAAGCCGACGGTCGCAGCCACCATCAACTGACCGCGCACGAAGCCGCCGATGACGGTATCGAGTTCGTCAATGATTTTCTTCACGCGCGGGCGGGCCGAGAGCGAAAAGAGCCCAAGCAAACTGCGCTGGATCGTGTCGGCATCCACCAAGATATAGAGCGCGATAATCGGGATGACGATGAAGATAGCAACGAAGGTAAACGTCGAGAAGATCACGCCCATAACGCTGGCGGCCGCGGCTTGCCCATAGCGCTGCAACAGCATTTGGAACTTTGTCGGCAAGGCAATAATGTAGAGCCTGACGCCGGGCGGCAGATGCGCGATGATCGGGTTCTTCGGATCATTAAAGAAGGCTTCGGCATGACGCGTGAGCTGCGGTGCATCGCGAACGAGTTGCTGAATGTTCTGCGCTAGCGCAGGAATCAGCGAGGTCACGGCGGCCGCGATCGCCAGTATGACTAAGGCATAGACAATCAAAATCGACGCCCAGAGCGGCAGTCGTCGATTGAGGATACGGACCACCGGATAGATGACGTAGCAGAGAAAGATGGCGCCGATGATGATGGTCGCGATGGTGCGAACATGACCCAGGAAATCGAGAGCCCCTACCAGGATGATCGCCGATAAGACGATGATCGCCAGCACCTTTAGGGCAGTATTGAGCCGTGCGTCCATGCGCCAGGGTAGCATATTCTGCCGGGGAACTCCTGGCGGAGGCCTCAAACCGGACTGCGCCGCCACGAGACCTCCGCCGCACGCAAAAGCAGCGTAGGGGACGAAGGACGCTCCGCTAATAGAACGGCATGGACTGGGAACGCTTCGCCGTGATCGACGTAGAGACCACGGGCCTTGTGCCACAGCGGGATCGCGTGGTCGAGATCGCCTGCGTCCTGGTCGATGCCGGCCGCATCGGCGACCGCTGGTCCACGCTCGTCAATCCCGGGATTCCCATTCCGCAACGTGCCACCCAGATTCACGGCATCGATGACGATGCCGTCGCCCACGCACCTTCGCTTGCGAACACGCTCGATACCCTGATGCGCCGAACGGATGGCCGCATTGTGGCCGCGCACAATGCCGGATTTGACTTAAGCTTCCTGCCGGAACTGGCGCCGCCACGCGCGATTTGCACGATGCGCTTAGCGCGTATCGTAGCCCCAGACGCGCCCAATCATAAGAATCAGACCTTGCGTGCCTACTTCAACATCGACCGCTACCTCGACGCCGACGCCGTCGCGCACCGGGCGCTCGGCGATGCGCTCGTAACGGCACACGTGTTACTCGCCTGTCGTAGAAGCTGCACGCCGGCAACCTGGATGAAAGCGCTTCAGGCTTCAGCGCTGTCCGTTTTTTAGAGGCACGGTAGCACAGCGGGTGGAGCAGTTCTCGCATGCGTATGTCGAGCAGACGGCGTGCGTGATCGCGGCCGCAATGCACGAGGGAGCCGGCAGCGATGCTGCCGGCTCCCTCGATCTCTAGCCTCTGGAACTAGCGCCTAGAGGGCGTTGGCCAGAGCCCAGCCCTGCGGTGCGCCGATGCCGGTCACGAGATCGTAACCGGAACCTGCGCTGTAGGCACCGTTACTGCCCGTCGTCACATCGGTGAAGTCGGTGTAGCCGGTGTTCTGGAAGATGCTGTAGAGCGTCGGATTGACGAAGCCGGAGTCGGCGTTATGCAGTTCGTTGACTTCAGCCATGAAGGCGCAGAACTCGGGCGAGGCCCATGAGGTTCCGTCGACCTGTTCCGGCGCGCCGTTGGCATAGACCATGACGCCCACTCCGGGGAGCGAGACGTCGGGAACATTACGGCCGGAGGTGTTGATATTCGCGACTCCCTGCTGGTAGCTGGGGAGCGAGAAGATCGTCGAGACGCCGCCGCCGGAGGAGAATCCATTGCTGGAATCCACGCCTGCGGTGATGCTCGTCAGGGCACCGGTCGTGCTGTTGTCGGTGAAGTTCACCGCGCCCACGGCCGTGAAGTACGGATCGGTTGCCGGAGAGCTGACTTCCGGCGGATTGTTCCCGGTTCCGCATGCATCGCTGCCCGAATCGCCGGAGGATGCCGAGAAGGTGATGCCCTTGGCGGCGGCTTGTTGCGCGATGGAGTTCGTCGTATTGGTGAAGGCCGTATCGGAGGTTTCGCAACCGCCGAACGACGAGTTCACGACGCTCGCAATGCCGTCGGAGACGGTCTGGTTGTATCCGTCTTCGATACTTTGCGAACTGAGATCCGGGAAGTTGTAGACGATGATGTTGGCTCCTGGCGCCAAGCCGGAGATCGTTTCAACATCGAGCGCCGTCTCGGTGTAGTCGCTGCTCGAGGCGTTTCCGCCACCGTCAACCGCTTCGTTCGTAATGGTACCTGTTTGCGTGACGCCGGCGGCATTGAGATAGCCGTTGACGTCACTTTGGTTGATCGGCGTATCGATTTCGACGGCGACCGTTTGGCCGGCACCGTTGCAGCCGTGCTGCACGGGGAAATCGAAGGCATCCGCAACCCCGGTCGCAAGCCAACCGTTGGCACCGTTGAGCGGACCGTTATCCGCGGTACCGGTGCAGTTCCCACTCGGCGTGGCGGTCGGCGCAGGCGTCGGGCTCGGCGTGGCCGTCGGCGCAGGCGTCGGGGCCGGTGTGGCCGTCGGCGCAGGCGTCGGAGTAGGTGAGCTACCGTCGGTGAGACTCACGTTGTCGAGGTAGATGTAGTTGTAGTCGGTCGACGATCCGCTGCCGTAGATGCCGAAGAAGAGCGTGACCGTCTGCCCGGCATACGCACTCACGTCGAAGCTGTACTGCACGTAGCCGTTGGTGTTGCCGTTCTCATAATATAGGGTCGTGAGAATGTTGCCGTTGCTGTCGAGCAGATCGGCCTCTTGGTCGGCGTAATAGGTCGAGGTTTCGCTGGTGCCCTCGTCCACCCAGAACGTGAGGACGCCGTTGCTCGGCACGACCACCGTCTGGCAGACGCCGTCGTAACCCGACTCTTCACCGGGGTTGTTGGCGAGGTTTCCGGTGAGGGCATCGTACTGATCGCCCTGCATCGGATTGCTCGAATCGATGACGGCGTAGCCGTTGCCGCATTGCGTCCAGCCGGCGCTAAAGCCGCCGCTGGCGAAGTTGCCGTCGGAGACGGCGTTCCCGCTGGTCATGACATGATGCACCGGCGAGGCGAGAAACTTAATCCTGCGCGGGCGGCGTTGCAATGGCCCGGGGTGATGGACGTTGGGCGGAACGACGCTTGATGGCGACACTTGCGTGTGTGCAACCACAAGGTTGTTCATCGTCACGTCCTGGACGAGCGACGTGAGCGCCTTGGGCAAGGTGCCGGGCTGCGTGTTCGTATACCGCCGGCCGTACTTGCCTTGCGTCACCGTATGGATCGTCGTATGGAAGAAACTCTCAGCCGCCGCCGTCGAAGCGGTCGCATCGATCAGCGTCCGGTTGGCGTACTGATGCGTGATCGTGAAGCCCGCGGCGCGGAGCGCTTGAACGACCTGCGCTTCCTGCGCGGCGGTCGGTGCGTAGTAGCTATCGAACTGCGCGCTCGTCAAGTATTGGTGGTACATCGGCGAGGACGGGTCGGCTTGCTGTGCCACCAGTTGATTGAGCTGCGCTTGATGATTGTATTGCAGCGTCAAGGTCACATGCACGGGCTGCGTGGCCGGACGCAGGCCGATGTCGTGGAAGGCAAGCTTGCCGTAGGCGTGGGGCACCGGAGCGATCTGGGCCACCATAGGGCGGCTCAGATTCGACGAGAGGCCGCTCGTCGTCGGCACAAAGGAGGATGATCCTCCGTGCCCGCATGCGGTCAACGCCATCCCGCATATGAGGGACAGCGCGACCAGTCTCGAGGATGTCTGCATAGAACTCCTTATGATGAAGTGCATTCGCCAGAGTACAACAATGCCGCGAGTCCACAGAGGACAGGCGACCGCCCGGGCAGGCATACCCGGTCTCATCGGATTTTAACAATCTATCGGACGCGCGGTAAGTGCGAAACGCATCTAGCTAGTCTACCGGGCGTCACTCGGAGGCGCGCGATCGCAGTTGCAATGCACGAGGGAGCCGGCAGCGATGCTGCCGGCTCCCTCGATCTCTAGCCTCTCGTGTGACGCCTAGAGGGCGTTGGCCAGAGCCCAGCCCTTCGGTGCGCCGATGCCGGTCACGAGATCGTAACCGGGACCTGCGCTGTAGGCACCGTTACTGCCCGTCGTCACATCGGTGAAGTCGGTGTAGCCGGTGTTCTGGAAGATGCTGTACAGCGTTGGATTGACGAAGCCGAAGTGGGTGTTATGCACTTCGTTGGCTTCGGCCATGAAGGCGCAGAACTCGGGCGAGGCCCATGAAGTTCCGTCGACTTCTTGCTGTGTTCCGTTCGCATAGACCATGACGCCCACTCCGGGGAGCGAGACGTCGGGATCGTTACGGCCGGAGGTGTTGATGTTCGCGACTCCCTGCTGGTAGCTGGGGAGCGGGAAGATCGTCGAGACGCCGCCGCCGGAGGAGAATCCATTGCTGGAATCCACGCCTGCGGTGATGCTCGTCAGGGCACCGGTCGTGCTGCTGTCGGTGAAGTTCACCGCGCCCACGGCCGTGAAGTACGGATCGGTTGCCGGAGAGCTGACTTCCGGCGGATTGTTCCCGGTTCCGCACTCATCGCTGCCCGAGTCACCGGAGGATGCCGAGAAGGTGATGCCCTTGGCGGCGGCTTGTTGCGCGATGGAGTTCGTCGTGCTGTCGAATGCCGTATCGGAGGTTTCGCAACCACCGAACGACGAGTTCACGACGCTCGCGATGCCGTCGGAGACGGCCTGGTTATAGCCGGCTTCGATGTTCTGCGAGCTGAGATTCGGGAAGTTGTAGACGATGATGTTGGCCCCTGGCGCAAGGCCGGAGATCGTTTCAACATCGAGCGCCGTTTCGATGTAGTCGCTACTCGAGGCGCTTCCGCCGCCGTTCACGGCTTCATTCGTAACGGTGCCTGTTTGCGTGACGCCGGCGGCATTGAGATAGCCGTTGACGTCGCTTTGGTTGATCGGCGTATCGATTTCGACGGCGACCGTTTGGCCGGCACCGTTGCAGCCGTGCTGCACGGGATAGTCGAAGGCCTTGGCAACCCCGGTCGCAAGCCAACCGTTGGCGCCGTTAAGGGGGCCGTTATCTGCGATACCGGTGCAGTTTCCACTCGGTGTGGCGGTCGGCGCAGGCGTCGGAGCCGGCGTGGCGGTCGGCGCAGGCGTCGGAGCCGGTGTGGCGGTCGGCGCAGGCGTCGGGGCCGGTGTGGCGGTCGGCGCAGGCGTCGGAGCCGGTGTGGCGGTCGGCGCAGGCGTCGGAGCCGGTGTGGCGGTCGGCGCAGGCGTCGGCGGCGGCGGGGTCGAGGGACTACCGTTGGTCAGACTCACGTCACCGACAAACTGCTCGGTGTAGAGATACGGGTAGCCATCACCGTGAACACCGATGTAGAGATAGTAGGTGCCGCCGGCGTAGGCGCTGAGGTCGAACGTCTGGTTGACCCAACCGGCGTAGTTGTTGACGGTCGTGTAAAGGTTATCGATGACATCGCCGTAGGCATCGAGCAGATCGGCTTCTTGCCAGGCATAGTTCGTGTTGGCTTCGTCGGAGAGTTGGTAGAGCCAAAGTGAGAGCACGCCATTTTGCGGAATCGTCACGGCTTGGCAGACGCCGGTGTCGCCGTTCGGCTCACCGTTGGTCGAACCGCTTCGCAAATCGTACGGCGGGATATACGGATGCGCCGTCACGACATGCGAGTTGATATTCCCACATTGGAACCAACCGTCGTTGACGGCTCCGGTCCCAAAGTGCGGATTCGTAATGACGTTGGTGACGAAGGGCTGCACCGCCATCATGCGACGCTGCGGTGGCCCAGGGAGATGAAGCTTGCGCGCGACGCTGTGACGGATATTCGATCCCGACACTTGCGTATGCGCAACCACAAGGTTGTTCATCGTCACGTCCTGGACGAGCGACGTGAGCGCCTTGGGCAAGGTGCCGGGCTGCGTGTTCATGTACCGCTGGCCGTACTTGCCTTGCGTCACCGTATGGATCGTCGTATGGAAGAAACTCTCGGCCGCCGCCGTCGGTGCGGTCGCTTCGATCAGCGTACGGTTGGCGTACTGATGCGTGATCGTGAAGCCCGCAGCGTGGAGCGCTTGAACGACCTGCGCTTCCTGCGCGGCGGTCGGTGCGTAGTAGCTATCGAACTGCGCGCTCGTCAAGTATTGGTGGTACATCGGCGAGGACGGGTCGGCTTGCTGTGCCACCAGTTGATTGAGCTGCGCTTGATGATTGTATTGCAGCGTCAAGGTCACAGAAACGGGCTGCGTGGCCGGACGCGGGCCGATGTCGTGGAAGGCAAGCGCGCCATAGGCGTGGGGCACCGGAGCGATCTGGGCCACCGCAGGGCTGTTGCCCGGATTTGACGAGAGGCCGCTCGTCGTCGGCACAAAGGAGGATGATCCTCCGTGCCCGCATGCGGTCAACGCCATCCCGCATATGAGGGACAGCGCGACCAGTCTCGAGGATGTCTGCATAGAACTCCTTATCGACACGGTTCGTAAAGTGCAGTAATGCCGCGAGTCCACAGAGGACAGACGACCGCCCGGGCAGGCATACCCGGCCTCACCGAATCTTAACAGTCTATCGGGCGCGAGATAAGTGCAAAACGCACCTATACCTATCCCCCCCTCACCGCCTAGCGCACGACGCGGCTCTGCAGCGTGAGGAAGGTCTCGATGCAGAGCCGTAGGGATGTCAGCGCGGATTCGCCCAGCGTGCTCTCCCACGCCACCTTCGCGCAGCGCAGACCTTCATCTTCATACCAGAACTGCGCCCGCATCTTCGGGATATCCAGTTGCAACGTGTCGATCGGCCCATCGGCGGCCGGATCGATTCGCAGCGTCGCCTGGAAAACATCGCGTAACGTGGTCCGGAGAATCTGCAGGCGCGATCCGGCATCGGGTGCGTCGATCATTCCCTGCGTCGCGGCTATCAGGCTGATGACGCGGACGGCCGGGAAGACATGGGGCTCGGCAGGCGAGATGCGCTGCGCATCCCGCTCCATCGAGATGATCGCCTCGATGCCGCCCGCCGCGTTCACGATCGCCTTCGCATCGAGTTCAATGGTGCCGATGGCCGGATCGCTGGAATCCGTGATCCAGGTGCGCACCTCCTGATGCGCTTGGAGCCGAGCTCGCAGGTTCACTCCGGCTGCGGAATCGTGTACCTCGAAAAGCTCCTTGAGCCGGTAGCGCCCGCGCGCAAATGCGGCGGCATTCTCATAGGAGACTTCCAACGTGCCGTCTTCGCCAACCTCATAGATGACGATGCGATACTCCAGGTTGTCCATGGCCGTCATTAAGAGCGCGATCTGATTCTGCGCCTGCTTGCGGAGCGAGATGTCGCGCCCGACAGCCAGCCAATGTTTAAACTCGCCACTGGAATCGGTGATCGGCTGCGCGACAAACTCACACCAGACGTCATGCCCGTCCTTCGCGCGAAGGAGGAGCTCAAGGCTGCTCATGATGCGCTGCTCCATGTTGGCCGCGAGCGTCGCTAGGGCGTTGGGTGAGTTGGTCGGCGCGAGCAACATCGTGTAGGGGCGACCGTACAGCTCATCGCTGGTGTACCCTGTGAGATGCAAGAGCGCAGGGTTGGCATAACGTATCAGCGGGCCGCCCTCAGAGGCCGGCGTCATGTCGCTGATCGAGAAGAAATCCACCGCTTCGTCGATGGCTCGCGACAGGAGCCGCAGGTGCTCATTGGTGCTGCGCTGTTCCGTGATATCGGTTGCAATGACCAGCACGCGCTCGACGTCCCCGTCGGCGGGCAGGGGCCATGCCGCAAGCTCCACCCAGTACGGCGTGCCGTCCGCCCTATGAAGCTGCGCCTCATGCCTCGCCGTATCGCCGCGGCGGACCCGCGCCAGCACCTCAAGCGCGTGCGCGACATGGCCGGGGTCCTCAAAGAACAGTTCGGGGTTCTGGGAAAACTGCTCGACTGAGGCCCCCAACCGCGCGGCCGCCGCCGCATTGATGTATTCGAGCTGCGGGCGACCATTCGGATAACGATGGACAGCGAAACCGTTGGTGGCATGATCGGCGAAGCGAAAGAAGCCCTGCAAGTCGTGTTCGTCGTGTGCTACGGCGGCACACGCCAGTTGCGTCACTTCAGCCAACACTCCGCCGAGCAGGGTGAGCCGGCCGATCTGTGCGTCGTCCAGCGTGCGCGCCACCGTATCGATCAGGAGCAACGCTCCCTCGTCGCCGCGCGCGCCGAAAGGCACGACCGCGCACCAGACCCACGGCCTCGCTGCATCCCCCAAAAGGGCACGAAGCTGGGCAGCGTCTACCGAGAAAACCGGTTTGCTTGTGGCCCAGGCCTGCAGGAGCAGGGGGCTGCCCGAGACGACCTCGGGGGCATCGTCGCCGACTGCGGCGCGAATCCGGAGTTCTTGCGCCGACGATGTGACGACCAGCGCCGTGGGGACGGCCGCAAGCGAGGCGGCCAGCCGGAGCGCCGTGCCGTAAGTGCTTGCCGGCCCGCTTGGCGCAAGCTCAGGCGGTTGCGCCTGCCCCGATCGATCCTGCTCGTTCATCGCACCCCGATGTACTAGAGGGTCGCTTCGTACCCCAGGGCTCGACCGGGGGCCTGATTTTTAACGCTGCCTTCACCGAATCTTTACGATATTAGCCGTACCCGCGCCGGTGCGATCATGAGCAGTGTCCACGCGGGGCTAGCCTCTAGCGGCGAGCAGAACGGTGGGCCAGAAGGGTGTGGATCGCCGAGTGGCTTCCTTTGTGTTCTTCGCAGTGCTGCTCGTTACAGTTGAACTGCTTGCAGCGCTCACGCGCCAGTGCCGTACACCCCGGTGTCTGGCACTGACGCCGGTCGATGGAGGTGACCCTCGACCACTTTCGCTTGTGTCTCAACATCAGAGGAGGCTACCCGGCAGCGGGGTGGGGAAGCGGCGGCGAAGGCATAGATATAACCTTGTTCTACGGGTACGGCGATCAACCTACGGATGAACCGCTCCATGTGAACGCGTCGACATGACGCCGCTCACGGCAGCCGAGGTGCAGAGGCACCACCGCGCCTCCAGCTATGCAACGCCGCCTTGTTCCGTTGCCGTTTCGCCGAGTTCACGTTCCATGCTCTGCTCCTTAGTTGCGGTGCGTGTGCAGTATGCGTACAAGCCCGGCGCTCTAGGCCTCGAAGAACTCGCCACAGCGGAGGCTACATGCGTACCGTGCGGAATCGTTGCGGTCGCGTCGGCATCGAATACCTTAGAAGCTCGGGGCCTGGAACTCTTCGTTGGCCAAGAGATGACCGCGGGCGAGATTGCAACCAAACTGAAGCTGACCGAGGAGAGCGCTCGCTATATCGTCGTCGGGTTAGCGACCAGGGGCAAACTTGCCCTCGTCGCCAAGCTCACGACATAATCCAACGCTGCGCCCAAGGCCTCTATGCGGTGCGGGTTTGCCAGAGCCGCCGCAATGCGCGCGAACTCGCCATACATATCGAAGGCGGCCGGTTCGCCGAAGTCCAGATCGGCTCCGCAAAGCAAGATGAACGACGGATGAGAAGCTGATGAAGGCTGCCGAAAACTCAGGAACTTCTCGGGTGAGGCTCCTAGAAGAGAACTATGAATACAAAATCTACGGTGCTCGCGCTCGCCATGGCTGCGATACCGCTTTCGGCTTTTGCCGCGAGCGCGCCGCCCATGGTACCGATGCACCCCCGTCTGACTCAAACGCAGCGTAAGGAGCTGCACACCGCTCTTAGGACCTTTCGCCGGAAGTCCGCTGCCCTGCGCGCGCAGACGCGCGCCCAAATACTCGCGGGCATCTCTCCAACGAGCCGCAACGCACTAGCGTCCGTTGTAAGCCAGCTCGCGATCACGCCGAAACCCAACCTCTGGGCCGCTGCCAAGCGCTTGGATGCGACCCTATCTCCCACTGACGTACACTCGATCCTCGCTGCCAAGAAGAACCTCCGCACCCAAGAGGTAGAACTACGTAAAGCGATGCATGCGCAACTCGTAGCAGAACTGCCCGCCATGCCGACGCCCCCGATGCACGCCCCAGCCAAGCGCAAGTGGGCGATGCATCGCCACGCGCCAAACGCGGGCATGATTCTCTTGAGAACCTCGCTTGCTCCGCTACTCGGCATGCATTGGATGGGACGCCGCTAGTCGCCGTACAGGATCACGATGCCGCCGCCGGGCTTGGCGACGGCATCACGCGTTTCGCGGTCTGCTTCAAGGAAAGAGTTGTGTGCCCGCGATCCTTCCGGCGGCATCGAGCCAGATTGCAAAGGTCGGCGTCGAGCCGTTGGCCAGCTCCAGCCGATAGCGATACATCGTGATGCCATTGCCAAGCATCTGCTTGCCCAGGTAGATCCATTCATGCGGCGTTCCATACGCCCGGACGCCCGCGCTTAGTTGCGCAATAAACGCCGGCGTGAGATGCGTACAGGGTGGAGTAGTTCATAAAACCGTGCGCGTCCATGTTGGTCGCATCTTCCGCTGGTACGGCGTTAAGAACCGCAGTGCGCTGATGGCGAGGGCCACTGCCGCGATCGGTCAGTAGCGCCCGCGCGGCAAGCCTGCTCTTCTCCCGCCTAGAGACTGCCCGACTGGCGGCTCATGCCGCCGTCCACCACAAAGGTTGATCCGGTGCAGTAACTGGCCGCATCCGACGCCAGAAACGCCACCATCTCCGCGATCTCTTCAGGCTTGGCCATTCGGCCAAGCGGAATCTCCGCATCGAGCGCATGCAGCGCCGTGGGATCTTGCTCCACCTGCGCGTCGATCGGCGTCCATACCCCACCCGGTGCGACGTTGTTCACCAGGATACCGTGCGGCGCGAGTTCTACGGCGATCGTGCGCATCAACATGCGTAGGCCGCCCTTGCTTGCGCAGTACGGCGCGTTGGTCGGCATCGTCACATCTTCGTGAATCGAGGAGATGTTGATGATGCGTCCGCCGCCGCCCTGTTTGACCATCTGCCGCGCCGCCGCTTGGCTGCAGAGCCACGGGCCGGTCAGGTTCACCGCGATGACGGCGTTCCACACCGAGAGCGGCATCTCCAGAAACGGATGCTTCTCCTCGATCCCGGCATTGTTCACCAGCACGTCGAGCCGAGCGTAGGTTGCAACCGTCTGCGTCACCAGCTTCGCGACATCGCCTTCGTTGCCGATGTCGGCTTCGATCGCCGTCGCCTTGCCGCCGCTCTTGGTCATCGCGGCAACCAGCGCGTTTGCCGGCGCTGCATTACCGACGTAATCGACGACGACGCTCGCGCCTCGGCTTGCAAAGTCTTGTGCGATGGCGCTCCCAATGCCGGTCGCCGCGCCGGTCACGATCGCGACCTTTCCATCCAGACGTAGATTACTCACGCTACTACCACCTCGAAGTTCCTGCCTTCCCAATTGTTGGTGTCGATCCAATAGAACGTAAAGATCGCACGAGCCGACGCCTTGAGCCGGCTCGTCGGAAGATCGGCAATGTATATGCCCAGCCCCGTATCGACGGTATCGCAATCGGTGAACGTCTTCCAATCGTCGGTCGTGTACCGAATGCGCGCCGGCGCTTTGACCTCCAGGCGCAGTTGCTTGCCGGCGGTGAGTGTCGAGCGGGGATGCTGGAAACGCCAGCTCCGGCGAGGCGAGTCAGGGATGCGGCCTCCGTAGCGCTCCCACACGGCGTTGGGGCGATCGAAGGCATGCCCGAGCACGCCGCTGGCGCAGAGTTTGATGAACTCCGAGTGCGCCCAGACGAGCGGATTGGCGCTGCCGCTCGGACGCCCCGGATAGAGGCCGCGCTCGGGAATGGGATCCGTATCCCACACCTGCTCCGGAATCATACCGCCGGTACTGCTCATCGCCATCATCGCGCTCACGTAGGGCGCGATGCTCTCCCCGGCAGCACACGCATAGTGCCCGCGCTCGCCGGCCAACAACGGCCAGGCGCGCCCGATTCCCGTGCCGTCGAACGGCGCGCCGTCGGCGTGCTCGCCGTAGCCGTCGCCGGGATAGCGATGCCATGCGGCACCGCTCGGCGTCTCGACCTTCAGCAGGCCGTCGGCCACCTTCACCGTCTGTTGAATATGCGCATCGTCCGGGCTGCGCAAACCCATGCGCACGAGCTGGAGAAACTCGAGGCCAACCATCTGCACGGCGGAGGCGCTATCACTGCCGGCCGGACGATTCTTGATCGGCACCGTTCCGCGCACCGCCGAGCGCAGATCGAGCGCTGCGGGCGGCGTCGTGCGCACGTAGTAGCCCGTCACCGAGAAGCGCTTCGCCAGGTCGCCGCCGCGAACGAAGGTCCAGGCTTCAACCTGCGCGTTCCACATATCGGCCAGCTCCAGCGCATAGGCGCTCGCCTTCGCTTCGAGAAACGGCGCCGCGCAGACGAGCGCCGAGATACAGACCGCGAGCGTGAACGGGTTGAGCCCCGCGTCCTCCTCCCAGCGGTCTTGCTGCGTGATCGGGCCTTCACGGGCGATATAGCTCGCGGCCAAGCGCACCATCTCGGCGACCTCGCAGCCGTCCAGACCGTCGCGTTCGGCGAGCGCCGAAGCGAGAAGAATTGGAAAGCCCGCTTCATCGAGCTGAATACCGCGCCAGAACGGCTCGCCGCGCAGCCACTGATTCTGGTACCAGTGCCCATCCGACGTCTGTGTGCTCACCACGTACTTGAGAATCGCGCGCGCATCGTCGTGACTGCCGACAGCGAGTAACCCCATCGCCGTCTCCACGAGATCTCGCGTCCAGACCAGATGGTAACCGCCGCTGTTACTGGTACTCTGCCCCCAGGGCGTCGACAAGCTGGCAACCGTCGCGCCGTGAAAGACTTTGTCTTCGTGCACCTTCAAGACCATCGCAGAGATATCGACTTCCGCCTGCACCGCATCGTCCAGCGTGTCGATCCATTCGCTGCGCGCGCGCGCCGCTTGATGCCAGCTCTGCCACGCTTCGATCTGGCTCGACCACGCTTGATCGAAGGGCCCGACCAGGCTTGCATGGGCGTGGGTTCCGGCGCCGATCGGCGTGGAACCGAAGCCGAGCGCCAGGCGAACGTGCGCCGGCAGCTCCGCCATCAATGCGACGTTGCCGGGCCCCGCCGACGAGTAGCTCCAACGCATCGCACCGTTGCGATTGAAATCTTGCCAGCCGTCGCTCGTGCCGACGTATCCGCAACTGCCACGCAGGATCGCATCCTTTCCGTCTTCATCCGAAGCGAGCAGCGCCAAGGCATACCCTTCGCGCTGCGCGTACAGGGCGGTGTGCGCCGCGTGCCGCCCGGTCCACGCATAGTTATCGCTCCCACCATCACCCAGATGCGGAGCGAGCAACGCATAGAGCGAGAGACCCTCCCCCGTGAGGCGCGCGTCGATCAGTAAGGTATCGCGATACGGATCGGGCGTCACCCGCAAGAGCAGGTGAAATCGCTTGTGCGTGTGCTCGATGGTGAACGCCGGGATGCCGGGCTCCGGGCTACGCACCGTATAGGAGTTCTCGCGCTTGACCTCCACCCAGAAGCCCTTGCCGTCGGCCACGATAAATCCGAAGTCGCGCGTCTGCGGAATGTCGACATGCGGATAGAATATTTCGTTCAGAATACCGTAGCCGACGGTGAACCAGAGCCGGGACGGGCCTAAGCTCGTGCCGACCGTATCCTTCGCGCTACTCGCCCAGGTCGGCCCACCGCCTGGTGCGCCCGGTGCGTCAAGGAAGTTTCCCATACCAGAATGACCCTTTCTCTGCCGCCGCTATGCCGGCGCGACGGCGTTGTGTTGCTTCGTTCGGAGGATCCACCACGCTGCCGGAAACAGCAGCACGCCCCAGAGCGCGGAGGTTCGGTAGATGGCGCCGAGCGTGAGCACGTGCGCGCTCTGCAGCGGGCCCAGCGCGTAGGATCCGATACCCTCGCCTGCCATGAGGGCGGCCACGAGCAGCCCTGAGGCCGCCGCCCGTTGCGCGGGGTTCTCTTCGATCGCGAACGCCATGCTAAACGGAAAGAAGTAGCTGCACGCGACTCCGGCCAGAGCGAAGAGAAGAATCAGCGCGCCCGCGCCGTGCATCAGCGGCACGGTAACGAACACGAGCGCAATGGCCAGCGGTGAGTACGCGTAGATACGTTTTGGCGGCAGCCACTTCGTCGCAGAGCCGAATCCGATACGGGCAAGGGTCATCGCGCCCCAGAACGCGGAGAGCGCGAAGGCGCCCTGCGCGGCGGTGCCGCCGCGATCGGTATGCACGAAGATACTCGCCCAACTCCCAAACGTGCCCTCGCAGATCGCATAGATCACCACGATCCCCGCATACCACCAGAGGCGCGCCGGCATGCGCGCCGCCGAAGCGGTTCGTGCGGCCGTTCCCGGAACCTCACTCAGGCTGCCGGAGAGCGCCGCTGCACCCACAAAAACGAGCAAGAGCGCCACCGGCCACGCCCACCATGCCGTGTGCGCCGTGACGGCGGCCAAGATGAGCGGCGAGATCGCCGTTCCGCCGCCGATCACCGCGTTGAGCACGGTGACCGCAGCCGATGCGCCGGCCGGAAAAAGCAGGGTGGCGGCATCGTTGACGGCGGCCAGCGTCAAGCCGAATCCGGCTCCCAAGCACGCCGTTTCAAGCAGGAAGAGCGCAAACGTCACGACGCTGCCCCCCGCCAACGCTCCGGTGATGAGAAAGGCGAGGGCGGCGATGTTGGCGAGCAGACCAAAACGCAAGAGCCCAACCAAGCCGAAGCGTTGCGCAATACGACCGGCGAGAACGGCGCCGATGAGCGCGCCCAGCGTTTCAGGAAGAAACAACGTTCCGTACGAGGCGTTGGAGAGCCCATAGGGTGCCGTTTTGAGGATCGTCCCGAGTGCGGGAATCAGCACAAAGGCGCAGCCTTGAGCGAAGCCCGCTGCGTAGATGGTGAAGGTCGCCGGGAGCGGCGCGCTACGCCGGGATGTCGCCGGCACGAAAGCGTTCTTGCAACGACTGCGCCACGCGAATGGCCTGCGCCATGATCGTCAGCGACGGATTCACCGCACTGGCGGAGGGCATGAAGGCCCCGTCGACCACGTAGAGGTTCTCCAGCTCATGCGCGCGGCAGAACGGGTCGAGGACGCTGCTGGTTGGATCCGCACCAAAACGCGCGGTACCGCATTGGTGCGCGATCGCCTCGATGCCCATCTTTTGGAAGAGCACGATGGGAAAGCCGATCTTCCCGAGCATCGTCTTAAGCGTCTGAGCGAGGCGCGTGTGCTCCTCGAGATTCGTCGAACGGTAGGCCAGATGAATCTTCCCCTGCGCATCGAGCGTCACGCGATTCTCAGGGCGCGCAAGATCCTCCGTGGTAATCCACCAGTCGACCGAATGCGTCGCCATCCAGGTGAGTATCGACGCGGGCACACGCGGGCGTTGGGCCTCCAGCACACCTGCCGTGGCCTTGCCTAAGAGTTGGATGTGCCCAAGCGGATAGGGGAAGGCCGGATCGCCGGAGTCGAGGTAGACATCGTTGATGCCGATGGTCTTCTGGAAGATCGTCGGGTTGCGTTCGAGCGGAGAGATCGCCAGCACCGCCGAGTTGTTGTGGCACATGTAGTTGCGCCCGACTTGGTCGCTGGCGTTGGCTAAGCCGTTGGGATGCTTGTCGTTGCGCGAGGCCAGCAAGAGCGCAGCGGAGTTGACGGCGCCGGCGCTCACGATCACGACGCGCGCGGTGATGGTCTCGGGGCCACGGTCGCTCTCAACCTCGACCCCGATGACACGCCGGCCCGTTTCGTCGGTGAGAATGCGCCGCGCGCGAGCGCCGATGCGCACCTCGACGTGGCCGGCATCCTGCGCCGGGCGCAGGCCGCTCCACTCGGCATCGCCCTTCGCATCGACCAAGCATGGGAAACCATCGCAGGTGTTGCAACGGATGCACGGGCTCGACGCGCGATCGGCCTCGTTGAGATTGATGGCCAGCGGCAGGTGGAAGGGGTGAACGCCGTTTTTACGGAGACGTCGAGCAACTTCGGCGATCCGCGGTTCGTGGCCGATCGGCGGGTAGGGATAGGGCTCGCTCTCCGGCGGTTCGGTTGGATCCTCGCCGCGCTTGCCGTGGACGAAGTACCAACGCTCTGCGGTGGTGTAGAACGGCGCCAGATCTTCGTAGGCGATCGGCCAGCCTTGCGTGGGTCCATCCACGTGGCGCACGGGCCCAAAATCGGTCGCGCGACGGCGCAGGGTTGCAGCCCCGTAGACCTTGGTATTTCCACCGACGACGTAGGCCGCTCCGGGACGAAACGGGCGGCCGTGTTTGTCGAGCCAGCGCTCGTTTGTGTGATAGCGCTGCTCGGCAAAGACCGCGCGCGGCTCCCAGTTCTGCTTCTCCCGAGCGAGATAGCCTCCGCGCTCCAGGACGACGATGTTCAAGCCCGATGGAGCGAGGGCGCGTGCGAGCGTTCCTCCGCCCGCCCCCGATCCAAGAATCAATACATCCGGTTGCACGATGCCGCCTTTCGGCTTAGGGGTTCCCGAGCGAGCCTCTATCCAAACGCGTTAGGTGCTATAGTTGAACGATTGCTCGACCGAGGCTCCACTTGGGGCCGTCGACTGAATCAGAACGCGCACCGTCCCCCCGTGGACGGCGTTGATGGAGATGTTGGCGCTGAACATCCCATTGGCGTCGGCCGTGGCATCCGCCTGAACGGTGCCGGTGCCGATCTGTATCAGACCGCCGAAGGCCGACGTCTCACCGGTCGCAACGATATGCACCTGCGAGCCCGGCAACGTGCGCCCGCTAAAGATGAAGTTCGTGGGGAGAACGGCGCCCGGCTGCGGTTGCAGATTTTGGATGTAGTTCGCCGACGACACACTGCCGCCACGGAAGCCCCAACCGGCGGAAAAGTTCGCGCCGGCTTGCGTGGTTCCGGTGACATGCACGTAGTGGCGACCGTTGTTCAGCGCATACGGCGCCGTGACGTTAAAACCGTTCGCATTGGCGTAGACGTTCTGCGTCACGTTGCGGCCGTCGAGGGTGACCTGCAGGGAGTTGGTAGCGATCGGCTGGCTGAAATCGGCATGCACCGCCGGATAGGCGGTCTGCACGTTCCCTGTTGGGCGCTTATCGGTCAGGTATAACCGCTGCGCCGTGGGCGTCGAAGCCGGCGTGGGAACCGCATTTGGCCCAGAGCCCGTGATCGTCACGGTCGAACTCGACTGATCCCAACTCACCGCGGCGCCTAAGGCCTGCGCCACAAAGCGCAACGGCACGAGCGTCCGCGACCCGAGAATAAACGGCGCGACATCGAGGTACTGGGGCTGGCCGTTCACCGTCGCTTGCGTTGAGCCGATATGCAACGAGATCGAGCGACCGTTGCCGGTCGCGTTGATCAGTCCGTTCGAATAGACGACCGTGGCTCCTAGGCGCTCAAAGATGCTACGCAGCGGTACAAAGACGCGGCCTGCCCGCTCGATGGGCGGCTGGTTAAACTGCATCGGAGAACCATTCACCACGACGCTAATGGTGTTGGCGAGCGAGGTCGCCGGTTGGGCAACGAGGACGGCCGCCAATGCCGTACCTGCGAGCCATACACATTTGCTCTTCATCTGTGGAATATACCCGGATCGCGGCCGGATGACGCGCATTCCGGACGCTTCGGCGCTATTCTTGGTTGTCGGGATCGGCCGCTGCCGACACCTCCATCGCCTGGGCAATGTCGCTCTGCTCCATATGCTCGCGCAACTGGTGCACCTCAGGATCGTAATGAGTCGGAATCGAGGGCAAGTCGCGGCGCATGGTATCGAGCATATCGATGAGTTTGGCGACTTTTCGTTCGGTGAGCAGATTGATCTGGAGGTCGAGGCGGTTACGCCGGGCATCAATCTGCGCGATGCGATTGGCCGTCGTCAAGATGAGGACGGTCATCAGGAGCGCGGTCAACCCCACAATGCCTTGCAGCGTATAGAACGGGGGTGGGTCGAAAGCCCCACGATGCGTCAGGGCGAGAAGGGTGTTGGCTCCCACCCAGATGCCGACAAAGAGAACGATCAGGTAGACCATCCGCGGCTGCCCGATCCGGCAGGTGACGCGCTCGATCCAGCGCTGGTGCCCGGAGATATCCTCTTCGGCGCGTCGCTCCAGTTCGGCGATGGATTCGATCGCTTCGTCGACCTGGCCGACGATCTGCTTCATGAAGAGCGGCCGTCAGTCACTCCGAACCACCCCCGCCCAACTGCGCAAGAAACGCGTCATGCTTTACCGGACGAGAGAACATCGGGTAGTTCTTCTCAAGAGCAAGTCGTTGCTCTTCTTCACCCACGGTCGCCGTGCAATCCGTCAGCGTGATCACGTTATAGCCCTTTTCATACGCGGTTCGCATCGTGGATTCAACGCAGCAATTCGTCAGAAACCCGCCAAGGGCAATCGTTTCGATGCCTCGGCTACGCAGGATGAAGTCCAGATTGGTACTGGCGAACGCATCGAGTCCGCGTTTGCCCTCAATGACGATATCCGTCACAGCGGGCGTGAGATCATCGACGATCTGCGCTCCCCAGGAGCCCTTGCGAAACGACTTGGTATCGACGACGCCTTTCAGGATGCCGTACGGATGTGGCGTGAGTTCTTGGTAGTTCTCGGTGAACGTAATCGGCGCATGCACGATCATCGCACCGATCTCGCGCGCCTTCGTGACGGTCTCTTTGGTGTTTTCCAGCATGTTGGTACTCTGCATGACGCCTTTCACCGCGTCATGTAAACTACCGCCCTCCGACGTAAAGTCGTTCTGGTATTCGATTAAGACCACTGCCGTTCTCTTCGGGTCCATCATTGCTCCTATCTCCTGGCGACCGATTGGTGTCCGCCTATCATACACCAGTTGCGGTTCCTTATCGGAGAACGAGAGCAAGGGCCGCCAAAGGCTCTTTGCGGATGGCTACGACGGGGTCGACAAAGTGCAGGTACTGGTCGAAGCCGACCAGGGAACAAACGTGAGCGATCGCCCGGTCTGCCCCAACGATGTGAATCCGTTCCGTGCAGCCACGAACGTCGCGAGCCCACCGTAAGCGGGTAACGGCGGCCAAAAACGTGGCATCAGCATACGTGACGCGACTCATATCGATGATCGCCAGAGGGGCATTCGCGAGCGGATCCATCGCCAGGTCCAGGTACTCTCTGGCGCGCAGGTCGAGTTCCCCACGCAGACGCACGGTGGTGGTTAATCGATCTGCGGCAAGGGACACCGTCACGACATGTCCCGGGTGCGGGCGCTAGGGGCCAGAATCTCCCGGATATGGAAATCCGAACCTGATGGATCGTTCGTCATCTGAAAACTCTCTCCAGAACCAGGAAGCTGTTGCCACCGTAGCAGGGCCAACCGGCCCCGTCTGTACCGCATTGTACAGTCGCCTGGCCGGAGCCTGAACGGCCTGAACGGTAGGCGCCATCGATGTGACGTTGCGTTTCATGGTTGCCGTGCCAGTCCGGCGGGTACGGTAGACGGTATGAACGCAAAGCATCAAAAAACCGAAAAACACGACAGCAAGGAGCGCCAGGCGGAACTTCGTGAGGGGATCACGAGCGCGGACGCGACCGGCATGATCGCCGGAGAAGAACTGATTACGGAGGCTGAATCGATGCAAGGCCTTCCGGCGCCGCGCCCGCAGCAGTGGTCCCACAAGCCCGGTTCCGGCTCCGCCTAGCGTTGAAACGGTAAAAGCGGCAGCAGCGCAAGGCCGTCGTCCTCGCGGAGGATGTCAGGTAGGCGACGGCCTTGCGCCGGTGCAGCGGGCGCGTCGAACGCCGGCCAGGCATCGGGTTACTCGTTGATGCGAAAGCGCCGATCGATATCTTGTACGATAGCGGGGCGAAGACCGTGGCCGCTCGTGCGGAGGTGTCGTGCCTAGGAGTTTATCGGTCAGGATGCTCTTGGCATCCTGCGGGAGCCCGTCCGCCGGCACAGCAAGCGCAGCGTTTAAGATGTGCGCGTGCGCTTGCGGGGCCTTGGTGACCCGCATCGCGAGCGCGCCAGGCAAGGATTGACTGCCGATCGCCGCAACTTGCTCGGCGAAGATGTCGGCGGCGGCGATGACTCCAAGCTCAGACCAGCGGATCGGCAAGCAGACGTGGAGTTGCGCGTCACCGCGCAGGCTGGCAGTAGCGGCACACAACCTCATCGTGAAAGAAAGGCGTCGCGGCGACGACGGGCGCGCGACCGCGCAAACACGCAGCGGCCTAAAACGAACGAATCGCTGGTCGAGCGCCCGGTTCGCCGAACATCCTGCGGTGCCGGCGTTCGATTTCATGCGGGTTTGCGGCTGGCTAGCGTTTCCGTATATCCACATACGTTCGATTTGGTACGGCTCCGGCAGTAGGAGTGGCCACTCTTGTCGTCGCCGATACGACGGCCGCGAAAGCCCGTTAAACACGGGATTCGCGATGCCGAGGATTCCCGAAGGGCGCCTGGTTGCCATCGACGGCAACCCTTGCAAACTTTTCTACGTTTGTCCCCGCCCATGGCCTAAGAGAACACCTCCAACAAGAAATCCTCAAAGGCGCGCCATGCTCGCCGCTCGCTGCGCGCGTGAAACGCAACTCCCGGGATTCCGGCAGCATCGGCTGCTGCATTGCTGAAGCTGTGTACCGCTCCCCCGAGCGAGAGCAGTTGCCAGTCTGCTTCTGCGGCGCGCATTTCATTCTCAAAAGCCTGCAGTTCGTTCTTCGACACGAAGCTGTCGTCCGCTCCGTTCAAGACAAGTATTGATGCCTTCAATGTTTCCGGTCGTGCCGGCATCGGGGTAGCGAGGCTGCCATGAAAGCATACTGCGCCGCGAATTTCAGCCCCGGACCGAGCCAGTTCGAGAGCAACCGAACCGCCAAAGCAGAAGCCAACAGCGGCGATGCGCTTAGGATCGACTCCAGGGCGCTTGCGCAATACGTCAAACGCGCAATTGATTCGTTCCCGAGCGACGGTGCCGATACGAGTATCGCGGGCGAGTGCCGCCGCTATTGTTGCGTCGTGGGTGGTTATTCCATCGCCATACATATCTACAGCGAGAGCCACGTAGCCTAGACGGGCAAGTTGCTCGGCTCGGTGCCTCGCGTAGGCATTAAGGCCCCACCACTCCGGTACGACAAGGACCCCGGGTTTGTCCGCGTCGCTTTGGTGCGGCTCTGCGACGAACCCGCGGAGTGAAAGGTCACCGGAAGAATAGTGAACGTCTGAAGTCAGTATCTGGGTGGTCATGGTCAGGAGGCGCTGCGCAAGAAGGGTGTTCCTTTAACGAACTAGGCGTGTCTAACGGGCATTCTCCACCCGCCGAGCTTTTCGATCCCGGATTGTCGGTTTCCGGCCTTGCAGGGCGCAGCCAGGCGATGTGATTCGGGTTTACGGTCGGTGGGCGATTTGCTCTATCCACAAACGTTCGATTGTTGCGGGTCCCGCCGCATCCCGACAACGCCGAGCGACAAAGGCGCTAGCCGCCACGGCCGCTCTTTACCGGGAGCGCCGTAAAGCCCCGGCGTTCAGGGCGGGGAACTCATCGTTGCTGCGCAGACCGTGCTCGACGCGCCGTGAGTGCAAGGCGCTCCGATGCGCACCCAGACAATCAGGCCGGAATCCTTGTCTCTGCATGTCCGGGGAACGCATCGGTTGGGTATCGGTTGGTAGGCCAGCGCCACCAGACGAGGACGGCAACCAGCGCCAACGCCGCAAACGTGAAGACGCTGCCTTCGGGCCCCACCTGACCGCCGGTCAACCAGAGCGGCCCGTGCAGGCGTGATGCAAGGAAGCTATGCCACGGCTTGAGCCCGCTATCGGGAACGCCGAAGAAGAACGACTCGCCCCAATCCCAGCTCGCATGAAAGCCGACACCGAACCACAGGTTCCCGGTCCGGCGCAGCACCAAACAGAAGACGAGAGCGAACATCGCAACGGAGGCGATGCCCGCGAAGGATTCGTCCCCGTTCATCAGATGGGCCGCGCCGAAGCCAAGCGAGAGCACGAGCGCAGCCGGCCAAAATCCCATTCCGGTGGTCAGCGTATACTGCGGATAACCGCGAAAGAACAACTCTTCCGAGACGCCGATCAAGAGCGCGGTTACGGTCCAGAAGAGCGCGGCACTCGCCAGCGCCCAGCCGGATGTGTCTACGCCGACGATGCGAAAGCCGTGCAAGGTGAAGATCACAAACAACACGGCACCGATCGCCACGAACCCCACGAGCGCTCCGCTCCAGAACCGACCGCGTAACGCCTGGCTCCACGGCAAGCCGTACAGGCCAAACGGGCGACGCTCAATCTTCCCCATGACCAGCGTCGCGACGAGCGTGCAGGTCAGCAAGAAGGCTTCGCCGATCGCGATCTGCGCAAAGTGCGCCGCCTGCGAAGCCGGCGGCTTGTGCGGAAAGAGCAGGTGCAGCGCGAAGATGATCGCAGCCGCAACAACGGCGAAAACAATTGCAAAGAGCAACAGACGCCACCCGGCGCGCAGGCCGCCCGGCCCGATAAAGATGCGTTTCACTCTCGATACCTCACAATCAGAGAAGTCTCTTATATCCTGCTCGGCGACATCTATCGTAACGCGGCGGCGCACAGATAATTGTCGTCGGCCATTATATCATATCCAGCTCTTCAGCCACATGCGTGCCGCACGCTCGCTCCACGTCAGCGGTATCGCCGTATAGATGGGATAGAACCATGCGAAGGCCAGTGCCACGGCAAACACGTAGCCCAGGACGGCGCTACGCGCCAAGAGCTGCGTCTCACGTTCTTGATATGGGCGGTTCCAGATGCGCTGCAAGACGATGGCGTTGCAGATGCAGATCAGTGGAATGTTGACGTAGAAATGGTAGTTAAAGGTGATGCGGGGGGAGGCCATCCACGGCAGCCACTGCAGGAGATACGCAACGACCAAGAGCGCATACGCCTTGCGCCGTTCGAGCCAAGCGAGGACGCCGACGATCGGCACCGTGATCAACCCGGCCCACAGGATCAGCGGATTGGGCAGATTGTAGATGACGGCCGCGGTGTTCTTCGTATAGGCGGCGTAGTAGAGAATCGGCCGTAGATCGAGCGGCCACTTCCACCAACGGGACTGATACGGATGGGTGGCTTTAAGCGTGTCGTGGTAGTGGAACATCGAGTATTGCCGGTAGATCAGATCGCTGAGGTTCTTGATCTCGATCTGACGGAAGAAATCCGGCACCCACGAGAGCGTGTAGACGGTCGCCGCGATAAACGCAATCGCGACCAAGGCCACGTCGATCCGAATGCCGCGAGGGTTGCCCCAGAGCGCCGGACGCCCCGCCGCAAACCACCGCTGTAACGCCAGCGCAATGAGCACCGTGAAGCTCACCCCGAAGCCCATCACCCCATACCACTTGCTCGACACCAACAACCCGAGCAACACCGTGAAGGCGATCAACCAATGATGCGCGTGGCGCGACTGCTGGCGCAGCGCACCCACGGTGATCCCCTGCGCGTCGTACCGCGCGGTGCCGGCCGGGGTCTCGTAGGTGAGGCTCCCATCGCGCGCATACGTGAGCGAGGCTTCCGGCAACTCCGTCACCAGCGTCGCGCCGCGCGCTTGGCAGAGCAGGCCGCCGTCCACCGTCTCCACCGTCACGTCGTCACCGAGCAGCACCGCGCGCGACCCATCGGGGAAGGCCACCTCCGTCGCCCGGCCACCCAAGAGCCGGGGCGCGATCCCCACCCGCAGCA
>JAKBKY010000009.1:0-12570 GCA_021832345.1 bacterium
CCTGCTCGCCGCTTGGATCGAGCCGAATCGCAATCGTCCGCTTCACCTCATCACCCTACACGCCCGGTGTGCCATACGCCTGGCAGTCCCAAGAAAGGAGCGGCGCTTCCTCCTCGGCCTCAACGCCAAGGTCTCCGCGCCAACCACTCAATGAAACGACCCACATTCCTAGCCGGCGCCGTAGCGGCCGGTATCGCCGGCTGTGCCCGCGTACAGCATGGCGGAACGCTGGCCACCGCCCAGCGCTTTGCCAAAGCCCACTGGTTGCGCATCGCCGATGGAACGGGCGACATCGACAGCCTCAATCCGCACCTGTTCACGGAGGCGACGCTGCTGAACATCGCGCAGATGACCATGGCGTATCTCGTGCGCTACGATGCCGCTAACCGCCCGATTCCGGAGCTTGCCACGGTCGTCCCAACGCAGGGGAACGGTGGAATCAGCGCCGATGGAACACGCATCACCTGGCATCTGCGCAAGGGCGTGCGCTGGTCGGATGGTGCGCCCTTTACCGGTGACGATGTGGTGTTCTCCACCAAAGTCGTCCTGAATCCAGCCAACAACGAGGTTGGGCGCGACGGCTGGAACCTCATCACCAAGATGGAGCAGCCTGATCCGTATACGGTGATCTTTCAGCTCAAGAAGCCCTATTCGTCTTTCTTGCCGACGTTTTTCGGTAGCGGCGGTGCCAACCCGTGCATCCTCCCAAAGCATCTGCTTGAGAAGTATCCCAACATCAATAACGTGCCGTACAACTCCAAACCGGTTGGGATCGGGCCCTTTCGCGTCACAGCGTGGCGCCGGGGCGACGCGGTGGAGATGGAGGCGAATCCGTACTACTGGCGGGGCCTGCCGAAGCTCCATCGCGTGACCTACAAACTCATTCCTTCCAGAGATACCTTGCTGACGCTGATGCAGACGGGCGAAGTCGATCTCTGGCCCTACGTCCCCGCATCCTTCATGGACCGCGTCAAGCAGGTCAAGACGTTGGACGTGATCGATCGCCCGAGCTTCTTCTTTAGCCATCTCAGCATGAACGTCTCCCGGCCGTTGGTCGCCGACGTGCGCGTGCGGCATGCGATTCGCCATGCGATCGACCGGCACACGATTCTCTCTAAGATCGGGCATGGGTATGGCATTCTCCAAGAGAGCTTCATGTCGCCGGCCAGCCCCATCGCACCGGCAAACATCGCGTTCGCTCCTTACGATCCGGCTCGCGCCAGGGTGTTGCTTGACGAGGCCGGCTGGAAAGAAGGCCCGGATCGCATTCGCGTCAAGGCAGGCAAACACTTGAAGCTGCAGTTCGCCTACTACACCGGCTCGCCGGGTGCCGATCAAGAGGTCGAGCTGATGCGCGAGATGTTGCGCGCCGTCGGCATTGAGATCGAGACGCGCAAGTACGCCCCGGCTCTGTTCTTCGCGCCGTATCAAAGCAATGGAATCGTTTATAAAGGAGATTGGGATCTTACGACGTTTGCCTGGCAACTCGATCCAGGCGGTGACATCTCCAATCTGTTTGAGTGCAATCAGATTCCGCCGAACGGCCAGAATATCGTGCACTACTGCAACCCGCAGGCCGATCGTTGGATGAATGAGCTCAAGGCGACCTATGATGTCCAGAAGCATAAGGTGCTGCTGGATAAAGAAATTACGCAGATTGTCGCCGATACGCCGCTTATCACTCTCTCGATCACACTTGACGGATACGCCTATAATCGAACGTTGACGGGATTCGTTCCAAACTCGATGACGGCATTCGACCATATGATGCACGTCGATATCGTGTGATGCGGTTCGCCCGCCTTGCGGCCGTCCTGCTCTTGGTTGCGTGTACGCACGTGAGCAGCATGAGCGGGCGGCCGGCAGGTGCGCAACCCGGCGTCTTTCGCTTTGCGGACGGCGAGGATATCGACAACCTCAATCCCCTGCTCTCGACCGAAACGCTGGTCAACGATCTTTCGTCGTTTACGATGGGCTATTTCTTCGTCTTCAATCAGCAGGGCAAGCCGATCCCGTCACTCTGCCTAGAGGTGCCTACCAAACGCAATGGACTGATCTCTCGCGACGGCAAGACGATCACGTTCAAGTTGCGCAAGGGCGTCCTCTGGCAAGATGGTGTGCCCTTTACGTCCGCTGACGTAGCCTTCACCGTCGGCGTCATCCTCAATCCAAAGACCAATGTCCTCACTCGCGATGGTTGGAACGATATTGCGCGCGTCGACACCCCGAACAAGTACACGGTCGTCTTTCACCTCAAGAAGCCGTACGCGGCCTTCATCAACCGCTTCTTTACGCCGGTCGGCAACCCAGCGATCCTGCCGAAGCACCTCTTAGAAGGCAAGAACATCAACCAATCGTCCTACAACGAGCTCCCTGTGGGCTTAGGACCGTTCCGCTACGTACGCTGGTCGCGCGGGAACGAAGTCGTGATGGAGCGCTTCAATCGTTATTGGGGCGGCAAAGCGAAGCTCAAACGGGTGGTTTTTAAGATCATCCCCGACGTTAATACGGTGATGACGGACCTCGAGAGTCACCAACTCGATGCGTTCGTGCGGGTGCCGACCAATCTCTTGGCACAGGCTCGCTCCATTCCGGGGACTCGTACCATCGGCTACGATACGACATCCTATGGGCACATAGACTTTAACCTGCGCAAGCCGCCCCTCGCGAATCTCCTGGTGCGCCGAGCGCTAGCCCATGCGATCGACGTGCGTCTCATGTGGCGAAAGATCGACCACCGTTCGGGATACCTCTCCTGCTCTCCGATCTCGCATCTGAGCTGGGCCTACGACGCCCACGCGCACTGTTACGGATTTAACCTGCACCGAGCGGACCAACTCTTGAGCGAGGCCGGCTGGCGGATGGGGAAAGACGGCCGGCGCCACAAGGACGGCAAGACCTTGCGCCTTCTCTTTGCCGGAAACACCGGCAACCCTGGGCTTGACGAACGCGTGCTGCTGATCCAGCGCTGGTTTAAGAAGATCGGCGTCGTCCTAACCTATCGCCGCTACCCAACGAACCAACTCTTTGCATCGTTTGCCGCCGGCGGTATCGTCGCGACCGGGAAGTACGACCTGACGTCCTACGCGTGGTCCTTGGCGCCCGATCCGGATTTGACCAACCTCATTGCGTGTTCGCGCATCCCTCCCAACGGCGAGAACTATATGGGCTACTGTGACCCGCAGGTGGACCAGGCTCTAGCCGATGCGTTGTTGCACTATAGTCGCCGGCGGCGTCGCGCGGATTACGTTTTCGTGCAACAGCGCTTGGCACGCGATGTTCCGTTCATCGTTTTGAGCCAGCGAACGGATCACATCACCTTCCGTGACGGGGTCCATGGCTTGCGGCCGGGGCCCTCGGAGATCTTCTGGAACCCGACGCAGATCTCCGATTAGAGGGCGATGGCAAGCGCCAGCAGGGCGCAGCCGAGCAACGGCCCGCAGCGTAGGATGGCGAAGAATGGATCGACCGCAAACATTCCGCAGGCGCGCTGCTCGGCGTGCCAGCGCGAGGCGATCGACGCGTTGGATGCAAGGTGGAACGAATGCATGGCGTCGGGCCAGATGGGCGCTGGGTGATGTTGTGCGATCGCGCCGGCGACGACGAGCAAGCCGATGAGCGCCAGCGGTGCGATGAAGATCTTGGCGTGATCCTTCACGGGAACCAATGCGAGCGTCGCGGCGAGCAGCGCGCAGACCAAGAAGAGACTTTGCAGGACGCCGTCGGGGCGTTGCGCCAGTCCCAACCAGTCCACCCCGATGAGTACGGCAGCGCTTAGCACAAGGCTGCGGCGCTTGAGGTCGTGTGCGCGGGCGAGCGCGATGATGAGGGCGGGGAGCAGCAGCGTGAAGTCGTGTTCGTGAACGAAGGAGACGATGAAGGGGACGAAGGCGCAACCCAGCGCGAACGCGCCGATCGTGTCCTTGCCTAGGCGTCGCGCCAACAGGAGCCAGGTGGCGAGCGCGAGCAGCGCCACTGCGGCGCCGAGGATCCGCGCGGGCGTGTTCGCCAAACCAAAGCCCGCCGCGATCGCAGCAGGGGAGAACTGAATGAGCGCGAGCCCTTCGGCAGCGGCGTGGGCACGCACGAGCGCAAGATAGGTTACAAGCGTCGGAGCGTTGCTCGTCGCTGCGAGGATCGTCCAGAAGAGCAGAAAGGCTATGGCACCGGCCAGGAGGAGATGGAGCGCACGCCGGGAGCGCACCCAGGCCAGCATCGGTACTGCGAGGGTCGGTTGTAGCGCGGCGATAACGGCGCCGACCGCGCTCGTCCCGGCGTGCGAACGGTGGAAGGCCGCAGTCGCGAGCACCGTTGCCGCCACGGCGATGAGTGCCAGTTGCCCGAGTGCCAGATCGCTTGAGAGCGGGCCGAACGCCAGCGCTAGGACGAGCGCCGCAAGGATGGTCGGCGGATCGCGTACCAGTCGTGCGAGCCCGAGCGATTCCAGAGCTAGGAGCAGGAGCGCGAAGCCAAGGAGGCTTCCCCACAGGACGGTCGCCGTAGCGTATGGGGCAAGCGAGAGCAGCGCCATGATCGGTAGGAGCAGCGGGGGATTGATATAGGGCAGAACGTCGACCCTTGCCGGGTCCACGCCGGGGATACGCCGTTCGGCGCTCCAAATCGCTTCTCCATAGGCATTGCGCCCCTGCCGCCAGGTCGCTCCGGCCGCGTAGTAGGCCTCGAAGTCGCGCATCGCCGGTCCAGGCGTCGGCGCCGGTCGCAAGAAGAGCACGGCGATGAGATAACAGGCGACCGCGAGGCCGAGCAGGAGGCCTCTCACGTGTGCGGCGGTAGGGCCGTCGCCGCGTCGGCGTAGAGTGCCAGCCGTTCGATCCGCTGCACGTTGCCCATGGCGTAGGCGACCCCGCCGGCGAAGCGTGCGGCGAAGATATCTGCGTAGAGCGCTCGTTCGTCGGCGATGATGCGCCCAAAGCTATCGGGCAGTGCGCCGGCGTTCATCCCCACGGTGATCTCGCCCGGCAGCAACCTGAAGCCGCCGATATCCCGTGGTTGCAGAGCCGGTGCCCGATCGCTCTTGGCAACATAGAGTTCGGCGGCGAGGAGCGCGTCCTTGGCGTAGAAGAGGCTCAAGAAGACGGGGATCCGTTCGTGCCCGTAGAGCGCGTAGCTGTGCCAGCCGTGGCTGGGATAGGCGAAGGCGAGCCCAAGCGCGCGCTCGACCTCGCTGCGTGTGGTGACGCCGGCGCGCAGCGTGAGCGCTTCGTTAAAGAGCGTCATCGGGGTCGATGCCGGTGCCGGTAGCTGCGTCGTGGTTCGTTGCGTGCGCTCGTAGATGCGAGCGAGAATCTCTGCAGCTCGCACCATCGAAAAGTCCGGCGGCCGGTCGCTCATAGGGGCGCAGGCGCTCCATGGACGATCGGGAGGCGCTTCTCGACCGCGCGATCCGCGGGCGGGGTGGGTTCGCCTTGGAGGACGGGTGGCTCTTCGATGACGGGCGGTTCCTGGTCGTTCACGATAGGGAGTTGCGCCGCAGCGCAGAGACGTGCCTCTCGACAAGTAGTCGCCCCGCTTCGACTCGAAAGGTGCGTGGAAGAGCCTTCCCTAGGAGCCAAGCCATGGAGCTACGCGAGCCGATCGAGCGTCTGATTCGGGACCCAAAGGAGTTCACCCGAAGCATCCCCTTCCCGGATCCGCACGAGCTTCGTCTGTATGACGAGACGTTGCGCGACGGGGAGCAGATGCCCGGCGTCTGTTACACCCCAGCACAGAAATACGAGATCGCGACCGTCCTGGCCGAGATCGGCGTTCACATCATGAGTGTGGGCTTCCCGGCCGCCTCTGCCGGTGACCGGGCGACGCTGCAACTCGTCATGGAAGGCAAGCGCCGCGGCGAACTGGGCGATGTCGAGATCGTGGTGATGTGCCGTAGCAATCGCAGCGACATCGACATCACCGTACAGACGCTTCGCGAAGCCGGTATCGATCCACGCGAGGTCACGTTTTTTATCTTTACGAGCGGGAGCGATCTACACCTTAAGTACAAGATAGGCAAGATGCTCCTGCGATTCGAAGGGCGTGAAGAGAGTGAATGGCTCGATCTTCCGCTCGAGTTTTATCGCAACGCGAACGTGCGGTTGCAGTGCGATGCGATTGCCCATGCGCGTGCGTGCGGCGTGGAACGCATTGAATTCGGCGGAGAGGACGGCAGTCGCGGAGATGTCGACTACTTCATCAATCACTTCAAGGCCGGGCTTCAAGCCGGAGGTACGCGGCCCTCGTGGCCGGATACGGTCGGGACGTTAACGCCGGAGGCGACCAGGTGGTACTGCTCGCGTATCGTTCGAGCCTTGCCGCGAGAGTTACCGATCGTTGCGCATTTGCATAACGATTACGGCTTGGGCACGGCCAACGCGATCGCGGCGACGTCGTGCGGGTTCAAAGTCATCTCCGTCACGGCGAACGGTTACGGAGAGCGTGCCGGGAACGTCAAGCTGCACGAGTATACGGTGGCGATGAAGATGCTCTACGGCATCGAAATACCAGGATTTAAGTACAATAAACTGCGGGACCTGGCGCGTTTTATGGAACGCATGAGCGGTGTGCCCATGCAGCAGCACGAGCCGATCATTGGGACGAAGGTATTCGCGCATGAGTCCGGCATTCATACTCATGCCATGCTGATCGATCGACGCATGTATGAAGCCGTGCCAAGCGAACTGGTAGGGGGTGCGACAAGCTTTGTTTTCGGCAAACACTCCGGCGTGGCGCTTGTTGAAGAGACATTGCGTCGTCGTCGGGATCAACTCGATGCTGCCGGCGTCGAGCTGACGAGTAGCTTGGCGCATGCGGTGACCGAAGAGATCAAGCGTCTTCGCGAGGAGCGTGCCGAGGCTCGTTCCGGCGAACAGGCCATGGCGCTCTACGAAGACGCAATGCGTCACCAGATGCTCGACGAGCAAGACGTCCTTGAGGTTGCGCTGGCATTAGGGGCTAAGGCCGGCGCGCTCGCGAGTTAAGGGAAAAGCGCCCGTCGTGCTTGAGCAAACCCCGGCACCCCCGGCCTTTATCGGCCGGTCAGCCGAACTCCGGGCGCTGCACAACATCTTACAGGACGCAACCCATCACGCGGCGAGCAGCGTCGTGTTCCTTCACGGCCCGCTCGGGATCGGCAAAACCCGATTCGCCCAGGAAGTGCGCAAGCGCGCGGCGACGCCGTTTTTTGCGATCGCCGGCTCACGCTATGTCTCCGCTCCGCATCGCGAAATGCTTGAGTTGGCCGGGCAGATTCTAGGCAGCAAGCGCCGGCTTATCTCTCAAGGCGATCCCGTCCGAGGGTATTTCGAAGCGCTTTTCGATAACGATGACACCCCGATCGAGCGCGCGCAGTTGTTTCGCAATATGGTGCGTCTGGTTCAGGCAGCGTGCAAGTCCAGTGCAATAGCGATATTCGTCGACGATCTCCAATGGTTGGACCGCGACTCGGCGGACCTCTTCTGTTACCTGTGCGAAAACGCATCCGGCTTCCCTGCCACGATTCTCTGTGCGCTCAGAGACGATGAGGCCGAAACGGAAGAAGCGCGCTCCCGGCTGGAGGAGCGGCTCTGCAGGATTCGCTCGTTGCGCGCGGTGGAGATCGGCCCGCTCTCGCCGGAGCAGACGCAGCGCCTTCTGCTCGAGGCCGCGCCCGGCTACGGTAACATCCCTGCCGGTCGCCTACAGGAGATCGGACGGTTGTGCGGCGGCAACCCGCTCTACGCCCAAGAACTGCTGCGTCACGGCGCGAGCATTGATGAAACACTTCCGCCGTCGATTGCCTCGGCGATTTCGATGCGGATTGGGCGCCTTCCAAAGTCCGCACGTCGCATCCTGTGCGCGGCCGCAGCTCTCGGGGAGAGCTTCACCGTGCAGCGTTTGGCGAACACGCTCGATCTATCGCACGAAACGGTCGTTGATGCTCTTGCGTCGGCGCGAGAACTCGGGATCGTGCAGGATCACCCGCCCGGCCATCTTGCGTTCCCGCATCCGCTTGCGCGCGAGATCGCGTACCGCGACGGTCTTGGCGCACAGACGCGTCTGATTCACGCGAAGATTGCCGATACTCTGGAGCGTGACGCTACCGATGATCTTGAAGTTGCCTATCACCGGATGCGTTCCGACAGTGCCACCCGCGCTCGCGAGCCGCTCGAGCGCGCGGTGGAGCGATTGAAAGCACGCGGCGCACATCTGGAAGCTGCGCATGCCTTCGACAGCTTGAGCCAAATCGTCCAAGACGTCTCCGAGCGGGCGCGGTATCGCCGCGGACAGGCCGAAGAACTCTGGCGCGCCGGCCGTGCAGCCGCTGCTATGGAAGCGGCGCAGCAGTGCGTAGAAGCCGCAATAGAAGCGCAGGATTTCGTGGGCGCGGCATATCAGGCTCGTGAGGCCGCCCGCTTCGCCGCGATCGAAGGCGACCACGAAGCGGCGCAAGAGCTCGCGAGGCAGGCGCTTACTTTGAGTCAAGACGTCCCGGCTCGCTGCCGTGCTCTGCAACTGATGATTTGGCTGCACAATGAATGGGGCGAAGAAACGCTTGCGGTGCAGGCGCTCGCGGAACTCGAGCGTATCGCGGACGACACGCCGGAATCACGCTACAACCTCGCCGCAGCGCGCGCGCAGTGCGCGCTGAGGGCCGGCAATATCGCAGCGTGGGAAACCGCCCACGGCCTGTGCTGGGAACTCATCGAAACGTGCATGCCCCAACGCGCCATCGTCGAGCGAAGCAATTATGGGCACGAAGCGCTGCAACTCGGTTTGTTCGATCGCGCGACGGACGCGCTCGACTGCGCGGTAGCACTCGCTGCGGAGCGTCTTGAACCCGCCCACGAGCAAGTTGCGCTTGCGGTCCGTGCGTACGTTTACGCACTTCGCGGCGAGCGCGAACGCGCAATACACGATATGCAGAGGGCCACGGCCCTCGACGTTTCACTGGAGTTCAGCGATGTAGTATTTGTAACGACGGCTCTCGCGCTGCAAGTGCTTTACGGCGAGGGGACGTATTGCGACGGAATCGACTGTGACCGCGTCGTCGAACGCGCATTCGCCCGCGGCAGTCATGCGAATATCGCTGCCCTGGCCGGATGGGCTGCGCAGCGCGCTGTGAGCTGCGCAGAGATGCCGCGCGCGCGAGAGCTCCTGCGCCAAGCCGTCGACGTGCTGCGTAGCACGCGCGCAGCCGGGTGGACCCTCGTTTTGGCACGGCGTCTGGGCGCTCCGGAGACGGCGCAGCGTGCCGGCCGCCTTCTCGCTGCGCACGGGGGCGTCCCCATTGAAAAGGCCTTTTGCGAGTTGGACTCGGCGCTCTCATCGAATGACGCGAAGGCCGCTGCGAGCGCTTCGACGTGGTTTGCCCAAGCCGGTTTGCCGTACTTCGAAGCCGTGGCGGCGCTGGCTGCCGGCGAAAGCTCAAAAATGCACGCGCTCTGCGAACGGCACGGGTTCGTGCCACCCAACCTCGGGCAGCGCCGAACGCGGTATGCGACGACACTCTCCGAGCGCGAACGCGAAATTGCCGAGCTCATTGCAGCCGGCCGTACCACCGCCGAAATCGCGCGTGAACTTAAGATCAGTCCGCGAACCGTCGAGAATCACGTGAGCGCGATTTTCTCCAAACTCGGCGTGAACAACCGCGCGAGTATCGCGGCGCGAATCTCGGCGGGTTAAGCAGAAAGCCCGGGCGCGATGCTACGAGGCAGGTGAGGGTCGCGTTTGCGGGTGACATGTCGCCTGGCTAGGCAGGACTTGAACAACCCTGACTCGCGACGAAGACGTTGCCCAAAAACTCGGCGACGAGGCGCGTCGAAGCCCGGGTCCGTGGATCGCTCGTTCCAGACGCGCATCTCGCCGCGTACGCGATCGAAAGCGACGCAACGCTGTACACGAATAACCGTGGTTTTCTCCGCTTAAGGGGCCGAGCACTCCTGGCAACAGTGCTCGGCCCCATGGTTGACTTGCGACCTGGCCTGCTAATCGAGCGAACGGACGCCCTGGGCGACTGCCGGAAGCGCACAGGCCAGCACGAGGCAGATGGTCAGAACCCGGGTCATCAGCGTGCCGCAGATGGTAGCGTCGCGTCGACGATCGCCTACTGACCGCTGTCGCCGGTGCAGGTCATGGCTGCTTCAATATCGCCAGGCCCCAGGGGTTGCTCACGTAGTTCGTGATGGTCGCCGTCGGCGCGCCGGTGTAGGGCGGCGCGTACTCCGTCACGGCAGTAAACCAGTTCGCGACGAAGAGATTGCCGGAGGAATCGAATGTCAGACCTTGGGGAGTGCCCACGGAGTTCGAGATGGTCGCGATCGGCGTGCCGGTGTAGGGCGGCGCGTACTCCGTCACGTTGCCCCAGTCGTCCGAAACGAAGAGATGGTCGGAGGAGTCGAATGCCAGACAGTTGGCGTGGGACAGGCCGCTTAAGGAGACCGTCGTCGGCGTGCCGGTGTAGGGCGGCGCGTACTCCGTCACCTTGCCGTTGCCATAGTTCGCGACGAAGAGATCGTCGGAGGAATCGAATGCCAGACCAGAGGGAGTGGTCACGTTCGAGATGGTCATCTTCGGCGCGGCGTTGTTGGTATCGGGCAATGCGTACTCCGTCACGGTGTTGTTGCCATTGTTCGCGACGAAGAGATTGCCGGAGGAGTCGAATGCTAGACCAGCGGGAGAGTTCACGGAGTTCGAGATGGTCGCCGTCGGCGCGCCGGTGTAGGGCGGCGCGTACTCCGTCACGGTGCCGTTGCCGCGGTTCGCGACGAAGAGATTGCCGGAGGAGTCGAATGCCAGACCAAGGGGACCGCTCACGGAGTTCGAGATGGTCGCCGTCGGCGCGCCGCCGGTGTAGGGCAGCGCGTACTCCGTCACGTTGCTGCTTCCATTGTTCACAACGAAGAGCGCCCGCGCCAAATACTTCATGTCGACGGTGACGGTCACCGGGGCGCAGTGTGCGCCGGTCTGCGTGCAACCGTCCGTCGCCTGACCGGTGAAAGTCGGCGTCACGGTGAACGACGCGGTGGTGCTCGCGAACGTCGTTGGCGGCGTTACCGTGAACGAGTTCGGCGCCGATGCGCTCGTCGTCGAGCCGCCCGACGGCGAGGTGGTGACGGGCGAAAGCGAGCCGGAAACGGCACCGATGCTGAACAGCGGCGCGCCGACGCCGGCGATGATGTTGCCGTCGGCGTCGAGCGACTCGACGACGAACGTGTGCGCACCCTGACCAAACAGATCGTAACCGCCGCTGCCGTTGCCTACGGTGATGGCGCCGGCCGGGATGACGACCGTGCTCGCCGGAACGCCCGAGAGGGAGATGTTGATGGTGTTGCTCTGCCCGGCGGTAATCGTGAACGCAATCGCCTGTGCCGCGGAGAGAACATTGCCGGTCGCCGTGTTGGTTCCGGAGGTATAGCCGTCGTAGGTCGTCAGGGTCGCGGTGTAGCTGCCGGCCTGAAGCCCCGGAACCGTCAGCGTGCAGATCGTCGAGGCGAGCGTACTGGTGCAGCCGCTGCTGTTCACGGTGAGGCCGGCCGTCACGGTGGAACTGTAGCTGGTCGAACCGGTACCGTTGATCGCGATGACGATCGACTGCGTCGCAGTCGAGAGGTACTGCGGTCGCACCCCCTTCGTCCGCACGCTCGTGGCCGAGCGGGACGCCGCCGACGCGCTCCGCTGCGGAGTATTGATGACGAAGACCGCCGTGCCGGTGCCCCTCCCGTTGGTCGTTGGGCTCGTCGGCAGCATCGAGGAGCCGTGCGAGCCTCCGGCGCAGCCTGCGAGTAACGCCGCGGCGATCAGTACGCCGAGAAACCGAAGCCCATGCGAAGTCATATCCTCTGCTCCTTTGTTACTGAATGCCGCCGACGCTCGTGCTCGTGACCGTCAGGCCGACGGCCCGGGTGCCCGCAGCGAAGGGTGGAGACGCTGCCGCCGCGATTGGCAGCGTACGCGAACGTGCCGGTGGGATCGACGACTATGCGATCTTTCATCACGGCCATCACAGCATTCTATGGGATGCCGCCGACCGCCACTCCAACGGGCAAGCTGCCCGCCGCGAAGGGCGAACCCGCCACCGCCGTGAGCGCCCCGGTCGTCGCGTTGATGGTGTAGGCGGAGACGTTGTCGGAGCCAGCATTGGGAACGTACGCGAACTTGCCGGTGGGATCGACCGCCACTTCATGGGGATCGGCGCCCGCCGCGAAGGGCGAACCCGCCATCGCCGCGAGCGCGCCGGTCGTCGCGTTGATCGTGTAGGCGGAGACGTTGGTGGAGCTAGCATTGGGAACGTACGCGAACGTGCCGGTGGGATCGACCGCCACTCCATAGGGATAGCTGCCCGCCGCGAAGGGCGAACCCGCCATCGCCGTGAGCGCCCCGGTCGTCGCGTTGATGGTGTAGGCGGAAACGTTGTTGGAGCCAGCATTGGGAACGTATGCGAACTTGCCGGTGGGATCGACCGCCACTTCATAGGGATAGGTGCCCGCCGCGAAGGGCGAACCCGCCACCGCCGTGAGCGCGCCGGTCGTCGCGTTGATGGTGTAGGCGGAAACGTTGTACGAGCCATTATTGGCAACGTACGCGAACTTGCCG
>JAKBKY010000009.1:12670-86322 GCA_021832345.1 bacterium
GGTGCCCGCCGCGAAGGGCGAACCCGCCACCGCCGTGAGCGCGCCGGTCGTCGCGTTGATGGTGTAGGCGGAAACGTTGTACGAGCCATTATTGGCAACGTACGCGAACTTGCCGGTGGGATCGACCGCCACTCCGATGGGAGAGCTGCCCGCCGCGAAGGGTGAACCCGCCACCGCCGAGAGCGCGCCGGTCGTCGCGTCGATGGTGTAGGCGGAGACGTTGCCGGAGTGATTATTGGTAACGTACGCGAACTTGCCGGTGGGATCGACCGCCACTCTATCGGGATCGGCGCCCGCCGCGAAGGGCGAACCCGCCATCGCCGTGAGCGCCCCGGTCGTCGCGTTGATGGTGTAGGCGGAAACGGTGCCATCGCTTAAATTGGTAACGTACGCGAACAGCAGATACTTCATGTCGACGGTGACGGTCAGCGCGGTGCAGTTTGCTCCGGTCTGCGTGCAACCATCGGTTGCCTGACCCGCGAAGGTCGGCGTCACGGTGAACGACGCGGTGGTGCTCCCGAACGTCGTCGGCGGCGTTACCGTGAACGAGTTCGGCGCCGATGCGCTCGTCGTCGAGCCGCCCGACGGCGAGGTGGTGACGGGCGAAAGCGAGCCGGAAACGGCACCGATGCTGAATAGCGGCGCGCCGATGCCGACGATGATGTTGCCGTCGGCGTCGAGCGACTCGGCGATGAACTTGTGCGCTCCTTGGCCGATGATGTCGTAGCCGCTACTACCGTTCGCGGAGCTGTTCGAGCCCGCCGGTACGACGACCGTGCTTACCGGAACGCCCGAGAGGGAGATGTTGATGGTGTTGCTCTGCCCGGCGGTAATGGTGAACGCAATCGCCTGCGCCGCGGAGAGGACGTTGCCGGTTGCCGTGTTGGTTCCGGAGGTATAGCCGTCGTAGGTCGTCAGGGTCGCGGTATAGCTGCCGGCCTGAAGCCCCGGAACCGTCAGCGTGCAGATCGTCGAGGCGAGCGAGCTGGTGCAGCCGCTGCTGTTCACGGTGAGGCCGGCCGTCTCGTTGACGGTCGTCGGACCGGAGATCGCGATGACGATCGACTGCGTCGCGGTCGAGAGGTACTGCGGCCGCACCCCCTTCGTCCGCACGCTCGTGGCCGAGCGGGATGCCGCCGACGCGTTCCGCTGCGGAGTATTGATGACGAAGACCGCCGTGCCGGTGCCCCTCCCGTTCGTCGTTGGGCTCGTCGGCAGCATCGAGGAGCCGTGTGATCCTCCGGCGCAGCCTGCGAGTAACGCCGCGGCGGCCAGTACGCCGAGAAACCGAAGCCCGTGCGAAGTCATATCCTCTGCTCCTTTGTTACTGAATGCCGCCGACGCTCGTGCTCGTGACCGTCACGCCCACGGTCGCGGTTTTGCCGCTTCCGCCGGTGATGGTGATCTGACAGGTGCCGACGGCGGCCGGCGTGACCTCGTAGACCGCGGCGCCGCCGGAGTTGCTCGTCACGCTGACCGTAACGACTCCCGTGCAACTGTCGCTCTCGCTGTACGCTCCGGTAAAGTTCGACTGCGAGACGTTGAGGTTTTGGGCGTAGCTCGCACCGATTGCGAGGAAGCTCAATGACGACGGGTTGGCGGTGACGCCGCCGCCGGCGTTCGGCGCCGAGGTGATCGTCAGGACCGCCGACTCGTTTGCGGTGCCGGTGAAGGTTGCGGTGCAGCCGCCCGCACCGATCGGCGTGACCGAGTATGTGGCGGTACCCAGAGCGACGCGGCTCGTCTGCGCGATGGTCGCAACGCCCTTGCAGGTGTCGCTCTCCGCGTAGGCGGTCGTGAGCGCCGACTGCCAGACGGTCACGGGCTGCGCGGCGCTCGCGCCGAGCGCCGTGAAGTTCATGGTGCTTGTCGAGAGCCTAACGGGTTGCGGTGGGGGCGCTAGTATGGCACCGCCCCCACCGCAACCGAAGAGCAGCGCCGCGAGCGCCGAGGCGATCGCGGCCGCAAGAAACCGACGCATTATTATTGTACGATGACGCTGGTATAGGTGTATGACGCATTCGCGGTTACGGTCTGCGCCAAACTTGCGCTATCCTCGAACGAGACGCTGCACGTTCCCGGGTTGTTGCCGGTGTTTGCCGTCAGCGTCCAGATCGGCGAGCTGCTCGAGAGCGTCGAGCCGGCGGTCCCGCCGGTGCAGGTGTTCGCAGATTGGGTGAAGGCCTGGCTGTAGGGGGCGTCCGTCCAACCCGGCTCTGAGGGCACGAGCGTCGCGGTGTCGCCGCCGGTAACCAACGAGACCGACGCCGGCGTGCTGGTCGTTCCGTTTGAGCACAGGTCCGAGGAGTTCGCGCAGGTTGCGGTGAGTACGGGAGCACCGAGAACCGCCGGCTCCGAGACGGAGGTGCTGTTCGTCGCCTGGATCGAGGCGCTGTCGTTCACGTAGAAGGTCGTCGCCGGAACGGAGAGCCCGCCGTACGCGACGGTAATGACGTTCGAGGGCGCCGAGCTTGTGGGTGCGGTCCCGCTGCCTCCGGTGAAGGAGAGCGCATACGACTGGCTCGTCGTCGTAAACGGCGCGCTGTTCGGTAGATTGTCGGAGAGACTGAAGGTGACCGGCGAGCCTGTGGAGGTTTCGTAGCTTCCCAGCGCGATGATGGTCGCAGCGCTGGGGTCCTTGACCGTCAAAGCGATCGTGCCGCTGCTGCTGCTGTTGGCCGTGAAACTCGGCGCGGCACTCCACGCTACCGAGTACGAACCGACAACGGGGTTCAGCGTGTACGGTCCGAGATTGTTCGCTACGCCGGCCGCGATCGTGATGCCGGTCTCTGTGTCGAGGGAGAGCGGCGTTCCCGTTTCGTTCGTCGTGGAGTACAGTGTGAACGCCCACGTCTCGCCGGTGCCCACAGGCGCGGCCACGGTGATCGTGCACTGCGTCGCGGAGCCGGTGCCGGTGCATCCGGGCGACGTATTCGTTAGGGTGAAATCCTGCGGCGTGCCGCCATCGATCACGATCGACATCGACTGCGTGTTCGTCGAGATATAGTCCGGGCGAACGCTCGCGGTGCCGCGGCTGTTCGACGAACTGGTGCCGGTGCCGCTACGACGCGGGATCGTAATCGAGAGCGTCGCGTTCGCCTTCCCGTGGTCGGTGATGCCGGTCGGGGGCATCGTGCCGCCGGGGTTAGCGCCTCCCGAACACGCGGCGAGTGCGAGCATGAAAGTGCCCGTGATGACCGAAAACTTCCTTTGCATAGTAGGCTCCCTTAGGGAAATGCGGCGTCGACCGTTCTCTGCCGGCCGCTACCTCATCCTCGACTATACGGCTGCGCGTGAAGCCGCGCATGAGTGAGACTACTCATGCGCCGCAAGAACCTCATCACCGCAGGCAATGTTTCCCGCGTCCCAGCGGCGTGAAGCATCGCAAACCGTAAGCCAAGCGCAGCGCGCGTTCGCGCGACCATTCCATCGTATTCCGCGCGGAGACCTACATTCATCGGGCTTGCGGTCCGTAGCCGCACCGCATCCGTGTACCCAAGCAACTGCGCGGCGCTTTGCCAGTCGCCGAGGTGCGTGAGCGTGTTCGCAATATCCTCGATGCAATCGGCAACCGGCAGTGCATCGTCCAAGTCCGCGTAAAAGTGGGACGCGGCAAGCTGCGTGCGAAGCACCCCGAAAACGTGTCGCATGTGTCGAGCACGACCAGCAGCGTTTCCCGCGCGAGATATTCTAGCACGGGCCGCGTACAGTCGTATGCGGCAGGAACCTTCAGCGCATCGGCGATCCGTTCCCAAACGCCGGCTTCGTCCGTGACGTGGTCGAGTTCGACGAACGCGACCCCATCGGGATAAACCTGGAACATGTCCGCGCACGCGCGCTTTGCGAGTCGTGTTTTTCCGATGCCACCCATTGCTCCGATACAAACGCCATTCCGGGAGGGGTCTCCGTGTACTTCCGGGGCACCGGCCCGAGTCGGGGGTGGGTCCGCCTTAACCCGGCGGAGGTGGGTTCACCTTATCGCGGCGCCGACACCATGAACGCTAGACTCTTCGAGAAAAAGTGACCCACGGAGTGCGGGTCATTTACGGATTTACAATGCGCTCCAGGCCGGTCCGGTCGAAGTGAAAGACGAGCGCCAGCTCGGTCCGGTTGCTCACGTCCATTTTGGAGAAGATCGAATACAGGTGATTCTCGACCGTCCGGCGGCTTAGGCAAAGGTGCACAGCGGCAGCTTGGTTGCTCTTGCCTGATGCAACGATCCGGGCTATCTCATACTCTCGCGGCGTCAGCGGATTCTGCTGCATGGCGCCGTCCTAGAGCTTCCTGTGGATTCTGCCGCACACGGCCGTATTCGTCGCGTTACCGTTGTGGAAGGCGATGAGGATTGCACTCTTGCTGCCGTCTTGGCGGAGCCAGCTGCGCAGTCCGCGCAGCTTTCCGGTGACGTAGACGATCCGCTTTCCGGCAGGGACGTACCGATAGATACCGGTGAACGCTGCTCCGGCCGTCGTGTAGCGCGATCCTGGCTCGATTACGACCGTGACACCGTTGTAAAATGCCTGCATGTTGAAACCGTAGTTGTAGCAGGCGTAGCGCCCGAGCGGCGGTCCGCCTGCGAGCGCACTCGCAGGAAAGAGCAGCGTACCTGACGCGAAAAATGTGAGAGCTAAAATCAACTTGCGCATCCCTATCTCCGATCTTTAAACCGCAGGGTGGGGTGCGGTGCCCCGCAGCAGAGGTTGCAGGGCACCGCGAGTGTTCGCCGCGGCGAACACGAGTTATGGGCTGAGTAACGAGCTTTGCAGGCCGAGATTACCGACGCAGGCGCCCCAGCGACGCGAACCCTGGTGACGTAGCGCCGACGCCGCTATGGCCCGAACCAGAGTTCCACAGGTTCTACCAAACCGCTGGTAATGGAGTATGCCGTCGTACTCGAGGCGCTCAGCGGCTGCGCGTACGCGTCGACCGAGCCCGTGCCGGTGCCGCCGTGCTGGTCGCCCACGTACAGCGTACCCGTCTCGTCCACGGCGAGTGCATGTGGGTCGGTGTTGGCGATTGTGTACGCGGGAGTGCTGCTCGCATTCATCGGCAAGTTATAGACATCGATCACGCCGTTCATTGCATCCGCATCGAACAGATAGGTCGCGTACGATGCGAGCCCATAGGTTCCCGGAGCGGTTACGCTGGTCGGCGCACTCGTATACGGTGATGCGAATATGTCGATCTGGTTCATGCCCAGGTTGCCTACGTAGAGATTGCCGAGGTAATCCGTCGCAAGCGAGAATGAACTGCTGTCGCCGTTGATCGTCTTCGACGGCGTGCTTGCGTTGCTGAACGGCGGCGAGTACTCAAACACCATGTTGCCTTGCGTACCGGTGTAGAGGTTGCCGTTCGAATCGAAGAGCAGTTGGGCGCCGCCAACACCGCCTTGGAACTGCTGGAACTGGGCGACCGGCGAAGACCCGGAAGTGAGCGGCGCGTTGAAGATATAGATGTACCCGGTACTGTCCTCCACGGCGACGTACTTGCTGTCCGACGCGACGCCCCAGACGTTGCCGCCGATCGTCACGCTGACGCTCGGCGCGCTGGACGAGCTGAACGGCGCGGTGTACTCCAGCACGTTGCCGGCACTGCCGTTCGCCACGTACAAGTGCGTCGTCGGCGTCGGCGTCGGCGTCGGTGTCGGTGACGGTGCAGGCGATGGAGATGGAGACGCCGTGGTCGCAACCCCGAACGGGAAGGCTACGTCGTACGGCATGGCCCCCTTTTGCAATTTCCACGTCGCAACGAGTTTATACGCTGCACTAATTGATGCTCCACCAGAGACGACGGTGATGGAATCATCTCCGGCGTTCGGGACATAGGTGTATCCACTGACGTCTTGTGCGGCGTATTCCGGGGCCGATCCTACGTTGAACCGCGTGATGCTCTTTGCCATGGTACCTGCGCTGCCATAATTCTGGATTCCCTGGATAGCGTTCGCCGTTTGGCTTGAAACCATCCAGGCCATTGTCCCTAGCTGCGTTCCAGTGTTGGAGAGCGGCCCGGCACCATCAGGCATCGAGACGGTACCAAAGAGCGTCCAGTCTAGTAGGGGGAAAGGACCACCCGGCGGTTCGTACAAGTGCAGGATTCCGTCGCTGGTAAGGATCCCCGCTTGGGTAAAGTCGAGCACGACGCCGGCCACAGGCGCCGGCATCGTCATCTTTCCCACGATCGCATTGTCGGCCGGATCCAAGAATTCGACGGTGTCGTTCGTCTCCGCAATCGGGAGGACTCTTGTGTCGCACGCCAATGAGAACGGCGCGCCACCCGTTGCAACCGTAGCCACGACGGTGTCCGTCGCCGGATCGATGACGGAAACGCTGCTGCTGCCCTGGTTCGCGACGTACACTTTGGACGTGGCACAGACTGAAACCGGTGTCGATCCGACCTTGATCGTCGCCACGACACTGTTTGTGGCCGCATCAATCTTCGAAACGGTGCCGGAACCGCTGTTCACGACCCAGATGTGGTTTGAGCGGTCGGAGCTCATTTTTTCGGGACCCTTACCGACTGGAATCGTCGTTCGGATCACGCCGGTCGCAGAGTCGAGCACGGCGACCTGATTCAGCCCCGACTCTGCAACATACATCGGCTGTAACGGAGTGGGCGTCGACGTTGGGGGCAGCACAGAACCGCCTCTCCCTCCGCAGCCGACCAAAAGCAAGGTCCAAAGACCGATGACGGTGAGTCTCGTGTAATTCCTCTGCATGCCGCTGCTCCTCTAGCGTAGATGGGCGCCGGCCCGATCCTCTGCGGGCCGGCGCTTCACCCTTGATGTTAGGGGATCGTGCAGTGCGGAAGATGCGTAAAACTACCTACGGGAGGCTTATCCAGGCGCCGTTGCGGCCGCCCCTAGCCGGAATGCTGCGACGAAGGCCTTAAAGACGACGGCATAATCGTCGTGAATGAAGCGGACCGTACGCCTGCCGATGCGCGCGAACCCCGGGATGAGTGCAATGAAATCAGCTTGTTCGACGGCGGCGACGTCGATCTGTAGTTCGATCGGCACGGTGAACACGAACGGTTTGGCGTGGGCGGCCAGACGGACTGCCTGGGAGGCGGCCTCCTGAATCACTGCCTGAGCTGCGCGTGGATGGAGCGAGTTGACGCAGGACTGGCCGATCGACTCCTTGACGACGGCACCCACCACCCAGGGAAGCGTTTGTTGCACCCCCTCGACGGTCGTGCGATCACCGGTGATCAGGAGCACGGGGACGCCCCACTGACCGAGCAGCGCGGCATTGAGCGTCGCTTCGCTGCAGACGATGCCGTTGACGCGTGCTTCGTAGATGACCGACGGCGTATAGGTATGACAGAGGGCGGCGTTCGGCTCCCCGACGGCGCCGTGGTATCCAACGAAGAAAGCCCCGGATGATCGCTCCGCGTCTTGAACCATCGAGAACGGCTTGCGATTGCCGAAGATGACGCGAACCCCGTCGGGGAGATCGTCGAGAATCACGTTGCGCATCGGGCCGTGCGAGTCGTTGAGCAGGATATCGCCCGCGCCGCCGGCGCGGGCGCCTGCGATTGCCGCGAGGATCTCTTCAGTGAAGAATCGGCGATAGAGCGCATAGTCGGAGTTTGGGGTGCGTGCGTTGATCTGGTGCCAACTGCAGACGCCGGCGACGCCTTCCATATCTGCCGAAATATACAGGTTCATGCCGGAGCGTTGGCCGTGGCGCCGAGGCGTAGCGCGACGATGAAGGCGTGGAAGGCGCTGCGGTAATCGTCGGTGACCACGCGTATCGTACGCCCGTCGATGCGGTCAAAGCCCGGCATCAGCGCGATCGTATCGGCGTGTTCCACGCCCGCCGTGACCAGCTCCAAGACGATCGGCGGTTCGAAGAGGAACGGCCGCGCGGCGCGACGTTGCGTCATGGCCTCCCGGGCCCCGTCGTAGATGGCGGTCCGTGCTTGGCTTGGCGTCATCGAGTTTACGGAAGAGAATCCGATGGGTTCCTTTACGGCGACGCCGACGACCCAGGGCATATGGAGTCGCGTCTCTTCGACGATGCTGCGATCGCCGCTAATCAAGAGGACGGGGACGCCGTACGTTCCGGCAAATGCCGCATTGAGGAGCGCTTCGCTGCAGGGAGTGCCGTTGACGCGGACATCGTAGAAGACCTCTTCACTGTAGGTGTGCGCGAGGACGGCATTCTCGTCCCCGATCTTGCCGTGGTATCCGATGAAGAAGGCCCCTTCGATGCCCTCATCGATGCCCTGCATCATCGAGAGCGGTTTGCGGGAACCGGAGATGACGCGAGCGTCCTGCGGCAGCTCCTCCAGCATGAGATTGCGCATGTTCCAGTGCGCGTCGTTGACCAGAAACTGCTCTGCTCCGCCGGCACGTGCGCCTTCGATGGCGCAGCGAACTTCATGGGTCATGGTGTGACGGTAGAGCGGGTACTCGTCCGTATTGGAGGGATCGACCTGCGACCAACTGCAGACCCCTGCGGTTCCCTCCATGTCGCAGGAGAGATAGAGCTTCATTGCGCCGCGCGCTCTTGCGCTAGTCCTTGGCGTGCTTCCGAGAGCCCGGATTTCGCCGCAATGTTCCCAGGGTTAGCCCGAAGCGCGCGCACGTAGAAGGGGATCGCTTGCGTGTACTTTCCTACGGCAAGGTACAGATCACCCAGTTGCGTCAGGGCCACATCATCGTTTGGATGTGCGGCGATCTCTCGGCGGAGGTTGTTGAGTTGCAAAGCCACTGCGGGCGGCGGCCCCCCGCCCTCGACGTTGGTCGCCTGCGAGCGGCCCCCGGCTTGGCCGGCCGTGCCTCGCGCGGCCTGCCCGAAGACCGAGCCTGTCACGCCGAACCCCAGGGCGAGCAGATAGCCCATGACGGCGATGAAGATGACGCCGACAACGACCAAGATCGGAACGTAGATGCGGGGCGGTAAGCCGCGAGCGGGTGAAGGCTGCACACCGGAGCCTTTGGACGTACGGCGAACGGATTCATCCGTGCTGCCGACCGAAGCCGACCTTCAACTGCTCTTCGCTCGCTTGAACTACGAGCGATTCAACGGGGAGGCCCCGGACTGCCGCCTCGCCTACAACACTCGCTTTTCAAACTCGGCGGGGCGGATCACCTACTCGGTGCGTCCCTTGCTCATCGAACTCTCGCCCAAACACTTCGAGCGCCATCCCGAGGCCTTGGAGGAGACGCTCCTCCACGAGATGATCCACGCCTGGTGCTACGACCGGTTCCGCGATGGGGGGCACGGCCCGCGCTTCAGAAAGAAGCTGGCGGAGTGCGGGCTCACCTCGATCTACCATGACCTCGGAAACGTGCGCCCCGTCAGCGAATCGACCAAGCGCTACATTCTGCGCTGCGAGCATTGCAGCTACGAGCTCCTACGCCGCCGCCTGCCGGCTAAGGCTGCCAGTTGCTCCCGCTGCAACAAGCGGCGCTTCGACGCCCGCTTCCCCTTGACGATCTACCAGATTCTCCAGACGGTTGCCCTGGGCAACTCCTTGGAGCCGGTTGCTGCCCGCCGTTCCCTCGCTCCCTGCGACCTTAATCCAGGCCGAAAGCCGCCGGGTCGGGCAAGATAAGGAGCATGACGACCATGCAGCACGACCCCAAGACCACCCGAATCGAGACCGACTCGATGGGCAAGATCGATGTCCCCTCCGATAAATACTACGGAGCGCAATCGGCCCGTTCGCTCATCCATTTTGACATCGGCGACGGCCGGACGCCGCGGGACGTCATGCCCCGGCAAGTGATTCGAGCCATGGCGACCTTAAAGAAGGCGGCGGCCCTCGTCAATCACGACCTGGGCAAGCTCGATGCGGAGAAGATGAAGCTCATCGTGGCTGCTGCCGATGAAGTCGTGGCGGGCAAGCTCGATGCGCACTTCCCGTTGCGCGTGTGGCAGACGGGCTCCGGCACACAGACCAACATGAACGTCAACGAGGTCATCTCAAATCGGGCCATCGAGATCGCGGGTGGCGAGATGGGTTCCAAGAAACCCGTGCATCCCAACGATCACGTCAATATGTCGCAATCCTCCAACGACACGTTTCCGACTGCGATGCACATGGCCGCCGCGCAAGCGATGGTGGAGATGCTGCCGGCCGTGCAGCGTCTGCGGGATGCTTTAGACGTCAAGGCCAAGCAGTGGGCGCAGATCGTCAAAGTCGGGCGGACGCATCTGCAGGATGCGACCCCGCTGACGTTGGGGCAAGAGTTCTCGGGATACGTGACGCAGTTGGATCGCGCCATGGTTGCATGCCGGGAGTCCTTGGAGCATCTCTACGACCTAGCTATCGGCGGTACGGCGGTCGGCACGGGATTAAACGCTCATCCTGAGTTCGCCGGGCGTGCGGCGAAGACGATCGCGGACCTGACGAAGTTGCCGTTCCGCTCGCACCCGAATAAGTTCACGGCTCTGGCGTCCCACGATGACTTTGTGTTCGCCTCCGGGGCGCTCAAGCAGCTCGGGGTCGCGCTGATGAAGATCGCAAACGACATTCGCTGGCTTGGTTCCGGCCCTCGCGCCGGCATCGGCGAGCTCGCTCTCCCGGAGAACGAGCCGGGCAGCTCCATCATGCCCGGGAAGATCAACCCGACGCAATGCGAGGCCGTTACGATGGTCGTCGTTCAGGTCTTCGGCAATGACGCGGCCATTGCGTTCGGTGCTTCGCAGGGGAACTTTGAGCTCAACGTCTTCAATCCCGTGATGATCTACAACTTCTTGCACTCATGTACGTTGCTGCGCGATGCTTGCACGATGTTCCGGGAGCATTGCATTGAAGGGCTGGTCGCAAACGAAGAGGTCATCGCCAAGTATCTGCGAGAGTCCCTGATGACGGTCACGGCGCTCTCCCCGAAGATCGGCTACGACAAGGCTGCCGAAATCGCAAAAAAGGCGCACCACGAACAGCGCACACTCAAAGAAGCCGCTCTGGCCCTCGGGTATGTGACCGAGGCGGAGTTCGACGCCATGGTCGTTCCGGTCGACATGACCCATCCCTAGGAGGCTGTCGGAGTTAAGCACGCTAAACAACTCAACTCCGACAGCCTCCTAGCAGGTTGCGAACGGTTCCTTGAGATCGACGATCTCATAGATGCGTAACGGAGCGGTTTTGCCTTTGACGTGGACCGGCTCGAGTTCGTTCACGGTCACAACATCGCGCACTTCTTCGTAGGTGGACTCGCTGATGATAATCTGACCGCCTTTGGCGACGTTGTAAAGCCGCGCTGCAACGTTCACGTTATCGCCGATGACGGTATAGTTCATCCGGGAGCGAGCGCCGAGATTGCCCATGACGACTTCGCCGGTATTGATGCCCATGCCGACGGTAAACGGGGGACGCCCTTCGGCTTGCCACTTGGTTGCCAGCTCAGAAATTCGTCGCTGTTGTTCCACGGCGGAGATCACGGCGTTGCGCGCGTCGTTTTCCGTTTGATAGGGAGCGGAAAAGACGGCCATAACGCAGTCCCCGATAAACTTATCGACGTATCCGTTGTGACGAAAGATGATCCCGCACATCTCATCGAAATACTCGTTGAGTTGAGCGTAGATCTGTTCCGGGGTCATCGTTTCGCTCATGGCGGTGAATCCGCGGATATCGCTATAGAAGATGGTCGTCTTGACGCGTTTGCCGTGCAGGCCGAGGGAGGTACGCGGATCATCGGTGGAGAGAATCTCTCGAACGATTGCCGGGCTGACGTGCATGCCGAAGAGCTGGGTAACCAGTCGCCGCTGCGAAACTTCGACCGAAGCGCGATAGCCGCCGACGAGCATCATCGCCAGGAGCGTCGCCAAGCCCACATGGATGAGATCGATCCAGTAGAGATGCTCGACGAAGAACCAGAGGTTGACCTCGGTGAAGACCGCGAGCATGGCGACCGAGGCGATGATGCCGATGACCGGCCGCAGAAATGTGAGAGCCAGCGTTACGAGCAACGGCAGCATCAGAATGAGCGCAAGATCGAGTATCGGCGAGGCGGGCGTGATAGAGATCCCGCGCATCAGTTGGTCGATGAATCGTGCGTTGACGTACATGCCTGGGGTGATCCCGCGTGCCGTCGTGACAAAGTCGCCGAGAGCCTGTGCCGTGGCGCCGACCAAGATGAGACGCCCGGCCGCGAATGTGCGCAGTTGGGAGATCGGCATCGTCATGGCCGTTGCGAAGGAGAGCTGGCCGGCTCCGGCAATCCCGCTGCCGAATCTCTCGGCACCGGCGCGATGGCCGATGGCAAGGCCACTGTGTGCCGCCATCGGCAGCAGCATGAGTCGTCCGTTGAGGGTCGGCACTCCGGCAATGTCGATGGATTTGCCGGTATAGGTTTCAACCGCTGTCAGGGCCAGGGAGCGGAGAACCTCACCCCCATAGGTGCCGTGGCGTCGCGTCCGGATCTCGGGCGGCTGCCCGATCACGTATCCCCCGGGTTGATCGACCGATGTGTAGCCGACGGCAGCGCTTGCGCGGGCTAAGGCCGGGGTAACCGGCTCGACACCGATGCGCCCGGTCGCCGTGGTGGCGACGATATCGCCGAGCACCGTCGGGACGCGTCGCATCCCAGCCGCAAAGGCCGCATCTTGCCGTGGATCGACACTGGGTTCGAGAAAGGAGATGTCAAAGGCGACCGTCTTCGCACCGGCGGCGGCAAGACGATCGAGAAGCCGCCCGTAGAGCGAACGGGGGAAGGGCCAAGGACCCGTGGCCGGACTGCCGATCGAGTTCTCGTCAATCGCGATCAAGCCCAGATGGCTGTTGGGTCGTTCTATGCGCGGCGGCTGGTGCAACCCAAAATAGCGCGCGTACGAGAGCGCGCGAATGTGGACCGCGTAGTCGATAACCTCGTGAGCGAGCGGTGCGCTCGGATTTGGATCGAGGTAGAGCAGGATGCCGACGGCGCTTGAGGCCAGCCAGAGTCCCAGAGCGATGGCGATGCCGCGGAGTCGGGTCGGCATCGTCCTCTAGCTATTGACTCGGCCGATGTAGCGGCGATCGCGCGTGTCGATGCGGATGGTATCGCCCGACTCGACGAAGAGCGGGACTTGAACCACGGCACCGGTCTCCAGCTTTGCCGGTTTCGTGGCATTGGTTGCCGTGTCGCCCTTGAACCCAGGATCCGTTTCGACGATGCGAATCTCCACATGAGCGGGCAGATCGACCCCGATGGGGGTTTCGTCGTGAAACTGCACGTCGACGACCATGGCGTCTTTGAGGAAATCTGCCGGGCCGCCGATGAGGTCGCGTTGGAGGGTGACGTTTTCGAACGTCTCCTGATCCATGAAGTGGAAGCCGTCGGCGTCATTGTAGAGCATCTGCATCTGACGATTCTCGACGGTCGCTCGCTCAAGTTTCTCGCCGGCGCGGAAGGTCTTCTCTACCGTGGAGCCCGTCTTGACGTTCTTGAGGCGGGTCCGCACGAAAGCCGAACCCTTGCCCGGCTTGACGTGAAGAAACTCGATGACGGTCCACAGTTGGCCGTTCTCGAGGATGGTGACGCCGTTGCGGAGATCGTTCGATGAGATCATGACGGCCCCCAATACGGGCCCAGCCTCGGCGAGCCCTGGTGGGTTTTACCGCAATCGTCTAGCGGTTCTTGCGGTTTTGCCCCAGCGGAATCCGATTCTCCCGGCCGGTCGCGAGCCTGACGATGTTCTCGCGATGCGTGTAAGCGATCAAGACGGCGGCGAAGGCGCCGTAGAGCGTGTTCGGCAGATTGACCGTCAGGATCCAGAGGGCGAAAGGCGCCAGGAGGTTCCCGAGCATCGAGCCGACCGAAGAGTAGCCGGTCAGCGAGGCGCCCAGCACCCACCCGCCGGTGGCGATCAGGCCCGCCTTCCATGAGAGGCCAAAGATCGCGCCGAAGGAGGTTGCCACACCCTTGCCGCCCTTGAAGCCGAGCCACGGCGAGAAGCAGTGCCCGAGCACGGCTGCCGCGGCCACCGCCGCCGGTAAAGCGGAGATAGCACCGGCCTCGACGGGGAACAGACGGGCGGCGAGCAGGACCGGCAGCAGACCCTTGGCGCCGTCCAGGATCAGGACCGTGGCGGCACCCACTCTGCCAAACGTCCGTAGCGCGTTCATGGCTCCGATGTTTCCGCTACCCTGCGCGCGGATGTCGGTGGCGTAGAAGATACGGCCAATGAGATATCCGAAGGGTATCGATCCCAGGAGGAAGCCGATCGCGACCGCAACGATCAGCACCGCCGGCGTGACTATCGGATGGCCGTTCATGCTCCGTGCTTCTCGTCATCGGATCGACGCGATCGAAACTCCAGCGTCAGCGGCACTCCCTCAAAGTCTGCGTGTTCGCGGATGGTATTCTCCAAAAAGCGTTTGTACGACGTCGCAATGAGATCCGGATCGTTGCAGTGGAAGATAAAGAGTGGCGGGTGGGTGGCCGCCTGCGAGCAGTAGAGCACCTTAAAGACTCTCCCGTTCTTCGTGGGAGCGGGGTGAGCCAGGATCGCATCGCGGACCAGCGCATTGAGCTGAGCCGTCGGGATGCGCCGGTCGAGATTCTCGCAAACGTGCGCAACGATCGGCATGAGGCTTCCCAGACGGCGATGCGTCTTGGCTGAGAGAAACGTCACCGGAGCAAACTTCGCAAAGGGCATCTGATCGTGGATGACCTCGATCAGTTCGGCCTGTTGAAACTCACCCTGTTCGCGTGCGACGTCCCACTTGTTGCCGACGATGAGCAGACCCTTGCGCTCTTCGAGAGCGATGCCCGCTAGGCGTCGATCTTGTGTGGTTGGTCCGACCATCGCGTCAAAGACCAGGAGCGCAATATCGCAACGTGCGATCGCATTGAGCGAGCGTAGCGCAGAGTAGTACTCGATCGCACCTCCGGCTTGCGGCTTCTTGCGAACGCCGGCCGTATCGATCAGGCGAATCGGACGATCGTGCCACATGAATAGCGTATCAACGGCATCCCGCGTTGTGCCCGGTGTCTCCGCAACGACGACGCGCTCCTCGCCGAGCAGGGCGTTCAAGAGTGAGCTCTTTCCCACGTTGGGGCGACCCACGATAGCAAGCGCCAGCTCGCCGGGGGCTTCTGCGTCGGGCAGTTCGGCGGGGAGTGCCTCAACGATACGATCGAGCAGATCGCCGGTGCCTTCGCCGTGGATCGCTGAGACGGCTGAGGGCGACCCGAAGCCTAAGCGCGTAAACTCTCCGTCGATCGTGGCCGCTGCGCTCTGAGATTCGGCCTTGTTGGCCACCAGCACGACGGGGCGGCGCGTACGCCGCAGGATATCTGCAACCTCGTCGTCGAGCGGGTGTCGCCCCGTTTGAGCGTCCACGACAAAGACCACGAGGGCCGCTTCATGTGCCGCAGCCTCGGCTTGACGTCGCGTTGCGACCGCGATCTGGTCGGTTGCCCCGTCTTCACGGCGATCGGCATGCGCGTCAATCCCCGCCGTGTCGACCACGCTAAACGTGCGCCCGCGCCACTCCGCGAGTGCGTAGAGACGATCGCGTGTAACGCCGGGCGTCTCTTCGACGATCGCCAAGCGGCGTCCGATAAGGCGATTAAAGAGTGCGCTTTTGCCGACATTAGGACGGCCGACGAGCGCAACCGTCGCTGGGGTGGACATGACGCCCGTCGGTTCGCTGCCCATCCCCATCGGCCTGTCGGCGGGCGCTTGAGGTGGCCGCGGCGAATCAGGTCGCCTGCACCCATGGCCAGGATCTACATCGAAACATTCGGTTGTCAGATGAACGAAGCCGATTCCCAGGAAGTGGCCTTTTCCGCCGCCGCCGCAGGTTACGACATTGCCGCCGATCCTGCCTTGGCGGACGTCCTGGTCCTCAATACGTGTACGGTTCGTGATAACGCAGAGCGCCGGGCCTACGGTAGGATGAACCATTTTAAGCTCATCAAGGATGCCGACCCGGGTGTGCGGCTGGTGGTGATGGGTTGTCTCGCAGAACAGGACCGCGAGCGGATGCAGCGGCTCGCTCCGCACGTTGATGCGGTGTTCGGCACCAAGCAAATCTCCGAGCTTGGCGAGACGCTGAGCGCCTGGCGTGCAGACTTTAGCGAGGGCGAGCAGCCTTACTCGAACGAACGAGCGTTGTTGGCACCCTTTGGGGGGCAGCCGGACGGCGTGACCGACGCCTTTTCGCACCTGCGTGCGTTCGTCAGCGTGCAACGGGGGTGCTCGTACTACTGCACGTTCTGCATCGTCCCCTACGTGCGCGGGCGTTTCGATCATCGCCCGATACAGGCTATCCTTGCCGACGTGCGCGAGAAAATTCAAGCCGGCGCTCGTGAGGTCATGTTGGTCGGGCAGACCGTCAACGCATGGCGAGATCCCGCAAGCGGGTTGGATTTTGGAGATCTTTGCCGGGCCGTCGGCGCACTCGACGGGCTCGAACGCCTGTCGTTCATATCGCCCCACCCGAAAGATTTCACCGAGAGCATGTTTGCCGAGATGGCGGAGATCGCGCAGCTCAATCCACGTATTCACCTGCCGCTCCAATCGGGCAGCGACGCGATGCTGCGACGGATGAATCGTAAGTACACGCGCGCTCAGTTTTCCGAAAAAGTCGAGATGATCCGCCGCTACCTTCCAGGCTGGGCGATAACGACGGACCTTATCGTCGGCTTCCCGGCGGAGAGCGACGACGATTTTCGGCAAACGCTCGAATATGTGAGTACCGGTGTGTTTGCCAACGCCTTCGCGTTCATCTACTCTCCTCGTCGCGGTACCCCGGCGGCCAACTGGGAGCAGGTGCCGCGCTCGGTCGCAAGCCGGCGGTTTACCCAGCTCTGGGATGCGCAGAACGCGGTAACGCGGGCCTACCACGATCGCAAAATCGGCACGGTCGAGCGTTGCCTCGTCAGCGGTCCGTCGAAGAAAGACTCATCCAAGCTCGCTGCTAAGACGCTCGATAACGTCACGGTCATCGTGCCGATCCCGAGCGGGTTAACGAACGAAGCGCTGGCGCAGATGCCGTGGGTCGACGTGCGGATTGAGTCGGCCGGCGTGTGGGGTTGTACGGGGACGATGCTTCGTCGTGCCGGTGCCTATGCCGAGATCGGCGAGGCGGTCGCGCGGCCCGTTCTCGATCTGACGATCGCTTAGGGATCACGCGTCAACGCCGTATGACTGCCAAGTTCTCACCGATGCTCGAGCAATACTTCGGGATGAAAGCCAAGCATCCCGAGGCGATACTGCTCTCGCGGGTAGGGGATTTTTACGAAGCGTACGGCGACGATGCCGAGACGATTGCGCGCGTCTTGCAGATCGCCCTGACGAGCAAAGAGGCCGGCGCCGGGCGCCGCGTTGCAATGGCCGGAGTTCCCCATCACGCGCTCCCTCAATATCTCGCCAAGCTTGTGAGCAACCGTCACGTCGTGGCTTTGGCCGAACAACTCGAAGTGCCCGTCCCCAATAAGCTGGTGCATCGTGACGTCATGCGTGTCGTCACTCCCGGAACGCTCATCGAGGATCAGCTCCTCGACGGCAAAGAGAATAACTACCTTGCGGCGGTCGCCATGCTCGGCGAGACCTTCGCGTTAGCACACGGCGATGTGTCTACCGGGTACTGTGCCGCGACGGCGTTTGCAGGCGACGGTGCCTACGACGATCTGGTGGCCGAGCTCGGGCGGGTGGCTCCCGTCGAAATCGTAGCGGACCTGCCCTCCAACGTGCGTGCGGTTCTCGCAGGCGCGCTCGATGCGTTGGGGGCTCGCATGACGGCGCCCACCCTCTCGCTTGTCCCGACACGCACTCGCGAGCAGATGGATGGATTCTCGCTCGATGAGTCGCTGGCCATCCACCGTGCGCTCGACGCCCTCGGCGCGTTTGTGAGGAAGACGGGGTTGACCGATGCGCGCGTCTCCGCGCATCCGGTCGATGCCTTTCAAGAGGCATACTGCTACCGTCATCGACACTTCTTGGCGTTGGACCCAAACACGCGCAAACATCTGGAGCTGGTCAAGGCACAGGGGCAGAACCTCCAGGCGACGCTCCTAGGCACGCTCGACCTATGCTCTACGTCGATGGGATCTCGTCTGCTGGCACGGTGGATTGCGATGCCGCTCGTCGACGTGGGGAGCATCGAGGCTCGTCAGGATTCTCTGGCGGCGCTCCTTGCCGAGCACCCTCGCCGTGAGGCGCTACGCGCGATACTGCGCGGCTGCTTCGACCTCGAACGCATCGCACAGAAGGCTCGTTTGCGCCGTGTCTCGCCCCGTGATCTCCTCTCGCTACGCCGGACCCTCGAGGCTATGCAGTCGTTGCCGGAGGCCGTCCCGCCGCCCCTGGAGCCGCTGATGGAACGGACGCGCGGCTTCGACGATCTCTTGGAGGACCTGCGACGAACGCTTGTCGACGATCCGCCGTCCGGACTTGGCGACGGCGGCGTCATTCGTTGCGAGGTCGATCGGGAACTGGCCGAATGCGTTCTCCTTCGCACGGATGCGCGTGGACGTCTCTCCGAGCTTGAAGAGCGCGAGCGGCTTCGTACGGGCATAAAGACGTTGAAGGTGAAGTACGCGCGAGCTTTTGGCTATGCCATCGAAGTCGGCAAGAACTCTATCGATGCGGTGCCTGCCGATTATGTGCGCAAGCAGACCTTGACGACCGGCGAGCGCTTCGTCACGTCGGAGCTCAAAGAGCTTGAGCTTGCCATTGCAACCGCGCAGACGCGCCAGCAGATGATCGAAGGACGCCTCTATGGCGAGTTGGTCGAGCGTATCGCTCTGCGCACCGATGCACTGCTGGGCGCCGCGCAAGCATTAGCCCAAATCGACGTCCTGGTCGCACTGGCTCAAGCGGCGGCAGAACGCGGATACGTCCGCCCAACCTTCGTTCCGGAGAGCACGATTGAAGTTATCGACGGTCGCCACCCGGTGATGGAAGCCGTCCTGCATGCGCACTTCGTGCCCAACGACGCCCGGCTTCTAGCGAAAGAACACCGCTTCATTCTCTTGACGGGGCCGAACATGGGCGGTAAGTCCACCTACCTGCGCCAGATCGGGCTGCTGGTCATCATGGCTCAGATGGGGTCGTTTGTTCCGGCTCGCGACATGAGGCTTGGGATCGTCGATCGGATATTCACGCGTATCGGTGCGGGTGACGACCTGGCGTCGGGGCAGTCGACGTTTTATATGGAGATGGCGGAAGCCGCACACATCTTGCGCCGTTCGACGCGCCGGTCGTTGCTCTTGATCGACGAAGTGGGGCGCGGAACCGGGACGTTGGATGGCCTTGCGATCGCCCAGGCGATGTGTGAATTTTTGCTCGGCTTGGGCGAGCAATCGCCGATGGCCCTCTTTGCGACCCACTTTCACGAACTCTGTGCGCTGGGCGATCACTGGGCGGGCGTTTCAAACTACCACATTACGGCGGTGGAAAACAGGGCGCGGGATGGGGCACCGGTCTTCTCTCATCGAGTTCAGCCAGGCAGCTCTTCGAGGTCGTTCGGCATCGAAGTGGCGCGCATGGCCGGTATGCCTGAGGCGGTCATCGAACGAGCCCAAGAGATTGCCGATGCCTTGGCTCCCCGCTCGGATGTCGAAGCGCAGGTCCCATTGCGCAAGGCGATGATGCGAGCGACGACGAGCGCACAACAACTCTCCTTTCTTGCCGGAGACTCATGATACGCCTTCTCGACCCGCAAACGGTCGGGCAGATTGCCGCTGGAGAGATCATCGAGCGGCCGGCATCGGTCGTCAAGGAACTCGTTGAGAACGCCGTCGATGCCGGTGCGCATCGTATCGTGGTTGCAATCGACGCCGGCGGACTCGATGCGATCGAGGTGATCGACGACGGCGCCGGTATTCTACCTGAGGATCTTGAACTGGCGCTCCTGCGGCACGCGACGAGCAAGCTTTCGGCGGCCTGCGACTTGGAATCGGTTGCTACGCTTGGATTTCGCGGTGAGGGCTTGGCGAGTATCGCGGCGGTCGCGCGCGTGGAGATCATCTCGCGCGTTGCTCACGCCCAGATTGGTACGCGCGTTGCAGGCCATGCGGAGTCGATCGAGCCTCTAGGGCCGGTGGCGGCGCCTATCGGAACGCGCGTGCGGGTGGAGGCGCTCTTTGAAAACGTTCCTGTGCGTCGCGAGTATATGAGGGGCTCGGCGGCTGAGTTTAATCGAATCTCGGGATGGCTCTCGACCTTCGCTCTGGCGTATCCCCAGATAACCTTCGTGCTTCGGCACGACGGGCGCGACGTCTGGACGTTGCCCTCCAGCGGGGACGTGCAGCAGCGCTTGACGATGGTGTTCGGCAAAGCCGCGACCGACGGCCTGATCCCGATCGGCGCCGACGCCGTTGCAACCCTGCCGGGACGCTTGAGCGGCTACGTGAGCGCACCCGGTAGCGATCGACCTGATCGGCGGATGCAAGTCCTCTTCGTGAACGGACGCCTGTTGCGCAGCGGCGTTCTCGCAGGTGCGTGGAGTGCCGGCTACTCGACCTTTGCGATGCTCGGCCGTCATCCCTACGGCGTGCTCTTCCTGGAGTTGCCTGCGGAGCATGTCGATCCGAACGTGCATCCGACGAAAACTGACGTTCGACTGCGCTATGCAAACCAGGTATTCGAGGCGGTGCGCAATGCCATCAGCACTACGTTGCATGGACATGCGGTTCGTCGCTTTGGCGATCGAGTGGGCGGCGATACGCCTGGGCGTACGCAAGCTCCGGTGACGGTCTCCGCGCTCTTCCCTGAGATGTCGGTACCGCCGTCTGCCGTCGATCGAACGCGTGACGGTCGCCTGCGCGTGTTAGAGCAGATCGCAGCGACGTATATTCTGGCTACCGATGGCCAAGCGCTGGTACTCGTCGATCAACATGCGGCACACGAGCGAGTGGCCTACGAGCAGATCGTGGCTCGTGCGAAGACCAAGACGGCGAACGAACCGCTGCTCGTGCCGCTCGTCCTGGAGCTGTCTCCACAACAGAGCAGGGTGCTTGACGGCATGCTCGAGTTCTTGCGCGAGGGCGGGCTCCAGATCGAGCCATTCGGGGAGCGAAGCTATCGACTGGTCGCGACGCCGGCCGGTTACGGAGCGCGGCCCTTTGACATGGCTGGATTGCTCGCGGATCTCGCCGGTGAGGCGCCCCAACGCAGTGTGCGCGAACGGGTATGGGCGTCGCTTGCGTGCCACTCGGTCACGGTGGCGGGAGAGCGGCTGGAGTTCGAGGAGATGAGCACGCTCCTCGAACGCTTGCAACGCTGCGAGAATCCCATGCACTGCCCGCACGGGCGGCCGACGCTCGTTCGCTTTGGCGCCGACGAGCTGGCGCGCTTCTTCAAACGTATATGAACGCAGCCTGCGGGCCGCGGCAGCGGGTGCTTGTCCTCCTTGGGCCAACGGCCAGCGGCAAGAGCGCACTTGCCGTGGATCTCGCTTCATGCTTTGATGCCGAGATCGTTGGCGCCGACTCGCGGCAAATCTATCGCGACATGCCGATCGGTACGGCGGCGCCGACGGCGCAACAGCGCGGCGCGGTCGTCCATCACCTGGTCGCGTTTCTCGATCCTCGGGAGCGCTATTCGGCAGCTCGGTACGCTCAAGACGCAACCGCCGCAGTAGCGGCACTGAGCGCCAGGGGCAAGCGTGCCATCGTGGTTGGTGGCACCGGGTTCTACGTGCGGGCCTTCCTCGGAAGAGTCGCTCTGGCCGGCAGTTACGATCGCGCAGTGCGAGAGCGTTTAGCGCGCGAAGCGACGCTACACGATGCGGCCTTCCTGCATGCATGGCTCTGCGCGCACGATCGGGCGCGAGCCGCGGCGCTCGATCCTCACGATACCTATCGGGTGCTCCGGGCGCTCGAGGTGGCGCTTGCCGGCCCCAACTCAGGGCGCGTGGCCGCACTGCCGACGCTCGCAACGTTGGGGATGGACGCCGTGCAGATCGCACTCGATCTCCCGATCTCGGAGATCGATGCTCGGATCGAACGCCGAGTCGACGCGATGCTTGCGGCCGGCTTCCTTGACGAAGCCGATGCGCTCGCCGGTGACGCCGTCGCCGCGGATGCCGTGGGGTATCCTCAGGCGATCGCCTACCTGCGCGGGTGGTCCAGTGAAGCCGAGCTTCGGCTCGGACTTGTGCGCGCAACGCGCCGCTATGCACGCCGTCAGCTCACGTGGCTGCGCGGGGAAGAGGGCGTTCTGTGGCTGGCACCCGATGCGGTCCACGCCGCCGCAAAGGATATCCTCGGGTGGGCGTAAAGGCTCCTCGGTGGCTGTAACGATTCCTTTTGCGAAGATGCACGGTGCCGGGAACGACTTTGTCGTCGTCGACGCGCGCCGCTCGCCGGTGCCGGCCATGACTGCCTTTGCGCGCTGGGTCTGCGATCGGCATATGGGCGTCGGCGCTGACGGACTCTTGCTGGTCGAACCCTCAGAGCTCGCCGATGTGCGCATGCGGATCCTGAACGCGGACGGAAGTCAAGCCGAAACGTGCGGCAACGGGCTGCGATGTGTCGCACGTTTTCTCGCGGATTCCGATGGTGCGCAGATGCTTCGAATTGAAACGCTCGCCGGCGTTGTCCAGACGCAAGTGCTGCAAGGGGGAACGGAGTTTCGCGTTCGCGTGTCCATGGGAGAACCGCAGATTAGGCAGAGCCGGGCGGTGCCCGGTGCCGTGGACGTGGACATGGGCAACCCGCACGTTGTCGTCTTCGTGCGCGACCTCCAAGAGCGCGACATCGCAAGGCTTGCAACCGACATAGCCGCGTCCTCGGTGTACCCGGACGGGGCCAACGTCCACCTGGCCGTCGTTGAAACCAGGGCTTGTATTCGGGCGCTACACCATGAGCGCGGCGTTGGACTTACGCAGGCCTGCGGTAGCGGTGCGGTGGCGATAGGCGTTGCTGCGATCCAGCGTGGCGCAGTCGACTCACCGGTTGATCTCTGTGTGCCCGGCGGCATCCTCACCGTCGAGTGGGAGGGGAGCGGCGTCGCCTACCTGACCGGGCCCGCATGTCGCGTCTTCGATGCATCCCTCGTCTGGGATTCGGATTCAACCTCGTGATCTATGGACTTGCCTATTGCGACCGCGACGGGCGGATCTACTTCGATGAGTCACGCCGGCCACTGGCCGATGGTGGCATCGTGCGAATGCCGCAAGCCGATGAGCTGATCGCTGCTCCATCCGGGAGTCTTGCGATGGTCTTACCCGGGTGTCGGCCGCGTACCGGTTCGGGAACGCAGCGTCGGCGCCACACGCTGGCCGTGGCGTTGCCCGCCGGGTATACGCGACTTTTATTGCCGGCCTTCGAGCCGGATGCGGATGCGCCGACGCTGCCGCTCTTTGGATACACGTTTGCGTGTGTCGTCGACGATGCGCTCCATGTGGCGGCCATGCAGACGGACGAGAGTGATGCGTGGAAGCCGCGCACGTTTGCGCCAGGGGAGCTTGAAAAACTCCTTGACCGTCGCATCGCACTTGACCCCGGCAACCGGGTCTTGCGCCAGGTTGCCCTGTGTTCTCGTGAGCACGGATGCTTTACGGCGCAGAATGTGTTTTTGGAGAACGGCGAAGCGGCCTTGCCGGTCTCCCCGAGATGCAATGCGCGCTGCGTTGGGTGCATATCTGAACAAGAGCCGGAAGCCGGGTTCCCCGCGCCGCAAACGCGCGTCGCATTCGAAACGACCGCGGAAGAACTCGCTCGGGTCGCCGTGTATCACCTGGAACGCGTGCCGAACGGCATCGTCTCCTTTGGGCAGGGCTGCGAAGGCGAGCCGCTCTTACGTTCGGTCACGATGGCGCGCGCAATTACCCTGACACGAGCCGTCTGTTCGAACGGCACCATCAATCTCAATACTAATGCAAGCGTTCCAAAGGCATTGCAACGCTGTATAGACGCAGGGTTACAAGCTGTGCGAGTGAGTTTAAACTCGTTTCGGCCCAGTGTGTATGCTGCGTACTATCGGCCCCTGGGCTACACCTTGGACGACGTGTTCGAATCAGTGCGTTTGGCGGCGGCTCACGGACTGCGCGTTTCGCTCAACTTGCTAACGCATCCCGGCGTTACCGACGATGAGCCGGAGCTTTTGGCAATGCATGAGTTCTTACGCGCGACCCGTATAGACATGATTCAAACACGGACCCTTAATATCGATCCGCGTTGGTACTTCGGCGTTGTGGGGCGCCCGTCAAAGCCTAGGGGCATGCGCGCGGCCATCGATGCAATCCAGCGACTCGGTGTGGGCGTGGGCAATTTTACGCATACCCATTGATCGGAGAAGCATGAAGCTCTGGTGGCCGGCGGCGTTGATAATTGCCGGAGTGGTCATGGGCGTTCTTACGCACGCGCAGCTCTCGCATCTCTTTTCAGAGACTATGTTCGGCATCTTTCTCCCAGCGTTGATCTTCGAGGCGGCTTGGGGATTGAACATCGCGGCCGTCTTAAAGTCCTGGAAGGCCATTGGGTTGCTGATCTTGCCTGGGGTTCCCCTCACTGCGCTGCTCGTCGGTTTGGTCGTGCACGAGCTTGGTGGATTAGCTCTGGTGTCGTCATTCTTATTGGGTGCGATCTTAAGCGCTACCGATCCCATCGCCGTTGTCGCTATCTTTCGGCGGTTGGACGTGCCGGGCAGACTTGTAGCAATTGTTGAGGGCGAAGCGCTCTTCAATGATGCGGTGGCAGTCCTCGTCTACCAGGCGGTACTCGCGGCCATCGTGAGCGGCGCCACACTCCACGCTTTGCCGGTGGTTCTACGAGACGCGCTGCTCGGGGTGGTCGCGGCCTTGCTGATTGGCTTCGTGGTGGGCGCGATTGGAGCCGTCTGCTTGCGTATGCGTGTTCCGTTGTGGGTGGCGAAAGTCGCGACACTCATCGCCGCATACGGCAGCTACATGCTGGCTGATCGGCTGGGAGGTTCTGGGATATTTGCGGTCATCGCTTGTGGTGTCGCGATGCGCGCGCTGGAGCGTAAAGAGATCGGTGCGCATGCTGCCGGTGAGATTGAGCGGTTTTGGCACGTGCTCTCGAACGTTGCAAACGCGTTTCTGTTCTTCTTGATCGGCACCGCCGTTGACGCCGGCACACTCCCTCTCCTCTGGCGCGTCGGTCTGGCGGCGCTGGTCGGCGTGGGGGCTGCGCGCCTGGTTTTGGCCTACGGCGTCCTAGGGCTGCTCCCAAGGATGCAACGATCGTGGAAGACCGTGGTGCGCTTAGCGGGCATACGCGGGCCGTTGTCGCTTGCGCTCGCGCTAGCGCTGCCGGTTGGCCTACCGTTTCGCGATGCGCTGGTGAGCGCGACGTTCGTCGTTGTGGTGGCGGGGTTGGTAGCAGGCTTTCTCACGCTGGAGGGACGCGTGGACCGAGCGTTATCATGAGTGTCGTATGCGTAGCGACCTATGTTCCCAGAAGGAGTTTATGGATAGCGTCGGCTGCCCCATTCTTGACGATCGCGATGATGTTGTCACCGTCTTGCAGTTGCGTTGAGCCGTCTGGGATGAGCAACTCTTGGTCGTTTCTATCGATGGCCACCATGACGCTGCCCGACGGAAAACCGATTTCGCTAAGCGGCTTGCCGACGACAGGCGAATGAGCCGGAATCGAAATGCGAACGAGTTGAAGCTGGCCTTTCCCAAAGAGATGCATCGTCTCTAAGGCTGCACGGTAACTGGCGGCGTTCACCTGCTCGTTGAGGACGTCGAGGATAATCTCGGTTGAAGAGATCACCGTGACCGGGTCCTGGACGTCAAGGGATTCAAAAATCAGTTTGTTGCGCGGGTTATTGACGCGAGCGATGCAGCGCGCTTTCGTTCGCTTCTTTGCGATGAGGACAACGACCAAATTATCTTCGTCATCACCGGTGTCCGCTACCACGACATCGGCTCGCTCAATGCCGGCCTGTTCGAGAACGAGTGGATCGCAGCCGTCACCGACGACGGAGACCTGGCGGTCGAGAAGCCGCTCCAGCATCTTCGCTTTGCGGGCATCCTTTTCCACGACGACGACTTCGTGATCCTGCCCCAGGAGCGCACGGGTAAGGTAGGAGCCGACCTTTCCTCCGCCGACGATGAGAATAAACATGCTAGGCGGTATTTCGCACGCCGTCGGCAGTTGGCGTTGAAAACATCTGGGCGAACTCACTGACGGCTTCGGGGGCGACGATGGCGTTGACCTCGTCGCCGGCCTCCAGGATGAGGTCATTGAAGGCAACCATGACCCCGACCGTATCGCGCCGGATCGCGGCGATGCGGATGCGGCCGGGGCGCTCGATATCGCCGATGCGCTTGCCGGCGTCGGCCGGCGTGACGATCGCGGCGACTGAAGTCACCTTGCCGAAATCAAACGACTGCAGCGGGTCCCACGGTGCCTCCATGAGGACGTCGCGTATAAGCTTGGCACCGACCGTGGTTGGAACGACGGTCTGGATGCCCAGCTCCCGGTACATCTGCCCTCGCGGCGGATCGTAGATGCGAGCCACGATGCGCTTGATCTTGAACATCCGTTGGGCAATCAGCGCGGCCATGATATTGCGATTATCGCCGTCGGTACAAGCGACGAAGCCATCGGCCGTCACAGCGCCCGAACGTTTGAGGACATCGTAATCGATGCCCGTGCCGACCACGACATGGCCTTTAAACTTCTGACCAAGGCGCTTAAAGGCGGCGGGGTTCTCGTCTACGACGATCACTTCGTGGCCGTCGGCGTCGAGCAACTTCGCGAGTGCGGAGCCTACGCGGCCGCACCCGACGATCAAGTATCTCATGAACGGTAGGGGTGCTTCGCATACGCTCCTGAGTTTTCCCTCGGTGCAGGAGGGGCGTCCGGGCAGCCGAACTCCAAGGCCGATTCATCGGGGCGTGGCTCAGCTTGGTAGAGCGCTTCGTTCGGGACGAAGAGGTCGCTGGTTCGAATCCAGTCGCCCCGACCATCTCCCCCCTTTTCTCGAAGTCGATTGCGGTGTTCTCGCGTTTTAGTGCCGCCTCGCGTCGCGTGCTTCGGACAGCGGAGCAAGAGTGCCGCAACCATAATCATTACTATCTCGGAGCGGAACACCTGTTGGAGGGTCTCTTGCAGGAACGCGATCCGGCAGTTCTTGACGCCTTGCGCGCCTCGCAGATCGACATCGGTGAGGCTCATGCTGAGGTCCGCCGCTCGCTTGGTACCGGCGACGAACGCTCCTGGGAGGGGATCCTCGTGACTCCACGCCTGCGCAAGATCGTGACGCTCGCCGAAGAGCGAGCCGGTGATCTGCCGGTCGAGCCCTTGCACCTCTATGAGGCCCTGCGTGCGGAGGGAGGCGGGCTTGCCGCCGACATCCTGCGCCGTGCGGGACGTCAGCCCAACGCCGGCGGGCAGCTCTAACGGTGGAACATCTTGGCGCCGTAGCGCTGGGGCTCGTCGACCACCTGGGATATGTCGGGCTCTTGGTCACCATGGCCTTGGCCAATATCGGTGCGCCCATCGGCAGCGAGGTCGTCCTTCCGGCGGCCGGTGCGCTGGTGGCGACCGGACACCTCTCGAACCTCTGGATCACCATTGCCGTCGCCGTCGCGGGTGAGCTCCTGGGCGGCACGGTCGGCTATGCGATCGGCCTCTTCGGCGGTCGCCCCTTCGTCTGGAAGTACGGCGGTTACGTGCGCTTCCATCACGAACAGCTCGCGCGCGCCGATGCCTTCTTCGCGCGGTGGGGAACCTTTGCGATCTTCATCTGTCGCTTCGTCCCGGTGGTGCGGGGGATCGTCGCGATTCCGGCTGGGATCTCTCGAATGAACCTTGCGGCCTTCTATCTCTGGACCTTCCTCGGCTCGACGATCTTCTGCGGTGCGCTGATTCTGGCGGGCAACGCCTTCGGACACCATCTCAATCGCATCCTTCCCTTGCTCCACAAGGGAGCCACGGCGGTGGTGGCCATCGCCCTGATCGCGGTGGTGGCCGCAATCGCCTACGCGATTCTGCGCGCCCGCGCCCTGCCGAAGACGACGTAGGCCAGATCCCTACGCCTGCGCGAACCACGCAGGCACGTATGCAGTCTCCGCCGAGCACGCTTGCCGACCTCCGTCAAACGTTGAGCCGGATCCCGGCCTTGCCGGGCGTCTACCTCATGATGGGCCGCGAGAACGAGATTCTCTACATCGGCAAAGCCATTTCGCTACGCCATCGCGTTCGCTCGTACTTCCAGGAGCATGCCGTCCTCCATCCTCGCACCGCGGCGATGGTGGAACGCGTCGTCGGCGTGCGAACCATCGTGGTCAGCAACGAGGTCGAAGCGCTGATTCTCGAAGCCGATCTCGTCAAGCGGCATCAACCGCCGTACAACGTGCGCTTGCGCGACGACAAGCGGTTCCCGTATTTAAAGGTGACGAACGAGCCGTTCCCGCGGGTCGTCTTTACGAGAATGCCGCAAGACGACGGTGCGCGCTACTTTGGACCCTACACGAACGCCCACGACCTGCGCGAACTCATCGATCTCGTGCGCCGGGTGTTTCCACTTCGAACCTGTCGCGAGCCGATCGACGGTCGCCGTCCGCGACCCTGCCTGCAGTATCACATCAAACGTTGCTTGGCGCCCTGCGTCGGGTACCAAACGCAGGGCGATTACGATGCCACCGTCTCCGAGGTCGTGCTCTTCCTCAATGGAAAGCAAGAGATGCTGATGCGTCGGCTGCAAGCCGAGATGGCGCAGGCGGCGCAGGAACTCAACTTCGAAGGGGCGGCTCGCCTGCGCGATCGGATCGTGGCAGTGCATCGGCTGAGCGAGCGCCAGAAGGTCGTATGGCGTTCGCGCTTGGACATGGATCTGATCGCGGCCGCTCGCGCGCAGGGGCAGGCCTGCGTCGAGGTCTTTCTGGTGCGAGGCGGCAAGCTCATCGGCCAGGAGCACTTCATGCTCGACGGTGTGCAGGAGGAGAGCGACGACGTGCTCTTTGCAGCCTTCGCGCAACAGTTCTATGCGGCGCGCAGCAGCGGCATGCAGCAGGAGGGCGTTCCGAAAGAGATCCTGATCGCCGCTCATCCTGCGCAGGAGCCGCTCATCGAAACGTGGCTGAGCCGGCGCAAAGGCACTCGAGTTCGGATCCTGGTCCCGCAGCGCGGACCGCGGGCGGAGTACCTGCGCCTCGTGCAACGCAATGCCCAGGCTCATCTGGCGGCGTTTCTTGCACATCAAGAGGTGCAGGATAGCGCGCAGGCGCGTGCGCTGACGGAACTTGCGGATGCCCTGGAGCTGCCCGGGATCCCACGGCGCATCGAGTGCTACGATATCTCCAACATTCAAGGTACCAATGCGGTCGCCTCGATGGTCGTCTTCGTCGAAGGGCGCGCGCGCAAGAGCGAGTATCGCAAATTCAAGATTCAGTACGATCGCGGCCCCAATGATTTCGCGATGATGCAGGAGGCTCTGCGCCGGCGGCTGCGGTACCTGCGGCGCGGGCCGGGCGAGCCTGCCGCCGGTCAGATCGCCAAACGTGAGAAGTTCGAACGGCGTCCGGATCTCTTGCTGATCGATGGCGGGAAGGGACAGCTTCAGGCGGTGGTCGAGATCCTCAACGAGCTCGACCTTGCCGGTATCCCGGTCGCCGGTCTTGCCAAGGAACACGAATGGCTCTTTGTGCCCGGGCAGGCCGAGCCGATCGTACTCGCTCCCAACTCCGCTGCGCTCCACCTGGTGATGCGATTGCGCGACGAAGCCCATCGCTTCGCGGTGACCTTTCATCGTCAGCGGCGCGGGCGCGCGATGGTACGCTCGGCCTTGGACGAACTCGCAGGGGTCGGGCCGATTCGCAAGAAGCGACTCTTGGCGGAGTTTGGATCGGCGTCCGGTCTGCAACGGGCCAGCGTCGAGGCGATCGCCGCTTTGCCAGGTTTCACCCCGTCGCTCGCGGCGCGTATCAAAGCTGCGTTAGGAGAGTAACTTGAACCTCTTGTTACGTTTCATCATCAATGCCATCGCGCTCTATCTCATCGCGAAGTTCGTTCCTGGCTTCAATCACCAGATCGGCGTCTGGTCCGCACTCATCGCCGCCTTGGTCTTCGGCATCGTGAACATGCTGCTGGGCCCAATTCTGCGGCTCCTCTCGGCTCCCATCACGTGGTTGACGCACGGCCTCTTCTCGGTCGTCATCAACTTCGTGCTCTTCTGGGTCATGACGTTGTTCGTGCCGGCCTTGCGTGCGACCGGCGAAACGATCGCCCCGTGGGTGGCCTACCTGATCGGTGCGATCATCATGATGATCGTCTCGACGCTCGTGCAGCAGTCCGCGCGAACGGAATCGGGAGCCTAGACCGGCGTCCTGAGGCTTATCCGGCGTCTGGGCGTAGGCCGAAGGAACGGCGCGGACGCCGGATAATCCAGCCGCAATGATCGTCGCACCGGTTCGTTGCCGGCCGGCGCGTGGGATGCCTACGCCCGAAGGGTAGTGCAACCGTTCTTGGTACGCCGTGGTATACTGAGATGTCCGCGGGGCTGAGTTAGGTTCGACGAGGAGATCCGCGGTCGGTGTCAGCAAGCGGAGTTGCGAGCCCTCCTAAAACGATCGCAACGGCAATATCTGCCAATAACCAATACGCACTGGCTGCCTAATCTAGGTTAGCCACGGGTAGTGGGGGAGTCGGCCCGAACCGCCTCGCTTACCCGCCATAAACTCGGGCTGGTACTTCGGTGTGATCCGGCCGTGGTACGAGATCAAGGATCTGCTGCGAACGGTAATCCTCGTCTTAAGGAGTCCGTTCGAGTAAGACAAATTTAAGACTGAGCTTGGAGAACGCACCGGCTAGGCTGCTCGGACTCGGGGGGCGGTTCCCCGACAGCTCCACCACGTGGGAAGCCAATCCATCAAGGATTGGCTTCTTTTTACATGTGTCTGGTCGCGCCATGTGCGGCCGGCGCCGTGTGGGGTTCGCAACGGAGTCTCACACCAATCCTAGGTGACGCCTACCTGGGAATGTTCATGAAACAGACGCCCATTGGTGTTAAGGGCGCCTGATACATCCAGGCACTCGTCTTGAACCCTCGGAGGACGCGCCTGCTTCGTCGTGTGCTTAGTCACAGATCACGTTGTATATGCTCCCTCGTACTCTCCTCGCATCTGCATTCTCCGAGCGCCCAATCCTAGTACCTAGATGTATCGAGGCGTCCTTAAGAGGATGCACTTGCCGACGGTCGTATTCGCGAGCAGATGGGCCGACTTCGAGCGCTCCAAGCAGTGCTCTTGGATCTCGATGGGACGTTGACCGATCCGTATGACGGCATCTCGCGATCGATTCGCTACGCGATGGAAACCGTGGGCAAGCCGCTGCCGAGTCCCTTGGATCTGCGCTGGTGCATCGGGCCGCCGATGCGGGCCTCGTTCTTGGAGTTGTGCGATGGCGAGCGTGAACTCGTCGAGCCTGCCGTGGAGGCCTATCGCCGGCGTTTCGCGGCGATTGGAATCTACGAGAATCGTGTTTATCCAGGCGTGACGGCGATGCTCGGCCGGCTTGCCGCAACGCTGCTGCTCGTCGTATGCACATCAAAGCCGACGATCTACGCGCAGCGAATTCTAGAACACTTTGCCTTGCGGGAGTTCTTCGCGGCGGTTTACGGCAGCGAGCTTGACGGTACCCGGGCGGATAAATGCGAACTCATCAGGTTCGTGCTCGAGCGAGAGCCTTTTGCGGCGACGCGGCTCGCAATGCTGGGGGATCGCGAGCATGACATGATAGGTGCGCTGGGCAACGGCGTGGCTGCCTTTGGGGCGCTGTGGGGATATGGCTCTCCAGATGAATTGACCCGAGCCCAGGCCGTGAGGCTCTTCCGCGATCCGGTGGAGGTCACGGTCCAGGCGCTCACCCTATCGTCGCGTTAAAATTGGTCCCACGGTCCCCAGGGATAGTATGGCGAGATCCAGCCGGGTGATCCCATAAGCCCGAAGTCGCCGAAGCCGCCGTAGCCGAAACCGAAGTACGGCATGACGCCGACGGGTTGCATATACCCATAGCGCCGGTACGGGGTATCGATCTCGTTCGCGTGGAGGACGCCGTGCCTTTCGACGCCGAGGATCGTGACCTTCATGCCCGGTCGCAACGTGAGGCCGGTCGGGTTGATGATCGTCCCTTGGTGGAGTTTCACGGCATCGACGTTGCCGTTCTTCTTGATGACGTGCATCGTATACCGGCCGTTGAAATAGGTGACCGTGCCCTTGAGCGTAACTTGACCGGGAACCGCCGCCGTAGCGGGCGCCGCCGCAATCCCTGCGGCAAGGCACGCCCCCAGCGCGAGCCCGGGCACTAACCGCAACATTCTGTTCATCGTCATTCCCTCTGTCGTGAATATACCCAGGAATGGCGACAAAAGTGGTGGTTATCCAAGCGTAACGTGGAGGAATGCCTCCACCAGCGCCCATGCCTGCTTGGATGCTCCGGCGTGAAACGAGGCGCGTGCGTCGCAGTTGAAACCGTGATCGGCCTGCGAGAAGGCGTCTGCCACCGCGCGGTAGGCCTCGGGCGGGATGTGCGCGTCTTTGCCGCCCCAGAACATCAGAATCGGAGCGTGCTGATGCGCCGTCAGCGGGAGGAGATCGGGCGCGATGCCGCCGGCGTAGTAGAACACGAGCGTTCCCTGCAGCAGATCTGCCGCGCAGCTCTTCATGGGCTTCGGGCGATGCGCGGCCCCGACTTCGTCGGTTTCGGCGGCCTTCGGCAGGGTCGGTGTGCGTGCGGTCCCAATGGGAGCGGGGAGGAGCCTGTTGCATGAATCTTCTCGTAACGGTCGACACGATCCACTGGGCGTTTGCGTTCCTGCTCTTGCTCTGTGCGCTCCTCTTCGGTTGGGTACAGATGGGACGGCGCGTGATGGTGGCGCTCATCGGTATTCAAGTGTTGATCGGCGTCGTCTTTGCCGGGCTCATCGGCCGGCCGCCGATGCTCATCATTTGGCACATCCTCTTCGCATTGCTGGCGATGGGCGCGTATATCGCCGGTCGTCGTTTGGGGGCGGGCTCGAAGTCTCGCGTGATCCCCATGCTCTTCTCGTTGCTCGGCTTGCTGTTGCTCGTGCTGACGGCCTACGTCGGTTTGAAGATGCACGGGCGGATCGCATAGCCACGCAGGCACGCGTGTGCATCGCGGCGGCATGAATCCTCGGCGTACGCGTGGAACCTCGGGGGCAACGTGAAAGCCTCTCGTGCGCTCCTCTTGATTATCCTGCTGGCGATCGTCGCGATCGCCGCGTGGTGGCTGTTCTCACGTCACGCGCGCAGCCCGGTCGCCTCGCAGATCTCGATCTATTACACGAAGATGGATGGGAACACCGAGGGCACTTGGAACGTTTCGATGCGCCCGCAGCAGCCCGGCGAGAGCGCACGTGAGCACCTCCACAACGCCGTCCTCTATGCGGCCGTGCAAGCCGTCGTCGGCCCACCAAGCGAGATCGACGCCATTCACTTCCCTCCCGGCACACACGTTCGCTCCGTTCACGTTGCTGGTTCAACGGCGCTTGTCGACCTCTCCAAACAGGTCGATAACGGCCCCGGTGGGACATTCGCCGAGAACGGCGAGTTTAAAGCTCTGGTGTATACGTTGACGGCCTTGCCGGGCATCTCCGCCGTTCAGGTGACCGTCGACGGCCAACGTCTCGAAACGCTCCCGGGAGGACACCTTGCGCTGAATGAGCCGTTACGTCGCTCGGATTGGTAGCGCGCTTGCGCTAGCACTAGCCATCCTGCCGATGCTGGGCGGGAGCGCTGCGGCCACGCCGTCGCGTACCTACGTCTTCGGCGGGCGTTCCTATACGTTCACACAACTCAACGACTCCCGCGGTCACATCGCCGTGGCAGCGCGAGACCCCGGCTTGCAGGCATTGCTCGGCGCCATCGGTGCGGTGATGACTTGGCAGCCCGGCCAACGCTATGTGCTCATTACCACCGCGCAGCCGACCATCGTCAGCTTCTCGGTCGGCTCGACGAGCTACGATGTCGGCCCAGCTTCGGCGCAGGCGAGCTTTGCGCCGTTCCGGATGGGTGGGCGCGTCTATCTCCCGCTCCGCGAACTGCTGCACTCGCTCTACCTTGCTCCGGTACGCGATGGCCCCGATCTCTTGCTGCAGCCGCAGCTCGGACAGATCAACGTCGTGGCTGACGGCAATCGCACGAAGATCGAGGCGCACGCCGCGATCCCGCTGCACGCTCACCTCCAAGAGCGTACGCCGACTCGGCTCGACTATCGTTTCAATGGGGTCGGCTCAACCCTGGCGCCGCTCCGAACCATCGCCGCAGGCGGCGTGAAGTCGATTCGCGTGATCCCCGGCGGCACTCCCCGTGCGCCTTGGACGCGCGTGGTGGTCACCTTGCAGCCGGGCGCTCGCTATGGCCCGGCGCGCAGCCATGACGGTGCGCTCGTATTGTCGATCGTCGCTCCGGCGGGAGCGCAGCTCGCGCAGGCGGGAGCGTCCTCGTATCCGCAAGCGCAACCGGCGGCGCCGGAACCGGCGGCGCCCCTCTACGCCACGGCCGCACCTTATGTTCCTATCGGCGCAACTCCCGCTCCCGTTCTGCCGGCGCGTGCGCAGGTCACCTCGTTGAACGCATCGCCCGCGCCCGACGGCAGCTTTACGCTGCGCGTCGCCGTCACCGGCGCCGCAACGTATGCCTGGCATCGGCTCCGGCCGCCCGATAATCGCTTCTGGATCGATCTGCACAATACGCAGCTTGCAACGCCGCCCTTCGACGCACCGATGCAGAGCGTGGTCACCGACGTGCGCGTGAGTCAAATCGATCCCACGACCGTTCGGATCGCACTCTCGGTTGCCGGCCCCAAGAGCATCGAGGTCGTCTCAACGCCGGCCGGGGTGCGCATCGCAGTTGCGTCCATCGACGAGATGCCGGGCTTGGCGATGGATGGAGTCGGCAGTATCGGTGGCGCACCGATCGTCGCCCAAGTTCCTCCGGCCGGCGCGCAGACTCCCGGCTGGCAGTTTGGCGGTGCCTCCACCTATGTCGCGACCAATCCCCGGCTGATCGTCATCGATCCGGGCCACGGCGGCAGCGATCGCGGCGCCGTTCATGACGGCGTCGCCGAAGCTACGCTCACGCTGAAGATGGCCAAGCGCCTGCGCGCGGTTCTGCTGGCGCGCGGCTGGGAAGTGAAGATGACCCGAACCAAAGACGTCGACGTGTATAAGCCCTACGATACCGCCGAACAAGAACTGCAGGCGCGCGACGATATCGCCAATCAAGCCGGCGCTCTGCTCATGGTCAGCATCCACTGCAACAGCTACTACAATCCGGGCCCCAATGGAACGACGACCTACTACGCCAAACCGATCGACAAACCGTTGGCTGAAGATATTCAGAACGTGCTCGGACGGACCTTAGGCACGAAGAACGACGGCATCGTTAAGAGCCACCTCTATATTCCGCTGCACGCACACATGCCGGCGGTCCTCGTGGAGACCGCCTTTCTCTCCAATCCGCACGATTTCGCATTGTTGACCGATCCTGCGTGGCGCGAGAAGTTGGCCTTGGGCATCGCCGACGGCATCGCCGACTATGCCGGTTCTCCACCACCGCCCGCATCGCAGAATCAGTCGTCCCAGTCCTCCGATCACCCGTGATCGGCCTCTTCGACTCGGGACTCGGCGGTCTCACCGTCGTGCGGCGTGTGCGCGCGTTGTTGCCGGCGCACGACCTGCTCTTCTTTGCCGATCAGGCACACGTGCCGTACGGTGAGCGCGACGAAGATGACCTGCGCCGGCTCTTGCAGGTGAACCTGAGTTGGCTCGATGCGCAGGGGGTCGATGCGATTGCGATGGCCTGCAATACCACCTGTGCGGTGGCGGCCCTGGGCGGTTGGCCGCCGTGCGAAGCCGTGGTTTTGGACCTGATCGAATCGGCCGCGATCGCCCTGAGCGATGCGGAGTTTCTGCGCATCGGCGTGCTTGCGACATCGGCGACCGTGCGCAGCGGCGCGTACGGCGAGACTATTCGTCGCCGAGTGGCCGGCGCGCAAGTCTTCGAGGTCGCCGCACCTGCGCTGGTTCCGATCGTGGAGGCCGGGCAAGCCGATGGCGAGCGTGCGCGTGCGGCGGTCGCCGAGGCTTGCGCGCAGCTACCCGAGCGTCTCGATGCGGTGGTGCTTGCGTGTACGCACTATCCGCTCTTGGACGCACATTTTGCCGCCGTACTCGGACCCGAGGTCGCGCGCGTCGACCCGGCCTTCGAGCAAGCCGGGCGGACGGCTGCGCTCGTCGCAGCGCGAAGTTTCCCGGCGGGGAGCGGGCGAACGCGTTGCGTGACCAACGGGCCTGATGTGGCCGCTTTTCGTCGCGTGGTAACGGAGGTGCTTGGAGAGGCGTCCGTGGAGGTCATCGGCGTCTCGGCGGTTACCTAAAGCCTAAAGGCTGCCGACATGAAAGAGTTTGAAGAAGAAGACGACGGCGAACGTGCCGAGGACCGCGCCTGCAACGACCTGCGCGACGGTATGCGCTTTGAGATAGACGCGCGCCCAGCAGACCAACGGAATGAGGACCAGGAAGGGTAACGGTTCGCGGCCGTAGAGGATGGTGAGCGCTACTAAGGGTGCGGTGATGCCGAGGGCATGCGTGCTGATCTTCCAGTAGCGCGTGATGTACTGTACCACCACCGTCGAGAGCGTGTAGCTGGCCATCGCCGCAACCAGGAGCGTCGGCGCGTGCAGGATCCAGAGCACGGCGGTGCCCAGAAGATAGAAGATGACGAAGGCACCGAAGACGGACTCGCGCTCAAGCCGAACCGACATATCGAGGTCGGAGATTTGGTCGCTGCCGTAGAGCCAGAAAACGTAGAGCATCGGTCCGAGCGACGTAAAGAAGGTCGAGAGGAAGATCAACCACCAGAAATCCAGCGTATCGGTTGTTTGGGTGTGGGCTAAGATGACGAAGAGCGCCAGGGCCGTCAGGAACGGGTTAAAGATCGTCGAAACGATCCGCGCCAGGTCCTTCCAGATCCGGCGGGTCTTGACGGGGATGATGGTCGGCAGCGCGTCCGGCACGCGCATCTAGGTACCGACGCAAGCCCTGGGTTCCTGCCGGGCGTCCGCTCGGATGCGGGGCGTCATCCCGTGTTATGCCGAATCGCCTTCCCGATGCTGCTGGACCGAATCGATTCCCCCGCCGACGTACGGGCGCTGGCGCGCACCGACCTGGATCGTTTGGCCCGCGAGGTGCGCGAGGTTTTGATTGAGACCTGCTCGCGCAACGGAGGCCATCTGGCGCCCAATCTCGGTGTGGTCGAACTGACGATTGCCTTGCATCGTGTCCTGGACTTGCCCAGCGACAAGATCATCTGGGATGTCAGCCATCAAACCTACGTGCATAAGCTCTTCACGGGGCGGCGAGAGCGCTTCTCCACCTTGCGCCGCGGCGGCGGCCTCTCGGGGTTTGCGATGCGTAGCGAATCACCGTACGACGCGTTTGGAGCGGGGCATGCCAGCACCAGCGTCTCGGCTGCGCTCGGCATGGCGGTCGCCCGGGATCTGGCCGGATCGGCGCAGACGATCGTCGCCGTCCTGGGCGACGGTGCGCTCACCGGCGGACTCGCGTACGAAGCGCTCAATAACGCCGGGCAACTGGCAACCAACTTTATCGTCGTGCTCAACGATAACGAGATGTCGATCGCACCTAACGTGGGTTCGATCGCCGCGTATCTTTCGATCCTACGCAGTAAACCGTTCTCGAACTTCGCGCGCGAGAAGGCCAAAGATGTCCTCGACCACCTGCCCTTTGGTGGAACGGCCCGCCGAGCCTTGGCCAGTGCCGAGACTGCGGCGATTCGTTTTGTGGCGCCCGCCGAAAAAACCGCGCTCATCTTTGAGGAGCTGGGCTTTCGCTATATGGGGCCCTTCGACGGGCATAACGTCGATACGCTCGTCGATGCCCTGCAGACGGCACGTGCCATCGCCGGGCCGGTCCTGTTGCACGTACGCACGACGAAGGGCAAAGGCTACGAGCCCGCCGAGCAGGACGCGCGGACCTTCCACGGCTGTGGGAGCTTCGACGTCGAGAACGGAAAGTTTGAAACGAAACCCGACGCGAAGCCGACGTTCTCAGATGCGTTCGGTGAAGCGATGAAGGTGGTCGCAGAGCGCGATCGCCGGGTCATCGGGATTACCGCCGCCATGTCTGACGGAACGAGGCTCTCGAAGTTTGCGCAGCGTTTCCCAACGCGCTACTTCGATGTCGGCATCGCCGAAGGTCATGCGGTCTGCTTTGCAGCGGGTGCCGCAGCCGCGGGCCTACGCCCGGTCTGTGCGATCTATTCGACGTTCTTGCAGCGGGCGTACGACCAGATCGTGCATGATGTCTGCGTACAGAACCTGCCGGTGATCTTCTGCCTCGACCGGGCGGGCTTCGTCGGCGACGATGGGCCGACCCACATGGGGCTCTACGACATCGCGTACCTGCGGGCGTTGCCGAACATGACGATCCTCGCGCCGCGCTGCGAAGCGGAACTCTTGCCCATGCTCGAGCATGCGCTGGCGTTGGACGGCCCGGTTGCCATCCGCTATCCACGCGGCTCCAGCAGCCGTCCGCTCGAGGCGCCCCCGGCGGCCATCGAGCAGGGTCGCTCCGAGCTGCTGCGCCGGGGCTCCGGCGTCGCGATCTTGGCGCTGGGCAACACGGTCGACGTCGCGCTGGACGCCTACGATCGCTTGTCGGTCACCGATCCGGGCCGGCTGCCGACCGTCCGCAACGCCCGGTTTGTCCGCCCCCTGGACGAGGCAGCCATCGAGGCCCTCCTGCCCGATCATCGGGTAATCCTGACCCTCGAAGAGCACAGTCTCGCAGGCGGCTTCGGGTCGGCGGTCGTAGAATGGGTCTCGGACCGGAAGCTTGGCCTTATCGTCGAACGGATCGGCGTTCCAAGCGTCTTGGTCGCGCATGACTCTGTGGGGCGCCAACGGGAAGCCGTCGGTCTCTCTGCCGATCAGGTCGCCGAACGGGTGCGGAGCATCCTTGTGGAGGCCGTCGGCGCATGATACAATCCCCCGCGGTATTTTCGACCGCTCTTCTTCAGGAGATAGGCACGAGTTGAAGCCCGTAGTGCTCGCCGCGGCGGCCAAGGCGCCGACGGTCCCGGCGTCCCCACATCCGCTGGCAACCCCCATCCAGCTTCAGGCAGCGCCCGTGATCGCGCCGCACACATGGTTTCAGCAGCACGCAGCCTGGCTCACCCACGGCATCGCTGGGATCTTCGTCATCTGCGCGCTTGCGCTGGTCGTCTTGTTGGCGGTGCAAACGACGAAACAAGAAGGGTTGACCGGTGCGATCGGCGGACGCGTGGAATCGACGTATAAGGGGCGCCTCGGCGCCGATGAGCAGCTCCAGCGCATCACCGGCATCGTTGCCGTCGTCTTTGTCATTGCCGCGACGATTCTCTCGCTGACCGGGATCTAGCACCGGTGGCCTTGCTTGAGGTCAAGAACCTCCGCACCACCTTCAGGACGGAGGACGGCCTCGCTACGGCAGTCAACGGCCTTTCGTTCTGCCTTGAAGCCGGCTCGACGCTAGGCATCGTCGGTGAGTCGGGCTCGGGGAAATCCGTCGCGTCGCTCTCGATCATGCGCCTGATCAACCCCCCGGGGAAGATTGAGAATGGCGAGATCTTCTTCAACGGTGCCGATCTGCTCAAGAAGAGCGACGGCGAGATGCGCAAGATTCGGGGCAAGGAGATCGCGATGATCTTCCAGGACCCGATGACCTCGCTCAACCCGGTCCTCACCGTCGGCGAGCAGGTTGCCGAAGCGGTGCGTCTGCATCTTGGCTACAATCACAAACAAGCTCGGCGCAAGACCATCGAGATGTTCGAACACGTGCGCATTCCCGCACCCGAGAAGCGCATCGATGACTACCCGCACCAGTTCTCCGGCGGCATGCGCCAACGCGTGATGATTGCCATGGCGCTTTCGTGCAGCCCGCGCCTGATCATCGCCGACGAACCGACGACGGCGCTCGACGTGACGATCCAAGCTCAGATCCTCGATCTCATGAACGAGATGCAACGCGAGACTGGAACGGCGATCATCCTCATTACTCACGATCTCGGGGTGGTTGCGGAGACCTGTAAGGACGTGCTCGTGATGTACGGCGGGAATATGGTCGAATACGGCTCCGCCGACCAAATCTTCGATAACCCAAAGATGCCCTATACGCAGGGGCTACTTGCGTCCTTGCCGCGCCTCGACCAGCGTGCGCACCGGCGCTTGCAGCCGATCGAGGGGCAACCCCCGAACCTGCTTCGCTTGCCGCCCGGATGTGCTTTTGCGCCACGGTGCAGTCAGCGAATGTCGATCTGCGATCAACCGGTGCCGGTGTACACGTTTGAAGAAGAGCATGTTGCACGCTGCCACCTCTACGACGCATCGGTCGTTGCTGCTGCCGCGGGAGAGAAGTAACGCATGGATGCACCAGTGGAACGTCACCCGGAACTCGTCGATGTACGCGGGCTGAAAAAATATTTTCCGGTTCATGCCGGCTTCTTGCAGAAGAAGGTCGGGGATGTGAAGGCCGTCGACGGCGTCACCTTTAGGATCGCGCAGGGCGAAACGCTCGGGTTGGTTGGAGAGTCAGGTTCGGGCAAGACGACGATCGGCCGGATGCTGCTGCGGCTCTTGCCGGCGACCGAAGGCGAAGTCTTCTTCGATGGACGCGACGTGCTGACGATGCCCAAGGCCGAGGTCCGCCGGCTTCGCAAACAGGTTCAGATCATCTTTCAAGACCCCTATGCCTCGCTCAATCCCCGAATGACGGTGGGCGAGATCGTCAGCGAGCCGCTGACGATTCACCACCTCGCCCGTGGTGCAGCCGCCCGTGATCGCGTCAACGAGTTGTTGCGTCTCGTCGGTCTCCAGTCGTACCATGCGAATCGGTATCCGCATGAGTTCTCCGGCGGTCAGCGACAGCGCGTCGGCATCGCGCGAGCGCTGGCCGTCGATCCGAAGTTCATCGTTTGCGACGAACCGGTGTCGGCCCTCGACGTCTCGATCCAAGCTCAGGTCATCAATCTGCTTGAGGATCTTCAAGCGCAGCTTGGCCTGACCTACCTCTTCATCGCGCATGACCTCTCGGTGGTGCGCCACATCTCCACGCGCGTCGCCGTCATGTACCTGGGAAAGATCGTGGAGATCGCCGAGCGCGATCACCTCTATGAATCGCCGCTGCACCCCTATACCCAAGCATTACTTTCGGCGATCCCCATTCCAGATCCTAAGCTCGAACGAGAGCGTCGGCGCGTCGTCTTGACCGGCGACATCCCCTCGCCGGTGAACCCTCCGAGCGGCTGCCGCTTTCACACCCGCTGCCCGGTTGCATTCGAGCGCTGCAAGCTCGAGGAACCGCTCCTGCGTGAGTACACCCCCAGACACGTGGCGGCGTGTCACCACGTCGAAGAACATGGCGGCGTGGCCCCGGCGCTCGTGAGCGACCCGGCGATCGTTCCTGCCTAACTGCGCAACCTGTTAGGAGAAGAGGATGCCGCGTTGACGCTCCAGTTCGACGGTGACCCCTAGGGCAGCCGTGCTCACCTTGGCATACTCTCGCACGAGCGCGGCCATCTGCGAATAGTCGCCGTACATGGCGTGGGAGCGTGAGGACTCGTCCCGGGCCGCTTCCTGAGCTTGCTCGAGGGTCGTTTGTGCCGCATCGGCAAAGGCGTGGATGCGCACAAACGCTTCCTGTGCCGCGCGCGCTTGCCGGGAGCTCTGCTCGGAGCGAGCGACACCGGACTCGATGGCAACTGCGGCCTCCTTTCCACGTGTGTCGAGGTCTGCGAGGACTCGTCGAATCTCTTGCGTTGACGCTTTCGTCTTGTCGGCCAGGTTACGCACCTCGCCGGCAACGACGTTGAATCCCTTGCCGTGCTCTCCGGCTCGTGCTGCTTCGATTGCGGCGTTGAGCGCGAGCAGATTGGTCTTATCGGAGACGGAGCGGACCAGCGCGATGATCTCAACGATCTGGCGCATCGACTTTGCGAACTGGTCGAGGGCTTGCCGGCTGTGAATCGCCATCGACGAGAGGACGTCCACGGTTGCATTTAAGCGTGCCACGGTCTGCCGCATGGCGTCGACTTGCGGAGCGACGCTCGCCAAGCGCTCTTTCAGCCGGCCGAACTCGGAGGCGAGGCGATCGTTCGAAGTGCTCAGTTCCAGCGAACGATTCGAGAGCGTTGCGAGGCTGGTGCTCTGTGAGTGAGCTTGCGAGCCGATTCGATCTCCGGTCGACCGAACCGCCCGCACCGACGCGTCGATGGCCTCCACGATGCTGGACATGGAGAACGCGTGCGTGTCTTCGGCCGAGCGCTCCGTCGTTTGGGGGCGCCACGTTTCGAGCCCGCGGCGCACGAGCAGCCGGTAGACATCCGTTGGGAAGAGTGGCTCCATGCGTTCCCAGACAAAGCGTGACGCGTTGACGAAGGCCTCGCGTTCATCGGCAAGGAGCTCTCGCACCTGGAGGTGTTTTCGCAGGGTTGCGAGCGCTTCGAGTTCGTCCTCGGCGGCGATCCGCCTATGGATGGCGGTCGCCTCGGCGAAGGCGCGTTCGAGGACGTCGCGGTCCTCCTCGGAGAGCCGGTGTAGACGCGCTTGATTTGCCAAAACGATCTGCGTGTTGTAGGTGTGTGCGGTCAGCGTCAGATACTGTTGCACTTCATAGAGGCGCGCACCGAGAATATTCGACAAAGGGTTCTCTTGCGCATCGACTTCATGGCTATCGAGCGCGCGATAGAGGGCATCGAACGGCAGCACTTTTGGGGAGGCGCCAAGAGCATGCATGAGCGCGAGGTAGACGATCGAATCCTGAATACGAATGCGCAGTCGCCGACAATCCTCCGGCATCGCGATGGGGCGGACGGAGTTGGTGAAGTGTCGCATACCGTTCTCGAAGTACGCCATGCCGACCACCCCAAACGGCGCAAATGATGTGAGGATCCGTCTCCCAAGCTCCCCATCCAAGACTCGATGAGCGCTGCGCGAATCATCGAACACGAAGGGGAGATCGAAGAGTTGTGCCAGCGGCAGGAGGGCCCCGGAGACGAAGGTCGTGACGCTCGCGAAGTCGAGTTCTCCCGAGCGTACCCGAAGTAATGCCTCAAACTCACTGCCGCCCGAGAATGGAATCTCCAACTCCAGGACGATGCGTCCATCGGTCTGCTCCGCCACGCGTTGCGCGACGTGTTCCCAGGCGCGTGAGGGCGGATAGCCGCGAGGCAACAGCGTGGCTGCACGCAGCGAAGTGCGTTCGCGCGGTGCCGCACGATCGCGCGATCGTGCGATGTAGGCTACCTCTGCGCCGTAATACGCCAATCGTTGCGTAGCAAATGCCGATTCGAGCGCTTCACGCCCTTGCTGTGCCGCAAGGGCCGCCAGCGATTCGGTCTCGCGGCCCATGCGATCCGCGGCTTGGCTATGTTCGCGTCCAGCGACCACCGCTTGATCGAGCACAACGGAGAGGTCCGCCGCTAACTCGGCGATCTCCCCGAGCGAGAGCCGCGCGGTATCGGCAAGGGGGGTCGACTCAGCCGAGCGCTCGGCATTGGCGCGCACTGCGCTGATGGTGGCTTGCGCCTCGCGTTGAACGTCGGCGACGAGGCGTTTGATGGTGGCCGTCGATTCGTTGGTGGTCTTAGCTAATCGACCGACTTCGCCCGCGACGACACCGAACCCCAGTCCGTGGGCTCCGGCGCGCGCGGCCTCGATTGCGGCGTTGAGAGCCAGGAGTTGGGTTTCGTCGGAGACCTCTTCGACAAACTCGGTCATCTGGCCGACCTGGTGCATGAGTCGTCCAAAGTCGTCCATCGCGTCGGCCGTGGCTGCCGAGAGTTCGGCGAGTTGCACAACGGAGGTTAACAGCGATTCGACGATCTCAAATGAATCGCCGAGATCAGTAGCGGCGAGGCGTGCGGCCGTCTGCGCTCCAGTAAGTCGCTGTGCCGTTTCGCGCGAGACTCTTGCTAGGAGACCGGCTGACTCCGAGAGTGCCACCATGAGGGTCGTCTGTTCTTGGGCGCCGGCTGCGACCGTTTCGGAGGCATGGCGCACGGATTCGGCGGCGGCCGAAAGGCTCGCATTAAACCGTTCGAAGCGGATGTCGGTGTGCTCGACCACATCGCCTACTAGGGCTCACTAGAAGCCGTTTCCTGCGCGCGCTTCAAAGAGAAAGGGCAGCCGCACGATGCGGCTGCCCACGAGGACCTTGGTGCGAAGACCGTTAGGCCTTCTTGCGACGAGTCGCTTTCTTGCGACCGGCGGTCTTCTTGCGACCGGCGGTCTTCTTGCGACCGGCGGTCTTCTTACGACCGGCGGTCTTCTTGCGACCGGCGGTCTTCTTGCGACCGGCGGTCTTCTTGCGGCCGGCGGTCTTCTTGCGGCCGGCGGTCTTCTTGCGACCGGCAGTCTTCTTGCGACCGGCGGTCTTCTTGCGACCGGCGGTCTTCTTGCGGCCGGCGGTCTTCTTGCGACCGGCGGTCTTCTTGCGGCCGGCGGTCTTCTTGCGACCGGCAGTCTTCTTGCGACCCGCAGCAGCCTTACGCGTGGTCTTCTTACGTCCGCCTGCGGCGGCTTTTCGGGTGGTCTTCTTGCGTCCGCCTGCGGCGGCTTTACGGCGGGCTTTGCGACGTGGCTTTTTCTCTTCCATCATCGTGTCGCCGTTCATCATGTCGTGATCCATTCATTCCTCCTCGTCCCCCGGGGGACGATTATCGAAGTGGATAGCGCAACGTGGCGCTTTGGGCGAATCATACGGGATTTTTGACAATCATGCAAACTTTCTGCCGTACGGCCGTCGCGCCGGTTTGCTATGCGCTTGACCCCAGGGGTATACTGAGGCCCGTGAAAAAGCCCCTGATCATCGTCGAATCGCCGACCAAGGCTCGAACCATCAAGAAGTTCCTGCCGTCGCGCTACGCCGTGAAGGCGTCGGTCGGACACGTTCGCGATCTGCCCAAGAGTACGCTTGGCGTTGATGTCGAGCACGATTTCGCGCCCCGATATCTGACGATCAAAGGGAAGGGCGACATCATCAAGGAGCTTCGCGCGGCGGTCAAGGGCGCCACTGACGTCTACCTCGCGACCGACCCCGATCGCGAAGGTGAAGCGATCGCATGGCACTTGGCGGAGCTCCTCAAGCTGCCCGATCCCAAGCGCATCGAACTCCATGAGATCACCAAGGAAGCTGCGCTTGAGGCCTTAGCACACGCGCACCCCATCGATATGGATCGGGTCAATGCCCAGCAGGCGCGCCGAATACTCGATCGTCTGGTCGGCTATAAGATCTCCCCACTATTGTGGGCAAAGGTACGCGGCGGGCTCTCGGCGGGCCGCGTACAGTCGGTGGCCGTCAGGTTGATCGTGGATCGCGAGCGTGAGATCCTCGCGTTCAACCCCAAGGAGTATTGGACGATCACCGCGCGCCTGACGACCTCCCGCGAACCGGCCTTGCCGTTCTCCGCTGAGTTGGTCGCGCATCGCGGCCGGAAGCTCGAGGTCGTCGACGAGCGGTCGGCTACGAACATCTTGAGCGACCTCGAAGGCGCCGATTGGAGCGTTCGTGAGGTCAAGCGCCGGGAGATGCGACGTCATGCCGCAGCGCCGTTTACGACCTCAACGTTGCAACAGGAGGCTTCACGCAAACTGCGGATGCGCGTACGGCGCACCATGCAACTCGCGCAGGCCCTGTACGAAGGCATCGATGTCGGCGCGGAGGGCACCGTCGGTCTGATCACCTACATGCGCAGCGACTCCACGCGCGTGAGCGATCAGGCCAAAGAGTCCGCGCGCGAGTATATCGAGCAGACCTATGGCGTGTCCTTTCATGGCGGCAAGGCGCACAAAGTGCGAGAAGGGGCACAGGATGCGCATGAGGCGATCCGCCCGACCTCGGTGTGGCGCACTCCCAAGCAGCTCGCCGGAATCCTCAAGCGCGACGATCTCCGGCTCTACACGCTGATCTGGGAGCGCTTCGTCGCTTCGCAGATGGCGCCGGCCGTACTGGATCAAACGACGGTCGATATCGCAGCGGCGGCGTACTCTTTTCGAGCGACGGGCAGCATCGTCAAGTTTCAGGGGTTCACCAAGCTCTATGAGGAAGGCCGTGACGATGCGGCGATCACCGACGCGGGCAAGGGCGATGACAAGGACCGGCGTCTTCCGCAACTTGAGGAGCGCGATCCCCTGGCTTGTCACGGCGTTGAGCCCAAGCAGCATTTCACCGAGCCGCCGCCGCGTTTTACTGAAGCGACGCTCGTGCGCGCGTTGGAGGAGAAGGGCATCGGGCGTCCCTCGACCTATGCGGCGATCGTCGAGACGATCCAGGCGCGAGGCTATGTGACCCAAGCCGATCGCCGTTTCTCCCCGAGCGAGATCGGCATCGCGGTGAACGACCTTCTGGCCGAGCACTTCCCCGACATCGTCGATTTAGATTTCACAGCCTCGATGGAGGGGCAGTTGGATCGCGTTGCCGATGGTGGGCAAGACTGGGTTGCGGTCTTGCGCCGTTTCTATGGTCCGTTCGAGCACGAACTCGAAGAGGCGGAGAAGAAGCTGCCGCGCGTGGAGATCAAGGATGAGCCCACCGACGAGATCTGCCCGAACTGCGCTCGGCCGATGGTCATCAAGGCCGGTCGCTTCGGCCGATTCATCTCTTGTAGCGGATATCCGGAATGTAAAACCACCAAGCCCTTGCTGAAGCTGACCGGCGCGCTCTGCCCGAAGGATGGGGGCGCCGTCGTCGAACGCCGCTCGAAGCGCGGGCGAACTTTCTACGGCTGTGCCAACTATCCGGCCTGCGATTTTGTCAGTTGGGATCGCGTTATCGTCGAACGTTGTCCCACCTGCGGCTCGCACGTGGTCGCTAAAAACCGGCGCGGCGGTCAAACGCAACTCGAATGTGCCGCCGATAAGACGCACGATGTGGCAGCGCTTGCGCCCAACCCGACCGACGATCGTGAACTTGCCGAGGCGTAACGCGGGGCGTACGCAGGAGTGCCTGTGTCCAGGCTGATGGTGATCGGCGCAGGCCTTGCGGGCTGCGAGGCGGCGTGGCAGGCGGCGCGCTTGGGCGTCGGCGTCGACCTCTACGAGATGCGTCCTCATTGCCGCGGTCCCGCACACGTCGGCGATCGTCTCGCCGAACTGGTGTGCTCCAACTCCTTGCGAGGTGTGGCGCTGGAAAACGCCGTCGGTCTGCTGAAAGAGGAGCTGGCGCGGCTCGATTCGCTGATCGTGACATGCGCGCGCGAATCGGCGGTGCCGGCCGGCGGAGCGCTCGCCGTTGACCGGGAGCAGTTCGCGGCCACGGTGGAAGAACGGATCGCAGCCCATCCGCGGATCACCTTGCATCGAGAGGAGGTGCAGCAGATTCCGTTGGACCGCGCCACGATCGTAGCCTGTGGCCCGTTGCCCAGCGACACCCTGCTTGCGGCCATCGACGCCGTGCTGGCCCAGAGCCACATCGTACAGAGCGTCGGACCTGCGCCTGCGCGGCTGCACTACTACGATGCGGCCTCACCCATCGTCGACGCTGAGTCGATCGACGAATCGCCCATGTATCGCAAATCCCGCTACGATAAGGGTGACGGTGATGATTACCTCAATATTCCGCTCTCGCGCGAACAGTACGGGGTGTTGCTGCACGATCTGCGGACGCTGCCGCGCCATCGCCCCAAGGCATTTGAGGCGCAGCCGGCAGACCGGCGCATCGCCTACTTTGAAGGGTGTCTGCCGATCGAAGAGATGGCCGATCGGGGAGATGAGGTCCTGCGGTACGGGCCGCTCAAGCCCGTCGGTCTGCGCGACCCGCGCACCGGCGCCACGCCCTACGCGGTCGTGCAACTGCGTAAGGAGAACGTCTCCGGAACGGCCTACAATCTCGTCGGTTTCCAGACTCGATTGACGTGGCCGGCTCAGAAGGAGGCGTTCGCAAAGCTGCCCGGCTTGGGCCGGGCGCAATGGTTGCGTCTGGGGGTGATGCATCGCAACACGTTCCTCGATGCACCGCGCTTGCTGGATGAGCGTTTGCAGCTGCGTGGGCAGGAGGCACTGTGGTTTGCCGGGCAGATCACGGGCGCAGAAGGGTACGTCGAGGCGGCCGCCTGTGGGTGGATGGCGGGGACGCATGCCGCGCGAGCGCTGCTGGGAATGCCCCCGGCGACCGTTCCCTCCGAGAGCGCGCTCGGCGCAGTGGTGGCCCATCTTCAGAATCGCCAAACGTCGGACTTTCAGCCTGCCAACGTCACTTGGGCCTTCTTCCCTCCACTCGCGGCGGGTGCTGGGCGCTTGGGCAAACGCGAGCGCCATCGAGCCATGGCCGAGCGAGCGCTTGCGTCGATCGAATGTTTTGTGCGGGGGCTTGCCTCGGACGAGTCGCCGGGTGCAACCTTCGCGCAAGCGCAACGGTAAGCGCAGGAGATATGAGGATTCGATCGACCACGATTCTTGCGATTCGCCGTGAGGGCATCTTGGCGATGGCCGGTGACGGACAGGTCACCGTAGACAAGACCGTGATGAAGCATGGTGCGCGTAAGGTTCGCCGGATCGCCGCAGGCAAGGTCTTGGCGGGGTTTGCCGGTTCGGCGGCGGACGGGATCGCGCTCTTAGAGAAGTTCGAGGCCAAGTTCGCGGAGTACAAGGATCTTACGCGCGCTGCGGTTGAGCTTGCGAAAGATTGGCGTCAGGATCGAGCCTTGCGCCGGCTTGAGGCGCTCTTAATCGTTGGAACCGCCGAGAGTCTCTTCGTGCTCTCCGGAACGGGCGACGTCATCGAGCCCGACGAGGGGATTGCCGCGATCGGTTCCGGGGGACCGTACGCTCAGGCGGCTGCGGCCGCGCTCTTGCGCAATACGGCGTTGTCGGCGGAGGAGATCGCGCGCCGGGCGCTCGGCATCGCTTCTGAGATCTGTATCTACACCAACGACGATATCATCGTGGAGACCTTATGACGGAAACGCTCGCGACCGATGCTGACGCGCTTACGCCGCGCCAGATCGTTGCCGAACTCGATAAGTATATTGTCGGGCAAGCGAAGGCCAAGCGCGCCGTGGCGATTGCCTTGCGTAACCGCTATCGTCGTAGCCGGGTGCCGGAAGATCTGCGCGGCGAGATTACGCCGAAGAACATCTTGATGATCGGCCCGACCGGCGTCGGCAAGACGGAGATCGCGCGCCGGCTGGCGAGCCTGGTGGCCGCGCCGTTTGTGAAGGTTGAAGCGACCAAGTATACGGAGGTCGGTTACGTCGGGCGCGACGTTGAATCGATGGTTCGCGATCTCGTGGAACATGCGATTCGCATGGTCACGCAAGAGCGCCGCGGCGAAGTGCATGAACTGGCCGAGCGCCAAGCGGTCGAACGCGTCATCGACCTGTTGCATCCCGAGACGCGAGCGCCCTCAGGTGCCGGACCCGGCAATCCCTTTGCGGCAACGTTAGGTTCGATCTTCGGCAACACGTTTGCCGCGCAGCCTGCGCCGCAGTCGCCGCCGGATACGGCCGCCTCAGCCTCCAGCGAACAGACCAAGAGCGTGCGCGACCGCGTTCGCTCCGAAGTCGAACGCGGGTTCTACGACGTGCGTTTGGTGGAGATCGAAGTCGAAGAGACGCCGTCGTTGCCGATGGGCATGATGGGCGGTCCCATGGATCAGAGCGGGGCCGACCTCGGCGAGATGCTGGGCGGTATCCTCCCGAAGCGTCGTACGACCAAGCGCGTCACGGTGGCGCAAGCTCGCGGGATCTTTGTCGAGGAAGAGGCGAAGAAACTCATCGACGCCGAGGCCGTCAAGCGCGAGGCGCTGCGGCGTGCGAGCGAACATGGGATCATCTTCATCGATGAGATCGACAAGGTGGCCGGCCGGCAGGGGGCACAGGGGCCTGACGTCTCGCGCGAAGGCGTTCAGCGCGATATTCTGCCGATCGTCGAAGGCTGCACGGTGACGACCAAACACGGATCGATCGCCACCGACCACGTCCTCTTCATCGCCGCCGGGGCCTTCCATATCAGCAAACCCTCGGATTTGATTCCGGAGTTACAGGGGCGTTTCCCGATTCGTGTCGAGCTGGACTCCCTGACGGCCGAGGATTTCAAGACGATCTTGACCCAGCCGAAGGGGGCGCTTGTGGAGCAGTATCGGGCGCTGTTGGAGACGGAGAACGTGACCCTCGAGGTGACCGACGACGCAATCTCCGAGATAGCGCGCTTCGCCATGCAGGTCAACGAGCAGAGCGAGAATATCGGTGCGCGCCGGCTGCACACCGTCCTCGAGAAAGTTCTCGAAGAGATCAGCTACGAGGCCCCGGAGGCGCATGGGCCGGTCCGCATCGACGCCGCGTACGTGGCGCAGCGGCTCTCGGAGATCACCCGGAACGCCGACCTGTCCAGTTACATTTTATGAACTACTCCATCTGACGCTGCGCGTACAGGATGGAGTTTCGTGTTGCTCACGCGGATTGCGCGAGGCACCCGGCCGGTTCCCGGCCGGTGCGGGCTAGCGCCCATAAGAGATTGACGCACGCGGCGTTTTGATCGCGCGAAAGAACCAAGCCGCAAGGACAGGCATGCCGGCGTTCCGAGAGCGCCTTCTTGCGCTGCCTCCCGCAGGCGCTGCACGTTTGGCTCGGCTTGACCTTGCGCGATGGAACCTCGACGAACTCGATACCAGCTTCTGCCGCTTTGTACCGGAGCATAGCGAGAAATGCGCGTGGAGCGGTGGCAAGAATCTCGCGATTCAAGCCCGCCTTCTGGGCGACGTTGCGCCCCGGTGATTCGACGGTTCCCTTGGCGGAACGGACCATATTCTTGATCGAGAGTGACTCGGTTGCGATCAGATCCACCGCCGCAACGAGCTTTGCCGAGCGTTGGTGTAAGAAGTCCAGCCGCTTGGCGGTGGTCTTGCGGTGGATCGCGCTGACGCGTCTGCGCGCCTTGGCGCGGTTGTTCGACCGCTTGGCCTTGCGTGCGAGGTCTTGCTGCGCGCTTTCGAGCGTCGCCTTCATGCGGGCGAAGAAGCGCGGGTTCTCGATGGCCGAGAAAGCCTGGTCTTCATGCGCGAGCGTGGCGAACGTCTCGACGCCCCAATCCAGGCCAATCGCGTCGGTCCCGCCTTTCCGTTGGGGTTCGCACGCAAGCGTGAGGCTCGCATACCAGCGTCCGGCCTTGTGCGCAATCTCGCACGTCCTGACCTCGCCCGGCGTTCGCGCGCGTCCGCGCACCGGGATTGTGCCGATGCCGGAGAGGCGCAACTGGCCGTGCCGGTTGCCGGCTCCAGGCATAAACCGGAAACCGTCGCCGTGCGTCTTGTATCCCCAGCCGGAGAAACGGTCGAACGCTTTGAAGCGCGGGAAGCCCGGCGTTTCGCCTTTCTTGCAGCGCCGGTAAAACGCCGCGAACGCCAGATGCAGCCGATTCAGCGTAACCTGCGCCGATTGCGCGTTGAGCCCGGCATAGCGTTCATCGCTGGCGCGCAGGCCGGTGAGATCGCGCATCTGATCGTAGGCCGACAGACTCTTGCGCCGGAGCCGCCAGGCCGCGATACGCTGTTCGAGCGCGGCGTTATAGAGGCGTTGGTGCAGGCCGAGCATGTCGAGCAACGCCGCTTCTTGCGAAGCGGACGGATACAGGCGATACACAACCTTGCGCGAGACGGGTTCCATCCTCATATAGTGTACCTTCGTTATGACAGCCAAGCAAGAGATGAGAACGCTCTACCATTGCGTTCTCAACCTCCATCGCCATGTAGTTCTCATCACGAAGTATCGGCGTAGTTGTATCGACGCAGCGATCCTCGCACGCCTCCACGCGATCTTCGGCAACCTGGCAGAGCGGTGGGACTGCGAGCTTCTGGAGTTTAACGGCGAGGTCGCGCCTTCGGTCCTCGTCAACAACTTCAACACCGTCTCGTCGCGTCTGATCCGTCTTCTGGAGCCGCTCGTAGTGCATCGTTAGTTGCGGCGGCGCTCCGCTCTCGGTGCTCAAGCAGTACGTCCAGGGCCAAGCTGGGGTGAAGAGCGTTGAGCATTGAGCGCCCTGCCGGGCGCTGCGGCACTTCACCACCAGCCCAATGCGGGAGACGCATTATGGCTGGAGCACTGCGCCGCTTCTCGGTAGGGCCGGACACTTCACGCGAACGCACGTTCGTTCATCAGCCGTGCAGCAGTCCGACCCTCTTGACTTATTAAAAATATCAATCCATACTTCTATCATGCTGCCGCAGCGGCGATTACGGGCCGATGAACTTATTCGTGGGCCGATCAAGAGTAAGACGCTCTTCCCGGTGCTGATCCTGCATCTGCTGGATCGCCAGGCGGAGCATGGATCCTCGCTGATGGCTCAAATCGAGGCGCTCTGTGACGGTCTGCTCGCGGTGAATACGAACACCATCTATCCGCTGTTGCGCCGCTTGGAGGAGCGCGGCTTCGTCCTCGGCGAGTGGGAGCACCCTACCAAGCGCTCGCGACGCATCTATCGCATCACGGCGCAAGGCCATGCGCGCCTGGCGCGCATCAAGGGCGATATGCTCCCGTACCTCCGGATGTTGGCTGCCTCGGTCGAGCGTCTGCGCCACGAACTCTACGAAACCGAGGCGCCGGAGCGCGTTGCTTCTTAAATCTTCCCTGACACCCACCTGCCTTCCAGAACGGAGCGTTGACACGATGAGCACCTACCGAGCCCCCCTGCGTGATATGCAGTTCGTCCTGCGCGAACTCGCCGGCATCGACGAGATCGGCAAGCTCCCCGGCTACGGCGAGACGGCCGACGTACTCGATTCGGTCCTCGAAGAGGCCGCGAAGTTCGCCACCGGCGTCCTCGATCGGCTCAACACGGTCGGCGATCGCGAAGGCTGTCATTGGAAGGACGGGGCGGTCACGACGCCCACCGGCTTTAAGGAGGCCTATAAGCAGTTTGCCGACGCGGGCTGGATCGGTCTGCCCGTGCCGGAGAAGTACGGCGGACAGGGACTGCCGCAGACGCTGCTTGGCCCGACCTTGGAGATGTGGAACGGTTCGAACATCGGCTTTGCCAACGGCCCACTCCTCAATCAAGGTGCGATCGAGGCCATCGAACTCGTCGGTTCCGACGAGCAGAAGCAGCGCTATCTGCCGAACTTGGTCTCCGGCAAGTGGACCGGAACGATGTGCTTAACCGAGCCGCAGGCCGGTTCCGATCTCGCGCAGGTTCGCAGCAAGGCCGTTCCGGAAGGCGAGCAGTACCGCATCACGGGGCAAAAGATTTTCATTACGTTCGGCGAGCACGACATGGCCGAAAATATCATCCACCTGGTGCTTGCCCGGTTGCCGGATGCGCCGGAAGGAACCAAGGGCATCTCGCTCTTTATCGTCCCGAAGTTCCTGGTTAACGCCGATGGTTCGCTCGGCGAACGCAACGACGTGTTGTGCACCGGCATCGAACACAAGCTCGGGATCAACGGCAATCCCACATGCACGATGAACTACGGTGAAGCGGGCAAGGGCGCCGTGGGCTACCTCGTCGGTGAGCCGAATCGTGGCCTCGAGTACATGTTCATCATGATGAATGCGGCTCGCTTTTCGGTTGGTGTGCAGGGCCTGGCGGTCGCGGATCGCGCGTATCAGCATGCGCTGGAGTACGCCAAGGAGCGCATCCAAGGTCGCGACGTGAAACCGGGAGCCAAGGCGCCGCAAGCCATCATCGCGCACCCCGACGTGCGCCGCATGTTGATGTGGATGAAGGCCAACATCGAGGCGATGCGGGCCCTCGCCTACGTCTGCGCAGCATCCCTAGACTTCGAGCAACGGCATCCCGACGAGAAGGTTCGCAAAGAGCATAAAGCGTTCGTCGAACTGATGATCCCAGTCGTGAAGGGATGGTGCACGGAGACGGCAGTCGAGGTCTGTTCGACCGCCCTGCAAGTGTTCGGTGGGATGGGCTACATCGAAGAGACGGGCATTGCGCAGCAATATCGTGACGTTCGCATCACGACCATCTACGAAGGCACCACGGGTATTCAAGCGATGGACCTGGTCGGCCGCAAACTGATTCGTGACATGGGCTCTACGGCAACCGTCGTCATCACGAAGATGAAGAAGTTTGCAGCAGAGCTTGCCAAGAGCGACAACGAGGATGTCAAGGCGACCGGCGCCGTCTTCGAGAGCGGGGTCGATGCGCTGACGCACGTCTCGCAGTGGATCGGCATGAACGCCATGACCGATCTGCACACCGCCTTTGCGTGTTCGGTGCCCTATCTCAAGCTCTGGGGGATCGTGGCGGGCGGCTGGCAGATGGCGCGAGCGGCGCAGATTGCGGCCACGAAGGTAGCCGCCGGCGATGCGCAAGCCGATTTCTATCGGGCGAAACTGGCGACGGCGCGGTTCTACGCCGACCACGTACTCTCGCAGTCGGCGTGGCTCGAACATGAGATCGTCCACGGAGCCAAGAGCGTGATGTCGGTCTCCGAAGATGACCTTGAGCTCGACCGCAGGGGTGCCTAGGATGGCAATGATTCGTACGGCGGATCGCGACGGCGTCCGCATCGTCACCCTCGACAACGCCCCGGTCAACGCCCTCTCATATGCGCTGTCTACGGAACTGGTGCCGATCGTCGAGACTGCCGAAGCCGACGCCGGCATCAAAGCGGTGATCTTCACCGGCGCTAACGGTCTTTTCTCCGGCGGCGCCGACGTCAATGACTTTACGACCGAACCGACGCCGCAGACCAAGACCGTTCGCGACGTGATCGCCCGCGTCGAAGCCGGTTCGAAGACCTACATCGCCGCGATTGACGGCAATGCTCTGGGCGGTGGCCTGGAGCTCTCCCTGGCGTGCGATTATCGTCTCATCACGCCGCGCTCGCGCCTAGGCTTGCCGGAGATCAAGCTCGGCTTGATTCCCGGAGCGGGTGGAACGCAGCGCCTGCCGCGACTCATCGGTGCGCAAGACGCGCTGCAGATGATGCTCAAGGGCGAACTGGTGAAGGCGCAGGAAGCCAAGACGAAGGGCTTGGCTGACGAGATCGTCGACGGCGATGTCGTGGAAGCGGCGTTTGCGCTGCTGGCGCGAGTCTTGCCCGAGGCTCCTAAGCGGCGCGTCTCGTCGCGCTCTGTCGCCCTGGGCAAAGGGATGCAGTTGATGGCACTGCCCTTCATCATCGCCTCAGCGCATAAGATGGTTCCGCCCGAAGAGAACGGTGGATTCGCCGCGCATAAACTCATCGACGCAGTCCAGGCGGCTTTCGAGCTCGATTTTCCGCGCGGGCTCGCTCGCGAGGCTCGTCTCTTCGATGAGCTCGTGCGTTCGGCGCCGTCCTTTGCGTTGCGGCACATTTTCTTCGCCGAACGGCAGCTTGGCAAGGTGCCGGGACTCGGCTCTGCACCACCGCGAGAGATCGCACGTGCAGGCATCGTCGGCGCCGGCACGATGGGAACCGGCATCGCGATTGCCTTTGCCGACGCAGGCATCCCTTGCGTTGTCGTTGAGCCTTCCGATGAGCAGATCGAGCGTGCCAAGCAGATGGTCTTCGGCATGTATATGCATCAAGTGCAGCGCGGGCGACTCACCCAAGAAGTGGCGTGGAGTCGCGGTCAGTCGATCGCCTTTACGAGTGACTACGCGGAGCTGGCGGATCGAGATCTCGTTATCGAGGCCGTGTTCGAGAGCATGGATGTCAAGAAGCAGGTCTTCGCAAAGCTCGATGCCATCGTGCAACCGGAGGGTATCCTCGCCTCCAATACGTCAACCCTCGATATCGATGCGATGGCTGCGGTGACCAATCGACCGGATCGTGTGCTCGGCCTGCACTTCTTTGCCCCGGCAAATATCATGAAGCTCCTCGAGATCGTACGCGGCAAGGATACCTCGCCGCAGACCCTGGCAACCGCGTTCAAGCTGGGGAAAACCCTGCGAAAAGTTGCCGTCCTCTCTAGGAATGCCTTTGGGTTCATCGGGAACCGTATGCTCTTCGATTACGCGCGCGAAGCGATCGGTCTCGCAGAAGAGGGAGTAGCGCCGCATCGTGTCGACGCAGCGATGACGAACTTTGGTTTCGCCATGGGACCGTTTGCGATGTTCGATCTCTCCGGAGTCGACGTCTTCTGGCATATCTCTGCGGCTCGCCCCGACATGGGCGCCGGTCGCACGAAGATCGTCGACCGGCTCTACGAAGCGAAGCGATTGGGGCAGAAGACCGGCGCCGGCTTCTATACGTATGATAAAGCCGTGGGCAAAGGCCGGCAGCCGATCCCCGATCCGGACGTTGAGAGACTCTTCGCGGAAGAAGCCGGCAAAGCCGGCATCGCTCCTCGCGAGAGCACCGATGCGCAGATCGTCGAGCGCCTAAGCTATGCGCTCGTGAATGCCGGTGCGAAGCTGCTCGAAGACGGCGTGGCGTTGCGCCCGGGGGATATCGATATCGTCTACATCTATGGTTACGGTTTCCCGCCGCACCATGGTGGGCCGATGTGGTATGCCGACGAAGTCGGCGTCAAGAAGGTCTACGAACGCATTCTGGAGTTTCGGCGTGAGCTTGGCCCGCAGTGGGAGGCCGCTCCATTGCTCGCAGAGATCGCCGCGAAGAACGGCACCTTTGCGGCCTATCGTCCAACAGAGAAGGAGTTGACCCATGCGTGAAGCCGTCATTGTCTCGGCGGCGCGTACCCCGATCGGCAAAGCGTTTCGCGGAGCCTACAATCAAACGCACGGGGCAACCTTGGCCGGCCACGTCATCAAAGCTGCGGTGGAGCGGGCCAAGCTCGACCCCGCAGAGATCGACGACGTCATTCTGGGCGTCGGTCTGCCCGAAGGCGCAACCGGAAACAACCTTGGCCGCGTCGCTGCATTGCGGGCCGGATTACCTGCAAGCGTACCTGGGACGACGATCAACCGGTACTGCTCCTCCGGCTTGCAGGCTATCTCGGTTGCGGCGCAACGGATCATCGTCGACGGTGCCGACGCGATCGTGGCCGGTGGTGCCGAATCGGTGAGCCTGGTGCAGAACGTCATGAACATTCACGATTTTACCGAGGAGTGGATGCTGCGGCACGAGCCGGACGTCTACATGCCGATGCTCCAGACGGCCGATACCGTGGCCAAGAAGTATAAGGTCTCGCGCGAAGCTCAGGATGTCTACGCGTTGCAGAGTCAACAGCGTACGGCCGCCGGGGCCGCTGCCGGCCGGTTCGATGCCGAGATCGTTCCGCTGCAAACCTGGAAGTACGTCGAGGATCGACAGACCAAGACAGTCAGCGAAGAGCAGGTCACCCTGCGCCACGATGAAGGCAATCGTCCCGAGACGACGCTCGAAGGGTTGGCAGCCTTAAAAGGGGTGCTCGATCCGACCTCGACGGTCACCGCCGGGAACTCGTCGCAACTCTCCGACGGCGCGGCGGCCGTGGTGGTGATGGATGCGCAGCTCGCGCAGCGGCGTAACCTGGTGCCGCTTGGATACTATCGCGGCTTGGTGGTCGTAGGGAACGAGCCCGGAGAGATGGGGATCGCTCCGGTCTTCGCGGTGCCGAAGCTGCTTGCCAAGCATGGGCTCACCATCGACGACATCGGGCTTTGGGAACTCAACGAAGCCTTCGCCGTGCAGACTGTCTACTGCCGCGATACCCTCGGCATCGACAACGACCGATTCAACGTCGATGGCGGAGCTATCTCGATCGGTCACCCTTACGGGATGTCGGGTGCGCGCATGGTGATGCACGCGCTCATTGAAGGCAAGCGCCGCGGCGTCAAGTACGTGGTCACCACAATGTGCATCGGCGGCGGCATGGGTGCCGCCGGTCTCTTCGAAGTCGCCTAGATTTGCCGGGCTTTCCTGTTTTACTCAAGAGTGGCGAAACTCGCCACTCTTGAGTTGACGGCGCTCATCAAACAGATGCAAGCTCAAGGCCAGATAGCCCAAGGCCAGATCGATACCTACGCGTAGACGCGCTTGCAGCAGTATCTTGGTGTATGTGGCTTACGTGGCTCCGCTTTCGTTACAAATCATTTGGTGTGACGCTGATGCCCACTTCACGTGGAATCTCATCTTGATCGTTTCAGCGCTCAGTCTCGCGCAGGTCGTCGTGCGATGACTGAAATCTCACGCGCTAGTCAGGTGAGTATCATGTTTCGTGTGCGCATGTTATTCTAGAACCTACGCCACTGCATTTTAAGGAGCAGGCCATCGTGCAACACAACAGTTCACCAACAAACACCAGCGAGCAGACGTTCCTTGACTTTATCTCCTCAACACGACTGGGCTTCGTCCTTACGGTGTGTTTCGTTATTTCTGTCGTGTGGTTTACTTCTCTTGGGATTCGGGTGCGTGAAGAAGGAGGGGCGTTAATAGCATTCAACGTCAGTTTTGGAGTTCCGCTTCTGGCGTTCGCGCTGTGGAAACGGCCTCAGTTCACGCGTATGTTTTATGGAGAGTCCGACATGCGCAAGGTGCTGCTCATGGGGCTCATCCCTGCATTGGGGCTGTCCTTGTTTTGGGGAATCTTAGCCGTTAGTTTAAGCCATACGTTCCACGCGCCGCTCGCGGATTACGTTCCAGACTACTTTGTTTATGGTCCCGCGTTTCCGGTCTTGCTGCTGCTGCAACCCTTTATTAACACGATGATCTATCACCTTTGGCTACAGACGCGCCTGCAGCAACTTCTGCGGGGATTTTCGGGAGCGCTTCTTACTGCGATACTCCTTTGCGCTCTAATGTTCTTACAGAAACAGAATCACGTAGGTGCGCATCCGTCATTCATTTTCTTCATCTATGCGAGTGGAATCGCACTGTATACCTGGCTGCGCTGGCGTTACAAATCGCTTGGGATGGTGCTTATCAGCCAGTATGCCTTTAGCTGGCTGCTGTCGTTCTTTGCGCTGGTATTCATTCCCCACGCCGGATGAGGCGGAACTTTTGGTTCTACCGGAAGACCGGATTAGTTGCGCAGCGGTTCGCCCGTGGCGAGCATATGCTCCATGCGTTCCCGCGTCTTGGGCTCGAAGATCAGCGTCTCGAAGTAGGCGGTCTCAAGATCCAGCAGCTCCTCGTGCGAGAGGGTGCGGGCGGGTCCTGGGCCGCCGGTCATGATGCGCGCGACGGCCCGCGCAATCTGGGCGTCGTAGGAGCTAGCCATGCGGGCGAAGACCGCCATGCCGATGGCGCGATCCAGGGCCGCATAACCGTCGTCCCCGAGGACGACGATCTCGCGGTGATGCGGCGGTGCGAGGTAGCCCGGGGCAAGCTCGCGCACTTGAGCCTTCGCGTCGTCGATGAGGTGCGCCAGGTCCGTCGTCACGCCGTCGCGTTCCGACAGGAAGCCGAGATCGCGGGCGCCGCCGATGCCGCGTCCCTCTTTCATGAAGACGATGGTTTCGAACGCACGCTGTAACCCTGTAGCTTCGCGGCCGGGGCCGGCCGCCACGATGCAGCGGCGATAGAGTTCGCTCGTGCCGCCGAGGTCCGGCAGGATACCTACGGCTACCTCGGGCAGGCGAGCAGACAGGTCGGTATGCGCGCAAATGCGGTCGGCATAGAGGCAGAGTTCGAGCGCGCCGCCGATGGTTCGGTTGAACGGTGCCGCGACGACCGGGAACGGGGCCGTCCGCACGCCGGTCGTTACGCGTTGGAAGCGCTTGGCGTGGGTGCGAAAGGTCGCGCGGTCGTCCCCGATGCGCTCGAGCAACGAGAGCAGCCATTGGAGATTTGCGCCGTACGAGAAGTGTTTGCCTTGGTTGCCGACGACCAGGCCCAGATAACGTCCCGGGATCAGCGCGAAGGCGTGCTCGGCAACATCGATGGTATCGCCGTCGAGGGTGTTGCCCTTCGAGTGGAACTCTAGGCAGAGGACGCCGTCGTCGAGGTCGATCAGCGATGCCCCCGGGGTCGTAAAGAGCACCCGCGCCGGATCTTTGCGCAGTTCGTCCAGGACGAGCGGTGTAGCGATCATGCGCCTGCAGATTCCGCCTCACGGCCGTCGCCTCCCGTACCGCTTTCGTAAGGATGCGCCCTAGCCGACGGCGTACTACACCGGCTATGGCCTATGTGCGGACGATTCTGACGGACGGGCATCCCACGCTGCGCCGGGTCGCAAAGAAAGTCGACCCAGCCCATCTGCGTGATCCGCTCTTTGGGCAGCTCATCGACGATATGTTCGAAACAATGTATGCCGCGCCGGGCATAGGCCTTGCCGCTCCGCAGATCGATGTGCCGAAGCGTCTCTTTACCGTCGATCTGCAAGACGGCGATGAGGGGCACGGCCCATTTACGGTCGTTAACCCGAAGTTTACATTGACGGAAGGCGAGATAGAGGCGACCGAAGGATGCCTCTCGGTGCCGGGGTATGTCGGCGAGGTGACGCGCTACGAGCGTGTCGTCGTCGTTGGGCTCGACCGGGAGGGGAAGAAGATTCGGCTGGAAGGCGAGGGCTTATTCGCTCGCTGTCTTCAGCACGAGATCGACCATTTGAACGGCGTTCTCTATGTCGACAAGGTCAAGAACCTGCGCAAAGCCGAAACGCAGGCGGAGCTCGACGCCGTCGAGGAAGCAGCCTCGCTCTCGTAGCGAAGAAGGATCGATCGTGCGCACGCTGTTCTTTGGGACGAGCGATTTTGCGGTTCCGAGTCTACGCGTCGTTGCGCAGGCGTCGCAGCTCGTGGCCGTGGTGACGCAGCCCGATCGCCCGGCGGGGCGCGGCCATCGCATGCAGGCCACGCCGGTCAAGCGTTTCGCGCTAGAACGGGGTCTTGCCGTGCATGAGCCGACCGATCTACGCGCCTTTGTGCGCGATCTGGCCGAGCAGGCGCGCTTCGATCTGTTCGTGCTTGCGTCGTACGGGCGGATGCTGCCACAGGCGCTGCTGGATCTGCCGCGGGTGGGGAGCCTGAACGTGCATCCGTCACTCCTGCCGGCCTATCGCGGCGCAACGCCGATTCAGAGTGCGCTGCGGAACGGCGAGCGGCGGACCGGCGTGAGCGTCATGCTGATGGATGCCGGCATGGATACCGGCGATATCGTCGCGCAAGTTCCCGTAGATATCGCCGATGACGAATGCTACGGCGCCTTGCACGACCGCTTGGCGGAAGTCGGGGCGCGCCTGCTCGGCGAGGCGCTTGAGCACGCCGCTACGGGGGAACTGACGGCCCACCCGCAACGTGGCGAGTCGAGTATCACTGCGCCGCTGAGTCGAGCCGACCTCCAGGTCGATTGGGCCTGGCCCTGCGCGCGCATCGTCAATGCGATCCGAGCCTTCTCGCCGCAGCCGGCGGCTCGGGCTCGGCTCGCGGGCGAGCCCGTCAAACTCCTGCGCGCACACGTGGCGCCGGCGTCGCAGAGGCCGGGGAGTCCGGGTGATCTGCTGGGTGTCGAAGGCGATGCTCTGCTGGTCGCTGCAGGGCAGGGTGTCGTCGCGCTGGAGGAACTCATTCCGGCCAATCGCAGTGGGCTCTCGGGGCGCGCATTTGCGCAGCGGGCCGAGGTGGTGCGTTGATGAGCGCGCGCGAGCTTGCGCTGGCGGTCGTGCGCGACGTCTTCCCGGTTGCCGGCAATGGGGTCGATCGCAGCGCGCAAGAAGCGTTCGATTACCGCGCTCGGAAGACTACGCTCGACCTTCGCGACCGTGCATTTGCGACGGAGCTGGCCTACGGCGCCATCAAGATGCGGCGCGCTCTGGACTGGTATCTGCAACCCTTCGTGGGCGATCGCGACAAGCCGTTGCCGCCGGCCATCGCCGAGATCCTTCGCTTGGCGGTCTACGAGCTGGTCTACACCAGACCCGACGTGCATGCGACCGTCTTCGAATGGGTCAACCTCGCGAAGAAGTACGGTCATCCGGGCGTCGCCGGCCTGGTCAACGCCGTCTTACGCTCGTTTCTGCGGGATCGGCCGCCGGCGCCTTCGGGGGACCTCTTTGAAGGCCCCGACGACTACCTCGCCACGCGGTGGTCGCTGCCAACGTGGCTCGTGCGCCAATGGCGTGCCGTCTTCGTCGAGGATGAACTCGAAGCGATCTGCGCCGGCGTCGACGCGCCGGCACGCGGCGCGATCGTCGTCGACGAGCGTCGCGCGGATCCGGCCGCGCTGCCGCGCGGAGCCCCGAGTCCGTTTGTTCCGGAGTGCCTTCTCATCGACGATCCGTCGGCGTGGAGGAGCGTTCAGAGCGCCAATCACGACGAGGCTTGGTGGCTACAGTCCGAATCATCGGCGATGCCGGTGGCGATTCTCAACCCCATGCCCGGCGAAGCCGTGCTCGACGTCTGTAGCGGGCGCGGGAACAAAGCGTTGCAGATCTGGGCGCGACTCGGCGGCGAAGGAACGCTGACGTGTATCGAGCGCGATACGCGTAAAGCGCAGGTGTTGGAGCGTCGCCTGGCCGCGGCACAGTTGCCGGCGAGCATCGTCGTCGGCGATGCGACGCAGGCGCTGCTGCCGCTCGAGCGTCGCTTCGATCGGGTCTTGCTCGATGCGCCCTGTTCCGGCGTAGGCGTCGTCGGACGTCACCCTGAGGCGCGCTGGCGCAAGCATCCCGACGACGGTGCCCGTTTGGCGGTGAATCAATCGGCTCTCCTCGAGAGCGCGGCAGCGCAGGTCGCTCCGGGCGGAGTGCTGGTCTATGCCGTTTGCTCCACCGATCCGCGGGAGACCACCGATGTCGTGGAAGCGTTTCTGCAGCGACAACCCTTCGAACGCGGGCTGATCCCCGCAACCTTCGAGGCGCTCACCGGCAGTAGTGGCGACGTGCTCGTGGCGCCGGGAATCGAGGGGCGAGACGGCTTCTACATCGTGCGCTTGGAGCGCCGAAGTTGAGTCTCTTTGCCCGCATCGAAGAGGCCTGCGCAGCGCTCATCGAGCGTACCTTTGCCTCGGTTTTTCCAAGCGACCTGGAACCGGCACAGATCGCGCGCAAACTCGTCGCGACGATGGAGGCGCAGACGCGAACGGGTTCGCGTGGCCTCGAGGCGCCCGGACAGTATGTGGTGCGTTGTCATCCGGACGATGCGGCACGACTCGAGCCGCATCGCGCGTACTTGGAGCGCGAATGGGCGCAGTTGCTGCGCGAGGTGGCTGCGCGCGTGAAGGTCACCTTGAGCGCTCTGGAGCCGAGCGTACACCTGCAGGCATACGACGGTTTGCCGGTGGGTTCGCTCGAGATCGTGACGCTCCCGGTCGACTCCACGGTTGAGCTGGAACAGACGCCCGTGGCATCGCGGGGGAGACGGTTTCAGTTGCGCATGGTCAGCGGCGCTCCGGCCTACGGCGTCTATCCGATCGATGCGGAGATTGAGATCGGCCGTAACGAAGAGTGCGATGTCTTTCTCGTCGACCCGAGCGTCTCGCGCCGGCACGCCGTCATCGATTTGGATGCAGGGTGGCCCGTGGTGCATGACCTGGGCTCCACCAACGGGACATTCGTCAATGGCGAACGGATCGATAGCCGGCGGCTGGCGGTGGGGGACAGCGTGCGTTTTGGGCAGACCGAGTTGCAGGTGGAGATGGGGACGTGAACGCGGCGTCGCTGCGCGTGGATTCGATCTGGTTGGTCGGTGCGATGCTGGTCTTTGCGCTCGTCGGTTTGCGTGCTCGCGTCCGCACTGCTCGCGACGTTGGCGGTTTTGTGGCCACGCGCCTCACCCTCGATGTGGTTGAAGGGAGTGGGCACCGGCGTTTCCAAGGCCTCTGCCCGTTATTGGTCGGCCGGGCGCGCGATTGCGACCTCGTTCTCGGCGATCCTGAGGTGAGTCGCCGGCATGCTCGCTTCGACAGCGATGGCGAAGTGGTCTATGTGGGCGACGCGGGCAGCAGTAACGGAACTTTTCTGAACGGGCACCGTCTGGCGGCTGCCCTCGAGGTTCGCCCTGGAGACGAGATCGACGTCGGTTCGACGCGCCTCGTATACGTGGGCAGCGAGCAATGAACGCTGCTTTGGAGCCACTGATGCGCGTCGTGCGGCGAGCGCTCCCGATGTTGGCGGCGCTCCTCGTGGGCGGCTTTGCTATGATGCTCGCACCGTCGGGAAGCTTTACTCCGCTCTGGTTGCCGATTGCGCTTGCCGTCGGGGCGCTTGCATGGGTGTTGTTCCAACCTCTCGATGCGCAGCGAGACGACCTCTTGCCCGCGCTTGCCGCCTTGCTTACGTGCTTGGGGTTGACCGAGATTGCGCGCCTCTCGCCGCTCCTGGCGCACAAGCAGCTCTGGTGGTGCGCGATCGCTCTGGCCGTGGTGCTTGTGCTCAGCCCGATGCTGACCAACTTTCGGCGCATGGCATCGTATAAGTACATCTGGGTGCTGGCCTCGCTGATCCTCTTTGTGCTCCTCGTCGTCGTCGGACACGAGGTCAATGGTGCGCGGTTGTGGATTGCGATCGGGCCGTTGCATCTGGAGCCGGTCGAGTTCATCAAACTCTTCATCGTGTTCTTCCTGGCGGCGTATCTGGCCGAGATGGGTGACGTCATCGCCGATGCGAAGCCGTGGTCCTTGCGCGCAAATGCGAAGTACTTGGGGCCGCTCTTCCTCGGGTGGGGGGCTTCAACCGCCATTCTCATCGTGCAGCGCGACCTCGGGATGGCGGCGCTCTTGCTCGCGACCTTCGCGACGATGTTGTATGCAGCTACGCGACGTATCGATATCGTTCTGGGTGGGCTTGCGATCTTCGGTGTGGCCGCGCTCTGGGCGTTGCATCGCTACACCTACGTTCAGACGCGCGTCGGCGTATGGCTGCATCCGTTCGCTCATCCGCTGGGGCGCGGCTACCAGGCCGCGCAAAGCTACTACTCCCTGGCGGCCGGCGGTCTGCTGGGAACCGGCTATCGGCTAGGCCATCCGGGCTTCATTCCCGATGTCGCGACAGATTATATCTATGCGGCGTTCTCCGAGGAGTTCGGACTGATCGGTGCGATCGTCATTTTGGCTCTCTATGTCGCGCTCGTGCGCCGCATTCTGGTCGCAGGCTTAGAACGCCCGGATCTGTATGCCAAGCTCTTGGCGGTCGGCTTGAGTGCGACGCTGGGTTTCCAAGTCGCGATCATCGTCGGTGGCGTCATCGGCTTGTTTCCGCTCACCGGGATCACCTTGCCGTTTGTCTCGTATGGCGGCAGCTCCCTGGTCGCAAACGTCGTTCTGATCGCGCTGGCATGGTCGCTCTCCGCTCGCCCGCGCCGCGTGGCGCCGGCGCGTGTGGCGCCGCCCTCCGGCGATGAAGCGCCTAGCCTCTGACCCGTTTCTCGCTCGTATCGGGCGGCTTTGCAGGCAGTCGGAGGGGCGAGCGAGTAGGAGTCATCTCTAGTCTGTCTTTAGCTCCGGGAAAGGAAGTCACAGATGAAAGAGTTTGGACGCGTTGCTGCGGTCGGCATGGTTTTGGCCGTGAGCTTGGTCGCTTGCTCGAAGGGTACAAGTCAAAGTTCGAGTGCCTCAAGTACTGCCGGGCCGGCAGCTTCACCGATGGCCGCGACGAGCGCGGCGCCGGTCTCCGCAGCGACATCGACTACCGTCGCATCGACCGGTGGCGTCTCCGCCGCCCTCGGCGCCAAGGTTTTTAGCACGAACTGCTCGAGTTGCCATGGAGCCACGGGCAAAGGGATGCCGGGCGTCTTCCCCCCGCTAGCCGGGAACCCCGCCGTCAACGGGCCTGCCGCACACGTCATTCACATCGTGAAGTATGGCTTGCACGGCAAGCTGATGGTGGAGGGAAAGACCTATAACGGCACGATGCCGGTCTGGGGGAAGACCCTGAGCGTCTCGGATATCGCTTCAGTCGTGACGTACATCCGAGCCTCGTGGGGCAACAAGGCGAGCGCCGTCACGGTCGCGCAGGTCAAAGCGGTCAAGCGATAGCCCTTAGGCTGCCTCTGGGAACTCGCAGGTGAAGAGTCGGTCGACGTAGGCGTACATCGCCGCGTCGACCGCGTGCAGGCGTCGACGGGTGGCTTGTGGCCAAGACGATGCCGGATCGTTCGCCTCAACGTACGCGCGTAACGCCTCGGCGAAGTATTCGTCGAGGCCGCTTGCTGCGTAGGGTGTGACGAAGGTGCGGGCGGCTGCGAAGGCCGCACGGATCTGAGGGTCGATTCCCGACCGGTAGACACCCCCGCCCAGCGCGCAGTCCAGTGCGTGCCCAAACTCATGCGCGACCGTCATCGGGCTGTGAGAGCGCAGGTAGACGCGCCGTTCCTCCACGACGAAGAGCCCGGCGGGTGGAGCGGGCCAGCGGTCGACGTCGATTGCCAGTCGTGCAAGCGCCGCCGAGGCGTCGCGATAGCGCTCGCCGCGTCGCAGCGGGACGACGGCCATATCGTGTCTTCGTGCAAACGCCAGCGCCGCGCTCCCAAAGCGCGCGAGAGTTCGTACGACCGCACTCAAACCTCCGCCGGCGTCTCGTTCGTCGATCAAACTGCGGGCGAGGGCCTCGGCGGAAAGCAGCATAGCAGCCATGTTTGCATGGCTGCTATGCTGCCGGATGACATCGCTGTTACGAGCGCGTTATCAGGGGTTTCGCCCGCGGTACCAGGGGCCTGCCCAGAGGACCTGGTAGCTGATGAGCGGCGTCGTGCCGGGGCTCGCGAGATCTTCAACGGTCACGACGACGTTTGGCACCGGTTGGAAGACCGTGTCGAAGATGTAGTTCTTCGCGGAGGTTCCAAGGCCGTCATTGGTCGTGTCGTAGCGAGCGGCGATATGCACTTGCTTCCAGGGATGGTAGATCGATTCGAACGAGTACCCATTGCTGCTTGAGGGTGTCGCCCCGCCGTCGTCATTGGGGTTGGCATCGTAGCCGACCATGCCGATCGCGTTGAGCCGCCACCGTGACTTGCCGTAGGAGATGAGCGCAAGCTGCCGGTTGTAGCGGTCGCTCGCTCCTGAGGGCAGGGGATAGGAACCGGTCATCGCGGCGAGGCCCCCGGTCCAACGTGACTGGGGCCAGAGGTACTGCAAGGAGCCGACGAAGCTTTGCCCTTCGCCGCCCGAATCGAGATCGCCGTCGTAGGCTTTCTCGAGGGGCCCTGCGCTGGTCATGTAGGCGACGTTACCGACGAGTCCCTTCGTGCCGATCTGGGTGTAGGATGCTCCCCACCGGTTATCGCCTATGCCTACGGCATTGAGGCCGACCGGGACCGCCGCGAGTCCGTAGCCTGAGAGCGTGAGTGTCTGGCTTATCCACGGCGCGAAGATCGGCGTTGGGAACATGCCGACTTGTAGGCTCCCGTTGCCGTGTGAGAAACCGTTATAGGCGATCCACGATTGATCGACTGACGCTGCCGGGAACCCCCCCTCTTCAATCGGTATCGAAGCATAGTAGGTGACGTCCTTGCCGAGAAATCCCGCGGTCAAGAGCTGTACGAGGCCGCTGTAGACGTTCGGGAGCCCGGGAGTCGGCTGGTTCGCGGCGTTGACCGTCACCTCAAGCGCTGCCGGCATCTTCTTGTCGTTGAGCATCTGCGAATGCGCATCGAGGACCTTCGCGAAGTTCGTCGCGAGAATATAGCGTCCCGTTGCATTGAGTTGCGGCGGGGCCGTATGACACATCGAACAACTCACTCCACCTTGGCCGTTGGCCAGCACGGGAATCGCCCGTGCCGTCAATGGGTTCGCGAAGAGCAAGCTCAAGAGAACAACAAGTGTGCCGAGGCTCAACAAGACCGGTGCCCGCAAAGCTGAGGTATGCCGTTGTGAGTAAGAGAGCATGATCAATCTCCTATTTGACGACTTTTACGGTGAGCATCATGTCCGCGTGGCCAACTCCGCAGAAGACCGAGCAATGCACGCGATACGTCCCGACTTTTCTCGGAGTGAAGGTGACGGTGCTGATTTTCCCTTTGACAATTGGGGTGTCGGGAATACCTAGCGCGGTCGAAGCAACTCCGTGGGTGACATCTTCGCTGGTCATGACAAGTTTGACGGGATGTCCAACATGCACGACGATAATCGACGGATCGAAAGCGAACTGGTGAGCCGTAATCTTGATGGTGTGAATCGGTGCGGCTATCACCATAGTGGGTGCGGCCACCAAACCGACGGTGACGAACATCGCTGCCGCGATCAGGGTCTTGAAGTTCATAAAAACGGATCTCTCCTCGTGGGGTGTGTGAGGGCTCGTCTCGAAACTCTGCCTTCTGGAACGATTATACACACAGGGTATTGCGAAGGCGTGAAGGCCTGCTTCCCAAGTTCTTCGCGGGATCGAGGCCGAAGCTCAGACTTTCGTCGCTTCGTTTAAACGCAACCGTTACTGCGCGGTGGTGGGATTGGCGGCGCCCTTAATCGTTGCGCTCACGAACCGTCATGACCGGTACCGTGGCGCGCCGTAACACGCCCTCAGCCACGCTGCCGAGGAGCAGCCGTTTGATGCCGCCGCGTCCGTGCGTTCCCATGGCGATGAGCCCTGCATGATGATTCCTTGCGCATCGCAGGATCGCGTCGGTAGGATCACCTTCGAGGAGTTCGCTTGCGGCGGCGACCCCGTTCGCCTTGGCCGCAGCGAGCGCATCGGCCAGGGTCTGCATTGCGGCCTGGCGCAGAGACTCTACTGCATCCGCCGGATAGGGTGCTTCGTAGCCGGCGAGAGCCACCAGGGAGGCCGGGTCGAGAGCGTGGCAGAGTACAACCCCGTCCCCCGTGGCCTTTGCCAGCTCCAAGGCGATCTCAAGGGCATGCGCGCCCGCTTTCGATCCGTCGATCCCGACGACGATGGTTTGGAACATCCGGCACCTCCTATGCTATGGTATATCCCTGAATGAGAAGGACTCGCGAACGCTCATTCACAGGAAGAGAGGGACCGCGGGCTATCTTCGTCTAAGTGCCGCCTAAGTGCCGCCTTTTGGATCCCTGAAAGGGAGCGGAGGGAGTCAACCGATGCGTGAGCCGCAATTGAAGACGACGTTACTGTTCGTTCTGGTCATGCTCGCATGTTTTGTCGTGGGTTGGTTTGCTTTGCTTGGCCTGCTGCAGGAGCGCAGGTAACGCCATGCACATCCATCGTTACGAGCGCCTGTGGATCTGGATCGGGGTCGCGACCCTGGGCGTCTTCTTCGTCTTGCTCGCCTACCTCGGGGTCTCTGCAGGCCTTGCGCCTCCAGGGCACAATTGGCCGATCGATCCCACGAAAGTCTATAGCACACCGCCCTTCGACCATCCGGGACTGCGCCGCCGCGCAGACGGAAGCTACGATGCGTACTATGTCGCACAAGTCTTCTCTTGGAATCCTTCGACGATCACGATTCCGGTTGGAGCCAAGGTGACGTTCTATGTGACGAGCGCCGATGTCGTTCACGGGTTTTCGATTCCGGACAAAGACGTCAACTTGGAGATCATGCCCGGTTGGGTCAACTCCGCGACCCATACGTTTCGCACTCCCGGCACGTTTCTGATTGTCTGTAATCAATACTGTGGAATCGGGCACCAAGGGATGTTTGGAAAGATTATCGTCAAATGAAAGCAGAGAATAGGCTCATCCTCGCACATTTATATGTTGCCTTTGCGGCGTTGGCAGTCGGCACGACTTTTGGATTGTTGCAGACTCTTTCGCGTGCCGGTGCGATTACCATGCCGGTGTGGTTTGATTACTACCGGATGCTGACGGCGCACGGCGTTCTGTTGGCGCTCGTGTTCACGACGTTTTTCATTGTCGGGCTTTCCACCTATGCAGTATACCGGACGATTCCACGCCGCAACCGTAATCTCGTGATTCCTTGGACCGGCTGGTGGGTGATGACGATCGGCACCGTCATGGCGGCGTACGAAATCCTCAGCGGCGGAGCGAGCGTTCTCTACACATTCTACGCACCGCTCAAGGCCGATCCGTGGTTCTATGTGGGCGTCGCGCTCCTGATTATCGGCACCTGGTTCGTGGTGCTGGATTTCTTGATGCAAGCAGGAGCCTGGAAAGCCGAACATGGGCGTGAAAAGCTGCCGCTCCCGGCCTTCATGGCACTCGTCAACTTCATCATGTGGTTTCTCGCCACGATAGGCGTGGCGTTCGAAGTCGTGGTCTACCTCATTCCCTGGGCCTTTGGATGGACGAACGGCGTGGACGTTCTGATGACGCGCATGCTCTTCTGGTACTTTGGGCATCCGCTCGTCTATTTCTGGATGCTGGGAGCATACCTGATCTGGTATGCGGTCGTGCCGGGGATGCTCAAGGTGCCGGTTTTCTCCGATACGTTGACGCGCGTGGCCTTCATTCTCTTCCTCGTCCTTTCACTGCCGATAGGGATCCATCACGAGTTCATGGACCCTGGGATCGCAGATAAATGGAAGCTCCTCGTGACGTTCCTTACGCTCGCGGTGGTGATCCCGTCCCTGATGACGGCCTTTGCCCTCTTTGCGACCTTCGAGGAGTACGCCGCCAAACACGGCAAGTTCGGGTTCATCAATATCGTTCGGGCGCTGCCGTGGGCGGACCCGATGTTCGCCGGCATCACCCTGGCCATGATTCTCTTCATATTCGGCGGATTCGGCGGTATCGTCAACGCTTCGTATTCCATGGACATTCTCGTTCATAACACGATGTGGGTCGTCGGGCACTTCCATGTTACCGTCGGTGGTCCGGTAGCGCTAACATTCCTCGCAAGTTCCTATCGCTTGATCCCTGCCCTGACCGGGCGGGTGTTGCGCTTCCCCGGCGTTGCGCGCGCGCAGGTCTGGTTATGGTTTATCGGGATGTCGATCATGTCGTTTGGAATGCACGTACAGGGTTTGCTCGGAGCGCCTCGCCGCACCGCGAACCTCACCTATGGCGGGATCGGAGTTGCGCCTTCCTGGGAACTCTGGGCGATCCTGATGGCCGTGGGCGGCGTCATTCTTCTGACCAGCGTTGTAACGTTCTTCACGGTCCTCATAGGAACGCTTCGCAACCCTGAGCGGGACTCGGAAGCAGAGCTGACATTTGCGCCCTCGCGGCCTGGAGATGAGCCGCCGTTTGCGCTCGGTCGCCTGGGGGTATGGGCGGCGGTAGCGGTGTTGTTGGTGATCGTGGCCTACGGGGGGCCGGTGTACCAGCACCTCTCGCAGCCACACTTCAATGCACCGGGAATGCGCACGTGGTAGGCGGACTACCCGCGTCAGGTGGAGTAGTTCATTCGTAGTGGGCAAACGGATTCTCATCGTCGACGACGAGCCGCAGATCGGCGATGCGTTGCAAGCCTATTTGGAGCGAGAGGGTTTTGCGACGGTCGTCTGCGGAAGTGTCGCTGCAGCCACGGCGGAAATCGAACGCATGCTGCCCGACTTGTTGCTTTTGGACCTGACGTTGCCGGACGGGAGCGGTTTTGATATTCTGCGGGCGATCCAGGGCTCGCGTCTTCCGACCATCGTGCTTTCGGCGCGGGCAGAAGAGGTGGACCGTGTCGTGGGGCTGGAGCTGGGCGCTGACGATTATGTGACCAAGCCTTTCTCGCCGCGAGAGGTCGTGGCGAGAATTCGGGCGGTGATGCGGCGAGTCGAAGAAGCCACTTTTGAACATTCCAGAGATGCCGGTCGTCTGCGAATCGGAGACCTTGAGATTGACATGGCGGCGCATGCGGTGCGTATCTCGGGTCGCGAGGCCAGCCTGACACCGTCTGAATTTAAGCTATTGGCGATCCTCGCGGAACATCCCGGGCAAGTCTTCACTCGTCGCCAACTGCTTGACCGGATCGATGACGATGGCACAATCTACGAACGAACGCTCGATCGTCACATTAACAACGTGCGTCACAAGATCGAGCCTAACCCACGCAGGCCGGCCTACCTCCTTACCGTGTTCGGCGTCGGCTACAAACTGATGGCCCCATGAAGCCTCAGGTTCGAGATGCGGTACTCCATGCGCTCGATCTCGCGGCGGTTCGTTCGTGGGATGCGGCGAAGGCCGTTCTCGAGTCGCTGGACGATCCCGTTGCGGGACGCGCATTCCTGTTGGTAGCGGAGCTAGAGCGCGTTGAAGAGCGGCGCAAGCGGACGCTAGCGACGGTTCGGCATGAGATGGGGAACGCTCTGGCCATCGTGCGCGCGAACTTGGAAGGGATCACCGATGGGGTCCTACCCCAGACGCCCGAGCGCGTGAACGGTATTCTTGAATCGGTGGCCTCGCTCAGTGCTCTCCTAGACGATCTCCAGAGGTCGCCGGAGTATCATGAGTCGGTAACGGTGCATTTGGACGTATTCAACATGTGCACGCTCATCGGCGCCCAAGCGGCAGCGATCGAAGGCATGTCGCGAGCCAAGCACGTGCGCATTGCTTACGATCCCTGTGGTCGAGGCTATGACGCGTGTACGACGTTTCGTGGTGATCCCGCGCGAATCGGCCAAATTCTGCGCAACGTGTTGATTAACGCCGTTCGGTATACGCCGCCCGGAGGGTCGGTCGAAATTCGTTGTGATCGACCCGACGGCGAGTTATCCATTCTCATTCGTGACTCGGGTACGCCCATCGATGCAAGCGATCTCGCGCATCTCTTTGAGCATGGCTATCGCGGTAGAAACGCAAAGGTTCCCGGGACCGGCCTTGGGTTAGGCGTCGTCGCGCAGTTACTTGACGCGATTGGCGGCGACGTATGCTTGATCGAGAACGACGCGAAGGGTGTGGCGTTTGCGATAAGGCTGCCGACGATTCCGTTGGATATGCAGCCGCTCCTAACGCCTTAAGTTGCCGGCGTGCTTGGCGCGTTCCTCGGCAACGTAGCGTGCTTCCATGTCACGCCCAAGTTGCCCCAGCAGTTGCCGAGCGGTGAGCGAGGCGATGCGCGAACCGAGAACCGCATCGAAGGCGGCACCGGGAACGCCAAGTGGAGGCCGATAGGCTCCGCGTAGTTCGAGGAAGCTGTGTTCGTAGGTATCGTCCGCGCGCACGGCGAGAGTCCCGTCAAACTCCGGATACGGGCCGCCGTCGCATGGTGCCCAATGGACCTGCCAGATCTGATCGAAGTGCATGGGGTCGCTGCCGATCCCGTACGTGACGGTGACGGCCTTCTGCAGTCCGTGGCCATGCGCACCTGCGAGCGGCACACGCAGAGTAAGGGTCTGCGGTTCCCGGCTCTGTGCGACGGTACTCAGTGCCTTGTCAAGGTAATCCTTTGCTCGAATATAGGGACATTGTACTGGGCACCTCTGGAAAAGTTCGGACATGCGCGAAGAGTAGCAGCTCCGGGAGACGACATCGTGAAGGTGCCTTCATGGAATCTTCTCGCTTGAGATTGGGCAAGCGGCGGTCGGCGCGCAGAAGGCGCCTGCGTGCTCGACGTGCGAGCGGCGGAGATCGCCGTGGAGCAACGCCGGGTGCCGGTCCTCGGCGGGATCAACGCGGGCTACTATGCCATGAGATCGTGCCAACTCGCGGCATGCACCTGCGTGCCGAAGTAGGTTGCGGCCGCTTTGATGTTGCCGAAGGCCTGCCGGCGCTCTGTGTCGCTCACGCCATCCACGCTTGAGAAGCGAGCGATCGCACTACGCACATGCGCCGCGTCGGTAAGCGGCTCTTTGCGTTCCTTTGGGAAGGCGAATGCGCTTGCCGGTAGGCGGCTCCGTGCGGCGCCGTGAGCGATTCCCGTGGGTCATGAACTGCCGCCAGGAATCTAGGCGACCGTAGGCGAACATGTGTTCGCATGAAGCTCGCGACCCGGGCGAAGCGCCAAGGGATTGCCTCCTGCACCGCCTGGCGCTGGGTCCGGCACGACCGGATGCCGGTGCCCTGGAGGCGCACGGCGACCGGCACGATCCTGGTCGATCAGCCTGTAGCCTCTCCGTCACCGTGCGGACCCGTAGCCTTGTATGCGGTTGACCGACTACGCGACGCGCAACGGCATGAGTGTCATCAAGAGCGTGGCGGAAATCGGGTCGGGACTG
>JAKBKY010000005.1 GCA_021832345.1 bacterium
TTCGAGACCGAACTCACCGACTTGCAACGCGAGGTGCTCACCCTGCTCGGCGTTCCCCGGCAGGCTTACCTGCCGCCGGTGTAGCTAAAATGCGAGGATATTGCGCGCCCGATGTGCGGAATGTAAGGCAGGGGGAAACGTCAGGTGCCATATTCGAGTGGAGCCTCGATCCTCGGGCCGAGTCGTCCGCCGATCCGCTCTACAACCCCTGGCCGTAAACGCAAGCCACGCGCATGTGGAGAGCCCGGTTGGGAAATCAACCGGGCTTTTAATTTCTATGGGAGGATTCTTGGCGGTCGTGGTTTGGCGTTGTAACATGTTGGGTCTGGGTAGTATTCGGATGGAACGTAGTACATTGGCGGTGAAGTTGCATTATTAATCGTAAAGCCCATATTGTTTGGGAGCGAGCCGCTTTGTGGGTTAGCCGATCCGCTGTTCCATTGAGCGAACCCTGAACCGGATGGAATGGAATACGTACCCCCGCATTCATCATGATTTATAGGATTAACCCCGACCGGGGTAAATGGAGCGGGAGCGAGCGCTGGGAGAGCAAAAGCTTCCGATTCGATTTCCCAACCACCGTAACCACCTGAACCCGTGTATTCTGCGGAGACATCCTCCGTCCATAAGCAGTAGAGCGCTCCGGGGTTTGAACCCGTGGACGGCTCTGGGACTGGGCTTGCACAATCAGATGGGATATTCACGCCAACGGGAGCCGGACTACTTGACCCCGAGCTATCCGTGACTAGAACCGTACAGTTCCCTGAGTTCACCGGCGTTATGCCGAAGAAGTCCGGCCCCGGCCCGGTATTACTCCCGTTCGCGAACTTCGTCGGTTGCGCGATGTTGCCGCTGACGCAGGTATACGGTTTCACCGCATACGTATCGCTCGCCGAGCCGCCGCTCACGCTCACGGCGTTCGGCGTCGTACCGCCTGGATTGCTCGAACTCAGCGTGAATGCCGTTCCGGTATAGTCGCCTCCGTAGTCGCACTCATACCCACCTCCGGTTTGCTTGATGTACTGGCCGTTGGCGTTCGGCCATCCAAGAGGTGCCGAAGCGTCCGGGATGACCGGCACGTTCTCGGGACAAAGCGCATTTTGTCCCTGTGCCGGAATAGGGTAGCTTCCGGTTGGCACAGGCGTTGGCGCTGGCGTCGGACAGGTCCCAAAACACGGTTTCGGCGTTGAAGGCGCTGGAGTATGGCAGTTGCTCACGCAGATATGTCCCAACGCTGTGTGCATTTGCATCCCTCCTCCGGCGAGTGCGGGAACCGTTCCGGGGCTCGTCTCTTGCGTGGTAGCGGTCGGCGCGCCGGAGAAGAAGCCTCCCGACGAATCGTAGTAGAGCGCGTATCCCGGTGCCGGGTAGAGGAGCGAGCCGGGGACGACGGTGAGCGCACTGCCTGCGCGGCGCACGGCGATGGCCAGCGTTACCGGCGGTTCGCCCTGCGCGCTGTACTGATCCCCGAAGGTGACGCTACAGGCCCCGGGCGACTGCGCAGTGACGGTGACCGGCGCGGTTGCCGGTACGCTGCTCGGCGTTGCGGGCGCGCTGCCCGTGCCGAGCGCCACGCGTGCGATGCCGACGCAGGTGGAGGCGGCAATCGTCGCCACAATCGGTACGACGTCGTAGGTCTTCTCCAGGTCCACCGTCTGCGCCGCTGCAGCCGGCGAGGCGAACGCGATCGTCGGTGTCGAGAGCGCGAGCGCGCCCATCGTGACGAGCTCTTCCGTGGCGACCTGAGCGTAGGCGTCTTGGATCGGCAGGTAACAGATTCCGGCGTTGCTGCCCTGCGGGTCGGCGTAGAACGTCGCGGGCGCATCCTGCATCGACGTCGTCGAGGAGGCGTAGGCGTACGGTGCGCCGGCGGGCGGTTGCGGTTGGGCTTGCGCGTCCTGCGGCGAATCGGCCGGCGAGTACGGCGGCACCGGCGCATTGTGCGGCAGCGTCGCAATCGGCGTCCCGTCCTGCGTCGTGCAGGTGAAGCCGGTCGCTGCAAACCAGCGCGTGTACCCGAACTCGACCGCGACGAACTGCTTGCGCGGTGCGCCGGGCCAGTGGAAGTAGCTGATCGGCGGATCGACCAGCGGCAGATTCGGCGTCGGTGAGGCATACGGTCGCGCGCTGCCGTAGGCGCGCGGCGCGCTGCACGAGAGCAGCCGCGTGTCGGCGGCTTGCGGCACGCGAAACTCAAGCGTAACCTGCGCGCCGGGGCAGGGCGGCTGGTTGGCTATCGTGGGGAAGCCGCCCGCGCTGGGCGGATAGGCGCCCAGGGCGCTCGCGCTGTCGTCGCTCGCGAGGAAGACCGCGAAGGGCGGCGTACCGAGGCGAGCTTCACGGATGTCGGCGTCGCTGATAACCTGCGCGGCGACTGCGGGCGCGAGCGCTCCCGTTGCGTTTGGGCGCCCACGATAGAGCCGGAGCGTGAAGCCGGGGATCCTCGTGCCGGCGGCGTTGCTGCGGGGCAGGAAGACGAGCGTCGCGCCGTTGCCGCTTGCGGCCGCCAGGCTGCGCGCCTGCACCATGAGCGCGTCGTAACGGTCGACCGCCGTGCGTAGGGCAGCCGGATGTCGCGCGAGGCTATACGCCACGATGCCGACGGCAAAGAGCATCGCGATGGCAACGGCCACCATCAGTTCGACGAGCGTGAATCCGCGTTCTGTGGTCACGAAGCGGCTAGTGCCCCGCAGCCCTCAATCCAAGCCGCCTACCGGAGACGCAGAAGGGGCCACGCACACGCGTGGTCCCTTCGATTCTGCCGTCCGCCGAAACGTAGTCTCCGCTACGGATAATAACTCCGGCGACAATGCCTACGTTACCAGGCTCTCTCCTCAACCGCAATAGGATACTTTGAATAGCCGTTCTTGCCAGCGCCAATCCGCTCCACAGACTTCACCCCCGGCGAACTCTCGGGGGATCCCATCTAGACTGTCATACGAACGTACGTTCGCAAATCAACTGCGCCGGGTGACGGCGAGCAAGCCGTACGCGAGGTGGACCGAGCAGAGAGCGGCCGGCGCCGCGGCTCCCAGGGCAAGGACGAACCACCTGCAGGGCATCCCTGCCGCGAGCAGGAGGAGCAAGCCCCAAAGACGCGGGCTCGCTGCGTCTGCACGACGCTCGACTCGCTGCCGGCCTTTTGCGGCGATCATCGCCTTCGCGAGCATGAAAACCGAGGCATAAAGACCAACCCCCGGCAGAATGGCTAGGAGTATGCGTAAAGTCGGCGCGGTTGCGCTTTTGCTCGTCTCCTTTGCGCTCGCGGCGCTTGTCGTGCGCTTCCAGCCCCAAGTGCGCCAGCACATCCTCTCGCTTGGCCTGACCGCCTATCCGCTGGCGATCGGCATCTTCGCGCTGGTGGCCTCGGCGCCGTTTTCGGTTACCGACGCTCTGGCGGTGATGAACGGCGCGCTCTTTGGACCGGTCTTGGGGTCGGTCGTCAACGCGATCGGTTTAGTGCTGGCCGCATTGCTGGGCTACTGGATCAACCGGCGCGCCTCGCATCTGCTCGATATCGAAAGCGCGCTCCGGCGCTTACCGCCCTGGGTGCAACGCCTGAAGGTCGGTTCGCCCGGGTTTCTGCTCGCGGTGCGCCTCTTTCCGGGATTCGGTGGGACGGTTGCCACTGCCACGGCGGCGGCCTATAAAGTACCGATCTGGAGACACGTGTGGACGATGTGCGCAATTGCCATCCCAATCTGTACGCTTCTTGCGATCGGAGGAGACCGGGTCACCGTGCTGGTTCATCACTACGAAGTCCGCGCGCGCGTCTACATCGAGCGGCACCGTCCGCACATGCATCTGCGCTTCCACATTCGCTTCTCTCCAAAGCCCACTCCGGTGGTGTTGCCTACGCCATGATGCCCATGATGGTTGAGACCCCGGCGCAACTCGAAGCGCTCTGTACGCGCGTGCGTAACGCCGGGCGCGTCGGCTTGGATACGGAGTTTCATACGGAGCGCGCCTATACGCCGCGGCTGATGGTCGTGCAGCTCGCCTTCGATGACGGCGCGGCGATCGTCGATACGCTGGCGCTTCCAAACCTTTCAAGCCTCATCGCGGCGCTCGATGCCGCCGAAGTCGTCGGCCACGCGCTCGCAAGCGACGTCAAAATATTTGCCGATCGCTTCGATGCCGTGCCGTCGCGCCTCTTCGATTGCCAGGTAGCGGCGTCGTTTCTGGGCTATGGGATGCAGGTCTCTTTGGCCGATCTCGTTGCAGACCTGCGGCGGGTGCGTCTGGCGAAGACGCAAACCGTCAGCGATTGGTCGACGCGTCCATTCTCTGAGAAGCAGCTTGAGTATCTGGTGGATGACGTCGTACATCTGCTGCCGATGCGCGATGCGCTGCTGACGAAACTGCGCGTATTGGGGCGCGAGTCTTGGGCGCTGGAAGAGTTCGAGGCGCTCGGACGCATCGAACGCTATCGCACCGATCCGCGCCGCGCTCTGCTGCGCATTCCGGGAAGCAACCGCATGAGCCGGCGCGAGCTCGGGGTGCTCGATGCGCTGGTGCGCTGGCGCGATGAGCTGGCTCGCGAACGCGACCTTCCCACGAAGTACATCCTGCCGGACGACGTCTTGGCGGGCCTTGCAACGCTGCGCCCATCGGGCCTGGATGAACTCAGCCAGTTACGGCGCTTGGAGGCGGGTGCTCGCCGGAACCTCGGGCCGCAGATTCTTGCGGCGATCGCGCGTGGCGAAGCGCTCCCGGACGACGCGCTTCCGGAGAAGGCTTCCAGGCCGCTCTCCAATCCGCGCGAGACCCTAGCGGCCTTGATGGCGGTCGTCATCGGAGAGATCGCGCGCGCGCACGATCTGCCCAGCGGCTTGTTGGTGCCGCGTGCGGCGCTTGAGCGGGTTGCGCGCGAGCTCCCCCGCGACCGAAGCTCCCTCGAAGCGCTCCTGGATCTCTCGGCGTGGCGGCTGGGCCTGGTCAGCGAACCGATGTGGAGACTTTTGTCGGGCGATTCGACCTTGCGGATCGAAGGCTACGGGGAGGGCGATCCAAAAATACGGAGATCGTCATGACCGATATGCACGCCGATACTTTTGCCGCCCGCGATACCTTGCGCGTCGGCGATCGCTCCTACACCTACTTTCGCCTCGATGCGCTGGAAAAGGCCGGCCTCGCGCATCTCGAACGATTGCCGTTCTCGTTGAAGGTGCTGCTCGAAAACCTGTTGCGCTTTGAAGATGGCCGCAGCGTCACGCGCGAGGATGTCGAGGCCTTGGCGCGGTGGTCGCCAAACTCGGGCGGCGCTCGCGAGATCGCCTTTCGCCCGGCGCGCGTCTTGCTCCAGGATTTTACCGGCGTACCATGCGTCGTCGATCTCGCAGCGATGCGCGATGCGATGGCCGAGATGGGCGGCAATCCGAGCGCGATCAATCCACTGCAGCCGGTGGAGCTGGTCATCGATCACTCGGTCCAGGTCGATTACTTCGGCTCCGCCGAAGCGTTCGGCAAGAATGCGGAGTTGGAGTTTACGCGTAATCGCGAGCGCTATGCATTCTTAAAGTGGGGGCAGTCGGCGCTGGCGGGCTTTCGCGCGGTGCCGCCGGATACGGGCATCGTGCATCAGGTCAACATCGAGTACCTGGCGCGCGTCGTCTTCGGGGCGGGTGGCGCCGGTGTTGCCTTCGACCCGCAGAACGCACTGGCGTATCCTGATACCGCCGTCGGCACCGACTCGCATACCACGATGGTCAACGGTCTTGGGGTCCTGGCGTGGGGCGTCGGCGGGATTGAAGCCGAAGCGGCGATGCTCGGCCAGCCGGTGACGATGCTGATTCCAGAGGTCATCGGCGTTCGGCTCGACGGCACGCTGCGCGAAGGCGTGACGGCCACCGACCTCGTCCTAACGGTGACGCAGATGCTGCGCAAGCACGGCGTCGTCGGCAAGTTCGTGGAGTTCTTCGGCAAGGGGCTGAGCAATCTCGCGGTTGCCGATCGTACGACGATCGGGAATATGTCTCCGGAGTTCGGTTCAACCGTCGCCATCTTCCCCATCGACGAGCGAACCCTCGAGTATCTGCGCTTGACCGGTCGCGCTCCCGAACACGTCGCGCTGGTGGAGGCATACGCCAAGGCACAGGGGCTCTTTCGCACCGATGCCACCGCGGATCCGCACTACACGCAGAGCTTGCACCTCGATCTCTCGACCGTTGAGCCGACGCTGGCCGGCCCGCGCCGTCCCCAGGATCGCGTGCCGTTGCAGAGCGTCAAGTCCTCGTTTAACGAAGCGTTGCGCGAGTGGGTCGAAGCACGCGATGCCAAGCCGGCCAGTGCCGTCGCACGCTTCGAGAACGAAGGCGGCGGAGGCACGGCCACCATTGCGCACCAAGAGGTGGAGGTCAGTGACGGCGCGGTGGTGATCGCCGCGATCACGTCATGCACCAATACCTCCAACCCGTCGGTGCTGGTGGCCGCCGGGTTGCTTGCCAAGAATGCCGTCGAGCGCGGTCTGCAGACCAAGCCGTGGGTCAAAACCTCGCTTGCGCCGGGCAGCAAAGTCGTCACCGATTATCTCGCGAAGGCGGGCCTCCAGTCGTATCTCGATCGCCTCGGGTTTAACATCGTGGGCTACGGCTGCACGACCTGCATCGGCAACTCCGGTCCGCTGCCGGCCGACGTCGCCGAATCGATCGCAGAACACGACACCATTGTGGCCGCCGTGCTCTCCGGCAACCGCAACTTCGAAGGGCGCATCCATCCGCAAGTGCGCGCCAACTACCTCGCATCGCCGCCGCTCGTCGTGGCCTACGCGCTCACCGGGCGCATGGACGTCGACCTGACGCGCGAACCGTTGGGGAGTGACCGCGACGGCAACCCCGTCTATCTCAAGGATATCTGGCCGAGCAACGCGCAGATCGGTCGCGTCGTCGCCGAGTGCGTGAGCGACGACCTCTTCAAGCGGCGCTACGCGGACGTCTTCGCCGGCGACGAGCACTGGGCCGAACTCGACGTTGCCGCCACCGAGCGTTATCCCTGGGATTCGAACTCGGAGTACGTTAAGAAGCCTCCCTACTTTGAGGGCATGCCCGCCCAGCCGCAGGCGCTCGCCGACGTGCATGGCGCTCGCGCGCTTGCCGTACTCGGCGATTCGGTGACCACCGATCACATCTCACCTGCCGGAAACATCAGCAAGAACAGCCCCGCAGCCAAGTATCTCATGGCGCACGGCATCGAACCCGCCGACTTTAACTCCTACGGTGCGCGGCGCGGCAATCACGAGGTCATGGTGCGCGGAACGTTTGCCAACGTGCGCTTGCGTAACCAGCTTGTGCCCGGCGTGGAAGGCGGCGTGACGCGCTATCTGCCGACCGGTGAGCAGATGTCGATCTTCGATGCCGCCATGAAATACAAGGCCGACGGCACACCGCTCGTCGTGTTAGCAGGCAAAGAGTACGGCTCCGGCTCCTCGCGCGACTGGGCGGCGAAGGGAACCTCTCTGCTCGGCGTCAAGGCGGTGATCGCCGAATCGTTCGAACGTATCCACCGCAGCAACCTGATCGGGATGGGCGTGCTGCCGCTCGAATACCTCGATGGAGCCAACCACACCACCTACGCGCTCACCGGCGAAGAGGTTTTCGAGATCACCGGCATCGAAGAGGGTCTCACCCCGCGCATGCACCTGCACGTCAAAGCCACCGATCCCGAAACGGGTCGTTCGTTGCAGTTCAAGGCTTTACTGCGCATCGATACGCCGGACGAAGCCGAGTACTACCGTCACGGCGGAATTCTGCAGTACGTCTTACGTGAGTTGCGTGGGAGCCGCAGAGACGCGTGAGTCGCCCGAGTTGCCGCTCCAGAGCCTGCTTTTGATCGTCGTGTGATACGCGGGCATAGAGTGCGGCCCATGCAATCCTGGTAATCGTCCCGAAGCGGCCGCGCAACTCGCGGCAGAAAGGAACCATCGCGAAAAACGCGCCGAAATACGAATGGATTATGTCATCGCGCGGCTAAATATCATGCAGATGCCGGATTCCCTTAACAGGTTGTCGCTTTCGTCGTCGCTCGTTGTTGAAATGACGCGGTCATTCTGCGCTCCTCGCTCCTCGAAACCGCCTCAAAACCACGGCGCGATAGCCGCACCAGCCTTTCCCCGCGACCTATTAACGCGCGATCGCAACGCGATGAGTGAAGCCTTCAGCAATGCGTCACGGCGAGTATGACCCTCGACGACGTACGCTGCAGGGCGTAGCCGTGCTGCGTTTGGCCGGTATCATCGCAACTGCTGCCATCGCGCTGACGGCAGGTTGCTTTGCGATACTGGGATTGGCCTTCTCGCAGCATGGGGTGTTCCCGTTAGGGACGCTCGCGGGGCCGATTCCGATACTGACGCTCGTACTCGGCGTAACTCCGCTGGCAGCCCCATTCTGCGCGATCCTGGCAATGCTCGGAACGGCGATCGCGATCTGGAGCACCCAACGCGGCAAGCCGATCGATATGGTACTGATCGCGGCTTTCATGGCGGCGATGCTGCTCGTCTTGGTCGCACGCAGCGTCGCGCTCTTCTTCGTGGCGTGGGAGGCGATGTCGTTGATTTCGGCGCTCCTCGTCGCTTCTCACCACGAGCGGCGCGGCGTCCGCCGAGCCACGTTCGTCTACCTTGTCGTCGCCCAGATCGGCGCCCTTTGCGTCCTCGCCGCGTTGGGCCTCCTGGCAATTCAGGCAAGTAATCCATCGTTTGCGGCGATTGCACGCGCCGCAGCCAACCTATCGCCGGGCACCCGCAACGCGGTCTTCGTACTCGCACTGCTTGGATTCGGTTCGAAAGCGGGGCTCGTGCCGCTCCATTTCTGGCTTCCTCGAGCGCACCCGGTCGCTCCGGCGGGAGCCTCAGCGCTGCTCTCCGGCGCGATGCTCAAGATCGCGCTGTACGGGTTGCTCCTCGTCACTTTCGAGCTGGCCGCTCCGGGGCCAATTTCTTGGGGCATCGCAACGATCGTCATCGGCGTGCTCAGCGCTCTCGCGGGTGTCATCTACGCGCTCGTCGATCACGATCTCAAACGACTCTTAGCCTATCACTCCGTCGAGAACATCGGGATCGTCGTGATCGGGATCGGTGTCGCGCTTGTGGGGCAGGCGATCGGGAACCCGGCCCTTGCTGCACTTGGGCTTGTGGCCGCGCTGTTTCACGCGATCAACCACGGTTTGTTCAAAGCGCTGTTGTTCTTGGGTGCCGGCGTGGTGGCCGATGAAGAGGGAACCGTCGATCTTGAGCGACTCGGGGGTCTCTGGGGAAGCCTCGTGTGGACGGCGCCGTTGTTCCTCATTGGTTGCGCCGCCATCACCGGCCTACCGCCGTTCAACGGTTTCGTCTCCGAATGGCTCACCTTCCAGAGTCTCGTCGCCGGCGTTTTAGCCGGCGACGAGACGATCAAGCTCGTGCTGTTGAGTGCGATTGCCGGGTTAGCGTTGACCGGCGGCCTCGCCGCGGTATGCTTCGTCAAGGTCTTTGGAGTGGTGTTCTTGGGATCTGCCCGGTGCCGAACACAGCCACGACCTGTCGAGCGGTTTGGTGGTTCCACATTGGCGATGGGCCTTTTGGCGGCGCTCTGCACGCTGCTCGGGCTCATCCCTATGCTGGCAGTCGCGCCGTTGGCTCGGATCGCCGGTGCCGTGCTTGGTGCGCTGCCCATAGCAACGCCGTCGTTGCCCGTACTCCCCGCGACGCTAGCGATTCTCCCGCTGGCCGGTGCGCTCTTTGCCGTCGCCCTTGCGGCGCGACGCGGCGTCCGTGCCGTGCCGACCTGGACGTGCGCGTCGCCGGTGACGCCTTCGGCGCAATATACGGCAACGGCGTTCTCCAAGCCGGCGCGCACGATTTTTTCGTTCGTACTCCTCCCGGAACGACATCGCCAATACGAATTCGCAACACGCTGGTTTCCGCAACGGATAGTCTATCATACCGAGAGCCGCTATCTGATCGACGAGATATCACGGAGCGTCGCGGCGGTCACGTTGCGGATCGCGCGGCGTTCTCGTGCGATGCAGAGCGGCAGTTTGCGGCTCTACGTTGCGTACGCTCTCGTGGCGCTCATCGTCACAGTTGCGCTGGCCCGCTGATGCTGGTGCTCCTCCAAGTCGTCGCCGTCGCCGCGTTCGCCCCCCTCGTGCAAGGCTCGATGAAACGTCTGCGCGCGAATCTGCAGGGACGCCCGGGTCCTTCGCCATTTCAACCCTATCGCGACCTCGCGAAGCTCTGGGCGAAGGAGGCATTGCAGCCCAAAGGAATCTCACCGCTCCCATTGATCGCGCCCGGGGTCGTTCTCGGCGTTGCGCTCACCTTCGCCGCCGCGTTGCCGCTCGTTGCAGCGCCGGGCGGCCTCGATCCCGTGGTCGACATCATCGCGCTCGCGTTCCTGCTGGCTCTGGGGCGTTTCCTCCTCGCGCTGGCTGCGCTCGACACGCGCAGCGCGTTCGCCGGAATGGCCGCCAGCCGTGAGATGACTTTCGCTAGCCTGGTCGAGCCGACGCTGTTGCTCGCACTGCTGGGCGGCGCGATGCTCGGTGGCGGAACGAAGCTTTCGCTTCTGCTTACGGCGCCCTTCGGGTTAGCCGCGGCGCTGGCGTTCGCCGCCTTCTTTCTCGTGCTCCTTGCGGAAACGGCGCGGATTCCGATCGACAACCAAGAGACGCACTACGAACTGACAATGATCCATGAAGGTCTCGTTCTAGAGTATTCGGGTTGGCAACTCGCCATGTTGCAGTTCGCTGAGCAGGTTCGACAGTTGAGCTTCTTCGTGCTAGCCGCGATCCTGCTCCCCGGCGGTGCCGCTTGGTGGATGCACCTTCCATGGATCATCGTCTTGGTCGGCGCAATCGGCGTAACCGAGACAATGTTTGCAAAACTGCGTCTGTTCGAGGTTCCGCAAGTGCTTACCACGGCATTCATCCTGGCCGCGACGAGCATCGTCCTGCGTGTACTCGGGATGCCCGTATGATCGTCCAACTCGCCGTGCTGATCGCCGGCGCCGTCTTCCTCATGAGCGGCCGCACGGTTGCGGTCCTGGTCGCCTATATCGCCCTCGCCGTTGCCGAGAGTGCGTTTGTAGCTCCCTTGGCTTCTGCTTCCCCGACGGTCCTGGCGCTCTTTATCGTCGCATCAATCGTGAAGCTCGTACTGACGCCGCTCGGGGTTCTGCTGTTTCTGCGAGCGAACCCGGCGGCCAAAGACCTGCGGCCGTCGATCGCCATGCCGGCGCGGCTTGCCCTGGTGATCGCATTCGCGCTCGTTTCCGAAGCACTCGCGCGCATCCCCTCGCTTGCCGCGATCTCCGTTCTCCCCTTGCGCGAGGTCATTGGCTACATCGTGCTCTGCGGCGCCGGGATGCTCATCGTGCATCGTGGTTTGCTCGCCCACCTCATCGGCCTGTTAGCGCTGGGTATCGCGATTGCGCTCGCCGGAGCCGCCTTCGCCCCGAAGCTGCCGGAGTTCATCGAACTCGGTGCAGCTTTCGATGCGCTCCTCGCCACCTTCATCGGGCTCGCGCTCGTGCGTTCGATCCTCGCGCACAATCCGCTGCTCGACGTTGAGTCACTACGAAGGTTGCGTGGATGACCACCTGGATAATCGTCGCTCCACTATTGGCTGCGGCCCTGACGACGGCATTCCCTGATGTGCAGGCCCGTCGCTACGCCCGCATCGTGCTATCGACAGCCGCCGCTCTGCTTCCGATCGTATTGATCGGGAAGATCGACGATCTGTCGCTCATCTTCACTGCAATCGTCTCCGTCCTCGGGCTCCTAGCCACGCTCTTCTCGGTTGGAACGTTTTCGATCGAGTGGGGAATCGGGCACGCGGTCTGGTCTCGAAAATCGGTCTATTTCCTGCTCGTCGGGGCGTTTTGGAGTGCAATGTTGCTGGTCGTTCTCGCTAGCAACTTTGCCGCGCTGTGGCTCGGGATCTCAGCGACGACGCTGGCGACGGCGTTTTTGGTCGGTTTCAGCGGTGAAGCTGCGGCTTTGGAGGCTGCCTGGAAGTACCTCGTCCTCTGCAGCCTCGGGATCGGGTTCGCGCTGCTGGGGATCGTGGTGCTGGCCCATGTCTCTATTGCGATGGGGCTCGATCCGGCACATGCGCTCTCCTGGGTCAGTATCGCAGGGCACCCGCCCTCCAAGGCGCCACCGTTAGCGCGCCTGGCGACATCCCTCATGTTGATTGGATTCGCCACTAAGGCCGGCCTCGTCCCGATGCATGCTTGGCTGCCCGATGCGCATTCCAAGGCCCCGGCTCCGGTTAGTGCACTCTTGTCGGGCGTGCTGGTCTCCTGCGCGCTCTATGCCATGATGCGTACGCTGGCGGTCGGATCGACCCTTGGAGCTGCGCCGTTGCTGCATAATCTCTTGATGTGGTTCGGCGCAATTTCGGCCGTGCTCGCGGGAATGGCCATGCTCACGCAGCGCGATCTGAAGCGATTGCTCGCGTACTCGACGGTTGAGCACGCAGGGATCGTCGCACTGGCACTGGGCTTCGGCGGCCCGCTCGGTCTCCTGGCAGCGTTGATTCACGCTATCGCGCATGCGTTCAGCAAGTCTGCCGCATTCTTTGCAGCCGGAATGGTGCAGCGCGAGCATCACACCACGGAGCTGGGTAAACTCCGGGCGCTTTGGAAAACCGGCCGTTCCGGGCGATTCTTACTCGCCACGTTCACGGCGCTCGCCGGGATGCCGCCCTTCGGGTTGTTCGTGAGCGAACTACTCTTGGTGTTGGCCGGCATCGCCGCGCACCGCTTGGCGCCGCTGATGGTTGGCCTCGTCGGCGTCGCACTCGCGTTCGCGGCGCTTTCACGCACCGCCATTGAAATCCAATCGGGCCAAGCGAAACTCTCCGGCAACCGGATCGCGCCGCCGCGATCCCGGCTGGCATTTCTCACCACATCGCTTGCGTTAGCCGCCGCGTTGGGCATCGCGGTCGTGTCTTGGACTCCACTCGCGGCGGTGTTGCAGGCGACCGCATCGGCGATCGGCGGCGTCCGGTGATCGAGCAGCAAGAGTGGATTGCACCCGACGTGTTCGAGCAGCGTGTGATCGCGGCGTTTCGTAACGCAGACCTCCCGCTGGGAGGATACGCCTGCGCTCGAGGCGTTCACTATGTGTTCGTCGGTTCAGCGGGCGCATACGTGCTCTCGCGGCGTCTGGATGCGGAGCGCCGGACCCCGGCGTTCTCCCAGTGGTTCCCTTTGCTTTCATGGGATGAGCGCGAGATGCGCGATGAATGGCGTGTCGACGTCGAGCACCTTCCGGACAATCGCCCCTTACGCGGGCACGGCAGCGCAATGCCTGCGGCCGTGGTGGCGAACGGCGTCGGGTTAATGCACATCGTGGTCGGGCCGGTCCACGCGGGAATCATCGAGCCGGGACGGTTCACCATTAGTTCGGGAGGCGAGACGGTCGTCCACCTCGATGCGCAGCTCTCGTACTCGCACCGCGGTGTCGAGCCACGGCTAGCGGGGATGCCCGCGTTCGATGCCGCTCGCTTTGTGGCTCGCATCTGCGGCTCTTGCAGCGCGGCGCGTTCGTACGCGTACGCACACGCACTCGAAATGTCGGCAGACGTTGTTATCGACGACAGGACACACCTCGCTCGGCTTATCGTCGCGGAGCTCGAGCGCATCTACAATCACGTCGCCGATCTCGCCGCGAGCGCGGCGGGTGCCGGCTGGGGGCCGGGGTTCGCGAACGGCATGGCACTCAAAGAGCGCGTCATGCGGCTCTGCAAGCTCGCCGGTGGCCATCGCTTGCTCTTCGATGCCATCGTCCCCGGAGGCGTGAGCGCGATGACGCTGCGCGATCCGGCGCGGCTGCGTGCCGAGTTGCGCCCGGTCCGGATTGCCGTGGAAGCCTATCTTAAAGGGTTGTTCGGGAATACCTCACTGCTTTCACGCTGGCATCGTACCGGGATCGTCGCCCGTGACGCAGCGCGAGCGTTTGGCGCCGTCGGCCCGACGCATCGCGCAGCAAAGGGAGAGATCGACATCCGGGTATTTGCTCCGTATGGAGCGTACCGTCAATTGCCGGTGCAGGTAGCGCGCGCCTCGAGCAGCGACGTCTTTGCCCGGTGTCGCATCAAGGGCGACGAAATCCGGACATCGTTTCATCTTATTGCTGAAGCGCTCGCGCAGCTCGGCGACTCGCCGCCCCCGCCGCCCCAAGCCTTTGTGGTGCCACCCGGCACGACGATCGGCGTAGTGGAGGGCCCGCGCGGGGCCGAAACCATCGCCGCTCACGTCGATGAAACTGGGCGACTTGAGCGTCTACACGTGATCTCTGCCTCATACCGGAACTGGCCACTCGTCGCGCGCGCGATGGATGGCAACATTATTCCGGACTTTCCGCTCGTCAACAAGAGTTTTAATCTTTGTTACGCATGCGTCGACCGATGAGGAACCGGATGTTCGACAAATCTCTCGGCATTCGGCATTTGGTGTGCGGAAGCTGCAACGGCTGCGAACACGAGATGAATGCTCTAAACAACGCTTATTACGATATCACTCGAGAGGGATGGGATATCGTCGCATCCCCGCGGCATGCCGACGTGATCACCGTCACCGGGCCTATGACAGAAGCGATGCGCGAGCCAAGCCATGAAACCGTTGAGGCCGTGCCTCGCCCGCGCGTCGTGCTGGCGATTGGCGACTGTGCGGCGGGCGAAGGAGTGTGGGCGGGCGCCCCTTCTGCCGGTGAAGGCGCCGGCATCGAACTGGGCGCGGCGATCTTCGTCCCCGGCTGCCCTCCCACGCCCGACGCGATCCGCGCGGGGCTCGCGGAGGCAGCGAAGCGTCTTGCGTGAGTTGCGCGCGACCTGCTAGAGGCAGAGACGCGCGAGATCTCCCAGCAGAGCGCCGAAGAAGGCGAGAAAGCGAGCGGCGGCGGCGCCGTCGATGACGCGGTGGTCGTAGGAGACGCTGATCGGCTGCATCAGTCGCGGCAGGAACGCCGTGCCGTTCCACACGGGTTGGATCTTTGCGCGCGTTGCACCTAAGATCGCCACTTCGGGCGCATTGACGATCTGCGTGAACTGCGTTCCGCCGATGCTCCCGATGCTCGATATGGTAAACGTGCCACCCTGCATCTCGGCGAGCGTGAGTTTCCCCTCGCGGGCCTTGGCGGCAAGCTCGGCTGACTCGCGGGCGATCTCGACCAGCCCTTTGCGATCCGCATTGCGGATGACCGGCACCACGAGGCCGTTTGGCGTATCGGCGGCAAACCCGATGTGGAAGTAGCGCTTGTAGATGAGGTCGTCGCCGTCGAGTGAGGAGTTGAACTCAGGGAAGCGCACGAGCGCAGCGACCGACGCTTTGATGAGAAACGCGAGCATCGTGAGCTTTGGCCCGCCGCTGCGCGCTTGTTCGGCGTTGATGCGTTCGCGGAAAGCTTCGAGCTCCGTGACATCGGCCTCGTCGTAGTTGGTGATGTGCGGAATCGAGAGCCAGTTGCGGTGAAGGTTCGGCCCGGAAAACTTCTTCACGCGCGGGAGCGGCCGTCGCTCGATCTCGCCAAACTGTGCGAAATCGACTCGCGGCCACGGCGGCAGCGCGAAAGGGGCGCTCAGGCCCCCGGGCGCACCGTTCTGCAGCGCGGTTTTGACGAAGCCTTGGACGTCGTCGCGGGTGATGCGCCCGTGCGGGCCACTGCCGGCAAGCGCCGGCAGGCTCACCCCGAGTTCGCGGGCGAAGCGGCGAATCGCAGGCGACGCATGGATGGGAGCATCGGAGCCTGTCGGCGCAGCGGTACTGGGGTTCTGTGATGCATCCACCGATGCCGCTTGCGGAGCCGGTGCTTGCGGAGCCGGTGCTTGCGGTGTCGCTGCCGGCTCAGATGCGGCTGCGGCGTTTTGGACCGTCAGCATGAGGATCGGCGTTCCTTGTGCGATATTCTCGCCCGGCTTCACGCTGACGGTTTCGACGGTCCCTTCAGCCGGTGATGGAATCTCCATCGACGCCTTCTCGCCCTCGAGCACGATCAAGGAATCGCCCTTCTTGATGTGATCGCCGGGCTTGACTAAGACCTCGATCACCGGGATGTCGTGAAAGTTGCCGATGTCGGGGACGCGGACTTCGATGCTCTGGCTCACGTATGCTCGACCTCTCTTAGACGGTGATGGGGTTGGGTTTATTGGGGTCGATGTCGTACCGCTTGATGGCCTTGGCGATCGTACTCGATTCAAGGCTGCCTTCGCGCGCGAGCGCGGCCAGCGCGGCCAGCGCCACCCAGCGCCGGTCGACTTCAAAGAAGGCACGAAGTTTGCGGCGATAGTCGCTGCGTCCGTACCCGTCGGTTCCAAGCGTCGTATACGGGCGGCCGACATACGGGCGAATCTGCTCGGCGTAGGTGCGAATGTAATCGGTCGCCGCAACGCCGGGGCCACGCCGCCCGGCAAGCGACGATTCGACAAAGGATCTGCGCGGCGTCTCTGCCGGGTGCAAGAGATTCCAGCGCTCGGCATCGACGCCGTCGCGATGGAGTTCGTTAAAGCTCGTAACGCTCCACACGTCGGCGGTGACGCCGAAATCCTCGCGCAGCAGGTCGGCGCCGGCGAGCACTTCGCGCAGGATCGCGCCCGAGCCGAAGAGTTGCACGCGCGGCGACTTCTTCTCGGCCTTGCCGCCGTCGCGCAGCAGGTACATGCCGCGTAGAATATCTTCGCGAACGCCTTGCGGCATCGCCGGATGCGCGTAGTTCTCGTTCAAGAGCGTGATGTAGTAGTAGATATCCTCCTGCTCCGTGAGCATCCGGCGCAGGCCGTCCTGCACGATGACGGCGACTTCGTACGAATAGGTCGGATCGTAACTGCGGCAGTTTGGGATGAAAGACGCGAAGACTTGGCTGTGTCCGTCTTCGTGCTGTAGCCCTTCGCCGTTGAGCGTCGTGCGCCCGGAGGTTCCGCCGATGAGGAAGCCGCGGGTGCGGCTATCGCCTGCCGCCCACGCGAGATCCCCAACGCGCTGGAAGCCGAACATCGAGTAGAAGATGTAGAACGGAATCATCGGCAGGTTGTGGTTCGCGTATGACGTTCCGGCCGCGATCCACGATGAGATCGCGCCCGCTTCATTGATGCCTTCTTGGAGAATCTGCCCGTGCTTGTCTTCGCGGTACCACATCAGTTGCTCCGCATCTTGCGGGTGGTAGAGTTGCCCGACCGATGAGTAGATTCCAAGCTGGCGGAACATGCCTTCCATCCCGAAGGTGCGCGATTCATCGGCAACGATGGGGACGACGCGCGGCCCGATGACCGGATCGCGCATGAGCGTACTCAGGACCCGCACGAACGCCATCGTCGTCGAGAACTCACGTTCCCCGGTGCTCGCGAGCTGCGTGTCGTAGGCGGAGAGCTCCGGGACGACCAGCGATTCCGAGCGCCGGCGGCGTTGCGGGAGCTGACCTTGCGCAGCGCCGCGTTCGCGCAGGTAGGCCATCTCCGGGCTCTTCTCCGGCGGCTTGTAGAAGGGAATATGTTCGAGGTCGCGATCGGAGACCGGGATGGAGAAGCGATCGCGGAAAGCGCGCATCTCTTCGAGGTCCATCTTCTTGGCTTGATGCGCGATGTTGCGGGCTTCGCCGGCCTCGCCCATGCCGTAGCCCTTGATGGTCTTGGCGAGGATGACCGTCGGCTGACCCCTATGGCGGACTGCCGCGTGATAGGCCGCATAGACTTTGCTTGGGTCGTGGCCGCCGCGCTGCAGTGCCCAAACCCGTTCGTCGCTCCAATCCGCGACCAGTGCCGCGGTCTCCGGATAACGGCCGAAGAACTGCTCGCGCACGTATTTGCCGTCACGCGATTTGAACGTCTGATAATCGCCGTCGACGCATTCGTTCATCAGCGCGACCAACCGCCCGGTACGATCGGCGGCCAGCAGCGGATCCCACGATCTGCCCCAGATGACTTTGATGACGTTCCATCCCGCACCGATGAAGAAGCGTTCCAACTCTTGGATGATCTTGCCGTTGCCGCGCACGGGGCCGTCGAGGCGCTGCAGGTTGCAGTTGACGACCCAGACGAGATTATCGAGCCGTTCGCGCCCGGCCAGGGATACCGCGCCGAGCGACTCCGGTTCGTCCATCTCGCCGTCGCCCAGAAACGCCCACACTTTGCGGTCGCCGGCATCGAGCATTCCGCGATCGTGCAGATAGCGCATGAAGCGCGCCTGATAGATCGAGGTGATCGGCCCCAACCCCATCGAGACGGTCGGATACTGCCAGAAGTCCGGCATGAGCCAGGGATGCGGATACGACGAGAGCCCGTGGCCGTCCACCTCTTGGCGGAAGTTCTCTAACTGCGTTTCGGTGATGCGCCCTTCAAGAAACGCGCGCGCATAGAAGCCGGGCGAGGAGTGGCCTTGCAGAAAGACGAGATCGCCGCCGAATGACTGCGAGGCGGCGCGAAAGAAATGATTGAAGCCGACGTCATACAGGGTGGCGGCGGAGGCGAAACTTGCAACGTGTCCGCCGAGCCCCGAGTTCTCTTTGTTGGCCCGCACCACCATCGCCATCGCGTTCCAGCGCACGTAATGGCGCAAGCGCGCTTCAATCTCGAGATCGCCGGGAAACGCCGGCTGCCGATCGACCGGGATCGTGTTGATGTAGGGCGTTTCGAGCCCCAGCGAGATATGCGCGCCGGCGTCCTTGGCTTGCGTGACCAGCGCGCCGATCAGATCGCGCGCGCGGTCCGGGCCTTCGGCGGCCAGGACCCCGCGCATGGCGTCGAGCCACTCGGAGGTCTCTTGCGGGTCGGGATCGTGGGGTAACGTCGTCATAACCAGCTCGTTCCCGGTTCCGCCTCGATCCCTTCTCGGCGGGGTGGTCCGATTTGCGGATTGGACCGCTCCATTCTGCTCGGCGTTAAAGCTCGTTGTCGATGAGGCGGCGCTCTTGGCTGACGACCACCCCCACGGCGGCGAGCAACAAGACTCCGCCCAGAAGGGCCAGGGGCGGGATCGCTTCACCGAAGATCGCCAAGGCCAGGCCCCCGGCGATCACCGGCTCCAAGAGCGTGGCAAAGGAGATCGCACTCGGAGAGAACCAATGCAGGCCGGCGTTCAAGGCGGTGTGCCCGAGCAACTGTGAGATCAGCGCCATCGCGAGGATGCCTGCCCACGCCGCCGTCGCATCGAGCGGCGGTGGCCCTTGCCGCGCGATCAGCGCAGCCAGGACGAGCACGAGCGCGGCCCAGGAGTACGTCTGCGTGACGATCGTGCGTGTCGAGAGTACGTCGCGCACTTCGCGCACCAGGATGAGGTAGGTGCCGATCGCGAGGCTGCCGGTCAGCGCCAGGCCCGCTCCCAGCAGTTCGTGCCCCGGAAACGGCGGCGCGGTCGCGTCGAGGCCGACGACCATGAGCAGGCCGATGCCGCCCACGAAAAACGCCATCGTTGCCAGGCGCGAGAGCGGGCGATGCAGGACGAGCGCGTCGTAGAGTGCCGTCCAGATCGGCGTGGAGGTGACCAGCAGCGTCGATACCGCGACGGTCGTGTAGTCGAGCGAACCGATCCACGTCGCGAAGTGGATGGCCAGGGCCACGCCGGCGCCGGCGAGCAGCCATCGCGCACGCGGCGTCGGCCGCTCGTGTTGCGTGGCCTCTCGACGGCTCACGAGCGCGGCGTAGCCGAGTAAGATGGCTGCGGCAATCACGAGGCGCGTTGCCGCAACGCCCAACGGTTGCGCTCCGCCTAAGGCAAAGCGCGCAAAGATCGCCGCTGCGCCGACCGCCAACTGCGCGGCACCGAGAACGAGGTAGGGCATCGTGCGCGTACGTTGTACGGCGCAGAAACGATCTCCTTACGGTGGCAGAAGCAGTGATGTGCGCTCGCCAGGCGAGCGATGCGAGATGCCCCGCCGATTGTGCGTCGGCGAGGCATTGGAGTCCGGTAGTTGGTGCTATGTGGCTGCGCGTAATGCCTATTGCGGAGAACGGTGTGCCGGAGTCGGGGAGGTGGGCGTTACGCTGAACGAAACCTCTTTTTGCTCCGCTGGCGAAAGCGTTTTCCCGTGCATCGCAGATTTGATGCGGGTGACAACGGCCGCTGGCGCATCGGTAATGAGCGTGACGAGCTCTTTCCCGCTGATCCATTGGTATGGGTGGGCTGCGCCGTGAAATGCTAGGTGTCCTTGCCCCGATGTCGTGAAGGTCAATGTTTCGTGTGCCGATCGTCTCTTCGAGAGATGTTTTGACATGAAGCCATTCGAGAACATGCGGCGGTCGAAGAGAAAGAAGACAAAGCCATGAGTCTTCGAGTGATACATAACCACGTAGTTCTGCAGGGTTTTTGATGTACGGACGACGTGGCCGCCGCGCGCGTCCGCGGGCAGGCCGGCAGGGAAAACGACGTTCTTTGGTGCCTGGGCCCGCGCTTGCGCCAAGGTCAAGTGCGCACCAGCGTACTGCGCGGTGTAATGCGTGCTGCCCGTTTGTTCGAAGCGTGCGCTCGCCGGGATGCCCAATCGTGCGTAGGCGGTCTGTGCCCATGTCGGCAAATGTGTCCAGGCGACGGGGAGTACCGCTGCCGCGAGGGCGATCGCCGGCAGCAAGGCGATGCCGAGTCCGAGCAGAGGCAGGCGGCGGTGGATGTGCTTGCGCTGGTCCGGTTCGAGTGCCTTGGCGCGAATCGCTTGGAGCGGCAGCGGTGGGACGGCATAGGCATCGGTTTCGCGCTGGAATGCGTCGTGAATGAGTGCGTCTTCACGCATGGGTGGAAACCTCCTGAGCGTTTGTGGCCGCTCCGCGCGCTGGCGCGGAGAGCAGCCGGTGGAGTTGCCGCTTTGCCGAAGCGAGATGGAATCGCACGGTCGAGGCCGGGACACCGAGCGCGGCGCCGATCGCGGAGCTGTCGAGTTCCGCGTAGTAGCGCAAGAGCAGAACGGTGCGTCTGCGCACCGGCAGTGCGGCGAGCGCCCGTTGGAGATCGACATCGCCGTACTGCTGACCGCTCTGCTCTCGCCTGACGAGCGCTGCGGCTTCGGTGTCGGAGAGGTCGTCGAAGGTGACATCCCCCACGCGCCGTTTGGCCAGCCGCAGTGCTTCGCGTGTCACGATGCGATGCCACCAACCGCGAAACGCTGTCGGGTCACGCAGCGATCCGAGCGTCCGGTAGATGATGACGCACGCTTCCTGGGCAGTATCGGCTGCAAGGGCCTCGTCGCGCAGGATGCTACGGCTCAGGCGATAGGCGTCGGGCCAGGTCGCTTCAAGTAAAGCCTCAAGGGCAGGGCGATCCCCCCTAATGGCGCTCTCGATCAAGCGCTGTTCCTCGGCATGCACCGTGGTTGATTCCTCTCGTGGCAAACGGGTTCGCCGGAGAGAGGCTTCCTCCGGGCCGAAGTGTTGGTCTCGGCGATGTGCCCCATCTGAGCGGAACCGGCGGCGCCTATCGCGTAGTTACTGCCGGATAGCGGGAGCTCGCGCCAGGCGGGCTGAGAGGGCAAGCACCGCCTTGCCGACCGAGGCACCTGATCCGGGTAATGCCGGCGGAGGAAGAGATGGGCAAGATCTACATTTTCGGAAACGATCCCTCGCTGCGGGTTCCGATGCGTGAGATCGTTTTGACGGACGGCACGACGCACGCGGTCTACGACACCAGCGGCCCGTACGGCGATCCCGGCGTCGTCACGGATGTGCGCCGGGGCCTGGCGCCTCTGCGCGAGTCGTGGATCGCTGCCCGCGCCGACAGCGAAGAGCTTGCCAAGCCCACCTCGCTCTATCGCCGCGGCCGGGAGGCGATGCGGGAGCTCGATGAGGTGCGCTTCCCTCACGCGCGCAAGCCGCGCCGAGCCAAACCCGGCGGCAACGTCACGCAGATGCACTATGCGCGCCGCGGCGAGATCACTCCGGAGATGGAGTTCGTCGCGCTACGCGAAGGCTGCGAAGCTGAACTCGTGCGCAGCGAGATCGCGCGCGGCCGGGCGATTCTGCCTGCGAACATCAATCATCCCGAGAGCGAGCCGATGATCATCGGCCGCAACTTCCTGGTGAAGATCAATGCGAACATCGGCAACTCCGCAGTCGCATCGTCGATCGACGAAGAGGTTGAGAAGATGACGTGGGCGACGCGCTGGGGCGCCGATACCGTGATGGATCTTTCGACGGGCAAGAACATTCACGAAACCCGTGAGTGGATTCTGCGCAACGCCGCGGTGCCGATCGGCACCGTGCCGATCTATCAAGCGCTCGAGAAGGTCGACGGCAAAGCCGAGGACTTAACCTGGGAGCTCTACCGCGACACCCTGATTGAACAGGCCGAGCAGGGCGTCGACTACTTCACGATTCACGCCGGTGTGCTGCTGCGTTACGTGCCGCTCACCGCCACGCGCGTGACCGGGATCGTTTCGCGCGGCGGCTCCATCCTGGCCAAGTGGTGCCTCTCGCATCACCGCGAGAACTTTCTCTACGAGCACTTCGAAGAGATCTGCGAGATCATGAAGGCCTATGACATCGCGTTTTCGCTTGGCGACGGCCTGCGCCCCGGGTGTCTGGCCGATGCCAACGACGCTGCCCAGTTCGCAGAGCTCGAAACGCTGGGTGAGCTGACGCAGATTGCCTGGAAGCACGACGTGCAGGTGATGATCGAGGGGCCGGGTCACGTGCCGATGCACCTCATCAAAGAGAACGTCGATAAGCAGATGGAACTCTGCAGCGAAGCGCCGTTCTACACCCTCGGGCCGCTCGTCACCGACATCGCTCCGGGCTACGATCATATCACCAGCGCCATCGGCGCGGCCATGATCGGCTGGTACGGTACGGCGATGCTCTGTTACGTGACACCGAAAGAGCACCTTGGACTCCCCGACAAGAAGGATGTCAAAGACGGTGTTATCGCGTATAAGATTGCCGCGCATGCAGCCGACGTTGCGAAAGGCCATAAACTTGCGCGCCATTGGGATGACGTGCTCTCGAAGGCGCGCTTTGAGTTCCGCTGGCGCGATCAGTTCGCGCTTTCGCTCGATCCAGAGACGGCGCAAGCATTCCACGATGAAACGTTGCCTGCAGCCGGCGCGAAGGTCGCGCACTTCTGCTCGATGTGCGGGCCGCACTTCTGCTCGATGAAGATTACACAAGAGGTACGTGCCTATGCAGAGCAGGGCATGGCCGAGAAGTCACGCGAGTTCGCCGAACACGGTTCCGAGGTTTACGTCGCCGCGCAATAGCGTCTTTCGCATCGTTCGCGGCACGTCGAGGCAACCTTGAGCATGGATCGAGCTCCAGCGGAGCTGCTCTTCGATCTGCGTTGCCTGCGGCGGTCGTTTGCCCCGACGATGATCGCACGCGGGCAGAACTACCAGCGCGAGCGCCGCGTCTTCGGTTTGTCGGTCTCGGAGAACGGTGCGCGCTTCAGTGCAAAGGTGTTGGGCAGTCGCTCGCAACCTTATACGGTCGATATCCGCGTGCGGAAGAACCCCACCGGCGAGCCGGTGCTCTACGGGTACTGCACCTGCCCCGTCGGCGTTGATTGCAAGCACGTCGTAGCCGTCGCTTTTGAAGCGCTCGATCTCTTTCCGGGGGCGATCTCTCGTCTGTCGCCGGGTGCCTTGGGCCAAGACCCGGCGGATGGCGCCGTGGAGGCGTGGCTTGAAGAGCTTGAAGAGATCGCGGGGAGCCGCAACGGACGCGAGTTGGCCCAGAAGGAAGCGCAGTTGCTCTATATCGTGGACGTACGCATGCGTGCTTACACCCCGGACTTTGACGTCGCTGCCGGCGTTGCGCGCCGGCGCAAAGACGGCAGCTTCGGCACGCTGCGACCGTATGCGTTGCAGAACCTCGGGTACACGACGGCGAGCTTTACGGTGCCGGAGGATCTCATCATCGGCCGTCTGCTCGGCTCGCTCCAGGGCTTGGGCGTCCCGCGCGTCGCGCGTTTGGAGGTCTTGGCGACGGCGTTCGAGCGTATGATTGCGACCGGGCGTTGCTATTGGCAATCGACGACGAATCCGCCGCTCTCGCGGGGGGCGCATCGCGTGGCGCAACTGAGCTGGACGATCGATTCCGACGGACGCCAGCGGCCGGCAGTGGCCGGCGGCGGGCTGTCGCTCACGGCGCTCGCGCTGCTGCCGCCATGGTACGTCGACACGGTGACGTGGCAGGCAGGGCCGCTCGATCTCGGTCTTCCCCCGACGATTGCCGCCGCGATCTTACGTGCGCCCTCGCTTGCTCCAAGCCAGGTGCCGCGCCTTCGACGCACCTGGGAGGTCGGATTGGCCGGTCTCGCTGTGCCTGCACCCCGCGCGGCCGTCGAGGCGCTCACGATCGAAGACGACCCGGTTGTGCACCTGTCGGTAACGATGCAGCGGGTAACCTACCCTGCAACGCAACGTTGGTCGGGCGGTCTCTGGCATCGCGAGCCTGCCCGCAGCCTGGATGTTCCCGCCGCTCGGCTCGCTTTCGACTATGGCGGCACCCTCGTCCATCCCTCCGATGCGCCGGACGAGCTGCGCTTGGTCGACGGCGAGACGCTGCGGCTCTGGCCACGCCGCTTTGCTTTCGAGCAGAACGTACGCTCGCGGCTTGAAAGCTACGAATTCGCGCCGTTGCTCGATCCCCAATCCGGAACGGCGATGCCGGACCTCTTGGCGTTTCCCGAGCCGAACGCGCAGGAACGCTGGGCGCGATTCGTCGATCGTCTTGCGGACCGGTTGCGCAGCGAAGGCTGGCAGATCGACATCGATCCCGCGTTCCCGCATCGCGTGATCCATCTCGACGCACCCTGGCAGGCCGAACTGCATGAAACCCAAACGCGTTGGTTCGAACTTGGTCTCGATGTCGATGTTGACGGGCAGCGAATCGCACTCTTGCCGGCCATCGTCGATGCGGTTCGCCGTTTGCCGGCCACGACGACCAAGCAAGGCTTGGAACGCGTTCTGGCGCAAGAGCCGACGCTCTACGCACGCTTACCGGATGGGACGTGCGTTGCGTTGCCGACCGACCGCGTACGCAGCATCCTGTTGACGTTGATCGAACTGCTCGACGGGGGCGACTTGACGGCCGATGGTCGCCTGCCGGTGACCCTTGCGCACGCGGTCGGGCTGGACGATATGGAAGTCTCCTCGGGCGTAGCGTTACGCGGAGGCGAGCGCTTGCGCGCATTTGCGCGCGCACTTCGAGATGGTGGCGGCATCCAAGAGAAGAAGGCTCCGCGTGGGCTTAGCGCCGAGTTGCGTCCGTATCAGGCGACCGGCTTTGCCTGGTTGCAGTTCCTGCGCAAACATGAGCTCGGCGGCGTGTTAGCCGATGATATGGGGTTGGGGAAGACGATCCAGGCGCTGGCGCATATCGTCGCCGAGAAACAAGCGGGCCGCTTGCGGGCGCCGTGCCTGGTGGTCGCTCCAACGAGTGTGGTGCCGAACTGGATGAGTGAGATCGCACGCTTTGCGCCGAAGCTCCGGGCCGTAGCGCTGCAGGGGCCGAACCGAGAGGAGAACTTTGTCAAGCTCGACGAGGCGGATATCGTCGTGACGAGTTATCCGTTGCTGCTGCGTGACGCCAAGACGCTTCTCCCGCGCCAGTGGCAGATCGCCATTCTTGACGAAGCGCAAGCCATCAAGAATCCGCTATCGAAGGGCGCAAAACTCGCCTGGCAACTCAAGGCGAAGCAACGGCTCGCATTGACGGGGACCCCGGTTGAGAATCACCTCGATGAGCTGTGGTCGATCTTTACCTTTGTCATGCCGGGCCTGCTCGGCGGTAGCCGGGAGTTCCGTCGTCTCTTTCGCACGCCGATTGAGAAGCACCATGATGTCGACCGCCGGGAGTTGCTCGGGCTACGTCTGCGTCCATTCATGCTGCGTCGGACGAAGGCGCAAGTTGCCCAAGAGCTACCGCCGAAAACGGAGATCCTCTGCCCCATCGAGCTCATCGGCTCGCAGCGCGATCTCTACGAGGCCGTTCGCTTCAGTACGCATGAAGCGGTGGTGAGAGAGGTAGAGCGACGGGGGCTGGCGCGTAGCCGCATTGCCGTGCTGACGGCGTTACTCAAACTACGCCAGGTCTGCTGCGATCCACGCTTGGTGAAGACGGTGGCGGCGCGCAACGTCAAACACTCTGCGAAGTTGGAGTTTCTGATGGAGATGCTTCCCGAACTGCTCGAAGAGGGGCGCCGGGTGCTGCTCTTCTCCCAGTTCACCAGCATGCTCGATCTCATCAAGCCGGAGTTACTCTCTCGCAAGATCGACTTTGTCGAGTTGCGTGGTGATACGACCGATCGCCAGACGCCGGTCGCTCGTTTCCAAAAGCGCGAGGTGCCGCTCTTTCTCATTAGCCTTAAAGCAGGGGGAACCGGCTTGAATCTTACGGCTGCCGATACGGTGATTCACTACGATCCGTGGTGGAATCCGGCGGTGGAGCGCCAGGCCACCGATCGCGCGCATCGGATCGGTCAGGATCAACACGTCTTCGTCTATAAGCTGATTGCTCTGGGCACCGTCGAAGAGCGCATCGTCGAGATGCAGGCCAGGAAAGGCGCTCTGGCCGAAGGGCTCTTTGATCCGGATCGCCCGGCTACGGCCGCCTTTACGCAAGAGGATATTGCGCGCCTCTTCGCGCCGCTTGAGTAGCACGTGTCGACGGAGAATGACGTGAGCCAACCGGTCCCTAAGGCCGTCCTCTTCGATCGCGACGGGACGTTGATCGTGAATGTGCCCTATAACGGGGACCCCGCTCGTGTCGAGCCGCTGCCCGGCGTTCTCGATGCTCTGCAGCGTTTGCGCGCGGCCGGGTTGCGCCTGGCGGTGGTGACCAATCAGAGCGGCGTCGGGCGCGGGCTGATCGGGGGCGAGGCGGTGCGCTCGGTGAACGCTCGCGTCGAGGAGTTGCTTGGCCCCTTCGAGGGGTGGTTCATCTGTCCGCACGCGCCGCAGGACGGTTGCGACTGTCGCAAACCGCAGCCTGGTCTGGTGCTGGAGGCAGCAGAGGCACTTGGGCTACGCCCAGACGAGTGCGTGGTGATCGGCGATGCCGACGGCGACGTGGAGGCAGCCCATCGTGCGGGAGCACAGGGCATGAAGCTCGGAGGCGAACTGACCTTGAGCGATGCCGTCGACGGCATCCTTCAAGCAGTGCGCGGCGCACCGCGCGGGCGAGGTTAGGGCCCGTTCGTCCAGTAGGCGACGTCGGGTGCGCGGGAGACGCGCTTCGCGGGCGGGAGGTGAATGCCCAGCGCGATCTCGTGCCACGTCCGCAACACCTTCACGACGTAATGCTGCGTTTGATAGTAGGGCGGGATGCCGCCGTACTCAATGACCGCTCTCGCGCCGGCATTATAGGCCGCACACGCCAGCGCATAGCGGTTGGGCCTGCCTTTGAAGCGATGGAGCAAGCCGCCGAGGTAGCGGGCGGCGCCTTCGAGGTTTTGCAGCGGGTTGAATGGGTTGACGCCCAAGCGCGCGGCAGTTCCGGGCATCAGTTGTCCAAGACCGATGGCGCCGGCCCACGAGACCGCATGGGTGTGCCAATCCGACTCAACCTTGACGAGTGCCACCAAGAGGTTGGCATCGACGCGCCAGCGCGCGGCGTTCACTAAGACATGTTTGGCGAGCTGCTGACTCTGCCAGGCCGGCATCTGCGGGTTGATTCGTTGAAGGACGTTGGCGTAGGCGTGGATGGCGGGTCCGGTCGGTGCCGGCATCGTCTGTGCGGCGGCGACGGGTCCGGGTTGCACCGCGAAGCACACGGCTATGGCGGCTCCTGACAGGAGGCAGGCGGTCATGCGCATCGGCCTGCGGGTTCGCTCCGGGCCGGGAGGCCCCTCCCTCGTCTTTTCGGCCGTTTCGTCTTGCGCCTAGAATCGGTTCGAAAATCCCTCGCCCTTACGACGCGATCCGTGGGGTGAGGCACACTCGTGGGCGAAGCAAGCTCACGTGAGCCGTCATGCTGAGATGTCCCCCCGAGCCCGCCGGGCATGGGGCATCGGACTCGTCGCCTTCTTCGTCGTCCTCTTTGGGATGGTCGCTTGGTCGCAGTGGTATGCGATTCATGTGAACGTTCCGCGCTATGAAGCCCAACAACGAGCCGCCTTGCCGGCGCCTTCGCCGCAGCCCTCGTAGCGCGAGCGGGCGCCGGCGTGGTGTGCATGCCGACTTTTGAAGCTCTTTTGATGCGCCCGTAGGGCGCCTAGAGCAGGAGTGTGCGGCGTCCGTACGGGAGGTTTCCCGAATCCGTACTTCATCTGCCTCGTCGTCAGGAGGACCTCTCGTGACCCGTCGTTGGACTTCGTTTGCGTTCATTGCGACCGTGCTCGCATTGGCCGGTTCGCTCGTAGGCGGACCTTCACTCGCGGCCGCGGCGCCGGCCGTCAAGGCCGCCGCCAAACCGACCCCCAAGCCGACTATCGGCCCGCCCTACGGCAACCTCATGTGGCGCCCCGTCGGCCCGGCGGCGGTCGGCGGCCGCGTGACCTCGGTGGCCGGGACGGCGCAGGACTCCAAGCTCTACTACGTCGGCGCGGCCGGCGGCGGCGTCTGGAAGAGCAGCAACGGCGGCCAGACTTGGATCCCGGTCTTCAATAAACAGAAGGTCGCCGCCATCGGCGCGGTGGCGATTGACCCGACGAACAAGAACGTCGTGTGGGTCGGAACGGGTGAAAGCAATCCGCGCAACGATGTCAGCTACGGCGACGGCGTCTACAAATCGACCAACGGCGGCAAGACCTGGGCGCGCGTGGGGCTGAAGAACTCCCGCTACGTTTCGCGCATCGTCATCGATCCGAAGGATCCCAATCACGTGCTCGTGGCAGCCTTCGGTGATTTCTTTCGCAACAACACCCATGGCGGTGTCTACGTCACGTGGGACGGCGGAAAAACATGGGCAAAGACCCTCTACCTCGGCCCCAAGACGGGCGGCAGCGATCTCGCGATGGACGAGAGCAACCCGAACGTCGTCTACGCCGGGATGTGGGAGTTCCGCCGCAAGCCTTGGACGTTCCAGTCCGGCGGCAAGGCGGATGGTCTCTTTAAGTCAACCGACGGCGGCAAGACCTGGACGCGTCTGGTCGGCAACGGCTTGCCCACCGGAATCACCGGCCGCATCGGTCTTGCGGTCTCGCGCAGCAATCCAAACTACGTGTATGCGTTGATCGAAGCCAAACACGGCATTTTGTGGCGCAGTGAAGACGCAGGCGCCCATTGGACGATGGTCAGCGATAATACGCTGGTCGATCAGCGACCTTTTTACTTTACGCATGTCGCCGTCGATCCGAGCAATCCCCGCAAGGTCTACGGCGCTTCGGAGTTTCTGTCGATGTCGACCGACGGCGGCCGGCACTTCAAGATCATCGCCCCGCAGGTTCATGTCGACTATCATGCGATCTGGATCGCGCCCAATGACCCGAGCCGGATCATCGTCGGCGAAGACGGAGGCTATGCGCTGACCGTTGACGGGATGAAGAATTGGTTCTTCTCGAAGAACCTTCCGATCGCGCAAGTCTATCACGTAGCCGTGTCCAACGAGAATCCCTATCAGATCTGTATCGGCGTACAAGATAATAACGCCTGGTGCGGGCCTTCCAACTCGCTGGACCCCAGCGGCATCATGAACAAGTACTGGATCGTGACGACCGGCGGCGACGGCGAGTGGGCCGTCCCCGATCCTGCCAACCCGAACTACATCTGGAGCGACTCCGAAGTCGGTTCGTTGACCGTCTATAACAAAGTCACGCAAGATCAATGGTTCGTGCAACCCTATCTGCAGACCGACCTGCAGCAGTTCGACCTGGCGACCAGTAAGTATCGCTTCAACTGGGATTCCCCGATTGCGTTTGCACCCTGGAATCCGCATATCGCCTGGCTTGGCGGCAATGTTATCTTCCAAACGAAAGATCGCGGAATGCACTGGAAGGTCATTAGCCCCGACCTCACGCTGAACCTCAAATCCCACCAAGGTCCCAGCGGCGGCCCGATCACCTACGACGTCTCCGGCGCCGAGTATAGCGACACGATCCTCGATATCGAAGGTTCACGTTTGCATAAGGGCGAGATCTGGGTCGGCACCGACGACGGCTTGGTGCAACTTACGCTCGATGGCGGCAAGCACTGGAAGAACGTCACGCCGCCCGGTGTGCCGCCGTTCGGCCGGGTGGAAACCGTTGCCCCATCCACGCTACGCGACGGCACGGCGTACGTTTCGATCGACCGTCATCGCTCGGGCGACTACAAGCCCTATCTGTTCGTCACGCACGACTTCGGCAAGACGTGGACGAAGATCGTCAACGGTCTGCCCAAGCATCAGTACGTGCGTACCGTTCGCCCCGACATCCACAACCCCAACCTCGTCTACGCGGGAACCGAAGAGGGCATGTGGATTTCGTATGACGGCGGTGCCGTGTGGAAGAGCTTCCAGAATAATCTCCCCACGGCGTCGGTGCGCGACATCCGTATTCAGCGGGCGTTCGACGATCTCGTCATCGCCACGCACGGGCACTCCGTTTTCGTCCTCGACGACATCCGCGCGTTGCAGAAGCTCCCGAAGGCCGTTGCCGCCGGCGCTTGGCTCTTTAAGCCTCGCACGTCCTACGAATACAACCTCCACGAAAACGACGAGGGCATCTACACGCAGTATACGGCTCCAAACCCGCCCTACGGCGTGATGATCACCTTCTACCAAAAGACGCCCGGCAAGACCGCGCCGGCGGTCCAGATCCTCAACGCGCAAGGCCAGGTGGTGCGCATGGTTTCCGGCACGCATACGGTGCATCACAAGAAGGTTTCGTATGTCACCAACAAGGTGGGCCTGAATCGCTATACGTGGAACTTCACGGTCAACGGGCCGCAGAAGTGGTATGGCGCGGCGCGCAAGCGCTACCAGGGACCAAACGAAGGGCCCACGGTTCCACCGGGCCGTTACGCGGTGCGGATGACCATCGACGGCAAGACGTTCGTTCGTCCGTTCGTCGTCAAGGCCGATCCGCGCACCAAGGTAACGCTGGGGCAGATGAACTTCACCTATGCCTACGCGCTCAAAGTCTTCGGGCAGTTCGGCGTGGTGGATACCATGCTCAATAACCTCGATAGCCTTAAGACTCAACTGGCGGCAGCTAACGCAGCGGCCAAGAAAGCCGGGAACGCCGGTCTCCAAACGAAGATCGCGGCGGCGCTCGCGCAGCACAACGCGCTCTTCAACCTGCTGACGGCGAACTTCCATAACGACGAGTCGTCCATCGAGCGACCCGGGAAGTTGCGTAACAATATGGAGATGCTTCTCTACTCGGCGCAAGGGGTAGTGACCCCGGCAATCGTTTCGTACGGCAAGCGCATCGACGTGCGCTATCGCGCAGCGATTGCCCGGTACAACCGCTATGCCGCCAAGGGCCTCTTAAGCGTCAACGCGGCGCTTGCGGCAGCCAAACTCAAGACGGTCTCGCTGCCGGCAGTGCGGCCGTAGTTAGGAAAGGAGACTTCAACATGGATCGACGCGGTCGTCTTCTTGCAACGGCACTGGCGGGTGCAATGCTCGCCGGTGCCGGCATCGCGCAGGCGGCAAAGAAACCGGCCGCGCCATCCACGCCATACGGCAAGCTCGCATGGCGTTCCATTGGTCCGGCAGCGGCCGGCGGGCGCGTAACCTCCGTGTCGGGCAGCGCCCAGGACCCCAATCTCTACTACCTCGGCGCCGCAGGCGGCGGCGTCTGGAAGAGCAGCAACGGCGGCGCGACCTGGAAGCCCGTCTTCAACACGCAGAAGGTCGCGGCGATCGGCGCCGTGGCGATCGATCCAACCAATGAGAACGTCGTTTGGGTGGGAACCGGCGAGAGCAATCCGCGCAACGACGTCAGCTACGGCGACGGCATCTACAAGACCACGAACGGCGGCAAGACCTGGAAACGCGTCGGGTTACAGGCGACGCGCCACATCTCACGCATCGTCGTCGACCCGCGTCATCCCAATCACGTCATCGTCTCGGCTGCAGGGAGCTACTATAAGAACAGCACGTCCGGCGGCATCTATGTCACCTGGAACGGCGGCAAGACCTGGAAGCAGACGCTCTATCTTGGGCCAAAGACCGGTGGCAGCGATCTGGCGATCGACCCGAGCAATCCCATGGTCGTCTATGCCGGCATGTGGGAGTTTCGCCGCAAACCGTGGACGTTTCGCTCCGGCGGCAAGGCTGACGGGCTCTTCAAATCGACCGACGGCGGCAAGAGCTGGACGCGCCTCGCCGGCAACGGGTTGCCGCCCGGTCTGACGGGTCGCATCGGCCTTGCGGTCGCACCGAGCAATCCGAACTTCGTCTATGCGTTGATCGAAGCCAAGGGCGGGATCCTCTGGCGCAGTGAAGACGCGGGCGCCCACTGGAAGATGGTTAGTGACAATACGCTGGTCGATCAGCGGCCGTTCTACTTCACGCACGTCGCCGTCGATCCGAAGAATCCGAAGAGGGTCTACGGCGTCTCGGAGATGCTTTCGCTCTCCAAGAACGGCGGCAAGACGTTCAAAGCGATTGCCAAGAACGTCCATGTTGATTACCACGCCATATGGATTGCTCCGAACAACCCGAAGCGAATCATTGTCGGTGAGGACGGCGGTTACGCGCTCACGCTGGACGGTGGCAAGGCATGGTCCTTCTCGCGGAATCTGGCTATCGGCCAGGTCTACCATGTCGGCCTTTCGGGCGGCAATCCGTATCTGGTCTGTGGTGCCTTTCAAGACAATAACGCCTGGTGCGGTCCGTCCAACTCGCTCGATCCTGTCGGCAACACCAACGCGTATTGGTATCCGGTGATCGGCGGAGACGGGATGTGGTCGGTGCCGGTGCCCGGCAATCGCCGCTACGTTGTTTCGGACCTTGAGGACGGCGTCGTCGCGCAGTACGATCGGCGTACCGGAGGCAATCGCTTCATCGATCCGGTGGTCAATCCGACGCTCTCGCTCTTTCATCTCTACAGGCACAAGTATCGTTTTAACTGGGATTCCCCGGTGGCGTTCTCGCCCTGGAGCCCGCACGTCCTCTGGTATGGCGGCAATGTCGTCTTTCAATCGAGCGATCTCGGCGTGCATTGGACGGTCATTAGCCCCGATCTCACCCTCAATATCAAGGCGCATCAACAGGCTGCAGGCGGCCCGCTTGCTCACGACGTCTCAGGCGCCGAGTATAGCGACACGATCCTCGACATCGAGGGCTCGCCGCGGCGAGCCGGCGAGATCTGGGTGGGTACCGACGACGGGCTCGTGCAACGCACGCTCAATGACGGCAAGACCTGGACGAACGTTACGCCGCCGGGCGTGCCTCCGTTCGGTCGCGTCGAAACGGTTGCGCCTTCGGCCCTGAACGCGAATACCGTCTACGTGTCGATCGACCGCCATCGTTCGGGTGACGATGCGCCCTATGTGTTTGTCAGCCACAACGATGGAGCGAGCTGGACCAAGATCGTCAACGGCTTACCGCCCGATCAATACGTTCGCACAGTACGCCCCGACATCATCAATCCCAATCTGGTCTACGCGGGCACTGAAGAGGGGATGTGGATCTCTTACAATGGCGGGAAGCGCTGGTCGAAGTTTCAGCTAAACCTGCCGACGGCGTCGGTGCGCGACATTCGGTTGCAGCCGACGTTCGATGATCTCGTGGTCGCCACGCACGGGCGGGCGATGTGGATTCTCGACGACCTGACATCGCTGCAGATGTTGCCCCAAGCCAAGGCGGCGGGCAGCATGCTCTTCCCCGTGCGCACCGCGTATGAGTACATCATGCGCCGCAGCAACGAGGGCAACTACACGCGCTTCTCCGGGCAGAATCCGCCCTATGGAGCGATCCTCGACTTCTACCAGAAGGCGCCGCAGAAGAAGTCCCCAACCGTCGACATCCTCAATGCGCGGGGGCGCATCATCCGGCATATCGGCGGCACGCACAAGATGGGGAAGAAGAAGGTGCCCAACGTGACCAACGTCGTCGGGATCAACCGGGTCGTGTGGGATTTCCGCACCGATGGGCCGATTCGTTGGATGGGCGCGGCGCGCAAAGAGTTCCGCGGTCCCAAAGAAGGCGCGATGGTTCCACCGGGCCGCTATACGGCGCGCATCGTGCTTAACGGCAGAACCTCTACGCAGCCGTTCACGGTGAAGCCCGATCCTCGGACTCCCTACACGCAGGCCGACTTCGAGGCGGCCTACCGATTCGCACGCAAGTATCTGCGGGTCTACGGCAAGGTCGACTCCGTCCTCAATGCGCTCGATGCGCAGAAGGCCTCGCTGTTGGCGGCGCGCGCATCTGCCTCCAAGGCTGGGAAGACGGCGTTGGCGGCGCAGATCGATGCGGCGAACGCCAAGCGCAGCGCGCTCTTCCACGCGTTCACGGCCAACTATCACAACGGCGAAGACTTCATCCAGCGCCCGGGCAAACTGCGCGAGAAGATTCCAGCCGGGTTCTTCTTCGCGGCGATGGCACCGCCGACGGCGGCGACCCTCACCTACGCGCGGAAGTTTAACGTCGAGTATCGCGCCGCCATGGCAGAGTATAACGGCTATGTCGGGACGGTCCTCAAACCGGTGGCGGCGGCAGTCCGTGCCGCTCGTGCCGGGACGATTCGCGGCGTACGCACGGTGGCGCCTTAGGGCGTCGGCCAGGCCTCGCGGTCACCTCGGATGAACCCTCGACTATGAATCCTAGGAGGCTGCCGGAGCTAAGCACGTGTCCGTCTTTCGGCCGCCTTTTGCCCGAATACTTCGTTGCTCATCAGTCACGAAGCTACGGCTTCGCTCCTTCTTCGCGCCTCGTCTCCGAACAAAATTCGGCGCCAAATCCGAAAACGGCTCAACTCCGACAGCCTCCTAGGAGGCTGCCGGAGCTCTGCGTGGTGATCGTCACGTGGAACGATGCGCAGCGCGCGTTCACGGCGATCGATTCGGTTCTTGCGCTGCCCGAGGTGCAGAGCGATCCGCAGCGTTACACGCTGGTAGTCAGCGATAATGCATCGACCGACGGTACGCCCGCGTTGTTGCGGGAGCGTTACGGCGAGCGCATTCATCTGATTGAAAACGCAGAGAATTGTGGTTTTGGCGCCGGCTGTAACCGCGCTTTTGCGGCCTGCGACGCGCAAGTGTACTATCTGTTGAACCCCGATGCTCGGCTCTGTTCGGGAGCGCTGGCGGCGGTGCTCGACTTTTTCTCTCGCACCCCGGAGGCCGGGATCGTCGGCTCGCACATCTGCAACCCCGATGGATCGCTGCAGGAATCATGCGGCGAGTTCGACACCTGGATCGGCGCGTTCTTGCGCTCGAGCGCCTGGGGGGATGCCGCTCCCTTACGCCGGTATGCCAACGGGTATCGGCTGCGAGCTTGGGGATACGATAGCGAACGGCGGGTGGATATCGTCATCGGTGCGGCGATGGCCCTGCGGCGCAGCGTCGTCCAGCGACTGGGCGGTTTCGACGAGTCCTTCTTCTTGTATCAGGAGGAAGTGGACCTCTGTAAGCGCGCAGCCGATGCCGGCATTGCGACGTGGTTCCTGCCCTCAAGCAGAGCCGTTCACGAAGGCATGGGTTCAAGCCGTTCTCGGGCACACGTGGAGCGATTTAAGCGCGCCGGGCGCCGGCGGTTTTGGATTAAGCACTATGGCTACTGGTGGTATTCGAGCCTCTGCATCGCCCTCGTTGGGCGGTACGCGCTCTACGTCGCGCCGATCATCGGCGTCGCCTGGCTTGCCGTCGCGTTGCTCTCTCGTTTTTGAACTCCACGTGCGGCAGCGCCGATCGCTATCGTAGACCGCGCGCACGCCGGGCCGTAGCCTCCTCTCGGGTGTGGATCGTCGTGACCAACAGTTGCGCGATGCGTTCGAGCAGATCGCGGAGGCTGCGTTCGGCTGCGCCGTGCAGGATCGTTGCGTCGATGAGGTCGCCGACCGAGCCTATCGGCGGGATGTAGCTCCCCTGAAGTGAGAGTTCGCTCGTATTCGTGTCGAGCGCGTTGAGCGTCATCGTACCGCGAAAACGCGGAAAGAAGTTTGGATGATCGGCTGAGTTGATTTCGAGCGTTGCCTCCCAATGCACGGGGGCGAGTTCAACGTGGGTAGCGATCGGAATTCGCACCTCACCGGCGATGGGGAAGTGCAAGGAGCGCAGCCCGAGTGCAAGAGCGAGATCTTCAAACGGCGGCTCGCTGCGCCCAAGAGCTCCAAGCAATGCCATCGTTTCGTCGTGGGCGGCTGCTGCGGGGATTGGGAGTTCGATGTGGAGTTCAATGTTCTTCACCGGCGCCAACCTTGGTCTATCGCACCTCCAGACCCTGCGCGCGAGGCGATCTTCGCATGTAGGGCGTGTGGGGCGGGGAGGCGCGACGGGTTGTGCCGCCGACGGTCATGCAGCCCAATCATGTTTTGATGGTACCTCTTTGCGGGGAAGATGTGAAGAGTAATCCGATGCGCGTTGGCGGCGTTTGCGCGTTCAGCCGTTTCTAGGCTGACGCCCGCACCGCGAGTTGTTCGTGAACGTGAGGTCGACATCCCAGTCGTAGACGTAGTCAACGCCTGGCGTCGGGTTGTGCACGTTGCGCGGCGGCGGGATCAGACCGCTTTACGGGCTCACGACGGGATGCAAGAGCCGATAAACCGGCGGATAACCGGGGTCGTTGTTCGCTGTGTATTTCAGAATGAGTTTGACGAGCGGATTGTCTTTGGTCGGCTGCGGAACGTTGGCGATGGTGTAGTACACGGTGATCCCTTGCCCTGGGAAGACCTTTCTGCTCGTGAGCGGATTACCGGTCTTGGAGAACGGGGTTTGATCGCCGTCCGCCATCGTGCCGTCTTTGTAGAGTGCGGTGACGGTCAAGTTCGGAGCCCAGTCTTCTTCGCTCTGCGTGTTTTTCGCCGGAACTTCGAAAACCAGATAACCGTTGGGCGCGGTGGCCGTGCCGGCGTAGCTCGAGGCGCCTTGCGCGAACGGGTCCGTCGCGGGCACCCAGCGGATCGCCTTGATGCGATAGTTGTATCCGGTGATATGGAACTGCTGGTTCATCTTGACGATGTCGCCCTTCATTTGCCCTCTGCCCGGTACACTGGGCGCGGCAAGTGCAACGGATGAAGACAAAGCGAGGGCGCAGAGGATGGTGAAAGCGCGTATCATTACATCTCCTTTTCGTTTAATGTTACGGTGCGTTTTGGCGACTTTGTCGAGATCGCTGTAGGGATTGGCGAAGGCGTTCGCCGGGAGTGCCTAATAGGACACGAGGCGGGAGTGCTTGGTCGGGCACGACCCGGTCTTCGCCGGAACGCCGATAGGCTGCGCCCACCATTTTAACACCGAGCCGCGGTAGACGTTGCTGCCGCACAACACGTTGCCGTTCGTGGGGAGCGGGCCGCTCGCGGAACCGTACCGGACGAGCTGGCCCGAGGCAGAGGCTTTGTGCGTTCCTCCCGCACCGCCGCAAGGCGGGTTCGGCAGCGAATGCGAGGTGCCCTTAAGCGTCACGTCACCTCCCGGCATGATGAGCACGTAGCCCGTGGGCGAGACGTGCATCAGAAATTGCGCGTGCGTACTCGCGCCCCTTAAACTCTGGCTGAAGTTTTCGCATTGCGCGTCCGGTCCGCTGATGCCGAGAATCCGGCTCCGTTCCGTGGCGCGATATTTCGCGGTGCCGGAATAATAGGTCACGGTCCATTTTCGAGTGTATGGCGCAAGCACGGCCGCGTTGTAATGCACCGTGAATTGTACCTGCATTCCCGCGCCATACGTGCTTTTTGTCTTTCCGTCGTTGGAGTCGTCGTGTTCGGTGTAGGTGACCCAACCCGTGTAGCCGGATATGCTTTGCCACTGCGTGTTCGTTTGCGCTGAAGCCGGCAACATCAAAAGAGAAGCAAGCGCGCAAATGCAAATACTCATGCGTGATCTCCATGGTGTGCTCACGGTACGATACCCACGCCTCCGGCGTACGTTACTCCCGTGATGGTTCGGATAGGCGTCTGCCCCGACGATGTCACGGGCGCGAACACGTATACCGCATTACTTGAATTCGAACTGGCCACGTACAAGTCGTTGGACGAATCGACCGCAATCGTCGCCTGATTAATCGAGAATCCGATGTTGCTGCCGTTGAGCGTCGCGACGGGAGATACGTTTCCGTTTGAACCAGGAGTGAAGACGGAGATCGTATTATTCGCGGAGTTGCCGACGTAGATGCGCCCGGTCGAATCGACGGCGAGCCCTTCGGGCCCATCCAGTGCGCTCGACGAACTGGTGATGACGGCGATCGGTGCCGCGTTAATCGTTCCGGTTCCGGAGATGGAGGCGGCGGAATACTCCGTGATGCTGCTCGGGATGTTCGCGTTCAGCACGTAGAGGTTTCCGCTGCCGTCGAATGCGGCCTGGTAGGGATAGTTGAGTTGCGTACTGCTGCCGCCGATCTGCTTGATTGGTGCTGCGCTCGCGTTTGCTCCGGGAGCGAAGAAATCCACCACGTTGTTGTGATAGTCCGTGGCGACGAGGTTGTCGCTCGCGTCGATGGCCAAGCCCCATCCGTAGGGATCGCTCGTGAGCGTCGTCGACGGCGTCGCGCTGCCGCCGGCGCCGTATGTGAAGGAGAAGATGCTGTTCGTTGCGTCGACGTAGACGCGTCCGGTCGCATCTACCGCGATGCCCGATATGTAGTTGCTCGACGAGAACGTGAACGAACTCACCGGCGTGGCGGCGCCGGTTGCATTCGGGGCGAACGCCTCCATGCCGTATGGTGACGACGGATTGGTGAAGACGTACGTGGTCCCGGCCGCCGGCCCACTTGGTGTTGGTGTCGGTGTCGGCGTTGCCGATGCCGTAGCCGTTGCCGTAGCCGTAGCCGTAGGCATCGTCCTCGGCGTGGGAGTCGGTGTTGCCATCGTGGCCAGCGGGGTGACGCTTCCGCCGCCGCAACTCGCGAGCACGACCACCCCCAAAAACACGCCTAACGCGCCAAGGGCGCTGTAGAACCTGCGATTCTTCATTACCATAGCCACAAAGATAGACCTCCAGATCACGTTGCAGTTGCATTCGCTGAACCACGTATCTTCAACGATATTCGCGTGATCTTACATCGTCCTTACGTCGGGGTCTTATAGAGTTGAACGGTTGGCGGCCGCGAGTCTTGGGGATCCCGGCCATCTCACGGCGCTGCTGGCCAGGGTGCCGATCATCCGCGACTTTGGGTGAGCGCTACCGAGCGTACTGTCGGTGAACACGGCGCGCTGGGCGTTCACGCCGGCGCGGGAGCTTCGCCATACGGCCCGCTCCGAACTAAAGGATCATCCTGCCACCCTGTTGGCACAGTGGCGGCGGAAGATGGGCTCATGATCGCTCGGCGCGCTCGGCAAGGCCGGAAACGTCGCTTGCCGATACCTCCGGAGGATGCTAGACTCTACGAGCATCCCCTGTGGGTGCTTGCTCGTGCGCTTTCGTACGAACGCTCTTGCCCTGCCGCTTCGGTTAGGGTCGTCCGGGTTCCATCCGGCGTCCAGAGGAGTCTTTCGGTTATTCAGGTTGAGCCTTTCTTGTCGCGCGGTGCGGGTCCGTTGATCCGCTGCTTTGTGATTCCGGGCCTTCAGCAAGCCGAACGCGCAGGCTCGCTCCACTCGTTCCATGTTGATGGACATCGTGTCGGGGGTTATCCCGACACGTGGCTAGGGTTGCGCGCCGTCGACGCAACCGACATCCACCTAGTCGTAGAAAGGTACGTATCTCATGGCAGTCAAGCCCAAGGGCAAGCGCGCCGCGAAAGATCGGCGTCCAAAACATAAACCGTGCACGTTCTGCGCGGAGAAGACCATCGGCATCAGCTATCGCGACGTCAATCGCCTAAAGAAGTATGTCTCCGAGCGCGGCAAGATCGTTCCGCGTCGTATCTCGGGGAACTGCGCGAAGCACCAGCGCATGCTCACCGTTGCGGTGAAGCGAGCCCGCGTCATCGCTTTCCTCCCGTTCGTTGCCGAGTAAAGGACCCTCGATGAAAGTCATTCTGTTCTCAGATGTTCCCAAGCTCGGAGCCAAGGGCCAGGTCATCGACGTTGCCGAGGGCTACGCGCGCAACTATCTGCTACCGCGGGATCTCGCAGCCGAAGCCAACAAAGGGGCGCTTGCGCGCCTCGCCGATGAGAAGCGTATCAAGGCCAAGCATGAGCGCGAAAGCCTTGAAGCAGCCCAGCAGCTCGCTCAACGGATTGAGACGGCGGCGTTAGCGGTGCGTGCCAAAGCGGGCGGCAACGGCAGACTTTTCGGTGCGGTGACCAATGCGGATGTCGCCGAGGCGATCTCGCACGTGCTCGATGTGCCCCTCGATAAGCATAAGGTGGAGATCAAGAGCTCGATTAAGGCCCTGGGGTCCTATCCGGTCGAGGTGAAACTCCATAAGAATGTCGTCGCTAAGGCGATGGTGAGCGTCGTCGCGGCGTAGCCGCGCAGATGGCAGCCATGGGCACGAGCGGGGAGCATCCGTACGCTGCTCGTTTACGGCGCCGGCTCGGCGTTGAAGACGAGCTTAGCCGTTACGTCGGCGCGCTCTTTGAACTTCTAACCGGCGTCGTCGGTCAAGAGAAGTTGGTTCTACGGGCGGGCAAGGTAAGCGCACTGAAGATGATGCGCTCGCAGGGCCTGCCCGATCGGCTTTGCGCGCTCGCGCGCCTCGTCTTTGAAGACCCGACGGTCGAACGAGCAACGACGCGCGCGCAGCAACGCCGAGCAATCGCCGAGATCGAGGAAGCCTTGGCGGACCTCGTCGCGCAAAAGAGCGTTGAAGACGCCATCGAGCGCAAGGTGAATACGAAGATGGCGCAGCGCCATCAAGAGTATCTTGACGACCTCAAACTCGAGGCGTTGCGAGAGGACGGCGGCCCCGAAACCCCGGCGACCAAGTCGAAGCTCGATGAGCTCGACCGGCTCTCCGGCCGCAAACTCTCGACGTCCGCATTGAGCCTGCTGCGCCCACAATCGCTGCGTGAGATCGTCGGCCAAGAAGCGGCGATGAAGGCGCTCCTTGCAAAGATCTCATCCCCCTATCCGCAGCACGTGATTCTCTACGGGCCGCCCGGAGTCGGCAAGACGACCGTCGCGCGCCTGGTGCTCGAGGTTGCCAAAGCGCGCGCCTATACCCCGTTCGCCAAGGACGCGCCCTTCGTCGAAGCCAGCGGTACGACGCTGCGCTGGGATCCGCGTGAGACGACCAATCCGCTGCTCGGCAGCGTCCACGACCCAATCTACCAAGGCAGCCGGCGGGACTTTGCCGAGGGCGGCATTCCCGAACCGAAGCTGGGCCTGGTGACTCGCGCGCACGGCGGCGTCCTCTTTCTCGACGAGATCGGTGAACTCGATCCGCTCCTGCAGACGCGCATGCTCAAGGTGCTCGAAGACAAGCGCGTCACGTTTGAATCGTCGTACTACGACGACAGCGCGCCCAATGTGCCCGAGTACGTGCGCCGGCTCTTCCGCGACGGCGCACCGGCCGATTTTATCCTCATCGGCGCGACGACCCGGGATCCGGAGGATATCGACCCGGCGATTCGCTCGCGCTGTGCGGAGGTCTACTTTCAGCCGTTAACGCAGGGGCAGATCGTGACCATCGTCCAGGGCGCGATCAAGCGCCTTGCGGCACGAGCGGCGCGCGGCGTCGCGCAACGCATCGCCTCCTACACCATCGAAGGCCGCAAGGCGGTCCAGATCGTGGCCGATGCCTACGGGCAGGCGCTCTATCGCCAGGTGCCGGCGAAGGATGGAGCACCTCGCACCGTCACCATCACTGAAGACGACGTGCGCACCGTCGTGCAGACCAGCCGCTTGGTGCAGCACACGCCGGTGCGCGCACGCAAAGTTCGCGAGATCGGCAAGACCTACGGCTTAGGAGTGTTGCATTACGTCGGCAGCGTCATCGAAGTCGAAGCGGTGGCCTTCCCGGCATCGCAGCCTGGAAAAGGGAGCGTTCGCTTCAACGAGACGGCGGGCAGCATGGCCAAGGATTCGGTCTTTAACGCGACCAGCGTCTTGCGCGGACTGATCGGGCGCGATCCGGCCGACGTTGACGTGCATGTCAACGTGGTCGGTGGCGGCAACATCGACGGACCCTCGGCGGGGCTGGCCATCTTCCTCGCGATCTGGTCGGCGCTGACGCGAACGCCGTTGCCGCAGGATGTTGCCGTCACGGGGGAACTCTCGATTGCCGGCAAGGTTCGCGCGGTCGGAGGCATCGTCGAGAAACTCTATGCGGCTCGAGCGGCCGGGATGCGCCGGCTCGTCCTCCCCAAGGAGAACGCACACGATCTCGACGCGGCCTTGGCGGGGCTCGACGTGGTCGCCGTGAGCGATGTCGAGCAAGCGTTGCGAGCTTTAGGTATCCACAAGCGCTCCACAAGGCGCTCCACAGGGGCACGGCGGAAGACGACGCGTCGACCATGACCGTCTCTCGCCTGCCGATCGCCGATCGCATTCCACCGCATAACCTCGAAGCCGAGATGGCGCTTATCGGCTCGGTGCTGGTGGATCGGGAGATCATGGGCGTGGTCGGAGAGATCATCCGATCCTCCGACTTCTACGCACACGTGCACGAGACGATCTTTCTCGTGCTGCAAGAACTCTTCGACCGCGGCGAACCGCTCGATAAGATCACCGTCGGCGAGGCGCTGCGCCAACGCGATGCTTTGGAGAAAGTCGGCGGGCTCTCGTACCTGTCCACCCTCATGGACACCGTGCAGACGGCTGCTTCCGCAACCTACTATGCGAAGATCGTGCGCGAGAAGTCCGTGTTACGCAGTTTGATTCATGCCGGAACCGAGATATCGCAGCTCGGCTACGAGGCCGAAGAGGATGTCGACGCGGCGCTCGATCGCAGCGAACAGATGGTCTATCAGATCGGCCAGCGCCAGATGGCGGGAGACTTCATGCCGCTCAATCGGCTGATGAAGGACGCCTTCGATAACATCGATCGCCTCTACAACCTTCGCGGTACCCGCACCGGGCTCACCACGGGCTTTCGCGACATCGACGATCTTACGACAGGATTTCAGCCCGGCAACTTCATCATCATCGCGGCGCGTCCTGGTATGGGGAAAACGTCGTTCGCCTTAAATATGGCGGTTGCAGCGGCGCGCGAGTCGAAGGAGCCGGTGGCGTTCTTCTCGCTTGAGATGTCGAACGACGAGCTGGTGCAACGCCTGATCTGCGCTGAAGCAAAGCTCTCCATGCACGATCTGCGTCGCGGCAACATCAAGGACCGTCAGTGGGACGACATCGCTCGTGCGATCGGCGATATTAGCCAGCTTGCAATCCACCTAGACGACTCGGGTGGGCTCAGCGTGACGGAGGTGCGCAGTCGCTGCCGCCGGTTGAAGTCCGGAAGTGGACTCGGAGCGATCTTCATCGATTATCTGCAACTCTTGCGGCCGGGCGTCCTCTCGCGCAACGGGAATCGCAACGACGAGATCTCGGAGATCTGCCGGACGCTCAAAGTGACGGCGAAGGACCTTGGTGTGCCGATTATCGCCCTCGCACAGCTCAATCGCGGCGTCGAGACGCGTAACGACAAGCGGCCGATGCTGGCAGACCTGCGTGACTCAGGCTCGCTCGAACAGGAGTCAGACGTCGTCGCGTTCCTCTATCGCGACGGCTACTACCACCAAGAGGCCCCAGACCCGGACCTGACCGAATTCATCATCGCCAAGCATCGCAACGGCCCCACCGGGATGATCAAACTGCGCTTTCAGAAAGAGTTTACGCTCTTCGTGCCGTACGCCGATGCGACGCACTTCCCCCCACCGTAGAGGACCATGCTTCGTCTTTCGCGCCTCACCCTCGGCGTTTCGGATATCGATCTCTCAGAGCGCTTCTATCGAGATGTTCTTTCGCTCGTAACCGAGCGCCGCGACGACGAGGTCATCGTGCGCTGGGAGGCGTTCGCCTTGATCCTCACGCCGCGGCCACCGGCAGGGCGCGGCAAATTTCACCTCGGCTTTCGCGTGAACAGCGATGCCGAGGTGGACGCTTGGAGCCAGCGTCTGCGTGGGCTTGGGGTGGATATGATCGGCGGGCCGGCAGGCGATTCCGGAGCTCGCGCGCTCTTCTTTCGGGATCCTGATGACTATGAGTTTGAGATCTACTCCGAGGGGTGATCTGCGGCGTGGAGCTCGCCGAAGAACTCGCTGATCGTCGAGCGCAGGGCGTCGAGGAGGCGCGCGAAGTGTTCTCCGAACTCATCGAAGTCGGCAAGGCAGAGTTCGATCGTAAAGAGGACGTCGCGCTCATCTTCCCAGAGCGCGGTCTTGACGAACTTCTTGCGCACGTTGAGGACGTTGGCGATGCGCAGCGCCGCACCGAGCGGGATGTTTGTCGGGAGCGACCAGCCCGAACCGAACATCAGGAACGTTGGATCGTCACGATAGGCGACGACGAAGTAGCGATCGCCTTCGGACTTGAACGAGAGCCGCAGCGCCTGATCGTCGTCTTCTCGCGACCAATAGAGCCCCTCCTCATCGAGAGCCTGTTCGATCGGCTGTAAGAAGTCGTCCCCCATCATTCGCTTCCGCGCATGAAGTCGTTGATGAACTTCTCGGCGGCCGCACGGCTTTCGCCCCGGTCGATGATGCGCGTGATGGCGGCGGAACTGGCTTCTCGGATGATCCCGACGCAACGCCAGAGATGCGTGACAAACTCATCGGCGGAGGCGGAAAACTGCTCGATCGACGCCACGAGCGTATCTTCATCGCCGTAGAAGAACTTCACCGCCTTGTAGTCATTCTGCAGGGCGAGGACGATGGGCGCGCCCTGGGCCTGATCGCGAGCCCAAGTCGGGAGCATCACCGTCGTCGTCAGAGTGAAGAAGGTGGGATCGGACTGGCTGGTTGCGACGAAGAACGCGGTGCCGCGCGCCCGGAATCGCACCAGTACGGCCTCTTCGTTTGGGTCGAGGTGTTCGACGGCGGTTCGGTGGCCCTGCGCTTCGAGGAAGCTTGCGACGATCTGCGCGTTGGTCGTCACGCGCGGCTCGCCGCTCTCGTAACGGGTGCGCGGCCGATGCCCTCCGCCAGATACGAGCGCGAGAGCGCGACGTATTCATCCGCCGCCACCTCGATCCAGGTGGCGGCCCCGCCCTCAAGCGGCTTCGTTACCTTCGCCGGCGCTCCGGCTGCGACGACGTGCGCCGGGATCTGCGCACGTTCGCCGACGACGCTGCCGGCTGCGATGAGCGCGCTCTCGCCGATCACCGCGCCGTTGAGCACGACGGCGTTACTGCCGATCAGCGCATGGTGGCCGATGGTGCAGTCTTCCATCACGGCGCAGTGGCCGACCGTGACATCGTCGCCGATGATCGTGCGCCCGCGCTCGCTCACGTGAATGACGGTGTTATCCTGCACGGAGGTACGCGCGCCGATGCGGATTGGGCCATTGTCGGCGCGAATCACCGCTCCGAACCAGATGCTCGCCTCCGGCCCAACCTCGACGTCGCCGATCAACACGGCCGTCGGCGCGATGAACGCCGAGGGATCGACCTTAGGGGACTTGCCTCGGTAGTCGATGAGCATGGGGCACCTCCGGCGAAGATGGTTCGCATGCACCGCCACAACACCCCGCTACGAGGCGTCAAGGCTATCCCCCGGCCGCGCCCCGGCGACCCGGCGTACACGGCGGTCAACCATGCCTACGCTGGGAAGATCGGGCATATCCACGAGGTGGTGGAGATCGACGGTCGGCAGCTTGCCAAGGTTGGCTTCGACGACCGCAAGATCGTCTTCTATCTGCTCGATGACCTCGAACTCGATGAGGGAGCCGCCCGCGGAACCTTCCACGATCGCGACGCGGGGCTGCCCCCCAGGCAACCGTGACGGCTTATACCCTACGCTGCCAGGAGTGCGGACGCAGCTACGACGACGACGGCTTACGTTTGGCCTGCGACCAACCCCACGAACCGAGTCTCTTGCGTACCGAGTACGCTGCGCGCACGCTGGCGGTGGACCCGGCCGGCGAGGGCGCGATGCGTTACGCCGGCTGGCTGCCGCTTCGCTCACCGACGCGCGCCTTCGGCGCTCCGGCGATCTTCCAGAGCGCAGCTCTCAATCGCGAACTGGGGATGGCGGACTTGTGGATCGCATTCAGCGGCTACTGGCCGCAGCGCGGCGCAACGCTACAGACGGGAACGTTTAAGGACATCGAAGCGACCGCGGTTCTCGGGCGCTTGCCGCGCGGCGGCGAACGCCTGGTCATCGCCTCAGCCGGAAACACGGCGCTTGCGTTAGCATCGGCATGCGCGCAGCTCGAGGTGCCGGTGGTGGTCGTGGTGCCGGAGCCGGTGGTTTCGCGATTGCGTCTACCGGCATCGGTGGCGGAGCGCATCGCGTTTGTCACAGTAGCCGGCGGAACCTACGACGATGCCATCGTGCTGGCCAAGGATCTTGGCGGCGTCGAGGGCTTCGTCTTCGAGGGCGGCGTAGCGAATGTGGCGCGCCGCGACGGGATTGCGACCGTGCTGTACGCCGCAGCGGAGATGATGGGGCGCTTGCCCGCCGTGTACGCGCAGGCGATCGGCAGCGGAGCGGGTGCGATCGCGGCGTATGAAGCGGCCTTGCGCTTGCGCGACGACGGAAGATTCGGCTGCGATTTGCCGCGCCTCGTGTTGGTGCAGAACGCCCCTGCGGCGCCGGTCTACGACGCATGGCGCGCGGGGAGCCGGACGTTGCTTACGGGGCCGGCGACGCGACCAGGTGAACCTGTGGCGCTTGAGGCGACGGTTTTGGGCGTGCAGGCGCCGCCGTATGCCGTTGTAGGCGGCCTGTGGGACGCGCTGCAGGCTTGTGACGGGCACGTGCTCACGGCGGAGAACGCCGAGGCCCGCGCGGCACGCGAATGGTTTGCGGAGCTGGAAGGGATCGATCTCGAGCCGGCCGCCGGTGTGGCCCTCGCCGGCCTGCGCCGGGCGCTGGCAGACGGCAGCGTGGCTGCCGATGCCTGCGTACTCCTGCACCTGACGGGCGGTGGGCGCCGCGGCTGCGAAGCGGGATGGACCGCAGCGCCGCGGGTCGTGGCGACGATCGCCCGCGACCTGCTCGGCGACACGGCGCGGTTACGGGAGGCCTTAGCGTCGGTCGCCTAGGAACCGTGGAAGGTCGGGCACTTTGCTTGCCGAACCAGGCTCGACGCCGCGGGTGCCGAGGGTTTCACCGCTGCGCGCCGATCTGTGAAGGCGTGAGGACTCAAAGAGGAGTTAGTGTCTGACGAAGCCGGGAAAGTAATCAAAGACAGTACGCCGACGTAGCTCAGTTGGTAGAGCAGCTGATTCGTAATCAGCAGGTCGACCGTTCGAACCGGTTCGTCGGCTCCAGAAAAAGCCCGTCAAACCTCGCGTTTGGCGGGTTTTGTGTTTTCTAGCGAGGGGCTTTGGGGGGAGTTTTTTTTTGGGCCAGCTTTTCGGTTTTGCAAAAAGGAAAGAGATGGTCTCCCATGCCTGGCTCTGCGTCCCCGGCATAACGTGCGAGTAGGCATCCATCGTGAGCTGGATCGAGGCGTGGCCAAGGCGCTCCTGAATGATTTTGGGATGCACACCGGAGGCAAGCAGCGCCGTCGCATGGGCATGGCGCAGATCGTAGATGCTCCCACAGATTCATCGCATGATTGCCACGGGCGAGCTGGAGAGTCGGCGCTGGTCGACGCTTTCGGGAACTCGCGTTCCCTTGCGGCGCCGAGCGCGAGCGCAGGGGATCCTTTTGGCCGGCGTCGGCATGGAACGAGACATCATCGCAGCGAGGACTCAGCGCCAACGCCGTGAATCGGCGCGTATGGTAATTCTTGCTTGCGCCCTTGTAGCCGGTGGTATCGCAGCGGTCGTCATCGCCACTGCGGTCACGTGTATGCGATATGGCACGCTGCCGGATCGCGTTCCGATTCACTTCGGCATTAGCGGAAAAGCGAATGGGTATGGTCCCAAACCGACGGCGTGGCTCCTGGTGATTGTCGAGGTTGTGGTTGTTGCGATCCTCGGGTGGGTCGGCTACATGCTTCTAACGGCCGGCCCGAACGCCCACATCAATGGTCCGCGTGGCCTCCCAGGTTTCGTGGTGATGGCCCTCATCGGGAATGAAGTGTTGTGGTTGCTCACGCTTTTCCAGATGCAGATGCTCGACGTTGCCGCGGGCAGCCGAGATCGCCTCTCGCCGGCGCTCACTTGGGGCGGGCTCGCTATCATCCTTGCGACAGTCCTTCTACTGCTGGCCTTTCAGCCCTAAAGCATCTTCGTACCGCCTTTGCAATGGCGTTGCCGGGGTCTTCAATACCGCCAGCGACACTGCGCTCCTGAAGGAGCCATCGAAAACGGTAACTCGAAGCCGTAGACGCAGGCCGCATACGTCGGCCCGGAGGCCCAACAGCTCATAAAACAGCTTGCAGAGCCAAGCCCGAATGATCCTGACGTGAACCTGGGGATTTACAAGTCGTTATGCGCACCATACGATAACTATCAATACATTCTGAATCGCTGCTTGGAGTTATCTGTTGCGCTTTTGAGAGATGAACGATTACCGTCGGCTTAGACGATGACGTCATCCCGGAAGCGGCTAGGGCGAACAGCACGTCGGTCTATAGTCGAATCGTGGGCCTTCGGTCGCTATGCGACTTCAGCGAACGTCACCGATGACGGCGGCGGAATAGGGATGCGATCCTCGCGCATACCCTCAAGATGCAATTCGATAGCCTCTCGGATATTTTCTTGCGTTTCTTCGAGCGTTGCTCCCGTGGAGACACACCCCGGCAGATCCGGGACGTATGCCGAGAAGTTCTGCTCGCCGCGCTCGATGATAACGGGGTATTTCATTTCCACCCTGCCTGTCTCTGAATGGATCTTCAAGTACCCTCTTTGAGTTCGTCGTCCTCGCGTCCTGGCACTGTCACGCGGCCTGCTTTGGTCGGGTGCTTGAACTGGCGATGGCTGCCACGGGTCACGACGAGAACCCACCCGTCTTCGGCCAGGTGTCGGAGGGCGTCGCGTACTCTCATCGGCATGAGGGGAGCTTCGCCTTTTTAGGGGACGTGCCCGTTTTGCCGGGGTGGTGCGACGCTAAACAGCCGAAAGGCCAGCGGTTCACGTCCGCTTTTCTGCTCCGGGAATCTGCCCTCGGTCCGCCGGGGTCAGGCTTCTTCGTCCGGGATGATGATTGTGTGGAAGAGACGGCACTTGCGACCGGGGCCGCTTTCTTTCTTGTTGACTCGCATGAGCAACGGGCCGATCGCTCCCGAGCCGGTTCGGCTTGCCTGCTATGTTACTGCTTTCAGACGCCGATAGTCATCGAGCGTGAAGGCCGGCGCGTCCCGGCGCACCTGTGTGGCGGCGAAGGTGCAGCATGCCTGCGCTGCACGAGCGAACGGCGGCCGGCGTCAAGAATGAGGACGCTGCTTTTTGGCGTTCCAGGTATCGATCCCAGAACGCGACCGTGACGGCGGCCGCATCGAAGAAGGCCGTCTTTCGCGTCGCATTATCCAAGCCGGAGCCGGTCCACGTAAGGTGCCCGGCATCGTCGACCAGTACGCTATAAGCATCGTCGCGGCGATCCTGCGTGAATGCGCTCAAGCGCCACTGCGCCGGCTGGCCAGTGGGCCCGTCGTCCAACGCTCCGCTCATGACCATGAGCGGCATGGCCACATGCGTATACGATCGTGCGGTGAAACCGATATCTCCGGGACCGGAGGCTGAGAGCAGCAGCGCAGCGCGGACGTTCGGGACGGGACGCACCGCATCTACCCAACCCGGCGCGCTGAGGCTCGCTCCGGCGACGACCGACACCGTGGCTGCGCCCATCGAGTGGCCGGCGATCCCGACCTCGTTGAGGTCGAAGATCCCGCCGAGATGCGCGGGTTTCGTCCGTTCGATGAACGATAGCGCGCCGATGACGGAGCGCAGATCATCGACACGCTCCCTCCAAAACCCCGGTGAGCGTATCAGGCGATCGAGCACGGCGTTATAGGTGAGCCTGTTTACCCCCTGACGCGCGAGCTGCACGCCCTTCACCCAGTCGCTGTATCCGATGCTGATCGTGACGTAGCCGTGTTCTGCCCAATAGCGGTTGAGCCGCATGTAGTCGAAAGGCCCCGCGCCGAGACCCGGGGAGAAGACGATCACGGGAAACGGTCCGGCGCCCTTGGGAACCATGATACGTAAGGGTAAATCGCGCTTTCGCGCAAAGTCGCGCAGATCGTAGGAGATGGTGTCCACCGGATAGGTACGGCCGGCAGAACGTAGAGCGGTCGTGCAGTCGGCAGACGCCGGTCGCGGTAGTGCGACGGCGCATGCCGCGAAGAAGACGATCGTCAGAACCTTGGTTAGCGTTCGACGAAGCGACATGACGGATGATTCCATTCGCGGCCGCTTCGTTCCGCCTATTCTACCGTCGCCGACAGGTCGGCCGGAGCGTTTGGAATCGCTCGTACGAGGGCGTGCAGAATCGGTTTGCTCTCCGGCGTCGCGCTATGGAACATCTCCCGGAGCACGGCGCTTGGCGAGTGTGCGCAGGTGGCGTCGGGAGCGCAGATCATCGCATCGAACTCTTCGGCGGTCGCCACGATCAGGGCCGCCGTCTGTACGCCGTCATCCTCGCCGATGCCGGCTACCCGAAGGGCCTGGAAGGCTCGTACCACCGCAGCGTATTCGCGCACCTCGGGTACGCGCTGGAGTACGGCCGGGTCCACGTCGGCCAGCACCCCGCACCGGCGCATGAAGGCGGCACCGGGGCTGCAGGGGAGCGCCGTGGCGATTCGGGCCGCCCACTCCCCGGTATTGCGCGCGTGCGCATAGGCCCGAAGATCGTCGACGGTCGTGGCCACCAGGAGGGCATCGACGACCGCCTCGACCTGAGCCTCCCGGGTCCAGGTGCTCTCCAGCAGGCACGCCGGGATCGAGCGCAGCTTGCGCTCGGCCTCGAGCTGGTCCAGGGTCGCATAAGTGAGCTGTGGGTCGTCCATGCCTTGAGCCTAGCTCCGTGGTGGCCTAGCGCCCATCGCCGGAGTTCACTACGCCGAGGGGACTACGCACCGGCTCAAAGTGGGACTCCCTAGGCAAAATGGTGCTCGCGGCGTAGTCTGAGGCATGGCATAATCATAAAAGACTATGCTTCAACCTCAAACACTCGAAAGGGAGATCACATGACATTCGTCGTTACCATGCTGTGGGCGCTACTTACTCTGGGTAACCATGGGCTGACCCACCCGGTCTCGATCCAGCCCCCCGTCAGTGCCCCGGCCACCCCACACGTGGGCCACCTCCATGCCATGGACGGATCCGAGGGCGGCCCCGCCTAGACAAGGGACCGAGCGCGCCCGGCGCCAACGTGCAATGGCCGGGTATGAACATGCCATCAATCGTTCAGCCATTGCACAGGTCGGCTGCCTTCGAGCAAGCGCAGTCACTTTGGTATGCCGCGCAGTACTCAGCCTGTCTTGAGCTGCTCGCGCAGTGCGAAGCGTCTGCAGAGCGATTTCTTTTGGCTGCGTGGTCGGCTTACCGATTGCGGCATTATGCCGACGCCCTCGCGCATCTCGAATCAGGCCATTCATTTTTTGAGTCCTCCGGCTCGCGAGCGGAAGCCGACGCCCTAAGCGCGGTCTTACACGAAATCAAGGGCCATTCCCGCGAGTCCGACGCGTTCTACGACCGTGCGACAAGTGGCGACCCGAAGTCCCAGGCTGGGAAAGCTTGCAACATGCTGGCGCTCCGCGCCTGGATGCGTGACGACTACGCGGAGTGCATGCGACGCCTGCGCGCAGGGGAGACTTCGGCCGATGATAACGTTAGAGCCTATGCCATAAGCATTCGGTCGTGGATTCACGGTAGCCGCGGAGAGTTTGCACGACAGGCATGCCTCTTAGAAGAGACGCTGCAGGTCACTCTGTCGGCACCCGTGCCCGATGTTGGCCTCGCCGCCACGACCCTGCAGACCTTGAGCCATCGGTGCCGCGAACTGTACCTCCCGAATCAATTCACCACTACCGTAGCTCGCGCTCGCGATCTTGCGTGGACCACGGACTTGCACATGCAACAGTATCACGCACTCCGGCATATCGCATGGACGCATGCGTTAAACGGCCAGTACGTCAACGGCATCCGCGACCTAACCCGTGCAAAAGAACTGGCTCAAAATGAAATATTGCAAGTTGCCTCAACGTTGGATTCGGCATGGGTCGCGTTCTCATCGGGCGAGACGTTCACCGGCGAGGCTCATCTCCGCGATGCGCTAGACCGAATCGACGGTATCGATTGGAGTGTGGAACCGGGCGAGGAAATTTGGGCCCTGCAACTCGCCGCGGAGCTTTCGGCTCGCTCGGACCCAAGGCGTGCGCGAGAACTCCTGTCGAAACACGACGCGGCGCAAGGCGCGCTTTCGGTTGCCTTGGGGGCGCGCCACCACGCGGCGTTGGAGGCGAGCGCTTTGTATACCCGGGCGGTGGTCTGGTCGGCATGTGGGGATGCATCCTCCTCTCGTACACTTGCCAAACAGGCCTTCTACGAGTTTGAAGGTCTTGGATATAACTGGCGCGCTGCGCGGTGTGCCTTGCTGCTCTATCGATCGGGCTGTGGCGACAACTGGCTGGCCGCCGCGAAGGAGAAGGCGCGCAACTACCCGCGCAGCTTCATCGGCGCACAACTCCAACGCATCGAGTACGACCTCGAATCCGAGCCTTTGGCGCGCCTCACGCCCAGGCAGCGAGAGATCGTGCATCTGCTGGTCGCCGGCGGTTCAATCGATGAGGTCGCTACGACCCTGCGGACGAGTCGTAATACCGTTCGGGTTCACGTTCAACATATCCATCGGGTGCTCGGCGTTCGCAACCGGGCTGAGTTGCTCAAACGCACCGCCAAAGTCGCGATCTAACCGTCAGAGCCGTGCAGCGGTTCACCACGGCCTTGGAACGCCCGTCGGGCCGGCGCGGGGCGTCGTCGAGCAACGCCGCACCCTGCAACCACCCTATTGGCGCAGGTGTTGCGAGGTATCATCAACAGGCGAAAGGAGGTCAGATAAAACATATGGCCGTTGCAAAGGGACGAAAATCCTTGGCGAATGCAACCAAGACATTGAAGGTCGGGGACGTCGCGCCGGAGATCAATCTGAAGTCTCACACAGGCGAGGAGTTCAAGCTCTCCAACGTCAAAGGGAAGAAGAACGTTGTTGTCGCGTTCTTCCCATTCGCATTTACCCCCGTTTGAACCAGTCAGATGCCTTCGTACGAGGAGAACCTCGATCGTTTCGAAGGCTATGATGCCCAAGTTGTGGGCATCTCGATCGACAGCGAACACGTCCTTCGGGCGTGGGCCGAGTCGTTAGGCGGCATTACGTATCCGCTTCTCGCGGATTTCTATCCGCATGGGGAAGTCGCGACGAAGTATGGCGTACTGCGTCCGGAAGGAATGGCGGAGCGAGCGGTTGTCATTATCGACAAGGCCGGTACGGTACGGTACATCGACGTGCATGACATCGGGGAGCAACCTGACGAAGCGCAGATCTTCGACGAACTCCGTAAACTCGGTTAGGCTGACGCGAGTGGCTTTGCTTCGGTAAGGCTACTCGCGTTCTGCGCGCACCGATGCAATCGCGCCATTCTCATCAAACGTCACATCGAAGACCAGCGGCCGGCAACACACCGGGCACTCTTCAATGAAGTGCTGCCGCCGACCGCCGGTGGGGTCGGCCCCCACCGCGCAGTGCGTACCGCAGACGGGGCACGCGAAGAGGGCGTCGTCATCGAGCGGCATCGAGGTTGCCGATATGGCATGCGCCACCGTGCTTTTCGAAGTAACGCTGGTGATACTCTTCCGCAGGCCAAAACGCCGATGCTTTCACGATTTCGGTCGCGATCGGCTGCGAGAACCGTGGTTGCGCGCGTGCCAGTGAGCTACGCGCCGCTGCGTCTTGTTCGCCGTCATGCACGAAGATCGCCGAGCGGTATTGCGTGCCGGCGTCGGGCCCCTGGCGATTGCGCTGGGTCGGATCATGGATCTGCCAGAATGCGTCCAGAAGCTGCTCGTAGCTGACGATGTGCGGATCGAATCGGAGCTCCACGGCCTCCGCATGTCCGGTGGTGCCGCTGCACACTTGCCGGTAGCTCGGCTGCTCAAGCGTTCCCCCGGTGTAGCCGGCGACGGCCTCGAGGACGCCGGGTAGCTGACGAAAAGCGGCTTCAACGCCCCAGAAGCAGCCGGCGGCAAACGTTGCGGTGGAGGTGGTGGTTGGCGCAGTCATAGTCATGCCACTTCTCTACAACGTTTGACGGCGCCCGGTGGATGCGTTGGCTCACTCCGGCGCGGTCACGATGCTTGAGAAAAGGCGGGCGCGTAGCTGCCCGAGTTCCTGGTCGGCTCCCGGCGCCGGATCGACCCAATCGTTGACGAGGAGCGAGAAGGTTACTGCGCCATGGTAGCGCGTTCGTATGAAGCCCGAGATCGTGCTGACGTGGCTGATCGTGCCTGTCTTGGCCCAGACGTTACGCGCCGCCGGGCTCCCCACGTACGAGTCCTGGAGTGTGCCTACCACGCCTGCGACCGGTAATGCGTCCAGGATGAGCCCGCGGTGCGGGCCGTCCCAATCGTGTTGCAAGATTGCGACGAGTGCGCGCGGTGTGATGCGGTCGTAGTTGGAGAGACCGGAGCCATCGACGATGGCGACCGTGGCTGGATTGACACCGATGCCTCGTAGCCAACGTTGCTCAAGCGAGATGCCGCTCGTGGTCGTGCCCGGCATGCCGCCTTCAACCACGCCCAGTTCTTTGAGGAAGGTCTCGGCCATCAGATTATCGCTTGGCTGCCACATGTCGGCCAGCAGCGCCGGCATCGGTTCGGAGCGATGTTGCCACAGCAGCCTTGCATCGTTCGGGGTCGTTCCGATGTGTTGAGCGCCTTCGATGGTGATGCCGTGTGCGGTCAATGCGCGGGCGAAGACGTCAAGTGCGTAGATAGCCGGATCGGGAACCGCGGGCGCCAGATCTCCGGACTCATGCCGACCTAGCGGATAGCTGCCGACGACGACGATCTCATGCGGATGGTTCCAGGGGCGCACCAGGTCGGCCGTATCGTGTGAGCCGGCCGGCCCCGTGATCGCACGATCGACGAGGCGTAGGCTTCCCGTCGGCGGATATTCATGCAAGAGCACGGCACCGCCCACCGATGCGCCGGGCGTGATGCGGAGCCGGATGGTATTTTCGTTCAGTGACAGAGCGCTCGTGACCGCGGCGTAGTAGTACGGCAGATCGTCCCAATCCCAACCCTGCGGGTAGCGCTGCGTGTCGTAGCGCGAGGCATCGGCGACGAGCTCGCCGTCGACGCGGGTGATGCCCGATGCCGCTACCGCTGCTGCGGCATCGCGCAGATCGCGCGTCCGCAGATGGACGTCACCTCCGCCTTTGAGGTAGAGGTTTCCGTGCAGGACTCCGTCGACGATCGTGCCGTCGGAGAAGACGCGCGTGCGGAAGGTGAAATCCGGGCCGAGGGTGTCGAGTGCCGCGGAGCCGACGATGAGCTTGAAGTTGGAGGCCGGCTGAAACTCTTGCCCTGCGTTGCGAGAGTAGAGGAGCGTGCCGCGGTCGGAGTCGATGGCGAGCAGGCCCACCTGCGCGCCGCGCAGGACGGGCCGGCGAAGCAGGCGCGAGATGCGACGGTCGAGTTGGGCGATCTGTGCCGGGGTCCAAGCGCTGCCGCCGGGCGCAGGCATTGGGAGATTACGCGTGAGTGCGAAATCGGCCGCGTGAGCGGGGCGGCAGAGTGCAAGCACGATGACGGCGAGCAGCGCGGCACACCGTCGCTGCAACGTCCTATGCGTCAAGGTCGCGCACCACTCAGGCGCTGTGCAACGGCGCAAACTGCGCCAAGAATGCATCGATATCCGAGCGTGCAATGCCGCAAGCCAGGAGCTGGCCGGTAAATGCATCCGTTTGTGCCGCTAGGGTCACGAGCAGAAAATCCGCGTCGGCGGCATCGGCGCGCACCTCAAGGGACTCTGCGGCGGCGGGAACGAGCGCAGTTTGGTAGGGGCGCAGCGTCGAGTGCTCGCCCATGCACTGCAGATCGAGCGTCGCAGTAAGCGCGGTGACGATGAGCGGGCGCTCGTAGGTGGGCAGCGCGTGGAGCGTCGCGGTGGCTTGGACCCGCTCTACTCGGAAGCGAGGATCGGCAATCAGCGCCGTGCGGTGTAGCCCATCGGCAAGGTAGGTGAGCGGTTGGATCGCGCCGCGGCGGCCCGCATGATAGTCGAGGACGTCTGCCGCTTTGGCGACATGGAGCTGCCGAGGTTGCCCATTGGCCTCGACCCGGTTCCAGTCGAAGATCCGATAGGTAAGATCGCTTGCTTGTTGGGTTTCGTAGACGACGACCCCCTTGCCGATCGCATGGAGCGTCCCGGCCGGCAGATAGTAGGCTTGCCCGGCCTGCACCGGTACGCGGCGCAAGAGCGCCGCCAGTGTTGCGTCGGCGACCCGGGATTCGTACTCGTCACGCGAAGTGTCGCGCGCCCACCCCAGGACGAGCTCGGCTCCGGGTTCGGCGTGCAGCACATACCAGCACTCCGTCTTACCGTTGGGTTGATGCTCGACGCGTTGCGCGTAGGCGTCGTCGGGATGGACCTGCACGGAGAGCCAGTCGCGCGCGTCGATGAACTTGGTTAAGACGGGGAAGATACGTTGCGTATCGAGATCGCCCAGCAGGCGTACGCCTAAGCGCGAGCGTAGCTCGGCGACGGTTGCTCCCGCGAGCGGTCCGGTCGCGACCCGGTTGGTGTCCCAGCACTCCCAGGATTCGCCGATCTTCGCGTGCGGGTCACCCTCCTTGCCGTAGATGCGAACGAGCGCATCTCCGCCCCAGACGGCGGGGGTGAGTTTCGGCAGAAGCCGATACGCGGAGAGATCGCCGGTTACCACAGCTTCGAGATACGGAGCCGCGTCCGGAGATTCCCGTTCGGCGCTACAAGCGCCGTGCGTGGGGCAAAGCGAGGTGACGGGCGATGGTTGCCAGCAGTGCGGGCGCGGTCGTGGTGTAGCCCCAATCGATCTGATCGTCGTAGCCATAGGTGGCGTTCGTCGAGCCGAGCCAGCCGATGCGCCGGTCGACGAGCAGCAGTTTCTCATCGGTCCAACTCGTGTTGACCCGCGCCCCGGCGCGGCGTAACCGCGCAAGCGCGCGTTGCTCGTAGCGATTGCGGCGCAGTTCGCTCCGCGCAACGGTGATGGTGACGTGCACGCGGCGTGCAAGCGCGCGTCGGAGGGCATCGTAAACGGCGTTCCCGTCACCGAAGGATTCCGTAGAAAGGCGGACGCTGTGCCTAGCGCGATCGATCAGGCGCGCCTCGGCTGCTAGGCTGGAGCCTTTGGTGACGGTCAGGGCGCCTGCATCGTGTGGGTCTCCCATGACGGCACGCTCGACGGGCAGCGCATCCTGCGCAGGCAACCTGAGGATGATTCCATAGCGGGCGAAGTTGCGATCGCTCAGGTAGACGCCGTTCGTGCCGTGATCGAGCACGACGGATTTGAGGTGAATCGGCCGGGCAAGCAGGACGACATGAAAGATGGTGTCAGAGTGCTCGATGCGGCGATTCTCAGCAACGGCATAGCCCATGCCGCTTCCGGTGAGCACGAGCGCAACATGAGCGCCGCGCGCGTGCGCGATGGCCAGCGCATGGAGAATCGGGCTGCGTGATTGCAGCGTGTACGCAGAGACCGTGACGGTGCGAGCGGCCTCAATGCGCGCAAGCAACGCGGGCAGGCGGATCGTCGTTGGCGGTGCCGGCGAAACCGCCGTCAGCGCGCACGCCGTCAGCGCGCAACAGAGGAGGAGCGTTACGCCGCGCATACGCATCGCTATGCGGCCGGGGCGTGGCGTTTGGCGCCCGCGACGAACACGATCACGGCCAGCAACTGGAAGATGACCGAGAAGGCCACCAGCGCCGCCGGCGAACGATCGTAGAGCAGCCCCATCAGGGCGCTCCCGATAAACCATGCGACGCCGAAGATCGAATCGAACGTTCCGAAGGCGGTGCCCCGTCGTGATTCGTGAGTGACTTTGGAGATGGCCGCGAGCACCAGCGAATCGCCCACGGTCATCCCCACGCCCCAGAGGACGATGCCTATGGCCGCAAGCTGCGCATCTCCGAGAAAGAGCAGGGGCGCGGCGAACGCGGATGCGACCAGCGCACACGCGAGAATGAGGATGCCGTAGCGGTCGAAGAGGTGCCCCAGCAGCGGTGCGGCGATCGCCCCGGTCACCATCGCCAGCGCATACATCAAGGGAATGGCGCCGACGGGAATCATGTGCGTCTGCTGAAAATGGAAGGCGACGAGCGCAAAGTCGGCCATGCCGGCGGCAAAGAGCGCTCCGCCGGCGACATAGTAGCGGTACGGCAGGCTAAACGAGTTCTTGCCGGTGGGTTTGGTATATGCGTGGGCGATCCGCACGCCGAACTGCGATGCGGCGACGGCGAGGAACACCAGTGCCAGCGCCGCCGGAATCGCCAGCATCGCAAACGCCGGCGCGAAGTTGTCACCGTGAAAGAGGACGTAGGCCACCGTGAGCGGTCCCACGGTCGCGCCGGTCTGATCGAGCGCTTCGTTGATCCCGAAGACGCGGCCACTGCCGAGCTCCTTGCCGGCGCGCGAGATGAGCGCCGAGGTGGCAGGCCGGCGGATGCCGCGCCCGAGGCGCTCTCCGATGATCAGCCCAGCCGCAGCCGGCCACGCTCCAGCCAGCGCCAGTGCCGGGACGCAGAAGAGGTTGAGTGCGTAGCCGATAAAGATCTGCAACCACGGTCGCCCCGTTCGGTCGGCCAGTCGCCCGGCGAAGATGCGCACGCCGTAGCCGAGCAGCTCGCTGCCGCCCGCAACCACGCCCACGATGGCCGCATTGGCGCCGAGATGCCCCAAGAAGGCGCCCGTGATGCTGCGCCCACCCTCGTAGGTCATGTCCGCGAACAGGCTGACGACGCCCATCAGCAGCACGAATCGTAATGCCGCCTTCGGCGAAAAGGAACTCTTCGTCGTATCCGTCATACGGTGCGCGTTGCCCACGCGGCTCCAAGGGTCCTGGTGACGCGCGCAAGGGCCGGGGCGGGTGAGAGCGGGCAAGCCCCCAGAGCGAGGGCGTCGAAAGGCTCTGCCGATGCATCGCTTCTATCTCGGTATTGGGTCGAACCTCGGAGATCGGCAAGCCAATATTCTCACCGCGCTTCAGCGGTTGCGTGCGCAGGTCGAACTCGTCGCGGTCTCGGCGTTCTACGAGAGCCCACCCGCCGAGGGCGCCGAAGGGCCAGCCTTCCTCAACCTGGCGGTGGAGGCGCGCGCGCCGCTCGATCGGCAGGGTTTTGAAGCGTTTGCCCGGCGCGTCGAACTCTCGGTCGGCCGGGCGAGTGCCCGCCCGCTCGCGGCGCGATCGATCGATATCGACGTTCTCGTCTATGACGGCATCGCGCATCCGCGCTTGGCCGAGCGTTGGTATGTGCTCGTCCCCCTCGCTGAGATCGCGCCGGATTTCGTCGACGAACGTACCGGCCGGAGGCTTGCCGATCTCGCCGCCGCCTATCTCGGCCGTCAGGTGCATCGTCGTGAGCGAGCGCTTCATTTTTCCACCGATCGACAGGATGAATCGCCCGAAGTGCGACTCTCGCTTAATCGAGCCGGGGTGGCGAAAGTGCGCCGCATCGTGCATCTGAACGTCGATGGGCGTGAACGCGTGTATTCGGGCGAGTTCTCGATGGTCGCGGACCTCGCGCCGGATAAATCCGGGGTGCATATGTCTCGCTTCGCCGAGATTCTGGAAGAGGCGACGTTGGACGTGCTCTCGCGCAGCGACGCTCCCGAACGCGTCGAACGTCTCGTGGCGGCGGTGGCGCATGAGATCGTTTCCAGCCAACGGGCGGTGCGCGCCGACGTGCGGCTTCGTGCCGACTTTGGGCTCGAGCGCTGGACGCCGGTCAGCGGGAAACGCGGCGAAGAGACCTATACCTTGCTTGGGATCGCGCATGCCGACGAAGCCGGTGCCCGGTGCGTCATCGGGGTGGAAGCCGAAGGCATGACCGCGTGTCCCTGTGCGCAAGGGATGATGCGCGAGCATTCCTTACGCGAACTGCTCGAATCCGGCTTCGATGAGGCCACTGCGCAACGCGCGCTCGATGCGCTGCCGGTTGCCACGCATAACCAACGCGGTCGCGGGGCGCTGTTGATCGGCGTGACCGACGACGCGGCAGCGCATGCGGTGCGCGCTGAGGACCTCGTCGAAATTGTGGAGAGCTCCATGTCGAGCGAAACCTACGATCTTCTCAAGCGTCCGGACGAGTTCTTCGTCGTCAACAAAGCCCATCACAATCCGAAGTTTGTTGAAGACGTCGTGCGCGGGATACTAGCGCGCTCGCTCGATGTCTACTCGGATCTTGGCGAGCAGACGTTCCTCTTCGCAAGTCAAGTGAACTACGAATCGATCCACAAACACGACGCATTTGCCGAAGGGTTTGGGACCTTCGGTGAGTTTCGCCGGGAGCTGCGGGAGGGCCGCCGGCCGGCAGGGCGCACGGATCTGGCGGCGTGGCTGGGAACGCGCCCGTCGCGAGTTATCGCCTAGGCTGCAGCGCCGCGATGCGCTCGCGCAACGACGGATGTGAACCGAAGAGCAGCTCGAACCAGCGCGGAGGGTCCTCGTCGGCGAGATTCTGGTCGCGTAACCGAGTGAATGCGGCCGCGCCGGAGGCGGGGTCACCGGTGGCGGCCAGCGCAAAACGGTCGGCGGCCCATTCGCGTGAGCGGCTAAACGCAAAGAGCAACGGCCGCAGCGCCTGTGAGACGAGCTGCATGGCAAAGACGAAGCGCGCGAGCAGGAGCGGACGATCGCGTAAACGCTCGCGTTCTTCACGCGGGATCATGAAATACGCTGCGATAAAGACGGTAGTCGCGAGCGCTTCGCCCAGCCCGATGAGTCTCCAGGTATCGGCAGCCACATAATGCCCCAGTTCGTGTGCGACGACAAACGTGATCTCGTCGTCGGTAAAGTGTTCCAGGAGCGTGTCGCCGATGACGATGCGATGCGTCCGGCCGATGCCGACGACGAAGGCGTTGGCTTTCTTCGTCTGCCGGCTCATGTCCATGCGGAGAATCTGCGCGTCGCCGCAACCGTAACGCGATGCCAGTGTGCGCAGCCGTACTTCGAGCGGTCCCTCGAGCGGCTCGAAGCGGTTGAAGAGCGGCAAGACGTAGATCGGTACGACGATGTTGCCGAGGATCAAGAGCGGCAGCGCGCCGAGGGAGGCGTAGATCGGCCAGGCGTTGGGAGCGCGGCGCACGGCGGTTCCGAAGAGCGCGGCGAGCCCTGCGGTGACGGCCGTCCCGATCAACGCGCCCTTGAGTTCGTCGATGAGCCAGGTGCGGGCGGGCTGTTCGCTGAGGCCGTAGCGCCGCTCGCGCAGGTGTCCTTCGACGTAGCCGATCGGTAGTGAGCTCAGCGCGTCACCGAGACTTAACGCGGCGAAGAAGAGCGCCGGACGTAGGCCGGGGGGTGCGCCGTCGGTCCATGCATCCAGGGTCGTACCGATGGGGCCGTCGGCGAGCGCCGCGCCTCCGGCAAGGGTGCGCAGGACCTCGGCCACCGCCAGCGCCCGGCCGTTCCGGGCGTAGCGCTGCGGGTCATGTGGGATCGGGGGTGGGGGCGCGAACAGTGCGGCCCGCGCCTGGAACATCCGAATCGCACCGTAGCCGATGAGCAAGCCCGTAGCGGCGGCGGCGATGGCGGTACGTTTCTTCATCGCGCGAGGCCTTTGGGTGCGCAGCTTCCGAAGCCCTGGTTGTCGGCGGTTTGGAGGCGGCCTGCGGATGGAACAATCCTACCGTGCAGATCTCCCGGTATGACTTTGGCGGTTTCGGCATCGTGGTGGAGCGTGGCGACCTCTCGTTCGGCGCCTACGTTCCGGAGTTGCCCGGCTGTGTTGCGCTGGCCGCCACGTACGATGACGTGTGTCGCCTTCTGAGTCAAGCGATCTCGGTCCACTGCCTCCAACTCGAGCGTTCGGGCGATCGCAGCGTGATTACGATGGGCGGGGATGACCGCCTGGTGCTGACCCCCGGCGTTTGGGAGAGCCTCTGCGGGCAAGCGGGCTGGACGATCGCTCCCTAAGCCTGCGTCATTAGCAGAAGTCCTCGGGCGCCGCGGCGTCGTACACTTAGACTTCTATGGCGCATTCCTACGAGTCGCGTCCTCTCGCGGCACTCGCTCGACTTCCCGCATACCCCTGGTTCGTGGTTGGGACCGTCTGCATCGGTGCCTTCATGGGTCAACTCGACGCGAGCATTGCGCAACTCGTCCTGCCGACTTTGCAATCGACGTTTCATGCGACGCTTGCCGATGTCAGTTGGGTCGCCTTGGTCTACCTGCTCGTGCTGGCAATCACGCTGCCGATCTTCGGGCGGTTGGCCGATACCTTTGGCCGCAAGACGATGTATACCGGAGGGTTTCTCCTCTTCATCCTGGGTTCGGGGCTCTGCGGCTTCGCTCCGTCGCTGGCCATCCTTATCGGATCGCGCGCGTTGCAGGCTATCGGGGCCGGCATGCTGCAGGCCAATAGTATCGCCATCATCACCGCGGCCGCCGGGCCGACGCGCCGCGGTAAAGCGATCGGCATTCAAGGCGCCGCGCAGGCTGTGGGTCTCTCGCTGGGGCCGGCTCTCGGCGGCTTCCTGATTCAAGCGCTGGGCTGGCAATGGGTGTTCTGGATCAACGTGCCGGCGGGTCTGCTGGGCACGGTCCTGGGTTGGTTCGTGCTCCCGAAAACCGAGGGCATACGGCACGACGACCGCGGCTTCGATTGGTGGGGCGCGATCCTTTTGGCGCCGGCTCTGACGCTGGTCTTGCTTTCGCTCAGTGAAGTTACGCGATGGGGGATCGCCTCGGTGCTCTTCCTCTCGGCCTTCGGCGCGGGCATCGCCCTGATCATCGCCTTTGTCGTGCGTCAGCTCCACGCGTCCTTTCCGCTGGTCGATATGACGCTCTTTCGGTCGCATGCGTTTTCGGCGGGCAATGTCGCCGGCTTAATCTCCTATGCGTTGCTCTTCGGGGTGTTCTTGCTGTTGCCGTTTGCCCTCGAGCGAGGGTACCACGACGCTCCGGCTGCCGCTGGATTGCGGCTGACGGCGATCCCGATCGCGCTTGGCATCGCCGCTCCGTTCAGCGGCGCGCTCTCGGATCGGCTGGGTGCGCGCCCCCTCACCTTTGCAGGCATGCTGATCGCCGCCGCCGCGCTCGTTCTCATGGCGTTTACGCTAGACGGGGCAGCCGGCACCCTCCTCATCGTCACGTTCGCACTCATCGCCTTTGGGATCGGCCAAGGGCTCTTTACGGCGCCCAACAACAGCGCCATCATGGGCGCCGCGCCGTTGCATCGTCTGGGTGCCGCCGGCGGCGTGCTCAACGTCACGCGAACCATCGGGACGAGCCTGGGCGTGGCCTTCGCATCGGCGCTGCTCGACTGGCGCATCTCGGCGTTTGTCGGCAATAGTTCAACCCTGGGTGCTCCGCCGGCGGTCCTGCTAGCGGGGATCCGGGACGTGCTTTGGATCTTTGCTGCCTGTGCTGTGATCGCCGCCATCGTTTCGTTGCTGCGCGGTAAGGTTGATATCGATGCCGAGCGCCGTGCCGAGATCGCCGCATCCGAACCGCTCGGCGGCGTGTAGGAGCCGCGGCATGGGCACAGATGTCGCGGCGCTCGATCCGCGCGAACTCAACGTCGGCCATCTGATGACGCTTTCGCTCGTTGCCCGGTACGGCAGCTTCACGCGCGCCGCGGATGCCCTTGGTATCAGCCAACCGTCGGTGTCGCAACAGATTCGAGAGCTCGAGCGCGTCTGCGACGTCCCGCTGGTGCTCTTGCGGGGACGAACGCTGGTGGTGACGCCCCTAGGTGAGCGACTTGCCCAAGCCGGCCACCGGATCATCCTCGAACGCGAGCGCGCCTGGCGTGCCGTCGGCGAGCACCGTAGCGGCCGCGCTGGGCGCATTCTCGTGGGCGCGAGCATGACGACCGGAGCATATGTGCTGCCGGCGAGAATCGCCGAGTTTCTGCGGCGCTATCCCGATGTTGCGGTTGATGTGCGCATTGGCAATACCGCCGACATCGCACAGATGGTCGTCGACGACCTCGTGGACTTCGGCGTTGTGGAAGGAGTGTTGGATCGCGCGGAGCTTCGGGTGGAGGCGTTTGCGATCGACCGGATGTGCTGTATCACGCGGCCGGGGCGCAGGCATGCTTCTTCACAAGCCTTGACTCCGCTCGACGTTGCGCAGGAAGCGCTGCTGGTCCGCGAAGATGGCTCGGCCACGCGAGAGGTGGTCTTGAAGGCGTTGGCTGATCGAGGCTTTGCTTTCGAACGGGTGATGATGTTCGGTACGATCGAAGCGATTAAGGCTGCGGTGCGGGAGGGCCTCGGCATCGCGTGGCTTTCTTGCGAAGCCGTCAAGATGGAACTCGATGCCGGCGTCCTCGAGCGCCTTGACTTTGTCGACGGCTTTACGATCGAACGCCCTTTGAGTACCATTCGGCGCCGTGATACGGCTCCCACGCCGGCAGCCGACGCGTTGATGAGGATGATCGGCGCGTAACGCGCCGATGTGGCGATAGGCGCACTATGCAGCGCCGTTTCATTGGCCCGGGCGTGGGCGTAGGCTCTACCTATCGACGAATAGGCGGGACTTTGAAGCGTTCCGATGGTTGGATGTGGTTAGATCCCTCAGAAGCTGTAGGAGTGTGCTTAGCATGAATGTTGCGCAGAAGGCATCAAACCGAGTTGCGGCGGTCGCGCTGGCCGTGGCGGTCTTCCTGGTGGGCCAGGCCGCCGTCGCGGGCCAAACGTCGGCGCCGCAGTATCGTGGGCGTCTCTTTCCGCCATGGAGTCACGGCACCAATGCTCCGGCGACCTATAAGGGCTTGGAGTTCACCGTTCCCGAGGTTGACGACATGCCCGATTTTCACGGCAGTCTCAACGATCCCAAACTCGTGCTCTTTGTAGGCGGCAACTACTTCTTTGCGATGGCCCCACTGGTTGCGGCGTTTGAACGGCTGCACCCTCAGTACAAAGGGCGGCTCTTCTATGTGACGATTCCACCAGGGCTCTTAGTGAGGGCGATGCGCCTAAACGACACGTTTACATCGGGGAACATGACGTTTACGGTACACCCCGATGTCTTTGCCGCAGGCGCAAAGAAGGTGCAGTCGCTCGTTCGTACCGGACTGCTGCAAGCGCCGGTGGTTACGTACGCCACCAACGACCTCACGATTATGGTTCCCAAAGGTAATCCCGGGCGCATTCGCTCACTGGCGGACTTGGGCAAACCAGGCGTTCGGTTGGCGATGCCCAATCCTGCGTTCGAAGGCGTCGCACGGCAGATTAAGATCACGCTGGCGAAAGCCGGCGGCCCGGCGCTGGTGAAAGCCGTCTACGGCACCAAGGTGGCGAATGGGCAAACCATCCTCACGCACATCCACCATCGGCAGACGCCGCTCTTCTTGATGCAGGGCCTTGCGGTCGCCGGCATCACGTGGAAGTCCGAAGCGATCTTCCAAGAACAGAGCGGTCATCCGATCTCGCTCGTCGACATTCCCGCTGCAGAGAACACTCGTGCTCTCTACGGCGCAGCGCTTGTGCGAGGTGCTGCGCATCCTACCGCCGGCAGGGCTTGGTTAACGTTTCTGCAGAGCCCAACGGCCTTGCATATCTTCGAGCGCTACGGATTCAAGGCGCCGGCCCACGCGCGCGCTGCGGTTCGCTAGACGACGTCACGGAGATAGACGGCCCGAGAGCGAACCCGGCGTAGTCGCGAGCGGCGCTAGCGCTTTGCGCAGATGGCCTAGTTAGAACGTACGCTGCCAGGGTCTGAGGCTAAAAGGACATCCCGCCGTCACCAATGGATCCCTCGCGATCAATGCCTGTGCTTCCTCAGATGTGGCAGCTTTCAGGACGATCAAACCGTCATCGCCATCCAGAAAGGGGCCGGCCATGACCAATCGTCCCTCGGCGCGGAGTGTCGCCAGATAGTGGGCATGCCGTTCCAGCAGATCCTCTGCGACGGCGAAGGGCCCTAGCTTGACGAGGAACATGTTCCTACGCAACGGCGGGATGCTCCCAACCTGACGCGCTGCATCCAGACTTCCGTACGTCTTTTCTTCTAAGAAAAAGATGGGATCGAGATGAGCGTAACGTTCAGACGCTGCGCCCGTAAGGCAAGCAGAGCTTACCGCTACGTGTTCGATCTTGCCGAAGATAAAGACCTCATTTCCCATATACTTGATGTCGATCCGTCGGCATTCGATGTGACCCACGCACTCCTCGATCCAGGGCGCAGAGACACGCATCGCAGGCACGAGCGTAAGGCCGCCGGCGGCAATCCGGTCTGCTCCGTGGCGCTCCGCCATGCCCCAGATGATTTCGGCCAGCCGTGCCGGAGGTACGTTGATCACGAAATTCCCGGTAGCTCTGACATTGTGGTACGTGTGATGGGTCACGTTGCAGCCGAAGCCCAGGATCGGGCCTTCAAAGGCCGCCATTGACACCCAGCTCTTGGGAGCGATACCAGGCGTTCCATCGGCATCGACCGACGAAACGATGACGATCTGTTGAGGCAGCAACGATGTGACCCAAGCCCGTTTATCGAGGGGTATCGCTATCTTAGGATCAATCACTCGGTTCCTCCGCTATCGCGTATCGCGGCCCGAATCCCCATCCCGCCAGAGGTTCTGTCGCGTTAGGGGATCGCCTCCAGTCGTGAAGCGAATGGGCATCAAGCTGGTGACGGTACTGGAAACGACGTTCGGCGCGAGGGTTTCTCGCTCGGGCCATCGGGAATAACGGTCTTCCTGAGAGCATTGCGATGGACAAAAGCGGTACCAACACCGCGCGCAGCGAAGGCTTATAGCATCGAGCATGACACGGCGACAGCCATTCGGCCATGCAAGCATCTCGACAACATCGTCGAGCAACTGAAGACAATCATACGACAGCCTTCTCTCCCATGATATCTCAACAAAGCCAGCGTCTTCTGAGAAAACTTACCGGTGGAGACCGACGTTCCGTCGGGCGCGCCAACGAGGTCGTTGCCGAAGTTCTTCACACCCCATCCCTCTTCGACGTTCTATTCGACGGGCTAAAAAACGACGATCGCTTGGTAAAGATGCGTGCAGCCGATGCCTTGGAGAAAGTCACGGCCAAGCAACCGGAGTGGCTGAAGCCTTACAAGAAGAGACTCTTGCGGCTTTCCGCGGCCGCAGACCAGCAGGAAGTCCGCTGGCACATGGCCCAGATGCTGCCGAGGCTGGCACTGACACCGGTTGAACGGGGTGAAGCGGCGCGTGTGCTCAAGGGTTATCTAAACGACGCGAGCAGCATTGTGAGGACATGCGCTTTGCAGGCACTGGCGGAGCTTTCCGATGACGATGGGAACCTTCGAGAAGAGGTTGTTCGTCTACTGCGGAGTGCAACACGGACAGGTTCACCGGCCATGAAAAGTCGTGCACGTAGACTTCTCGAACGGCTCGGTGCGAACCCGCGCCTAACACGGCTCGCCTAAATCAGCGAGACTACTTCCTTGGGCTTGGGGTGTGCCGCTAAAGAGCGCAGCAGAGCGTCGGCCAGTTCATCGCAGATCGGGTCGTCGATCTCTTCGACGAGCCCTTCGTCGGCCAACTGCGCTTTGCGCGGGTCGATCGGCAGACGAGCGAAGAGCGGCGCTTGCGCAAGCTCCGCAACCCGCTGCGCATACGATGGGCCGAAGATGTCGTAACGTGTCCCCGTATCGGGGGCCACAAAATACGACATATTTTCGATGACCCCGAGGATCGGTTTCTTGAGCTGATGGACCAGATTGGCCGCTTTGCGAACGATCATCGTCGCCAGCGCTTGGGGCATGGTGACCAGCACCACGCCGTCCACCGAAAGAGACTGCAAGACCGTGAGCGGCGCGTCGGAGGTGCCGGGCGGCAGATCGATCAGCAGCACGTCGAGATCGCTCCAGCGCACCTGTTCGTAGAACTGGCGAATGACGCCGGAGAGAATCGGCCCGCGCCAGATCATGGCGGTGTCTTCTTTATCGGTCAGCAAGTTTGCGCTGACGACCTCGATCGCGCTACGCGTTACCGCGGGGGTCATCAACGGCTGCGGCTGCCCTTGCGCGTTCTTTGCATTCGGGTCCGCTTCGATCAGCATGGGCTCGCGCAGCCCGAAGAGCTTCGGAATCGATGGGCCCGTGATATCGGCGTCCAGGATGCCGACGCGCAGATGCTTGCGTCGTAGGCCAAGCGCCAGCAGCGCGGTCACGAAGGATTTGCCCACGCCGCCTTTGCCGGACATGACCGGAACCACATGCGCGATGGAGGCTCGCCCGCTAAACGGGCCCGGCGCGCGGCGCTGCGGGGCTCGATCTTCGGTTGCAATGAGCGGAACGAAGCCGGAGAGGCGCGCCTGTACGAGTGCGGCGACGATCGGCTCCGGCCGCAGGCCATGGGCGACGGCGCCCTGTGCGATGGTTTCGTACTTGGAGACGCTACAGCCGCTGCAGCCGAGCCCAAACTGCGCCAACACTTCGGCTGCGATCGGCAGCGCGGCCACAAGTTCGCGAAGGTTGCTCTGAGGCGTGATCTCGATTTCGATGTGCGGCATGACTCCTTATCCTACCCTGCGAACCCGGCGGTGATATGCAACTGAACCGGCATCCGTCACCTTTTTTACGCACGGATTGGGAGCAGCGCGCTCGGGGCGTCTTGGCGGGCGGCTGCGATTCACCGGTCCGGTCCGGCTGGGCGGTGGCAGGCGCGCCGTTCTACCAGAGCCGCGGCGACGGTGCCCATGCGTATGACGAGCGCGGCGAACGCTACATCGACTATATCATGGCCTACGGTCCGTTGCTCTTCGGGCACAACCACCCGGCGCTCGTCCGTGACCTCGATGCATTAGCGGCAGGCGGCATGGTCTGGGGCGCCACCCATCCGCAGGAGATCCGTCTGGCCGAACGCGTCCGCTCGTATCTGCCTTCGATGGAGCGCATGCGCTTTGTGACCAGCGGTACCGAGGCGGTGATGAGCGCTATTCGCGTCGCGCGCGCCCATACGCAGCGCACCCTGGTGCTCAAGTTTGCCGGAAACTATCACGGGCATTCGGATTTTGCGTTGCTGGAGGCCGGTGCTTCCGCACATACCGCCGACGCGCAGCGCTCGGGCATCCCCGAGGGAACAACGCGCGACGTGGTGGTGGCTCGCTACAACGACTTGGCCTCGGTGGATACCCTGCTGCGCGATCGCCAGGCGCAGTTGGCGGCGATCATCGTCGAGCCGATCGTCGGCAACATGGGCTACGTGACGCCCGTGGCCGGCTTTCTAGAGGGGCTGCGCGAGCGAGCCGATCGCTACGGCGCGCTGCTGATCTTCGATGAAGTGATCACCTGGCTGCGCCTTGGATTGGGGGGTGCCCAGGCGCGTGTGCGGATCATCCCCGATCTGACGACGATCGGCAAGATCATGGGCGGCGGAGCGCCGATTGCAGCCTTCGGCGGGCGCGCCGACGTGATGGCGGTGCTGGCCCCGGATGGTGCGACATTTACCGGAGGAACCCATGCCGGCAACCCCTTCTCGGTCGGCATGGCGCACCGCGTGCTCGATCTGCTCGAAGCCCATCCGGAATACTACCTCCAGATGAACGCGCTCGCGCAGCGCTTAAGTGAGGGCATTCGCGCGATCTTCGCTGTGTGCGGGTTACCCTACGCCGTGGTGCAGCACGAGTCGATTGTGGACTTCAAGTTTCGTGCCGGGCCGCCCACGCGCAACTACGACGATGCACGAGCAGCGGACAGCGAGGCCTATGCGCGCTACTATCACGCGATGCGCGAACGCGGCGTTCTGCTGCCGCCATCGCAGAATGAAGTGATGTTCGTCTCTACGGCGCACACGCAGGCCGACATCGAGCAGACGCTAGCTGCCCTTGAGGGAGTCTTCGCTGCGATCGGCGTTGCGAAAGCCGAACGGTAGCTTCGGCATCGGATAGGTCCCTGCGGCGCGGACCGGCAGGGCCGAGGAACACAGGGCCAGCAATGCGGCCACCGAGCAGATCTGACCGGGCATGGTGCGAGCGCAAGCGGCTGTTCAGGGCGGGGTTAGCGAGCGCAGTGCCAGGCGTATGGCATAGTCGTGCGAAAAAATGGAGTCGTGTACTACGTTCGGCGGCGAAAGCTAGGCGCCAGCTCGCAGATCGACGAGTTGGCAAAGGTCGCGGGATCGCTCTATTCTCAGACTGTCGTCTCGTTTTGGCGGACGGTTCGCAAAGGCGTCTGGCTGCGACCATCGAGCCTTATGCGTTGGCATACCGACGCCGGACTCCACGCGCACACTGCCGATGCCGTGGTTCAACAGTTCTTCGGCGCGCTGAAATCCTGGCGTAAACGGCGCAAAGACGATCCGAACGCCCATCCGCCACGCCGTCGCGCGCGCTTCGCTCGGCTGCAATGGAAGAACTCGGCTATCCGGCTCAGGAACGGCACCGTTCCTAAATCCATAGACATCTATTCCACAGGGGAAAGAGCCATAGACGCCGGCCGAACGCGTGTTGCCGACGATTCGCGTATGGGGATTCCACCCACTGCCCACGGTGTGATCCCTCTCCCCTTCCGGGAATCAGGATCGAGAGATGCTCTCGACCGCGAGCCAGGTTCGACCTTCGCTCTTTCAAGACCATTCGTTTCTTTCGCGTTGATCGACACATGTCCGCATCCATCTTTACAAGTGGATGCGGAGTGACCTCGATCGCTGGAAACGTACCTGTCTCGAAACTTCTGTGCACGGCGCGCCAGCACCAGCGCCGCCGCGAGATGCACACTCAAGCCGTACCGGCGAGCGTACTTCTGACGGCCGATCTTTGAGCTATAGGCCGGATTGACGTGGAGCACCTCGACCCCGGCGTCGTGCGCGCGAGCGACGAGCGTCCGCTCGAACGCGCGATAGGCAAACGAGGAGAGCATCCGCTGCGTTCGCGGGCTCGCGTACGAGAGCTGCGCTTTCTTCTTCGCGAAATCCAACCGCTCGATCGAAATCGGTTTGCCGGCATGCACGGCATAGCCGACGATCTCCTTGACGCAACAGGCAATCGCCGTCTCGGCCTGGTGCGACGAGGCATGTTGGAGCAGTAACGGGAGATTGAAGGAGTGCGCGAGATTACCGCAGCGGTCGGTCTCCGATACGGAGACGAAGCCGACGTTGAGGTCAACGCCGACGCACCCCGTTGCCGGGCGCGATGTCACCGGCGTGTCAAGCACCTTCGTGCTCGCGAACATGCGCCAGCCCTTCGCATCGCGCACGAAGCGGTAGGAGACGGCTTGATCCAACCGGAGCGCTGTGGCCAGGTGCTCCGCACCGTAGGCAAACCGAACCTCGAAAGAGACGTACCGCCGAGCGGGACCGTTCAGACGAAGCCGCACCGCGAATCGGTCATCGCCAAGATGCGTCAGTACGCAACCTTGGCACCCGGCCGTCTCGTCCTTCGAGCCCAACACGAAGAACTGCGAAGTACGCTTGGTTTTCCAGGTATCCCGCCACTGCGCATGCGAAGCAAAATCGTTCTCAGCCAAGTGGTGCTGCGCATTGAACAGCTTGCGGGAACCAAAGCACAGGCGCGGCTCGGAGGCTTCTTGAAGCGCATCGAGCCGCGTCCGCAACGAGGCCATCCGGCGCTTCAGATGATGAATCGTCGCGGGCTTCGATTCCTTCGCGATGCTCTTTGCAACCGCGTTGGTGCGATGCTTCAAATCATCTATCCGAACCGGGCGCAACTCGCGAAGTGACGATTCCATCCCATCCAACGTAAACCTCACCGCATTGTATTGCCGTGCCGTGAGGTTCAACCTGCGCATGAACTCCGGCTTGGGGATCGTTCTCCCCGCACGTCGCTGGGCATGGAGCATCCGCAGCGCACGGCCGAAAAGGTCGCCGTACGCGTCGAGCGCGCAAGCAGACTCGTCATCGAGGGCGATCCGCGATTGATAGGTTCTCATTCGTTTCCCGCCTGACGCGCTATGGCACGCTCGATACTTATCGCCCGGTTGCGCGCCGAACGCCGCCCGTACAACCGCGCGCAGAAACCGGTGAGCACGGCAATCATATCCTGGAGGAGATCGTCATTCATTTCGGATGAATCGACGACGATAAGCCGCCTTCTCGATGCCGCGAGCGCGGCTTCGAGATACTCCGAACCAAACCGCGCAAAGCGGTCGCGATGTTCGACAACGATGGCGGTGATTGCTGCATCCGAAAGCAGCCGCAGAAGTTTGCGACGTTTACCGTTGAGCCCCGAACCGACTTCCGCAACGGCTTCGACGACGTGAAGATCGTTCTCGGCAGCGTATTGCGATAGCCGAGCCAACTGACGATCAAGATCACTGCGCCGATCGTGGCTGCTCACGCGAGCGTAGAGCGCGACGGCCGAAGGCTTCTCGTCCATTGCCGCATCGACCAAGATCGTTCCACCGGGCATCTGTTGCCAGGGAACCGGCATGGCATCGTCCTTGACCCAACGCCAGGCGGTCTTGTACGAAATGCCTTGGCGCCGCGCCCACTCGACGAGTTTCACGACTTCAGACTATCATACGAACGCGTGTTTGTCCATACGCGGCTACTACGGCGGCAGCAGTTGCGAACCCTCGTCCTGTCGAACGGGCGACTCTCATCGCCGCTCCGTCTACCGTGGGCCTTCGATCTGCCGACCATGGTCGAGATCGGCTGGGATGGTGCACAGCACGAACTGCGCGCCGTCTACACCGTGCCGGCACTCGCCCAGCCATGCGGCGTGAAGGTTGCGGGAGTCGACCTGGGTGAGATTCACCTTGCGGTGGCCCACGACGGCACCAAGACGATCATCGCGAATGGCCGTTATCTGCGCTCGAAGCGACGGTATCAGAACAAGCTCAAGGCGCGACTCTGCGCCTTGCTCGACGTGAAAGAGCGCGGCTCGCAACGGCGCAGGCGACTTGCTCGCTCGAAGGCCCGCCAACTTCGCAAACTGCAGCACCAAGTCAACGACGTGTTGCACAAGCAGACCACGAATCTCGTCTCAGCGCTCCAGGCAAGCGGCGTTCAGACGGTTGCCATCGGCGACGTTCGTTCGATTCGGCAACGCACAAATCTCGGCAAGAAAACCAACCAGAAGATTCACCAATGGCTCGCAGGCCTCACGCGAGCGCAGATCACGTATAAGGCCGAACGACTCGGCATGGACGTGGCGTTGGTGGACGAACGGTACACCTCGCAAACGTGTCCCCAATGCGGGCGGTGCAAGAAGCCCGCAGGGCGCGTGTATCACTGCGCCTTTTGCGACGGGACCTTCCATCGCGATCAGGTTGGCGCTTCGAATATCCGAGCAAAGTATCAGGGACTCTGGAGTTTCCCTGTAGTTGGGATTCACCCCGCGCAAGCGGGTATGGCGTTCCCCACCGGAGTACGGTTCGCTCCGCACCTCCGGCGTAGTTCGTTTCACGCCGCCCTCTCGGCGGTCGCATGAAACGAGAAAGAATCTCTGCCCTTCAGGGCGTAGATTACGTCAAGGACGTTCATCCGAGGCACTTCACCCTGCGGCGGCCGATCCCTCACTAGCCAGCGGGGCGAGATAGCATCCAAGTTCGATGACCGTGCCGCGACCCGCCACCGTATAGACGGCAAAGATGTCCGTACAGCGCTGCATGATCGGGATGCCGCGTCCCCGCTCGGCCAAGCCTTCGGGGAACGGTGCGCGTCGGGGAATCTGTTCGCGCAGGCCGCGCCCCGCGTCCACGATGGTGGCCACGATCTTGCCGGCGTCCACGCGGACGCCGATCTCGATGGCGTTGTCGCAGCCGGAGTGTTCGATAGCGTTGGCCAAGGCCTCGCCGATGGCAAAGAGGAGGCCCGAGAGTGCATCGGCACCGACGCCTTGCCCCGCCGCATACGTCACGACCCGTTCGCGGACGAGATGTCCGTAGCGCGGGTCGGGTGGAACGCGAAGGCTGAGGAGACTCTCGTCTCCGCAGTCGCGGTTAGGGCGCAGGTCGAAGATACTTGCCATGTTAGCCGGTGCCTCGACTATTCTTCCGCAATCGGGCCCTGCCAAACCGCCGCCGGCCTTCGTCTATGTCTTGGAGTGCGTGGACGGTTCACTCTACGCCGGCTATACGACAAATCTCGCACGGCGAGTGCATATGCATGCCCGGGGACGCGGCGCTAAGTATACGCGCTCGCGCTTGCCCGTGCGGCTCCTTGCGTGGTGGGAGCCGGGCTCGGGGCGCGATGCGCGCTCGCAGGAGGCGCGCTTCAAGCAGCTTCCCCGCGCGGGGAAGCTCGCGTTCCTGGCCGGGGACGAGGCCTTGGGCATGCCCTTGCACAAACCACCCGGCTCCACCACCTCACCGCTCCAGGAGCCCAACGTGTCCGATCACACCCCGCCGCAGCAAGACGAACTCGAGGGACTCGTCGAAACCGCACGCGTCTCCACCGCTCGCATCGCGACGGATCGGGGCGACATCGTCTTTGCCTTCTATCCCGACGAAGCGCCGATCCATTGCGCGGCCTTCGTTAAACTTGCGCGGGCCGGCTTCTACGACCGCTTGGCGTTCCACCGCGTTGAGCCGGGCTTCGTCGTGCAGGGTGGCGACCCGCAGGGCAACGGCACCGGTGGTCCCGGATACCGTCTCAAGGCCGAGTTCAACGCGAAGCCTCACGTGCGCGGCACCGTTGCGATGGCGCGCGCATCCAGCCCGGATTCAGCCGGTTCGCAGTTTTATATTTGCCTGGGCGACGCCCGGTTTCTCGATCACCAATACACCGTCTTTGGGCAGATGATCGAGGGTTTCGAAGCGCTCGACGCGATCCGCAAAGGCGATACGATGACCTCCGTGACCATCGAGGCTGTCCCGACGTCTTAGCGCAACCGCGGTCAGCCTCGTTCCGGTTTGCCGCCGCGCCGCTGGCGACGAATAGCCTCTTCGCGGCGTCGTTCCATCTCTTCGAGTTCGAGCATCATCACATCGACCACTTTGCCGACGTCGGCTTGCTGTTGCGGGGGTGGTTCCTCGCCGGCGGGGCGCCGCGCCACGGGCTTAGTGGTACGCAGGGTGCCTTCGATGGCGGCATCTTGGGCGTGGGCTTTACGCAGAAACGCGGCATAGATTCCGGCTGCGCGTGCTCGTACGTCGCTGCTTGCTTCGAGATTGAAGACGGTTTCGAAAAAGTGCAGTCGTGCGTGAACCTCCCCGGCGCGTTCCGGTGGAAGAATGTCGGCGGGGTCGCCGAAGGCGATGTGCTGCATGGGGACGTGCGTGCCGCTCGGGAGGCGACTGCCGACATGCAAGATGGCGCCCAGGGCTAGGCTTGAGCCCTCCTCCATGGTTGCGCCGTTGAACACTTTGGCTCCCGACGCGATGAAGCACCCTCGTCCGATGGTCGCGCCGACCACGTAGGCCTGCGGCCCGACGATGCAGCGGGCTCCGAGGTGCAGCGCAAAGGTGGTAGCGCTCCCACCACTGCTGCGCAGAACGGCGTTCTCCATGACGACGCTCTCCTGGTCGATGCGTAGCGGCGCACCCTCGGCGACGAGAATGGCACCGTGCAGGATCGCACATCCTGCGGCGATGGTGACGTCACCGCAGATGGTTGCGCTGGGCGCGACATAGGCGTCTGCATGGATGTTCGGTCGCTGCGTTCGACTAGAGTAGATCATGAGCCGGCCTCCCTGCGGGTTTCGCTTCAACGCGGGAGAGCTCAACTCCGCGCGGAAGCAACCTGGCGCCATGATCGTCACGATTTCGAACTCTTATGGCAGCGGGGCGGTCGCAATCGCCCACGAGCTCGCCGTGCGCACGGGCTACGAGGTCGTCGACCGGCAGCTCCCGGTCGTCGTGGCCAAGCGCCTGCACGTGCTGCCTGAGGAGGTCGAAGCGGCGGAGGCCGGCAAGACCGTCGGCGAACGAGTTCTGGCTGGACTCGAACTTGCCACGCCGGAGCTGACGCTCAGTGAGCCTGAGGTGCGCTTCGACGAAGCGTGTCTGCGTGAGGTGCAAGAGGCCGTTCGCGCGTATGCTGCCAAGGGCGACGTCATCTTTCTGGGTCGTGCGGCCTTTGCGATCTTGGGTCGCCGCCGTGACGTTCTGCGCACCTTTCTCCATGCGCCTCGCGATTGGCGCATTCATCACGTTGCCGAGGATCTTCGCGTCGACGAGCGCGTGGCCGCAGCCGAGGTCGATCGCATCGACACGGCGCGACGAGCGCATGTACGGGATTGGTACGGTCTCGACTGGGGCGATCCGAAGCAGTACGATCTCTGCATCGACACCGCCGGCTTCGGTATGGATGCTACGGTAGAGCTCCTCGTGCAAGCCGTGCGCTCGCGCCGGTGAACGAACGAACGCTGCCTCCTCGCGGCTTCGGGCTCTTTGCGTCGCTGCGCTTTCGGGATTTTCGCCTGCTCTGGGTCGGCTTGCTGATCTCTAATCTCGGCACCTGGATGCAGTTTACGGCGATGGGCTACTTCGTTGCAAAGCTTGCATCTACGCCGGCCGCCGCTGCATTGGACTTAGGGATATTGGGTGCTTGTCGTGCCGTCCCGGTCTTGCTCTGCTCGCCCATCGCCGGCGTCGTCGCCGATACGTTGCCTCGACGCGCAACGCTCTTCCTCGCCAATCTCGCGATGGCACTGGTGGCCTTGGCGCTTGCCGTCCTCGTGCAGTTTGGAATGCTCAATCTCTGGTGGCTGGTATGGCTCTCCGTCATCAACTCGGCGGCCGCTTCGTTCGACTCTCCTGCCCGGCAGAGCTGGGTGCCGTTGCTCGTCGAACCGCCCTATGTCGGCAACGCCATTGGGCTCAACTCGATCGCCTTCAATGCTCCGGCCGTGATCGGTCCGGCGCTGGCCGGCGTGTTGATTGCGGGTGCCGGCATCGCTTGGTCATTCTATGTCAACGCGGTGGCGACGCTAGCGGTCGTCGTGGCCGTGGTGCTGATGCTGCCGGCAGCGCCAAGCATACGGCGGCGTGACTCGCTCTTTCGCTCGATGCGAGAGGGCCTGTCGTTCTTAGCTGGGCACGGGCTCCTTCGGTACATTATGCTTGCCTTCGTCGTGACGGCGGTCCTCGTACGTCCCTACAGCACCTTGCTTCCGGCCTACATTGTGAATACGCTCCATGGGAACGCTGCGGCGTTAGGCGTTGCCGTGGCGGCCATCGGAACGGGAGGGTTTGGCGGTGCGATCATCACCGCCATCGTTGGACAGCGCGAGCGCCGGGGTACGCTGTGGCTGGCCTCGGGCTTGGCGCTCTCGCTCGGTGTTGCATTGCTCGGAGCCGTCCATAGCTGGATCTTCTCGCTGCCCGTTCTCTTCGTCATCGGCGTTGCCACGATCACGTTTCTCGGGATGTCCAACATCCTCATCCAGACGCTCTCGCCGAGCGACGTGCGCGGGCGCGCGATCTCGGTCTATTCGATGGTGGCGCTCGGCGTAGTGCCCGGTGGGGCTTTGGCGGTAGGTGCGTTCTCTGCATCGGTGGGTCTGCTCGCGGGCTTTGCCGTGGCCGGCACCGTGTGCGCGGCGTTGATGCTTTGGCTTTGGATCGCCGTACCAATTCTGCGGACGGTATGATCGAAGCGTCACGTATGCCGGAAAGGAACGCGAGCCGCACCAACGGTGCGGCTCGCAGGCAGAAAAAACGCCGGAGTCTAGGCGGCGGCCTTCTTCCGGCGGGAGGTGGTTCTGCGCGTCGCCTTCCGGCGAGTGACTTTACGAACGGTCTTCCGTGCAGCGGTGCGACGGGTGGCTTTCCTGCGAGTCGCTTTCTTGCGGGTGGCTTTCTTGCGGGTGGCTTTCTTTCGCGTCGTCTTGCGAGCTGCGGTTTTGCGAGTCGCTTTGCGTGCCGTCCGTTTTTTCGGAGCCGCTTTCTTGCGGGTGGCTTTCTTTCGCGTCGTCTTGCGAGCTGCGGTTTTGCGAGTCGCTTTGCGTGCCGTCCGTTTTTTCGGAGCCGCTTTCTTGGCAGCGCGCTTGGGCGCCGCCTTCTTTGTTCGTGTGACTGCCATCGTTTGGAGTCATCCTTTCTCCGACCGCGACGCGGCCGGGGTTATTGCTTACGTTATACAGGAAGATGAGCATCGATGCAAGTTTTGGTGGATGAGGTCAAGCTCGCGGTTCACTCGCGCGGCACCGGAGAGAGCGTGATTCTGCTTCATGGTTTCCCTCTGACTCACGCGATTTGGGATGCGCAGTGCGCCGCGCTCGCAACGAATTTCCGCGTCGTCACGATGGATCTACGCGGCTCCGGCGGCTCCGGCGCGCCTCCGGGGCCCTATCTGGTGGAGTCGCTCGCAAGCGATGTAGCCGGCGTCCTCGATGCGCTTGGGATCGAGTGCGCGAATCTCATTGGTCATTCATTAGGGGGCTATGTGGCGCTTGCGTTTGCCCGCATGTTCACCGAACGCGTCGTGCGCTTAGCATTGGTCTGCAGCCGGTTGGCTGCCGATACGCCGGCGCAGGCGGCAGCGCGTCGGCAGTTAGCGACGCAACTTGAATGTGAAGGTTCGGTGGAACCGGTGGTAGATGCGTACCTGAGCCGACTCTTCGCGCCGGCGCGTTTCGATGCGGATCGGAGGCTCGTCGACGATGTTGCAGGGCTGATACGAAGCAACTCGTCGCGAGGTCTGGCAGCGCTCCTGCACGCCATGGCGCAACGTCCCTCAAGCGAGGATATCGCAGCAGACTTAGCGATGCCGGCGCTGGTGCTGGCGGGAGAAGACGACCTGGTGGTATCGATTGAGGAATCGCGGGCCATCGCAGCGGCCTTTCCGGCCGGTCGTGTCCAGGTATGCTCGAACAGCGGGCATCTGCCGATGCTCGAAGCGCCGCAGGCGACGAGTGCGGCGCTGGCAGCCTTCTTGGCGCTACCGGTAGGTGCGAAGTGAACCGGACGAGCGGCGTATGAGGCGGTAGCCGAAGAGCCCGGCGACGACGAGCGCCGCAACGATTGCCGCGACCAGTACCACCTTAAAGACGAGCGCCAGGAGCATCAGGCCGAGGATGGCCAGGGCGATCACGGCCGTTATGCGCAGGAACATGGCAAGCATGGGGTTCATCGTTTCCTCCAGGATGGACTTTCACCCGATCCTACCGATATAGTATGGGCAAGGTTTCGCAATAGGAGTGGTTGGTATGGACGTTCAGGGTATTGCAACGCAACTAGCCTCGTCCTCGGTGACGGGGCAGGTGAACTCCAGCGTCTTGGCTGCGGTCCAGAACCTCAGTAAGAACCTCGCTGCGGAGCTCTTTGCCTCCATCGGCTTGGGGAGTTCGATCGACCGCTACGCTTGAGCGATGGTCACCGTTCTCGTTCCCCAGGCCCCGCCCTACGGGGCCTTCCCCGTTCCGCCGCCCTCACGGCAGGTTCAATGCCTCCGAGTGTCGCAGTCTATCGCCTCCGCTTTACGCGATCTTTGCATAATCCTCAATTCACGGGAGATCTTTCGTATGACCGTTTTGCTTCGCCGTGCCATGCTTACCATGGGCTGCGCACTCATCTGCGGTAGCGTGGCGCTGGCTGCGCCGGCACCGTCTGCCACTCCCGTCCCGCTCTCGGCGGCCAAACCCATTCGTCGTCTGCTCTATTCGTTCACCTATGGATCGAGCAGCGATCTCTCGGTCCACGGGTCGGGAATCGGGGCGAGTTCCGGTGGCAAGGGCCCCAGCAGCGGAGGGAATGCGTCGGGCATTTCGCGCTTTCGGGCCGGCTTGTCGGATCGCGGCACGATCGGCGTCGACGTGCTCCGCGTCCAACCCGACACCGGACTCATCGTTCGTGTGTGGGAGCATGCGTGGAAGACGCGCTCGGCGGCGCCGGCGACCTGCGTGGTCTACGGGAACACGAACGTCATCTGCGATCCGGCGAAGAAGGTCAACGTCGAGGAGTTCACGCTCCTGCGCTTCCTCGGGAAGAACTTCATCAATCCCGTGGAGATCGGGCCGAAGGGCGGTTGGAAAATCGACAATACCGGGCCGGTCATGAGCATGAAGAACCACTTCCGCATCTTGAAGAACGTTAAGGGGGTCATGCAGATCCACGAAACGGCCGTCTTGACCCGCAAAGGTGCGCGCCCGATGACGGCCACGACCGACGGCAAGATCAGCTACGATGCCCCGCGCTCCGTGCCGCTCTCCATCTTTGAAGACACCATCACGCGCGAGCGCAAGAGCATCAGGCAGTACGAAAAACTCACGACGCAGATTCAGCTCAATCTCGTCCACGACTCGATGGCGGCGGTCAAGAGCTAATCGCTTCGAGGCCGAGATAGGCGGCAGCGATCGACGCGCCCGTGTCGATCGCTCCTTGCCGTAGCAGTATCTGGAGGGAGCCGAGGGCAACCAGTTCGACTTCGATCTGTTCGGTTGGATCGAGACGCTGGTTGCTTTCCAACCGTGCGTTTTCGGCCAGATAGACATAGGCGTAGGCGTCCGAGTGCACGGGTTCGGCGCGATAGCGTCCGATCAGACGTAGCGATGGGGCGGCGTATCCCGTCTCTTCGGCAAGCTCGCGATGCGCGCAGGCCAGCGGATCTTCCCCCGGTTCGAGCGATCCCGCCGGGAGTTCGAGCCCGATGGAGTCCGCACCGTAGCGATACTGCCGCACGAGGACGACCTGGCGGTCCGCCGTCAACGCGAAGATGACCACGAACCCGGCCGATTCGCGGACATAGTAGTCCGCAATGACGGTGCCGTCCGGTAACTCGATGTCGTCCTTGCGCAAGCGCAAGTATTTGGAGTCCACAACATAGACGGAGGCACGGCGGCGCCAGAGCGGTTTTTCCATGATGGGTGAGGTACGCGACGGGGCTTCCAGGGGCCTCGCCGCGAACCGTCACCTGCGTGGATGAACGGATAATCATCGTCGGTGGGGGTACGATGGGGGCGGGTATCGCCGCCGTCGCAGCGCGCGCCGGTTTCTCAGTCGACCTGGTGGAACCCGACGCGGCCGCTGCCGAGCGCGCGAAGCAACGACTGGCTCGCGAGGCTGCCCGTGATGCGGGCGCGTGGGCCGGCACAGTCGTGCTCCATGACGCGGTGCCCGAGAGCAGCGATGCCATCCTCGGGCTCGAAGCCGTCGTCGAAAGCGCGCAGGTCAAAGCCGAGGTCCTGGGGGCGTTGGCGAAGGCACTGCCGGCGGATGCAGTACTCGCCACCAACACCTCCTCGTTGAGTGTCGATGAGCTGGCGCAGTTCGTCGACCGCCCGGAGCGTTTCCTCGGGCTACACTTTTTCAATCCGCCAACCGTCATGGAACTCGTCGAGATCGTGCCTGCGTCCGGGACGAGTGATGCTGCGCTCGCGCGAGCGCGTGAGTTGATCGCGCGTTTAGGGAAGACGAGTGTGCAGGCATCCGACACCCCGGGGTTTATCGTCAATCGTGTTGCGCGCCCCTACTATCTACAGAGCATGCACGCTCTCGATGAGGGAGTGGGCGCCGTCGAGGAACTCGATGCGCTTGCGCGAGGCGCCGGCTTTCGCATGGGCCCCTTCGAGCTCATGGATTTGATCGGACTCGATGTGAGTCTGGCAACCAGCGAATCGATCTATGAACGAACTGGAGCTGCACGGCTTGAGCCGGTCGCACTGCAACGCACCATGGTTGCCGATGGTCGATTGGGGCGTAAGACCGGGCATGGATTCTACGATTACGCCGACGGATCTGCGCCGCGCGTTGATGACGGTTTGCTTGCGGAACCCCAGACACGCAACGAGGATGAAAGCGTGGTCATCATCGGTGCCGGCGGATTGGCCGACGATCTCGCGGAGCGATTGGCGGAACCGTTTGCTAACGTCACGCGACTGGAGAGCGAGGAGTTCCTCAACGAACTCAGCGCCGCGGCGACGATCGTGATCGACGTGGGCGACGGCACCATGGATCGCAGCAGGGTGCTGCGGGAACTCGATGGACTGCTTGCGCCCGAGTGCGTAATCTTTGCCGACGCCTATGCTACGGATTTGGATGTGACGGCCTCCGCTCTCAAACATCCGGAGCGGCTCGTCGGCTATGGTATTCTCGGATCGCTGGAGCGTCAGCGCGTTGTTGAAGTCGTCGATCTTGAGCGCGTCTCCGATGATGCCCTCGCACTGGCTCAGGAGGTCTTTGAATCCCTGCTCCGCCGGGTGGTCCTGGTGGAGAATGCGCCGGGCCTCTTTCTTGGGCGCACCGTCGCATCGATTGTGAACGAAGCCGTCATCGCGGTGCACGAAGATGTTGCCTCGACCGACGATATCGATGTTGCCATGCGCTTAGGAACGAACTATCCTATTGGGCCGATTGCCTGGGGCCGCGAGATCGGCGGTGCGCGCATCGCTCGCATCTTGCATCGCCTGGCCGATGCGCGCGGCCCGGCCTTTGCGCCGCATCGTGCGCTGTGGGTTCTGGACATCGACGAAGACGGCGAGGACGCTCTTGAGCTGGATCGGCCGGTACTCTAGTGCAGGCCGTCAAGCAGATCATATCTTGTCTCGCGGGTCTTTTCGGCCGCTTCGTCGTTGCTCTTCGGTCACGAAGCTACGGCTTCGCTCCCTCATCGCGCCTAGAATCGACTCGAAAATTCTTCGCGATCTTAAGATACGCTCTGCTTGACGGACTACACTGATGAACGGACGCGATGTGTGGGTGGTCGATGCGGTGCGTACGCCGATTGGCCGGCATGGCGGGGCGCTCGCGGATGTGCGCCCGGACGAGCTGGCCGCTTGCGTGTTGCGCGCATTAGCCGAGCGCAACAACCTGGACCCGTCGATCGTCGACGACGTACACCTGGGTGCTGCCAATCAGAGCGGCGAGGACAATCGCAATGTTGCACGCATGGCGGCGCTCCTTGCCGGTTTCCCCGTCGACGTTCCCGGTGCGACGATGAATCGGCTCTGTGGCTCAAGTCTGCAGGCGATCATCGGAGCTGCGCACGCGATCGCCTGTGGTGAGGGCGATGTCATCGTTGCCGGTGGGGTCGAATCGATGAGCCGCGCTCCCTACGTTATTCCCAAGCCTTCTCGACCGTTTGCGCGTACGCCGGAGATCTTCGATACGACGCTGGGTTGGCGGATGATCAACGCAGCAATGCCGGCCGAATGGAGGATTCCGCTTGGAGAGACCGCAGAGCGCGTCGCGCGTCTCTATGGAATCAGCCGCGATGAGCAAGATCGCTTCGCATACGACTCGCAGTGCAAGTGTGCGGCGGCCCTTGAAGCAGAGGCATTCGACGGTGAACTCATCGCGGTCGGCGCCGTGGCGCGCGACGAACATCCGCGACCGGAGACCACGCTCGAAGGATTGGCCCGGCTCAAACCCGCTTTTTCCGCGGACGGAACCGTGACGGCCGGTAACTCTTCCGGCATCAATGACGGCGCTTCGGCGCTTCTTCTGGCTTCCGCTGACGCCGCGCGTCGTCAGGGTTGGTCGCCGTTGGCTCGAGTGGTCGCAAGCGGCGTTGCCGGCGTCTCGCCTGACGTGATGGGCCTTGGCCCCATCCCGGCGACGCGCGTGGCGCTGGTGCGAGCGGGCCTGCAGATCGCCGATCTCGACCTCATCGAGATCAACGAGGCATTCGCAGCGCAGTCGATCGCCTGCATGCGTGACCTGGAGTTGGATGCGCAAAGAACGAACGTCAACGGTGGTGCGATTGCGTTGGGACATCCACTGGGGGCCAGCGGCGCGCGCATAGCGACAACCCTGTTGCATGAGCTGGCTCGGCGTAGAGGTCGCTACGGCCTTGCCACCATGTGCATCGGCGTCGGGCAAGGCATAGCTGCTATCTTTGAGGCAATTTCGCCGTGACCGGGAACATCCCCAAAATGCAACTCTTGATCGGAGGGAGATGGCGCGACGCAGAGGGCGGCGGCTCATACGCCGATGTGAACCCGGCGACGGGGGCCGTGCTCGCGCAGGTTGCCGAGGCGAGCGCGACGGATGTCGATGCTGCGGTGAGCGCTGCCAGGGCTGCTTTTGAGCGCGGCAAGTGGGCAACGATGCCTGCGGTTCGGCGCGGCAAGGCTCTCTATAAGCTCGCGCAGCTTGTCGGCGAACGGGCAGGCGATCTCGCGCTGCTGGAGGTGCGTGATAACGGCAAAGCGCTGGCCACGGCCAAGGGCGAGATCGGTGCGCTCGTCGACTGCCTGGAGTTCTACGCGGGCGCTGCCACGAAAAACTATGGGCAGACGTTGGCGGGCCCAACCGCGTCCTACCTGGCCTACACGTTACGCGAGCCGGTCGGCGTTGTCGGGGCGATCGTCCCGTGGAACTTCCCCATGCTGCTGGCATCCTGGAAGGTTGCTCCTGCGCTTGCGGCCGGTTGCACGGTTGTCCTCAAGCCCGCGCCCAGCACGCCGCTCTCGGCGCTCGAGCTTGGCAGGCTCGCGCTTGAAGCCGGTATTCCCGAGGGTGTGCTCAACGTGATCACGGGATCGAGCCGTCAACTTGGCCAGTGGCTCGTCGAACATCCCGGTGTCGATAAGATCGCCTTTACCGGGAGCACGGCGACCGGCAGAGTCGTCGCCGCCACCGCTGCGCGGAGTCTCAAGCGCGTGACCCTGGAGCTTGGCGGGAAATCTCCGTCGATTGTTTTCGATGATGCGCAACTCGATGCGGCCGTCAACGGTGCGTTGTACGGGATCTTCTATAACGCCGGGCAGACATGTGAAGCTCGCTCGCGCGTGCTGGTGCAGGCGGCAATCTTCGATGCGTTTGTTGCCGCGTTCCTCGAGAAGAGCGCGCGAGTGCGCGTCGGCGACCCCGAGAACCCGCAGACCCACATGGGGGCGATTACGTCGCCGGAGCAGTATGAGAAGATCCGCAGCTACTGTGATATGGGCAGGGTTGAAGGCGCCACCCTCCTTCTCGGCGGCTCTCCGGCGCCGGTCGCCGGGTTTGAGGCAGGTCTGTTCTGGAGCCCGACCGTCTTCGCGGCGGCGGCGCATCATCGCATTGCGCGAGAGGAGATCTTCGGCCCGGTCGTCACCGTTGCGCCGTTTGGCACCGAGAGCGAGGCGATTGCGCTGGCGAACGATTCGGAGTACGGTCTTTCGGCCAGCGTGTGGACGCGAGACCTAGGACGCGCGGGCCGCACAGCGGCGGCTCTTCGTAGCGGAACGGTGGCGGTCAACACGCCCTATGCGGTCTTTCCCGGCATCCCGTTCGGCGGATACAAGCAGTCGGGCTACGGGCGCGAACTCGGCATGGAAACGATGGCGCTCTACAGCGAGACCAAGAGCGTCATCACCTATCTCGGCACCAAGCCGATCGATCCATTTGGAGTGTAGCATCCCATCGAAAGCTTGAAGATCGGCAGCTTCTATGCTACGACATCCGGGACGCTGTGGAAGGACGGCACGTACTTTCCGGCAGGAACGCGCGTGATGGTCAGTGGGTTGCATCTCGACCAGGGGTTCTGCGTGCGTTTCCCAACCGCTGTTGACGGCCAGCCGCTGGAAACATGGGAGGAGTGGACGGAGGCGGCGTTCCTTGCCGAAGAGGGCAGCGTCGAACTCGGCCGGTTACCGGCCGCCGACGTGCTCGCCGAAGCGCGCAAGGTTCTTTGTGATGCCGATGACGGCTGCCATCTGCACCTGCACGACGAAGATTAGCTTAGCCTGCCAGCTTGACGCCGTTGTACCACGCGCTGGTGCAGACGGTCGGCGTGACGGTCTGCGTCGGCGAGGCTTGGTAGACGTACCGCCAACAGTAGATGGTTCCAGGCGTGAGATTCGAGAACGTCGTCTGTCCGCTGGAGTTGGTGTTCTGTTGCGCGATCGCGGGCAGGACGAGGTTACCGTTCGCAGAGTTGTACTCGCTGATCTGCTGGTTGGGCAGAGGGTTCCCTTGATAGGTCGCCGTGACCGTCGCGGTTGTCACGTTCGGAGGCGGCGACGGAGAGGGCGTCGGGCCATTCGCGAGATAGTTGAAGTTTGGCTTGCTACTGCATGCCGCGAGCGCGACAAGGCTGAGCAGGGCAAGGAATCGGAGAGACTTTTTCACGTGCGTGGTCGTACTCGCTCTTACAGATTTTGGAGGTCTGCCTCGCATTAGACGCTTGACGCGCCGGCTCCTGGACCGCGTTGTTGCGGCCTAGAGGCAATCGCTTCGATGCGGTCGCTGATCGAGCGCAGCTCCTCGTCGCGTGGGTACGCCAGGATTGCGCTGTGGTCGGAGAGCGCTTGGCTGCTTAACTCCTGCCAACGATCGCCCGCTTCCAGCGCGATCACGCGGCAGTGGTGCTCGCGCGCGGTCCGCAGGAGCTGCCGGGCATCGGCCACATAGGCGGCGTCGAAGTCGTGCGCCAAGGCGAGATCGACCCGCTCGGAGCTGTCGTCGAGCATGAGGACGCCGAGTTCGCGGAGGCGGCAGGCGCCGGCGACCGCAAGGCTGCGTTCATCGATGCCTGCAAGCGCTACTCCGGGAGCTTGCAGGTCGAAGGCGGCGGCTACGCCCAGTGCCATGATCGTCGACAGGATCACGGTCGCCACGATCACGAGGAAGAGCGTTCCGGCAAGGTGTTCTCCGCCGCGTATCCCCCACGCCGGGAGCTGCGTTGCGTAGTACGTGGCTAAGGAGACGGCGACGATCCCGCGTGGGAACATCGTAAACGTCGCCAGGCGCTCGCGCCAGTCCATTCCGGAGCCTAGCGTCGCAAGCAGCACCGTCACCGCCCGCAGGATCAGCAGCGTGGCGACCAGAGCGGCTCCCACCCCGAGCAACGGGCCCATCGCGTGAATGTCGATCTGTGAGGAGAGCAGGACGAAGACCGTCGAGAGGGCCAGCATCGAGAGGTCCTCTTTAAAGACCTGCAGCGGGCGGGCGTTGGTCAGCGACTTGATATCGAGTACGAGTCCGCAGGCGATGACTGCGGTCAGGCCGCTTTCGTGAGCGACGAGTTCGGCCAGAGCATAGGCGCCAAAGCCGATGGCGAGCGCCGCGAGCTTGCCGACGTCGCTTGGCAGTCGCATGAGCCGCGGGAGCAGCCAGCGTCCGAAGATGCCGACCGCGAGGCCGACGAGTACGCCCAGGCCCAGCCGCCAGACTCCCTCGATCGTGGTACTCCACCGGCCGTCTGCCTCCGTCGTGAAGGCGGCGAAGACCGCCGCGGTGACGACGACTCCGGTCGCGTCCAGAACTAAGCCTTCGGTTTCGAGCAGATGTGAGAGCTTCGGCCGAAAGCGTAAGCGCGCCAGCAGCGGTCCGGTGACGGTTGGTCCGGTAACGACGCAGACGGCCGCCACCAGATCCGCTACGATCTGGGTCAAACCAAAGGCCCGGCCGACGCGCGGCAGGACGAGCAACGCCAATGCCGGGCCGATCAGGACGAGTTTGATGAAGGTCGCCTTGGGGATGTTGTCGAGGTTCATGCGCAGGGTCGCTTCGAAGAGCACGATGACGACTGCGAGGGAGAGCAAGGCGCGGGTGCTTGGGTTGGTCAGATCGATGTGAAACCAGCCCAAGCCGCTTGGGCCGGCCAGCAGACCGAAGGCGAGCAGCGTAATGAGCGACGGGATGCCGAAGCGCCGCAAGGCGTAGCGCGCCGAAAGCGCCGCCAGCAGGACGAAGACCGCACCCAGTTCGACCGCGAGCGAAGGGTAATGAGCGAGCGTCTGTCCCATTATTCGTTCAGTCTCTCTCCACGAAGCGCCTCATTCCCGCCGTTCGGCCGAGCTGCCGCTTGGTAGAACCGCTCTGCCCTGCGACTGAGCAGGGCGTAGTAGCTGCGAAAGAGTCCGGCCGCCTCGCTGCCGGGCCAGGGCGCAGGCAAGAGGGCGCTCGGCAGGCCTGGGTCAACGTAGGCAAACTTGCGGTAATCGTGGACCAGCCACATCCGGGCAAGGAAGGCGTGGGCGTCGTCGAGTGCCGGCGCGATGCGCTCTGCAGCCAGGCGTGGCGCGTAGGTGGCGATGAAGGCAGCGTAGCGACCGGCGATCGCATCGAGGTCCCAGCACCGGGTCACCAGGTCGCGGTCGCTGCTGGGGCCTTGGTACTCTCCAACGAACAGGTCGATTCGGTCGATGAGGTTCAGGGCCTGCGCGGCCGAACGGGCGGTCTCGATGTTGCCTGAAGGCGTCACCCAGGTCGAGGCCGAGAGCGGAGCCCAGCCGAGGACGGCAAGGTCCTTGCGCAGCCGATCGCGCCCGTCCCGCCGCGACTCCGGCACACTGTAGGTCAGCATACGCCAGCGCCCGTCCCACTCTGCGAGCGGGCCGTAGATCCGGGGGCTGATCGCGTCGATTCGCGCCCGGCCGCGTTCGGTTACCGCGTAGGCAGAACGGTTCCCGAGCCGGCGGGCCGCCAGCCATCCCTGGTGTGACATCCGGGAGACCGCCTGGCGAACTGCGGCCTCCGAGAGGCCAAACTCGCCCATGAGGTGTACGAGGGCTCCGATCCAGAGTTCGTCTCGTGAGGCCGGATCGCGATGGACGAAGTCGCCGTAGAGGGTATAGATGAGCGACATCGGGCGGGTGACCCGACGCGGCTCGCTTGACACGCCTCCGAGGGGAGGGCTAGTATAACGGTATTCTCGCGGCATAAATAAAAATCGTTATATACCCAAACAGGCTGCCGCGACGACGGCGCGGTAGATGGGAAGTAGCACATGGCGCGCATCGCGACCTTCGATGACTGGATGGACCTGCTGGGGCAGTGGCAGACGGAGATCGGGCTCGATCGAGACCTGATCGAGCGCTACGTCCCCGGGTATCGGTTCGAGGCGAAGTACGGGCAGTTGCCGGTCTCTCAGATTACCTTCGGCGACTTCAAAGGTGAGCAGCGCTGGGAGAAGGTCCTCCAGATTCCCGATCAACGGATGCGCGATGCGGTCATGAATATGATCGTCTATCAAGGGGATACGGAGTTCGCGAGCAACGAGCAACAACGCTTCCTCGTTAACAATGCACCGTCTGAATACGACCTAGCGTCGCTCATTCGCATCATGGTCGAGGAGACCCGCCACGGCTTTCAGATGTGCCATCTCCTCGTAAACCATTTCGGGAGCGAGGGCAGAATCGAAGCCCAGAAGATGCTCGAACGCCGCGCGTTCGGCAAGAAGAACCGGCTGCTCAATGCCTTTAACGAAGATGTCACGCATTGGCTGGATTTCTTCGCCTACACGAACTTTATGGACCGAGACGGCAAGTTCCAGCTTACGATGCTCTCCCACTCCGCCTTCGCTCCGCTGGCCGCGTCGATGGACCCCATGTTGCGCGAGGAAGCGTTTCACATGGGGACGGGCTTAACCGGGCTACGCCGCATTGCGAAGGCGGGGGTCATCCCGGTATCGCTTCAACAAAAATTCTACAACAAGTGGATATCGGGATCGCTCGATCTCTTTGGGACGGATCACTCAGGTTCCGCGCAGTGGGCCTACGCTTGGGGCATCAAAGGGCGCGTCGATGAAGACACCGCCGCCGAACCCGCCGATCGCGAGCATCTCAACGAGCGTGCGCGCAGCCAGTTTCATGACGAGGTCGCCAAGACGGTCGAACGAGTCAACGAAGTCAATGCATCGCAAACCAAGTTTTACGTTCCGGATATGCGTTTCAACCGTAAGATCGGCTCGTATGCCGGCGAGTATTGGAGCGTTGACGGTCGCCGAATGAGCGCCGGCGAATGGGCAGCCTATGCGCCGACCGTGTTGCCGGCGCAGGCCGATGACATCGAGCTTGTGGCCTACTTCAAGAACCCGGATTGGATCGCGCCCAAAGGCAATCTGCGCGAAGCCTAGGAGCCTGTCGGACCTGGGCCATTCTTGGATTCGGCAAAAAGCGATCCGAAGACGAAAATAAGCCTAAGTCCGGCAGGCTCCTAACTCCATGGACACTGCATCTCTGCGGGAAGAACGATCATGAGCACCACCAACGGCACAACCACGGCGACCCCTTTTGGACGCGAGGCCCGTCGTTTTGAGGGCATACGCGTCGTCAACTATTGGAAGGAGGGGCACGTCGCATTTGTCGAGATGGACGACCCTCCGGCCAACACCTACACGCATGAGATGATGCGTCAGCTCGACGAGGCATTTCTCGATGCGCGGTTCGATAACGACGTTGAGGTGATCGTGGTAACGGGCAAGGGCGAGAAGTTTTTCTCGGCCGGCGCCAACATCGCCATGCTCAACGCCGTGACGCCGGAGTTTAAGTATATGTTTTGTCTGCATGCTAATGAGACGCTGAGCCGGCTTGAGCAGACACCCAAACTCGTGATCGCCGCTCTCAACGGACATTGCGTGGGCGGCGGGCTCGAGATTGCCATGGCCTGCGACGTTCGTATCGCGCGCAAGGAAGCCGGCAAGATCGGCCTTCCTGAAGTCTCCCTCGGCGTGTTGCCGGGAACCGGCGGCACGCAGCGCCTCACGCGTTTGGTTGGGAAGTCGCGCGCCATCGAACTGATGGTGACGGGCAAGACGTTTAGCTTCGAACAGGCGCAGGACTGGGGGATCATCAGCGAACTCTTTGAGGGCAATGCGGCATCGTTCCGCGAGCAGGTCAGTGCATACGCCAAGCAGTTCTGCTCGCCGAATAAGGCTCCCATGGCGGTCGGTCACATCAAGCGCTGCGTGCAGACCGGTGCCGAACTGCCGCTGCAGGATGCCCTCGCTCTCGAACGGGAGCTGCAATCGTTGCTCTTTAAGAGCGGGGATGCGAAGGAAGGAATCGCCGCCTATAACGAAAAGCGCGTCGCGCGTTTTTCGAATCGATAGAAGAAGCGGCCGTCGTGCGGCGTTGGGAGACGTTGACGGCCCTGGCTGCAGTCATCTTTGCTAGCGCCGCAGCCCTGCCGTGGCGAGGACGGTTGCCGAGTGCCGTCATCGCGATCGTCCTGATTGCGGTCGTCGGGCTCTCTCGCCTGCGTTCGGTTCGCCGATCGCGTAAGCCGATGTTTGATGCCTACGAGCGCGCTAGGCGTATTCATGAAGAGCGCGATCGGCGTCTCGGCCGCTAACAGTTTAGCGGCGTGGCCGCGATGCCGGGATCGGTATCGTGAAGGATTTTGGCGTGTTCTGCAACGCGCCGCGGTTCTCGGCGGTTTGGAGCCGGTACCATGAAGCCGATTAACGAGAGCGTTTCCTCCTCACCGTGGCGCGGGCCCGACGCGTGAGTGAGTTGCAAGGAGAGCCGATCGTCGAGGTCGTGCGAGGCAAGCTCGTTGAGTCGGTTCATCGAGTCGCCGCGTGCGCTCTCGATGCCCATGGCACGGTGGAACTCGCGATCGGGAGCATCGATACCCCGGTCTTCTTGCGCTCGACCGCTAAGCCGTTCATCGCGGCCGCGGCTATCGCAGCGGGCGCCCGCGAGCGATTCGGCTTGGAGCCCGCTGAGATTGCCGTTATGGCGGCCTCGCACTCCGGGCAGCCTTTTCACGCTGCGGCCGTAGCCTCGATTCTGAGGAAGATCGGCATGGACGCCTCTGCATTGCAGTGCGGCGTGCACCCACCGTACAACGAAGAGGCGGCACGTGCGTTGCTGGGTGCCGGGCAGACACCAAGCCCGTTACATAACAACTGCTCGGGGAAACACGCCGGCATCCTCGCGCTGTGTGCAGTTATCGGTGCCGACCCGGCGACGTATTTGCAGGTAGATCATCCCGCGCAGGTGCAGATCCTCGCTCTCTGTGCGCGGATGACGGGCGACGATCCACAGGTGTGGCCGCTTGGCGTCGACGGTTGTGGAATTCCCGTCTTTGCGACATCGCTGCGGCGAGCGGCACTGGCCTTTGCGCGGTTGGCGTCCTTGGACGGCCTCACTGATACCGACGCGCGAGCGCTGCTGACGGTGCGCGATGCCATGGTCTCCTACCCCGACTATGTCGCCGGTACCGGTGAGTTCGACTCGGAGTTGATGCGCGTGGCCGGCGGTGGGATCGTCTCGAAGGCTGGGGCTGAGGGCGTGCATGGCGTCGCCGTCATGGCTGCGCGCCTCGGATACGCAAGCAAGGTCATCGACGGTGCCTCGCGTGGGCGGGCTCCTGCTAGCGTGGCGGCCTTGCATCGTTTGGGGGTTCTGAGCGGCGTGCAGGTCGAGGCCTTGGCGGGTTTCGCCCGACCGGTGCTGTATAATCGGGCTGGGCGTGCGGTCGGATCGATTCGACCGGTGCCGTCCTTCACCATCGAACTAAGCCCCTAAAAGAAGTGTCCGATTACCTGCGCCGCCTTCGGGAGCGCGTCCTGGTCTTCGACGGTGCCATGGGTACGCAGCTCATGTCGCTCGAACTGACTGCCGACGACTTCGGCGGTCAGCGCTACCAGGGCTGTAACGAAGCCTTGGTGCTCTCCCGCCCCAAAATCGTTCAGGCGATTCACGAAAGCTATCTGGCAGCGGGCGCCGATGTCGTTGAGACCGATTCATTTACGGCCTCGCGGCTCAAACTCGAGGAGTACGGTCTCGGCGAGCGGACGCTTGAGATCAATCACGCGGCAGCGCAGCTCGCGCGTCAGGCGTGTGATGCCTTCTCTACGCCGCAATGGCCGCGCTTCGTCGCGGGTTCCATGGGGCCGACCGGCATGCTGATCTCTTCGTCGGATCCGTCGCTTTCGGCCATCGATTTCGAGCAGTTGGCCGCGATCTACGGCGAACAGGCGCGGGCCCTGGTCGAGGGTGGCGTCGATCTCCTGTTGCTTGAGACGATGCAGGATCTGCTCGAACTCAAGGCCGCCGTCGCCGGCATCCGTCGCGAGTTTGCGCGTGGGGTGCGTCGTGTTCCGATCCAAGCCCAACCCACCCTCATCACCGAGGGGCGTATGCTTTTGGGGACCGACATTCGTGCGATCTGTGCGGTCCTCGGCGCTCTCGAGATTGAGGTGATCGGGCTAAACTGCTCGACGGGACCGGCGCAGATGCGTGACGCCGTGCGATACCTGGCCGAGAATAGCCGAGCATACTTGGCGGTCATTCCCAACGCCGGCCTTCCGCTCATGGGTCCGAACGGCGAGACCATCTATCCGGAGACGGCGCAAGAGTTGGCGCACGAATTGACGGAGTTCGTGCGCGACTTCGGCGTTGAGATCGTGGGCGGCTGCTGTGGTACGACGCCGGATCACATCGCTGAGCTGGTACGCGTACTCGGGCAGACCGAGCCGCGTCGCCGCCCACATCCGGTCGACTCGGAGATGCCCGATCCAGACCCGCAGAGAGTTGCCTCTGCGATGACCGCCATCGATCTTGCCCAAGTACCGCGGCCGCTACTGGTTGGTGAGCGCATCAACGCGCAAGGGTCGCGACGCCTCAAGCGCCTGCTTCTCGCAGAGGATTACGATGCAATCGCTTTGCTTGCGCGCGAGCAAGTTGAGAGCGGGGCGCATGTGCTGGACATCTGCTGCGCCGTGACCGAGCGCGTCGACGAAGATATCCAGATGCGTGAAATCGTACGCAAGCTCACTCAATCGGTTGAAGCTCCGTTGATGATTGATTCAACCGAGCCGCGCGTCGTCGAAACGGCCCTGCAAAACTATCCCGGACGGGCAATCGTCAACTCCGTGCATCTCGAAGCGGGGCGCGCGAAAATCGATGTCGTGGTGCCGATCGCGCGCGAACATGGTGCCGCGGTCGTTGCCCTGACGATCGATGAAGCCGGTATGGCCAAGACCGCGCAACGCAAGCTTGAGGTGGCCAAGCGCATCTATAATATCGTGGTCGACGAGTATCGGCTGCCCGCCGGGGCCCTGATCTTTGACGATTTAACCTTTACGCTGGCCACCGGAGATCCGGAATTTGCCGATTCGGCGCTCGAGACGATCGAAGGCATCCGCGCGATCAAGGCGCAGCTCCCGGGGGTACTCACCTCGCTTGGCGTCTCCAACGTCTCCTTTGGGCTGAAGCCGACGGCGCGCGCCGCCCTCAACTCCGTGTTTCTCCACCATTGCGTGACGGCAGGCCTCGACTGCGCGCTGGTTCATCCAAAGGAAATTACGCCGTATGCCGAGCTCGATGCGCAGGCTCGCGAACACTGCGACGATCTCGTCTTCAATCGGCGCCCCGATGCACTTGCCCGGCTGATCGAGTTCTTTGAAGCATCCGGTGACGCCGGCAGCGCAGGAGCTTCGGAGAGCGTCGAAAGCGTCGACGCGCCGCCTGAGGTGCAGATCCATCAGGCAATTCTGCGGCGGCGTAAGGATGGAATCGAAGCGAAGATCGATGCCGCCTTACAGATGCGTACGGCGGTTCAAGTGCTGAACGAGATACTGCTGCCGGCCATGAAAGACGTGGGCGATAAGTTCGGCTCCGGCGAGTTGATTTTGCCCTTCGTGCTGCAGTCAGCCGAAGTGATGAAGCGCGCGGTCGCCCATCTCGAGCAGTTTCTGGATCGCAAAGAAGGCACGACGAAGGGTACGGTTGTGCTGGCTACCGTCTTTGGAGATGTCCACGATATCGGCAAGAACCTGGTCGGCACGATTCTGACGAATAACGGCTACACCGTTCACGACCTCGGCAAACAGGTTCCGATGAACGCCATCCTCGAAAAGGCGGTGGAAGTCGGCGCCGATGCCATCGGCTTATCGGCGCTGCTCGTCTCCACGAGTAAACAGATGCCGATCTGCGTCCAGGAGCAAGACCTTCGCGGCTTGCAGTTCCCGGTCATCGTCGGAGGTGCGGCCATCAATCGTGACTTTGGACGACGCATATCGCTCTTGAGCGACGGCACGCGCTTCTTCGATCCGGGCCTCTTCTACGCGAAAGACGCCTTTGAAGGCTTGGAGATCGTCGATACCCTGACCGGTGACGCGTCTAAGCGCGCGCAGTTGCTGGAGCGTGCGCGTCGTGAAGCGCTCGCGCAGCGCGCAAAAGACAGCGCGCTCAAGGCTCGGGCGAATGCCCCGATTCTCTACTCGCAGGTTCGTTCTCACCCCGTCGATCTGCCGAAGGCCCCATTTCTTGGGGCTCGTACGCTCTCGTCCGTTGATATGCGGGAGCTGTGGCCTCACTTTGACTTACGGAGCCTGTATCGCTTGTCATGGGGTGCCGCGAGCCTCAAGGGTGAGGAGTTCGATAAGCTCGTCCGTGAAGAGTTCGAGCCTCGCTTGCATGCGTTCCAGCGCGATGCGTCGCGCGAGAGATGGCTCGAGCCGCGACTCGTCTACGGCTACTATCCGGCAGCCGGAATCGAAAACGACATCGTCTTCTATGCGCCGGAGGATCCGTCCGTGGAGGTTGCGCGCTTTACCTTTGCGCGTCAAGTGGGAGGAGAGCACCTGTGCTTGGCGGATTACGTGGCCGCTCCTCAAGACGGACGCGGGGTCGATGTCGCGGCGTTGCAGGTTGTGACCGTTGGAGGCCCGGTCGGCCAACGCATCGGCGCTCTCCAGCATGAGGGCGACTATAGCGGCTCCTATTTTTTGCACGGCTTTACGGTGGCGGCGGCCGAGGCACTGGCCGAGTGGGCGCATCGGCGTATTCGTACCGAGCTTGGCTTGGATGCGGATCGAGGCAAGCGCTACTCTTGGGGTTACGGCGCTTGCCCGGACCTCTCGCAGCACGAACTGGTCTTTGCGTTGCTCGACGTGAGAAACGCGATCGGCGTGCATCTCACCGAGGCCTTTCAAATGGTGCCGGAGCAGTCGACCGCCGCCATCGTCTTGCACCATCCGGCAGCCGCCTACTTCAATGCGGGCGCCGTGCGAGAAGTGGCCCCGGCGTAGATGGGCGAAGGGAAGATCGGGACCGCGCACTAACCCCGTCCCCATGCGTTCGTTGCAATCTCTCGCGTGGCAGCTCGCTGTAGCCGCCGCCCTGCTCAGTGCCTGTTCCCAATCCGGGCATAGCGCTGCGAGCAAGACCATCCGCATAGGAATCGATCTTCCCCTCTCGGGAGCCGATGCGTCGGTTGGTCAAAGTACGCTCAACGGCATGGTGTTGGCAATCGAGCAAGCCGACGCGAAGGGCCTGCCCGACGGGTTCGTCCTCAAAGCCTATCCACTGGACGATACCGTGCAGGGAATCCACAACCCGCAGCAAGGTGTTGCCAACATCCGCACCTTCGTCTCCAATACCGATGTCCTCGCCGTGTTGGGACCGTATAATTCCAACGTAGCCGCCGCTGAAATCCCCATCACCAATGCGGCAGGGCTGGCTCAGATTGCGCCCTCGGTGGTGGCCGACGAACTGACCCTTGGCCCGGCAGCCGCCGCGCTACGCCGTGTCCATCCCAAGACCAACGCCTTCTTTCGCGTCTGTACGACGGACTCGCGTCAGGGATCGGTCGCGGCACGCTTCGCTCGCTCCCTGGGCTTCAAGCGCGTCTACATTATCGATGACAACGAGACCTACGGCTTAGATATCGCGCGGGTCTTCGCGCACGACTTCACCGCTCTCGGAGGGAAGGTCATCGGCCACGATCATCTCGCAGCCGATACGCAAGACTTTCGTGCGTTGCTGCTCAAGGTTGCCGCCGCGAAGCCGGATCTGGTGTTCTTCGGCGGCGTCACCAGCACCGGCGGCGGGCTGCTTCGCAAACAGATGTTCGCGGTCGGCCTTGGGAGGGTGCCGTTTATGGGCGGAGACGGGATTGCGGATCTTGCGACCGTTGCCGGGAAGTACGCCGACGGCACCTATTTCACGGTTGCTGCTCCTGATGTCACGAAGCTTCCCTCCGCGCGCAGCTTCGTTGCGGCATATCACAAGCGCTTTCATCAAGCACTGGGCGCCTATAGCGCCAATGGATACGCTGCAGCGCAGGTGGCCATCGCGGCGATCGCCTCCGCCCTCAAGCGCGACGGCGGGGCGTTTCCAACACGAGCGGCAGTCTTGCGCTATGTAGCGGCGACGAAGGATCTGGCGACTCCCATCGGCCCCATCACCTTCGATGCAGCCGGCGATATGAAAAACCCGGTACTGAGCCTCTATACGTTTAAGAACGCCAAGCCGGTATTTATCAAGTTGTTCAAATTGAAGACGCAGTAGCGCCATGCACGAGTTTTTTGCGCAACTCGTTAACGGCATCGCGCTTGGTGGGATCTATGCCCTGATCGCACTGGGCTATACGATGGTATACGGCATCATCGAACTTATTAACTTTGCCCATGGCGATGTCTATACGCTCGGCTCATTTTTTTCGTTGACCATCCTTGGCGCCCTTGGCGTGTCCGGTGAAGTTCGCGGGCCATTGCTAATCGTTGACGTCGGAGTTACGATTATCGGTGCCGCTATGCTCTGCGGAATCGTCGGCATTCTTATCGAGCGTTTGGCTTACCGTCGCCTGCGTTTCGCCGGTCGTTTGGCACCGCTGATTACCGCAATCGGGGTCTCTTTCATCTTAGAGAACGTCATGCAGGTGTGGCGCGGCCCATCCCCGGTCGCCTTTCCCGCAGTATTTCCAACGCATATCTATAACGTCGGCGGCGTGGGCATCAGCCTCCTGCAACTTGCCGTGGTCACCCTGGCCATCGGCACGATGCTGCTCTTAGAGTTCTTTGTGCATCACACGCGGTTTGGGCAAGCGATGCGGGCGACGGCGCAAGACCGTGAGGCGGCTACGCTCATGGGGATCGACATCAATCGTACGATTGCTCTGACGTTCTTCGTCGGCAGTGCACTTGCCGGGCTGGCAGGCTTCGTCTCGGGAGCCTACTACCAATCGACCTGGTTTTTCAATGGTTTCGGGGCCGGTCTCAAGGCGTTTACGGCTGCCGTCTTGGGGGGAATCGGGAACTTAGCGGGCGCGATGCTGGGCGGCTTTCTCATCGGGATCATCGAGTCGTTTGCAACGTGGAAACTGGGCGGCCAATGGAGCAATGTGACGGTCTTTACGATTCTCGTGCTCACTCTCGTCTTTCGACCAGCCGGATTGTTAGGTGAGGTGACGCCCGAGAAGGTATGATTTTCGTCTATATCGGGTCGACGATCCTCGTGGCGGCCTTCGGGCAGCGCATTCACGTGCCCGTTGCCCGCATCGCGGTGTATGTGGGCCTTGCGCTGTTGTTGAGCGTTGGCCCTGTGCTCGGTTTGGGCAGCGATGCGACGCTGAATACGCTGGCCGATGCGGGCATCTTCGTTCTCTTAGCGCTTGGACTGAATATCGTGGTGGGCTTCGCCGGCCTCCTCGATCTTGGTTACGCGGCGTTCTTTGCTATCGGAGCGTATACGTACGCCATGTTGGCGAGCCCGCAGTTCGGGGTGCATCTTCCGTTCTGGGTGTTGCTCTTTGTCGGTGCCGCTTTGGCTGGAGCATTTGGGATCATCTTGGGATCGCCGACGCTGCGCTTGCGCGGCGACTATCTGGCGATCGTGACCCTGGGATTTGGGGAGATCGTCCCGCAGGTGTTTCAAAATCTTACGCGCTTTACCGGAGGCCCCAACGGCATCGCCGCGCTTGACTTCCCCTCGCTCTTTGGGCGCTCGTTTGGAACGGCCGCGTTCCCCTACTACGAGGTCACGTTGGGGCTGATCGGCGTTGCCCTGGTGACCGCGCGTAATCTACGATCGAGCCGGATCGGTCGAGCGTGGATGGCTATTCGTGAAGACGAGTTGGCGGCGCGTCATCTGGGGATCAATACGACTCGCATGAAGCTGGCCGCCTTTGCGATCGGTGCGGCGTTTGCCGGCGTTGGAGGCGTGGTGTATGCGGCCAAGCTGAGCCTGGTATCACCGGATCTCTTCCAATTTCAAGTCAGCATCCTGGTTCTCTCGATGCTGGTGCTCGGCGGTATGGGGAACATCGCTGGGGTCGTTATCGGAAGCTTGGTCTTGACGCTCGTCAATCAGGTAATCTTACCGCAATCCAACGTTTTGGCCCAGGCTGCGCACCTCCCCGTCAATCTTTCCAATGCGCATTTCTTTATCTATGGCGGCATTTTGGTCGCGATCATGCTCTTTCGACCGGAGGGGCTGCTTCCAAGCGCTCAGCGGCAGGCCGAACTCCACGAGAGCGTACAGGCCGACGGTGTCTGAGGGCAGCGCGGTGCTTCAGGTCGAGGGGGTGAGTCGCTCCTTCGGCAAGTTGGTGGCGTTGCATGACGTTTCCTTACGGGTCGATGCCGGGAGCATCGCCGGAGTTATTGGGCCCAACGGCGCCGGCAAGTCCACCCTGTTCAACCTGATCACCGGCCTTGGACGCCCGGAGAGCGGCACGATTCGATTCTCCGGGAAGCGGATCGACGGACGGCCGACGTATTGGATCGCGTGCTTGGGGATCGCACGCACCTTTCAGAACCTGCGTCTCTTTCCTCATGCCACCGCGCTGGAGAACATCCTGACGGGCGAGCACGTGCGGCTTCGATCGAACCTGCTCGAGGATTTGGTGCGAACTCCCGGACAGCGAAGAGAAGAGGAGCAGGCGCGCGCGCGAGCGTTCGAGTTATTGCATCTGGTCGGCTTGCGCCGTGCTGCGAATGTTCGCGCAGCAGCGCTCTCGTACGGCGATCAACGTCGTCTGGAGATCGCGCGTGCGCTGGCAAGCCGGCCTCGTTTACTGTTGCTCGATGAGCCGGCTGCCGGTATGAATCCGGTGGAAAAGGACGGACTGGCCGAGCTGGTGCGGACGATTCATCGCACCGGTATGACCGTGCTCCTCATCGAGCACGATATGCGCTTCGTCATGGGCCTGTGCGAGCATCTCACGGTACTCGATTATGGGGAGCGCATTGCCGACGGAGTTCCGCAGGCGGTGCGGGAGAATCCTCGCGTCATCGAAGCCTATCTTGGAAGCGAGCTACCTGCGTGAGCACTTCTGCGGCCGGCTCGATGCTCGATGTACGCGATCTTGTGGTTCGCTACGGCGGTGTGACCGCGCTGCACGGCTGCTCGTTACATGTGGATACAGGAGAGATCGTCGCGCTGCTCGGCGGTAACGGTGCAGGCAAGACCACGATGCTACGGAGCATCAGTGGCTTAGTGCGACCGGCGAGCGGGAGCGTTGCATTTCTGGGGCGTTCGCTGTCGGGCACGGCGCCCTTCAACATCGCTCGCTCCGGGCTCGTGCATGCACCCGAAGGACGCCGGATCTTTACTCGCATGACGATCCGCGAGAACCTGGACCTGGGTGCTTATGCCGTTCGTTCACGCCAAGAAGCCGATCGTCGCCGGCAAGAGGTGCTCTCCATCTTCCCCCGCTTGCAGGAGCGACTGGATCAGAGCGCAGGCACACTCTCGGGAGGTGAACAGCAGATGCTGGCAATCGGCCGAGCGTTGATGGCGGGGCCGCAGTTACTCCTGCTCGACGAGCCGTCTCTTGGGCTGGCCCCGCTCTTTGTCCAGACGATCTTCAAGGTTATACGCGAAATCAATGAACGAGGCACGGCGGTGTTATTAGTCGAGCAGAATGCGCGCGCGGCGCTTCACATCGCTGCGCGTGCCTATCTTCTGGAGAACGGATGCATCGTACGAGAAGCCTCGGCAGAGGCGATGCTCGATGACCCGTCGGTAGTCGCAGCGTATCTCGGCGCTTAGGGCGCAGGCGCAGCCTCGCCGACGTCGATGCCGATGTTGCCGTACACGAGTATCCCGCCGACCATCGTCGCTACGACGTGGTGCGATTCATTCCAGAACGAGAGATCCGCTCGTACGCCCGGGGCGATGCGCCCCATCTCCTTGGCAAGCCCGAGGAGCTGAGCCGGAGCGTAGGTGGCGGCGACGATTGCTTCTGCAAATGCAAGGTCAGCGAAGAGCATGAAGTTGCGTACGGCATCGTCGATGCGGAGCGCGCTCCCGGCAATCGTCCCATCGGCGGCGCGCATGACGCCGCCCTCGATGTGATAGCCGGGATCGGCGGCGGGCATGTTGTCGGTCGCGAGAATCACGCGATTGCCGAGCGCTCGGTAGAGGATGTTGACCATGGGCGGCGCCACGTGGTGTCCGTCACAGATGACCTGAACAAAGGTCCGTTGATCTTGAATGAAGGCCGCAAGGATCGATGGATCGCGATGGTCGAGCGGCGTCATCCCGTTAAAGGCGTGCGTGAGCGAGCGGAAGCCCATCCCAATGGCAAGGATCCCTTCGCTGTAGTGCGCCGAGGTATGGCCGGCCGAACAGACAACGCCGTTTTCGAGAAAGATGCGCGTCGCGTTAGCAACGCCTTCGACCTCGGGCGCCATCGTGATCATCAACGCGGCTCCGCGGCAGGCATCGAGCATCTCTCTGGCGCGATCGACCGACGCCGGTAGTAACCATTCAGTGCGATGGACGCGGCGGAACTTCGGGTTGAGGAAAGGCCCTTCAAAGTGGATGCCTAGACAACGCGCACCACGTGGTCCCAGCTCTTCGAGGTCGTGGGCCGCTTCGGCGATGGCGCTCGCGGCATGCAGAGTGGATTCCCAGGGGGCCGTCATGACGGCGGCGACGAAGCCCGTCGCGCCCATCTCGGCATAGGCCTGCGCTGCGAGCGGTACCGCATACTCTTGGTCGCGGTTGAAGAGCATATCTCGCGCGCCGTTAGTGTGGATGTCGATCAACCCAGGAGCCACAGTCGTGCCCGGCGGCAATGGCAGATCGCTCGGCCCGTCTGCCGGAAGCACCGCGGAGATACGCCCGCCGTCAACCGCTAATCGACCGAAAGTCGAGGTTCCGTCGCCTACTGCAAGGAGCGCCGGGCCAAGAATGAAACACGCGGAAGAGAGATACATACGATACGTCCGGGGAGGCCCTTCGACGGCGGGCAGCTCAACGCCCTTCGGCCAAGAGAAGGGCACCTCGATAAATCCGGGCACTCGTCTTTGACCCCCGGGAAACGCATCTGCTTCGTCGGGTGCTCAGTCACAGATCACGCCGTATATGCGACGGCCAAAACCAAGCACGCGGATTTAGAGGTGCCCTTAACGAGGAAGCCGGGTCCCGGCCGGCGCGCTCGCGGGGGCCGAGGCCGGTGGCGTACCTGGCATCAGCTTCGAAGGTGTGCTTCCAGCATCCACAGCGTCTTGTCCGCGGTACGAGAAATTTCAGTGTAGATGTCTGCGGTGGTCGGATCTCCCAGGGTATCGCTCGTGCGGATCGCTTGGCGTAGATGATTGGCGAAGGTCGCCATGCGTTCCGTCAGCGCTTCCACATGTTGCTTGCCGGAGACGATCTGCTGCGGATACTCATCCAGCAAGGATCGCTCGGCTGCGATACGCGCCGTGCCTAGCGCCGTGCCGCCGAGTTGCAGCACACGCTCAGCAAGGAGGTCTACCGCCTCTCCGATCTCGCCGGCGGCTTTGTCGAAGAGCAGATGGAGTTGGTAGAACTCCATTCCCGCCACATTCCAATGCGCTTGCTTGCACTGAGTCGCTAAGTCGAGTGCGGTTGCGAGCGAGCTATTGAGAAGCGTGACCAACTGTTCACGTGGTTTCTCGGGCATGTCGATGCGGCTACGATGCTTTGCCAAAGGATGTCCGTTCTTCATGTCTGTCCTCCTCTAAATTTGGGCATAACCCCGTATGAACCCATGGGTTGCCGGCCGGGTTGCGCCGGGAACAGCCTCCTAGGCGCGAATCAGGGCTAACGCTTCGTCGCGGTGGCGCTCCATGAGTTGCCGGGTATCGCCCTCAACATTAAGGCGCAGCAGGGGCTCGGTATTGGACGGGCGGACGTTCATCCACCAATCCGGGTAGGAGATCGTCACGCCATCGAGTTTGTCGATCCGTGCGTCCCGATAATCCTGCTCGATCGTTGCGAGTTTGGCGTCAACGTCGGCGACGTGGCTGTTGATTTCGCCTGACCGAAAGCGGGTGTCGATCGGCGCGATGACCTCACTGACCGGCCCATCGGCCTCGCTGAACACCTCCAGGCATTGCAGAAATGCAATCATGCCGGAATCCGCGTACCAGTTATCTTTGAAGTAGAAGTGCCCGCTATGCTCACCGCCGAAGATCACATCTCGCTCGCGCATGATGCGCTTGATGATGGAATGGCCCACTTGGGAGCGGATCGGAATGCCTCCCGAGCGCTCGACGAGTTCGGGAACGCTGCGGCTGCAGATAAGATTATAGAGAATCCTGGCCCCGGGATGCTTCTTAATGGTCGCCAGAGCGACCAATGCCGTCACGGTGCTGCCGTCGATGAGAGCGCCGTGCTCGTCCACGATGAACATACGGTCGGCGTCGCCGTCAAACGCCACGCCCAGATCGCAGCCGTGGCGGCGAACGGCCGCTTGGAGATCGAGCATATTCTCAGGCTCGATGGGACTGGCGGGATGGTTGGGGAAGCGGCCGTCCAGCTCAAAATAGAGCGGAACGATATGGCAGGGCAGATGTCTAAAGACGTAAGGGACGGTCTCTCCGGCCATGCCGTTGCCGGCGTCGATGGCGATCTTTAGCGGCCGAATGCGCGCAACATCGATGAACGAGAGGCAGTGGGCTGCAAACTCATCGAGGATGTTGCGGCTCTCAACCTTACCGGCGCGGGCCGCTTTTGGGGGGAGTTCGCCTGCAATGAGCTGGTCCCGGATGGCGCCCAAGCCGTCGGAGAGCGAGATGGCTTGCGCCTGGGAGCGGGTAAACTTCATCCCGTTATACTGAGCGGGATTGTGGGATGCGGTGATCATCACGCCGCCGTCGTACCCGTACTTGCCCACGGCAAAGTAGAGGGCATCGGTCGAGACCAGGCCGATGTCGGTGACGTCGGCTCCGGCCTCGGTGGCCCCTTGGGCAAAGGCTTGCATCAGCGCGACCCCGGAGGGGCGCATATCGCGCCCAATCACGATTCGTTTGGCCGCCAGAAATGTCGCAAAGCAGCGGCCGATCCGGTGGGCGACTTCGTCGTTGAACTCGGACGGATATATCCCGCGGACGTCGTAAGACTTGAAGATGGTCGGGTCGAGTGGTGCCTGCATGATACTTCATGAGGTTCTCAGCTACACGTGGGGAAACCTCGGGCGCGCTTGCCGCAGGTGCCTGCGCACATGATCGCGATCCCCTCGTGAGGCAATCGTGGCGTTTGCCCGCGGTCGGTGGGACGCTGGTCTTTACCGTGTTTCTCGTCGTGGTGCTCGGCTTGGCGGTGCAAGGCGCCTTCGTCACGCGAGTGCAGATCTCGCGAACATTCCATCGGCAGGCTCGCCTCGAGCAAGCACAAATTCAGCTTGAGGAGTTACGCCGGCTGCAGATCGACGAAGAGAATGCCGTACGCGGTTTCACCATTACGCGCGATCCGTTCTATCGCCAACAGTATCTGGTCGCGGTGGCGGACTTTGGCCGGCGCCTGGCCGAGATACGTACCGCCCTGCAGAGCGAACATTTAACCGGCGCGATCGAGCGCCTTCGCTGGTACCAATTGGCTCAACGGGCGTGGCGGGCGGAGGTCGCGGTGCCGCTGCTGGACTATCCGAATCTCCCGTTCCCCGAGACCGCCAAGCGCAGCAAGTTTTACGCAGATTACGAGGCGCGGATCGCCGACGAGATTCGAACCATTTTGGCGACGCGCAGCGCCTATCTCGCCCGCAGCACACAGGAACAGATCAACAGGACCCTCTACGTGCGAGCCTTCTGGCTCCTGCTTTTCGGCGTGCTGGCGATTCTCTTTAATGCGTACCGCTCTCGCACCAGCCGGGAGCTTGAAGAGGAGCGCTCGATCACGCAGGTGTTGCAACGCGCGTTTCGCAGCGAGCACGTTCCGTTGCCCAACAGTGATGTCGGCAGCGCCTATGCGGCGGCATCCAGCCATCTCGCCGTAGGTGGGGACGTCTTCGATGTCTATCGGTTATCCGAATCACTGGCGCTCATTTTGATCGCCGACGTTAGCGGCAAAGGGGTCGACGCGGCCGTCTTGACCGCGTTTATCAAGTTCACCATGCGGGGAATCGCGCTGCGCAGGCGTGATCCCGGCGCGATGCTCTCGGAGTTTAACGGGGCGTTTGCTTATACGGTCAGCAATCCGTACCTGTTCGTTTCGATGTTTGTGGGAATACTGGATACGGAGCGTCTGTCGTTGCGCTACGCCTCCGCCGGGCACGACTCGGCTTTTATCCGGCGCGCGGACGGGGTAGAGCAACTAGAGGTCACCGGACCGATCTTGGGGGTCATGGAAGAACAGTTCGAAAGCCGGGTTCTCCAGCTTGCCGACGGTGATGTCATAGTGCTGGCAACCGACGGCTTGACTGAAGCGCGGGATCGCCACGGCGATATGTTGGAAGGAAAAGGAGCTATGGATCTCATCGCGCAGGCGAATCCTCAACCGCAGCGGTTAGCCGACGAACTGGCCGCGCGTGTGCGGGCGGTGGCGGGCAACCGCATGCGGGACGATCTGGCCATTCTGGCCATTCGAGTTCATGCGAAGGGAACTGCGCAATGAGGCGCTTGCTTCGCCTAAGCGTTATCGTTCTGACGTCTCTTGCCTTGCTGGGTGCGATGCACGTTGGAAGGCAGGCTTCCGGCTGCCGCCTGCGACCCGGCAGCAATGTGATGCTCTACGGCGGACCGGACGACCCCGACGTCTTCTTGTGGGATTCGCCGATGGACCTGGCCGCCTATCATACCGACTCTTACGATGCGGCTCGCTCGATGCTGGGTCATGCCATCGTGGTTACGGGAGGCACCCACGGCGTCGTGGTCATGTGCCTGCCGCATTTCGTGCATCGTGAAGCCGGTTTCGATGATGCCGTGCGCGTACTGCTTGGCGATGGCCCCTATCGGGGGCGCGTCGGCTGGGTCTTTGCGGGGGATCTCCGCGCTGTTTCACGCCCCTAGGAGGCTGTCGGAGTTCAGCACGCTTCCGTCTTTGGGCCGCCTTTTGCCCGAATACTTCGTTATCTCATCAGTCACGAAGCTACGGCTTCGCTCCTTCTTCGCGCTTCGTCTCCGAACAAAATTCGGCGCCAAATCCGAAAACAGCGTAACTCCGACAGCCTCCTAGCGCCGCGGTTATAAGGGTACCTGGATTTATCGAGGCGCCCTTAAGCGGGGGAAGACGAATGTCTGGCCGCTTGGTGTGCGCACCGTCTCCATCCCTATCCCGTAGGCAGCCTCAAGCCACGATCCGGCGAGTACGTGCTCCGGTGTGTCGTCGGCCAGCAGGCGACCGCAGCCCAAGAGCAGCAGGCGGTCGGCATACGCCGCAGCGTCGTTGAGATCGTGGAGCGCGCAGACGATCGTCTTGCCGGCACGGGCGAGGGACCGTAAGAGATCGAGGATTTGATGCGCGACGCGAACGTCGAGATGGCTTGTGGGCTCGTCGAGAAGCAGAATCGGGGCTTCTTGCGCTAAGGCGAGCGCCAACCACACGCGTTGCCGCTCGCCGCTGGAGAGCGTAGCGAATCGCCGATCTGCATAACCATTCATCGCTACGATAGCGAGTGCGTCATCGATCGCCGTGCAATCCTCTTGCGTTTCGTACCACTCCCACCACCGATGGAACGCGTAACGAGCGGTGGCGACCACCTCGCGTACGGAGAGCCCGTCGCTGGGCTCCTCGTCGGCTGCCACAAAGGCGATTCGACGAGCGCGTAGGCGCGCATCGAGCTCTCGCAACGGCGCTTCGTCGACGAGGAGCGTTCCGTGATCCGCTACACGCAGTCCGGCGATCGTCCGTAAGAGCGTGGTCTTCCCAACGCCGTTTGGTCCGAGTACCGCCGTGAAGCTGGCGCGCTCGATCTGGAAGCTGACGTCCTCGAGCAGGCGCCGGGAACCGATGTCCAACGTGAGATTGCGCGCCCGGATCATGTGCGGCGCTCCTTCGAGCGCAGGTAGAGCACGAGAAACGTGGGGACGCCGACGAATGCCAGCAGTACGCCGATCGGCAGCTCCGAGGGGGCGACGATCGTGCGGCTCACGGCATCGGCAAGCGTACAGAGCGCAACGCCAAGCAGCGCCGAGGCAACGACAACGGTGCGAACGTCTGCCCCCACGACGCGGCGAGCCAGATGCGGGACGATCAGTCCAAGGAAACCGATGATGCCGGCCAGTGCTACTGCGCTTGCCGTGAGGAGTGATGCGGCGGCGAGGACGACCCATTGCGTGCGTGCGACATTGACGCCGACGGCGTGGGCGCGCAGCTCGCCGATGCGTAGCGCGTTCATCGCCGGCGCCGCAGCAAACGCCAGTGCGGTGCCGACGATCGTATACGGTAGGGCCATCGCCAGATCGTGCCAACCGCGGCCTGCCATGGAACCGGCCAACCAGGCGAGGATGGCCTCGGCTTCGTCCGCGGTATGGGTGCGCGCCAGCACGAGTGCGACGAGCGCCGAGAAGAGCGCGGAGATCGAGATGCCGGCCAAGATCAGTCGGTTGGCGTCGAGCCCGCTGCCGCGTCGCGCCAGTGCCGCTACCAGGAACGCCGTTGCCAGCCCGGCGACGAAGCCGATGGCCGGATACAGCGGTGCCGCTAGGCCCAACGCCACTGCGAGCGCAATGGCCGCTGCCGCTCCGGCGCTCGTGCCGGTGAGGTAGGGATCGACCAGGGGGTTGCGCAGCAGGCCTTGGAGGAGAGCTCCGGCGATAGCCAGGGCCGCGCCGACAAGCGCAGCGACAGCAACTCTAGGCAAGCGGAGTTGCCACAGGATGATCGCGACCACGCCGTGTGCGTGTGGATGCAGGAGCGCATACAGTAAGGCGCCAGGCGGCACCCAGGTGCCGCCGACCAGCAGGCCCACGCTCGCGGCGGCCAGCGCGACGAGCGTGAGTGCCGCTAGGCGACCTAACGTATACCGAGCTCCAACGCGAAGCTGCGCCCCGGCATCGGGTAGCCGAGAATTTCGGCATAGCGATCGTTCCCGAGGTTATAGCCCCGTAGGCTCGCGATGAGATGCTTGGAGAGGCGCGCTCGTATGTAGGCATCGACGCGGCCATACTCCGAGGCTTGCTCGAAGTACGGGATTGTCGCATTGTAGGGGCTACGCGCGCCCTCCTCATGAAAGCGCACCCCAATCGCATCGATGCGCGCGTTTGGCGCTCCGAGGTAGACGACCGACAGATTGGTTTGCACGACCGGCCCTCTGTTAGGGATGCGCAGCCCGGTCGTTAGATTCTGGGCGCGATAGAGATCAGTCAGATTGAGCCGCGTGACGAAATGGTGAAACGGATGCGTGTGCGCGTCGAGCGTGAAGCCGGCGATGAGTGCGCGGCCGATATTCTGCGGCAAGAAGTTTTGATCCAAGACGATGAGGTTCTTGCCGCTCGTTTCAAACCAGCCGAGGGAGACGTCGGCCGACGGCGACTTGCCGGCAAGCGTGAGGTCTCCGACGGTCGTGCGCTCCGGGACCAGGTTCGGATTTGAGAAACCGGGATAGTAGAGGTCTTCGACCGTCGGGGCGCGGAAGGCCGTGGCCGCATTGGCTTTGAGTGCCAGGGCATTGGAGAGCCGGACGATACCGCCGATCGACGGTGAAAAGGCTCCTCCAACGGCGCCGTCACGCTCGCCGCGCAGACCGAGGTAAAGGCTGTTACCGCGGATCGAGCGCCAATCGCGTTCGACGTATGCGGCGCTCTGGGCGTATGGATAGGTGCTAATGTCGCCGAAACCGTCGTCGATCCGAGCCGTGCCGCGAGCCAAATCCACGCCGTAGATCATGCGTCCGCGGCCGTTCTTAACGACGTTACGGATATTGGTTTCCAGGCGACGGTCAAAGAGAAGCTGCGCGAAGGGTGTCGTCGAGGGAGCGTTGTAGCACGTCGAATCGACCGGCGTGTTACAGGTATACGCAAGATCGTAGGCCGCACCGGAGAGATCGAGCGTAGTGACGGCATTCTTGGAGCGATGGGCAAGGCTCAGGTGGGCGTTGCGCATCCGGTCGTTCTCTCGGCTCGTGAGCGAGAGCGGCCCGAAGAGGTCGCTGCCGGGAACGCCGAGCGTCTGCTGGATGTATCCGGCAGTCAGTCGGGCTTGCAGCGAGCCGATGCGCCGGCCGTATGAGAGCTGGGCGCTGGTGTTGGCTGCATCATCGTTCGGGCGTACCGTTCCGTCAGGGAGTCCATAGTTGTTGGCGGCGATGCTGCGTGCGAAGGAGAAGATCGGCGAGGAGATTTGCAGTGACCGGCTGCCGAACGAACCAACGCCGGCCTGTGCGCTCGCCGGTCCGTGGTCTGACGTAATGATGTTGATCACACCACCGATGGAGCCCGATCCATATAGCGTCGAACCGCCGCCCTCGACGACTTCGATGCGGCGAATCCCGTTGGTTGGAATCTCATTGAGATTAAGACTATCGATCTGTCCGCCCGGCAGCGGCACTCCATTGAGCAGTACGAGGACTTGGGAGCTTGAACTGCCGCGAATGCCGATTTGCGCAAAGGAGCCGACCGGTCCATAACTTTCCACCGAGACGCCTGGAACGTCTTGCAGCGCTTGCGCAATCGTCTGATACCCGTTACGTACAAGTTGCGCGTGAGTGACGACAAAGGTCGTGCGAGCAGCATTGGGGAGTCGTTCCGCAAACCGGTCGCTCGTCACCACACGAGCGATGGTGACAACGGGAGTCGCAGAAGGGCTGGGAGTGGGAGTGGGAGTGGCGGCGCTCGCAAGGCGAGTGACGGCAAAAAACGTAGCTGCGAGCCCAAGCGCGCGCAGCATCGAGGTGCGATGCATGAGGTAAACCTTTCCCTTGACGCGAGGAGTGGTGCGTTGATCGGTTTGCATCGGTATCCTGACTCGCGGATCGGTGCCTTCGTGCCCGTGCCTTCCCACCGCAGATGCGGCAGTGGCGTTCGGGCGGCTCCCCGCTTACAGTGGCGCGACCGTGCCGGCGTCTCACCGGCTTCCCGCGCAAACCCGTCGGTATGGTACGCGCAAGCAGGCGACTCTTCCTGGTCGGTGAACGCTGGGCCGCCGTGAACAATGCGCTTGGTGTCGTCGCACGCGCGACCGGCGAGGGGGAAACGCTCGTCGCCCTCGGTCTCGCGTGCCTGCGCGCCGGTGTTGTGCGCGTACAAGAGCGCGCCGGTGCCCTTCTCGTCGAGGCCTGCGCTTCGTGAGGCGGCTGCTTGGCCTTGCGTTGCTGCTCGCCACGTTTGTGGGATGCTCGATGCATGTGACGCGACGCGCGGTGAGCCCGAGCCGAGCCCTGATCGTGACGCTCGTCCCGTCGCTTGCCGCGGACGTCTGTGTACTCGGAGCCGGCGCTCGACTCGTGGGTGTTTCAGCCTTTAGTAACCACATCGCGTGCGCTCGCGGTAAGCCGATCGTCGCCGATGCTTCCAGCATCGATGCGGAAAAAATCGTCGCCCTTCATCCCGACGTGGTGGTCGGCATCGCTTCGCAGGCTCGTTTGGTGCTCTCATTGCAACGCGTTGGCCTCCACGTCGTCTTGCTCAAGGATGACAGCTATGCCGACATCTTCGCAGATATTCGTACGCTCGGTGCGCTGCTGGGGCGTGGAGCGGCGGCGCAAGCCGTAATCGGCAAGCTCTTGGCCGAGACCGCGGCGCTGCACGCGCGCACGCTGGCCTTTAAGCGGCATCCAAGCGTCTTTGTCGTGCTCGGCGCTGAGCCGATCTGGACCGTCGGCCCGTCGTCATACGTCTCAACGCTGATTCGTTTAGCCGGCGGGCGCAATGCCGTGACCTCTCTCGCGGGAGCCTATGCGCCGTACGCCGGAGAGGCGCTCTTGGCGCTGCAACCCGACGTGATCGTGAGCGACTCCCTAACCCATCTTCGATCGGTGCTCGCGCGTCAACCGTGGCGTAGTCTGCGCGCCGTGCGCCTGCACCACGTCTATATCGTGCATCCGACCTCGATCCTGGAACGGCCGGGACCTACCTATGTGGAAGGACTGCGATGGTTGATCGATCGACTGACCCCGCTCGCCCGTTGATACCACGCGGCATCGTGGTGGCTGTGGACCTGCGCGATCCACGCCGAGCGCTGGAACCGGAACTGTTGGAGTTTGAAGCGCTGATCGAGGCTGCCGGAGCTCGCGTCGTCGATCGGATCGTGCAACGGCGCGATGCGGTCGATCCGGCAACGCTCGTCGGCGAAGGGAAGGCCCGCGAGATCGCGTTACGGGCGGCAGAGCTTCCTGCCGATGCCCTGTTCTTCCTCAATGACCTGCGCCCACGGCAACGTAAGAATCTCGAAAAAATCATTGCGTTACCGATCGTCGATCGGACGATGCTCATTCTCGACGTGTTCGCCCGTCACGCGCGCAGTCGGGAAGGCAAGCTGCAGGTAGAGCTGGCGCAACTGCGCTATCGGCAGTCACGTTTGATGGGCACGGGCGTGGATCTCTCGCGCCTGGGAGGCGGAATCGGTTCGCGGGGCCCGGGAGAGACTAAGCTTGAGACGGATCGGCGTCGCATCCAGGAGCGCGTCTCCGTGCTCACTCGGCAGATCGAGGATGTGCGCCGGCAGCGAGCGGTGCGCCGGCAGGCACCACACCGCGAACCTCTCGTCGCGCTGGTCGGCTACACCAACGTCGGCAAGTCTTCATTGCAGAATGCGCTTGCTCGTACGGATACATTCGTAGCAAATCAGCCCTTTGCTACGCTCGATCCCACCGTCCGGCGGGCCTACCTCGCGCCGGGTCGCTATATTCGCTTGGCCGATACGGTGGGCTTCATTACGGATCTTCCGGAAGACCTTATAACTGCTTTTCGCGCGACGCTGGAAGAGCTTCGAGACGCCGATATCCTGATCCACGTGCTCGATGCCGGTAACCCGGATTGGCCGCGTCAACGGCTGGCGGTCGAGCGGTTACTGCAGGAACTGGGCATCGAGAGTGCGCCGCGGTTGCTCGCTTTCAACAAATCCGATGCGATAGTCGGGGAGCCGCCGCACGAACCCGGTGCCATCGCCGTGAGTGCTCGTACCGGCGCGGGCCTGGATGCCTTACGCAGCGCTATCTTAGAGAGGATACCGGAGCAAGGAATCGGAACGTAGGGAACATTCCATGCGTTGTGTTCTCGCCTACCGTTGGTCCGGGCTTTGCCGTTGCACGCTCGTTGCAGCATCGCTCGTTCTTTGCACGCTGTTGTTCTCATGTGCCCCGAAGCCCGATCACGCTTTCGTTGCGGCAGTGCGAAACATCGAACCATCGGTTGTGCTCCTGACGATGCGGCTTCCCTCAAGCAATACACGCCAGGCCCCCTACGATAATGCGTATGCAACCGGAACGGTCGTGGCCAGCGGCCCGTGGGGCAGTGATATCCTCACGGTCGATCATGCGGTCCGCGACGGCTGGGATATGCACGCAACCATCGATAATCATCGCGTGGTCCCAGCCTATGTCGTTGCCCAAGATGCGCATCAGGACATTGCGCTCGTGCGCACGCCGGTTCATCCGCTACCGGTCGCTCGTCTGGGTAGTTCTGCCAATCTCCAGCTCGATGTCGGACGTCAACTCGGGTTGGTCGGGTATCCGATTCCCGACGAGTTCCATGCGTACGGCTTGAACTTAGCAACCTCGCTCAACTCCGGTCGCCTCTCGTCCGTGCGTAACGGGATGCTCGAAGTGACGCTTCCCATCGTTCCGGGGGAGAGCGGCTCGCCCATCTTCCTTGCGGATTCCGGAGAAATTATCGGGATCGCCGAGTCTCGCTTCGATACCGAGCACTCGATCGGTTTTGCGCTACCGAGCGACCTTGCCAAAGCATTCCTGCATCGCGTTGATGCAATCCACGGCTTTTAATGCACCGATCGGAACGAACGATCCCCCACCCAGCGAACCGGGGGGATGTCCAGGTAGCGTGCAAGGCCGTTGAGCTCCATGGCATAGGTACTGCGCAACTCACCGAACGTTAGCCACGCCGCTTCGCGATCTTGTAGCCGGTAGCCCGCATCGCATAACTCGTCGCAGGCTGCGTCGAACTCGCATCGTTCGATGCCGACGCCCGTTGACGCAGCGAGGCGATAGTGGGCGGTGAGGTCACGGGTCGCACGCCGTGCTACATCAAACATAAAGCGCGCCTCGGCATCGCAGTCGTCGGCAACGCTTGCCACCAGGAGCGTCGCCGCATCGAGGAGCGTTCCGAGTGTGCCGATCCACGATTCATCGCTGCCCTTGGAGCGAAAGTAGCCGAGGATCGGATAGGCTAGGTGGGTTTGCACGACATCGGCCATCCAGAACTGGCCCGCTTGAAAGAAGTCGGGGAGACGCCCGATCGCGTGTGCGTAGCCGGATACGGCCAGTAATCCCGCGCCGCTCGGCGGTGTGCCCGCTCGAGCGCGCAGGACGACAACGAAGGCTTCGCGGCGCTGATAGGCGCCGAAGACAGCGAAGAGATAGGACGTTACGACCGCGACCACGCCGAGGCCCGACGCGCCGTCGACGAGCGACACCAAGCGCGCTAGGCCCGTCTGCCCGACGATATCGCCGAATCCGATCGTTAGAAGGGACGTCCCGGCAAAGTAGAGGGCGGCCCAGAGGCTGATCGGCTGCGGGTGCAACTGCGTGCGCAAGGCGAAGAAGATCAATCCGTAGCCGACGATCAGGAGTGCGACCCAGAGCATCAGCACAAAGATCATCTGGAACGGCGCGTAGGTTCCCAGGAAGTATTCGCGTCGCCCTGGTTCGTGGATTAGGTCGGCGCGCCGCCGCCATATCCACCAGAGGAAGGTGGATATCAATGCGCTGACGCGATGGTGGTCGACCTCTCGCGGCACGATGGCCGATTTGAAGACGTCACTGAGCGTCACCCAGACGATTACGGCGCCGGCAATCGCAACGAGAATATTGAGGAGCATCGTTAGTTCGAACCTTGCATGAAGTCGGGAAGAGCTTGCGCGCGCATATGCGGAGCGCTGATGAGCGAGCGATCTCCAATCCATTGGAGCGGCGGAATATGAAACCACGCTTGAGCCGCGCGAAAGAGCGTCGGCAGTCCCTCGATGGTTTGGCCGCGGGCTGCGATTGCGAGTAACCCGACGCCGCTGGAGGGTGAACCCGCACGGGCACCTATCTGCACGACGAACGTCTCGCGACGTTGGAACGAACCGAACAGCGCGAAGAGGGAAGACGTAGTGATGGCAACTCCCGCCAGGCCCGTAGCTCCGGCCAGGACTGCGATGAACCTGGTCGGTCCGCTGCTGCCCACGATATCGCCAAATCCGATGGTCAAGAACGAAGAACCGGCGAAATAGAGCGCCGTCCAGATCAATCCGTAACCAAGTGTCAGGAAGAACACCCAGGTGGCCAGGAAGTCCTCACGCCGATCCACTGCCCGGGGCACGATGCCGGTGAGCGCTGCAACGACGTCGAGGATCATGCCGCCCTCTTCGTCACCGAGCCGGCCCGTTCCGGGAACCGCAACAATCGGGCGTTTGCGGATGTTAACGTGCTCGCGTCATGATCTCCGCAATTACGCCGCTCTTCGCCTGCGCGTACTCGTTCGAATCGCCCCACGGCCGTTGGGCCAGTTCGCGCTTCACACGCTCGTAGAGCCGTCGATCCTCTTCATGCTCGCGAAGCCAGTCACGAAAGCGCAAGTGCCGTTCGATCTCGCCTCCTCCCGCCGACCAGACGTGGAGATGCACGTCCCTCGCGTGGGTATGGAACATGCGGTGACCTGGCTCACGCACACGCAGCATGTAGCCAGCGGCTAGCACGGCAGGCGCGTAGGCACCTTCGTCGTCGACATCGGCCACGGCGACGAGCATGTCGACAACCGGCTTGGCGGCCAGCCCCGGAACAGCGGTCGAACCGATATGCGCGATGATCTGCGCGCGATCTCCGAGCGCCAGTGCGATGTGTGAGCGCTCCTGTTCGTAGCGTACCGTCCATTGCGCATCGTAGTCGGCGATGGTTATGGGACCGGGTCCGGGGGCACTCATCCGGTATTCTCCTATTTATAACCGAGTTTTTCGCTCCCATGCTGCCCGTTTCCGGCCTTGCAGGCACGCTCCGCGCTTTGGGGACGGGGTGTGGACGCGATTTTGGACGCACAAGGTGAGCCCACGATCATATTGACGCGCCGCCGGAGCCGCACCAAATCGGACGTTTGGTGATAGACGAAACCGCCCGTGCGCCGCAACCCCGCATGAAAGTGGGCGCTCGACCAGCGATCCGTTCGTGTTGCGTTTTTTCGCTGACGGTTGCCGCCTAGCGGCGAAACCTAGGTTTGCGCACTGTCGATTGCCAACCGCAGGTCGTTGTTTTTCTCGATCCGCAGGATACGAATGTCGCACACAGGTCGCGAACCGTGGAAATGATCGGGTGAGATCTTGGATGGTAAGGACGCACGTAACGGCCGTCACGTTCTCGTCGCCGAAGTAGAACGAACCTTGCCGCCGGTCGAATCCGTAGCCTTCGAGCGCTCGTCGAATGCCGGCGTAGGCGTTGTTCCACGACGCGTTCGGTATAGATGGTCTCATCAAGATCGAGAGCGAGGGCGTACGTGCGTCGCGCGTGAGGTTCTCGTGCGCTCATGCTACTGCGACATTAGCCCGCTGAGGCCCGTTCGCTCGGTGGTGTACCGGTGGGGCTGCCCGGCGAGGCTGACGGCGCGCCGGCTGGTGGACTTGGAGTGGCAGAGGGTGCGCCGGCTGGTGGACTTGGAGTGGCAGAGGGTGCGCCGGCTGGTGGACTTGGAGTGGCAGAGGGCGCCGGCGACGGTGTCTGGGGCGGCAGGATGACGGTCGCCGAGCCGGTCGAGGGGCGCAGGCGGATATAGTTCACGGAGGCGGTCTGGTGCTTGGCGATGGTAACGTTGACCGAGCGGGTGACGTAGCCGGGTGCGCGAGCCGTCACCTCCTGATCTCCCGTAGGAATGTGCGCGAGCATGAACGCCCCTTGGTTATCCGCCATGGCGGTGAAGAGCGACCCGACCGATACGAGGGCGTTAGGGATGGGTTGGTTGGTCGTTGCGTCGAGAACTCGCCCCGTAACGGCGCCATAGGTCTGGACGCCGACGATCGAGGGATTGCTGCAGCCCGTCCCGTTCACGCCGAGGACGAAGAAGAAGAGCAACGCCAGAGTCCCAACTCGCATGGTCCCTTCTACGCCTAGCCTCTGCCTCGGGCCTTCGGCCTTCTCGCAAAGAAAAACATGCGGCCGAGGGTTTTCATGGGACTTTGTGAAAACTTTCACAAGCAATGAACCCATACGGTCCTGTGGCGATCTACCTCGCCGTTGCGCTGGCGGCTGCGCTCTTGTTCACGGTGCTCCCCGGCCTGCTTGGCCGCGCGAAGCCGAACGCGCAGAAACTCGAGGCCTACGAGTGCGGCGTCGAGCCGACCTCGGCGGTCGCGGGCCGTTTCCCCGTACGCTTCTACCTCGTCGCCATGCTCTTCGTCATCTTCGATGTCGAGGCGGCCTCGTTCTTCCCGTGGGCCGTCGAGATGCATGCCTTACGCTTCTTTGGCTTGGCCGAGATGGTCGCCTTCGTCATCGTACTCGCCATCGGCTACGCGTATGTCTGGAAGCGCGGTGGACTCGAGTGGAAGTAGGTCCGGGTCAGTTTCTCCTGGCGAAGCTCGACGACGTCGCGCGCTGGGCGCAGAGTTCGAGCGTCTGGCCGTTGACGATGGGCCTCGCGTGTTGTGCGATCGAGATGATGACCGCGACGGCGCCGGAGTACGATATCGCGCGATTCGGCTCCGAGGTCTTCCGCAGTTCGCCTCGCCAAGCTGATCTGATGATCGTCTCCGGTCGCGTCTCGCAGAAGATGGCGCCGGTCGTGAAGCGGCTCTACGACCAGATGGCCGATCCCAAGTGGGTGATCTCCATGGGCGCGTGTGCGTCGTCGGGCGGCGTCTTCGATAACTACGCGATCGTTCAGGGTGTCGACACGATTATCCCCATCGACGTCTACGTTCCCGGCTGTCCGCCGACGCCCGACGGCCTGCTGTATGCGGTGAACTTGATTCAACAGCAGATTCGCGAAGGTGGTCGCGGCGGCTTGTTGGCTCGCTCGTGAACGAACCTGTTAAAGCGAAGGAAATCGACGATGCCTAGTACGCAGAGGCCGCCGCTTGGTGGCCGTTCAATCGATCCGGTTGCCGCGCGCTTGCCCATGGACGATGCACTCGTCGAGCGGGTCGACGTGGCCGGCCTGCGAGCGCGCCTTGAGGGCATTCACGCGCAAGGATACACCATGTTGCTCGATCTGGGCGCAGTCGACTACCCCGAACGCACTCCGCGATTTGACGTCGTCTATCATTTCTTGCAGCTGCCGGCAGCGGCAGCCGGAGCAGAACGGATCGGTCGTCCAACTCGCTTACGATTGCTCTGCGGCGTTGCGGTGCACGATGCGCGCGTGCCGACCGCAGTGGACCTTTGGAAGTCTGCCGATTGGGCCGAGCGCGAAGTGTTCGACCTCTTTGGGATTGTCTTTGAGGGACACCCCGATCTGCGGCGCATTCAGATGCCGCACGATTGGGAGGGGTATCCGCTGCGCAAGGACTATCCGGTACGCGGGCCGGCAAGAGAACGATCGCCGCGTCCGGCATTCGCCCTCAAGAGCAACGTCGTGGCTGGAACGCCGCCATCGGGGCGTACGCTGGAAGCGATGACGGCCGTGCGGCGAGAGGCAGACCCGGAGCCGATCGCATGAGCTTTTCCAAGATCCCGCTGACGCCGGAGATCGTCTCGCAAGACGGCAATAGCATGGTCCTCTCCATGGGGCCGCAGCATCCCTCAACGCACGGCGTTCTTCAGCTCATGCTCGAGATCGACGGTGAGACCGTCGTGACCTGCGACCCGGAGATCGGTTACCTCCATACCGGGATCGAAAAAACGGCGGAGAACCTCTTCTGGTCGCAAGCGCAGACCGTCATCGAGCGTATGGACTACCTCGCTCCCGAGAGCAATGCGCTCTGTTACGTGTTAGCGGTAGAGAAGTTACTCGGCGTGGAGGCCCAGATTCCGGAGCGTGCGCAAGCCATCCGAGTGCTGCTGGCAGAGCTGACAAGGATCGCCTCACACTGCGTCTGGCTCGGAACGCACGGCATCGACGTCGGTGCGATCTCGGTGTTCTTTTACTGCTTTGATCTGCGGGAGAACATCCTCGATCTTCAGGAGGCGGCCGGCGGCGCTCGCATGCACCCGAACTATATGCGCGTGGGCGGCGTCAGCGGCGACCTGCCGACCGGATTCTTGGACAAGCTCGATGCCTTGATCGCGAAGCTCCCGGGGCGGATGCGCGAGTTGCGTGGGCTGCTGCAGGCCAATCCTATCTTCCAGGACCGCACGATCGGCATTGGAACGCTCACGCCGCAAGAGGCCCTCCAATGGGGCGTCACGGGGCCGGCGCTGCGCGCCTGTGGCGTCGCCTACGACGTGCGCAAGGCCTTCCCGTACTGCGGTTACGATCGGTTGGAGTTTGATCTGCCGACGCGTACGGAGGGCGATGCCTACGCTCGATTCCTCGTGCGTCTCGACGAAATGGAGGAGTCTCTGCGGATCCTGTGCCAGGTGCGCAAACTCCTCGATGTTCCCGGCGCCGTCATGACCAATGATACGAAGATTGCTGCCCCGCCGAAAGAGACGATCGCGCTGTCGATGGAAGCCCTGATCCACCACTTTAAGATCGTCAGCGAGGGTTTTCGTGTGCCGCCCGGGGATGTCTACGCGGCGGTCGAAGGGCCGCGAGGGGAGCTTGGCTACTACGTCGTCAGCGACGGCGGCAACAAGCCGTACCGCGTGCGGACCCGCCCACCCTCGCTCTATAACCTGCAGGCCCTCAAGGGGCTGGCGCCGGGGAACCTGATCGCCGATGTCGTGGTGATGATCGGCTCGCTCGATCCGGTCTTCGGTGAGGTGGACCGATGAGCGATCACGCGACGGGCAACGATCTCCTGCGGCCCGAATGCGAGCGGATCATTGCGCAGTATGAAGAGAAGCGCTCGGCGCTCCTCCCGCTAGCTCACCTTTTCCAGGAACACGAAGGCTATGTGAGCCGGGAGGCGCTGCGCGTGATTGCGCAGATGCTGGAGCTGACGCCCGCCGTCGTCGAATCGACGGTTTCGTTCTATTCGTTGTTCTTTCGCAAGCCGGTCGGCAAGTACGTCTTGCAGGTCTGCCGCGGCCTGTCGTGCAGCATCAACGGCGCGCCCGAGATCATGGCGTACTTGCGGCGCAAGCTTGGGATCGGTTCGCTTGAGACGACCGAGGATGGTCTCTTCTCCTATGAGGAAGTCGAGTGCCTAGCGGCCTGCGACCGCGCAACCTGCATGCAGGTCAACTTGGAGTTTGTGTACTCATTGACGCCGCAGATGATCGACGAGATGCTCGCGGCGATGCGTGCGGGCACCTATCCCGTGGCGCCGATGGCACGTACGGACTCGCCACCGCGCACCTGGAAGATTGAGCCGCAGGCACAGGTGGCAACCGGCCGTAGGACGGCCGGTGCGACCGATGTGCCGAGCGCCGACGATCCGGGCGGTGTGGGCGATCGCAGCGGTGTCATCATGCTCGATCGATTCGTCGACAAAACGGCGGCCTTCCGCGATCGCACGAGCGAGCGTTTGGCACGTGATCCGGCTGCGGTGCTGCACGTATTGGAGGAAGAAGATGCCGGTCACTAAGGTGTTGACTGCTGGAATCGGAGAGGTCGATCTGCGCAACATCGAGGTCTATCGATCGCGCGGTGGGTATGCGCAGTGGGAGCGAGCCGTGAAGACGCTCTCGCCGGCCGACGTGCTCAAGACGGCGCAGGACTCCGGCTTGCGCGGCCGTGGCGGTGCCGGCTTTCCGACAGGCCGCAAATGGCAGTTCCTCCCGGCCAACGGCAAGCCGCGTTATCTTGTCTGCAACTGTGACGAAGCCGAGCCCGGGACGTTCAAGGATCACATGCTGCTCGAAGAAGCACCGCACTTGGTGCTTGAGGGCATTCTGCTCGGCGCCTACGGCATCGGCGCGCATCATGCGTTCATCTACATCCGCGGCGAGTTTAAGCGCGGATACCAGATTTTCTGCGAGGCGCTGCAGGCAGCGCGGCAAGCCGGGTACCTCGGCGCAAACGTCTTTGGGAGCGGATACGATTTGGAAGTCACGGTGCATCGCGGTGCAGGAGCGTATATCTGCGGTGAAGAGACGGGATTGCTCAACTCGCTGGAGGGCAAGCGGGGCGAACCGCGGCTCAAGCCGCCGTTTCCCGCCGTCGAGGGGCTCTATGGATGTCCGACGGTCGTCAATAATGTCGAGACGCTGGCCTACCTCGTGCCGATTATGGAGAAGGGAGCCGCGTGGTTTGCCGCAGTCGGCAGCGAGCAGAGCAAAGGGTATAAGATCGTCTCGATCTCCGGACACGTCCGCAATCCCGGCAACTACGAAGTGGCGATGGGGACGCCGGTGGCTGAGTTGATCGAGATCGCCGGTGGTCTACGCCCTGGGCGTAAGCTCGCAGCGGTGCAGCCCGGCGGCGGCTCGTCGGCATGTATCTTCGATGAGCATCTTGATTGGGGGTACGACTACGAGTCGATGACCAAGGCCGGATCGATGCTTGGCTCCGGCGCCGTCGTGGTCTTCGACGACACGACGGATTTTGTCGCCGCAGCCTATAACCTCGTCCGCTTCTATTCCCATGAGTCCTGTGGACAGTGTACTCCCTGTCGAGAAGGCGGGCATTGGTTGGAGCGGGTTCTCGAACGTTTTGTGGCCGGTCGCGGTGTGCGCGGGGATTTGGAGATGATGCATCGGATCAGCAGCAACATTACCGGTTTAAACCTCTGCCCGCTTGGGGACTCGATCGAGCCGTTTTTAAAGTCGGTGTTGGATCGTTTTCCTGCGCAGTTCGAGGCGCGCATTGCCCGTGAGACGGTGCCTGCGTGACGCAAGGAGCGAAGATGCCAAGTCAAGCCGTCGACGATGTCGCCTTAACCGTCGACGGCGTCGCGCTGCGGGTTCCCAAAGGCACTCTGCTGGTTGAAGCGGTCAAGCGGGTGGGCCAAGAGATCCCGGTCTACTGCTATCATACGAAGCTCGGTCCGGCCGGGCTCTGTCGCGTATGTTTGGTCGAGATCGAAGGTATGCCCAAGCTGCAGATCGGCTGCAACACCGTGGTGGCCGACGGCATGGTCGTCCACACCAACAGCGAGCGAGCCGACACCGGGCGTTCGACGATCTTGGAACTCTTGCTGGTGAACCACCCGCTGGATTGTCCCATCTGCGATAAGGGCGGCGAATGCGACCTGCAAGACTTTTCGATGGCGTATGGCCGCCGTAGCTCCAGTCTCATCGACCCCAAGACCTGCAAGCCCAAGGGGGTCGATCTCGGTCCGACGATCGTCCTGGATGAAGAGCGTTGCATCGTTTGTCAACGCTGTGTCCGCTTTGACGAGATCATCGCTCGTGAAAACCAATTGGTGCTCAAGGATCGCGGGCATAAGGATATTGTCGCAACCGCGACGGGAGATCCGTATCAGCACCACTTCACCGGCAACGTGACCGAAATCTGTCCGGTGGGTGCCCTAACCTCGAAGACGTATCGTTTTAAGTCGCGTCCATGGGATCTGATGCGTACCGAAACGAGCTGCACGCAGTGCAGTGTCGGATGTCGCCAGTTTGCCGACGTGCGCTATGGAACGCTCTTACGCACGATGCTCGTGGAAGGCGATGATGCGGTATCGGACGGCTGGCTCTGCGATCGTGGCCGCTACAATATCGGCTATGTGAACTCCGAGCAGCGGCTCACGCAGCCCTTACTCAAACGCGATGGAACGTTCGTGCAGATCGGCTGGGACGATGCCTTCCTGATCTGGGCAAGAGAGCTGCGCAAGGCGCTTGCCGAGCGTGGTCCCCAGAGTATCGGCGCTATCGGCGGCGGCCGTCTTACGAGCGAAGAGGCATACCTCTTGCAGCATGTCTTCCGCGCGCTTGGGGTGCGCAACGTCGATTGGCGGGCTGGGCGGCAACGACAAGCTTCGCCCGGTAAACGGACCGCCGGCATCGCGCAGATCGAGGGCGCGGAGGCAATCGTCGTCCTCGGCGACGCGCCGGCGGAACTGGCGCCGGTCTTCGATCTTCGCCTTCGCAAAGTGCTTGCACATCAGGCACGCGCGATCCGCGGAGAGGATCCCGATCAAACTCTGCGCGCCCTCGGGCCGAACGTTCGCCGCGTCGCCGTCGTCTGGGACGGCGTGGACGTAGGGGCTGCCGCCGCGCTGATGGCGGCGCTTGGGGATCGTTACGAGTGCAGCGCCTACGTTCTCGGCGAACAGAGCAACGCGCGCGGTGCCGAGGCGATGGGCGTGCTGCCGATGTTCGGTCCCGGATACACCGCTCTTGAGGCGGTCGGCCGCTCGACCGATGAGATGATCGCCACGGCCTGTGAGGGTCATATGGCCGTCCTCTCCTTCTTCGGCGTCAATCCGTGGCTGCATCATCCCGCCGGCGCGGCCGTTGCGCAGGCGTTGGAGCGCACGCCGTTCGTGGTGACGAGCGAACTCTTCATGACCGAGACTGCCGCGCACTCGACGCTGGTCCTCCCGGCGAAGGCGGCCTTCGAGAGGTCGGGCACGATGCTCAATCTCGGAGGGGAGATGCTCTCAGTGGAAGCGTCCTTGCGCGCACCCGAGGGTGTGCTTTGCGAGATGGAGATGTTGATTGCCCTCGCGCAGCAGTGCGATGTAGCGCTCCTAAGCGAGCAGGAACTGCAGGCGCGGGTTGCGGCCGCAGCTACGGCCGTCCCGGCGTTTACGCTCGGCGACGTCAGATTCGCATCGCAAGCGGCACCGGCTGCGCCGCCGTCCAAGGGCCTACGCGTCAGCGTTGCTTCGCATATCTTTGCCGGCGGAGGGACGATCGGCCATGACGAGCGATTGCAGGCGTTGCGCCCTACGCCGCAGGTGAGACTCTCGCCGGCCGACGCGCAGGCGTTGGACCTCGTGGCGGGAGATATCGTCGACCTGCAATCCGAGGGTGCGCAGCTTGCAGGTCTCGCAGTGCGGGTGCTTGCCGAGATCGCGCCCGGAACGGCAGTGGTTTTGGACGGCTTGCCCGAGGCTCCAGCCAATGCTTTGACGCCGGACGCAACCATACAGGTGATGAACGTGCGTCGTCATCGCTCTACGGTGGAGGCATAGATCGGTGCAAGCATTCGTCGCAACCTTGAATGCCGCCCCGATCTGGCTGATCGTGCTCATCAAGTCGGCCGTGCTCTTGCTCGTCGTCGTGACGACGTTCGCCTACGCGATGCTCTTCGAGCGCAAGATTCTCGGTTGGATGCAACTTCGTCCAGGACCCAATCGCGTCGGGCCCTGGGGCTTGCTGCAACCCGCCGCCGATGCCGCCAAGCTGATCCTCAAAGAGGACCTTACGCCGAAGACCGCCGATCCGCTGATCTACCGTCTCGCCCCGTTCATCTCGCTGCTCACCGCTTTTTCGGTTTACGCCGTGATTCCGTTCGGTCAATCATCTTCAGGTGTATGGGCCATCGGCAACGTCAATGCCGGCATCTTGCTCATCTTGGCGATCACGTCGATGGGCGTCTACGGCATCTCTTTGGGCGGCTGGGCCTCCGGCTCGAAGTACCCGCTGCTCGGCAGCCTACGCTCGACGGCACAGATGATCTCCTATGAACTGGCGATGTCGCTCTCGTTTGTCGGCGTGCTGATGCTGGCCGGGACGACCTCACTTGGCGGCATCGTCCATGCCCAGGAGCGTCTGTGGTTTATCGTGCCGCAGTTCTTGGGGTTCATCATCTACGTGATTACGGCGGTGGCGGAGACCAACCGGGCGCCGTTCGATCTCGTGGAGGCGGAGACGGAACTGGTGGCCGGCTTCCATACCGAGTACTCAGGTCTGCGTTTCGGTCTCTTTTTCATCGCGGAATACGTGAACATGCTGACCGTTGCATGCGTCGCGACGCTGCTCTTCTTCGGGGGGTGGAATGCGCTCTTTGGTTTGGTCATGGTTCCGGGGGTGATCTGGTTTCTGCTGAAGGTGGGCGCGTTTCTCTTCTTCTACATGTGGCTGCGTGCCACGCTTCCGCGCTTTCGCTACGATCGGCTCATGGCGTTCGGTTGGAAGATCCTGCTGCCGTTTGCCACGGCTAATCTCATCGTGACGGCCATTATCGTCGCGTTCCGAGGATGACGATGCGCAAGAATCTCTATAATGTCGGCGCGATCTTCAAAGGGCTCTCCATCACCTTCGGGTTCATGTTCCGTCACAAGCCGACGATCGAGTATCCTTCGGTCAGGAAGCAGCATGCGCCGCGATTCCATGGGCTCCACGAACTGCGGCGCTACGCGGACGGCAAAGAGCGTTGCATCGGCTGCGAGCTGTGCTCCAGCGCCTGCCCCGCCAACGCCATCACCGTCATCGGCGCAGAGAACGCACCGGGAGATCGAAGGTCGCCCGGTGAACGCCACGCTGCGCGGTATGAGATCGACGAGCTGCGCTGCATCTTCTGCGGGCTCTGTGAGGAAGCGTGCCCGACGGATGCGATCGTGTTGACGCCGCACTTTGAGATGGCCGATTATCGGCGCGGCGCTTTCGTCTACGCGAAGGATCGGCTTCTCGTGCCGCCGGAGGCCGGAGTGGGCGTGGCTCCCGACGAACGGCCCGGCGGGATCCCCGGAGATCTCGGGCGTGTCGAAGAGCTGAAGTCGACCATGGACATCGAACGCGGATACGCGGCGACCTGGCGCGGCGAGGCTCTCAAGACCAATCGGAAGGGACTAGCCGGATGATCCTATTTTGGATTCTTTCGATTCTCTTGATCGCCACTGCCGTGTGGACGATCACGGCGAGCAAACCCGTGTACAGCGTGGTCGGCCTGCTGGCGCACTTCGTGGCATTGGCGGTGCTGTACTTGAGTTTGTCGGCGGAGTTCTTGGCCGTGATGCAGATCATCGTCTATTCAGGCGCGATTCTCGTACTCTTCGTCTTCGTGATCGCGCTTTTGAGCAGCGGCGTGGCTCCGTTCTCCGTCGGTCCCAATCGCTTGCCCAAGGCGCTGGTGCCGGTCATGGGCATCGTCATCATTGCCTTCGGCATGCTGATCTATGCGGTTTCGCGGACGTCGATGCCGGCCCCAACCGGGCAGACGCTCGGGCCGGTCGGCTCGGCCGGCGTCTTCGGCAGCGTGGCGGATTTCGGACGGGCGCTCTTTACCACCCAACTGCTGCCCTTTGAAGTAACGGCGTTCATCTTGATGGTTGCGGTCATCGGCGTGGTTCTGCTCGCAGGCGATGCGATGGAGTCTTCGGGATCTGCGGCACAGGCAAAGCAGGTGCACCGGGAGATGCGGGAAGCGATCCTGCGGGAGGGCGATCGATGAGCGGTGCGTTGTCGGCCCCGATCGCCAACTACGTTGCCCTCTCCGGCATCTTGTTCTTCCTGGGGGTTACGGGCGTGTTGTTGCGCCGTAATCCGTTGATCATGCTGATGAGCATCGAGCTGATGTTCAACGCCGCTAACCTGCTCCTCGTCGCGTTTGCGCGCTTGTGGACGCAGAATGTCGGACAGATCTTTGCGTTTCTGTCGATTACCGTGGCGGCTGCTGAAGCGGCCATCGGTTTGGCAATCGTGGTCGTCGTCTTCCGTTCGGCGCGCCACGTCGACGTGGACGAAACCAACCTGATGAAAGGATGACCGCAGCGATGGTGCACCACGTCATGGGCGTTCCCGGCTTCTATCCGTGGCTACTGGCGCTATGGCTGCTCCCACTGCTTGGGGCGATCGTCTGCTTTGCCTTTGGCCCGCAGTTGCGTCGCGTTGCCGGAGCCTTTGCTTCCGCGATCGTCGGCGCATCGTTCCTCTTCGCAGTGATCTGTTGGGGGGTCGGGACGCAGACGGTCGGCGGAGCGCTCGGGGCACATCAGGTCCTTTTTTCGTGGCTCCCGGGATTTGATTTCGGCCTCCTCTTGGATCCGCTCTCGCTCGTATGGGCGCTGGTCATCACCGGCGTCGGCTGCCTGATTCATATCTACTCGATCGGCTATCTTGAAGGCGACCGCGCCTTTGCGCGCTTCTTCGCTTACATGAACTTCTTCATCTTTGCGATGCTGACGCTGGTGCTCTCCGATAACTTCGTCGGCTTGCTGGTGGGTTGGGCGCTGGTCGGCCTCGCGTCGTACTTCTTGATCGGGTACTGGTTCGATCGCCCCTCGGCCGTGGCAGCCGCACGCAAGGCCTTTGTCATCAACGTCGTCGGCGACGTTGGGATCATGTTTGCGATCATTCTGATCTACTCGCGCATCGGGTCGCTGAGCTTTGGCGATGTCTTTGCCAATGTGGATAAACTCGGCACGGCGACGCTCTTGGCCGTGCTCGTCTGCCTCTTCCTCGGCGCCGCTGCGAAATCGGCTCAGGTCCCGCTGCACACCTGGTTGCCCGATGCGATGGAAGGCCCGACGCCTGTCTCCGCCCTCATCCACGCCGCCACCATGGTGACCGCCGGAGTCTACTTGATCGCGCGGTGTGCGCCGCTCTGGAGCGCCTCCAAGGACGCGCAGTTGTTGGTAGGAACCATCGGTGGGCTTACCGCGTTGTTGGGAGCCGTTCTCGGTATGGTTCAGTGGGATATCAAGCGGATTCTCGCCTACTCCACGATGTCGCAGATCGGCTACATGATTATGGGCGTCGGGATCGGGGCCTACGAAGGGGGCGTTGCTCACTTCTTGACGCAAGCATTCTTTAAGGCGCAGCTCTTCCTCGGAGCCGGGCTGATCATCCATGCGCTCTCGAACGAACAGGATGTGCGGCGCATGGGAGGGCTCGCCAAGAAGATGCCCTTCGCCTTCTGGGCGATGTTGACGGCGGTGCTGGCGATCTCCGGAATCCCCGGCTTCTCGGGGTTCTTCAGTAAGGATCTCATCATCTACGGAACGCTTGCCAACGGTCATCCTTGGCTCTATGCGGTGGGCATTCTGACCGCCGGCATAACCGCATATTATATGTTTCGATTGTTCTTTATTACGTTCTTTGGGACGTATCGCGGCGACGTCGATCCATCGTCACTTGGGATACGCCACCCGGAGCTGGCAGGAGTCGCTTCGGCGCATGCGGACGCGGAGCATTTGCACATGTCCGGCTGGGTCATGAATGTTCCGGTGGCCATCCTCATGGTGCCGACGGTGTTTTCGGGTTGGCTCCTCTTCGGCGGCACGCACTCGCCGTGGGCGCGATTCTTCGTCTCGCAGTTCGCACAGATCAGGCTTCCTGCGGCGCCGATCTCCGAAGGGCTCACGAGTGTGCTGACGTTTGTCCTCGTCCTGGCAGGCATTACCGTTGCCTATCTCCGTTATGCGACCCCGAGCGCGCAGCGCAATGCGGTTGAGCGTTTGCGCCGGGAGACGGTTGGGATGCCGCCCGTGCTGAGCAATGCGTTCTACTTCGATGCCGCCCTGGACGCACTCTTCGTTCGAACGTCCCAGTGGTTGGGGTATCTTGCAGCGCGCTACGTCGATCCGCTCGTGATCGACGGTGGGGTGCGCGAGGTCGTGATTTCGACCCAATGGCTGGGTGCATTGGCGAGAGCGTTTCAAAGCGGCTTGGTTCGCGCGTATGCCGTGCTGCTGGTCGCGGGTGCGGCGTGTTTCATCGCGTACTACGCGCTCGCCGGAGGTGCTCGCTAGATGGCCGTGCTCGTCTTGGTGCTCTTGCCTGCGGTGGCGGGCGCATTGCTCTTCTTGCTTCCGCGCGACGACGTCCGTGCGAGCAAGACGATCGGCGCCCTGGTGGCGCTCGCGACCATCGTCTTAGCGGTGTTTACGCGTCATCAGCAGTTCTCGGCGACATGGCTGACCCGCCCCTTCGTCTCCAACCTGCATTTCGGAGCGACGTCGATCTCGTGGTGGATCGTTCTCCTGCTTGGAATCGCGACGTTCGGGGCGATTCTGGCGACGAACGTCAGCCGGACGCGCAGCTTCATCGCCTTGCTCCTGTTCTTGGAAGCCTCCATGCTGGGGCTCTTCCTCGCGCGCGACCTCTTGCTCTTTGCGCTTTGCTGGGACCTGATGCTGATCCCCGTCTTCCTCGGCTTGATTCATTGGGGTAGCCATCCGGCGACGGCATGGCGGTACTTCATCTATAACTTTGCCGGCGGTCTGTTGTTGTTGCTGGCGACGGCCGCGTTTGGGCTCTCGGTCGGCACGACCGATGTGATCGGTGGCACGGGTGTCGCCCTCGTCGGCCCTTGGGTCCCGTGGATCTTTGCGGGCTTCGCCATCGCCTTCTTGGTGAAGACGCCGGTGTGGCCGCTGCATACGTGGATGCCGCTCACCTATGCCGATACGCCGGCACCGATGATCTCCGTCGTCGCCGGCGTCCAATCGAAGGCGGGCTTGTACGGTTTCATCACCATCGGCATGGTGTTCTTGCCGGAGATGATGCGGGCATACGCCGGTCTGTTCATCACTTTGGGCATCATCTCGCTGCTCTACGGCGCCGTGGCTAGCCTCGTGCAGACGGATGCGAAACGCGTCGTCGCCTACTCGTCGCTCTCGCATCTGGGCCTGATTCTGGTCGCGATCTTTTCGTTCAATCCGATCGCTCTCGTCGGAGCGCTCATCTATATCGTTGCTCACGGGCTCTTTTCGGCGGCGCTCTTTCTTGGCTTGGGTTACGTCGAAGAACGCGAAGAGACGCGTAGCCTCGTGCGTCTGGGTGGCTTGGGCGCGGCAAACCCACGTTTGACGGGAGCCCTCTGCATCGCGGTGCTGGCCGCCCTCGGTTTGCCGGGCTTGGCGGGCTTCGCCGGTGAACTGCTTATGCTGATCGGCATCTTCGCCGCCGGCTTTGCATGGGCGGCGATCCTTGGTCTCGTGGCCGTCGTACTGGCATCGGCGTACTTCCTGCGTCTCTTCCAAGGGATGATGAATGGCCCGGTGCGTCCGGATCTACCGATGCGGCGCGATCTCACGTGGATTGAGGCTCTGGCGGTGGTCCCGCTCTTGCTCGCCTTGCTCGTGCTGGGGGTGAACCCGCATCCGTTGACGACCTTTAACACGGCGCCTTATCTGCAATCGAGCGGAGGTGGACGATGATCGATAGTCTCTACGGCGCGGCCGATTGGTCGGCGATCACGCCGCTCGTGATCGTGGCTGTGACGGCACTCGTCGTGTTGCTGATGGATCTGCTCTTGGGCAAACGGGTGGGACGCTACGGCGCTATCATCCTCGGATCCCTTGGATTGATACTTGCCGGGGTCGTGGCCGCCGGTGGATACGGCCTGCACCAGACGCTCTTCGGCGGGGCCTTTGTCTTGGATGGTTTTACCGTCCTTTTCGAAGAGGTCGTCATCATCGGAGCGCTGGGTTCGCTCGTGCTCTTTGGCGCGATTGGGCGAGAGGATCGCGTTGCCGGCGCGACGGCGTTACTGCTGTGGAGCGCGACCGGTGCGATGCTCTTGGCCGGTGCCGGGACCTTGCTGACGATCTTCTTGGGGATCGAGCTGCTATCGCTTGCACTCTACTGTCTGTGCGGCTTGGCGCCGCGTGCAACGGCGCGCGAGGCGGCGCTCAAGTACCTGTTGCTCTCTTCGACCGCATCCGGCTTCTTGCTCTATGGCATGGCGCTGCTCTTTGGCGCCACCGGGAGTGTGACGCTTTCGGCCTTCGCTGCGCCGATGTTGGCGGCCAGCCCGCTCTTCTGGGCCGGCATCGCGTTCTTCTTCGTGGGGATCGCCTTTAAGCTCAGCCTGGTTCCGTTTCATACCTGGGCACCGGATGTCTTCCAGGGAGCGCCCCTCCCCGTTACCGCGTTTATGAGCGTCGTCACTAAGGCCGGTGTGCTCGCCGTTCTCGCACGCGTCGCCTACAGCGCGCTGCCGCCGCAGGCGGCTTCGGCGCTCTTGTTGCCGCTGTGGGTCGTGGCGGGCATCTCCATGGTGGTTGGAAACGTCGGCATGCTTGCGCAGACGGATCTCAAACGGCTGATCGGCTACTCGGGCGTGGCGCAGGTCGGTTATATTCTTGTGGCGCTGGCCGGCACAACGGCATTTGGTTTGCGCGCGGCGATCTACTATCTGTTCGCCTACACGCTGATGAATCTCGGTGCATTTGCGGTTGCCGCCGTCCTCTCGGGTGACGGCGAAGAGGGTACGCAGTTGGCCGGCTATCGCGGGTTGGGGCATCGCCGGCCGCTCCTGGCGGCCGCGATGACGTTCTTTCTGTTGGCGCTGGCAGGCTTGCCCCCGACGGCAGGCTTCCTCGGGAAGATCTTGATTCTGAGCGCCGGCGTTGCCTCGGGGTACCTGTGGTTGGACGCGCTGCTCATCATTGGAACGGCGATCTCGCTCTATGGCTATGCCAAGGTGATCGGTGCGATGTATGCGCGCGACGAGCATCGCTCGCCTACGACGCCGCGCCCCGTCGTTCCGCTTGCCTGGGCAAGTATCGCCCTCTGTGCGCTGGCCCTGCTGCTGCTGACCTTCCATCCGTTCGCATCGAGCGTTTTGCCATAAGGTAACAGGTTCGCCGGCCCCAGGTGCGCTTGGGACGGGAGTGGCGTATACTGTGGGCGAGGTCTGCGTCGATGCGCAAAATCGTCTTTAGATTCGGCCGGCAGCGCGTGGGAGCGCTCCTAGCGGCGTGGCTGCTTGTGCCGGTCTGCGCTGCGGCGGCTCCCGGCGCTACGCCGGCGGCGCTCGGCTCGCGCGCGGCCATCGCGCAAGCCCTTCACCGGATCGCCGCCGACGATCTTCCCTCCGCGATCAGCGGCTTACAGGCCTACCTCGCTTCGCATCCGGATGAAGTACGAGCCAGCCGCTTACTGGGCGACCTCGAGTTTCGCGCCGGTCACCTGCGCAAGGCGGAATCTCTCTACCAGGCGATCTTGGCGCAGTCCCCCGACGACTCGGCGACCCATGCGCGGCTGGGGGCGCTCTACGCGGTCGAGAATCGGGTAGATGCCGCCATTACTCAATACGATGCCAGTCTGCCGCAGAGCGACGCCATCGGCGATTTAGTCGCGTTGCACGAACGCAAAGGGGATCTGCCGGCCTTCGCAGCGGGCCTCAGATTCCATTCGCATCTGCATCCACATAACGTCATCGCGCTCGTGCAACTTGGGGAGCTTGATGCCGCGCTTCATCACAAGCGCGCTGCGGTGTTGCTGTTCCATCGAGCCGTTTCGCTTGCACCCACCTATCTTCCGGCACTCAACGATTTGGGCACGGCAGAGATGGATCAGCATCATTACTCCCGAGCGCGAAGCGCGTTGACGCAATGTCTCGCCTTGGCGCCGCACGCGTATGCCTGTCTCGATAACTTGGGTGCGTTGGAGCTCCAACGCGGGCAGCTGGGCTCCGCGCAGTCGACGCTGACTTTAGCGTGGTCCTTGCGCCCGGACTTTCCGCAGGCGTTGATCAACCTCGGGTATCTCGCCGATGTGCGCGGCCGCTGGCATCGAGCGGTGAGCTGGTATCGGCGCGGCCTCCAGATGTCGCCCTACGAACGTGAAGGGTACATCGATCTGGGGCTGGAGTACGAACAGCATGCTCGTTACAAACGGGCCCAGGCCGTGTTGCTTAAAGGCTTGACACTGGCTCCCCACGATGGACGACTCCATATCGTCCTCGGGCAGACCTACGCCGATCAGGGGCTAACGGCGCTTGCGCGTCTCCAATTTCAGGCAGCGCTGGACTCGCGGGATGCAGGCGTGCGCGGGTACGCCAAAGAGCACCTGGCGGCGATCGGCGGTCTCTAGGCGGAACTCTAGCAGGCCTTTCCCCGCGACCTGCTAGAGTTCTGCGAAGCTGGCGATGGCCTCGATCTCAACGCGTGCCCCACGCGGCAACGCCGCGCACGCTACGGTCGAGCGTGCGGGGCGATTCGTGCCGAAGGCCGCCTCATAGGCCGTGTTGACCGCAGTGAAGTCCGCCATGTCGACTAAGAAAATGGTCGTCTTCACCACGTCGGAGAAGTCGAGCCCGGCGGCTCGCAGTATCGCTCCGAGGTTGCGCAGCACCTGCGCCGTCTGGGAGCCGGCGTCCTCGCCGACCAGGTCCTCCCCCTGTGGGTCGAGCGGAATCTGACCGCTGCAGAAGAGCAGGCCGTCCGCGCGGATGGCCTGGCTATACGGCCCGATCGGCGCCGGTGCCTGCGCGCTTCGGATCGCCTCCTTCATGCGGGGACCCGGTCTCGCGTCATGGTGCCTTTAAAGGCCATCGCCGGTTCCTCGATACCGAAGTTGGTCGCGTAGAGCGCGGCGATGCGCTCGAGTTCGTCGCGGGTAAGCTGCGGCGCATCCACGGCGGTGGCGAACTCCATGAGTTGTTCGCGGTTGTAGATGTTGGGCAGAACCGTCATCACCCGCGGTTCGACCAGCAGCCACTGGATGGCGGCTTGGCCAAGCGTGCGATCCGCTCGCTCTAAGAAGCGCAGCTCTTCGACCTTCTTCACGCCGTTGACGAGCCACGAGCGCGGCCGATGGCGCCGGTGGTCGCCCTCCGGAAAGACCGTCTGCTCGGTGTAGTGCCCTTCGAGCATGCCGGTTGCATGCGGCACGCGGATCATATAGCCGGTGTCGGCACCGCAGTCGTAGGCAGTTCGAATCTGCTCGTTGCCCGGGAACTGCTCGAGCATGCTCCAGATAATCTGGAGGCTTGCGATGTTGCGTTTAACCACCGCATCGACGCCTTCGTAGAGCCAGCCGATCGCAGGGCCCAGCGCAATGCCGTACATGCGGATCTTGCCTTCGGCTTTGAACGACTCCAGCAGTTCGTAGAGGGTGTCGTCGTCAACTTGCGCCATACGCGCGTTGTGCATCTGGTAGATGTCGATGCAGTCCGTCTGGAGGCGTTGCAGCGATCCTTCAAGGGCCTTGCGCACGAAGGCCGGCGAGAAGTCGTGCGCGATCTCGTTCTGGCCGCGCCGCCGGTCGCCCACAGAGGAGAAGTCATAACCGAACTTCGTCGCGTAGACCACACGGTCCCGACGCCCGGCGAAGGCCTTCGCCAGTTGCTCTTCGCTGCGCCCGTTCCCGTAGGTGTCCGCTGCATCGAAGAGGGTGATGCCGAGATCCCATGCCTGATGGAGCAGATCGACGGCCTCGGTGTCGGTCTTCTCGCCCCACCAGGTGGTTCCGGTAGTCCAGAGGCCGAACCCGACTTCGCTGACGGTCAGGCTCGTATTGGGGTACGTCCGATACTTCATCACGTGTTGTGTCACTCCGACGGAAGGTGACTCTTCCTCTCCAGCTCGCTTACCCAGAATCTTACCGTGCAACACTCGGGTCGCTTTCAAGAGGAAGAGTTTGCTCAGGTTGGGCGATGGATCGCCAGTTACCTCGCTTCTTCGCCGGCGGTGACCGGCTGCGCCTCGGAAGCCTCTTGGCCGAGGCGTTGGCGGCCCTGCGCAGGGCCTATGCGAGCATCTGCCCGAACACATCGCTCCGGGCCAAGCGTTTGCGCAATGGCCTCAAGGCAGATGCGCGATGGGAGGTCCGGCATTCGATGAGTATAATGCCCGGCTCATGGACGCCGTGAGGGGTGCATCGATGCGCATACTCCTGATCGAGGGCAACGCGGCTGACACGGCCCTCGTGCGCGCGCTCTTGCGCGAGGGCTTGCCAGGCGGCGTGGTCCACGCCGTGGCTCACCTTGACGAAGCGCTTGCCGTTCTAGGGCGCGAGCGTTTCGACGTCGCTCTTCTCGACTCGGCGCTGTCTGATAGCCAAGAACTCGAGCCCTTGATCCGCCTACGCGAGCGTGCTCCCCGTCTGCCGATCGTGATGCTCAGCGGTCGTGATGACGAGGAGTTTGCCCTGGCTGCCGCAGCGGCGGGAGCGCAAGATTATCTTCGCAAGGAGGAGATGAGCGACGCGGTTCTCGCACGCGTGCTTCGCTACGCCGTCGAACGCGCCCGTTTGGCCGAGCGCCTGGCCACCAGCGTCGTTGAGCTTCAAGAGCATCGTGCCGAGGTCATTCATCTCAACCAGCTCAAGAACGACCTCATCTCGCTGCTGGCTCACGATTACAAAGGTCCCTTGACGACGATCGGGGGGTTCGCCGAACTGCTCGAGGAGGGAGCTCTTGAGGAACAAGAGGTACGCGATGCTGCCGCGACGATACGCCGAAACGTCGAGCGGCTCACGACCCTCACGAACGACAGCCTGGCGCTCTCTCGTGTCGAACATGGCGAGTTGGAGCTGGCCTCCGAATCGGTCGATCTGTGTGAACTCCTCGCCGACGTGGTTGCCGCCATCTCACCGGCGGCCGACGTGCGCATCGAATGCCGGGCCGGCGACGGCGTCATCATCGGTGACGCTATGTGGCTGAGGCAAGTCTTCGATAATCTCGTGCGCAATGCGATCAAGTATTCGCCTGCACAGGAGCCGATCGATGTGCGATTGGTCGATCTCGGCGAGGCGGTGCGCGTGGAGATCATCGACCACGGCATCGGCATTCCGCCGGCCGAGCTGCCCTTGCTCTTCCAGCGTTTCTCTCGCGCTTCAAATGCAAAACGCTCGAAGATCTCCGGCAGTGGGCTTGGACTGTTCCTGGCAAAGACCTTAGTGGAACGCCATGGCGGTCGTATCGATGTTCGCAGCACCCTCGATGAAGGGAGCACGTTTGGGGTAACGTTGTTCCGCCGGCCGCCGGTGTTGCTCGATGCGCGCTGCATCGGGATCGCGATTGCCAATCCGGCGCTCCGGGCGTTTGCGGCCTACGAGCTGCGCGCGCACGGCATGCGTGTGCAAACGATTGCGTCGCTAGAGATGCTCGGCTGCACGCCGCCGGTCGACGTTCTCTTGGTGGAGGTTCCGGCGATAGCCGTCAACGCGGCGGAGGTGCGTGTGGCCTCCCAGCGCACGTCGATCCTCGTCGGGTTAGGGGGGAGCGCGGATCAGGGCTGGGATGCGGTCTTGCCGTTGCCGTTTCTCTCCAAGGAGCTTTTTGCGACTCTCCAAAGGGCGCCTCGATAAATCCAGGTGCTCGGATTGGACGCTCGGGAAATGCAGATGCGAGGAGGGTGCGAGGGAGCATATACAGCGTGATCTGTGACTGAGCACACGACGAAGCAGGTGCGTTCTCCGAAGGTTCAAGACGAGTGCCTGGATTTATCGAGGCGCCCTCAAGTGTCGATGAGCGGGCGACCCATAGCGCCTCGGGCGTCGGTCAATAGAGGCGCGTGCTCGGCAAGGTGGAGCCGCGCCCGCCGCGGCTGTCGCGGGCGTCGAGCCGGGAGGGCACCCAGCCCCTTCGACCGGCGGCCGGCAGTCATGGCGGCCGTTCTTGGCGAACGTCACTCCCCTTCGTGGCTATGAACTCCGAAGAACAGCGTCTTACCGCGCGCTCACTCTTTGAGGGACTTCCCGACGCGGTTATCCTCTACGATCGGGCAGGTTCTCTGCTCGATGCCAACGATGCTGCCTGCGAACTGGTGCGCCGCCGGCGCGAAGAGATCGTGGGCGAATCTTTTCGCCACCACGTGCCGGCCGCAGATGTTGCGCGTCTAGAACGTGCCGTGGCCGCGGCGCTTGAGGATGGCAACGATCACCTCGAAACGACGCTGCGGCGTTCCGATGGAGCGATCATCCCGGTGGAGTGTGCGATCTTTGCGGCCAAATGCGACCGGGAGATCGTCGGGTTCTTTGCGCACGTCCGCGACACGGCGGCCCTGCACTCGGCCGAAGAGGCGCTCGGCGTCAACCAAGAGCGTTTCCGCTCGCTTTTTGAGTACCATCCCGACGGGATCATGGAGCTCAAAGGCTCGGGGGCGATCTCGCGCGTCAACGTTTCGCTCGAGAGCGAGCTAGGCTTCTACGGCGAGCAACTCGTCGGAAAGGCTTGGACCGAGATCATGGCGCCTGAGTCACGAGCCGATGCCGATGATGCGCTGCGCGCGGTCGGGCGAGGCGAAGCGGTGCAGTTCGATGCACTGTTGCTCGACCGGCTGGGGAATCGTATCGACGTTCAGATGAAGCTGGTGCCGTTGGTCGTCGGAAAGCAAACGCTCGGCGCATACGCGATCGCGCGCGACGTGACCGCGCAGCGCGCCGCAGAACGGGCGATCGAACGGCAGAGCGAACGGATTCGGAGTCTCTATCTCGTTGCCGCGGGACACGGGGAGTCGTTGGACCGCCAGATCGAAGACGCGCTGGCGCTGGGCACCCGCATGTTCGGTTTTGATTTCGGCTACGTCGCGCGATTCGACGGCGATCTGCTGCGGATCGAGAGCGCCTGCGGCAAGGAGAGCCCCATCGTTGTCGGCAGCGTCTTGGAGCTGGCGACGTCGCTCTCGCGCCATCTGCGCAACCGCACCGTGCTGGATGTCCCGGATTTGGAGGCGCCCGAATGGCAGGGCGATCCGCTGCGTGCCGATGCGCCGTGGCGCTCGTACTTTGCGGTGCAGTTGCTGGTCAATCGCGAGCCGTATGGGGCCTTGGTCTTCACGAAGGTTGCGCCGCGAGGCGGCCCGCTTGACGTGCACGACCTTGACCTCGTCTCGCTGCTCGGTCTCTTTGTGGCGGCCGCGCTCGAGCGGCGGCTCCATGCTCAGCGGATCGAGCAACTTGCTTTCAACGATGCATTGACGGGTCTGCCCAATCGCGTCCTCTTCGACGATCGCCTCCATCAGGTGCTCTCGACCGCGCGGCGGTATCAACGTGATTTCTCCGTTATGTATCTTGACATCGATCACTTCAAGCAAATCAACGATCAGTATGGGCATGCGGTCGGAGATCGCGTCCTGGCCGCCGTTGCCCAACGCCTGCGGGAAACCTTGCGCGAGAGTGACACGGTCGCTCGTTTCGGCGGGGATGAGTTCACGGTGCTGCAACCGATCGTCGACGGAGCGGCGGATGCCGCGGACCTGGCGCGCAAGATCGGCGCCGCACTCCAAGCCCCCATCCTCATCGATGGTGTTTCTCACGATGTCCGGGTTAGCACCGGAATCGCTCTCTATCCGGCCGACGGCACCGATGCCCAAGTACTCATGCGAGAGGCCGACCGCGCCCTCTACCAGGCCAAACATGCCGGCCGTAATCGCTGGCGCTTCGCCAATGAAGAGGTGGCTCGTGCCACCTTGCGCCAGCCGCGAAAAACGACCGAGCGCCCGTCACGACCCGAGTGAGGGGAAGATTGTTTGCAGCGTCGAGACGACCGTCAAGACGCCGACGATGATCGCGGTAGCCCAGGCAACGATGTTGAAGAAGTAGCCGTTCGTCCAGCGTCCCATCAGGTGCTTGTTGTTGATGAGTAACAGCATGAGAACCAAGACGATCGGCAAGAGTGCGCCGTTGAGGACCTGCGAGTAGAAGATGATCGCCAGCAGTGGAGCGCCGGGAATCAAGACGGCTCCCGCGCCGATAACGATCAGTGCGAGATAGAATCCGTAGAAGATCGGGGCGTCCTTGAAGCGATTATCGACGCCGCGCTCAAAACCAAAGGCTTCGCAGACGTAGTAGGCGGTTGAGAGCGGCAGGATCGAGGCGGTAAAGATCGCGGCGTTGAGCAAGCCGATGGCAAAGAGCAGTGAAGCGAACTTTCCGGCCAGCGGTGTCAGCGCTGCGGCTACATCTGCTGCGCCGGTGATGACCAGGGGATGTACGGCATGAAGGTTGTAGAAGTAGATCGTTGCGGCGCTGGAGACGATGATGAAGAATGCAATGATGTCGGTGATCACCGATCCGAGGATGACGTCCATGCGGGAGTACGGGTAATCCGCCTCGCGCACACCTTTGTCCACCACCGCCGACTGAATATAGAACTGCATCCAAGGAGAGATGGTCGTGCCGATGACGCCGATGGCCATCAGCAGATAGGCTTTGGTTGGGGTAAAGTGTGGGAAGAGCGTCTGGTGAAACACGTCATTCCAGTTGGGATGAACGAGGATCCCGCTGACCACGTAGGCGAGGTAGACGACGCAGAACCCGAAGAAGATGCGCTCGACGACCTTATAGTTGCCGCGCGTGACGGCGAAGAAGACGAATGCGGCAGTGAGGGGCACGAGCAGATACTGCGAGAGGATGGGCACATAGGTTTGCAAGATCGGCGCCGCCGAAGCGATGCCGGCAAACTCCGCAGCGGTGTTGCCGAGGTCGCCGAAAACGAAGAGGAGCAAGACCCAGAAGGTCACCTTGACGCCGAAGTTCTCGCGGATGAGGTCCGCCAGCCCCTTGCCGGTCACGGCGCCCATCCGAGCGCACATCTCCTGGGTGACGATCAGAGCGAGGGTGACGGGGATGAGGAGCCAGAGGAGCGTGTAGCCGAACTGCGCTCCGGCCAAAGAGTAGGTCGCGATGCCGCCGACGTCGTTATCGGCGTTGGCGGTAATGATGCCGGGGCCGACGATCGAAAGAAACATCAGCACCGAGCGCAGCATCAGGCGCGCACGCAGGGAGAGCTTCATCGGCCTAGTGTACCGGCTCGTGGGGGCGCGGCTGAGCGTGGCGTATGGTGAAGCGGGGCAGCCGTTTGGCAACCTCTTCCGGCATAATCGCGTCGATGGCGTCATCGACCGTGACGATGCCGAGCATCTTCCCTTCGCTATTCACGACCGGCACGGCGAGCAGATCGTACTTGGCAATGATGGCGGCGACATCGATCGCCGTGGTCTCGGGAGAGACGCAGACCACGTCGGTCTCCATGATGCGGTCGATGAAGGCCGTCGGCAACGCCAGCAGGAGGATTCGCAGTGAGAGAACGCCGAGCAGCGTGTCGGCCTTATCGACGACGTAGAGATAGTAGATAAACTCCGAGGAGGGGGCGATCTCCCGGATCTTGCGAATCGTAGCGGCCGTCGTGCGATGCGGATATATCCAGGTGTAGTTCGTGGTCATCAACCCGCCGGCGGTGTCGTCGTCGTACTTGACGAGCTCGCGTAGCTCGCCCGCAGTGTACTCATTCATCTCCGCCAACAGTTGCAATTGCTGCTCTTCGGGCAGTTCCGCGAGCAGGTCGGCGGCGTCGTCGGAATCCATCTCTTCGATGATGTCGGCGGCGCGTTCGCTGCCGATATCCGCGATCAGCGCCTTTTGCGTATCGAGGTCAAGGTGCTCGAAGGCATCGGCCGCCGTCTCGTCGTCGAGTTGCCGGACGACGGCAAGGGCATCGCGTTTGGAGAGATCTTCGATGATATCGGCCAGCTCCGAAGGGTGGAGCCGGGCAAGCTTGTTCTCCGTCACCGACAGGCGAACTTGGGAGGGATTGGGCTCCCGGATCGGTGCTACCGAATCCCACGCGATCATGGAGCGCGGGACACGTTTGTAGAGCGCCGGGGTAAAGCGCCGCCCAAACGATTTGAGTCCGAGGCGGCGCAGGAGGCCCGCAAAGCCGATATCGGCGGCGACCACCCGCAAGTGTCCACCGGAACCGGCGACCTCGATGTCGTTAATGCGGACGACCTTGCGGCCGTCGACGTCAACGATCTGCTTATCGAGTAGGTCGGCGACGAGGTAGAGAGCCTCATCGTCCGGTGGAGCCGGCTGTGTCGGAGCCATCGTGAGCGCGACGGTGCCGTTGCGGTCGGCATCGGCGACCGTCTCGATGGGGGCGTAGCGCGTTCCCATCGAGGTGCGAATCAGCAACCCGTCGATCTGCGGGAAGGTGTCGTTGGGCTCTCGCACCAGAAAATCGGTCACGCGGCCGATCGGCAGGTCGTCGATGGTCGCTTGACGCCCAACCAGTTCGGAGATAAACCCCTCGGCAAACGCCATCGTGTCCCTCCTCTCCGCGCGCAGAAGAAAAAAAGCCGGGTCGCTCGCTGCGGCCGGCTCGGGCGGTTGACGGAATGCACTTCACGCAAAGGCGCTACCTCCGTCGCCGTCGAGCTTTGGCACCACGCGTCGTAGAACCCACTACCGGGTTCAGCCGCATTAGGCGACGCCTTGAGTCGGCGAGGCCTGGTCTACCCACTTGGCGTCTCTCGACGTTTCGGGGCAGCGGCGTGTGTATCGCGTGGACGCCTCACCTAGCGAGGTATCCTCTGCCTTCAAGTATAGACGCTACCGTCAACCCAGGGCAATGCCTAGGCGCGACGAGCCGTCTGCGCTATCCTACCGCGGGGCTGGCGGCACCCAGCGCCTCGATGAGGAGTCTCGTCACGGTATGGGCGTCGGCGTGCATCTGCGCGAGTACGCTGGTGGCGACCTGTGTCAGGATGCGGTCTTGGGTGAGCGCCGCCACGCTGGCCGCGACGTTGGTATCGCGAATGGAACTCTCCGAGGCGATCTGATTGACGATCTGCGTTGCGTTGGCGTTGGCGTCGTCTTGCAGCGCGATGGTCTGCGCGCCGATCTGCGATTGGAGTTGGCCGAGTTGCGTGATGGCGTTGGAGACGAGAAACTCGGCATCGGTCGCAGCGTAGATGTTGCTGGAGCTCTGCCCGGTCGGCAGATTCGTATTGGGATCGACTGTCTGCGGATCGAGGACGGAGATGGCGCTGATCCCCAGGGAGAGCGTGGAGAGCTGCGGCAACGTGAGGCTGACGGTGGTCCCTTCGCTGCCGCCCGAGTTGACGTTGAGCGCGTGGCCTTGCCCGGCGGCCTTCTGGCCGTAGACGACGAAGGCTTGCGCCACGCCGACGTCGTTCGGCGTGAGGTTGGCCAAGGTGAACTGCATCAGGATCTCGCTGCCCAGGGGCGTTGTGATCTGCGCGTTGACTTGCCCGATGTTGATGTTGATGGCGCTGGGCCCTTCAGTTTGCGGTGCGGCGCCGAAGGCCGGGTCGGTGGAGTAGGCGACGGCATCGATGGTATCGCCCGGGCCGATGTAGCCGACGCCGGGATCGTAGGCGTTGTTGCTGTAGCCGGTGACATGGAACTCGATCAGCGAGTTCTGGATGTAGTAGCCCGGCGGGCCGACGCCCGGATCGATGATGAGCGGCGTCGGGTTGCCGAGGCCGTCGCCGTTGGTGACTTGCGTGGGGCCGACGCTGCCGTCGAGGTTCGGCGAAGCGGTGATCTCGGTGACCTGCGCCGCCTGTGCCGACGAGGTATCGAACAGGCCCCCGAAGAGCTGGAGCCCGTTGAAGTTCGTGTTGGTGGCGATGTGGTTGATCTCAAGCAGAAGTTGCTGGATCTCCGCTTGGATGGATTGGAGCTGGGACTGTGATTCGAGATCCGAGCGCGATTCAACGATCAGCGAACGGATGCGGATGAGGATGAGCTGGACGCTTTCAAGCGCGCCGTTCGCGACGGCGAGCAGGTTGTTCGCGGTCTGGACGTTTTGCACACCTTGTTGAAGGCCGCCGACGCGCGTTTGGATCGTCTGCGCGATCGCGTAGTCGGCAGGTGCATCAGCAGAACTCTGAACGCGAAGGCCGCTGGCCAACGCGCTCGTCTGTTTCTGTTGATCGAACAGCGTCCTCCCCAGGTTGAGTTCAACCTGGCCGACGCCTGCCAGCACATCCATGCAGAGACTAGCTTCCTCCGTGAAACTCCCCTGTGTTCTCTCCATCGGCAGGGAGCGTCCCTGCCGTTAGTCCGGAGTGAGCCTTCCGTTGCCCGCGCCCACGTCCTGCCGAGCAACGTGACGGGTGATGGGCCCTGTGTTCGGATTCAGTAAAAGGGTCGCCCGGGGGGAGCAAAGCTCCGAAACACGGTAGAGGCTTTGAAGTTTATGCAAGGAGGCAAGGTGTGCCGCCGTCTTGGACGGCTCCTACGGGTCATCGGCGTGCTGGTGATGGCCTCGTCGTTTGCGGGCTCCTGCCTCTACGTGGCGCGGGGGTGGACACCGGCGCCAGGCCTCCCCAGGGCGTTCGCCCGGCTGGTCGCCGATGTTGCGGCCCCGAGCGGCGCTACGCCGAGTCCCAAGCCCACTGGGAGTGCCTCGCCCGGACCCAAGGCCCAGCACGGTGGTCCGGTGACGCTCTCGATCTTCGGGAATCTCTCGATCGGCGAGCGCGTACAGCAGAGCAGCCGCGCGAGAATCGGGGCGACGCCCTTCCAGCAGAGCCAGAGCCAGGGCCTGGAGAACGCCGGGATGGTCATGGAGGCCCAGCGTCGCACGGAGGAGACAACGCTCTCCCTGCTGGCGCCGGTGGGCATCGGGCAGATCGGGGCCCGTTTCGGCCAGTTGCAGGCCACCTACGCGACACCCCGCTTTGCGCTCACCTATGCCGGAGAGCCGCTCTCGGTCTTCGGGGCAGTGCCGTTGGGTAGTACCTTGCGCGGCTTCGCGTTGACGGTGCCGTTTGGTTTGGCGGGAGACCTCACGGCCTTCCAAGGCAGCGCCATCGGCGAGAACTTGACGACCGCTCGGGTCGTCGGTATCCGCGCACGCCGCCTCGTGCGTGGGACCTTCTACGAGTTCGGTTATTCGCTAGCGAACATTCCGGCGATGAACGAGCGCATGAACTCGCTCGTCCTCGGGGAGACCCGCAGCACCGGCAAGCTGACCGAGATCGCCGAGGGTGCGCTGCAGCACCGTTCGCTGCCGAGCGGCAACGTCGCCGGCTATGCCTATCAAGTTCGCTTGGATTATGGCGGGAACTCTTACTGGACGGTTTCGCTGCGCCGCGTCTCCGACGGCTTCCTGTCGCTCGGCAGTGGGTTGGACGCCGCAGACAGCCTGCTCTCGCTCGGGTATCGCGCCAACATCGGAAAGCGTCAGCTCGCACTCAGCCAGTCGTTCGAGACGACCGGCACCGGCGCCCAGCAGTACACTCAGCGGCTCGGCGCGCTCTCGTTCTCCGGAGAGGTTGGGTCGCGCGGGAACTTCGGCCTCATGCTGCAGAACCAGCGCACGATCGGCGCGGCGCTCAACGGCTGGAACGGCACCGGCGCGTTGCAAGTGGGCGCCGGCATCGGGCGCTCGTCGAACCTGTTGCTCGGGGTGCTGGCGACGCGCTCGACGTTCGTCTCGGCGGGGCCTCAGTCATCGGTGACGCTGCAAGGTGCGTTTCAAACGCAGTTGGGGAGCCTCGCCGCGGTGCTGAACGGACAGCGCACCCGCTTGACGCAGAGCGGTCAGGTGCCTTCCGTTATTCAGACGGTCGGCGCTCAGTTCGTACGGACCTTCGCGCGGTCGAGTCTCGGCGTCGGTGCGACACTGACGCACATCCAAACGCCGGTCTCCGATGCCGTTCAGACGACGCCGGAGATCACCGTCGGCCGGCGGATCTCACCTGCGATCTCGGTGCTCGCGACATTCGGCGAGCAGATCCTGCACGATCGCCTCAACCCTGCAAGCGACGGGAGCACGCGGCTCTTCAGCCTACAGCTCTCGGCGCCGTTTGCATTCGGCAACGGCGTGGTGCAAGGCCGTATCGATCCGCGTCTGCCGGCGACGATCACCGGTGTGGTCGTCGAAGACACCGGCTCGACGTCGCCGTATGCCGGCCAGTTCGGAAACGGTGCCGGCAACATCGCGGTCGTGCTCGATGGGCGCGTGGTGCAACGCACCGATTTAACCGGCCGCTTCCAGTTCAACTTCGTCTCGCCCGGCTTGCACGAGGTGCGGATCGAGAGCAGCTCCTTGCCGCGCGGCGTGACCGCCGATCAGCCGGTCATCTCGATCGAAGTTCAGGGTGGGCAGACCGCGCAGATTTTCTTTAGTCTCGGAACGTTTGGGTTGATTGAAGGGAGCGTCTACGGGCGTGACACCTCGGGTGGGTTGGTCCCCTTGCAGGGCGTGACGCTCACGCTCGACAGGAAGGGCGCGGTTACGCGAACCGGGCCCAACGGCAGCTACGCCTTCGGCCGCCTGAGCGCCGGTCGTCATACGGTGCAGGTGAACACCGCGTCGCTGCCGGCGACCGCTGCGTTTGCGCCGGGGCAGGCCACGCAGAGTGTCATCGTGCAGTCTGGGCAAGTTGCGAAGCTCAACTTTGTCGCGCAGACGCTCGGATCGATCGCGGGCAAGGTCATCTATGCGCTCGGCGCGCCCGGAAAAGTGAAAGCCGGCAGCGGCGTGCTGAACTCCTACGTTGTGGCGCAACCCGGCAACGAGGCGGCCATCGTCAACAGCGACGGCTCGTTCTTGCTCGACAACCTGCCGCCGGGTCACTATCGCGTCAAGGTGGACCCGGAGACCTTGCCGCAGGGTACCGGCAGTCAGAGCCCGGCGTCGCTCGTGAACCTGGCGGCAGGCGAGAACGTGCGCGGCCTGCTCTTTACGGTCGGCGCCGAGTCGAAGTCGGTCATCTTCACGTTCACGCAGGGAGCCGTCACACCGCCCAGCAGCCTGCGTTTGGCGCGGCCCGCGTTGCCGCCGGGCGGCGCGACGCGCGTGATCTTTACGGCTCCGAAGGCCGCGCGCGGGCAGATCCAAGCGTTCGGCAGATCGTATCCCCTGAGCTACGATCCTGCGCGCAAGGCGTGGACCGGCACGGTGCTGGTGCCGACCGATGCGCGTGCCGGGGCGGCGACCCTGCGGGCGACTGCGGGGAGCGCGCAGGCGCACGCGCGGCTCCGGGTCGATCCTGCGATGTCGATCCTCATTGCGCAGGTCTCACCTGCCGGCGCGGTTGTGGGGCAGTTTGTCGTCGCGCGGGTGCGCTTCCTCACCGAGGTCGCGCCGGGCGACACGATTCTCTGGGAGAACGGCGAGGTGACGCATCTGGGTAAGCCGAGTGCGGCAGGAGTCTACACCTTCTCCGTGCGATTGGGAGCACGACCGTTCCGCGGCGTCTTGGTGACGCACGAGGAGCGCGTCAACCTTACACTCCGTTAACACTGTAAAGAAATCTGAACAGCGCGACGGTTGTTTTGGCTCACTTCGACGGCGAGCCTGCCCGATAGTTCTCCTATAACACTCGGCCAAGGAAGGCAACTTGTGTGTGCAACATGGCGAAAGGAACGAACGTGAAAAAACTTCTCAGTCTTCTGACGATGGCTGTATTTCTTCTTCCGGCCCTGCCGGTCGGTGCAGCAACGCAAACCGGGAACGTCACGCTGAAATGGAATGTCTCTGCATCGCTTGCGATGACGCTCTACACTACGTATACCGCAACCCCCAGTTCTGGGACGACGGCCACCGAATTCACGGCGACCAACGGCGGCACGGGTAACACTTGCACGGCACCTGCTTCGGAGACCGCCGGAACGGTGGACTTCGGCGCGATCGTGCCCGACCTCGTCGATGTTACCGGCTGTCTCTACACCAACGCCGTCGACGCGAACATCGTCACCAACTCGGTGAACTGGTCGCTCGGCGAAGCGCTGGCGGCGGCGTTGCCGACCGGCTACGCGGCCTGCGCCCTCCCCAACGGCAGCTACACCTTCGGCAGCGCGCCGACCACGCTTCCCGTCACGCAGTCCACACGGACATCCGCGCCGGCCGGTACGACATGCGCTGGAATCACCGGCAGCAGCGCCCTCTCCACGACGTCGCTTGCGATGATCACTAGCGACGCAACGGCGTTCACATCGGCGTCGCCGGCCAACGTGGGCGAGGATATTCAACTGCTGGTCCCGGCAGGCGCTTCGACCGGTGCTCAGACCGCGACGCTGACCTTCACGGCCGTTGCGAACTAGCGCCCGTTCGTACCGTTCGCCAGGGAAGTAGATAGTGCCGTTCATCGCTGCGGGGCGTTCCCGCCCCGCAGCGAAATGGCTCGGCATGAAGATGCATCGTCTGGTCAGCGGGCTCGTCGCGGCGCTCGCCATCATCGTCCTGGGAACGGCAGCGGGGGAATCTGCCGGGGTCGGTCTCGACGTCACACCGGCAAAGCTCGAGATCGCAATCCCACCCGGAACCTTCTATAACATTCCCATTACGATCCACAACTCCAGTGCGCAGCCGACGCACATCTTGGCCTCGATGGTCGACTTTGGGGTAACGATGAACGGCAGCTATGTGTTCGAACGGCCCGGGACGCGACCCTACTCGCTGATGCGCTGGGCCACGATCAACCCGCAGCAGTTCGATCTCGCTCCCAACTCGACGGAGCAGGTGCGTCTCTCGCTCGCGATTCCCAAGAACAAACACCTCTCGGGCGAGTACGCCGGTATCGTCTTCTTTACAACGCGGCCGACGCGGCGCGCCGGCGTGGTGGCCTTCTCGGCGCGGATCGGAACGAAGATCTACGCGACGATACCGGGCACGGTGAAGATCGACGGGGCGATCGTCAAGATGTTCGCGGCAGCGCGCCCGCAGGGCGAGATCTACCGGGTGATGTTCAAGAACACCGGCAACGCGCACGTCTATCTGCATGGGCAGCTTCAGGTCCAACGCAGCGGGCAGACGGTCGAGCAGATCGCCATGCCTTCCGAACTCCTCGTTGAACGCGGCGGGGAACGCGAGATTACCGTGACCGGGAAGAAGCTGCCCCCGGGCCCCTATCAAGCGATCGCCACCATCGACTACGGCGGCAAATCGCTCACCGGCGGAGAGATTGCATTCAGCGTCCATTGACGGACAATAAGGCATCAAGGAAGTGATCAAGCTGAAAATCTGGGTTGGCACGGTGGCTCTCGCAGCGACGATCTCGCTTGCGCTAGCGGCACCTGCCATGGCCGGTTCAGCCTCGACCACGCTGCATTGGTTCATGCAGACGGTCGTCAAGATGACGCTGACTCCCAACTACTACAGCGGGTTCGGCTCGGTGCCGGCGGTCTTCGGGACGCAACCGGCGCCCACATACGGCCCCGGCGCAACCCTCGATGGGGGGTCCGTCGACTTCGGTTCGGTGCTGGCCGGCGACGACTATCTCTACCGCTACGCCGTCAATCTGAACATCACCACCAACTCGGCCAACGGCTTCTATCTCTATGGCGAAGGGGCGGCCAACTTCTATAATCCCGGGACGGGCGATAATGAGCCGATCGATCAGACGCTCTACTACCTGCCGTCGACCAGCGGCATATCGCCCGACCCCAATACCGGTTTTTCGCCCGCGACGCCGTTCTACCAGACGATGGGCACGGTCTCCGGCGGCGGCCAGTTCACGCCGGCGTCAATCACCTATGCCACCTACCCGGCACCGATCGCGACGTCGGCATCGGCGAGCGCCGAGTACTACTACGACTACCAGCTCAAAGTGCCGCTTGCGGCGACCAACGGGCTCTACTACGTGTGGGTCGTCTACACGGTGGTACCGCAATGAGGGAGAAGCCGATGCTGCGCCGTCTCTGGTTTGTCGCGTTTATCGTAAGCGCGTTCGTCGTTGCCGTGGCGGGGCGTTCGCAGGCAGGCTTCAGCGTGCAACAGCAACGCGCGCAACGTTCGGTCTACATCCTGGTCAACGTCACGCCGGCGCCGATCGTCTATCGGCAAGGCGGGAGCAGGAGCGCAGGGGCCTCCATCATCGCTCGCTTCGCGCTGCGCGCGCGCGGCTCTGCGCAGCGTTTCGACGCGCCGCTCGAGACGTCGCTGATGCTGGCGCAGGCCAGCGCCCAGCAACCGGTCAAAGTCGAAGCCGAGGTCTCGCCCAACCCGACGGCCACCCTGCTCTACACCACCCCGACGGCGATTGCGATGAGCCTGACGGCCGGCACCACCGTCCAGCAAACATGCGCCTTCACGGTGACGGTCGATACGACGGTGACCTCGTGGGCGCTCGATCATGGCCTAGCCACCGACTTCTCCGATTCAATCTCCACCTTCCCCGGCGGCGACCTCGCCAACAACTCCCACATTCAGGGCACCGCGCCGAATCCCACCGCAACTCCGTACGTCGTCTACGCCGACGACGGGGGCAAATGGGCGCTGCTCTCCAACGGCAGCGGCATGGAGACGTTCTGCGTCGATCTCACCCTCTCAATTCCCACCTCGGTTCCTGGAGGGGCGTATAGCAGCAATGCCATCTATACGCTCTACTACTGATGACCTCGCGAACTGATATGCTGCGCCGCGCGTGTGGCGCGCTGCTGGCGGTGGCGGCGCTGGCCGTCACCGTGGCCTCCGCCCACGGCCTGCCGAGCGTGGTGCCGGTCGGCGGCGTGCCGCTGCCGCATCCAACCTATCTGCCGATGCCCGTGCTGACGCCGCCGCCGCTCATGCCCTCTCCGAGCGCGCCGCCGCGAGGCGCGGCATCGCCGCTTCCGACCGCTGCGCCGGTGCATGTCATTCCGGGGCAACAGGTGCCGCTCTCAAAGTTGGCGCCGCTCCCGCCGCAGACGGCCTTCAATACCGTGACGCCGGCCTCGGTTGGGCATGGCCACATGCATCCGCTCTCCGCCACGGGAGCGACGATCGACGTGTGGACCGGAGGAGGTTGCAGCGCGACGGTCGGGACGATCTTTAACGTCGGCTGCACGGTGAATTGGAGCTCATGGTATCTGGATTCCGCCAACGACACCTTCCAAGATTACGTCATTATGCCCAACAGCGTCACGGCGACGGCCGTCGGCGGTACCTACTCGCCGGGTTTTGGTAACCCTGGCCCAACGGAGAATACAACCCTCTCGATCCAAGGGACGTACGTCTTCGGCACCTACGATACCAACCTCGGCACGTGGGATGCGGTCGTCTACGTCGTGGCCGGCTCCGCGACGTACTTTACCACCTACCAAGATGCCACCCATGTGATCCCCGCGACGAACTTCAGCAACCAGGCCGGAACGAACGTCTACGTCGGCGTCACCGGCGTTACGGCGACGGATTCCTATGTCGTCTACGTGGAGTCGACCTCGGGCAACGCGCAGTGCACTTTCATCTTCCCGATCCCAAGCTCCACGCCGGCGCCGAACACCCTCTGCAACCCGGCGACCTCATCGGGGCAGACGGCGCCCGGCGGCAACTTCAACGTCGACTGGCAACTTGCCGGTACCCTCACCCCGGGCACCTACTCGATCGTGCTCTTCGACTTGACGGCGAACAAGCGCATGGCTCAGCGCCAGATCGCCTTCTACGGCGGAGCGGCCGGCAACGCATCGATAAGCATCACGCCGCAGGGCGGCAATCCTTCGCCCGTGCCGGCGCCGCTCGGAACGCCCGGTGCGGTCTTCGCCTTCGACGGCGCCACCGACACGTCGGATGCCTCGATAACCGTCGCGGGCAGCAACCTCGCCGCGAACACGCCGTTCTACGAGACGATCAGCGACCCCAACGGCTATGCATATTCCGGCAATGACACTTCGAACGGTGCAGGCCAGTTGAGCTTCTCGTTCGGTTTCGGTGCGCAGCAAGCACCTTCGCATTATGTCGGCAACACCTACACGGCGGCATTCTATGACATCAACACCAGCACGACGTCGGCGGCGCTCGCCTTTAAGCTCGTCGGGTATAACGCGCTCACGGAGTTCACCAATCCGCTTGGCACGAGCCTCCTCTTGCCGAAGAACTCGACGGCCGTTTCGGGGGTGGAGTTCACCAACGACGGCGACACGCTCTTTGGAACCGGCAACGGCGACCCGCTCAGTGGGCTCTACTTCAGCACGGGCGGCAACGGCATCACCTTGGCGCTGGGTTCGGGCAGTTCGAGTTGCGGAACCGACTGCCAGCAGCAGACCGTCACCGATTCGACGGGCAACTCGTGGACGGTGACGGTACTCTGCACCTATACGGGCGCCAATGCCGGTTGCACCATGACGATCTATCCGGCCGTCGCGGGCAACTCGCTGCCGATGAACGCCACCCTCACCGTGCCGTCCATTACGTTCACGAACGGGCCCGGCAATGCCAACTGTACCAACGGATGCTCGGCACTGACCTCGATCCTGCCCAAGGATGGGCTCACCTGGTCTGCGACCAACTCGCCGGTGGCAACCAATCCGGTCGACTTCACCAACGGCGGCGGCACGTCGTATAGCGGCACCGCCAACTTCGCCTTGCGGGGGACCTGCACGGGCGGCTGCGGAGCGTTCACGCTCAACCAAGAGCTGCACGGCTACGACCCGCGCTCAACCCAGGCGATCCTGCCGCAGAACAGCCCGTTCACGCAGACCTTCTCGCAGAGCAACGGCCCGTGGGACATCTTCGCGATGACGGTTTCCAATACGTCGAGCGGCGGCGGGAACATCACGGAACTTGAGATCACGATGCCGTCGGCGTTCTCGCCCAACAATGCGCTCAACTACATTAACCCCGATCCCAACAGTCCGAGCAATTGGAACTGGGCCACCTGCCCGACCGGCGCGCCGCAATCCGCGTTCTGCCTTAGTACCGGTAATGGAAACCCCGGCATCGCGCCGGGCACGAACGAGCAGATCTACTTGGATATCGCGCCGTCTTCGCCCGGCTCCTTCGGCTACACGGAGTTCGGCGTACAGGCTGAACAGCCGACCGTCTTCCCCTTGAGTCCCTCCGGCTCGCTGTCAGCCTTCGTGCCGCAGGCCACCGTCATCGACAGCCTGGCGATGGCCAGCTACTCGGTCAACTCGTCACTGATGACCTCGCTCTTCACGCCGACCTCCGTCGGCGTCGGGACGACGCCGACCGTGACGGTCTCCGTGCAGAACACCACGAGTTCATCCGACCCCTACCCCGACTATCTGGACGCGATCATCATTGCGCTCCCCAATGCGTATTCGTTTGCGAACATCGCGAGCATCACGCCGGCCGGCTGGATTGCGCTCGGGCAGTACAACACCGGCTCCATGACGCAGTACTGGTTTGGGCTCTGCGGCTCGCAGTTCGCGACCGCCGACGGACCGCCCGCGAACCCGCCACCCGTTCCTGCGAATTCAGCTTCGCTGCCGAGTTGCGGCCAGGCAACCGAGCAGTCGTCGCTCGCGCCCGGGGCGACCTTCAGTTTCGCAGCGACGCTGCAGAATCTCACCTCGCCGGGCACGATTACGGCGACGATGTACGCCCACGGTGCCAACACCGATGCCTGGTCGCTCGGCCAGAACTTCAACCTCACGGTGACGAATATCTCGGCGCTCTCTGGGTTTGAAGCGGTGGGGCCGTATGGTTCACCCGCGACCGTGCCCAGCAATACCGAACCGCAGATCGGGGCCGACAGCAACGCGACCTACGGCAACTCGTACGTCTATCAGATTAAGAATACGAGTTCGGCCGGGCACAACATCTACTCGGCGGTCATCACGATCCCGGGTACCGATACGAGCGGTGCCAACGGCACCGATTCGACCGGCACGCCCTGGACGATCACCAGTACCCCGACCTTAAGCGGCTCGGGTTACTCCGGCTGTTCGGTGACCGGCTACGCGAGCGCCACCACCGGCGGCGGCAACGGGAACATCACCATCGGCGGAGGCTCATGCGCGCTGGCGCCAAACGGGTACATCAACGTGTCGTTTGCCGCCAAGGCTCCGTATAAAGTGAACTCCACCTTCGATTTCCCGGCGGTGGTCAACGGCTCGATCAACGCGGCCGAATCATGGTTCAGCGATCAGGATATGCTCATCATCTTGAGCGCGCAGCTCGCGGTGACCGTCAACCCGCCGAACCCGGGGCCGGGCGGTTCGACTCCCGTGGTGAACTGCGTACCCTGCACCTTCTCGCCCGGCGAAGTGAACTTCGGCGCGGTCGCGAACTCGACGACGTCTTCGTTCGGAGACGTGGTGGACGTGAGCGTCTATACCAACGCGGCCAATCCCATCGGCTGGCAGTTGCAGGTCACCACGAACAACAACCCGGCCAGAACGCCGACTCCGCCCACCAACGAGCTGCTCACCTCGGTCGACTCAACCAACTCCTCGCAGGGTACCGGGATGAACTTCGATCAAACTGCGTACGGCGTGGTCCCGACCTCGGGCGGGTTGACGCTCGTGGATACCGGCTCCGGGGTGAGCGCTCGACGCCTTCCCTACGACGTGCTGCAGAACTACCAGCTCAATGTCGGTACGGAAGCGCTGGCGCCTCAGACCGCTGCCGTCACGTTTACCTTCATCTCGAACTAGACGACTCGGCGCTCGGCATGCGAAGCCCGGATCCCTTGACGACGGCGCTGGCCGTGGCGCGCGAAGCCGGAGCGCTCTTGTGCGAACGCCTTACGCTCCCGCGCGAGATCGCGGAGAAGGGGCGACGAGCGGATCTGGTAACCGACGCCGATCGCGCCGGCGAAGCGCTCGTCATCGCGCGCCTGCGCGCTGCCTTTCCGCAGGCGGCGATCCTCGGCGAGGAGGGTGGGCTCGTGACGGGGACCGGTGACGAACGCTGGATCGTCGACCCGCTCGACGGGACTACCAACTACACTCACGGCTATCCGCTCTTCTGCGTCTCCATCGGCTACGAGCGCGCAGGGGAACTGATCGCCGGAGTCGTCTACGCGCCGCTGCTCGATGAGTGCTATGCTGCCGAACGCGGCGCCGGTGCGCGCTGTAACGACGCTCCGCTGCATGTTTCGGTGATTGAGTCCCTTGGCGATGCCTTGCTCTGCACCGGCTTTCACCCCGACGGTTACGAGCGCAATGCCGCCCAGTTTGCGGCCGCCTCGCGTCGCGCGCAGGCGGTTCGCCGAGACGGCTCCGCTGCGCTGGACCTCGCCTTCGTGGCGGCAGGCCGCTTCGATGGGTTTTGGGAGTTCGACTTGAGCCCATGGGATGTCGCAGCGGGAACCCTGCTCGTGCGGGAGGCCGGCGGCACGGTGAGCGCCATCGCGGGCGACGCCGCGCAGCTCGACGGCCGCTCGATTCTGGCAAGCAACGGGCGCATCCATGCGCAACTCGTGGGCTGTCTATCCGCCTAGTATGCGGCGTAGTAGGCGTAGGAGAAGTGGCGCATCGTCCTGATCGTCGCGACCGTCGTGATCGCCGCGAAGACGAATCCGGCTGCGGCCAGTCCGTAGACCATCGTGGCAGGCGGGCTGCCGTGCAGCAGGGCCCAAGTACACCAGGCGATCGTCGCCAGTGTGGCGAGCGCAATGCTGAGGATCGGTGCTGCCGGGCGACTGAGAAAGAAGAGCATTTGGGTGTTGAGCAAGCCGAACATGAAGAATCCGTAGGCTGGGATCGCGATCTGTAGGACCGCGAGCGTAACGTCGACGTGGGCCAGGCTTCCGAGTGTTGGGGAGAAGATCAAACGCCGGCCGGCCAGTTCGCCGATGCCCGTGGCCAGCGCGCTCGCCACGATCACGCCGACGATGCCCAGGAGATAGAAGCGCAGCATTGCGCCGTCGAAGTGCGTTCGGTCGACGATGGAGCTCTTGGCCCCGCGCAAGATTCGGCGCGGCAGCGCTTCGAGCATGATGTTGATGACCCCGATGACCGGAAGAATAGCCAATAACGCGATGTCGGCGCCGAGTTCATACGAGGAAGCGTAGATGAAGCCATGCACCTTGCCGACGGCGATTCCGGCACAGAAGCGATCGGTGAGGATCGCAAGAAAGTAGAGCGCTCCAAAGACTGCATACGGCAGCGTCGACGCAACGATCGAGGAGAAACGAGGCGGCACACACGCCGTCGTGGCTCGACGTGCCCGGCGTGAGAGCCAGAGCAGCGTTGCGCCCAAGCCGAGCAGGCCGAGCACCCCCACCTCTCCGGCGAGCGTCGCCGGCTCCCACGGGATGTTGATGATTCGATGAAAGGAGAGGACGAACGTGAGCCCGGTAATCAGGCCGGCGGTCACCGCAAGAACGACGATCCATCCGAAGCGGCGCAAGGTATAGAGCGGAGCCAGCGAGAGCTGAAAGAGCGTGCTCCCCGCACAGAAGCTCGCTGCCAGCCACGCATCCGGGTCTCCGTAGAAGGGGCGCAAGATCAGCCACAAGAGCAACGAGGCCGTCAACGTGACGAGCAGGCCAATGAGCACGAACCGCCCCACCGTCCAGGCCATCAGCGCGTCGTTGTCCTGCAAGAAGTAGAAGGTTAAGCGGCGTGCCACCGCCTGGGCGAAGAAACCGCTGAGAATCTGCGCACTGTAGACTCCAAGCGCGATCGCGGTCGCCAGATGCAGCGGCGTCGAGAGGCTCGACCAGAGCGACGCTCCAAAGATTGCAAGGCCAATGACCGCAACGATCCATGGTGCGGAGTAGAGCGATCCGACGGCATAATCGCGGCACGTTCGCGTGAACCAACTGATATCCGGCGGCTCGTTGCGTTCCTCATCGGTAACGTAGCGTTCAACGGAGACGTTGACATCGCGCGCCAGCGCAAAGAGATCGGGGTACCAGAGTTCGGAGACGACCTCCGGGCTGTAGCCTAAGGACTCGAGCAGAATCGCCACTTCATCGATGCCCTTAGGACGCCAGCCTCGCCCGAACTGATCTTTGCGTGAGAGCGCGACGATCGTTCTGGCGGCTACCTCGATCTCATGTTCGCGTCGTTCGAACGGTTCAAAGGCGTCGTTCTGCGTCAAGCTCACGCGATATGGGCCTCATGCGGCGCCGTTGTGAGTTCTTCATAGAGTGCACGGTACGATGCGAGGCACCCACGGAGCGTAAAGAACTGTAGCGCGCGAGTGCGAGCGCCTTTCCCTAGAGCGGCTGCGCGTATGGGGTCGGCCAGCAGCTCGCAGATCGCTTCGGCGAGCCGTTCCGGGCGTTTCGGCGGCACGACGGAGCCGAATTCGCCGATGGCCTCTCGCACGCCGCCGACGTCGGTTGCGACCACCGGCTTTGCACACATCATCGCCTCGATGACGGAGTAGGGGAAGCCTTCGGAGATCGACGAGAGCGCGACCACATTGGCGTCTGCATAGGCGGCTGCCGGGTCGACCGTTGAGCCGCGAAACCGAATCGTTCGGTTCAAGCCGAGTTGTTCGACGAGCGCGCAGACACGCTCGTTGTATGGGTAGTCGTGAATCGGCCCGTAAATTTCGTAGGTGACATCCGGGAATCGGTTGCGAACGTGCGTTGCGCTTGCCACCAATGTTTCGATGTCTTTGAGCGGATCGATGCGGAGCATCGCTGCGACCGTCGGATGGTTCGTGGAGCTCTCCCGATCGTCAAAGCGCGTCTCATCCACGCCGTTGTAGATCAGGCGCAAGCGTGATTCGGGAACGCCGTAGAAGCGTTCCCAGTTGGAGTTGTAGGAGCAGACGGGAGCGATCACATCCGAGGCGGCGTATGTGGCGCGCGTGATCGCCGAGAACAGATTCTTTTTGATCGAGCGGTCCGAATACGGAAAGCCGGCGCGTGCCAGCTCCAGCACGCGCTCTCGCAGATAGACGCCGTGTTCGGTCAGGACGACCGGCGTTCCGCGCACGGCCTTGGCTGCGATGGCTACCAAGCCGCAGAGGCCGGCAGCGCTCGTATGAATGAGCTCGCATGGCGGAATCTCGAGCGCAAGCGGCGCCAGGTAGCGATAGAAGGAGCGGGTGAGTTCGACGGCTTCAAGAGAAGTCATGAAGCGTGCGTGCCAGGCGCTCGCGAGAAAGTGGTGGATGGTCGCATCCCAGACTTCCTGCCGGCGCATGGTCCAGTCGTAATCGTGCTCTCGGAAGTACCGGTAGAGGCCGCCGATGATCGTGACGAGGCGAGTCGGGTTCGCGCTCTCCATGCCGCGTACGATCTCATCGAGAAAGTCATTGAAGAGCGGAAGAAAGATCGCTCGCAGGGCGACTCGGTCTCGGCGCCCCAGCGAGCGCAGGTCGGCGTGGTTGTACTCAGCTAATCGCTCGTGGCCCCAGAGCGGCAGGACGACCGTTCGGCGGACGTTGGGCGGCAGGGTGTACTCCATTCCGCTCGACGGATTGCCGATCAGGGCGTACACGGTAAACTCAATCTCCGGCAGGCCGGCGATCAGTTCGTGGCACCAGGTCGAAACGCCGCCGCGTACGTTGGGATAGGTGCCTTCGGTCAAGAGACAGACGCGCATCGAACGATTTAGAGCGGGGAAGGCCGGTCGTCGGACATCACCGCGTTCATCGATTCGGCGATGTTGATCGACTTCTTGGCGAGTTGGAGGTTGCCCGCAAGGAGAAAGCATTTTGTCGCGTTCAGATAGGCATCGGCGATGACTTTGCTGTCGTCGGAGTGTTCCGCCAATGTCAGATACATCTTTCCCGACAGGCGCAGAAACTTATTGGAGAGATCCAGATTATGGAGCTGGCCTGCGGTGGCTGACGCGCTACGAAAGGCGATTGCGGCGCGTGCGTAGAGCTTGCGGTGTTCTGCGCGTTCGGCTTCTTCGAGATAGAGTGTGAGCGCGTCGGAGAGGCGCCCCAGTTGCTGGGCTTGTACCGCCGCAGTCCAGATGGCATCCTCTCCATCCTGCACACTTGGGCGGGCGGTCGGCACCGCCGGTGTCTCTGGAATTGGCTCTGCGCTCTGGTTCGTTGGGACATCGGCCAGGAGGTGGCGCCAGCGGAGGTGACCCTGGATGCGTGCCAGCAGCTCACGGTTATCGAAGGGTTTCGTGACGTAGTCTTGGGCGCCGGCTTCGAGCGCTGCGACCTTATCGCGGGTACTCGATTGACCTGTTACCATGATGATCGGGATATCCCGAGTTTCGGGGTTGAGCCGGAGGCGCTCTGCGGTCGCCCGGCCGTCGAGAATGGGCATCATCCAATCAAGCAGGATCAAGTCCGGGTGTTCGGCGCATGCCCGCTCGTAGGCGAGCTGACCGTTGGCAACGGCCGTGGTTTTGAAACCTCGCCGCTCTAAGAACGTGACGAGCATGTGCTGTATATCGGTCTCATCGTCGGCCAAGAGAATGTGCCCGAGCGACGGCGCTTCGAGGTCGTGCGTTGCACGCGCGGAAGCCTGCGTACGCGCAAGCTCGTCGGCCCAGGCTTCGATCTGCGCTGCGACTCCGAAGGTGATCGGTCGTCTTGCGGTGACCTCCACGTACCCCAACCGCTGCTCGCCGGCCAGGAGAGGAATGCCCAACTGCTCTCCATCGAGACGCGGCGCGCCTGCCTCAAGGAAGGCGCGAATCGATTGCGGCGAGGTCGGCTCGCGATCCGAGTGCACCTGCCTGCCGGCCGATGCCGCCAACTCGGGGATGGACTCGGAGGTGTGGAGTAGCCAGACCGTCACGTGAAGCAAGTCGAAGCGTTCGAGCGCATCGCGTGCTTGCTCTTTTACGAAGTCCTTCAAATGCTCACCCCGTAGCTGATGAGCGGGCGAAAATCGATGTAGCTGCGGGAGACTCCCGCCGGTACGAGATTGGCGCGCAGATAGGTGCCGGCTACGCCGTCGAGTTCAATGGTGGGGCCGTGAAGGCCGAAGGGGTAAAAGCGCACTCCGAGCGTCGCTTCGGCGTAGTTCCCGTAGTAGTACGGATGGGTGTCCATCGCCAGGACGCCGCGCACGAAGAGATCGACCGGATGGCTTGAGTGGAGAGGTTCCGTGCCCACTTCGAGTTGGTTGTAGAACTGCATGTCGTGATAACGGCTGTAGTAAACCCCGTCGCCGTAGAAGTTGCCGTACGCATGACGCTTGAGTTGCGCGCCGCCCCACTCCCGGTAGTACTCTGCGCCGCCGCGGAGATCGCCGCCGGAGGGGGTCGCGGCGACGCGCCCGATCTTCGTGGTTGCGCCGGCTTGCCCAAAGAGGCGCAATCCGGCGCTGTCGGTGTACTGCAGGCCGAGTGCAACACCCGCGTAGTTGTCGTTGAGGGTTTGCGGGATGATGCCGCCGTGTGTTGCGGTATCGTCATTTGCAAACACGTCGACATACGGACGCACGTGCGACTGCGGCGAACCGAACGGCTTGTACGCATCGAAGGAGAAGACATTGTCGCGATACTGTGAGGTATGTTCGACGTACGTATACAGGTAGCCGGCACGGTCAACGGGGCGTGTGCTTTTGGCGGCCGGCGCCGGCGTTGGGACGGGTGCCACCGGTGCCGCCGCCGCGCGTCCGTCTAGCAGGAGCAGCATGGCGAGAAGCCACGCGAAGGTCGTGTGCGACGGTGGGGCAACGCTATTCACGGGGCCTCCTGGTGCATCGTGTAGATGCGAACGGTTCGGCGCGCTTCGCTCCAGTCGCTGACGAAGAGCTTGGAGCCGAGAACCGCCAGGTCGCGCACGTGGTCCTGGAGGTGCCCCAAAGCCAGGATCTGCCCGCGCGTCGTGAATTCGAGAATAGCGTGGCGCATCGTGTCAAACGTGTAGAGGTGTCCGTTGGATGCGGCCAGGCCTGCAAACCGGTCCTCTTCATAGCGTGTTGCGTGAACGAGCGATGCGATATGCTTGCCGGCGGGCAGCGTGAAGAGTTGGCCTCCGTCGTCGATTCCGTACATCTGCTTGCCGATAACGGCGATCCCGACCAGCCAGTCGAGTGTATGCGGCAGTGCCGAACGCGAGAGCAGATGCAGGGAGCCTCTGCGCAGGCGCAGTCGGCTGAGGTAGGGCGTAGGGTCGGGCCCCCAACCCGCTTGCTGACTGAGCCAAAGGGTGTGCCCGGCGAGGGCTAACCCGCTGATCGCCGAGCGAGACTGCGTGCGCCCTTGCGCGAGCCGCTTGAATCGATAGGTCGCGAGCAATCGGCCATAGCGGTTGAGGCGAAAGAGTACCGGTTGATCCGTCGACGCGACGAGGAAGCCTCGACCGTCCACGGCAAGTGGCCCGGCGTCAACGTATCGGCCATCGGTGATCTCCGGATATTCGATCCCTTTCGTGTCGATGGCACGCAGCGTCGCTAACGTAAATGAGGGAGAGACCCCGATGCGCGGGAGCGCGTAGAGTTGGTCGTCACGTCCGGCAAAATGGACGTGCCCGGGATCGTAGACGGAGAAAGCCGCTTCAAAACCGGCGCCATGTAACGCCGCGAAGATCTCCGGCTTGAGTCCCGGAGCATTTGAATCTCCCGCATGGATGCGCGTTTGCGGATTCTGCCCTGGGCGCAGACGAGCGTTCTGCCCATACTCGCCGCTCGGATAGGCAAAGACCGTGATCGGCGCCCCGACAATCGGCTGAAACGTGTTCCGGAAGCGGATGAGATCATTTTCGATCCGGGCTTGGAACTCCGCGCGCGTTTCGAAGCGATGCAGCTTGGGGAGCCATGCCAGGTTGGCGTACCAATAGGGTGAGAGCTTTCCGTGCGGCCCGATAACGAGGTCCGAGTGCCCTGCGAAGCCGTGCGATTCCAGCGTCCAAATCCCGGAGTGCGCCATGTTGCGCAGGTCGGTATCGTTGAGACGGCTTGCCATCGTTCCGGTGGCATGTCCTTCGAAGAACATTGTTGCCGGCGCATGGTAGCGGCGCAGGAGCGGAGTTGCCCGCGTCCATGCCGAGCGATAGCCGTCATCGAAGGTGAGGAGGACTGATTTGTGCGGTAGGGCAGCGGCCCGGAGGCGCCCTTCGAAGAAATTGAGTGCCGTACGCAAAGGGATGATGTGATAGCCGTGCTGATGGAGTTGCGCGAGAAGGGCGGCGAAGCGTTGCGGTGTGACCCACGGCGCGCCCACGCCGGTCTTGGGCTCGATAGGATGGTTGGTGACCTGATGAAACATGAGGACACGAATCGTCGGCTCGCGTATGCGTTCGAACGACAGCCGTGCCGGCGTTCCGGCAAGAGCGCTGGGGGCACTCGTTCCGAGCCACACGAGCAGCGCGACGATCACGAAGATGGGGCGTTCCAGGAGCCCTGCCACGCAGTCGCTAACGCTGACGCGGATGGGCGTACAACTCTTCGCACGCATTATGGGGGCGATCTCCCTCCTGGCGGGTGTTGCCGGGTTTATTCCCGTTTTAGCGCCGATTGCACCGCCTGATGCCGAGGTCGTCACCCTGGACGCCGGCTACTCCTACCTCTTTGGGAGATTCCCGGTGAATGTCATGCACGACGGCGTTCATATTGCGGTCGGGGTTTTTGCGCTCCTGGCGTCGGCACGTTTTACGTGGGCCCGCAGCGCGATGCGCCTGCTCTTCTGGGGATTCTTGCTGCTTGCGCTGTTGGGCGCGATTCCGATCACCGACACGCTCTTCGGCATCATGCCGCTCTACGGTTACGATGTGCCGTTGCACCTGGGCCTCGCATTGATTGCCGGCTTTGCCGGCTATGCGCGCCCCTCGCGCGCATCCGCGCCGCCTGAGGCCCCGGCGAAGCTGCCTCCGCCGGCGGCCGCCGGCACACCGCCTGCGTAGCGCGCTAGGCCGGCAGCGGCGCTCGGTGTAACCAGGAGCCTGCGCGCAGCTTCGTCTGGGTCAGCAGCAAGCGGGCGCTCCACGCGATGATCCATGCGATCGGTACGCTATAGAGCCCGATATGGAGGCGCTCGATCCCAAACCAGACGATGGGAATCACCAGCGCACTTGAAAGAATGCCGACGAAGGCGGAGAAGCGCGTATCGCCCGCCGCGCGAATGGGCGCAAGCGAGGCCATCGCCCAACCCTTGAGCGGCATCGTGATCATGTGCAACGCCAACGGCACCGCGGCAACGGTCGCTACCAGAGGATCGAGCGTGATCAGCCAGGCCAGCGGCCACGCAAAGACGGCGACAACGATGCCGGTCATCACTGATAGCAGCAAGACGCCGCGTCGCGACCGATGGAAGAACGCTTGCGCGCCATCAAGATCGCGTGCGCCCAGACGCTGGCCGACGACGGTCTGAATCGCCGATTGCATGGGGCTCGGCACTAAGAACGTCAGGTCGCTGACAACGTTGAGCGCGCGAAAGGCGGAGATGGTAACCGCACCCAGCGGCGCCAGCAGGCCGACGATGAGCACGTCGGGGCCGACGACAAGCGTGAGGAAGATGGTCTCAGGGAGGCCAAGCGCGCCGCAACGCTGCGCCAATCGCCAGTCGACGTCGAGGCGCGTGAAGATGCGGTAGATGGGGCGTCGAGCGACGTAGACGACGGCAAAGAGTGCGGCAACCGTCTCGGAGATGAGCGATGAGATCCCGGCGCCGACGATCCCCATCGGATGGTGCGTTCCGAAGCCCAGAGCCAAGATGAGGAGCAGGGGGATATGCACCAGGTTGATGACGCCGAGCGTCGCAATCGCGAGCTTGCGATTTCCGGCCGCACCAAGCCCCGCGATAAGCGAGCCCGAGAGGGCCATCGGGATGAGCGAGATGCAGCGAAGCGCGAAGTAATGCGCCGATGCATCGGCGCTGGAGAGCTCTCCGATCATTGCGTGCAACAGTGGTCCGGCAGTTGGCCAACCTAGCAACGCGCCTGCGCATCCGGCGAGAACGGCCAGGGCGCTTCCGGCGCGTACGCTGCGCGCGTAACCGTCGAGGTCGTGTGCGCCGATTCGCTGCGAGGCGACGATAGAGATGCCGCTCCACAAGCCCGCGATGGCAAAAACCAACGTGAGAAACGCGGCGTTAGCGGCCGTCGCGCCGGCGAGCGCCACCGGGCCAAGCGTTCCAATCGCAATCGTGTCGGCGATACCCAGCAGTTGATCGCCGAGCATTGAAATCGCCGAGGGAACCGCCAAGCGCCGGAACGCCGCATTAACGTCCCGGTGATCGACGATCAGCGAAGAGGAGCTCACGAAACCAGATTTACGAGGGAGAAGCGCATGTCCTACGTGACCATCCGGTGGCAACCGGCGGGCGGGGCACGTCGCCCTTCTCCTCGAATGGACCTCGCATGCAACGCGCGTTTCTCGTCGCGGCGGCGTGTGCGGTCGCTTTGCTTGTCGCATGCTCCGGTGGCGCCACCTCTCGCTCCGGTAGCGCGAGGTCGTCGCCTTCGCCCTCCCCGATGCCGACCAATCCTACCGGCGTTGCGCTCTATCCCGGCAGTCGCATCCTGGTCTCGCAGCGCTGGAGCCAGACGGTAAGCTCGGCGCAAGCCGGCCGGACGGGGCTCTTTGCGGCGGGCGCGGGGACCTATCATGGGCGACAGGTGATCGCCGCGACGCAAGCGTCGCTTGGGGAACTGCGTCGCTGGATACGCACCTTGAGTGCGCAGCCGCCGGCGGGCTATACGACCCTTGCGACCGGCAGCGGCGTGGACGAGGCTCGCCGGCAGGCGGAACGCTTCGGCATCGATGTGGCGGCCTTTACGCGGCAGCGACGGCGCGACGGCGCCACGGTGGGGCTCCTCGTGCTGGCCGTCGATCCGCATCGCGTGACGCGCAAGCTCGGCTTGGCCCTCGGGTTGATGGAGAAGTTTGAGTCGTTGCCGGCGAGCCTGCGAGCGCCGGTGGATGACCAGGTGCGCACGCAGTTCGGCTTTACGGCGACTGCCGCGCTGGCACCGGGCGCGCCGCTCGGCTCGGCGCTGGCGGCCGTTCGCCTCTTGCGTACCGGCAGCGAGCGTGCCGTCGTCATCATCGACGCCACCAAGCAGCGCTCGACCAAGCAGCGCTAGTGTATCTCGCGGCGATAACGCTTTCGGTCGGCTTGCAACTGCTGGCAGCGATCGGTGTCCATCGCGATGTCGCGGGCGCTCAATACGGCGCGGCGGTCGTGCCGCTCATCAAACTTGGACTGCATCGGCGCCGCTTTGCTCTCCATGTTGAAGGGATTCCGGTCGTCTCGATGCCGCAACGGGCATCCGCCTTCTATGGGCGTGCGGCGCCGGCGGTCGGCATCGCCCAGGGCGCGCTCGGCTGGGAGGTGGACCGTCGTCGGCGCCTGTGGGTGGGGCTGGGTGCGACCGTCATCAACCAACGCACACCGCTGCCGAATATCTCCCAGGTGGTCTCTTCGCGGTTGGCCGGCTTTCGTGCGGAGGTGCGGTATCGTCGCAGCCTACGCTCCCACCGCTTCTTCGAAGCAACGCTCGGCGCTGCTCCGCGTCTGTGGGGCGAGGATCACTTTCTCTACAGCAACGGCACCCCGGCGGTGAATAAGCCGGAGACGGCAAGCGAGGTGGATGCGTCGGCCGCCGTCGGTATTAAGCGGGCGCACTCGGAGTTTCTCATCGGTGTGCGGATGCTCAACTTTGCGGCGCGCTTCGCCAACACCGGAGAGGCCGCCGATCGTAACTCGGGGGTTGGGGTGATGGTCGAATGGCAGCGCCTCTTCGGTTCCTAGGGCGCGGCGCCGGCCCGTTTCAGCAGGAACTCTAGAGGAAACGCTCGCAAGCTCGCCTCATGAAGAAAATCCTAGCGGTCGCGGTTGCCTGCGTCCTGTCTGCGGCGGCGTGTAGCAGCGCGCAGAAGACGACGATCCACACGAGTGCCGGAACGACGACGGTGAGCAGCAACGCGAACGGCAAGACGGTGACTCTGCGCAGCAAAGACGAAAAGATGACCGTTGCGCAAGGGCCGGTCGACGCGAGCAAGCTTGGCGTGCCGGTCTACCCCGGTGCGACGACCGGGGCCACTCTCTCGTATGCCGGTAAAGGCGCCAACGGCGTTGGGACGATGGTTACGTTTACCAGCAGCGATCCGTTTGAAACGGTCTATGCATGGTATAAGGCACATCTGCCAGCCGGCAGTGCGAAGATGAAGATCAGTTCGTCTGATTCGTCGATGGCGACGTTTGTGGTCCCTGGACACGGGAAGGCAAAGACCTCCGTGATGCTCACCGGCGGCAAAGAGACGCAGATCGAGATCGTCAGCGGGACCGCGACGCCGTAGGCGCAGACTCGAATCGAAAGAGTCGTGCGCGTAGCGACGTGCGCGTCACTCCTTTAAGTTGTCCATCGGCACCGATAACGCGGTGTGCCGGGATCAGCAGATCGAGTAGCGTACCTGCCATGGCTCGCGCGACGGCGCGATGGGCGTGCGGTCGACCGATCGCACGGGCGATGTCGGCGTAGGAGACGAACTCCGCGAATCCCAGATCGGCGACGGCTCGCCATGCGTCAACCTCAAACGGTGTTCCTTCCAGCGCGAGGGGCAGATCGAACCGGTAGAGTCTCCGGGCGAAGTAGGCGGCAACCTGTCCCTGGGCTTCACGCAAGAGCGCGCTTCGATGCGAGCGATGCTGCACGGCCGTCGGGACGGGCGCGCAAAAGCGGCTGCCGACGATCGCTCCGTCGGCTGCACTCAGCACCAGATCCAGGCCGAGCGGCGTAGGAACGCGTAGCGTTGCCGGGCGCATCGGCGCTTGCTTTGCCATAGGTGAAGCAGGTTGCTCGCGTGCAGCCTTCTCTCATCCTCACGGTACGTGGCACTTCTGGCCAACGCAGCAGGCGCCTCGGTCCTGGCTCAACCACCCGGCGGTACTCCCGCGCCGGGCGGCCGGTATCAGTGAGGCCAGAGCATCACCGCCTTTGGTTACTGCCGGGGCAGTACGTTGAGGCGACGGTCCTCACCGTCCCTGATTCCATAGGCGTTTATTACACGCCATAGAATCGCGTGAACCATGGGGTTCACGACGCCGGCCGAACGCGTGTTGCCGGCGATTCGCGCCCGGGAGTTCCACCCGGTTGAACGGATTGATCGCTCGCCCGCGGGCGTTGCACGAATGCAGCCGCACACCTGCGAGGATCGCCTTGCGACGACCGCTCTGCGCTTTTCCGAGGACGCTCCGTTTCCTCCGCCTTGATCGACACATGTCCGCACCCATCTTTGCAAGTCGATGCGGAGTGACCTCGATCGCTAGAAACGTACCTGTCTCGAAAGTTTTGACCTCGACGTGCGAGGACGAAGGCGGCTGCCAGATGGACGCTCAAGCCGTACCGGCGAGCGTACTTCTGACGGCCGATCTTTGAACTATAGGCCGGATTGACGTGCAGCACCTCGACCCCGGCGTCCTGCGCGCGGGCGACGAGCGTTCGCTCGAACGCGCGATAGGCGAATGAGGAGAGCATCCGCTGCGTTCGCGGGCTCGCGTACGAGAGCTGCGCTTTCTTCTTCGCGAAATCCAACCGCTCGATCGAAATCGGTTTGCCGGCATGCACGGCATAGCCGACGATCTCCTTGACGCACTGCGCGATGACCGTCTCTGCCTGGTGCGACGAGGCATGTTGGAGCAGTAACGGGAGATTGAAGGAGTGCACGAGATTGCCGCAGCGGTCGGTCTCCGATACGGAGACGAAACCAACGTTGAGGTCAACCCCAACGCACCCCGTTGCCGGGCGCGATGTCGCCGGCGTGTCAAGCACCTTCGTGCTCGCGAACATGCGCCAGCCCTTCGCATCGCGCACGAAGCGGTAGGAGACGGCTTGATCCAACCGGAGCGCCGCCGCGAGATGCTCCGCACCATAGGCGAACCGGATGGTGAAGGAGACGTATCGCCGCAAAGAGCCATTCAGGCGAAGCCGCACCGCGAATCGGTCATCGCCAAGATGCGTCAACACGCAACCTTGGCACCCGGCTGTCTCATCCTTCGAGCCCAACACGAAGAACTGCGAAGTACGGGCGGCCTTCCAGGTATCCCGCCACTGCGCATGCGAAGCAAAGCCGTTCTCAGTCAAGTGGTGCTGCGCGTTGAACAGCTTGCGGGAGCCAAAGCACAGGCGCGGCTCGGAGGCTTCTTGAAGCGCATCGAGCCGCGCGTACAGAGAGGCCATGCGACGTTTGAGGTGGTGAATCGTCGCGGGCTTCGATTCCTTCGCGATGCTCTTCGCAACCGCGTTGGTGCGATGCTTCAGATCATCGATCCGAACCGGGCGCAACTCGCGAAGTGACGATTCCATCCCATCCAACGTAAACCTCACCGCATTGTACTGCCGTGCCGTGAGGTTCAACCTGTGCATGAACTCCGGCTTGGAAATCGCTCTCCCCGCACGTCGCTGGGCATGGAGCATCCGCAGCGCACGACCGAAAAGGTCGCCGTACGCGTCGAGCGCGCAAGCAGACTCGTCATCGAGGGCGATCCGCGTTTGATAGGTTCTCATTCGTTTTCCGCCTGACGCGCTAAGGCACGCTCGATACTTATCGCCCGGTTGCGCGCCGAACGTCGCCCGTACAACCGCGCGCAGAAACTGGTGAGAATCGCAATCATGTCGGCTACGAGATCATCGTTCATTTCGGATGAATCGACGACGATAAGCCGCCTTCTCGATGCCGCGAGCGCGGCTTCGAGATACTCCGAACCAAACCGCGCAAAGCGGTCGCGATGTTCGACAACGATGGCGGTGATTGCTGCATCTGAAAGCAGCCGCAGAAGTTTGTGACGTTTACCGTTGAGCCCCGAACCGACTTCCGCAACGGCTTCGACAACGTGAAGATCGTTCTCGGCAGCATAGTGCGATAGCCGAGCCAACTGCCGATCCAGATCTCTGCGCTGATCGTGGCTGCTCACACGCGCATAGAGCGCGACGGTCGCAGGTTTTTCCTCCATTGGAACCCCAACGAGAATCGTTCCGCTGGGCGTCTTGCACCACGGAACCGGCATCGCGTTCTCTTTCGTCCAACGCCAGGCAGTCGTGTACGAAATGCCTTGGCGCTGCGCCCATTCCGCCAACTTCACTCGTTCAGTGTATCATGGGAACATACGTTTGTCTAGATACGCTTAGCTTCCCCGCAGCAGTTGCCAACCCTGGTGTGAGGAGTTACTCCCGGCGTAACGCGGAGCCGATGCTTGAGTCGATGCCGCCATCGGGACGGGGAACCTCATGCCCGAGCGACGTACCTTCTGCAGCATGCAGAGAGCGCGTTTCTTAGGGGTGATGGCAGCCGGCAGCGTGCTCGCGATGGCGCCGTGTGCAGTTTCGGCTGCCGTGCCGCTAGCCGATCGCCGCTTTGAACGCGCACTGGTACTGAGCGGCGGCGGAGCCCGCGGCGCTTACGAAGCGGGCGTCATCGCGTCGCTCGTACGAGCAGCGGGTGTGCGAGACGGAGAACGTTTGCCGTCGG
>JAKBKY010000010.1 GCA_021832345.1 bacterium
GCGTTCCGCTCCAGTGGGCGGGGACGCAGAACAACCTCGGCAATGCGCTGCGGACCCTGGGCGAACGCGAGAGCGGCACCGTGCGGTTGGAGGAGGCGGTGAGCGCCTACCGCGCGGCGCTGCAGGAGTACACGCGCGAGCGCGTTCCGCTCCAGTGGGCGGGGACGCAGAACAACCTCGGCAATGCGCTGCGGACCCTGGGCGAACGCGAGAGCGGCACCGTGCGGTTGGAGGAGGCGGTGAGCGCCTACCGCGCGGCGCTGCAGGAACGCACACGCGAGCGCGTTCCGCTCGACTGGGCGATGACGCAGAACAACCTCGGCAATGCGCTGGCGACCCTGGGCGAACGCGAGAGCGGCACCGTGCGGTTGGAGGAGGCGGTGAGCGCCTACCGCGCGGCGCTGCAGGAGTACACGCGCGAGCGCGTTCCGCTCCAGTGGGCGATGACGCAGAACAACCTCGGCAATGCGCTTAAGTTCATCGGCGATTGCCATAGGACTCAGGGTCGTGCACAGGCGGCATGTTCAGCCTACGGCGACGCGATCGTGGCTCTTGAGTCGGCCTCCACCGAGCGTTACACCCAGGAAGTAGAGCAATGCATTGCACGGGTGCGACGAAAATTTCAAGAGCTTGGCTGCGATGCGCTGAGCTGAGCGGTGCCTCGACCGCCGGGCGCAGTCGGGCGCCCCGTCGTGCATGCGCCGATGCATCGCCCCTCGGCCCTGCATCATGGTATGCGGTGGAAACCCTTTCAGGACGGGCGTTTGCGCACGCGTTTTTGCAACCGCGATATGCAAAACTTGCACACGACGCGATACGCAATGCATCGACACACGCAAGAACATATGTGCGGCGGACTTCTATCTCAAACGCGAATTCAAGTCTCTTGCACATCAGGAGCCGCGGCTGCTCATCCCAACGCCGCAACTCGTTCGATACAATCCAGAGATCGTTGCCGCATTCAGGCAGCAACGGTGACTGGGCGCCCACCCGCAGGATCGGTACTCCGCTTATGCGGTGGTGTGCGATGGGGAGTCGGCGAGGATCGAACACTCCGTCAACAGGTGCGCCAGCTCCCAGGCCGGCGGCGCCTGGAGTTCGCGCATCAAGGCGCGCGAGTAGACCCGATACTCGCGTAGTGCTCCGATGCGATCTTGCGCAGCCAGATGCGAGCGAATGAGCACGCTCCAGGCGCGTTCGTCGCACTCATCGCGGAAGAGCGCTTCGCGGGCGTACTGCATGGAGCGCTCCAGTTCTCCCGATGCCAGGGCGCGTTCGGCGAGCGTCGTCGAGACCGATTGCGCGAACTCTTCCAGGCGCCGCAACGTGGGTTCCATCCACTCAGGGAGCGGGCGGCGTGCCCGCTCGGCGAGGCAGGCGTCGAGTTGGTCTGCGAGAGCTTGGGTTGCATGCCCGGCCGGGTTGTCCCAGAGCCGAGCGAACGACCACAGATCGACCTCCACCACGCCCTCATCCAGCCGGTATGAACGCCCACTTTGGAGGATGATCTCGAAGGGCGCAAAACGCCGGCGAACGCGATGCAGCGCGACGTAGAGGCGGTTGTACGCCGCCGGCGAGGCAAGCTGCGGCCACATCGCCTCGGTGAGGCGGTCAGCCGCGATGCCGCGCCGCGCCAGGGCTAAGGCCAGAAGCAGATTGCGGTCGTTGCCGGTAAGCGCGAATCGCTGCGCTCCAACCGTCGCGAATCCCGAGAGCAGATCGAGCCGCGGCGGATTAGCCGGCAGTGGTAGTTCTCTCTTCATGGGGGACGATGGTAGCGTTCAGAACTAAAAAAACAGTCACAATTCGGCGGACGTCAGCGGACGGCACAGATCGTTAAACTGCGGCGACGGCGCGACGCCGAGTTCCCGTTCGAGCGCACGGCGGCAGTCGTCGTAGAGCCGGCGGGCAGCCTGGAGCTGGCCTGCGAGCAGGTGCGCTTGGATCGCAAGCCCATAGCCGGTCTCATCGGTGACGTCGAGGCGGCGCAGATCGGCGGCGATCCCAAGTACCGCAGCGATGTCGCCTCGGGCAAGAAAGGCCTCACCGAGCCGGACGCTCGCCTCGCGCCGCATGTTCTCCAGCAAGATGCCGTAGGGCGCAAACCACTCGCGCTTGGCGAGCGCCGCGGGAATCGGCCCCTTTAGGCCGGGCCAGATTTGCTCCAAGCGTACCACGTCGCCGGCGCGCAGGGCGGCGTGAAGCTCGTCGACGTCGCGGCTCACCCCGGTGCCGAGCGCATAGCGACGACGCGACGCCGGGAGGGTGTCCGGCGGCAGTTTCTTGCGCAGGCGCGAGATCGTCGTCTGCAGGGTGCTGGCGGCCGCACGCGGCTCGTGGTCGGGCCAGAGCGTCGCTGCGACCTGGGCGCTCGGCAGGGGATCCGGCTGGAGCGCGAGGTAAGCGAGCAGTTCGATCTCGCGATCGGTGAGCGCGATGGGAGTGCCGTCGACGGTGAGCGTCGCACGGTAGACCGATACGCCGATGCGTCCCGGCGTTACCGCAGGGTGGGCGGCGGCCTCCTCGCCGCTCGGCGGCGCGGCCGGGCGCAGGCAGAGTTGGATCTCCTGGATCTTTCCAAGGCCATCGCGCTCGGCGTGGACGGCAGCGGTCAGGCGCCGCGTGGCGCCGGCGGGGTTTTCAAGCGGGATCTCGATCGCCGGGATGTCGCCGTTACGCGAGGCGATCGCCGCACGCGCCACCGCGCGAAACGTGCCGTGCTGCGAGCCTCCCAGTACGCTTGCGATGCGTTTGCCGATGAGGTGTTGGGCAGGCATCCCGAAGAGCGTGCCGGCGTTGGTTGTGGCAAAGAGGATTCGCCCGTCGCGGCCGATACGCACGATCACCTCCGAGAGCCCGGATACGACTCGGTGCAAGATGCGTTCGATACGAAGCCGGTCGCCGACCGCATACGCGAGCAGGATGCACTCGCTTCCCGTCCCGATCTCTGCGCCGTAATCGGCCCAGCCCCAATGGGCGTGCGTCACATACTGCCAAAGCGCGATGCTGACGAAGAAAAAGAGCACGGGGTAGCTCAGCAGAAAGTACGCAGCCGGGCGATAGCCGTCGCGTGCGCGCCCGATCGTTGCGGGGATGACGAGCACGGTCACGCAGCACATGAGCACCACCGGGACGAGCCCGTGTGGATCGAGCATGACGCCGAAGATCCAATGCAGCAGCACTGCCGCCGGGAGATAGAGGAGGAAGCCGACGATGGTCGCCAGCAGCAGCCGGTCGATTCTGCGCGCATAGACGGCGGTCTGCAGGAACGAACGCGCGAACTGCGCGTAGAGCGCGATGTTCGGCCCCCAGAGGGCGAACTCAATATCGCCTTCGTGCCAGGGCGTAAATGGCCATGCGAGCGGCCACAGAAAGTCGCTGCGAAAGAGTTGGTAGACGATCAGCGAGCAGAGGTAGGCCAGATACCATCCGATGAAGGGCTCGCGCGACATGGCAAAGAGCACCAGCATCATCAGAACGGTGCCGCCCAGCAGGCCGAAGTACAGAAAGAGCGGGACGTGCGTGGGTTCGTTGCCGAGGACCAGGCCTAAGGGGGCGGCGCGAATGCACCCGTGGACGCCGCCCGTCGATTCCGCCAGCACGTAGAGCGGTCCACCGGCCCACGACGGCGGCACCGTGAGTGCGGGAGGCCCGCTGTAGAACACGTGTCCGTCGCCGGGGATCTCGTCCTCGAACGCGCTCATCTGCCAGCCGGTCGCGGAGCGCCGGTAGGCGTATGCCGCCTGACTACCCGCAGGCGCGATGATCTCCCAGGCGCCGCGACGAGGCGCGCCCTTCAGCTCGATCTTGGAGAGAACGCGACGATCACCCTGCGCTGCAAAGACGCGAACCGCACCGGCGCACGGTGCAAGCGGCGGACGCGACGAGGGTCCGGCGAGAGCCAAAACGAGAGCGGCTGCGAGCATCGGCGGCGGTTCCCCATTCGGGGTTCTTCAAGCCGCTCCCGTCGTCGCGGTAAGGGAGATGTAAGATCGGTGGCGGCGCCGCGGCGGGCGTCAATCCTTGCCGGCGTACGGGCTGATGACCAGCGCCGGCACGCGTATGCCGTATCCGAGCGCGTCGACCGTGGGCGGAACGACATGATCGTAGAAGCCGCCCCAGTCGTCCCACGCCAGGAAGATCGCCGTGGAGTTCCAATCCGGACTACGCATCACGGCATTGATGATTCTCGTCACGTAGGATTGGCCCGTGCTCACCAGCGCCGGTGGATGTTCGCTGTCGACGTTATCGGGTAGTACCCATGAAACCGCAGGCAACGTCCCGGCTCTTGCCGCAGCGAAGAACGCGCGTTGCGCCTGGATGTTCGCCATCTGATGATCCTGCCGAACGTCGGTGAACCCAGGCAACACGTTCCAGATCGGCGGGACGCCGGGTTTCGAGAACGTCTTCTTGCCTCCAAAGCGTCCTTTGGCGCCATGATCGAGATACCATCGCCAGCTCACGTGATGCGCGTTCAGCAGATAGGTCAAGTCCGTCCACGCGAACGGGGTAGGGTCTCTCGCCGTGCGGTTCCGAGGATCCACTGCGCTCGTGCAGCTCATCGGATCGTTGACTTTGCTGCAGTCTGCCGACCATGCCGACACCAGGTAGAGATGCGAGGGAAAGCTCCACGAATGCACCGACTCAAACATGTGATCTTGAAGCACAAAGTCGTGCGCGTACGCCCAATAGTTCGGGATGTCCGAACCGGTATGATAGCCCATGACGTCGGTGGTTCCGGCCGCCATACACGCAGGATTCGTGAGATTGCGGCATCTGCCGCGAGCGCGCTCGGCTTGTGCGATAAAGCCGTTCATCTTTCCGCCGTTCGTATCGGCGATACTATTCACATTGTTGTGCGGGCCGCCGCGTTGCCTATCGGCATGATCCGGATAGGGCTTCACGCACGCGTGCGTACGAGGATCCGGCACGCACACGGTAGGGACTCCGTGTTGCATCGGGATACCGTCCGCACCAGGGTAGGTGCCGAAGTACGAATCGAACGAACGATTCTCCTGAAAGATCACAACCACGTGGCGAATCTTATGGATGCCGGTTGCAGCGCGTGAAGGGGCCCCGGAAACGGGGCCGATGGCCAGTGCGAGCAGAGAGAGTGTGAGCAGCAGCGCCAGCGCGACTTTTACAGATGGCTTCAGCATTCTCGATTCCCTCATGGGCGAAGGACCGTCGCAGTTCGCGCAAGGGCTGGGCTTACCGGCCGGCTAGCCCTCACAAGAGGCGGTCCTTGACCTATACCACATGCAACCGTCGTTCAACCGCTGGACGAACTCTCGGTCGTAGCCCCTGCGGCGCGTAACTCCGCAAGCGTGGCGTCGGCGGTCGCCTGCCAGGTGAAAGCGGCCGCGTGCTGCAGGCCGCGGGTGCGCAGCGCTTGGCGCAGCGCGAGAGCGGCGGGATCGTCGCCTGCGAGCGCGCGCAGCGCCGCGGCCCACGCATCGACGTCCGCCGGCGCATCGACGTAGAGCGCGGCCTGCGCGCAGGTCTCCGGTAACGCCGCGGCGCGCGATGCGAGTACCGGAGCACCGCAGCCCATCGCCTCAAGCAGCGGCATGCCGAAGCCCTCGTGCGTCGAGGGCATCGCAAAGCAGCGCGCCCCGCGATACAGGTCGCGCAGGCGCTCGGCGGAGAGCCACTGCAGGCAACGCGCGCCGGGGAAGTCGGCGTTCGTCACGATAACCAGTTCGAGTTCACGATGCGGGAAGGCTGCGCGGTGCGCGGCGCGTAGCGTCGCGAGATTCTTCCGCGGTTCATCCACGCCGACGGCGAGGATATAGTCGTTTGCGTGAAGTCCCGCGGGCAGCTCTTGCGGCGTCCCGGGAGTGAAGCAGTCGCCGGCAGCAAGGTGGATCACCACGATGCGCGCGGGATCGGCGCCCAGATACTGCGTGAGTTCGTTGCGCGTCCAGGCGGAGTTCGCCAAGATGCGCTGCGCGCTTTCGACGGAGCGACGAAACGGCGCTTGTTCGCGCAGGCGTTTCGCGGGATCGGTCGCCGGAGAGACAAACGGGTAAGCATCGTGCATCGTCACGACGTTGACGGCGCCGTTCGGTTCAAAGAACGTACCGTTCCACGGACTCCAGAGCACCTGCGTGCCGCGCGGTACGCGCCCGGCCACCCGCACGCGCGCCACGCCGAGTTCGGTCGCGAGCGCGCGAGCGCGTAGGCCGGGCAACGGGCCGCGCAGCAGCAACGTGGCGTCGATATCGTCACGCGGCAGGATGCGGCGCAGCAACGCGCGCGCGTAGCGGCCGATGCCGCGGTGGTCAACGAGCAGCGGGTGGACGTCCACCGCGAGGCGTAGCGCTTGGGCCATCGCGCTCGCGCTTTCCGCATGGGATTGCCGCAGCCCCCCGGCACGGCGGGAAAGCGGCCGCGCACGCGCAACCACGACCGCATGGTGATCCGGGTAGGCAGCGGGCTCTTGGTGCGCGACGGGTGCGTGCTGCTGGTGGCCTCGCGCTACGCTAACCTCGCGCAGCCGGCCTGGGGCTTGCCGGGCGGCCGCCAGCGCGCAGAAGAACTCTTGCCTGAAACCGTGGTACGCGAAGTGGCCGAAGAGACGGGACTAGCGGCTCGCGCCGGGGAGCTCCTCTACGTCGCCGAGAGCTACGTGCGCGGGCGGCACGTCACGTGCGTAACGTTCGCAATCGAGGCAGCGGGGCAGCCGCGCGTGCCGACCCGCGACGGCGAGCACATCGCCGGCGTCGCGTTTGTGCCGATTGAGGCGCTCGGCGAGCGAATCGCGGCTGCGGTCGTACGCGAACCGCTTCAGGCGTGGCTGCGCGGCGAGCTGACGAGCCGCTACGCGGGCTTCCGGCGCGCGGACGTCTGGTTCGACTTGCCCGACGACGTGTAAGCGTAGACGACGACGTCGACGGCGCGGCCCCGGACGGTAGCGCCGTGGCGCAGCAGGTCGGTCTTCCGGAAACCGATGCGCTCGAGGACGCGCCGCGAAGCCTGGTTCTCCGGCACGCAGTAGGCGCGGATCTCGGCGAGCACCGCGACGGCCTGTGCTTCGGCGAGCAGCGCGCGCACGGCGCGCGTGGCGTAGCCGCGGCCGCGCGCCTGCGGCAGCAGGGTGTAGCCGATCTCTCCGGCACGCAGGGCACCGCTCGGGATGCGCAGCGAGACCCAGCCGACCGGCTGGGTTGCCCCGGTGGGATAGATCAGCCACTCGAAGCGCCCGAGCGATTCGGCGTCCAAACGCCTCTCGCGCTGCTCCACCATATGGGCGAACTCCGCGGCCGAGACGGCCGGCAACTCCTGGTACTCGCGCAGACCCGGCTCCTTAAGCACGCCCCATAGCACCGCAGCGTTGCGGGGCAACACGGGTTCCAGACGCAGACCTTCGGCGTGGAGCACCCTCATCGCGTTGTCGCCACCGGTGCCTTGCGGTGCACCGCACGCGAGGGATGGGGTGAGCGGAGGATGCCGACATGGATTTCGCAAGCGCGTATGCCGGAGCACGCCCGGCGATGGTACAGTTCGACGCCACGGTCGAATCGGCACCGCACTTCTTCTGCGGATCGCGCACACACGCCGTTCACGAAGCGTTCGATGCGCGTACATCGGCGGGGCCGGTGGAGATCGTCGATAACGTCGATATCGCGCCACGCGTTCCGGTGCAGGTCGGCGACAGCATCGCGGTGCGTGGCGAAATGGTGCATGACCCGGGCCGGCCGCCGGTCGTTCACTGGACGCATCACGACCCGGAGGGAACCCATGCCGGAGGCTTCATTCGCCTGCACGGCCGGACCTACGCGTAGGCGGGCGCAAACGCAGCAACTGCGGGATCGTCACGAAACGGTAGCCTTCGCGCTTCAGCATCGAGACGATGATGCGCGTCGCACCGACGTCCTGGCTACGGTCGCAGACGTGCGGTGCGAGGTGGTCCAGCGCGCAGAGGCGGCCTTGGTTCCCGTCGTGCAACACGATGATGGAGCCGTCGCGCACGTAGCGCAGGATCCGGCGCGCAATCGTCTTGGGCGGAGGATAGAGCCAGTCGTGCGCTAGCGGCACCGACCACATTACGGGCGTGTACCCGAGGCGGCGCACTTCGCCAAGCACGAGCCAATCGCGCTTGCCGTAGGGCGGGCGCATGATGCGCGGGCGAACGCCGGCGGCGGCAGCGATGGCGTTCTCGGTACGGTCCAGGGACGTCGCGATCTGTTGCGGAGTCATGATGTCGAGGTGCTGGTGGGCCCAGGTGTGATTCCCGACGGCGTTCCCCAGCTTCACTTCGCGGCGCACGACGTTTGGATAGGCAGCAACGGCACGGCCGACCAGAAAGAACGTCGCATGCACGCCGTCCTGCTTTAAGACGTCGAGGATCTCGTCGGTGTACGGTGGGTTCGGGCCGTCGTCGAAGGTCAAGGCGACGATCTTCTGGTTGCGCGGGCCGTGCACGAGGGTCTTTCCGAAGAGTTGGCTTGCGGGGCGCTCGGTGTACTCGTACGCAGCGAAGAGCACCACCGCGAGCACGACGACCATGGCAACGGTGCGCAGCAGCGCGCGCAAGGCTTTCACCCGTGCTTGGCTCCCTTGTGGGCGCTATCGCGCAGAATCTCGGCGCGCGCCGCGGCGACCTTCCGGCGAAACGCCGGGGAGCCGAAGTGCCGAAACGCGGTCACGATCTCCTCGTATCGCTTATCGGCGAGAGCACGGCTCTTCAGAAAGACGAATTGGTTCGCATTCGGTACGCCCTTGTTCAAGTTAATCTCATACTTATGACTAGCGATTGTCGCCCAATAATGCGGACTCGTAAACGTCACGGTACGCTGCCCGGACTGGTACTGCACGATCTGCTTTACAAACAGGGTATAGTGCGCGACGGCGTGCGGGCGTGGCGCCCGGTTCATGAGCTTCCAGATACCGTCCTGCTCCAGCTTCCCAAAGAAGAACGAGACCGCGTAGACGCGATCGGGCAGCGCTTTCACGGTAATCTGCTTCCCGCTATAAGCACGGATGCGGTAGCTCGAGGTCGAGATACCGTTGATGTCGGAGAGGATGTACTGCTCGACGTAGATCGGCGGGCGGTCGTAGCGGATCGTCAAACGCAGATCGATGCGGCTCGGCGAAACCGCCATGTGGCGAACGGCCGTCCAGCGCGCAATCTCGCCGCCGCTATAGAAGAACCAGGCTGGGATCGCCGTCACGACCACCAACGCAAAGATCGCCCAGCCGACCGGGAAACGTCGCTCCATGCTCTAGTTGCGCTTACGCATCCGTGCGGTGCGCCTCCTGGTCGAGGACGCGGTTCACCAGGCTATCGGCCAGCGCGTTCTGCTTACGGGGAACATGCCGCAGCTCGACGTCGTCGAAGCCGGCGACCAAGCGCGTCGCGCGCGTATGGAAGGGGCGCAGATCCGGGTGCTTCACGCGGTACTCTCCTCGCATCTGCTTAATCACCAGCTCCGAATCCATGCGCACGGCCAAGCGGCGGATACCCAACGCTTGCGCCGCTTCAAGGCCGATGCACAGGGCATTCCACTCGGCGACGTTGTTCGTCGCGACCCCAAGGAAGTCACCGACTTCGCGCAGCACCGCACCCGACGAATCGAGTAGCACCGCGCCGCTCGCGGCAGGGCCGGGGTTGCCGCGCGAACCGCCGTCGGCGTAGAGCATCACCAGTTCATTCACGATGATCCGCCTTCGTCGCAACGCCGGAGAACTCCGGGGAGCCTCGCGCCGGGGCCAAGCCGGGATGGTCGGGCTGACTGGATTCGAACCAGCGACCTCTTGACCCCCAGTCAAGCGCGCTAACCAAACTGCGCCACAGCCCGTCGAAAAACGGACGGATCGCTACGCACTCGGCACAGCGACACCGTCCGTTGAAATCTTAGCGGCGACGGCCGCCTTTCTTTGCTGCAACCTTCTTCACGGCAGTCTTTTTCGCTGCAGGTTTCTTCGTTGCGCCCTTCTTCACGCCGCCGACGGCCTCTTTCAGGGATTTGCCGGCAACGAACGCCGGAACCTTACGTGCGGCGATCTTAATTTTCTCGCCGGTCTTCGGGTTGCGGCCTTCGCGCGCCTTACGCGCACGCACAACAAAGCTGCCGAACGGCGTCAACGCGACGCGATCGCCCTTCTGCAGCGCGGTCTTAATCTCGTCCAAGACGAGGTCGACGATCTCGCCTGCCTGGCGCTTCGACAGCTCGGCCTCAGAGGCGATGGAATCGATCAGATCAGCTTTCGTCAAAATACGTTCTCCTTAAGCGGCGCATGGACAGGTGGGTTTCGACGGACTGGCCGCCGGGGTGGTTATACGCAAGCACGGCGCGTGCTCCTTCCCGTTCCCAGGGCGAAAATGCCTTATTTTATGAGGATTTCTCGGGCAGCTCGTAGTGCCAGGAGGTAGGAGGAGACACCGAAGCCGCTCACGGTGCCGACGCATGCGGCTGCCGTCACGCTCACCCGGCGGAATGGCTCACGTCCAGCGATATTTGAGAGGTGCGCTTCGATGACCGGCAAGCCGATCGACGAAACAGCATCGGCGATCGCGTACGAATAATGCGCGTACGCCCCCGGGTTGAGGATGACGGCATCGTAGACCCCGCGCGCGGTGTGCAAGGCATCGATGATCGCTCCCTCGGCATTATATTGCCTGCAATCGACGGCCAGCGCGAGCTCGACCGCCAGCAGGGCGATGCGCTCATCCAACTGAGCAAGCGTCCCCGTGCCGTAGACTGCCGGTTCGCGCTCCCCGAGCAAGTTCAAGTTTGGCCCATGGATCACGAGAATGCGCATGGCTCCCAGGCTTCGGGATGCATCCAATCGCGACCTCGACGGCGGCGCTGTCGGCGACGGGGCTCACGGGGACCGGGCGCGCTACTCCGCGGGGAAGAGCGTACTGAGCGGCGGCGGATCCCGATACGGCTGGATGCGTTGCCAATAGGCCTCGCGCAACGCAAGCCCATCGTTGTAGTACCACCAGCCGCACTCGCAACGAATCGGGCGTTCGTGCGCTTGCGGATACGCGTAGATGCGTCCGCACCGCTTACAGGTGAACGTGCGGCCCAAGATCGGCTCAGCGGCAGTATAGGTGATCGCAGTATCCGCCATGGGAATCCCTTTCACTTACGGAAGAACGCGGACGAACTTTCGAGACCCGACCGAAAGCACCGCCGGAGCATCGGTGCTCCAGATGGCCTTGGGGTCGTCTATCACGATACCATCGACGCGCACCCCCTTCCCCGAGATTAGTCGCTCCGCCGCCCTGCGACTCTCCGCGAAACCGGCCAGAACGAGCACCTCTGCAACCCGCTGCGCCGGGCCCCGAGCCAGTTCCGGTACCCCATCGGTGGGGAGTTCCTTGCGCTGAACGGTGCGCTCGAAGTACTCCCGCGCGCCGCGCGCCGCCTCGGAGCCGTGATAGCGAGCGACGATCTCTTGGGCCAAGCGTTTCTTCTCGCCGATGGCGTCGACCCGACCGGCGGCCAGTGCTGCCGCCAACGCGTCACACTGCGCCCGTGGGCGAAATGCAGCAAGCCTCGCGTAGGAGGGGATGAGCGCGTCGGGCAGCGACATCAGCTTGCCGAACTGCATCTGCGGGGGCTCAGCGATGCCCACGTAGTTGCCCGTGGACTTACTCATCTTCTTCTCGCCGTCGAGACCGATGAGCAACGGCACCGTCGCACAGATTTGGGGGAGTTGTCCCATACGCTCCTGGTAGTGCCGGCCGAGCAACAGGTTGAAAAGCTGATCGCTACCGCCAAGTTCAAGATCGGCTTCGATCGCCACCGAATCGTACGCCTGGGCGACCGGATAGAGAAACTCATGCAAGGAGATCGCTGTTCCGCCGGCATAGCGGGCGGCGAAATCGTTGCGCTCCAGCATCTGCGCGACGGTCGTATGCGATAACAGCTTGATCAGCTCCGAGAAGCCGAGGCGATCGAGCCATTCGGAGTTGTAGCGAATACGGACGCGATCGAGGTCAAGAACCTTACTCGCCTGTTCGCGGTAGGTATGCATATTGGCCTCGATCTCTTCGTCGCTTAACTGCGGACGAAGCGCGTTGCGACCGCTCGGGTCACCGATCTTCGCAGTGAAATCCCCGATGATCAGGGTCACGTCGTGCCCCGATTCTGCAAAGCGCTGCAGCTTCTCCAAGACCACCATGAATCCCAGATGCAGATCCGGACTGGTTGGGTCAACACCCAGCTTCACACGAAGCGGGCGCCCGAGTCGAAGCCGCTCGAGGAACTCCCCGACCGACTCTACCCGTTCAAATCCATCTAAGAGCGCATCTGCTGCCGTCATCTCTGCGCTGTTGAAATACGCCCTCAGGCACCCTTGCGCCTTGCGCCGACACCGACTCCCTCGGGCAGCGCCGGTACCCGAAGGCGCTCAGCGGTCGTTAACGACCAAGACGGGGCACGAAGCATACCGTACAACCCGATCCGAGGTGCTTCCCATCAGGAAACGCGACATCGCCGAACGGCCGCGACGACCAATCACGATGACGTCGGCACCAACGTGGGCTGCCGTTTCCACGAGTTTCTCCGCCGGGTGCTCCCCCTCAAGCACCAGGAGCTCCGCGTGAACGCCACGCTCCCGAGCCGCCTCCAACAATGGACTCGAGCGCTCTTGATAAAAGCGCCGTGCTTCTTCGACCGATCGGCGTCGTTCGGTATCCGAATCCGCATGCTCCGCACTTCGAGCGACGACCGCGACGTTCAAACGGGAGTCAAATCGCTTGGCGATCTCCAGCGCGTAATCAAAAGCCCGCCGTGCATTTGGCGAGGCGTCCCAGGCGATAAGAATATGCGAAAACATCTACCGATCCCTCCGAATTACCACCGACGAATAGACGGATACAACAGCAACAATAGGGTGACAAAGACTAAAATGTACGAAAGGTACGCCGCGATTTTCCCCGACTGTGTGGCTCGCACCACATTTGATATTCGCTCGAACCATCGCCCGATACTCTCCCACCACGGGAGATCGAACCATGGATTGGCCTGGCTCACATATTCGATTCGTTTGCTTAAACTGCTCGCCGGATTGACGTGCTGATCGCGTTCGGTACGAACCACCACATCGAGCACAACGCGGGTCGGATTAGCAAATCCGCTGCCGGTATACTGGGTCCAAGGGCGATAGGCATCGCCCGATGTCCACACTTCTACGTGCGCTGGGCGCGCGCGTGGGATAAGCCGCACCAGGAGGGCAAAGCCCAACGAAAATGCCCCTACCACGAGCACAAGGCCAAGCGGCGACGTTGAGGAGAAGCTCGGGTATACCGGCGTCACAACCCATGGAACAGCGAGAATCCCGGTACTTACCGGTGCGTGGGAAAGCGTATCCAATAGCGGTGCCACACCCATGAAGAACTCCCGCGCCCCCAACCCGACACCCAGGATGAGTACGGTCCCCATAAGCAACCCAACGCTGCGCAACACGGATCCATCCCGCTTGGCGTGCTGGGCTGCAAGCGAGCGCGCAGCTCCCAGCCATCCGATGCCGAAACACTTCACGAAGGCCACGACCGCGATCCCGGCCGCCACGCCGAGCGCGGCGCCCGCCAATGCAAACCCAACGACCGAGGCGACATGGCCCGTACGAAAGGCTTGCATGAGCCCTTCCAGCGTCATCCATTCGCCGAGAAACCCGGCGGTCGGCGGCAGCGCTACAAGCGAAGCCGAGGCGCTCAACACCGCAAACGTCGTCACCGGCAAAGCTCGCGCCAGCCCTCCAAGCCGCTCGAACGAGGTCGTTCCGCACGCATGATACACGCTACTAGCACCCAGAAAGAGCGTCATCTTGGCAAACGCATGCGCAGTAATCTGCGCGAGTGCCGCAGCCAGGCCGACACCGACGATGAGCGGCAAGCTCAACTCTCGCCCTACCAACGCCACGCCGATTCCCACGAGAATGATTCCTGCGTTCTCCACCGATGAAAACGCCGCCAGCTCTTCGACCGTTCGCTGTGCGCTCGCCCAAGCGATGCCGCCGAGCGCACCGAGCGCACCGAGCGCAATCACGAGAAACGCGATCCACAAACCGACGCCGCCGGCCATGCCGACTTCAAAGCGCAGCAGCCCATAAAAGCCCACGTTCATCGCTCCACCAGCCATCAATGCAGCAAGGGTACGCGGTGCGCTACGATAGCCCAAGCGCAGCCATGCGTTGAAGGGCAGCATCCCAATCTTGGCACCGAATCCGATCAGCAGCGCAACCGCAATACCCGCACGCGACCACGGAGCCAACGTCGCGCCGGCTGCCAATACCTTGGGAAGCGCGAAGCTCCCCCCAACGTGGGCAAGCACGAGGAGCCCGAGAATGATCCCCGCTCCCGCGCCATGGGTGATCAATGTCGCAAAGTATCCCGAGCGCGCTGCATCCTTGCTGCGACCGGCGTATACAATGGCCCAATAGAACGAGATTGCCAGCAACTCCCACGCAAAAATGAAGAGCAATACGTCGTTTGCGAGACAGATAAGCAAGGATGCAACGAAGATCGCACACGCCGCTGCCGCGCCTGTGCGACCGGTACCTCGTTCATCATCGATTCGGCCGCCCAACGCATACACCGAGACGATGGCAGCAACCATACTGATAATCGCTACAAAGAATCCCGCTAACGGATCCAGCCGCAAAGAGAAATGCGCTTCCAGAAGTACTGCAATAAACGTGCGACCGGCAATGAGTGCCGCCATGCTGCCGGCACATGTGCTTACTGCGGCCAATCCTAGAAGGGCGTAGGCGAGTGCGCGTCCGATCGCACCAGGCACGAGGGTGGCAACCCCACCTGCAACGAGCGCAATCGCAAGGCCGGCGATCACCAACCCAACGTCATTCATCGTCCCACCTCGGAGGGCTGCAGCCGCCCGGCGGCCAGCAGTATCGCATAGAGAATCGCCAGCGGCGGCGGCGGCGCGCCCGGCAAGTAGACATCCACCGGAAGCACCGTGTCAACCGGCCCGGCCACGCAGGCTGAGTGGGCAAAAAGGCCGCCCGAACATGCAGCGGTCCCGACCGCGACAACACGCTTGGGCAGAGGCATCGCGGCATAGACGCGTTGCAGCGGCTCCTTCATCGGCTCCGCGACCACTCCGGTGACCAGCAGGATATCGGCCCGTCGTGGACTCGCCGTTAAGAAGACGCCGAGGCGATTCGCGTCATAGTAGGGGTTAAAGATAGCCGCAAGTTCTTGTTCGCATGAAGCGTCACTGCCGGCATCGACATGACGCACATGTATAGAACGCCCGAAGCGACAACCTGTGGGAAGCAACTTCGCCGGTTGTGCGACCTCAATGTCGTTGCGCATCGCGAAAGCTTCGGGTGCCCGGCGAACGCATTCGCCGCACTGAAAACAACGCCGTTCGTCGATAGCTGCAATCGCTGGCCCAGGCGCGATCGCTCCCGTCAGGCATGCGGATGCTCCCTGGTTTTGCGCTTCCGGAGATGCTTCGAGCGCAAGGACCCTTCCGCGATAGAGCGACGGCATCGAAGGAACCTCTTGGGGGTACCGCGTCGTGAGAATTCCTCCACGCAGCCCACGCAGAATCCAGCCGTTCATCGGTCAACCTCGGCCTGAAGTAGGCCAAACGAATGATCGATAAAGGAAAAATCCGTGAAGATATTGCCCGGGAGCGTCGTTTGAAAGAGCGGCCAGTTCGCATACGAAGCCGACCGCAGGCGAACGCAGGGGAGTCGCCCGCCGAGGACCCGCACCGCGTACACAAGCTCGCCCTGTGGTGACTCAACACGAGCGATTCCGCATCCGTCAACGTCAGGCACGTCTGCGCACCATGCTCCCGATGGAGCGGCATCGAGCGCATTGCGGATCAAGCGAAATGAGTCGCGGATCTCCGTGCGACGCACCAGTGCACGTGCTGCAGCATCGGTTCCTTCTTCAAGCACTTCATCACCGGTGAGCGAAGTAAAGAGCGCGCCATCGATGGCTCGGGCATCACATCGAACTCCGCTTCCGCGAGCTACCGGCCCGACGCCGCCGAATGCAACAACGTTTTTAGGGGTGAGTCTTCCGGTCCCAATCAGCCGATCGAGCAGGGACTGCGAAGCAAACAACGCCTCGACCACGCTGCGCGTCTGCGCCTCGACCTCGTCGAGCAGACGAACGCAGACCTCGGCTAGGCTAGCGAACGCATCTGCTCGTAACCCACCCGGCTTGACGACGCCCCGACCGAAGCGACTGCCGGTTGATTCCGCCAACAAGCGATGTACGCGCTCTTTCGCGGCGAACAGTTGCATCGAACCGACGAGCAACGAGCCATCTTCGGCGAGCTTGGCGAGGGCATCGAGATGCTGGTGGATGCGCTCGAATTCGACGAGCATGGAACGCGCGGCACGAGCGCGGAGCGGCACCTCGCTACCGGTCGCCGTCTCAACGGCCCGCGCATAGGCGCAGGCATGCGATAGGGCCGTCGCTCCGCTGCAGAACTCCGCCACAAAGGCGCCGTCATCCAGCGTGCAGCCGACAAAACGCTCCTCGACCCCCCGTCGCTTGTAAAACATCGACGGCGCAACGTGAACGAAGTCTTCTCCAACAGTCTGTACCACCCACTGTGCCGACTCCACGATACCCGAACGAATCGGCCCGTAAAGGACGCTCGACACTTCGGGCGAGGCCGACGCCAGTAGCGCCTCCGCATCCAGGGGAGGAATGAGTCGCGCGCCCACGTCACGATCGAAGCGCAGGCCGAAACGATCTCGTGCCTCACGTTCGGCCCAACCGGCGGCCGGCACCTTGAGCGACGGCAGGGCCGCCGCCGTGAGCGTCCCCGTTCTCCGGCTTAACTTTCGGGCTTCGTCGAGCACGTAGGTTACGGACTGAGCACCCGTTGAGCCCGTCTCGACAAAGAGCGCAATAAACCGCGCTCCCTGCGCAAGCGCCTGTGCCGTGCCATGCGCAGCATCCACCGCCGTCATATCGTTGGTGCGCTCCGTCACGATGCGCCACCAAAGACCAAGTCGGCGGCACGGGTTAACAGCGTGCCGAGGGAGGCAGGCACGAATAACCCAAGTCCCACCACGACCACCAGGCCGCACACCATCGCAAGCGATGCGATGCCGAAGCGTTCGCCATGAGGGACCGCCGGTGCATCACCAGCTCCCATCCCAGTGACTAAGCGAACCAACCCTGCGAACGAGACCACCAACAGAGCGATCATGATGACGGCCGGCACCCAACGACTCGTGCCCAATCCTCCAGCCAAGATCATCAACTCGCTACGAAAAATCCCAAACGGAGGCAAACCCGCCAGGGCCAACGCAGCGATGACGAAGAGCGTCCCGGAGATCGGCAGCACCGTCACGGCTCCCTGCACCTGATCGATCTCGCGAGTACGATAGCGATGGGCGATGCGCCCGGCACCGTAGAATGCCATCGACTTTGTCGCAGCATGGTTGATGACATGCAAGAGTGCTCCGGCAATCGCAAGCGGAGCGCCAAAGCCCAGCCCACACGCAATTAATCCCATATGCTCGATGCTCGAATATGCCAGCATCCGTTTCGTATCTCGTTGCCGCAAGAGGAAGAACGCACCCAGAAAGAGCGAGAGCAGCCCAACAATGAAGAAGATGTGTTCGGGTAGTTGTGGCCCAACCGCTGCCCGCGTGATGGAGGTGATACGCAAGATGATATAGAGCGCATCGGAGAGCAGCGCGCCTGAGAGCATGGCGCTCGTCGTCGTCGGGCCGGCTCCATGGGCATCCGGCAACCACGTGTGCATCGGCGCAAGGCCCATCTTCGTTCCAAAACCGACCAGCGAGAACACGAAAGCCAAGCGGACGCTGTTGGGGTCTAAGCGATGCGCTGCCGCCAGATAGACGCTCCACGTCGGCGCATAACTCGGCCCCAGCGCATGAACGGCGGAGGCATAGAGTATGACGACGCCAAGCAGACCAAAAGCCAGGCCGCAGGACGCGATCAAGATATACTTCCACGCCGCCTCCAACGCAGCGTCGGTGCCCTGCATACGAACGAGCAGAGCGGCGATCAGCGTCGTTCCCTCGAGGGCGACCCACGCCCCGGGCAGATTGATCAGCATCGGAATAATGACTTCAGCACAGGCAAAGGCGTTGGTTAACGCCAGAAACTCTCGTTGATGACGTTCGTCATGGCCGGTGGATTCAGCGCGAACGTACCAGTACGTATAGAGCCCGACCGTGCCGTAGACGATGCCGACCGGCAGCAGAAACAATGCGGAGAGGGCATCGGTTCTACCCTGCCCATGGGCGGTCGCCCATGCGACCAGCAGAATGCAGATTGCAGTGGCTACGCCTGCGATAGCGGTGAGTACTCGACCGACTCTCGATGGAAGCAGCAACGAGGCAACACCGGCGCTCGCCGGAATAGCGACCATGGCGAAAGGCAGGATGCTCACCCGATAAGCCTCTCGAAGGGATGAATCGCGGCTGAGTTCTGCCCGTCAACCAACACCCGCACGAGAACCCCGAAGACCACCACCGCGACGAGCACATCAACCAGCAACAGCATGCCGATCACGAACGGAAGCCCAGGTGCAAGCGTTACCGTCCCAAAGAACAATCCGTTTTCTATCGTAAGAAACGCGACAACCTGAGCGAGCGCATTCGGCCGTAAGATCGCCAGCAGAAAGCCGATGAAGATGATCGCCAAGGCCGTGGCAAGATCGGCCCTGGGCAAAAATACTCCAGCCGTCTCTGTAAGGCGCGCTGCCACGAGGATCGCCAACCCCGTAACGCCGGCAGCAAGCATCAATGAAAGCGTCACGTTGATTCGCACCGGGATTTCGACCCGCTTTGACACGCCGCGCACGAGCGAACTCATATATCCAGGCAGGAAGACCACTTTCAGCAGGAACGTTACGCCCGCAAGCACCCCGAGGTCCCATGCGTGCGTAGTCACTGCCACCACGGCGGCAATGCCTGCAACAAGAAAGGATTGCACGGCATACAATCGGATCAGTTCGCCGATCACTACCGATCGGAAGCACGCTAGCTGCGTCAAGATGAGGAACATCGCAACCGTTCCGGAGATAGCCGCAGGCAGGCCAATGGTATGCTGCATTATCCTACTCCCACAGCATAGGCGAATACGGCAAGGACTGCGACGAGCAACCCGGTCGCGATGAACTCCGGTATTTTATACAAGCGCAACTTGGCAAAACTCGTTTCGATAGCGACAACCACAGTTCCGACCAATAACATCTTCGCAAACAGCAGGGCTGCCGCAAGTGCCACGGATGCGGCCGAGCCGGTGCTTGATAATCCCTCTGGGATCAATAACACATTGCAAAAAATCGTATAGAGCACAAATTGCTTCATGGCTGTGCCCCATACGAAGAGGCCCAAAGCCGGCCCCGAGTGCTCAAACGTCCTGGCATCGTCGATCATGCCGAACTCAATTGTGGCCGACGAGCTTTCAATGGGAATGCGCCCCGTATCAACGAGGAGCATCATGAAGAAAGCCGCAGTTGCCAGCACGTGAGCCGGCCGTATAACATCGGCAAATGAACCACGCAACGCGGAGTTCATGGCATACGGGAGATCCGTCCCGGTGACAAAGGCGACGGAGAAAAACACAAAAATAAGCGTCGGCTCGACCAGAATCCCAATCATGGTAGCGCGCGACGCACCGATATGCGCGTACTGCGAGCCGGAATCAATCGCAGCAAGAGCGGTGACAAAGCCGCCAAGCGCCAGGACAAACGCCCCGCCGAGAATATCGCCGAAGGTTGCCCCTGGAAGTGGATAGGTGGTCAACACCGGAATGAGGGTCGCAACACCGGCATACGCGCCACAGGCGACGTATGGAGCGACGCGAAATATCCACGAGGCCGGTTCCGGGATGAGCGACTGCTTCCCCAGGAACTTCCAGATGTCGCGATAGACTTGAAAGATCGACGGACCGCGCTTACCGGCGATCATCGCTTCCGCACGCGCGATCGAACCGGTCAACAAGGGTGCAAGAAAAACCACGACGGCGACTTGGAGACCTTGCAGAACGATCGATGGCAAATGAAAACTCCTAACGGCAACGTGAGCGCGGTCCGCGTGTCGTTAGGAGTCATTGACCCGGCGGGCTCTTTACGGACTCATTACCGTCGGCGAACTCCTCCGCCGCATGCTATTGCGGCCGTTTAGCCGTGGATTCGGCTTCTCCTCCCGAAGATTCGATGTCGTCGCCAACGGGGTCGTACCACACCTCCTCGACCGGTTCGTGAAGGGCCAAGCGCGCCTTGAGTTCATGAATGCGGCGGATCAGCAATCGCCGTTGCGTTGCCGCCGCTTCGCTTTGCGCGACCATGCCGACATTGCGTAAATGTTCGGTATTGAGGTCTCGCATGAAACGCGCGAGGTCAAAGTGCTCGGAAGAATACTGCCGCTGGAGATCGTAGAGTAGCTCGCCACGCTTGCGCGAAAGCTCTGTTTCCTGGGCCAAACGGCCTTCAAGTTCGGTGATTCCGGCTTCGAGCTGTGGGCAACGCGGACACGCGCCGCCCTGCGGCACAGCATCATGCGTCTGTCGATCGCGCAGAAACCAGGGACGCCACATGGTTATGGTCGATGTTCTCCATCAAGTCCAGATAGGAGCCATCAGCCGCTACGGCAGACTCGGCGAGCCCCATCGCCGTTCGCGCCTATATTCCCCAAATACGGCGCTCCTCCTGCCTTTCCAGAGCAATCCGTAGGTCATGCGATCCTTCGACCGCGACGAGGCCGAGTGCCGACATCGAAGAGTTGGTCGCCTCTATCTCGCCAAGAACCGCGCTTCCATGCAGACGGGTACGAAGGACGCCTCGAGGATGGAGTTCCCCCGCAAACTGCCGAAACATCGACTGATGGTTCCTGACCATGCGATCATCGAAAGTTTGTTCGCGGAGTTGCGTGACGCCGAGCGAGTCGCCGGAGAGCGCCTCGAAGCGGGATGCGCCGACGATGCGAAAGCGATCGAGACGTTCTTCCGGCAACCGCTCGAAAGCGCGCGCCGCGAGGCAATCGATGCCATCTCCGGAATGGGAAAGAATCTTGAGGCCGATCTCGCGGCCCATCTGCGCCGGGAAGCATTCATACGCATCGCGAGCAGCTTCGCCGAGCAAATTCGTGCGAATGCCGGGATGCGGGCGCGCGCGCGCTTCAAACGATACGCGCAGGAGCTCGCGAATGCTGAAGCGCGAATCGCCGAAGCGATCGCGGCGTCACGCACGACACGGGCTAAACGCCTGTTCCCGCGCATGTTCACGATCCACTACCTGGATTTCGACGATCTCCATTTCCCGGACGCTCCGAGCGACGACTCGGAGGAAGAAATCGAGGCCTGGATCGAGCGCTTGCGACGATGCGTCCGCGACCTCCTGACGGCGCAGGTCGATTCCGAACGCGAGCATGTGCTCGCATGCGGAATCGAACGCCTTGGAATCGTCAGCGCGCGCATGCATCTCGCCCTGCATGCACATCAGCGCGCGGCTGGGCTACGAGCAACGAAGATGCGGTCGTAGATATCTTCCCCGTAACTGGTCGCCAACGGCTCGCCTTCCAACAGTTTGAATCTCCGGTCGGAATCTCCGGCGTGCCGCTGAGCACGCAAGAACAGCATCGGTACGACGTGCTGTTCCCACAACCCGGACGCAAACTCGTACAGATGGGTCACGAAGACAACCCGCGCTCCGCACTCCACGAGCCCGGTCACGATCTGGCGAGCTATTTCCGAGCCTTCTCGATCGTTAGTAGCGGCAAACGACTCGTTAAAAAGGAGCAGCGAGTGCGGCTTGACGTTCTCGACCAGGTCGCTCATTCTACGAAGTTCTTCGTCGAACTTTCCGCTCTCCATCGTCACGTCTTCTTCGCGCTTGTAGTGCGTGAAGAGCCCATCACACAGGCTGGCGCTGTACGATTCGGCCGGTACGAACATCCCACTCTGCATCATCAACTGCGATAATCCGACGCTTCGCAGGAACGTTGACTTTCCGCCTTGGTTGGCACCGGTCACGACGATCAGCGCCTTACCGTCGGCGCACAGGTCATTGCCGCTCACCCTTTCCTCGGTTACGAGCGCCAAGGACGCATCATAGAGCCCCACGCAATGCCGGATCCCGGCGCTTGCCTCCATCGGAGCGGGGAAACACACGGGTTCACCCTTGCCCGTAAGCCGTTCGTGCAAGTTCATGCAGCCGACGTAAAACGCAGTCTCCGCTCGCAGGCTGATAAAAAAAGCCAAGATGTGGTCGGCAGACTGGGCAAGCGCAGCGGCGACGAGATTGACTCCGCGGTCCGCGATCTCCGAGAGGGCTCGAGCCCCGCTTTCGTCTCGTGGATGCACATGGTACGTATAACCGGCCGGCTCGGGATCGAAGATCCGCTCGAGCCAACTTCGTCTATGATCGGGGGCATCACGCAAAACGTACCCGGCACCGCGGTTCCCTTCTCCGAGGCCGGCGCTCATGAGGATTCCGCCACGGAACTCCACGCGCCGCAAGTGATCGGCAACACCGGCTAAATAATCATCGGGAAGCTCCGCCACGAGCATCGAGAAGAGCCTGGTGAAGCCTTCAGATTCGAAGCCGGCCGCGTACCGGTCCGCGATCGCCCGCAGCCTCCGCAACGCGCCCAAGAACATTTTCAGCACGTCGGTCGATCGGCGCAGGATCGAACTCGGATGCCGGCTCCTTAGACCCCAAAAATTCTTCCGTTCGTCTTCGATCGCTTGCGTCGCGATATCGTAGATATCCCTGACCACGGACGAGTTAGCCAAGCAGTCTCTCAGCACGTCCTGCCGGTAGCGTACGGCATCCACGTCGCGGACGCCGACGATGAGCCTCGTTTTTGCGGCCTCGAACACGTGGGGATCATCATTCGCCATGGCCGTGAAGAGGGCGTTCAAGCCAAGGTCTTCGACGAGGTTATCCGCGTTCGGCGGCAATGCCTCTTCAAGGTCGGCATCACGATCGCGATGCAATAGGAACGCCTTCATCCGGGGCCGGCTCCGCTCAGCCGCTCCTTCAAGCGCCGGTATGTGAGCCCGTATTTTTCCGCAAGTGACACGGCATAGGCAAGGCCGTCTGCTGGTTTTCGCTCGAGCTTATAGGTTCGTACATCGGGATTCCGTGGATCGACGAGGCTGACCATGCTCACCGTCTTCTCGCTCAAAGAAGCCAGCTCGTCAATGAACGTTACGAACACGCACAATCCGTCGAGCCGCAGTATCTGCGCCATGATCTTCCGCCCCAGCACTCCGGCATCGCGTGCAGTCGTGGAGGTAAATATCTCGTTTATGATGATGATGCTTGCCGAAGTGGCTCGCGCGAGAATGTCGTGGAGCCGGATGAGGTCGTCCTCGAGCTTGCCTCGAAGTGATCCGGGATCTTCCTGTCTCTCAAAATGTGAAAACATCGCGTCGAAGAGGAACGTGCGCGCTCTGCGTCCGGCGACCGGAAATCCTAGGGACGCCAAGTACTGCATCTGTCCGAACGTGCGGGCAAACGTCGTCTTCCCGCCTTGGTTGGGGCCCGACACCACGAAGACACGCTCCGGTCCGCTCAAGTGGAAATCGTTGCAAACGACCGGCGTTCCCGTAGCGATGAGCTTTTGCGCGAGAGCGAAATCGAAGCAGTCCTCGCCGATGACGTCCTTGGTTTCGCTGGATACCTGCGGATAGCACGTCTGCAGCCCGGCGCGCTCGAAAATCTGTACATACTCCGCATAGGCGAGGTAGAGCTGTGCTTCGCGATCGAACTGATGAATCGTACTATCGATGAACGTCGCATGCAATCGGTAGAAACGATCGAGCTCGGAGAACACGCCGGGGTAGAGCAGCGCAACGAACTCCAAGACCTTGGCTTCGACGTGATTCATCCCGATCCGCTCTGGGAACGCGACGAGATACTCTTTCGCCGAGCCTTGCTTGAATCGCGAGAACGTGTCCTGTATCGACGTAACGTAATCGCTTTCGCCGGAATAGTTTCGTACCGTGATGCTACTACCGTTGACGAGAACCAAATACTCCACGTTTGCAAGGTTCGACAATAGTTCTTTGACGTCATCATGGAGCGTCTTGAACGATTCGGACTGCAGATACGCTGCAAGATACGCTCCGAACGCCGAAAGACCGGTCGACTCCACATCGTCACCGGCTAAATCATCCGTGAGGCGTATTACCGCCTCGCAGTAGATGCGCGCGCCGTCCACGAAGTGACGTTCCTTCTCGTGCACGTAATAGAGCTTCTCTACCGTATGAAGTTCCGCGCGCACAGTACGCATGCTCCGTGCAAACATTGCAATTGCTTCAGCGATCCGTTCCTTTCGAACGTCGCGCATCACCTCCTGGCGGTAGCCGACGGCTTCGGGACCGTTCAGCGGCGCGCGAAGGAACGGCTTTAGATCGTATTCCTCTCTTCCTGAGACGATCGCATCGAGAACCTGGTCGAGGTTCAAATCGATAAAAAACGGCGGAGATTCCAGCGTATCGATCGGCGGCCGATCACCGGCGTGGCGATACAATATACTATGAAACTTCATAGCGCGATCAGCATGAGTGCGCCGGCACATCGAACTCTGCGCTGAGAGCTTCCAGGCGACGCGCAGTTTGGTTGAGAAGCTCCACCTCAAGATCGGGGCTTTCGCAGTCGCCTTGCGCGACCCGAGAAAAGGCCGCCAGCACGGATGCATGAGCGGCATCCAGGCCCTCTTTGAGCACTCTTCGCGATGCCGCTACCCAAGCGTCGCTTTCGGTACGCACGGCATAATGAAGGCGCCCACGCGCAGCGTCGAGTTCGCTTGCGAGCATACGCTCATAATAGCTGCGTCGCAGGCGTGTGCGCAAAACGGATGGTAAGGCCGCGGTGAGCGCCCCCTGGATCAACTCCAGGCCGGTCGTCGGTTCATCGGCAAGCACACGGGAGTGGCGCAGGATGCTCAAAGCCGCAGGCTCCTCGTCAACCGACGGCATGGCAATGCCGAACGCTTGGCAACCGGCGGCAAACATCGCCCTTTCCAACTCTGCGAGCTTGACGCCATAGCTGACGGCAAATGTGCCCAGCCCGCGCTCAAGTTCGCTTGAGACCTCCTGACGCCACGAACGGCCTGTTTCAAGGACGTAGCTACGCGCGCGCTCGTAGCCGTGTTCTGCGGACGGATCCTCGGCGGCAGCCTTCGCTACGGCAGACGTTTTCGCGAGGGTGGCACGATAACGCTCATCCAGCCGATCCAATATCCCAGTCCGCATCGATCGCGCGTCATCGGCAACCAAGAGGCCAAGTGCGCGCAGGCGTTCATCGAGATCATGGGCAACCTGCTCGACGGCTTGCCGACGGCGCTCCCGTTCCTGAGCCGGCAGCGACGCCGCCACTTGTCGCATGGCAAGCAACGCACGCAAACGGTCGATAATGACGCGTACGCGCCGCTGACCCGACTCTTCCCGGACTCTAGACCCGTGCAGCGCAAGGAAAGTGTCCAGCGCACTGCCAAACGCTTGGAAGTTCTCGTCGACTTCCCCGTTCTGCCGTGCGGCACACGCCGCAGCGGCGGATAGCGGCGCGATGTCGGGAGCCTTACCAAGCTCTTCTGCCAGAGCCGACTGCGTAAACGCCATCAGTTCCGGCAGGGCCGATCCCGCGAGATCCATTTTGTTGAATACCACGAAGAGTCGACTGGCCGAGCCCACCACTTCATGTACGAACTCAAGTTCGTCACGCCCGACGGGAGGTTCCGGGCCAACCACGAGAATCGCAACATCGGCTTGGGCGAGCGCTTGGAGCGCACTGGCAGAGTTATGATCGAAGGTCGATCCAATCCCCGGCGTATCTACAAGCGCAACGTTCCGCAGCCTCGCCGTAGGAAGCCAAATATCGACTTGTGCAATCTGTCGGCAATTTTTCGGGTTTTCTGATTCACTGACATACCGACCCACATCATCGAGTGGAATGCCCTGCTCGCTACCATCAAACATGCGAATGCGCACCCGGATGTCGCCGTAGTGTACTGCGGTAACGACACCGGTGACCGGCAACACGCCAACCGGTAAGACATCGCGTTCGACGAGCGCATTGATGAACGTGCTCTTGCCGCGCTTAAAACGCCCTACGACGAGCACGTTCGTTTCGCGATGGTCGAACTGCTCCCGCAAGACCCGAACCCGCAAAGCGAGCTCCGGCTCTCCAACAGATATGGCAAGCTCTTCGAGCTGCCCCAGCCACGCGACATCCATGCAAGACGGTCCCTGCGATATACACACAGGGGCCATCAGCCGCAAGGCGGCGGTCGGCGGCGAGCCCCATCGCCGTTCTTGCATCTATCATACCCTATTGAGCAAGCCTATGCCTTGGGCCGGCTAAGGCTCTGCGCGATTGCGCGCATGCGTACCCGGGAGTCTCCTAGTGCCTCGTGAATCCGCGCATGTGCCTGCTGGTCATCAAAGCTCGCTAGTGCTTCGAGCGCGGCCTCGGCTCGCAGGGGCTCCGCGCTCTGCGACGCCCGCAACAGTGCCTCCAGTGCTCCGGCCGGCTGCCGCTGCCCCAGCAGCCGAGCAGCATTTGCCGCGACGTCGGGGATCGGGTGGGCCAGCGCTTTGAGGAGGTCACCGTCGAAATCGTGTCCTAGACTCGGCTCACCGCATGCAGGGCAGCGCTCTTCGTCAAACGCATATTCACGGCCGCAAGCAAGGCAGAATCGGTGTATCGGCATGGAATCGATCGACCTTTCGCGTTAGGCACAACCCTTCTGCGCGGCATTCTACGCATCGGCATTGAAGGTGGAGCCACGATTGAAGTGGTTTATCACGCGCTCGATGATGCGCTTTTCAGCGATGTTCTACGCGAGCTTCGAACCCATTGCCGATAACGCGATGGCCTACGCAAGAACGATTGGCCGGGCGCACCGAGCTTCCTTGTTTCCGGCCACGCGCAGTTCCCCTGGGCGATCACTGCCTTTATGCGACATCGCCCTGGCAAGTCCGGGCCGGTGAGCTTGCCGTGCTGCTCTCACGCGGTCCTGCTTGCGGGGCGGCGTTGCCGCCCCACAAGCAGGGTTGTCGTTCAGGGTTACTCTCTTGCGTGATGCGCCCGGGCAGTGGCCGGGCCTCCGGTGTAACCGGTCGCGATGTAGAAAAGTACTCCATTCGCAACCGGATCGTAGGTCGGGCTTATCTGATGCGGGTCCGTCGATGATGACGGGGCTGCGAGCAGCTTCGTGATGTCGACGACCGCCACGTACGAACGTGTGTAGTTGAAGATCGCACCGAACAGATCCGAGGAACCCGGGATATAGAACGTCATCGCGACGTGCGGATCGTCTGCCGACTGGAATGGATTCCCATCCGGCGTGTTCGGCATGGCGGGGATGAACATCCATGTCGTGGGCGTGAACGGTGCGGTGAGCGGCGCACTCGGGAGTTGGATCACCCCAACGCAATCCGGAGTTGAGAACTCTCCGCTGAGGAACGCGAGGTGGGTGGTCGAGTCGATCGCAAACGCCGTGGATCTGCAGCCCGCATCGCTCGTGGTAGTAGTGGCATTTGCGTTCGCGTCGGTAAACGTTCCCGCGGTGCCGGCTGCCGGCGGCGGTGTACTCAGAATCGCGTTCGCCGAGTCGAGCGGAACGAAGCTGTCGTATGTCGGGCTCTCATCGACGGCCATTCCGATGTTCGTCGAGGAATCGACTGCTCCGCCGTCCCAGTCAGATGAGACGCTCGCACCCGTCAGCGTGTACCAGGTCCGGCTCGCCACGTCAACGAGGTCGACCTCGGTGTACGTCGGAGACCAGATCTGGTCCGTGGCCGAATTGTACCCGAAGTTCTCCGAAATCGGCGCAGGAATAGTCGCGATCACCTGCTTGCCGCTCGCGGTGCCCGGATCGTAGAACTCGTATCCGTTCGCCGTCGAGATGATGATCGCGTTATCTTTGCCATCCCATGCGACGCCGCAGATGTAGCAGTATGCGCCGCTGAAGCTGACTGTGCTGGCGCTGGCGTCGGTCGTGATCGAACGAACGAACGTCGGCGTGCCCGAGGTGAGGTCCACGACGTTGATGATACCTTGGGGCCCGCTCGGTGCGTTGTACGTGATGCAGTATGCGAAGATGCCGTAGCTGGGGCCAGGGCCTGGACCTATGGCACATGCGTCCGGGGCCGGTGTGAGCACCAACGGTGACGGTGACGGCGCCGGAGCGGCGGCGGCAATTGGTTGCAGGGCACGCGCGGCGCTGATCGTACCACTCGATGCGATTTGGATCTGCAGCAAACCGCCTGCGCTCGGAACCTCGGCGTACGTGGTCCCACCAATGGTGACGACGCCGACGGCGCCGCTGCCGTTCTGGCTGTTGGCGGGCGTGAGCTTCGTGGTGGCGGAGGTCGACGTACCGGTGATCGTGGCGGTGATCGTAGCGCTTGAAATGGCTGCGCCGCTGTACGTGACAGTGACCGCCGCCCCAGGCGCGCTCACCGTCGTGCTTGAGAGCGCGGCATTGGTCGAATCGCTCGTCGAGAGCGCGATCGTCGGCGTGTAGTTTCCGGGCCCGACGATCGTGTCGCCGTCCGCATCCATTGCAGTGACCGTGAGCGGAATCGTCGCGCTCACGCCGACCGCCGGTGCGGGGTTGGCAAGACTGACCGCAACGGACGCCACGACGCCGTTCAATATCACCGGAACGTTGTTCGTGGTTCCGGCATTGATGGTCGCAGTGACTGTGCCGGTCGAGAGTTGATTGCCGGCGCCGTTTGTCTTGTCAAACATCGTCAGCGTGAACGTATCGCTGCCGATCGGTGCAGGAACCGATGCCGTGCACGTCAGCGTTCCGCTGCTGCTCGAACAATTCGGGGAGCTCGGTGTGAGATTTACCGTGGTCGGCGTCGACACGCCGCTGACCGTGATCGTCACGGACTGCGTTGCCGCGGAGATGTAGTTGGGGTTGGGGTTGGTCGAACTTGTCGTCGCGGCTTTCGGCACCTTGATGATGAAGTTTGCGATACCCATGCCGTGGGCTGCCGGCACCGGACCGGAGGGCGTGATGCCTTGCCCGTGTTGGGCACAGGCAGCCAGGGCAAAGGCTAGGACAACTGCGCCCGCAATAGCTAATCTTTTCATTTATTTCACCCCTTGCGGTTGCAGATTGGTGTTAGTTACGGTGACGCCGACGCTCGCGGAGGTTGCTCCGCTGGCGGTGGCGGTAACCGTGGCGGTTCCACTGCCTACGGCAGTTACGCTAAACGAACCAGCCGTGGAACCCGCCGCCACCGTCGCGACGGCCGTGTTCGAACTGGTTGCCGTTATCCCCGTCGCTCCGCTAGCGGTAAAGGTCTGGACTTGGCCGTTCTGTGCGAATGAGAGCGTCGCCGGGCTGGTGGTGATTATCGGAAGCGGAGGACGGGTCCCACCGCCACCGCCACCGCTACCGCTACAAGCAGCGAACCCTAGCACCATCACAAAAGCACAAATAGATCGCAAGTGTCTCATAGTGCATACTCTCCTTTAGGAGCTCGTGTGCGATATTGCGTGTTGTGTCGCTCTCGGAGGGGCATGGGACGGGCGCCAAGGCCGCGTCATGTGACGCGAGAATGCGTACCGTTGCCAGTATCGCATCCCTGCAGTGTGGTTGCGTATAAAGCTCGGGTCATCGTTGGACACCCCTCAAGCGCAACTTCTCAGGCGGCGGAAGTATACCAGCGGGGTCTTACGTAAGCCTTACAACGCTTGGGGCACTGCTAACGTCTTGTGGCGAAAGGGTGGCGGCGGGCGGCGCTCTACTTACCCGGCGCGGCGCAAAGCGGCCGGCACCTACGCGTACGGACCGTTCAATGCGTGTGCAGCTTGCGCTATGCCTCTCGCAGATCGACGATCGTGACGCCGCTGCCGCCTTCATCAGCGTTGCCGAAACGGAGAGTCTGTACGGCGGGATGCGCGCGCAGATACTCTTGCAAACCTCGTCCAAGCAACCCCGTTCCCTTACCGTGAATGAGTCGTAACGGAGACTGGCCGGCAACCTGCGCTTCGTCGAGCCAGCGTTCGACGAGCGGCTCGGCCTCAACGTATCGCATTCCGCGCACGTCGAGTTCCATCGCAAGGCCGGTACTCGCGGCCAGCCGTGCACTGCCGCCCTCCACGCGACTCTGCGCTCGGCCTTTAGAAGGGCGGAGCTGGAGATCCGCTCGCGGGACGACGGTCTTCATCGAGCCAATCGCCACCAGAATACTCTCGCCGTAGTCCTCTACCATCACCCCGTCCTGACGCAAGGATTGCACCCAGACGTGATCGCCGGGCTGAAGCGCTGCGCCGGTATCGGGTGCAGGTTGCGAGCGCACCAGGCCCGCCTCGCGCCGAAGGTCATCGAGGACGCGGCCGAACGCCGCGCTCTGACCGCGCGTGACCCGCGCTTTGGCTGCCTCGGGGGAGCGACGCCCTAACTCTTCAACGAACGCCCTCAGAGCACGGCGCAACTCCTCTTCAGCGCGCCCGGCAAATGCTTCCCGTTCGCCCTCAAATGCCTGCGCCCGTACCGACAGCGCCCGCGCGCGCTCCTCAAACTGCTGACGTTCCTGTTGTAGGCGATCCCGCTCCTGCGCGAGTTCGGCGCTACGCGTCGCCAAATCCGCAAGCGCACTCTCATAATCGCGTTCACGCACGCCAAGGAGCTCCGCCGCCCGCCGCAAGATTTCAACGGGAATCCCCAAACGCTGCGCCAGAGGAAAGGCCAAGGATTGGCCTGGCGCACCGATCTCCAACGAATATGTCGGTTCAAACGTATCGGCGTTAAAGCGTACGCTCGCGTTCGTGATGCCGGTTTGCGCGTGCGCAAAGAGTTTGAGTTCGGTCGCATGGGTCGTCACGACGCCGCAAGCGTGTACCGCAAGCAACCGCTCGAGGATCGCCGTCGCAAGGGCCGTTCCCGCACCGGGCTCCGTCCCGCCTCCAATCTCATCGACCAGAATCAAGGTCCGCTCGTCGGCGAGCTGGAGCATCTCGCGCATGCGCACCATGTGCGCCGAGAAGGTCGACGTGTTCTCGGCAATGGACTGATCGTCGCCGATATCAGCGAGAACATGGTCAAAGCGGCCGATTCGCGTCGCCGGACCGGCCGGCAGATGCAGACCCGCATAGGCCATCGCAACGAAAAGTCCGACCATCTTCAGCGCGACGCTCTTGCCTCCCATGTTGGGGCCGCTGATGACGAGCAATCGAGTTGGATCGGCCAAGGCCAGCGACTGTGGGATCGCCCGCGCAGCGAGCAAGGGATGACGCCCCCGATCGATAACGATCTCGGCGCCATCGACCAGCTCCGGCGCCCCGGCGTCCATCGCACTCGCAAGTTCTGCTCGTGCCGCAACCAGATCGACCCGCGCCAACCCCTCGACGTTGAGGTCAATGGCAGCCGCCCGGCTACCGACGAGTTGGGAGAGTTCCGCGAGAATGCGTTCGGCCTCGCGCTCTTCAGCGGCACGCAGCGAGCGCACGCGGTTGTTCACCTCCAAAGCTGCCAAGGGTTCCACGAAGAGCGTCTGACCACTGGAACTCGTATCGTGAACGATACCTGGAAACTCCCCACCGAACTCCGCTTTGATCGGGATCACGAATCGCCCCTCGCGAATCGTCACCACGGTATCTTGAATCGCTTTAGCGTGTCGTGCTGAGCGCATGATCGCGCTCACACGGTCACGCGCTTCAGACGACGCGCGAGCGATATCGCGACGAATACGTCCAAGTGCGGCAGAGGCGCGATCTTGAAGCGTCCCCCGCTCGTCGAAGGCGTCGATCAGGCGGCGCCCGAGCGCCGACAAGTCGCTATACCCCGCGATCAACTCCTGCAAAATGGGATCCTGTGCAAGCTGGATCGCGCGGCGAGCCGCGGCGGCTGCCGCCAATGCGTCTCCGATGGATCGCAGATCGTTGCCGGAGAGTATGCCGCCTCGGGCAGCCGTCTGCGTCAGAGAAGCGGTCTCCACGGCCGCTAGCAGGTGGAGGTCGTGCGCCGCCATCGCGTCTCGTAACGCCGATGTCTGCGCCTGCGCGCGACGCACTGCCTCAAAGTCATCCAGCGGCAGCAGTGCCAAGGCTTTCGCGCGTCCGCGCTGCGTCCGTGTCCGCGCCACAACGCGCTCTACGATCGCAGCGAAGTCAAGAACCTCCAGCGTCCGCTCGTCCGCGAGCACAGCTTACGCTAATCGCTGCGTCATCATCGTTTGGACGAGCGCAGGATCGGCCTTTCCCCCCGACGCCTTCATGACCTGACCGACAAGAAATCCGAGGACGTTCGTCTTCCCTGCGCGATATTGGGCCACCGCATCTCCGTTGGCTGCAAGCACCTGGTCGACAAACTTGGCCACCGCGCCGGGATCGCTGGTCTGCGCAAGGCCTTCGCGTTCCACGATGGCCTTGGGCGAACCACCCCCGCTCCACATACGCTCAAGAAGATCTTTCGCGATCTTCGAGTTGATGGTCTTGCCGTCGAGGAGGGCAATCAGCTCCGCCACATGTTTGGGCACCACAGGTGAAGCGTAGATCGCGACGCCGGTTTCGTTGGCCAGACGCGAGAGGTCGCCAAGCACAAAGTTGACGCTCTGCGCCGGGTTCTCACTCAACGCTACGCATGCGTCGAAATACTCCGCGAGCGACGGATTGTCGATCAGTTGCGTCGCCTGCTGCACGTTGAGCCCATACTCGCCGGTATAGCGAGTAAAGCGCCGGATCACCGACTCGGGCAGCTCGACGCGCAGCCATCCAACGGTATTCTCGGAGACTTCGAGCGGCGGGAGATCGGGGTCGGGGAAGTAGCGATAGTCGTGCGCCTCTTCTTTGCTGCGCATCGAATGCGTCGTTGCGTGTACCTCGTCCCAGCCACGCGTCTCTTGAATGACGCGGCCTCCCGAGGTCACTAATGCAACCTGCCGCGCGATCTCGCTGTCGATAGCCCGCTGCACCGACCGAAATGAGTTCATGTTCTTGATCTCGGTCTTCGTGCCGAGTTCATGTGCGCCGATCGGACGGATGGAGACGTTGGCATCGCATCGCAGCGAGCCTTCCTCCATCTTCACGTCACTCACGCCCAACTGCACGAACGTGCGTTTTAACGCTTCAAGAAAAGCCACGGCTTCCTCGGCGCTACGGATATCCGGCTCCGAGACGCATTCCATCAACGGCACTCCGGCACGGTTGAAATCCACCAGCGAATATGCGCTGCCGGCGATACGCCCATCGCCGGAGCCCGCATGCGTGGACTTGCCCGTATCCTCTTCGAGATGGATGCGCACCAGACGACACTCTTTGATCGTTCCGTCTTCAAGCCAGTACCGCACCACACCACCTTGGGTAAGCGGCATATCGTACTGGCTGATCTGGTAGTCTTTGGGCATGTCGGGATAGAAGTAATTTTTACGATCGAACTTTGAGAAGGCCGGAATGGCCGCTTCAAACGCGAGGCCGGAACGAATCATATGTTCGATGGCGCGCAGATTAGGAACCGGCAAAGCCCCCGGCAGTCCTAGACAGACGGGGCACACTTTCGTATTCGGCTCTCCGCCGAACTCATTGAGGCATCCACAGAACATCTTCGTCTGCGTTTTCAGTTCGACGTGGCATTCGATGCCGATAACCGCTTCATAGCCCGCGGCTGCGGCGCCCGTTGTCCCACTCATCGCGCTCCTCCAATCTGCGGGGCATGTGCTCCGGCATGGCGCGTGGCCTGCTCGTAGACATGCGCGGCGCCGAGCAATGCGCGCTCGGCAAAGAGTGGGCCGGTCAGTTGCAGCCCCATCGGCATCGGCACCGTGCCGCCCGCCGGGGTTATCCATCCACAGGGAACCGAGAGCGCGGGTAGCCCTGCAAGCGACATCGGAATCGTGTAGTAGTCCATCAAATACATGCTGTACGGGTCGCTCTTGGCATGAAATTCAAACGCCGGCGTACTCGCGGCCGGGCACGCGATCAGATCGCAGGCCTCAAACGCCTTGGCGAAGTCGCGCGCAATCAACGTCCGTGCCTTCTGGGCGCGCACGTAGTAGGCATCGTAGTAACCGCTCGAAAGCGCATGGGTTCCGATGAGGATGCGGCGTTTCACCTCAGGGCCGAATCCAGCCGCTCGCGTCTGCTCGTAGGTCTGCGTCACATCATCGCCCTCGACCCGCAGCCCGTAACGAATACCGTCGAAACGCGAGAGATTCGACGAACACTCAGCCGGAGCGATGAGATAGTACGTTGCCAAACCATACTCTGCCGTCGGCAACGCCACCTCGACCAGATCGGCCCCAAGTTTTTGTAGATCGCCATACGCGCGTTGATAGAGTGAGGCGGCCTCCGCACCCAGCTTGGCTAGATCGAACTCGCGCACGATCCCGACGCGCACACCGGTGAGATCGCCCGGGAGCGGCTTGCCGGTGGTCTCGACATCACGCTGGACGCTCGTGGAATCCATCGGATCGTAGCCGGCCATCACCTCGTAGGCCAGTGCCGCGTCGGCCACCGTGCGTGTGAGTGGACCGATCTGATCCAGACTCGAGGCAAACGCAATCAGCCCATAGCGCGAAATGCGTCCGTAGGTCGGCTTAAAGCCCACCAGATTACAGAACGCCGCAGGCTCCCGAATAGAGCCGCCCGTATCGCTGCCAAGGCCAATCGTCGCCTCGTGCGCCGCCACGGCCGCCGCCGAACCGCCACTCGAACCACCCGGCACGCGCGTCGGATCGTACGGGTTGTGGGTGATCCCAAGCGCCGAGTTCTCACAAGACGAACCCATCGCAAACTCATCCAAGTTGGATTTGCCGATCGGAATCCCGCCGGCATCGATGATGCGCTGGACCGCCGTCGCCGTATAGGGGGAAACCCATCCGGCCAGGATCTTGCTCGCGGCGGTGGTGCGCGTCCCGTCGAGACACATGTTGTCTTTCACCGCGACCGGCACGCCGGCCAACGGCAAGGACTCACCGGAGCGTACGCGCCGGTCGACGCGCGCTGCATGCGAGCGAGCAGACTCATCGAGCCGCGTAAGATACGCACCGACACCAGGCTCGACGCCCTCCACGTGGGCAAGCATCGCTTCGGTCACCTCGAGCGCCGATGCCTGCCGCGCGTTGACGGCAGCAGCCACCTGCACCGCAGTTCCACGCAGAAGATCGCTCACGACGCTTCTCCCTTGACGGCGATGATCCGCGGAACGCGAAAGAATCCACCTTGAGAGGCCGGGGCCTGCGCGAGCACAACGTCACGATCGAGACCGGGGCGCGGGAGATCGTCGCGCAAGACGTTGCGCGACTCGATGACCTGGGCCGTCGCACTGACCGATGCGATATCTAGCTGCGCGAGTGCGTCGACATGGGTGAGCAGGTCGGCGAGCTGCGTCCCGAAGCGCTCGACCTCGTCATCGGTCAGCGCGATACGGGCGAGTTTCGCTACATAGCGAACGTCAATCTTCTCGGATGACAAAATCGGGATACTCCCGTGCGGAAGGCGAGTATTCATGTTCGGGTCCCCAAACCGGTAGCGGCGCGTTCGCGAAGGCATCGCGCATCGACGAGTCGTCGAGCGAAGTCGTACGCGAGAGCGTCACCAGCGTCTCCACATGCCCCGTGTGCGGAAACATGTCGAACGGCTGAACGATCCCGAGGGCGTAGCCTTTGGCTGCTAAGTGCTTGCAATCCCGGGCCAGCGTCGCGGGATCGCAGGAGAGGTACCAGACGTTCGGCACGCCGGCCTGGGCAATCGCATCGAGCGTCACCGCGTCGCTGCCTTTGCGCGGGGGATCCAAGAAGACGATCTGCGCATCGGTGAGCGCATTTGTCGCCTCTTCCGAGGCAAGCACCTGCTCGACGCGCCCAATCCGAAAGCGCGTCCGATCCGCCACCCCGTTGAGTCGCGCATTTTCCTGCGCTTCCACCACGGCCTGCTCGTTCTCCTCAACCCCGAAGACCGTACACCCGCGGCTCGCAAAGAACAGCGCGAACGTGCCGGCGCCGCAGTAGAGGTCGACAATACGGCGTGGCTTGGTAAGGCCCGCACCGAGAAACTGCAAGATCCGGTCCACCATCTCAACGTTAATTTGGAAAAACGAGCCCGACGATACACGATAGCGCACACCGGCCAGGGACTCCTCGATTTCATCCACGCCGATGACGACGCGATAACGGCGGCCCATAATGGCGTTTTCACTCGTGAGTCCAAACGAGTTGACGATACCGACCGCACCGGGCAGATCGCGCAGCAGGGTGGGCGCAGCCCGCAGAACCTCTTCAGAGGGCTGCTCAGTCGTAAAGGTGACAACGCTCTTGCGCGTGGCCCGCGAAGCGCGCGCCACGATATGGCGCGTTTGTTCGAACGCCGCGCTCGTCGCCTCGGCACCGCGGGCGCGGTCGATCCCGGCGATATGATCGTTGAGTTCCGGCAAGACAACCGGGCAACTCTCGATCGGAACGATGTCGTGTGAGCGCTGCCGGTAGAAGCCGATGCGCGGCCCTGCCGGCCCTGCGTCAACGACGAGCGAGACTTTGTTGCGATAGCTGCGCGGCTGGACCATCCCCAGCGGCGGACGGACCGCAAGCCCCGTGAAGCCTCCGATGCGGGCCAGAGCATTCTGTACGACATCGCGCTTCCACAAGAGTTGCGCAGCATAGCTCAAGTGCTGCACCTGGCAGCCGCCGCAGGCACCGAAGGCCTTGCAGAACGGTTGGGCGCGATTGGGCGAGGTCGAAAACCGCTCAACGAGTTTGGCGACCGAGTACGTGCGCCTGCGCTCCACGATGCGAACACGCGCTCGTTCACCCGGCAACGGCCCAAAACAGAAGACGACGAACCCGCTGACGCGACCGACAGCTTGGCCGTTGGCAAGCAGATCCGTAAAGACCAACTCGAGTTGGGTCCCGACAACCGGGACGGCTGCGCCGGGCGGCTTAGGCGCCGTGCTTCTGGTCGTCAAGCGTACGCAAGAGTTGGTTGGCCTCGTCGATCAGCTCTTGGATGCGACGGCTCGTTGGATCCGCAGAGGGCGGCCGTGCGACCAGGACGCGCACCAGCGTCACGGCCAGTGCCGCGGACAAGCCGGCGACGCCGATCCATATCAACGTCCTTGTGAGGCTCCCATCGCGGTCGCCTTCCCGGGGAAGGTCGGCAGTGGTCGGCTCTTCGGGGTGAATCTGTTGCTCCAAGACGATTTTTACGACTCCTTGCGAGGTGGACTCATTCTGCGCTTCGTACTCAGTCCTTCCCATGAAGCACCGAATCACTCTTCTTCTTACCCTGGTTGCTCTGCTTGGTGCCGCACACCCTCCCCTCCGGAACGTTTCGGTGGCCTACGCCGCTTCGTTGCTCCAGACGATGGAGGGGCCGATCGCCACTGCCTTACTCACGCGAGAACACCTTCATTTTCAGGGTGAGCCCGCAGGCAGCCGGGAGTTGGCCAATCTGATTCGAGCCGGAGTGCAGACGCCCGATGTCTTCATCAGCGCCGCACCCTCGATCTTGGGAGACCTCAAAGGGCCGGCCCACGGCAACTACATCGAGCATGACCTCATCTTCGGGCAAGCCAACCTCGTTCTCGCCTACTCACCATCCTCTCGCTTTGCACCCGCATTGGCGGCGGTCGCGCTTGGAAAAGCGAGTCTCGGCAGCGTGCTTGAGACCCCGGGGCTGCGGATCGCCCGCACCGACCCGCGCCTCGACCCGAAGGGCGGCAAGACGATCGCAGCGATCCGAGCGCTCGGGGCCTCCATGCACGACCCCGGCTATGAAGTCCGCTTACTCGGCCCGGCCCTCAACCCGCGCCAGATCTTTCCGGAGGAGGATCTCATCGTGCGCGTCGAGAGCGGCCAAGCTGACGTCGGCTTCTTCTACAGTACCGAGACGAAGGTCAAGGGCCTCAAGACGATCGTCCTACCCGACGGCATCGGCGCCCGGCCCGGCATCGCGGTTCGCTACACGCTGGCCGTGCTGCGCCAGGCTCCCCATCCGCGCGCGGCTGCGACATTCGTCCGATTCATTCTGGCCGGACCGGGACGGGCGATCCTTCAACGCGCGGGCGTGAACTACACGATTGCTCCGTAGCACGCAGTAAGAGCCCAGGTCAGGAGCGTAGACTCCCCTAGATGATTTCCCACCGCGATGATGAGGGCGACGATCAGCGTCGCCTGCCGGTTTCCCTCGTCCTCTCGGTGCTCATCCATGCGCTGCTCTTGCCGCTGCTCGTCTTGTCGCCGGGGGCACCCCTCAGACACTTAGCTCAACAAGCACCTGAGCACATCGTCGTCATTCGATCGTCAGCCCTGGCAATCTCAAAAAGGGCCAAGCCGAACGTTGCACCCATTCGACATCCTCTACCGCACCGCACACAACCGCAACATCGCATTAGCCCGCCAAAGCAGCAGCACGAGATCGCGCGCATCGTACCGAACGCGCCGCCACAAGCACGGCACCCGGTACGCTCGGTGCAGCCGAAAGTCAGCTTCAGTCAACAACTCGCGCAACAACAACAAGAGTTCGCACGCGAAGCGGAACACTTGCGTAAGAGCAACAATCCGCTCCGCGTCGCGCAGCAACCACCGCACCCTTCGATGCTCCGCAAAGACTTCTTTAATTTTAACAAGCAAAAAAAGCGCCACGGAGATGGGATACTCTACCCCATACGCTCCTGGCATGCCAATGGAGAAGACTGTTACTATCTGCGCTACACATTCCAATATGCAAGCGGCGGAAGCGAAGCCGGATCGATTCCGTGGCCGGCCTGTTGGTCGAAAAAGACCGATCCTCTACTGCTCCCCCCGCACCTGATGCCGATGCCGACACCGCCGCCCGGTTACGCGCCACCGCCGGGGCGCTACCTCCCACCGCAGGTCAAGAGAACCTACAATGCGTGGCGCCGAGAACACCAGAAAACAAAACATGCCGGCACAACGGGCGGCGGTGGGAGATAGCTTGCATACGTGAACCGCGTTCGCTATACTGTGGGCACGTAGACGCTTGAGCAGCGATGGAGCCCGCTATAGGCCGCGCCGGCATAATGGCTCCTACTCGGCACATTTTGCTGGTAGGAGCATTTCTATGTCACAGGACCATACATGGCCCAATCTGCGGCGCTGAATCTCTGGCAACTCGCGTTCGTCCTTGGGCTTTCTCCTCTGTTCGCCGGCATTGCGCAGAAATGCAAAGAGCTGGTTGCGTCCAAGCGCGGCCCGAGTATCTTCCAACCCTATCGCGACCTGCGCAAGCTCTTCGCCAAAGACGAGGTGGTCTCCGAGCGAAGCTCCTGGATCCTTCGCTTCACTCCGTATGTCGTGTTCGTCGTCCCGCTCGTCGTCACGCTGCTAATACCGGTCCTGACGGACTTTCCACTGTTCTTCGCCTTTGTCGGAGACATGCTGGCGGCGGGATTCATCCTGGCAATGTCGGGATTCTTCTTCACCCTCGCGGCAATCGACGGTGGCAACCCCTACGGACCGATGGGCGCGAGCCGAACGCGCATGGTCGGCTTCCTGGTCGAACCAGTCATCATCGTCGTCCTTTTCACCGTGTCGTTCGTGGCGGATTCCACGATACCGTACATCGTGCAACAGCACTGGGTACATCCGCTCGCAAACTTCTTCTCCGCATCGCACGTCCTATTGCTGATCGCGTTCTTCATGGTGATCCTCGCCGAAACCGGACGGATTCCCGTCGATAATCCCAGCGGCCATTTCGAGCTGGCGATGGTCGACGAATCGAAGGCGCTCGAGTTCTCCGGGCGATCGCTCGCGCTCCTGAAGTGGGGTGGCTATATGAAGTTCACCGTCCTGGCAATCATTTTCCTCAACGTGCTGACCGCGCCGTGGGGCCTAGCTTCAACCGGCACGATCCCGGCAATGCTGCTTGCAACGGTGCTGATCTTCGTCAAGGTTCTCGTGCTCGTGCTGCTCGTCGTCATCGTGGAATCATCGTTTGCAAAGCTGCGGCTGTTTCGCATCCAAGAATTCGTGGGTGCCGCATTCATCGTTTCGGTTACGGCAATGGTAATGGAGTTGCTCGGTCTATGAGCGCATGGCTCTACCATCTCAACGCACTCGTGCTCGGCCTGTTCATTCTCACGGCGATCGCGATGGTCGTCATGCGGCAAATCGGCGCATGCATGCAGGTCTTCGTACTGCAGTCGCTGCTGCTCGCCGCGTCCGCCTTCCTGCTCGGTGGCGCTCCGTGGTCATGGCATCTGTTTGCGCTCGGTTGCGTTACGATCGCCAGCAAAGCGGTGCTCATCCCGTGGATACTGCGCTCGATGGTGCCGGCACAAGTATACGCACGACGCGAGTTCTCACAGTCGATCGATGTTTCCGCCATACTGTTGAGTTCGCTCGCCTTACTGCTCGCCGGCTACGCCGCCGGCATCCCACTGAATGCAGCCGCCCACAGCCTCTCGCCGGCGAACGTCTCGGTCGGTATGGCGGGACTGCTCATCGGTCTGCTGCAGCTCGCGGTACGGCGCGAGGCGGTTCCGCAGATTCTCGGAATACTCGCAATGGAAAACGGCGCGTTCCTGGTCGGCATCGCGATTGCACCGAACTTCCCCTTGATTGCCGAACTGGCGATTGCCTTCGACGTACCATTACTGGCATTCATCGTCGCGCTCTTGACTCGCTCAGTGTACCAAGAGACTGGTTCCACCGAGGTAGGCAGCTTGACCGCGCTGCGGGAGTTGCTATGAACATGCACGTCGCGGCGTGGCTCATCCCGGCGCTCCCGCTCTTCGCGGCGCTCGTTCTCGCGCTACCGCGCAGTGAACGGGTTGCCTCGGCTCTCACCATCGGATGTTCGGTCGTATCGTTTGGGCTGAGCATCGCCGTGATGTGCGGCTTGCAAATGGGTGGCGTGCTGGTGCTCATAGCGCATTGGGTCGAGGTGGATTCGCTTTCGGCGCTCTTGCTGCTACTGATAACGCTCATCGCCACGACTGCAGCGATCTTTTCCGCAGGATACATCGGACCGGAACATAGCGCCTTGCGCACGAGGCTCTATTACGCCAACTTCAATCTCTTCGTCTTTTCCATGCTGAGCATTCCGCTCACGGTGGAACTCGGGCTGGTCTGGATCGCCGTGGAGCTCACGACGCTGCTCTCGATTCTGCTCGTCAGTTTTTCCGGGACGCGCGAAGCGCTGGAAGCGGCCTGGAAATACATGGTGCTGACGCTCCTGGGCGCGACCGTAGCCGTGCTAGGCGTGCTGATGCTGTTTTGGGCACTGCACGTCACCGGCTCCACGGATTTCACCTGGACAGGACTGCGGGTAGCCGCAAGCGTAATGCCGCTCGCGCTCGTCAAGACGGCATTTGCGCTGCTTTTGATTGGCTACGGTGCGAAGATTGGCCTGGTTCCGCTGCACACATGGCTACCCGACGCACACAGTCAGGCGCCCGCGCCTGTCTGCGCCTTGCTCTCCGGGATCGAAACGACGGTGGTGCTCTACGTGCTGCTGCGCCTGCGCGGCGTCTTTTTACAAGTACCGGCCGTGCATGTGCAGGCGTGGTTTGCGGTGCTCGGCTTGATTTCGGTCGGCGTCGCCGTGTTGTTGATCGTTCAAACGCACGACTTCAAGCGGCTCTTTGCCTTTTCCACCGTCGAACACATGGGCATCGTGCTGGTGGCAGCGAGTTTTGCCACGCCGCTCGGCGATGCGGCGGCCGTGTGGCAAATTCTCGCGCACGCGGTAACGAAGTCATTCTGCTTTTATGCTGCCGGGAGTGCCTTGCTCGTTTCGGGAACTCGCTCGATTGCAGATGTCACGGGTCTCCTGGATAAATCGAAAATCACTGCCGCCGCGCTGCTCGTGGGAAGCCTCGCAATCTCGGGAGCACCTCCGTTCGCCGTGTTCTTGAGCGAACTGGCAATCTTCCGTGCGGGAATCGTTTCGCAGCACTATCTGGTTACGGGGCTGCTCGCCGCGTTCATCGTCATCGGATTCTTCGGTGTGCTCTTTCACGCCGGCAACATGGCCTTCGGACGGCCTGCGCCGGGCCGGCGTGCATGGCTTAAGCTACCGGTTCTCTGCGGGATCGCGCTTGGAATTGCCGCGTTGCCGGTGATCGTTCTAGGCGCGTGGATTCCATTGGCGCTGGCACGCCTGCTGCTGCACTCTGCCGCGGTACTGGGAGGATGACCGAAGCGATGAAGCCGCTTGGGTCGGTACAGGACGTACTCGCAGAATGGCCCTTCTTGGCACATGCTTCGCTCGCGCCGGATGTCGATCTCATTAAACCGCCATCCGATATGCTACACGCGATCGCCACTCGGTTGCGTGCGCACGGCTGGCACCTGGGAACAATCGTCGCTTCGGAGACGGCAGATGCAACCGATCTGCGTTACTGCTTCTATGGAACGGCTGGCCGTGGCTGGCTGCATGTGCTGCTGGACGTCGACCGGCAAACGCGGCAAACGCCCTCACTCACACCCGTGTACATCTCGGCCGACCGCCACGAACGCGAAATCGAGGATCTCTTCTCGATTACCTTTACGGCGCATCCGCGCTTGGGTGATTTCGTCTTCCACGACGACAAGTGGGCATCAGGCATCGGTCTGATGCGTCCGCAAGCGCCGCAGCACATCGCTCAGACCAACCGGCCGTGGGAGCCGCATCACGTGCTGCAGGAAGAAGGCGCATTCATCATGCCCGTGGGTCCCATCTTCTCCGGGCACGCGGAATCAGCGCTCTTTCTGTTGGAAACGGTCGGCGAAGATGTGGTTCGCGCGGTTCCGCGATTGTTTTACAAGTATCGCGCCATCGAGAAACTTGCGGAGGGACGCAGCGTCCACGACGTTCTGCTACTGGTCGAACGATGCAACGGGATGAGCGCGCTGGGGAACGGCTGGGGCTATTGCAACGCCGTGGAATCCGCGCTTGGAATCGACGTTCCAGCCCGCGCGCTCGCGTTGCGCACGCTGTTGGCGGAACTCGAGCGGATTCGCCACCATGCCGGCGCGATTCGCGAAATCTGCGAATCGACGGCATTGACCGTCGCCGCCAACCAAGCCGCCGTACTCGAAGAAGAACTGCTACGCGTTACGGCGCAGCTAACTGGGCACCGGTACCTTTTCGGTACGCTTGCCGTCGGCGGATTGGCGCGCGATTTCGACGCGGAGGCGATTGCGGAGATGCTCGTTGCCGTCCACAACATTTTGCCGCGCTTTGCGAAGATGCGCGAGGCCCTGGAAAAGACCGGCAGCTTTCTGGATCGTATCGAAAACATCGGGCTCATTTCTCCGGAGAAAGCCCAAACGTTTGAACTGCTCGGTCCGATGGCGCGCGCAAGCGGCGTCGACCTGGATCTTCGTACATCGCACCCGTACGGCCGGTACGAGGATGCCGAGTTTTCCGTGCCGGTAGAGTACGAAGGGGATGGCTTCGCGCGACTGCGCGTGCTCTTCCGCGAGGTCGAGCAATCCGCGCGCATCCTCAACGGCGTTGCGAACGCGCCCGGCGGTGCCTTGCGCGGGGAGATTCCGCAAACGCCTGGGAGCGCGCTAGGTTGGGCCGAGGCACCGCGCGGAGCTTCTCTGCACTGGACATGCATCGCAGCGGATCTCTCGCTGCTGCGCTACCACTTCGCCCCACCTTCGTTCCGAAACTGGCACGGTTTTCACATCGCGACGGAGGACTTTGCGTTTCAGGATTTCCCCATCATTCTTGCGACGCTAGACTTATCCGTTGCGGAGAACGACCGGTGAGGCTATGAGTTGGTTCTTGCTCGGCATCCGCTCAGGCATCCGCACCGAACGCTACGCGGCAAATGCGCCCGCACCTGCGGGAGCTACGCCGGGCTTTCCGCATGAGACGCGCTTCGAGACGACAGACGATGCGGCCGGCAATCAAGCGCGCTGCCCGACAGGCGCCATTCACGCACAAGGCGACGTAGCAACGGTAAACCGAGATCGCTGTATCCATTGCATGCGCTGCGCGAGTTGCGATGGATCCGCTGCCATGGAATGGAAGGTCGATTACAATTGGGCCCATGGCACAGACGGCGTGGACACGCTTCCCGCGGCATTCCACGGCTCACTGCATGTTCGCGTCATTGACGCCGGCGATTGCGGTGCGTGTCTAAACGAGATCGCGCATCTGAGCGATCCGTTCTACAATGCGCACCGGCACGGTATCTTCATTACACCGACGCCGAGGCATGCCGACGTACTGCTCGTCGTCGGTCCCGTCACGCAGCAGATGCGCGCGGAACTCGCAACCGCCTACGAGGCCATGCCGGAACCCAAACGCGTCGTTGCCATAGGCGCCTGCGCGGTGAGCGGCGGCATATTCGGACCAAGCGTAATGTGCGCCGCCGGCGCATCGAGCGTCGTCCCGGTAGACATATTCGTGCCCGGATGCCCGCCACCACCACTGGCGATTGTGCATGCGCTGCTCGGGGTTTGCGAAAGCAAACCGCTCGAACGATGACGGGCGCGCTCTGGGCGTACGCTGCGGTGTTCGCCATCTGCGCGGTTGGCGCGGTGGTTGCGTTTCTCGTTCCTGTAAAACGCGTTGCCGCCTCCATCGCGTGGTTCGCAGGGTCCGCCGCGCTCCTTGCGTGTGCCGCCGGTGCGCAAGCGCTGCTGGCGCCCGAGAGCTCCGTCTCTCTATGGAATCTTCCGACGTTAGGCCCCATGATTTTGGGAACGACGCACTTGGGTGCGCTGTTTACCTGCATCGCGGCGCTAGTGTATTTCCCGGTGTCGGTATACACGGCCGGATACCTGCAACGCTACGAAGAGCACTATTCGCCGCGTTCCTTTGCACTATGGTACTACGCCGCGCTGGCCGCAGTAATGGCCATTTTCATCGCTCGCGATTTGGTTTCGTTCTTCATCGCCTGGGAGATCATGGCGATAGCCAGTGCCGCTCTGGTTGCGTACGAATGGCGCGAGCGGGCAAACGCGCGCGCCGCGTACGTCATGCTGGCAATGAGCGAAGCCGGTACACTTGCCGCGATGATCGCGATGCTCCTGATATTCGCGAACGCGCACTCGTTGCGGTTCGTCGACGGCTCCGGCTCGGACTTGAGCGGGGCGACGCGATGGGCCGTCTTCTTGCTCTCGTTCTTCGGCTTTGGAGTAAAGGCGGGATTGATGCCGTTCAACTCGTGGCTGCCGCGTGCGCACCCCGTGGCGCCGGGCAACGTTTCCGCGTTGCTCTCCGGCGTCGTGCTCAATCTGGGCGTGTACGGCATTCTGCTCGTCAACCTGGTGCTGGCGCCGGTGTCGTTCGTTGGATTCGGCGCACTGGCACTGATCGTGGGAGCGGTTTCGGCTCTGGCAGGAATACTCTATGCGACGATCAGCGACGATCTCAAGACGATGCTCGCATACAGTTCGGTGGAAAATATCGGCATCGCCATCGCCGCAATCGGAGCGGGATTCGTTTTTGTCGCGGTGCACCAACCGGCGCTGGCCGCAATCGGTCTTGCCGCAGGCCTCTACCACGTGCTGAATCACTCCGCATACAAGGGCCTGCTCTTCCTGGGAGCGTCCACAGTTCACGCGCAAACGGGGCAACGTTCGATAGACCGGCTAGGCGGTTTGATACGCCTGCTTCCCGTGACGGCGTTTTGCTTTTTCATCGGCGCGCTTTCGATCTCCGCGATTCCGCCGTTCAACGGATTTGCAAGCGAATGGCTCGTACTCGAGTCCTTGCTGCGCAGCGCGGAACTGGCGCCGCCGTGGCTGCGCGTCGTATTTTCGCTTAGCGGTGCGACGATCGCGCTGACTGCTGCGCTTGCGATTACCTGCTTCGTAAAAGCATTCGGGATGACGTTTCTCGGCGTGTCGCGCATGCGCTCGGAACATCTGGTGAGAGAAGCTCCGCGTAGCATGTTGTCGGCCATGTACGTGCTTGCGAGCGCGTGCGCACTGCTCGGGTTCCTGCCGACGTTCGTCTTGGCCGTCATCAACTCGGCACTCTCGCCCTCACTTGGCGGCTCCTGGGTGCAGCGCACGCTCGTGCCGGCGTTCTTCGGAACGCAGTCTGCAGCCGATCATCTGCCGCCCGATTTCGTGCGATCGTTTCACGCGCTGGGAGCGCAGCTTGGTCAAGGCGTCGTGCCGGGCCGTGGACTGGTTGTCATGCTGCGCGGCGGCCACGCGAATCCCGTCGTTTTCGCAATGTCGTCCACCTACCTCGTCCTGACGCTGCTGCTCTTTCTGGGAGCGGCGTATTTCGGGGTTCGCGTGCTCTCGCGCGCCAGACGCCGTCGTACGGTGCCGGTTTGGGCCGGAGGGCTCTCGTCGCTGCCGCCGGTAATGACCTATACCGGAACTGGTTTCTCCAATCCGGTACGAGTCATCTTCAACGCCATCTTCCGACCCTCACGCGAAGACGAACGGAAAACGATCCACGAGCACTTTCGCGATGCGATACGGCGCGCTCGTGAAGACGTTTTCTTGGCGGACCGCGTCGTGGCCAGACCTGCGATCATCGCTACCTTGGCCGTGTCTCGAACGCTAGCTAGAATGCACCACGGGCGCCTCCCGGCCTACGTCGGCTACGCGCTGGCAGCGCTGCTCGCCGCACTCGCTATCAGTCTGCTGACATGAGCGTTCAACCGTCATATTTGCGACGGAAAACGACGGAAGGGGTACGTCCCATCGCCTGTCGGTTCCCCGCAAGGCCGGAAACCGACAGGGGTCGAAACGCTTGGAGATATGGGGAATATCGACGGCGATACGCTGGCAATTCTGGTCGGAGGCGGTCCCGCACCCGGCATTAACGGCGTCATCGCTTCCGCGACAATCGAAGCGATCCACAACGGCTTGCGCGTCCTTGGGCTATACGACGGATACTATCACATCGCGGCGGGGGACACTTCGCATGTCGTCGAGCTGGGCATAGACGATGTCGCGCTCATCCATACTACCGGAGGATCGATCCTGCGCACTTCGCGCACGAACCCAGCCAAGGACGATCTCACCCTGCAAACCTGTGTGCGTACGCTAACGAAACTCGACGTGCGCTACCTCATTGCGATCGGCGGCGATGATACGACATACGGCGCAAAACGCATTTCCAAAGTAACGCAAGGCCGCATCGGCATCGCCACGGTGCCCAAAACGATCGACAACGATCTGCCCCTTCCCGACAACGCGCCGACCTTCGGATTCGAAACGGCGCGATCCGTCGGCACGGGCATCATCGAAAATCTGATGGAAGACGCGCGTACGACGGAACGCTGGTATCTTGTCATCAGCATGGGGCGCAAGTCCGGCGCCCTGGCGCTCGGGATGTGCAAAGCTGCCGGAGCCGAGCTTGCCGTGATTCCCGAAGAGTTTCCCGGCGAGGAACTCGACCTGCAAGGCGTCGTCGACACCATCGTCGGAGCCATCGTCAAGCGCAAAGCCTCGAATTACAGCCATGGGGTCGCAGTAGTCGCCGAAGGCATCGCTGAACGCCTCTCCCAAAAAACGCTCACTGCATTCGAAAACCTTGGTCGCGATGCGTATGGACATATTCGTCTGGCGGATATTCCGATCGGTTCCGTTCTTCGCGATTCGGTGCGGCGGCGTTTGAGCGAGATCGGCGTCGAAGCCACGATCGTCACCAAGGACATCGGCTACGAACTGCGCTGCGCAAAGCCCGTGCCCTTCGACGTCGAGTATACGCGAACGCTGGGGTACGGGGCAGTGCGCTATCTCTTGTCCGGCGGCAGCGGCGCGCTGGTGGCGCTCTCCGGCGGGCGTGTCGTTCCGGTGACGCTGGAAGAACTGCAAGATCCGCAGACCGGCCGCATCCCCGTTCGACTGGTCGACGTCAACACCGAATCGTATGAAGTCGCCCGCAACTACATGACTCGACTCGAACTTGAGGATTTCCAGGAACCGCAGATCGAGAGGCTGGCAGCCGCGACCAACTTGTCCCCCGATGCCTTCCGCCGGGAGTTCGTTCGTCTGCACGACGGTTCCGTCATGACTTTTTCTCGGGGGTTGCGCCTTTGATCCAATGAGCGATTGGCCGGCGGGGCGCAACCGCGAGAATCTGCTGCGCGAGATCGATGCCAAGATCGTGGCCTCGCCCGACGACCTTGAGTTACGCTTTGGACGCGCCTGCCTACTCGAGGATCTCGGGTTCGCCGATGACGCCAAGCACGAGTACCTGGCGATCGTGGCACGCGATCCGACCCACTTCGGCGCACTCAACAACCTTGGAAACGTGCTGCTCTCTCAAGGCCTGCGCAGCGCCGCCCGCCTGACCTACGCCCACGCGGCGGCACAGCACCCGGACAATCCTATGGGAATCGTCAACCTCGCGAACGTGGTACGCGACGACGGCGATGCCGCTGCAGCGAAGGTCCTCTACGAACGGGCGTTGCAGCTCGATCCGCAGCATGCGCAGGCCCACCAGGGGATGGCCTATGTCTGCGATGAGCTCGGCGATGAGCCGGCCGCCGCACTCCACCGAGAACGTGGATTTCGCGGCCAAGCGATCAGTGCGCTACGCTACCGAGGCGTAGCCCCACCGATTGCAGTGCTTCTCGTGGTCTGCAGTCGCGGCGGAAACATCTTTATCGACCGCCTGCTCGACAACCGCGTCTTCTTGAACCTTCGGCTCTTCCCGGAGTTCTATGACGCGAGGCTGCCGCTGCCTCCGCATGCGCTCGTCTTCAATGCGATCGGCGATGCGGAGCGCTGTGAGGAGGCATTGCACACCGCCACAAGGCTGCTCAAGGCCACGGATGCGCCCATCATCAACGCGCCGCAGGCGGTGTTGGCAACGGGACGTATCGCCAACGCCGCCCGCCTCGGCGCGCTCCCCGGAGTGGCCGCTCCGAAGATCATCTCCGTCTCGCGCGGAGCGTTGAGCGAATCCGCAACCGGCGAGTTACTCGCAAAGGTGGGGCTCGAGTGGCCCATCTTGCTGCGCTCGCCGGGCTTTCACATGGGACGACACTTTGCGCTCGTCAACGCGCCCGGCGATCTGGAAGCGGCGGTTACCCAGCTTCCCGGCGAGCACCTTGCCGTCATGGAGTACCTCGACGCTCGCGGCGCAGATGGATGTTGGCGCAAGTATCGTGTCATGATCGTCGACGGCAAGCTCTATCCGCTCCACCTAGCAGTCTCTAGGAGCTGGAACGTGCACTACTTCAGCAGCGATATGGCCGAGAATGCGGCCTATCGTGACGAAGAAGCGGCCTTCCTCAGCGATATGCCGGGGACGCTTGGTGCGCCCGCGGTTGAAGCGCTCCACGCGATTGCCAAAATCCTTCAGCTCGACTACGGAGGAATCGACTTTGCGCTCTCCACAAACGGCCGGATCCTGCTCTTCGAGGCAAATGCGAACATGATTGCCGCCGAACCCGAAGCCGACCCACGTTGGACGTACCGAAACAATGCGGTTGCCGACGTCCACGATGCTGTCCGCAGGATGCTCTTGCAACGGGCACGCCCACTATGATCGTTCGCCGAGTTCTCGCATCTTTAGGGCGCCTCGATAAATCCAGGCACTCGTCTTGAACCCTCGGAGAACGCACCTGCTTCGTCGTGTGTTCAGTCACAGATCACGCTGTATATGCTCCCTCGCACCCTCCTCGCATCTGCATTCCCCGAGCGCCCAATCCGAGCACCTGGATTTATCGAGGCGCCCTTTACATGGGAGCGGCGTAGAGATGCCGGCGCGTGAGCGCAGCCTCGCTGCTACCGTCCGCGCGCGGTTTAGCTAGAAGCGCCTGAAAGAGCCCGATCCGGCCGACTCGGAACCCCTGGGCGCTCCCGGCCATGTAGAGCCGCCACGTCCGAAACGCTTCTTCTCCGGCAGCCGCGACCGCCTGAACACGATTGCGCTCCAAGTTTTCGACCCAGCAGCGCAGGGTGCGCATATAATGCTCGCGCAGATTCTCAACATCGCGCACTTCGAAGCCGGCGCGTTCGGCGATCATGAGCGCGTCGGAGACGGCGACGAGTTCGCCGTCTGGAAAGACGAACCGCTCGACGAACCCGCCACTCTTGCCGCCGTGCCTCCCCGGGCTCTGGTCGGCGATTCCGTGATTCATGAAGAGGCCGCCCGAGCGCAGCAAGCGATAGACACCGGCAAAGTACTCCGGCAGATGGCTGCGCCCGACATGTTCGAACATCCCGACGCTAGCGATCTTATCAAACGATGCATCGCCAAGTTCGCGGTAGTCACGCAACTCGACTGCTGCCAGATCCGCCACGCCGGCCTGCGCAATCGCTTGCTGCGCATGCTCGTACTGGCGCCGGCTCAAGGTCACCCCGCAGGCTCGAGCACCGTAGAGCTTGGCAGCCCGGATGACCAGCGTCCCCCAGCCACACCCGATATCCAGCAAACGCTCTCCGGAACGGAGTTGCAGTTTACGTAGAATATAATCGATCTTGGCATTTTGCGCATCTTCAAGCGTCCGGACGCCGTCGTCAAAATACGCACATGAATAGACGAGTACCGTTCCCAGAAACGTTTGGAAAAAGTCGACGGGCTGATCGTAGTGGAAACCAATCGCTTCGCGATCCCGTTCGAGCGAATGCATTTTACCGTGCAACGCGGCTTCGTGGAGTTTCGGCAAGCGAGCCTTCGGCAGACGTAGTGCGAGCGGGAGCAACTTGCGCACATCGCCTAGGCGCAGAGCTGCCGTACGGTCGTAGATCAGATCGACGGCCGTTTCCACATCACCCTCACATTCAATCAGCCCGGCAACAAACGCGCGTCCTACATGCAAATCCACCGGAGCGTGCAAGGCCTCGCGCAGCGCCGCCGGATCGTTGATCTTCAGGGTGAATCGCGGCGCCGGTGGCCCCAGATACGTGCCGTCCCAGAGGCGGACGGCATACTCCTGATCGTGCCGCTCGCCGAAGAGCCCGCGCAGGATGGTGAGCGCGGCATCGACCTGGCTGGAAGAACGAGCAGAGACAGCCATCCGAAAGGCTTCGCCGCCGCCTCGACGACTACTTGCTCACGAACGCCACAAGCAGGGAGAGAGCACCCGCTAGCTCAGTTCGATTTCTGCGAGGGCTGCCAACGGCCCGAAGCGTGCGGCGTGCTCGCGCAGGACGCGGTAGATCAGGTGTGCCGGGAAGCCACTGCGCTCGAGTGCCCGAGCAGCAGAGGGATAACTCGTCTCCGGCTTACGCCGCAGGAGCGTGGTCAGCGCCAGCGAGCAGCGCGTGACCTCGTCGTTCTGACAGCTCGCAACGGCAACGGCGGCAACATCGCGGTCGATCCCGCGCAGCACGAGATCGCCCGCCAGGCGCGCGTCGCCGACCGGCTTGCGCGCGCCGGTCACGTAGAGTTCTGCGTAGAGGCGGTCATCCAGGAAGTGGTCCGCCTTGCAGGACGCGACCGCCTCGCGTACGTCGTCCTCGTCGTAGCCGCGGCGCCTCAACCGCTCCCAGAGCTGAGCTTCGGTGAGGCGGCGCCGGGCTAAGAGCCGCAACGCCGCCGCACGCGCACTCACGGCTGAGCAGGCGCGACCGAAGATCCGTTGCGCGACGTCGCGATAGAGAGCAACTCCCGAATCTTCGCATCGAGCTCGACCGCCATATCAGAGTGTTCCTCAAGGAACGCCTTGGCGTTCTCGCGCCCTTGACCGATGCGCTGGTCGCCATAGGTATACCAGGAGCCGCTCTTCCCAACGATGTTCTGCTCGAGTGCAACGTCGAGAATCGAGCCCATCTTCGAGATACCGTGCCCGTAGGTCAGGTCGAACTCCGCCTGCCGAAACGGTGGCGCAACCTTGTTCTTGACGACCTTGACTCGCGTCCGCGAGCCGACGACCTCCTGACCGATCTTAATCTGCTCCAGCTTGCGAATATCCAAGCGAATCGAGGCGTAGAATTTAAGCGCCCGGCCGCCCGAGGTCGTCTCAGGGCTGCCGAACATCACGCCCACTTTTTCACGCAATTGGTTGATGAAGATCATCACCGCTTTGCTGCGCGAGATGGCCGAGGTGAGTTTGCGCAGGGCCTGCGACATCAGGCGCGCTTGGAGGCCGACATGCGTATCGCCCATGTCGCCTTCGAGCTCGGCCTTCGTCACCAAGGCCGCCACCGAGTCGACGACGATGACATCGACGGCATTACTGCGCACGAGCATCTCGGCGATCTCCAGCGCCTGTTCGCCGGTATCCGGCTGCGACACCAAGAGATTGTCCAGATCAACGCCGAGCGCCGCGGCGTAGTTGGGATCGAGAGCATGCTCGACATCGATGAAGGCAGCCGTGCCGCCGGCCTTCTGCGCCTCCGCAATGACATGCAGCGCCACAGTCGTCTTGCCGCTGGACTCCGGGCCGTAGATCTCCACGACGCGTCCGCGGGGTAAGCCGCCGACACCCAATGCGAGATCGAGCGCGATCGAGCCGGTCGAGATGACATCGAATGCCATCCGTTCCTGAATCTCGCCCATGCGCATGATCGAACCCTTACCGAACTGCCGCTCGATCTGAGCCAGCGCATTACTGAGAGCAATCTGTCGTTCGTCGGTGCCTGCCATCTGCTTATCCTCTCCGTTTCCGGGATGCAATCGTGGTGCTATCGCCTATCACGCTCTCACGCCGGCGTGCCAAGTGCCTGGCACTTCGTCGAAGAGCGCCGTGACGAACTCCGAGGGATCGAATGCCTGTAACGAATCCGGGGTCTCCCCGAGCCCGACGAGTTTGATCGGGACCTCAAGGGTATCAACCAGGCCGATGAGGACCCCGCCTTTCGCGCTCGAATCGAGCTTGGTGACGGCGATGCCCGTCAGGCGGGTCGCTGCGTGAAAGAGCTTGGCCTGCGAGAGCGCGTTCTGCCCGGTTGTGCCGTCGACCACCAGGAGCGTCTCAGTCGGCGGCGAGCCGGTCAGGCGCTCGATCGAGCGCGCGATCTTCTTGAGCTCTTCCATCAGGTTCGTCTTGGTCTGAAGGCGACCGGCGGTATCGACGATCGCCACGTCGGCACCGCGAGAGACCGCCGCCTGAATGCCGTCGAAGACCACCGCCGCCGGATCGGCTCCCTCAACGCCGCGCACCAACTCGCTACCGCTGCGTTGCGCCCAGATCGCCAACTGCTCTGCCGCGGCCGCGCGGAACGTGTCGCCGGCGACCAAGAGGACGCGTTTGCCCTCTGCGCGCAGCCGCACCGCGAGCTTGCCGATCGTCGTCGTCTTCCCGCTGCCGTTGACGCCCACGACGAGAATCACCGCCGGCTTGCCCTCGGTGCGAAGCCCTCCGTCAGGCAGGGTGAGAAAGCGCTCGACATCACGACGAAAACGATCCACCGCCTGATCCGTCGTCTTCCAGGCCTCTTGCTTGGCGACGGTGCGCAGGCCGGTGAGAATTTTCTGGGTCGTTGCATTGCCCAGATCGGCCAGGATGAGCTGCTCCTCGAGTTCATCCCAGAACTCCGGCGTGATCGGCGCTCGACTGCGCCCAATCGCAGCGACCGCCGCGAAGCTCTCACGGGCCTTGCCCAGGGATGCCCGAAGGCGCGTCAACCAACTCACGGAGCTTGCCTTCCCCACTCCCGAGTCGAACTCCTGTTCGATTCCCGGCGAACGAAACTCCTCTCGGCGCCACCGATCACGACGCACCCTGCCCCACGAACCTTCCTTCGAGCCATGCAGCGCCGCGTCAGGCCCGGCAACGCCGGGAATGCAGATCACCTGGAATCCGTTCTCGGTTTTATGGGCGAATCTCTCACCGCCCATAAGTCCCGTTCCCACTTCTACGCCGCCGGTTTCACGGCGAGGTCATCCTCGCCGCCAGCGCCTTCGGCTCCATGGGCTGCCCCGGGTGAACTCTCCGGGTATCG
>JAKBKY010000006.1 GCA_021832345.1 bacterium
CGCAGCGATCGTGCGCGAGGCCGCCGAGGGCGGCTACGGGGCGATCGCGATGGAGAACCTGACGAACATCCGCGACCGCATTGCGATGGGTAAGCGGATGCGCACCCGGCTGCACCGCTGGGCGTGGTGGCAGTTGCAGCAGTTTGTCGAGTACAAGGCTGCCGACGCCGGGCTCGCGCTGGTGTACGTCGATCCGGCGTACACGTCGCAGACGTGCAGCGTGTGCGGTGAACTGGGCACACGATCGAGGCATCGGTTCTCCTGTAAGATATGTGGAATCTTTGCGCACAGCGACCGCAACGCGGCTCGGAATCTTGCGAAGATTGGAGCGAGTGCTCTTGCTCCAACGGGCGACGTAATGCGCCCGCATGTGGCGGCGTAAGCCGACCATAAGACCTCGTCCTTTAGGGCGGGGATCCATTACATCGAGTACTCCCAAGGGTCCCAGAACGGTGAGATGACAGGTGAGGGCGTGAAGCCCTTCAGATCGGTATTGTAAACGTAGGGTACGCGCTCAAAGTCCAAGATAATGGTCGGAACGTCTCTTGCCATCTGCTCCTGCACGATACGGTAATCGGCCTTGCGCGCAGCCCGGTTGATGGTGACGAGCGCCGCGTTCATCGCCGCCGTCGCACGAGGATCGTTCCAAAAGAGCGCGTTCTGCCCGTGTGGCGCCAGGTTATCGCCGGAGTAAATCTCGCTGTCGTCCGGGTCCACTGAGGCGACCCAGGTGAAGATCGCCGCATCATAGTGACCGCCTTGCAGTACGCCGGTCGTGGAGTTGGAGAAGAACTCGTTGGTCGGATAGTTCTTGACCGTCGCCTCCACGCCGATGTCGTGCCACTCGCGTTGCAGAAACGTTTGGATGGCGCGCCCAAGCGTGCTCTCCGTCTGCGTGCTCAAGACGAACTGCAAGCGCCGTCCACCCTTCACGCGAATGCCTCCGGGGCCGGTGCGCCAGCCATCGGCCCTCAAAATGGCCCGCGCCTTGGCAGGGTCGTACGCATGGCGAGGGATCCCCTTCGCGTACGCCCATGAGAGGCGCGGGTTTTGATCCGTATACGCCGGGATAGCCGCACCATGCAGCAACTTGGCGATGATCTCTTTGCGGTTCGTCGCATAAGCAAGCGCCAAACGCACCTGCCGGTCGCGCATGATCGGCTTACGCAGATTGAAGTCGACGTGGGTGTACGCGTACGAATCCACCAACACGGCTTTCAGGCCGTTCTTCGGGTCGGCGGCCAAAGCTTGGTAGCGCGGCCAATTCAACCCGGTGCCCCGGGCCAGGAGATCGATCTCGTGCGTTTGCAGCGCGGTCCCCATCGTATTCTCATCCGGCATGATCTTAAAGACGACTTCGCGCAGCTTCGGTTTGCCCAGATAGAAGTTCGGATTGCGTTCGAGCCGAACTTCAGATCCTCGCTCCCATTGCACGACGCGAAACGGCCCGCTACCTATCGGCATCGAGTTATAAGGAGCCGTATTCAGCGAGCCTTTGTCGTCATTGTACTTGGCCAAGAGGTGAGCCGGAAGAATCGGCGCATTGCCGTTGGGAGCCCAGAGCTGCTGCAGGAACGGGGCATAGGGCTTCTTCATGTGGATGATCGCCACATACGGGTTTGAACAATCGATACTCTTAATGTCCCGGTAGCCGTCGGTGGTCACCACGTTGTTATGGGGATTCATCACGGCTTGCCACGTGAATCGCAGGTCCTTACACGTGAGGGGCACCCCGTCTTGCCATTTGATGTTCCGTCGAAGTTTGTAGATCAGCGTCAGGCCGTTTTTGCTGACGTCCCCGTTGCGTCGTGTCGGAATCTGGGAGAGCGCATCAGGAAACGGGCGGCCGTGTTGATCGTAGCGAACTGCATACGAGTAGATAAACATGGATAGATCGCCCGAGACCGCGTTTGAGGCCAGCATGGGATTGAGCGAACCGGGATCGCCGTTCTCGGCGAAGCGCAAGACCCCGGGACGAGTCCATGGATTGGAACCGACCCCGGCAACCGTATGAGAGACCTTGGTGCAGCCGGCGAGCGCAAGGACGAGGAACGCGATCGGCAGCGCACGGCCGAACGTTTTCACGGTTGCTCTCCTTCTCCGTTGTCGCGCATAGCTTCAGGATCGAGGCCGTTGCGTAAGCAGAACTCCCGGTAGGCAAACGGAGAGATCTCCGAGGGCTTGATCTCGCTGCGCCCGCCCCAGAAGACATTGGTATAGGAGACTCCAATGCCGGCCTCTCGCAGATGCTCGTCGATCGCGGCCTTATGGTTAAGGATCATTTGTTTGTCCAATCCATGCGCAACGGCCATCACGTTCACATTGCGAAACTCCGGCCCACCTTCGCGCCAATAGGCGTGAGTAATGACATAGTGCCGGCCGACTTCGCGGCCCGCATCGATCTCGTGCCCGGGCTGCACCGCCCAGTGGAAGAGCGGGTTATAGCGAGTGACTCGCTCGCTGCCGGGCACCGCCTTTACATGTTCCAAAAACGTGGAGAAACGCCCGACAACCTTGCGTGTGTTGAGGTCTCGCGCAACCCGGTAGAACGTTTCGAGGTCAACGTCCGCCTCAGCCGCTCGCGCGCGCCACAGGTCGACGACGAGCTCTTCGGGCGTAAACTCGCGCTTGAGCGCTACGAGTACGCGCCACTCAAGCTCCGAGAGCGTAACGATCGACATCTCTTGCTCTTGCGCATAGTCATCCGCACGAGCGCCGGGCTCCAGGCCGCGGCGGCGAACATGCCCGACGCCCAGCACAAAGAACTTCTTCGCCGGCATCAGGCGAAAGCGTTCGGCCTTCACTCTGCCGCATAGATACCGCGCATGTTTGAACAGCGAGTAGCCCTGCGGCACCTTCAGGGTCGTCCACAGGCGGTAGCTCGAACCCGGCGAGACGGCATCGGTCGTACGAATCACGACGTGCCCGGAGAACGGATCATCGCGCACCATCGTCTCGAAGGCCGCGTCCAACCGGTCGTTGCCGACCTCCCACGCGCAGAGAGCACCGTGCGCGAGGTTGGTCGCCATCAGCGTCTGGCGCACGCGGCGAATCGTTCCGGCGCGCAACATCGCGATCACCCGCTCCAGAACGGTCGCAATCGCAAGCCCGCTCTGCTGTGCAACCGCTCCGAACGGATCATGCTGAAAGCCGGAGAGCCGGTCTTCGGAGACCGCTAAGATCGCTGCGTTGATGGGATCGGAGATCGAGACGGGCACCGTTGGGTGGTCGAAAGGCATGCTCGGTGTTTCGGCCGGGGGCACCGAACGCCCCCTTCCGCGGATGCCCTACTTCACGCCGGCAGCCGACATGTTGGTCCCCAGCGCATACCGATACTGTTGCTCCGCGCGGCGCAGATTGTAGACGGCCTTGAGCAGAGCGGTCCGGCCGGTGGCGTCGTTCACCTGAGCGGTGACCAGATCGAGCAAGGTGGCAACGCCCACCTTATATTGAGCCTGCGCCGCCGCCAACGCCACCGAGGCGCTGCGCACCTCCGCCTGCGCCTGCTCGACCCCAGCCTGCGCCGACACCAGGTTTGCCAGCGCCGTCCGAACGTCGCTATAGACCCGCAAGCGCGTTTGGAGTAACGACGCCTTGGATTGGTCAAGCTTGGCGGCTGCCAGCGCCACCTGGTAGTTGGTCTGCCCCTGATCGAAGATGGGGATCGTCAGCGTCGCGCCCAGGCTCTGCACGTTTCGTAGTTTGCTCCCATCCGGAAGCGTCGACTGATACCCTGTCGACGCGTTGGCCGTGAGCGACGGGAACTTTGCCAGCTTGGCATAGTGAAGATTGGCTTGCGCAGATTCCAGGGTCGACAGCGCGGAGAGATAGTCCGGCCGAAGCAAGAGCGCGCGAGCGATCGCCTTGCCATAGTCCAGCACCGGTGATCGCAAGAGCATCGCGGCCGGGTTCTTCGGAGTATTCTCCACCGGAACGACGCGGATCTGCGGATTGAGACCCAGCGTCGTGGCAAAGGCCGCCAAGGCTGCGATCTGCGCGCCCTGATCTGCGATGAGCGTGGCTCGAGCTTGATCGGTCTGAAACTTCTGCTGGTAGATATCCGAGGGAGCGGCCGAGCCCGCCCGAATCTGCGCCTGCACCAACTTCTCTTGCTCTTCGTTTTGCAGCACGATACGCGCGTCGAGAGCGACTTGGCTGCGCGCCTGCAAGGCCCCATAGTAGTTGGTGGCGACCGTGAAGGCGAGCGTCTGCAAAGCCCGATCCAGCGTATCGCGACCGGCGACGCTCAGATATTGGGCAGAACGTATCCCGGCAATGACACGACCACCGTCGTAGATGAGCTGACTGAGCACGGCTTTGGCCCCGTCTTGCGTGTACATTCCGTTGGCGCCGACGGCGCCCGCGACTGACGAACCGCCGCCGATGCCGTTGGGCACGCCCAAGTTCGAGCCGTACGTACGACTCGCAGAGACGTTGGCACTAACATTGGGGAAGATCGCAGACTTGGCGACTGCATACCCTGCGCGCGTCTGCTCGTAAGTCGCGACGGCAGAGGCGAATACCGGTGATCGAGCAGCCGCAATCGCGATCGCTTGCGCCAGCGTGATCGACGGGGGAACGCCCGGAGCAACCCGTGTACGGATGATATCCGGACGCGCGGCACCGTAGGCTGGATAGGGCAAGGGGCTGGCGCTCGGCATCGCGCTCGGCATCGGAGTGGCACCGGTACCGGCCGCGAGGGTCGTCGACGTCAGCGTAAAGAGCAGAGACAGGAACAGCATCGACGATGCAAAGACAAGCATGTGCGGCAACCGTTTATGGCGCACGATGACCTCCGGCGATCGTCACGATGCTTCCATTGCGCAGGGCATCGGGACGAGTGACGATCACAGGCGTACCGGACCGAACTTCGGGGCTGATCACCTGTGCGAGCGTTTCGGTCTCCAAGCCGACGCTTACCGGCACGGCAACGGCCTTCTTCTGTTGAACCACGTAGACGACGGCACCCTTCGCCGTCTGCGCGATCGCCGTCCGCGGTACGATGACGACATCATTGCGACGCTCTTTGGTCACCCGAACGGTCACCAGCATGCCGCCACGCAGCGTCATATTCGGATTGGGAACGCGCAAACGAGCGCGGTAGGAGAGCGTACCCGCACTGGGAACCGCATTGACCGTATCGACGCGACCGTGGAAGACGCGTCCCGGAACAGAGCTGCTTTGGAACGAGACGCGGTTGCCGCGATGCACGTAAGCAAGATCTCCGTCGGGCACGTTGAGATTGATCCACACCGTGGCCAGACGCGAGACGCTCAAAATCGGTGTTGCGGGGCCGGCCATCGCGCCGGGATCGAGAAACCGAGCCGTGACGATGCCGCTAAACGGAGCGTAGAGAACCGTCTGTCCGATCTCGGTGCGTAACACGGCGGCTTGAGCGGCCGCGGCGCGAGCGCTGGCTAAACTCGCCTGGACGCCTTGTGCGGATGCCGCGGTATTCTGCAGGCCGGCGAGCGCATCGTCGTAGTCGTTGCCGGCTTTGACAAACGTCGAACGCGCCGCGGCGAGGGTCGTTTGAGAGAGGTAGCCCTGCTTAAAGAGCGCCGCATCCTGATGAAAGACCAGCTTGGCGTTCTCTAACGCTGCCTTCGCGGTCTGTACCGCCGCAGCGTTGGCCTGCTGCGTGACCGGAAGGCTGATCTGGCTTCCCTTCGCCTGCGCGCGGGCTTGCGCGGCGAGAGCCAGTTGCGTCGCATACTGAGCACGCAAGGTTGAAGCATCGATCCGCGCGAGGACCTCTCCCCGGCGCACGCGATTGCCCTCATTCACGTACACGGCCACGATCGGACCCGACTGTTGGAACGAGAGCGTTGACTGCAGCAACGGGGCAACCTGCCCGTCGAGCGTGACGTGGGTCGAGAGGTTTCCACGGTGTGCAACGGCGACATCGACGTTGAGTGGAATCGGTCCCGGCTGCGGTTTCGACGCGGCGCAGCCGGCGAAGATCAGGACCGTTGCCAGCGCGTAGCCGGCTCGCAATCGCTTGGGGTACATGTTTCTCCTCGAAGACCCGTGCGAAGATCCGCACCGTCGCCCTACTATACGTCTGAACCTGCTCTCTGGATTCAATGCATACGTGACATCCCTGAGAAGCGCCTGATGAGCCGGGCGGGAGGAGCGTCCCGAACGCCGTATTCTCATGCCGCATGGGCGCGAAACTCGAAATCGGCCGGTCGCACAGCTTCCAGAGCCGTGTCGAGGAGTGGATGACGGCGGAACAGGCGGGCAACCGGGGAGCAGACGTCCTATCGACGCCGATGCTGATCCACCTCGTCGAGCAGGCGGCGATGGCCTGCGTCGCTCCTCTCCTGCGCGAGGGCGAGATCTCCCTGGGCACCCATGTGGACATCGAGCACCATCAACCCGTTCCCGTCGGGTTCATCGTCCGCACGGAGGTCGAAATCGTGGCCATCGACGGCCCCCGGATCAACTTTGCCGTGCAGGTCTTCGACGAGCGCGAGGTCGTCGCGGAGGGGAGCCACGAGCGCTATATTATCGAGCGCAGCAAGTTTCTCGCCAAGGTTGCCGAAAAGCTCAACTAACCATATCAATGCCGGCACTCCACGAGCGGCCGCCGGCTCGGACTATCTTGCAAGGGGGGCAAACGGGCCACCCCGAACAAGGGGAAGTTAGGATGTTTTTGGGTACACCTGCCGGGAATCGGACGTTCCTTTCCTTGCAGGCCCGAGTCAGGTTCTATCGGACTCACCCGAGGCACACTGAAGTCCACTCTTACTTAGGAGGCTAACTTGAAGCGACTGAGCATCGGAGTCCTCACCGTGCTGCTTGCAGCCGGTCTGGGACTCAACGCAGTCGCCGCCCCGTCGAACCACGCATCGCAAGGCAACGTTGGACCCAATGCGATTGCGCAGGCCTCGGGCGGTACTGCGGCGGCTCCGCCGGCGAACTTCGGTTCCCCGCCGTCGGGCCGTTACCCCATCCTGTATAATAACCACCACGTCTACGCCAAGCCGGACACCCTTCGCAAAGGGCGCGTTCTGGCGGCATTAGTCCGTGGCACCACCGTCCTCATCCCTCTGCGCTCGATGTTCCAGCAGATGGGCGCCACGGTGAAGTACAACCGGTCGACCAAGACCGTGACCATCAGCAAACCCGGCGCCTCCGTCAAGGTGACGCTCGGCAAGCCGGTGGTCATTATCAACGGCGAATCGCGTCCGCTGGACGTCCCGCCGATGATGTACAAGGGCCACATCCTCGTTCCCATTCGCGTACTCTCGGAAGGCATGGGCGCGTACGTCCAGTGGGTGCCGCACCGTGAGATCGTCGTCGTGCGGTATCTGCCGCCGACCCCGCCGCCGCCGCCGGCCACCGCTCCACCGCCGACCCCGGCACCTGTTGCCACGGTCGCCCCGACGCCGACCCCGGCGCCGATCGTGGCCCCGTACCAGGACCGTTTCATCGTCGGCGACTACATACTCAGCCCGAAGGTCTACAACGAGTTCAGCCCCGGGAACACCGGCAACAACAAACGTGGCGGTTTCTCTTACGCCATCCGCGCAGCCAGTGAGTTCAACCTCTTTAAGCTGCCCTGGATGCTCGAAGGCGACTACCGTCAGTACAACTACCCGCATAACTGCACCAGCCCCACCGATCCGCAGTGCATGGTCACCTCGATCGGCACCATGACACAGACTTATGTCCCCTCCTTCGTCGTGCGCGACTACGACTTTGACGGCCGTCTCGGCCTGAAGGTCGCCAACCCGCGTATTTACGTCGGCGTGGGCTATCTGATGCGCACCAACAACGCGGGCTATCCGCGGCAGACCGGCTGGGGCTTCGGCGCAGAGAAACTGCCCGATCTCAATCGACCGGTCTCCGTGTATGGAAGCGTCTGGTACTACCCAACCGTCAAGGGAACGTGCGGTACCCTAACCTGCCCGACCGGTCCCTATCTGCTGAGCTACAGTGAAACGAAGTACCAGATCGGTGCGGACTTCACGTTCAGCAAGACGTCGCCGATCTTCCTCGACCTTGGCTTCCTTGGCGACAAGGGCACGGCCAAGCAGAACACCCCGGGTGGCATCGGTTACACCCATATGGGTCCCTACGTCGGTCTAGGCATTAAGTTCTAGGCCACCCATCCAGCGTTCGAGAGCGAACGTGCAAGGAAGAGCCCCGGTCATACACGACCGGGGCTCTTCCTCTATCTCACGCCGGCCTCAGCGCGCCATAACTTTCAGTTACGGCTTCGGCGAAGGCGTCGGTGACGCTACGGCCTTGCCGGCGGGGCTCGTCAGGCCGGCGGCTGCGGGAGTTGCACTGGCCGACGGTATCGGACTGGCCGACGGCATAGGGCTTGGCGAAGGCGGCACAATGCATGGCGGAGCAATGATATGAATCTTCGGACGACCGGGCATCGGGCTCGGCGTAGGACTCGGTACCGGTACCGCCACGACCGGCAACGCACCGGGCAACGGACAAGCCTTGGCGGCTGCGAACCAGTTCTCGGTAAAGCCGACCTTGAGGTCCTTCTTCACCACGCGACCGAAATACGTATCAGGGAAGCGGTTGACGAGCATCTGCATGTAGTGCCACGCGCGTTCTTGTGCCGGCTGTGTGTAGACTTTCTTGTATGCTAATGCCGCCAAGAAGTAGGCGCGCGCAAGCTCAACATCGTGCGGATACCTTGACGCCCACTGCTGCAAGGATTGATCGGCAAAGTGCAGACTCGAGATAATCCCCGAGTTGGTTGTATACTGACCGGCACGAATTGCCTGATCCCGAAAGGTGTTTTCAACGCCGAGATAGCTCATCTTCATCTGACCGAAGTATTGATCCCCGGGCGCTGACTTATGATACTCGCGGCATTGCAGGCGTTGCCATTTACTTGGTTTGCTCGCACATAAGCGGCGAACGGAAGCAAGTGCAACCTTACGACTTGGCGCTGCAGCCATCGTCGTCAAGACGAGTGCGCTCGTCAGCACCACGAAGCCCGCACGCAAGACCCTCTGTTTCAACTCGATATCCTCTCTGAAATCGCGCTCTCGGGAGCGATACCCACCGCTCCTCGTTAACGACTACTTCACGGCCGAAGGTTCCGCCTACTCTTTAGGGCACCTCGATACATCCAGGTGCTCGGGTTGGACGCTCGGGAAATGCAGATGCGAGGAGGGTGCGAAGGAGCATATACAGCGTGATCTGTGACTGAGCACACGACGAAGCAGGTGCGTTCTCCGAGGGTTCAAGACGAGTGCCTGGATGTATCGAGGTGCCCTTTGGGCGAGCGAAAGGAAGGCGCAGGACGTCCAGCTAGGAACCTGTCGGACTTGGGCCATTCTTGGATTCGGAGGCGATTTTTGTTCGAAGACGGGGCGCGAAGAGGGAGCGAAGCCGTAGCTTCGTGACCGATGAGCAACGAAGTATTCGGCAAAAAGCGACCCGAAGACGAAAATGAGCCTACGTCCGACAGGTTCCTAAAAGAGCGCTCCATGAGCCGAACACTCACCGTCGCCGCCGTGCAGCTCCCGGCTCACGATCCCGACGACTTCGCCGAAGTCTGGCCGGGGTTCGCCGAGCAGATCGCACATGTGGCGCAAGACGGTAGCCGCTTGGTCGTCCTGCCCGAGGGAACGATCCCAGGTTACGTCCTCGGTACCGAGCACGTCGATGATCGGTTGATCGAACGTGCGCTCTCCGACTTGCGCAGGCTCGCTGCTGCCTATCATTGCGTCATCGTCTGCGGCGTCGTCCGGCACGCTGGCACGAGATTGTACAACGCAGCCGCCGTGATCGACCTCGACGGCTCGATTGCCGGGTTCGCAGACAAGACCTTCCTCTGGCACTTCGATCGCCGATGGTTTGCGCCATCGCAGCAGGTAGCCCCAATAGCCACGCGCATCGGCCGGATCGGAGCGCTCGTCTGCGCCGACGGTCGCATCCCAACCCTGGCGCGAGCCCTCGTCGATGCCGGTGCCGAGGTATTGGCGATGCCCACAGCCTGGGTGACCAGCGGACGTAATCCTAACTGTCTCGAGAATATCCAGGCCGATCTCCTCGCCGGCGTACGCGCCCAAGAGAACGGCGTACCTTTCATCGCTGCCAACAAAGCCGGCGTCGAACGCGGCATGGTCGCGTACTGCGGGAAGAGCCAGATCATTGGGGCTGACGGAACCATGCTCCAGATCGCATCCCAGGACCAAGCGCAGACGATCCGCGCAACGATCGATTTGGACGGCCCGCCGCCGTACCGCATCGAGCCGCTTGAGGTTCCTCGACGCACCGCGACCATGCGCCCGGTGCGCATCGCGCTCTCCCCGTTTCCCACGACGCACGACGCGGAAAGAGCCCTTGAGTGGCTCGACGTTGAGGCATCGCTTGCACCACCGATCGAGCCTGCCGTCGGGCGCCTGGATGGACTCGTCCCCACGGCACTCGTGGAGGATGCGAGCATCCTCGACCCTGCGGGTCTCGTACCGTCACGCATCGCCGGGTACCAACTCTTCATTTGGCAACCGCGAGGCATCAGCGCACCGTGGCAAGAACGAGTGGCTCGCGCACGTGCCGTCGAGTTGCGCTGCTTTCTCGTCGTCGTGGATCGTGCCGCAGAACGCGCCTACGCCATCGACCCGGATGCGAATCTGATCTGCGGCACATACGGCAGCTATCGCATCGCCACGTGTACCCTGGATCTAGCGCGCACCGCGTTGACGCAAGTCGCTCCCGGCAGCGACATCCTGGCAGGCCTGGCGCAGGTCGCCACCTCTCTCGGAAAGGAGATGGGTAAACGTGGGGATGCATAAGGCCATGCATGGGGTCACCGAGCGTCACGAACAGACGGGCAACGTCTCGGTAGCCGTCATCGCTTCAACCGTTGCGGTCTTGGCAGCGATCGGCACGCTGCTCTCTGCGCACCGCTCGATTCACGCGCTGTCGATCAAAAACCAAGCCGTGCTCTCGTTCGTGCGTGCATCCGACCGCTATGCCCACTATCAAGCCAAGCGCGTCAAGGTCCATATCTACGCGGCGTTCGCCGCCACGTCGCCCGGTCGGCAAGCCGCGCGCTTCACGTTGATTGCCGACAAGGAACGTCAATCGGCAACGCCCATTCTCGCACAAGCCAAGGCCCTCGATGCCAAAGCGAGCCGCGAAGAACGCGCCTCCGAACGGCTTCTTTCATCGTTTGAAACCATCGGAGTTGGGACGACTCTCCTCGAGATTTCGATCGTTCTCGTTTCGATTTCAGCGCTGGGAGCACAGCGCGTACTCATGTGGTCGGGTTGCGCTCTAGCGACCGTCGGCGTGGCGTTCCTCATCATCGGATTCTTGTCGGGAACGTAGCGTTGCGAATAGGCCGTCTGGGGAGCCTCCTCTGCAGCGCCGTCGCGTGTAGCGCCGTCGCGCTCCTAGCCGCGACGCCACACCTGCGCCATTTAGCCGACATCACCGGCGAGGCTCCGAGCGCCCTGCGCATCCCGCTGCTGCCCGGCAGCCGTCTCAAGTTGCCTGCGCGCACGTCTGCAGCTCATCCGCCGGCGATGCTTGGGCCCGGCCGTATTCATCGCGGTTTCTATATCGCGCCGGCCGTCATGCACCCGAGTCACGTCACTTTCGTCGCCGGGCACCATGGGGTCGTCTCGCTTCAGCGAGTGGGCTTGGTCGCGCAACCGCCGCGTTCCCAGTCGTTCTTAGCGGTTGCCTCCTATGACAGCGGCATCGTCCTGCATAATCCGCAATCGTTTGCCCCCCTAGGGTTGCTTGCCATCGGCGGCGCACCGAGCGACGTTGCGATCGGCGGCAACGGTGAGATCGTTGCCGGGAACACCGACGGCAGCACCCTGACCCTCGTTCGTCGTTCTCCTTGGCGCGTCAGGAGAATCGCCGGTGTGCCGCTGACCGACGAAGTCGTGCTCACCCCCAATGGAACGATCTTTGCCAGCCTGCGAAACGCGAGCGACGGACAGGGCATGCTGATCTCGATCGCCCCCAATGGGCAACGCCGAAGGATCGAAACCGGGGCGACCGCCGAAGGGCTCGCTTACGACCCGGCGCGACACATCGTCTACGTCGGCAACGTCAATGACGGCACGGTGCTGGCTGTGAACGCGCGCACCCTGACGCCGTTGCGGCGCATTCGCGCGGTGCCGCGGGTCTTTGGGCTCGCACTCTCACCGCACGGCAATCTCCTCTACGCCGTTGCAAACCAGAGCCGTCAGCAGTTCGACCATCGTGGTTACGTCGTTGCCATCGATCTGCGAGCTCGCCATCCGCGCATCGTCGCGCGAAGCCGGCCAATGACCTTCCCGGTGGATGTCGCCGTGAGCCCGAAGGGGCGGCGCATCTTCGTTACGGACGAACAGCGCGACATCGTCAACGTGCTCAACGCTGCGACCCTGATCGCAGTGCACGCGCCTCTATCGACCTGTCGCATTCCGTGGAAGCCGGCGGTCGACGCGCTACGAGGACGCCTCTACATTCCATGTGCCGGTGCCGATCGCATCGATGTCTTCAGCCTGCGCACGCTGCGGCGCGTCCCCGGTGCGCCCTTTCGCACCGGCGGCTATCCCTTGGCTGTAGCGATCTGGAACGCACCGAAGCCCTTGCGCACTGCTCACGCCCGATGAACCGCCTGCTGTGCAGCGTCGCGCTTGCCCTCTGCGCCGACACCGTTGCAAAGGCCGTCTCTCTGCCCGTCCGGCTGGCACCGCCGCCGCCGTTCCCAAAGATATTGGCTCAAGCGCCAACCATCTTTCCAATCGCACCCGGCATACGCTACGGAGATTACGACCTGCTGACCGCAGCGGGTCCGGTCGTCATTCACATTGTCGCCGCAAATCTCCACAACCCGACGGTGCGCCTCACCACGGCCCTAGCCGACGGGCAGATCATCTCCTCCGGTGAGACGGTCTCCTCGATGGCACAGCACACCGGCGCGGTCGCCGGCATCAACGGCGACTACTTCGACATCGGACAAACCAATCAACCACTCAACGTGCTCGTGCATAACGGTGCCCTCCTGCGAACGCCGCGTAAGCGGGCGGCGCTGGCCATCCTGCGCGATGGACGCGTTGCCTTCACGGTCATGTCGTTTAGCGGCAGCGTCTCCATCGGTGGCAGCGCGGTGGCACCGATCGACGGCATCGACCAATACCCACCTCCGGGTGACGGCATCTCGATTCTGACTCCGGCCTACGGCGGCGTCCCACCGAACGACGACACGACGCTGATTGCATTGACGCCGCTGGCCGGCACCCCGCCCCTGGCGAGCTACTCGGTCGCACGCGTGGTCGATAACACCAGGGCTCAACCACCGGGCTACTATCTGGCTGCAGGATTCAATGATATCGGAACGGTCGGAGATCCCCCAGCCGGTACGCCCGTCGTCGCAGAAGGCGACCTCTCGCCCGATTCCCTCACACGGCTGCGCGCGGCGATCGGCGGCGGCCCTATCATCCTGCGGGACGGCCTTCCGTATAAAGACCCGGATGGCCCCAACGGGCCCGGTTACACCGGCTTGATACCGACGACCGGCGTCGCTCTCGCGCCGAACGGAACGCTCTATTTGATTGAAGTTGATGGACGCCGGCCCTATCGCAGCATCGGGTTGACTCGCCTCCAGCTTACGGCCCTGATGCAGGCGCTCGGCGCCACGGATGGGATGGCATTCGACGGCGGCGGCTCCTCGACGCTGGTTGCGCGGGAACCGGGTGCGGCCGATGCAACCGTGCAGGGGCATCCCTCCGACGGGAGAGAACGGCGGGTGGCAGACGCGCTGCTCATCGAAAGCACGGCGCCGGTGGGGCCACCCTCGAAGCTCGCCGTCATGCCGATGGTCGTGCGAGCGCTCCCGGGCAGCCGCATTCCCGTACATATCGCCGCCACGGACGCGGCCGGCCACCCACTGGCGCTCGATACACTGCCCAGCGTGAGCGTCGAGCCGAGCGACCTCGGCAGGTACCAAGATGGGATATTCATCGCCGACCGGCCGGGTCTGGGCCGGATGCGCGTACAAGAGGGCGGCCTGCGCGCGTCCATCCCCGTGGATATCCCCGCGAGACCCGGACGGCTGCTGCTCCGGCCGCCGGTCGCCAACCTGCTCTCGCCGAGCAACGTCCGGTTTATCGCCCGAGCCTATACACGTGCCGGCTACGCTCTGCCGCTCCCAAGCGTGCTGCCTTGGCGGGCCAGTTCCGGCCGAATCGATCCCTCCGGTCTCTACCGGCCGCTCGCCGACCAAGCCATGGTGAGTTTGAATCTCGGGGGAGCAGTCGCCCGGGCCCTCGTCACGGTCGGCAGTCATGCGGTCCCACTCACATTGACGCAGACGCCTTCGCTCGTCACCGTTCCCCATGACGCAGGTGGAGCGGTCCTGCCGCTGCCCGATGGAGTGAGGCTGGGCTACGACTTCACGAAGTTCGAACGCGCCGCCTACGCGATCCTCGATCTGCCGCTACCGAGTGGAACTTTCGGCCTACGTTTCGACGTCGACAGCGACGGGAGCGGCGGTCTCCTGCGGCTGGCCATCGGCGACGGCCACGGCGACCGTACACTGTTGGCTGCGACCGCGCTGCAGCGTGCGGGGCGCCGGCAGATCGTCGTCCACTTTCCCGCCAACCTTCCCCAAGAACGCACACTCCATGCGGTGTACGTCCTCTCGGGCTTCGGCACGCACCGCTCCCGAGCAAACGGCACGGTGACCGTGACGCATCTCGCGGCGCTCCTGCCGGGCGGCGCCCCAGGTACGCCCACGACCGAACCAAAATAGCGCAGTCTATGGACTTCGAAGACCTTGCCGCACGAGCACTGAACACGGCCTCGGTTCGCGGGGCAGTCTACGCCGACGTTCGCTTCGAGCGAAATCACACCGAACGCATCGAGGTGCGTGACGGCGTCGTCGCTGCGCTCGGTGATGACGCCAGCAGCGGCTACGGCATCCGCACTCTCATCGATGGATCGTGGGGATTCGCTGCCAGCAGTGACGCCACGACCCTGGGCATCGACACCTGCGCCGCACGCGCGGTGGAGATCGCAAAGGCCGGCGCCGGCGCCGCGAAGCGCCGCATCGGCGCGCCGCCGGACCGGGCCTACGACGACACGTTCGTCACGACGGTACTCCAAGAACCAAGCGACGTTTCCGTCGGAACGCGTGTCGCCCTGCTGCTCGCAGCCGAACGTGCCCTCCATGTCGATCCGCGCATCGCCGTAGGGCGCGCATGGATCGACCTCTGGCAGACGGAGAAGTTCTTCTACAGCACCATAGGATCTCGCATCGCGCAGCGCATTCTGCAGAGCGGCAGCGGTCTCCAGGCGATGGCCGTCGACGGAACAGACGTACAAACGCGAACCTACCCCGGCGATATCGGCCTCTACAAATCCGGAGGCTGGGAGGTGATCCAAGAAGCGCGCCTCCTCGAGACCGCCGCTCGCATCGGCGAAGAGGCGGTGGCCCTACTCGGCGCGGCGCAGTGTCCGAGCGGCACCTTCGATATCGTCCTCGGCGGCTCGCAAGTCTCGCTGCAACTGCACGAATCGTGTGGGCATCCGGCGGAGCTCGACCGCGTGATGGGCTGGGAAGCAAACTTTTCCGGCACGAGCTTTCTGGATATCTCTCACCTGGGCACGTTGCGCTACGGCTCCGATATCGTACACATCGAGATCGACAACACGCTGCCGGGCGGCATGGCAACCTGCGGTTACGACGACGAGGGAACGGCTAGCTCCCGCAGCGACATCGTAGCGCAAGGCACCCTCGTCGGCTACGAGACCAGCAATGACACAGCCCGTGCCATCGGCCGAAAGAGCAACGCGTGTGTCCGCGCGCAGTCGTGGGAGTACGTCCCGATGATTCGTATGTGCAATCTCAACCTTGCACCCGGAAACATTCCGTTCGATCATCTCTTCGATGACATTCGTGACGGAGTCTACATGGAGAGCAACCGATCCTGGTCCATCGACGATCGCCGTCTGAACTTTCAATTTGGATGTGAAATCGGCTGGGAGGTCAAGAATGGGAAGCGCGGACGGATGCTCAAGAATCCCACCTATGGCGGCATGACCCCGCAGTTCTGGGGCTCGTGCGATGCGATCGCAGACAAGGCATCGTGGATGGCTTGGGGTTCGCCGAACTGCGGCAAAGGTGAGCCGATGCAAGTCGGACGCACCACGCAGGCGGCAGCACCGGCGCGCTTCCGCAACGTAGCGGTGGGAGTCGGCTACGATGCGTAGCTCGGAACGCGAAACATTGGCCCGTCACATTCTGAAGGCCTCTAGCGCCGACGCCACCTCGGTCTTGGTCTCGACACGCGATGCGGCTCTCGCGCGCTTCTCACGCGCGGCCATCCACCAGCATGTCGCCGGAAAAGACACCTCGGTTTCCGTGCGAGCGGTCATCGGCAAGCGCTCGGGTGTCGCAGGCACCAACCGGCTCGACGACACGTCTTTAGCGTCGCTGGTGCGACGAGCCACAGATCTGGCGCGTTTCGCTCCGGAAGATCCGAGGCTTGCACCCCTTCCGTGCGGGTCTCCTACCAGCGCTCCACAAGGCTCCTACGTTGCCGCTACGGCGCAGGCGGACCCGCGTCTACGCACGCAAGCTCTTGAGGCGATCTTCTCGGTGGCCGAGGAGCGCGGGCAGTGGTGCGCGGGATTCGCGGCAACCGGTTCCAGCGGATACACCGTTGCCAACGATGCGGGCGCGCTCGCCTCGTTTGACGGCACTGATGCCGCCATCAATGTAAAGATGAATGCGACCGACTCGACCGGATTCGCTGAAGGATACAGCACCGATATTCACGGGCTCGATGGGCGACAGATCGCCGAGCGTGCGGCCACAAAGGCCACGCAGACCGCCGCGCCGCGCAGCGTGGATCCCGGCGTATGGACGGTCATCCTCGAGCCGGCCGCTCTGGGCGAGTTGCTGGTCTATCTGGCCGGTCACTTCTCGGCCCAGACCTACGATGAAGGGGCGTCGTTTTTCTCCGGCGCACTGGGAACGTTCCAGCTCGATGAGCGACTGACCATCCAGGACGACTACGCCCACCCACTCAATCCCGGGATGCCGTTTGATTTTGAGGGGCAGCCTACGCAGCGACTCGCGTTGGTCGACCATGGCACGGTATCCAATATCGTCACCGACAGCTATTGGGCTCAGAGACTCGCGCGGGAGAATACCGGCCACGCCCTCCCCGCCCCGAATGCCTGGGGCCCGCACGCCCGTCACATGGTCGTCGCCGTCGGCACACAGACGACGGACGAGCTCATCGCGCAGACCGAGCGCGGTCTGCTCGTCAGCCGCTTCTGGTATATCCGAACCGTCGATCGCAAGCGTGCGATCGTGACGGGCATGACGCGCGATGGAACCTACCTGATAGAGAACGGGAAGCTGGCCGGCGGCGTACGCAACCTTCGGTTCAATCAGAGCATCGTCGACGCGTTGCGCTCGTGTGAGTTTTCGAGCGAACAGCAACGCACCGGGGGGTACTCATACTCGTGCGTCGTGCCGTCCGCCAAGTTGCAACAGTTCCGCTTCACCAGCACCACCGAGTTCTAAGCGGTTTCGACCGGCTCCACGGAGCGCAGAAAGAAGAGCCCGGCACCGACCATGATGAGCCCGATCAAGAGCGCGGGCAAGTAGGGAACGGCGACGACTTCCAACGCCGGGTACATGGTAACGGATCCGCGGAGGCGCACGCCGGCCAAGAGTATCGATCGGCCGCTGCGCACGGTACCGATGCCGTTCGGAATTGGTCGATCGTTCTGATCGTCCACCGCGAAGAGAACGACCGGACCGCCGGCGGCATCCAACCCGCGCAAGGCAGCCGCCTGATGTGGCCCAAAGAGCACGACGCGAACGATCCGGTGCAACGCGGGAACGGCGAAGGTATCGAAGGGCAGCGAAAGCCCCGCCACGCGCTGACGAAAGCGCATGGTGAGAACCGGTGAGAGAAACGTGGTGCCGCTGGGCTGCGTCACCGTCAAGGGCGCACCGCTCGGATTGCGCGCTGCAACGACCACGACCCGGCGAGGAATCTGCCAGGCAAGTGCTTCCCCCGCGTAACCGGCTCGCCCAGGGCCAATCGCGACGTCACCGCCAAACCTGCGGTGCAGCGTCAGCACTACCGGTTGAGAGTTCCCAGCGTGAACGTTTCGCAAGCCAAAGGCAACGGTTCCACCAAGCTCCGGAACGGGAACGCGCGCACCCGGTACGGCGATGACGCGACGCGGTCCGGGGGCAAAGAGCCCGCTCTGGGCGAGCGCAAGCGCAAGAATGAACGCTCCAGCAACCAGCAATCGCAACGTCAGGACACGCTGCGGGAGACGCCGTGCCAGACGCCGGGCACCCACGACGACACCTATCGCCAGTGCCACGGCTAAAGCATTAAACCAGCCGACTTGATACAGCGGTCGACCGGGCAAGATGTACTCCGCGACGGCGGCCGCTGCGAGCACCAGATCGAGAGCGATGATCCACTTCATCGGACAGCCAGGACCGGATCGACGGCCGCGCGCATCTGCGAGTAGGTCAACGCCCCATCGAAGGCCCGAACGACCCTGCCGCTACGATCGACGATCAGGGTCGTCGGCAACCCGAGCGCCCCCACCGCACGACCATAGCGCTGGCGTTGATCGAGCAAAACCGGGTAGGTCACATCCAACGATCGCGCAAATTCGGCGACGCGTTTGGTGCCCTCGCCCTGGTCTACGCCGAGCACGACCAGACCGCGCGCGCGATCGACAAGCCAGAGCCGCTCCAAATCGGGCATCTCTGCCCGACACGGCGGACACCATGTCGCCCACAGGTTTAGGACGACCACCCGGCCGCGATACGCTCGCAGAGAGCGCCTGGCTCCGTGCGTCGTCATCAACGCATAGCTCGGCGCCATTCGCCCCACCATTCCGGAGGGACCGGCTTGGGTGCTGGGGGCGCTGCACCCCGCCAACAGAGCGAGAAGCACCAGCAGGAGAGCGGAACGCATACGAGTCACACTGTGTAGCATACTTGGCATCTAGCGGTCTCCCATGCGATCTTCGTCAACCTCGCCCTCAAGGACGATCGTCCCCGGTGCCGGTATCCCCGCCACAAGCGGCACGCTGCGTGTACATGCGGAGCGCAGCGGTGAACGCATTCCAGGGGAGCCCCTTTCCTCAGACGAATCGCCGACCTCGTGCCCGCACGAATTCTCGATGGACGCGCGCTTGCGAGCGACTTACGCCACGACCTTCTTGCGCGTGCCACCGCGCTGCGCAGCGTCGGGGTGCGACCGCGCTTAGCCATCCTCTTCGTCGGTCACAACGACTCCAGTTTCGCCTACGTACGAAATCTGACCAAGACGGCCGACCGCGTCGGCATCGATGTCTTCGTTGACGACGTTCCCGACGACGCGACTGCCGAGATGGTTCGCGCACGCCTTGAGCGCCTCGGAGAGGACCCGGCAGTCCACGGAGTCCTCCTGCAACAACCACTTCCCGCTCACCTCTCTATACGCGAGATCGCAGAATCGATCCCCGTCCATAAGGATGTCGATGGAGCGCATCCCGTCAACCAGGGGCACCTTGCGTTTGGTTCCGGAACGCGATTCGTGCCGGCGACCCCGGCAGCCGTCATGTTGCTCCTCGAGCGCAGCCCCGCCTGGCCGTTGCGAGGCCGTACGGTGGCGGTGGTCGGCCGATCGATCGTCGTCGGCGCACCCGTCGCGATGCTCCTCATGGCCCAGGATGCCAGCGTCACCGTCCTCCATAAGGAGTCACGCAGCCTACAACCATACGTCTCCATGGCCGAAGTGGTCGTCGTTGCAACGGGAGTCCCGGGATTGCTTCGCGGGGTCGACTTTATGCCCGGCGCAACCGTGATCGACGTCGGCACGACCATCGTCGACGGCGTGCTGCGCGGCGACGTCGACTTCGATTCGGCCTTGGAGGTCGTCGCGGCGATCACGCCCGTACCCGGCGGCGTCGGACCCGTGACCAACGTCGCGTTACTGCGCAACGTTATTGAGTCGGCCGAACACCGATTCGAGCTTACGCCATGACGCCCGGCAGGTTGCCCCGACCCTGCCGCCAACACCACCGGCGATGGACGATGTGCTCGCATATCTGGACGCCGAGCATCCGGAGCCGCATCCCTTAATACTGGAACTCGAACAGCATGGTCGCAAGGACGGCGTCTCCAACGTCGCGCGAGCCACCGCTCGTCTTCTTGCTACCCTCGTGGTATGTATGCAAGCGAATCGCATTCTTGAGATCGGTACCGCCTACGGTTATGCCACGCTCTGGATGACGCTCGCCCAACCACCGGCGGGGAAGATATGGACCATCGATCCCGACATCGAGCGTACGACCGTCGCACTCTCGTACTTCCAACGTGCCGGCGAAGCCGACGATATCGTCATATCGAACCAGTCGGCGCTTGAACTGCTCCCCATGTTCCCGCATCGCAACCTCGACATCGTCTTTATCGACGCGGCAAAAACCGAGTACCGCGCCTATCTGGATCTCGTTCTGCCGATGCTCAAGCGCTCGGGCGTCATTGTCGTCGACAACTGTCTGTTGGGCGGTCGCGTCGCCCAAGCACCACGCAAGGACGATCCGCCCGAGGTCGTCGCCATGCGCGATTTTAACTCCTATTTCTTGCAGCATCCGGACCTCGACTCGACGATCCTACCCGTCGGTGACGGGACCGGCATCGGTGCGCGAGTTCGGTGAGTCAGGTCGACCCGGCGAGCTTTACGCGTGCCATGCGTCGCTTCCCAACCGGTGTCGCCGTTGTTACCAGCCGCAAAGACGGCCGGCCGCGAGGCATGACGCTCAATTCGTTCACGAGCGTTGCCGCCCAGCCTCCGATGGTCTTGATCTGCGTCAACCGCGAAGCCCGCAGCTATCTCTACATCGCAACCTCGGCGGCTTTCTGCGTGAATCTGCTCGCGGTAGAACAACGCGACCTGGCGGAGCACTTCTCCGGTCGCGTCCGCGATCGACAGTTCGAACACATTCCTTATGTTACGGCTGCTACCGGCGCGCCGGTTCTACCTGGCGCGCTTGCCTTCTTCGACTGCACGGTTATCGACGAACGCATCGTCGCATCCCATTCGATCTTCGTAGGACAGGTTGCCGCATGTGACACCCGCGATGGGACGCCGCTGGGATATCTGAACGGTGCCGCACGTGACTTTGGAGTCACGGTAGAGTAGCCATGGGAATCACGATGGAAACCTTTGCCGTCGGAGCGCTGGGATGCAACTGCACGATCGTTGCAGACGCTGAGAGCGGCGATGCGCTCGTGGTGGACGGCGGCGACGGCGTGGATGAGGTTCTAGGACGACTCCAGCGGCACGGCAGGCGAGCTCGCTACTTACTTCACACCCATGCGCACATCGACCACATCGCGTGGGTCGGAAGGCTACGCGATCACACCGGCGCCGCAGCCCTGCTTCATCCCGCAGACCTGCCGCTCTATCGCGCAATGGCGCTCCAAGCACAGTGGATCGGCTTGACGGATGCACCGACGGTGGTTGCCCTCGACGGCGACCTTGAGGATGCACAAGAGCTACGCCTAGGCGATGCCCACGTCACCGTCCTCCACACCCCGGGGCATACGCCGGGCAGCGTCTGCTTCGCCGTAGCGAATGAGGGTAGCCGGGCGACCCTCCTCACGGGCGATACGCTCTTTGCGGGATCGATCGGCCGCTGGGATATGGGCGGCACCTCGATGGAAGAGATCGTCGCCTCGATCCGCAGGCAGCTCCTGGTCTATCCGGACGCGACGCCGGTGATTCCAGGGCACGGACCGATGAGTACGATCGGCACCGAGCGCCACAGCAACCCGTATCTGCTCCCGGTCAGTGCAGTTTGATCAGCAGTTTGCCGCCTCGATCGGTCTGGGCAGCAGGCACAACGGTGGGCGGCTCGCGATGCACTCCGGCCGGCGCCATGGCGGCATAGTCGGGGACGGCACCGCTCGCCACCTTGGTCCGATAGTCCTCGATGGCTATGCGTAAGGCCTCAAGCGCTCGCTGCGGATAGTCGCGCTTCTTCTCGGGATAGCCGCCCAGCGCAGCGTCAATCTCCGACTCGTTCAGAGCGGCCGCTTCATCCACGGTGCGCCCACGCGCCAGGTCGACGACGAGGCTACAGGTCGCGGTCCCGAAGCCACAGCCGGTCGTAAAGTACGAAATGTCCTCGATCACCGCGCCGGGACCGACTTTGAGAAAGAAACTGTACATATCGCCGCACGAATCGCTAAAATACTCGCCGCTGGCCGTTGCGTCCGGCATCGTGCGGAAACCGGTGCGCTCTTCGACTAACCGCGTAAACTTCTGGAAGTCCATCGGTTACCTTCTCTCGTCATCCTCAGATGTTCGGATGGCGAAACTCAAAGCGACACTCACGCCCGCCCTGCGCCAGCGACTCCGTCTGTTCGTGCGTGCCCTCAAACGTCTCGTCGAAGACTCGGTGAATGACGCCGCAGACTTCGGGATTCTCCTTGGCGACGCTCAGGTACGGACAGTTATGTTCGTGAACGGCAAACCCGCCGTCGATAAGACTATAATCTGCCATGACGCCGCCCTGGCGCAAGACTCGGGTGAGCTGTTCAACCTGTCCCTCGGGCTGTGTCGCAGTCATGTGTCGCTGGGTCTTCTCAATCGCCCGTCGTGAAATGCCGTCAAAGATCGCCTCGACACCGTCGTCGCCATGCTGTTCGCGGACCTCGCGCAGGACCGCCGCGAGCATCCGGTCGTAGTTCTGCGGGAAGAGTTTCTCGGCGTCAGGGCAGAGGGAGAACTCCAAGGTCGGCTTGGTCGGACCGCGGCGCACGGAGCGTTCGGCGACCAAACCATCGCGTTCCAGCATGACTAGCTGCTGGCGCACGGCGTTGGGCGAGAGCCCGAAGGCCTCGGCCAAATCAGTGGCGGAGGCCGACCCGCGAACGCGAAGCTCCGCCACGATCCGTCCTCGGGTGGTCTGGAAAAACCGTTCGCTGGTGCTACTCATCCGAGCCGATCCTACCACGCATCGCCCAGGATAGTAAAGTTTATCCTTGACTTTCTCCTGAGCGAGCGGGTACGATAAACAAGGAAACTAAGGAATCCACGCGCTGCCGATCACCACGAGGAGTCGATCGTGTCCCACTCCGCCCTTATCGTAGCCGACCTCTACGCCGAGGTTGAAGGTAAACGCATTCTCAAGGGGATCGATCTGCGCGTCGAACCGGGCAAGGTCAGCGCCCTCATGGGCCCCAACGGAAGCGGGAAGTCCACCCTCGCGTACACGCTGGCCGGCCATCCGAAGTACATCGTCGAGAGCGGCACCGCGACCCTCGACGGCATCGACTTGCTTGCGCTCTCGCCCGATAAGCGAGCCCGGCTCGGCCTCTATCTCTCCTTTCAGTACCCGGCAGCGATACCGGGAGTCAAAGTCGCAAATTTTATCTATGCGGCGCGCCAAGCATTGCGTCCGGGCGACCTCCCACCCGCAAAGTTCCGGGCACTGCTCATGGACCGGCTCCAGGTCTTGGATATGGACCCGAGTTTGCTTGGACGCTACGTTAACGACGGCTTCTCCGGCGGCGAAAAGAAACGTCTTGAGGTGCTGCAACTGGCGATGCTGGCACCCAAATACGCGATTCTCGACGAGACGGACTCGGGTCTCGACGTCGATGCGCTGCGGGCCGTCGGCGACTCCATCACGGCGTTGCGAGCCGACGACGAGGGGCGGCAGACCGGATTCCTCATCATCACGCACTATCCGCGCATCCTGGAACACATCCGCCCCGACGTGGTCCACATCATGCTCGACGGTCGTATCGTTAAGACCGGCGGCGCGGATCTAGCCGATCGCATCGAGCGCGAGGGCTACGATACCATTCGCGAAGAGACCACTTCGGTTGCCTAGCACACTGGCGTCCGTCGCGGACTCAATGCTTTCGGAGACTGCTCGCACGAACGCGCTCGCCGAATTTCGCCGTGCTCCAGGAGAACACGAGCGCCCCGGCCGCTATTGGAAGATCGATCTCGATGGCCTTGAGATTCCCTTCGAAGCGCTCGTGCAGGGATCAGTGGAGATATCGTTCTCAGGGGAACTTCCCGACGGTGTCATTGCCTGCGATCTCGCGACGGCAGAACGCGAACACGGAGAGTTACTGCGTCAAGTCTTCGGCTGCACCGAAGCTGCGAGCCGGAAGTTCGGCACACTTGCCCGCGCCTACCTGACCGGTGGCGCCTTTATCTACATCCCAGACGGCGTCGAGCTTCCTCATCTGACCGTGACGCACAGGCTAGTTGGCCACGCCGGAGTCGCCTCCACAAGCGTCCTAGCCGGCAACGGAGCGCGTGGCACGATCGTCGAGCGCATCGAGGCCCCTGCCGGCGCGTTCGTCTGCCAAACGTCAGAGATCGTGACGGGCGAACGAGCAGAGATCACATCGGCCGCAATCCAGCAGCTTCCTCTCGACGCTCGCATCCTCGCATCCCGCGGAGCACGCCCCGGTCGTTCGTCGCGCATCGCGTTCGCTCTGGCGGACCTCGGCGCGAGCTTGGCCGCAGGTTCGCTGGACGTAACCATCGCGCAACCTGGGGTCGAGAGTCGAGTGAGTGCGCTCTTCTTTCCGACGAGCACACAGCATGTCGATCTGGTCACCAGAGTCCACCATGATGTCGGCGATGCCGTCTCTCGTACCCTCGTGAAGGGTGCGGCGGCGGGCGCCGGACAGGCGCGCTATGTGGGGAGTATCCGCATCGCGGCCCACGCTCAGCGTTCGGACGCAAGCCTACGCGATGATACGCTCCTGCTCTCGGAGCACGCCCATATCGACTCGATCCCTGCGCTTGAGATCGCGGCCAACGACGTCAAGGCGTACCACGGCGCAACCGTCGGCGCTATCGATGAAGACGAGCGGTTCTACATCGAAACGCGCGGAATCTCACGCACGCAGGCCGAGCGCATGATTGCGCTTGGTTTCTTTGAGTCCGTCGTCGACTGCTTCCCGACGGAGACGCTGCGCGAGCAACTGCGTGAAGCCCTCGCGGCGAAGATAGGATAGGGTGATGGCACTTTCCGCACCAAGCGATGTAAAGCTCGCTCGCCTTCGAGCCGATTTCCCCATCTTCGCGCAACGCACCTCACGCGGAAAACCGCTCATCTATCTCGACTCCGCTGCGACGTCGCAAAAACCGAGGGTTGTGATCGATGCCCTTGCCGATTACTATGCAACGTCCAATGCAAATGCGCACCGTGGCGTATACGAACTCGCCGAACGTTCCACCGAAGCCTTCGAAGCGGCCCGAGAGAACGTAGCGCGATTCATCGGCGCACAGCCTCGCGAACTGATTTGGACCAGGAACGCCACCGAGGCCATCAATCTCGTGGCAAATGCCTGGGGGAGAGCCAATCTCCGTCGCGGCGACGCAATTCTGCTCACGCAGATCGAGCATCATTCAAACTTGGTGCCGTGGCAGCGTATCGCGCAGGAAGTCGGCGCTCAACTGCGCTTCATTCCAATCGACGGCATGGGCGAGCATGTCCTTGACGATCTCGATGCGTTACTCGACGGCGTACGAATGGTAGCTCTTGCTCATGTCAGCAATACGCTCGGAACCATCGCGCCGCTGGAGACGATCGTCAAGCGTGCGCACGCACATGGGGCGCTCGTGCTTGCCGACGGAGCCCAGGCCGCACCCCACCTCGCAGTCAACGTCGCGGAACTCGGTGTAGATTTTTATGCGATCAGCGGCCATAAGATGCTGGCTCCGACCGGCATCGGCGCCCTCTACGGCAAGCGCACGCTGCTCGAAGAGATGCCGCCCTTCCTCTCCGGCGGCGATATGATCAAGTCCGTCAGTTACGAGCAGACATCGTACGACGATCCCCCGTGGAAGTTTGAAGCCGGAACGAGCAGCATTGCCGATGCGATTGCCTTCGGAGTCGCCGTCGACTATCTGCGCGCCGTAGATATGTCATGGGTGCGCGAACACGAGCGAAGACTCGTCGCATACGCTCTTGCTCGCCTCGATCCGCTCCGTTCGCGCGGCCTAGTCATCTACGGCCCAAAGAATCCCGATCGCATCTCGGGAGTCCTCTCGTTTAATCTTGGTGATATCCACGCACACGATCTAGCTTCCATTCTCGACACCGACGGTATTTGCATCCGGGCCGGCCATCACTGCACGATGCCGTTAATGAACCTAATGGGTTGGAGCGCTACGGCACGTGCATCGTTCTATCTCTACAACAACGAAGACGACGTCGACGCGCTGTACCGCAGCCTCGAACGGGCCGCCGGCATCTTTAAATTATAGGCTTGCAGATGGATGATTTCTATCGAGATTACATCTTAGATCACTACCGGCATCCGCGTAATTTCGGACATCTTGATCGCGTCGACGTGCAGGCCGAGGACTCTAATCCGCTCTGCGGGGACCGGCTGCGCATCGAACTCGCTCTCGACGAAACCGGCAGGGTACAAGACGTACGCTTTTGGGGACAAGGCTGCGCGATTAGCCAAGCCTCGACCTCGATGCTGACCGAACGCGTCAAAGGCCTAACGCTGGAAGAGGTCGCTCGGCTTTCCAAAGACATCGTGCTCGAGAACATGGGGATCGGCATCAGCCCAACGCGCATGAAATGCGCGTTGCTGGGCCTGCGGGTCCTCAAGAGCGCGGCCATCGGCGAAATCGCCGAATGGCCTGACGAGAGCTAATCTAACGTGTCTTGATCGAAAAGTGGCGGATGATCTTCATCCCGCCCGGGCCCGGTTCGAGCGTAAAGGTGATGTAGTACTCGCCGCTGCTTGTCGTCACATCCGCGTTGACGGTAAACGTGCCGTTATCGTGCGCGCGGGCCGGTAGTGACTGGATCACGGCACTCGAGTTCATAAACGCCGCCTCTTTGGCGGTCGTCCCGCCTGCGAGATAGGCCTGTGCGGCACTCGTATCGCCCCTCGCGAGCGCGTCGAGATAGCTTCGGACGACGGCCTTTGCGCGGTCGATGTTGTTCGCCAGAATCGATACCGGCGTTGGGTTGACCTGCGGCGTGACGATCGGGGACGGCGTCGGCGCGCTCTGCGTGGCGGCCGGCTGCGGCGTCACGGGCGGACGGCGAGAATGTGTGGGTCGTGAAGACGGCAAGGTGGAGATCGCCGATCGCGGGTGTGGCGTTGGAGACGGACGAGGACCCGGCGATGCAGTGGGGCTCGGTTTGGGCGTCGGTGTTGCTTTGGGACTCGCGCTCGGCTTGGGGGTGGGCGTGTGCTTCGGCGTTGGTTTTGGTTTCGGTGTCGGCGTGCTTGCAGGCGAAGGCGTAGGGGCGAGCGTCGGCGCGGGCGCCGGCGTGAAGATGGCGGTCGGCATGGGCACCGGGCGCTTGAGCGTTCGCAGGGGCGAGCGCCAGAAATGCGCGATCAATCCGCCGAGCAGTAATCCTGAGAGGACCACGACGATGAAGAGAGGGAGAATGGGCAGACCATCGGAGTCATCATCGTCATCGCGCCGGCGTCGACGTGGAGATCGCACTATTTTGCCTCCATGAGAGCTGCCTCGATGCACTCATACAACCGGGTCGGCAGAAGATTCGAACGAGTCGGCTCTCGCTCGAGCAGGCCCGCCACCGCCAGTTCAAGCAAGCCGGCGCTTCGCGCAGCATACGCCAACAACGCAACCAAGGTAGAGGCAGGGTCGGTATCCTCCGACCACGGCGTCGGCAAGCCGGCCTCCTCCGCCACATCGTCAGACGATTCGCCGCGCTCGGCAAACGCTTGGAGTATCGCCTCGATGATGATCCGGCTCTCCGCCGGCAGCAAGGTGTGTGCCCGCTCCAGAAAGTCCGTCACCAAGAGAGCGTCGCCCATCGATGCGACACACTTCTCGGCGGCGGCCACAAGTTCTTCGCGAGGTCTCCCTGGAAGCGGCATGACGTCAGACGGTACTCCCCACCGGCAGGCAGCTCCTCGAAGTTTGCCAAAACTCGTCGTGGTGATCCGTGTCAGGGTACCGCTCGATCTCCACGCCGTCGCCACGGCCGGCTCGGCTGCGTTTGCGATGGCCACGCCGCTACGCGTCCGAGAACTCCTGGCCTTTGCGGTGCGCGAGGCGATCGGGTTGCGGGCTCCGATCGACAAACTCGAACGCAGCTTGCGACGAACGCTGGCCGGGCTCGAGCGCGGGGACTACCTTCTCACCGTCGACGGCCGCCCCTACTATGACGGCGAAGATGTCGTCGTGTGCAGCAACCCGGCTGATGTGCGGTTCTTCCTCGCCGCGCCCGCGGGCCCGCGCCGAGCGCAACGCTCCCGCGTCGATCACTGAGGCACACGCACAGACGCGTGACCCCACCGGCATCGTTTCTAACGCTGTGCAAGCAAGCGGCGGCGCTCTGCGCTCGCCGCGCGCCGCTCTACGGCATCGTAACCTTGGCAGCCCTCGGCATACAGGCGGCCCTCTCGTTCGGGTTTCATTTCCCGCATGCGCTCCTGATCGGCTCGGAGATCACGCTACCGCCGATCGCGACCATCGCCTACGTCACCACCGCCGTTGACGCCGGAGCGCTGCAGCTGCTCCCAAAGCAACGATGGGAACGCATCCTGGAAAGGACATGGGCCGTCATCGTCATCGATTTCGCGCTCACGCTAGCCTTCGCGATAAGCCTCTCTGCGGCCGCCGAAAGCGACCTTGGCGCGGTCCTGATGGGGACGCTGGCACTCCTGCTCGTAGCCACGCTCGGCCTAGCGGAGCCGATCGCAAGCGTCGAAGACGGGGTGCCGGCTTGGATGCTGGTTCCTCGCTCGTTTGCGCGTTCGATCTCCTTGACGTGGTCCTCCGGCAACCTCTCGCGCGTCTTAGCGCTCTTTGCCGTTCAGCTCGCGATCGAAGCTGCGGCGCTAATCCTCCAGCAGCAACTGCTCGCCCTACGCCTTGAGGCGGCAATTTTCTGGGCAAACGCGCCGCTCGACGCGCTCCTGACGATCCCCTTTGCAGCCCTTTCGATGGTCGTCTACTTGGACTGCCGCCGTCGAGCGGACGACCGGGACCGTTGACTCTCTTGCAACGGATGGTACTGTGGTGGAAGTAACCTCTTTGCACGATGGAGTTCGATCATCCCATCCCTACGCCTCGCCTGTATCGCCGTCTTGACCGCCGCGCTCGTCGCAACGGCCCCAAAAATCGCAAGCGTTCGCCGCTACACGATTAGCGGTAGCGATATCTTCACGGTGGGTCGCCAACCCGCCGAGCGCGTCACGTACCGCGGAACGCAACGACTGCGCATCACTCAGGTCGACCGGACGATACGATTTGAAGCGACGGCACGATACGTACGCAACGACGGCGCCGGCGACATCCCGGGAACGGCCCGCTTCGTCCAGCTCTTGCTCCCGGGCGATAACTTCGCGGATCGCAGCAACCACGATCCGGAGGATCTCACCATCCTCAACCAACCGTTCTCAATCCAGCTCGATCGCGCAACCTTGGCGCAGCTCTATGCACTAAAGGGCTCCGCCCCTTTCGCACTCGCCTCCCCGATGGCCGGCGGAACGCTGCACGGCACCCTCACACGCGGCTCGGTCGCAAGGCTAGCGGGACAACGGGTGCTGGAGGTCACTTTTGCAGCCACGGGCCGCATGCACGGGCCGCTGCCCTCTCACCCGTCGATGGATATCGATGGGCGGATGCAGATGCACGGCACGGCGGACTACGCACTCTGGGGGGGATGGCTCGTCGCTTTCTCCGCGCGCTTGAACATCGCGGGAGCGATCGCGGACCTCGATCACGCCGTACCGGTCAAGATCGTTTACCACCGCTCCATGCGCCAGTTGGCCGGTGCAGCCCCTTAACAGGTCGCGGGGAAAGGCTGGTGCGGCTATCGCGCCGTGGTTTTGAGGCGGTTTCGAGGAGCGAGGAGCGCAGAATGACCGCGTCATTTCAGCAACGGGCGACGACGAAAGCGACCCAAAGCGGGGTGCGAGAGCTGTGCGGGCCTTCCCCCGCAACCTGTTCAGGGCGCCTTCTTTAAGGAGTTCGGGCGACGCATGTGAAACCAACCTCCGACGAGCGGAGGTCAAGGAGCGTCGTATGAGCGCGCTCGCCCCACTGCTCCTGAGGGAGTATACCGTGCCAGAAGCGGCCCGGCCGGCGAAGAGTTCGGCAGGCGCAGCGCCAAGCGTCGAAGGCTTCGACCGGATCGTCGACGATTACCAGCGCCGTCTCTACGGCTTCGCGCTCCGAATGACGGGCAATCGCGAAGATGCCGAAGAGATCGTGCAAGATGCCTTCGTGCGCGCCTATCGAGCTCTCGGCAAGATGGCCCTCGCCCAGCGGGCTGAACTGCGCCTTCAGCCGTGGCTCTACACGATCACGCTCAACGTTACACGCAACCGCCTGCGCAGCAAACGCCCCACAAGCGTTGCGCTGGATGCGCTTGCCGACCCCGATGCGTTATTACGCGGCTCTCTCGAAGAACCCTTACGCCCGGAGACGATCGTCGAACATAATAGCGATGTCGCCTTGGTGGAACGTGCGCTCTTAGCCCTGCCGATGCATCTGCGCGCGGCGGCCACTCTGCGCTTCATCGAAGGTCGCAGCCACCCGGAGATTGCCGAAATCCTGCATCAGCCGATCGGCACGGTCAAGTCACACGTACACCGTGCCGTGCGCATCCTACGCCGCATTCTGGGTCCGCAGGTCGGCCGAATCGTTTGCGAAGGGGAACATGCCAATGCGTTGTTGTGAGATTGAGGTACTCTGGGACGAGATTCGGGGTGACTGCACGGCCTCACTCAAGCAGGCGGTCGTGGCGCATCTGGAAGCCTGCCCACCCTGCCAAGAACTCTACGAGCAATACGAAGGCGTCGCCTACCGACTCTCCAACCTCCCCAAACCAGAGCCCTCCTGCAACCTATCCGCGCGCGTCCTGCAGCACATCGCGCACCTGCGCAACAAGTTTCGCTCCACGCCGGTGACCTTGGCACACGCACCGACTCCGATCGGTCGCGTCTACGTCGGCTTACGGGAGGACCGCATCGTCTACTTGGGGATCGACACCGGCCAGTCGCTCGAACGCGTGCGCGAGCACGTCGAAGCTCGCCTGCGCCGACCCGTGATCGTGGGTGACGCCCCAGCCTGGCTTCACGACACGCTGGACGCCTACTTCGCGACCTGGCAGATCGACGACCAGCGAGTGGACTTAAGCGATCTGACGCCCTTCGAACAAGCCGCCCTGCGTGCCACGGCAACGATCCCGCCGGGCGAAGTTCGCTCCTACGGATGGGTTGCCACAACCATCGGCCGACCGAAGGCGGCTCGCGCCGTAGGCCGTGTGATGGCGCGCAATCCGCTGCCCCTCCTCTTTCCGTGTCACCGCGTGGTCGACTCAACCGGTGATCTCCACGACTACGGGTACGGGCTCGATCTCAAAGCCCGCCTGCTGCAGATGGAAGGCTACCGCCCGCCTGGGTAATGGTACACATCTCACAGGGGAACGAGAGAGCCAACGCTAACCTTATCGAAGGTGGCTAAGCGTGTCCTGATCACCGGCTTCGAGCCGTTCGGCGAAGAGCGGGTAAATCCAAGCGAACTTGTGGTCCGCAGCCTTGAAGGCCGCGTGATCGCGGGTAGTCCTGTCTCGACGCGCATCCTGCCCGTTGAGACGCGTTCGCTCCACGATCGTCTTGAGACGCTCTTCCTCGAAGAGCAGCCCGATATCGTCCTTGGGACGGGACTGGCCGGCGGCCGTACGTCGCTGGCGTTAGAACGCATCGCCGTCAATGTGCTCGACTTCGAACAGCCGGACAATGTCGGGGTGATGCGCAAGAATGACCAAATCGTGCGCGGCGGCCCCGACGCGCGTCTGTCGAACTTTCCGTTCGAACGCATCCTGGATGCCTGGCACGAAAATGGGGTTCCCGGTTACGTTTCAAACTCGGCAGGGACGTTTCTGTGTAACCAGCTGCTCTACGAATCGGTCGCCCTGACGGAAGGATCGCCGTCGCCTATTTTGGCGGGATTCGTGCATATGCCGTACCTGCCCGCGCAGGCGATCGCAGCCGGGGCCCAAGCAAACCCTTCCATGTCCTTTGAACTCATGAAGCGCGGCATCGAACTGTTAATCGAAACGTTGGTCCCTTGGGTGGAGCATCGTACGCCCGAAGCGAGCCGCGAACGCTCCAAGGGACGAGTCATGTGGATCCCACGCGGTGTAAAGGAAGTAGAACGCTGAGCGACGCACGTATCGCAGCCATTCCGGACGTTCACGGTCACGCTAAAGGCGAGCACCGTCCGTTTTCCGAGGAACGGCCTATCGCCTACTCTGCACGCATGTTGTTCTTGTGGTTCTATCATGCATGCAAGCGCGGCTCGCCTCGCTTCCTGATGGTTGCCGACCACGTCAACTACCTGACGTTCGAGGACCCCGGCGCGGTGAACACGGTCCGCAGAGCGCTCAAGCTCGCACACGCCGGCGACCTTCATGGCGCCGCAGAAGTTGCAGGCGTCGACGTAGCTCACGCCGCAGTCGTCTCCGAAGGTTTACGCCGCGGCATGCGCTTCTCCATCGGCGCCGAACTCGACAACGATCCTCGTTCTCGCCCGGATGCCCAAAATATCGTTGATGCCATGCGCCCAGACGGCCTGATTCGTTCCGTCCACTTTCTGCCGATCGAGCATCCCGAGAAGGGTGCCGACTGGATGTGGCCCTTCGATAACGCCGAGTTCGCGCAGTTCTTTGACGTGGTCGGTGTGGAGCCCACCTGGGAACTCTATATGAGGCGATTGCTCGAGGATATCGAGAAGCTCCCGGGGCACGTGGTTGGACACTTCTACGCGCCCGCGAGCTTCGGGCACTGGCCGGATCTCAAAACGCTTGAGGCCCATGAAGATCGCTTGATCGCCGCCTGCCTGGCCCGGGGCATGGCCGTCGAACTCAACCTGAGATTTCTCTATCGCGACCATCCCGATGACCAGAAACAGCGGTATCGCCAGGCCAATCTGCGGCTTCTTAAGAAGGCGGCCGCTGCCGGTGTGGGCATTGCGATCGGCTCGGGCGCGCATAGCCCGAAAGACCAAGGCGCGGCCTTCGACGTTGCGCTGGCAATGCTCGACGAATGTGAGGTCAACGAGTTGGTTTTCCCCGTGAACGGACGACTAGCTCGCGTAGCGCTGCGTGCCACGAAGGAGCATCTGGAGCGTCACGCGCGCAAGGAGACGGTCGCTGCGCCCGGCAGCAGCATCTCCGGGTACGGTCGAGCTGAACTCGGTCTTCCCGAGCACGGCCCGGCGGCTTCGCCCGCCCGCGCACAGCGCGATGTGGGTCCGAAGAAGCGCAGCGCCGGCCCAGAGCGCACCTCCCGCATCGCGACGGCGCGCGGGACTTCGAAAACAACCCCGGCGGAGAAGCTCAACCTCGAACAGGCGAAGGCGGCGAAAGTCGCCGCGGCCAAACGCGCGCCCACTGCGGGGAAGGCGGCGACGAGGAAGGCGGCCGCACTCAAAGCGGCGGCGAAGAAGGGCGCAGCCAAGCCTGCTGCGACCAAGTCTGTCGCAAAGAAGGCGCCGTCGGCGAAAGCGGCGGCCGCGAAGGCGCACGCCGTCAAACCCGGAGCGTCCGCCGGTAAAGCGGTGAAAGGCAAAGCGGCTTCGACTAAAGCCCCCAGCAAAACGACGCCCAAAGCGGTCGCCCTCAAGGGGACGGCGAGCAAACCCGCCGGCACACGCAAGAGTACCCCACGCAAGGCGACACCCAAGCTACCAACCAAAGCAGTGAAAGCAAACGTACGCGCGCCGAAACCGCTCGCCGCCAAGAAATCCTCCGCACGCCACGTTCCCGCCAAGCCCAAGGCCACAAAAGCGAAGGCAAAACCTGCAGCGAAACCCGCAAAACCCGCAACGAAGTCCAAAGCGGCCAAAGCGAGCAAAACGGCGCATCGCAAGAAGCCATCCACGAAGCGTCGCTAAGCAAGGAGGTCGTCATGGCCGAGATTTCCGGTCTGCGCAACGTCGCAATCGTCGGGACCCATCATTCCGGCAAGACCACGCTGATGGAGGCGATCCTAGCTCACTGCGGCGCGATCGGCCGCCGCGGGTCGGTCCTTGACGGCACCACGATGACGGACTACGAGCCGGAGTGCGTCGCGCACGGAGAGTCCACGACCGTGGGTTTTGCGCATGCAGAACGCGACGGGATTGCGTTCACTTTCGTCGACTGTCCGGGATTCATCGAGTTCTTCGAAGAGACGAAAGACATCTTAGCGGGGGTCGATGCCGCCGTCATCGTCTTGGACGGCGACCCCGCGCGCGTCGTGCAGACCCAGGCGCTCCTCTCGCAACTCAATGCGCGTCGTCTTCCCCACCTCTTTGTCGTGAATAAACTCGACCGCTCGGGAGCCGATTTTCCCGGGACGCTGGCTCAACTTCAGGCTGCCTATGGGCGTCACGTCGTTGCGGAGCAATGGCCGATCATCGCAAGCGACAACTTCATCGGCTACGTTGACCTGGGATCGGAGTGCGCCTACCGTTTTGAGAGCGGCGGTGAAACGCCGATCCCGATACCCGAGGCCCTCGGCGAACAGGTGCGGCGAGCTCGTGGTACGCTCCTTGAAGCGATGGCGGACTTCGACGACCACCTGTTGGAAGAGCTGCTCGACGGCACTCCACCGCCGCTGGACGAAGTCGAGCGCGACTTGCGTCAGGAATGCGCGCACGACCAGATCGTGCCGGTACTGGGCACGTCGGGATCGCTCGGCAACGGCGTTCGCGCATTGGTCGAAGCGATGGCAACATGGTTTCCCGCTCCAACGGACGTCACGGTCGTCGACCGGGATGGCCGAGACGTCGTGCCCGATCCGAAGGCACCGATCGTCGCTCGAGTCATCAAGACGACGCTCCATCCACAATCCGGCAAGCTTTCGGTCGTACGAATCTTTTCAGGGACGCTTCGCGGCGACACCCCGCTCGTCAATACGTCGGTCGACCACGAACGCGTACGGTCTGCCGGCCTCTATGTGCTTCAAGGCAAGAAACAAGAGCCGATCCAGGAGGCGGGGCCCGGCCGGATTGTGGCTATCGCTCGCTTGGACTCGGTCTCGACGGGAGACACTCTGACGAGCAACGGTTGCTCGACGCAGCTCGAAGCCCCGGTACGTGCCGAACCGGTCTTTGCATTGGCGGTCCGCCCCAAGGAGCGCATCGACGAAGCGAAGATATCACAGATGCTTAGCCGCATCGTCGATGAGGATCCGGCGCTCCGTTTGCAGCGGGCCGAACTGACAAACGAGCTGCTCTTACTTGGAAGCGGCGAACAACACGTCACGATCGCGGTGGAGCGACTCACGCGAAAGTACAAAGTCGACGTTGAGACCAGCGCGCCCATGATTCCGTATCAAGAGACGATCACTGCAGCTACCGACATTCACTCGCGCTACAAGCATCAGACCGGCGGCCACGGGCAGTTCGCGGATGTAACGCTGCGCTTCGAGCCGCGCGGGCGCGGACACGGCGTTAGCTTTGAGGAGAAGATCGTCGGCGGCGTCGTGCCGCGACAGTTCATCCCCGCCGTGGAGAAAGGCGTCAAGGAGGCCTTGCTTCGCGGCAGCATCGGCGGGTATCCGGTGACCGACATCCACGTGGTACTCTTCGACGGCGCCTATCACGACGTCGATTCGAGCGAGCAAGCCTTCAAGACGGCGGCCGGAATGGCGGTGCGCGAGGCGCTCCCTAAATGCGGCCCCGTGGTTCTCGAGCCGATCGCCTATGTGTGCGTGGAGGTGCCCTCCATCTACACCTCGGCCGTCATCCAACAACTCACCGGCAAGCGCGGGCAGATTCTTGGCATGGCCTCGGCCAACCGGGCGGGTCACGACATCGTCGAAGCCCACGTGCCGCACGTCGAGCTTGCGCGCTACATTACCGAACTGCGCACGGCCACGCAGGGTTTGGGAACCTACTCCTGGCGCCATGAGCGCTACGACATCGCGCCGGCACACCGTCCGGCGCACGCCGCCACCTAACATTTTTTCACAGGAAGGCCCGTCTCGTGAAACGCTGGACCGCTCTCATCGTCCTAGCTGCCGCACTCGCCGGATGCAGCAAAGCCTCTACCACGGGGACCGGACAGAACCCATGGACGAAACCCGGCGTTCTGCGTATCGCCGTCCAAGCCGAGCCGAAGAGTCTCGATCCGCTGCTGGCCTCCGACACGACCGACAACATGATCACGCGCTTGATGTTCGAACCGCTCATCTCCGCCAACGCGGCGGGTGATCCCGTACCGATTCTGGTCAAAACGATCCCAACCCGTCGCAACGGTGGGATCAGCAACGATGGCCTCACCATCACCTACCACCTGCGCAAAGGCATCACCTGGAGCGACGGCGTCCCGCTCACCAGCGCCGACGTGAAGTTTACCTGGCAGGCAATCATGAATCCCAACAATGACGTGATCTCGCGCCACGGCTACGGCAATATCGCCTCTATTGATACGCCGAATCCACTCACCGTGATCGTTCATCTCAAGAAGCGCTTCTCGCCGTTTGTCAATACGTTCTTTGCCGAGAGCGACAGCCCGTATACGATCGTGCCCAAGCACATTCTCGATAAGTATCCCAACGTCAATCAGATTCCATTTAACAGCGAGCCGGTCGGCGCAGGCCCGTTTCGCTTGGCGGAATGGGTGAAGGGCGACCACTTGACGCTCGTTCCGAACAAGCACTTCTTCCTCGGTGCTCCAAAGCTCAAACGCATCATTATTCACTTTATCCCAGATGAAAACACTTCGTTGACGCTGTTGCGAACCCATAACATCGACTGGATGTTCGAGCCGTCCTACGAAACCTATGCGACACTGAAGACCATTCCGGGAATCGTTGTTCGGCACAATAACATCAACGGCTACGAGGGAATGCAAATCAATACTGCGCATCCCCCGCTCAATAATGTCTTGGTGCGCCGGGCGCTCGCCTACGGAATCGACAAGAAGGAACTGTTGCAGACACTGACCTTCGGCGAAGAGACGATGGCCACCGAGGACCTGCCCAACTGGATGTGGGCCTATAATCCACACGTCACGGTCTACCCCTACGATCCGACCAAGGCCCAGGCGCTCCTTGCGCGTGCGGGCTGGCTCCCGGGCCCCGGCGGTATTCGCACGAAGAACGGCAAGCGGCTTTCGCTCTTGCTCGTCACCAACAGCAGCAACGCCACGCGTTACAAGGAAGCGCAACTCATCCAACGGATGCTTAAGCACATCGGCATCGCGGTACAGATAAAGCTCTTCAACACCAGCCTGCTCTTCGCGCCCGCCGGCATGGGGGGCATCCTGCAGAAGGGCACCTACGATCTGGCTCTGGACGGCTGGTTTTCCGGAATCGATCCGGATGACTCCTCAAACTACGAATGCAAAAATATTCCGCCGGGTGGCTATAACTACACCCGCTACTGCTCGAAAGCGATGGATGCTGCACAGAGAGACGCATTGAGCCACTATAGCCGGGCGGCGCGCAAGGTCGCCTATGCAAAGGTCGAAGACCTTCTCTCGCGAGACGTCCCGCAGATATTCTTCTGGTGGGACCGTCAAGCGCAAGCCGTCAATCCGGACTTCAAAGGATTCCACCCCAATCCGGTCACCGAATCATGGAATGCGTGGCAATGGAGCATCTAGGTTTCCCAGGCGAGCCGGTTGGGCCGCTTCCGGAGCTGGCATGGTTGCGCAAGACGATCGTCGAGCGAGCGTTGCGGCGAGGCGACTACGTTCTCTCAGGTGGGATTCGTAGCGACTACTATATCGATAAGTTTCGCCTCTTCTCCGATCCGCACGTTCTGCGACGCATCGCACGGCTCTTCACGCCGCTTATTGCCGAGACCAATCCGGACCTCATCGGCGGCACCGAACTTGGCGGCGTGATCATCGCCACGGCCGTCTCGGCGCATTGTGGGGTGCCGATGATCGCCGTGCGTAAACAGCCGAAAGGATATGGGGCGTTCCCGGATGAGTACGTCGAAGGGCCCTGGGAACCCGGACAGCATGTGCTCTTAGTGGAGGACATCATCACCAACGGGCGAGAGCTCCTTACTGCAGCAGCCAGACTCGAAGAGCTTGGCTTAAGGGTCACGCCATGTGCCGTCGTCAGTCGCGGCCTCGCTCCGATCCGGGCCCTGATTCAACTGTCTCTCCCACGCGGCGAGGCGCGGACCGAAAACTAAAGGGCGCCCTTCACGTCACCGCAACCATCCCATCGTCTGCCAACAGACACGGTCCGGCGTAGCGACTGCCCGCTGCGGTCAGCAGATCATCCGGCTGATACCGGCTGCTGTAATGCGTGAGCATTAAGCGACTGACCGCAGCGCTACATGCCATTTCGCCGGCCTCGTACGCAGAGAGATGACCGCGGGGCTCGCCTTCGCCGCCCGTCCCAAGGGTCGCTTCGCAGAGGAAGAGATCGCTGCCGCGAGCCAGGTCCACAACCTCAAGACAGGGGGCGGTATCTGCCGAATATGTGATCGACGTCTGGGTTCCATCGAGCCGTATCGCATAGGTTTCGATATAGTGCCTTGCCGGCACGAATGAAGCGTGGAGCTCTCCCAGTTGCAAGCCGCGAGCCGGATCGTACTCCTTAACGTCAAAGACGTCATCCAGAAAGTCTCCACCCTCGGAGGCGAAGACCGCGCAAAGGCTTCTGAGCATCGCTCTCCCCGAAGGCGGCAGGTAGAGCGGCAACGGCCGAGCGCGTTGAGTGGATCCATACTTTAAAGCGTAACGCAACGGAATCAGGTCGATAAAATGATCCGCATGCATGTGCGAAATCAGCAACGCCTGCAACTCCGCAGGATCGTAATGCCGAAGAAACTGAGCGAAGGAGCCCGTTCCGAAATCAAGCCCCACCGCCGTCGAACCGGATTGCACGACGTAGCCGCTACACGCACGCCCCGGGCGGGGAATCGACGAGCTCGATCCCAGGACGCGAACGCACAGCCGATCCGACGTCACGGGATCGACGCCTCGAGTTTCGTAAACTGCTCCAGGGGCACTAAGAACAGGAGCCGATCGCCGGGTCGTACTCCGAAGAACTTGTGAATCGGCACGGCACTTCCCTGGTTCTGCTCTTCTTCACGCCAGACATAGAGCGGGATCCAGGCGATCTTTCCGCCCGGCAACTCCGGCGGCGCGGGAGGCGGGGCAGGCGTCTCTTCCACAACGCGCTCGGCAAGCTGAAAGGCGGCTTCTCCTGCGGTGCCACGGAAGAGCGACACTCGCCCGCGAGTGCTCTCAAAGCGCGCCAAACCGGCAATCGTCGGCGCGCTCAGCTCGCTCGTAGAAAAGGACCGAATCCCGAAGTGGCGTTCGATCGAAGCGCCGAATGCTGGTTCGTCGATACGCAGAACGACATTGAGCTCCATACTAGCACGCGCACGTACGCGACTGCGAGCTCCAAGTGCCGCCTCTAAGTTTGCGGTATCGCTATTGGTGACACCAACGAGGCTCCTCGCATACTCCGGCGTACAGTAGGCAATCGTTTCATCACTCGTCGCATCACCGGTCAACAGATCGATCTTTCTATCTCGTGCAAGTTCGATCAACAGGGCATCTGGGTTTTTCTCTACGACCACGACATGCTCGCCCAACTCACGCAGGTAGTCAATGACGAGCGATCCGACGTTCCCAGCCCCGCAGACGATAATATGGCCACGGCGACGAATGTGCCTCAGTCCGCGAACCAAGCGCGTCTGAGCCGCGTTGAGGGCTGACGTGATCGTCGCCGTCACGATCGCAAGAGCACAGACTCCGGCCAGCATGGCGGCCATGGCTACTATCAACGTCACTTCACGCGACACGGCAATGGAGCGCACCTGGCAGCCGGCACACGGTGCTATATCTCCGTAGCCTACGGTGGTCATCGTGGTGGTCACAAAGTACATGGCTTCGATCCAGTTTAGGTGAAGCGCAAAAGCAAAATACACCACAAATGCAAGGTAGAGCATGGCGCTGACAGCGATCACCATGCGGAGAACCGGCTCAACACGGCGCACACCTCGTTTCATGGCAGCAGCAGTCCACCGAAAGTTTTCAAACCGTTCGGATTGACTCCAATGGACACCGTCAACGCGAGCGTCGCGCAGTTCCCGCACCGGACCGAAGGCCACCACGGTGTCTTCTTCTCGTAGGCGGCGTGATAACAACTCATCGTCCGTAATCGAAGCATCGTCAACGCAGGTGTAAGGCATACGTCCATTGACGGCCACCACGCGAACCCGCAACCGGCGCTCAGCATCAGGCACGGTCATGCCGGCGATTCCAAAGCCGACGGCGCTCCGAGCGGAGAATCCGTAGAGATTCGTCGCCGTAACCTGAGCCAGCGACTCGGTAACGTCGTCCACGTCAAAGCGATGGGTGATGCGTGCTACCATAGTTTCGAGCGTGGGGAAAGGCAGTGCGTAAAAGCACGTTGGATCGGCGGCCGCTCCGGCATACGTCGCCGCTGCCTGTGCGGCCGGAGAGACCGCGGTACAGTTCCCTCGCAACCCCTCTTGAATCTTATAGCCGAGGAACGGGTTGAACTGGCGCAAGGTTATCCGAACCTCTGCGTTGATATCGCGTACCGCCAGGGCCACGCGCAGATTCAGCCGGTCGTCCTGCGCAACGGCAACCAAACAGCACTCACTCTCGCTGGAATCGTGACGCAGTCCCGCGCGCGCAAGGATGCCGGGCCCCGTCGGATCCTCGTGATGGAAGATGAACCGCTCGCGAAAGCGGGTCTGTAAGGCCGCCGTTTCGCGCAGGAGCGCCCGATCTCGCCGAGGGTCGTCATGCTTCCAGATAAGCGCCACACGATGGCCCGCGGTCTTCAAGATTTCGGCACAAATCTCGAGTGCGAGGGAGTCGCCGCCCACGACGATAATCAGGGTTTGGGGTACCATCTATGACTGACTCTTCGCCATCGGCAACCGGCTCCATGCGAAGCGCTCATCCGCTGGCGGTCGAACTCTGCACACGTCTGGCGGCCAACCCGAAGAGCCGCATCCTTGAGATCGGATGCGGCCGCGGGCGCAACACCCGGGCACTGGCCGCAGCGGGCTTCGAGGTGCGCCCGCTACCGGACGGTGCGCCGATCCTGCCGAGCTATCGCAACTACACCGCTGCCCTCTCAACGCACGCGCTCTTACACGGGACGCCCGACACGCTCGCGGTGCTGCTCGCCGCCGTGCGGGCGGCCTTATGCCGCGGCGGCCTGCTCTATGCAACGTTCGGGTCGATCTCCGACGCTCGCCATGGCCGGGGCATCGCCCTTGCGCCCGGCGTCTTCGCACCCAGCGAGGGCGCGGAGCGCGGTGTACCTCACAGCTACTTCGATGAGGCCCGCCTGCGCACACTCCTCTCGCCCTCGTTTGCCGTCGAGTCGCTAAGCGAGCACTGCGTCGAAAGGATTGCCGGGGATTGGGCACACCCGCAAGGCCACCCCGGAGCCGTGCATTGGTTTGTTATTGCGCGCTCACGTGGACTCTGAGGCAGGAGCGATCAGATCTTGCATGGGACTCGAGGCATTGGCGTAGAGGCGCTTCTCCATGCGGCCCGCCTCGTACGCCGCTCGACCGGCCAACACCGCATGGCGCATGGCGTGCGCCATCAGTACCGGATTGCGCGCTGCGGCGATCCCGGTATTCATCAACAGGCCATCGATGCCCAGTTCCATCGCGAGAGCAGCATCCGATGCCGTCCCAACACCCGCGTCCACGATGACGGGGATGCCTGCGCGCTCCACAATGATCCGAATCGAATAGGGATTGCACAGGCCAAGACCGCTGCCGATCGGCGCAGCGAGCGGCATGACGGCAGCACAACCCAACTCTTCGAGCTGCTTGCAGGCTACCGGGTCATCACCGATATACGGCAGTACCGTAAACCCGTCGTCGACCAGCGTCTGCGCAGCGATCAGCGTTTCGCGGACATCGGGATGCAAGGTCTGTGTATCACCGATCACTTCAAGCTTGATGAGATCGGTCTCCAAGAGCTCTCGTGCCAAATGAGCGGTTAGGACCGCATCCTTTGCCGTAAAGCACCCGGCCGTGTTCGGCAAGATGGTGTACCGCTCGCGATCGATATAATCCAGCAGCGTCTTGCCGTCGGGATCACCCAAATCGATGCGGCGAATCGCGACCGTCACCATGTGAGCGCCACTCGCCGAGTGCGCAGCCTGCATCGTCTCAAGCGACGGATACTTCCCCGTGCCGAGAATCAAACGAGAAGAGAACTCGTAGCTGCCGATGCGCAGCCTGTCGTCAATCGAACCGTTCACGTTACCCTCCAGCCACCGCTCGAATAATCTCGAGGCGATCTTCCTCTTCAAGCTGATGCGTTGCGTAGTCGGCGCGCCGAATGACATGCTCGTTGCAGGCCACGGCGATCCCTTGCGGTGACGCGCCAAGCTCATCGAGAAGCTGCCCGATGGTCGCGCCCTCGGGCAGTTGACGAGAGGTTCCATTGACGATCACCTTCACCCGCACTCCATTCTCGCCATCGTAGAGACCTCCGCCCCCGTCAGGTTGGTCCTGCCGAGAATCGGGCACTCGTCGGGCGTTGCCGGTCATAGACCGGCCCACGTCGGGGCAGCCTCCGCGCCTGCACACCGGCATCCGTCACGCTCGCATGGGAAGGCCCGATGGGGCGCCCGATCACGACCACGTTACATCCCCGTGTACACGGGCCCCTCGCCCCCTTGTGGAGGCACCCAGGTAATAATCTGGTATGGGTCGGCGATGTCGCAGGTCTTACAGTGCACGCAGTTGGTGAAGTTGATCTGCAAACGTCCTTCGACATGCCTGTTCGTCTTCTCGAAGAGCGGTTCATAGACCGCGGCAGGGCAGAAATAACCGCAAGGGTTTCCATACTCAACCGTGCACCGATCGCGACAGACGTTCGTATCGGCGATCAACAGGTGGCAGGGCTGATCCTCTTCGTGCATCGTGCCGCTCTTGTAGACATCCGTAAGTTTGTCGAACGTCACGACGTTGTCGATGGCCGCACGCGGCGACTCCTTCGGCCGGTACCCGCGCTTCTCCATCCGCAGATAGCCGGCCTCACCCGGCAGCTTATCGGCGATGCCGAAGCCACGACCACCGGTCACCATGCCGAGGCCGACGTTGAGCATGCCGGCAACCAGCCCGCCGTTGAAGCCCTGGTGAAAGTTCCGCGCTCCGCGCAGTTCATCGAAGGCCCATGACCGCTCGAACGTGGTTCGATACGCGGCCAACTGGGCTGCGTCGAACCTCTCTGCCTGCAAGGCCTCCCATGCCGTCTCGGCCGCGAGCATGCCGGACTTCATCGCCAGGTGAATCCCCTTCAGGCGCATCCCGTTGAGAAATCCGCCGCTATCGCCGATCAACAGAAGTCCGTCGGCATACCCTCGCGGCATCGCCCAGAGACCGCCTTCCGGGATCGCCTTCGCACCGTAACGCAGCAGCTTCGCGCCTTCGAGCATCGGCCGAACGGCAGGATGCAACTTGAAGCGTTGGAGTTGATTATGGGGATCCATCGTCGGGTCTTTCGCATCGAGTCCGGTGACAAAGCCAATGTCGAGGATGTCGGAGGACATGCTGTAGATCCACCCGCCGCCGAAGGTATCGAAATCATTGGGATACCCGAGCGTATGAATCACGTTGCCGGCCTGTAACGTCCCGGCGGGGCACTGCCACAACTCCTTGACTCCGGTTGCATAGACCTGCGGCTCGCTCTGTGCATCTAAGTCCAACTTCGCGATGGCTTGCTTGGCAAGCGTTCCACGCGGACCCTCACCGAGGATGACGATCTTCGCCAGGATGTCCGCACCGGGCTCGTAGTTCGACTTCGGCTGACCGTCTTTATCTCGTCCCTTGTCACCGGTTCGCACGCCGACGACGCGCTCGCCTTCCCAGAGCAGCTCCTGCCCCGGAAACGCCGGAAAAACTTGGGCGCCGGACCGCTCTGCGCGCGCGGCGAGCCACGTCACGATCCGCTGCAGCGAAGTGACGTAGTTGCCGTGGTTGTTCATCATCGGCGGGGTGACCGGTGCCTTGATCTTGCCCCCTTGCGTGAGAAACCAGAGCTGGTCTCCGCCGACCGGCGCATCGACGGGGCTCTGCGCATCGTCTCGCCAGTCGGGCACGAGTTCATCCAACGCGCGCGGATCCAGCACGGCTCCCGAGAAGGCATGGTTGCCGATCTCGCCACCCTTCTCGATCACGAGAATCTCAAGCGGTCGACCCGCATCGCGTGCTCGTTGCGCCAGGAGCATCGCCCCGGCTAAGCTTGCGGGGCCTGCTCCGACGAAGAGGACATCAACTTCGAGTTGATCGCGTTGCGGCATCGACGTATGCTCCATTTCGACGAACGGTTGAGCGGCGATTTCGCCTCGGCGGCGCCGGAAACCTTAATCGGTGACCGGCGACAGGTCGTCGAGGTGCAGCCGCGCCAGAACCGTGAGCACCGCCTCGCGGAGCATCCTGCGGCGCTGCTCCGGCGATGCAAGGCCGGCGGCCTCCAAGGTCAGCACATGCGGCACACCTCTGCGCAGCATCGCAAGCGAGTAGGAGAAACCGCTCAGCGCCTCGCCTTCACGCACTGGATCGACCCGTACGCATCCGCGCTCGAGCTGCATCGCCTCCGCCGGAAGTGGAACACCCAGGTCGTACTCCCGCTCCAACGCTTGCACGGGAAGCGCGCGTCGATCCAACGCCTCGATGATCGCCTTGGCCAAGGTGCCGGTTCCATACTCGTACGCATAGAAACCGGCGGCATCGCGATCTTCGTGCAGGTCGAGTGAGGCCAGGAACTTGCGGTCACGATTCGCCGTCAGAATCGCGCGCGCTTCCGGCGAGGTTCCCCCACGCCCAAACGTTCGATTGAGGTCGACGCCTTCGGCGCTAGCACGCGTGCCGGAGACGAGGCCCGTCGGGTTCGTACAGGGCCAGAGGCGGTAGGAGAAACGCGTATCGAGTTCGCCCTGTTCGACCAAATCGAGCAAGGTCCAGATGCCGGCGGGTTCGTCACCGTGAATGCCGGCAGAGAGCGCGACGGCCGGGGCGTCGATCGGCCCAAGCTCCACGCAGAGCAGCGTCCGCGCCACGCCCACGCAGGCGACCTCCCGCACTTGCAGGTCGGCTCGACCGCGTAGCGCTTTCCATCGGCCCTCCAGTTCCTGGTACGGATCCATGGACTCACTAAAACGCTCCGATGCGTGAAGGTTCGGTTCAAGGGTCAGCGTGGGTACAAGCAGAGAGGACGACTCGACGTATCGACGGCTGCAGCGTAGCCTACGCGAACTCGACCGGTATGATCGAGCCCTCCGCTGGGTACTTCCCGTCACGGAGAATATCGATGAACGATGACCCGATAGAACGAGCCCTGGCACAAGCCCGTGCCCTCCAAGCGCGCTTCGCCGAGGCCGCTAAGCATGGGCAGGAGCAACTTGCGCCGCTGCTTGACGACTCACTCAAGCAGGCGCAGGCGTTGCGCGCGACGCTCGCCGAGCATTTCAGCAAAGGCACCGACGAGACCACGACGCAACTCCAGACGACGCTCGATGCCCTCGATAAGCATCTTGCGTCGACCAAACGCGACCTGGCGGCGGCGGCGGAACGCATAAAGCCGCAGATGACCGCCATCTTCGAACAGATGCAGCGCGCGACCGACGAGGTCGTGGCCACGCTGGTCAAGCGTACGGGCGGCAAGTAGCGCGACACGCCGCTGCTTGCCCGCCTCTAGCCGTGCAGCGCGATCCCCGTCATCATGCCGAAGCCGATCGCGAGCGCTGCCTCGTCGATGTCGTAGTGGGCGCTATGTTGTGGGAGTGCCCCAAGCTGCGGACCGCGCGTACCGACGATAAAGTACGAGCCGGGGCGCTCTTCGAGCATGTAGGCCATGTCCTCCGACCACATCACGATGTCGTGCGGGTCGTCCGCCTGCCCTGCCCCGACAACCTGCCTCGCTACCGCACGAACGATGTCGTTCGTGACGGCGTCGTTGACCGTTGGCGGATACCCCCAGAGATACTCAAACTCAAACTCCATCCGCATGGCGGCACAGAAGCCCTGCACCATTCGCTCGATACGCTCCGGCATGGCGCTGCGCACGGCGGCATCGAGGGCGCGCACCGTTCCAAGCATCTCGACGGAATCGGGGATGACGTTGTAGGTCGTGCCGCTCTCAATCTTGCCGATGCTCAGAACGACAGGGTCCTTCGGCGCGATCTCACGACTCACTAAGCTTTGAAAGATCGTGACCAGATGGGCGGCGGCGACGATCGGATCGACCGAACGCTCGGGCATCCCGCCGTGGCCGCCTTTGCCGCGAAGGCGCAAAATAAAGCGGTCGGACGACGCGAAGAACGCGCCGTCCCGAATCCCGATGCGGCCGACATCCAGCCCGCTGAAGAGGTGCAACGCGAAGACGCGATCGACGTGCGGATCCTCAAGCGCCCCTTCCTGCACCATCGCTTTGGCGCCGGCCGGCCCCTCTTCGGCAGGCTGAAAACAGAAGACGAGCGTGCCGGCGATCTCGGAGCGGCGGGCTGCCAGGGCCCGCGCCGAGGCGAGCAGGATCGCCATGTGGCCGTCGTGTCCGCACGCATGCATGACCCCCTGCCGGGTCGACCGATAGGGCACGTCGTTGAGTTCGCTGATGGGCAGCGCGTCCATATCGGCGCGCAGCAGCGTCGTCGGCCCCGAGCGTCCCCCGCGCAAGGTCGCCAGGATCCCCGTCTTGGCGATACCCGTGCGCAGCTCATCGATGCCCCCTGCGCGCAGTTCACGTTCGATGTACGCGGCGGTTTCGAACTCCTGGTACGAGAGCTCCGGATGCGCATGAAAGTGGCGCCGATAGCGAACGAGTTCGTCGATCGGCAGCATTAACGATGTTGGCATAGGCGTCCTAGGTACGGCTCACCGCCAAGGCGTTCCCGCAGCAATCCGGTGGCGCGCTCCCTAGGATTGCGGCCGGGGCAGAAATTGGGACACAAAGAGGTAGCTACCGGCCACCGGACGGCAGAAGGCGGTTCCCGGCTGGTACCGCGACGCTCGCGCCGCATCTACTGCGGCATCGTCAAAGGCCGCGACACCCGATGACCCCCAAACCGAGGTCCCGAGCAACTTCCCTGTGTGATCGATGCTCACGCGCACAAGCACCAAGAGTGGCGCGCTCATGTTTCGATATCCCATCGGGAAGCGTGGCGCCACTGCTTTGAGAGCCTTCGTCGGGCGAAACGGGATCCGGCAATGAGTCTTCTCCAGGGCTGCCGTCGATTGGCCGGCCACGACCGGATCACCCTTCTTCGGACGCATCGCCAAGCGCTTGTCGATGGCCATGACCGTCTTCGGCGACCAACCGAAACCAGAGTGCTGGGGAGCACTCGCAACCGCAACGATTGATGTCGGATCGCAGGCGACGCGTCCTTCGGCGGCCCAACCGGCACCACCGCCGAGCGCCGGATAGGCGCGCGCCTCACCGACCCAGACCCGCTCGATGTGAATGGCATGCGCAAAGCGCGCATAGAGCACCGGGGAGAGAAACGTTGGACGCTTCCATGATGCATAAGCATCGGCATAGGCAAGCTCGCGCGGCGCCAGCACCACCTTCGGGAACGGAATCTGAAACCAGCCCTCCTTCGCCTGAACGTCGAGCGCGCCGTCGACGGCGCGCGGCGCCTCGCCGCTCAACATGAAGCTATACAGCGAGGCGGCGCCGCTCTTGGTCGGAGCGAATGCGTGGAGCCCGGCCGCGACGCGCGCGGGGCAGAACTCCACCCCGGCTCGCGCCGGCGCGCCGAGCGCCCCGCATGCGGCAGCCGCGACCACGGCAACCAGGAGATAACGCGGCACGCTCTTCTTCAAAGGTCACCCTCTTCCAGCAACGACGCGCAACGACACGCGAGATCAGGACGAACGACCCGGCCTCGTCAGGGGCCGGGCACTCGCAAACGCCCTATGACATCGCGCAACGGTACGCCGAATCCTTTCACCCGAACTCCACTCCCGCGCAGGATTTCGCTCCCTGAGCGGGCGATACCGAGAGCCGTGCCCTCTTCGCATACGACACCGTCAACCTTCGACCGAGCCGGGCTCTCCGGCGAGCAGCTCGTGGCGATGCTGCGCACGATGCTCATGCAGCGCACGCTTGAAAGCCGCGGATTCCAACTCAACCGCCAAGGCAAGATTCCGTTCGCGTCGGCAAGCGAAGGCCACGAAGCCGTCCAGGCCGGCGCCGCCATGGCCTTCGTTGCGGGCAGCGACATCCTGGTGCCCTACTACCGCGATCTGGGCTTGGACCTGGGCATCGGACTCTCGCCCTACGAAGTGCTCCTCTCGCTCTTCGCCCGGGCCGCCGATCAGAGCGCCGGGCGCCAGTTTCCCCACCACTATGCAAGCAAGCGCCTGGGGCTTCACACGATCTCCTCGGTCATTGCAGCCCAACTACCGCATGCGGTCGGCGCGGCCTACGCTCTTGCGTACCGCAAGGAGTCCGGACGAGCGGTGCTCGTGACCTTCGGCGACGGCGCGACGAGCGAGGGCGAGTGGCATGAGTCGCTCAACTTCTCCGCCGTCCATCGTCTGCCGATCGTCTTTCTCTGCGAGAACAACGAGTGGGCGATCTCGACCCCGCTGGACCGTCAGATGGGTCAGCCGGATCTCTGGCGGCGCGCCGCAGGGTACGGGATGCCCGGGATCGTCGTCAACGGGATGGATCCGGTCGCTTGCTACGTGGCGGTGCGCGATGCGCTGGACCGGGCACGCTCGGGCGGCGGGGCGTCCTTGATCGAGGCCAAGTGCTACCGCTTTCTCTCGCATACGACCGACGACGACGACCGCACCTATCGCTCGCCTCAGGAGGTCGCGCAGCGCCGCAAGGATGATCCGGTCCCTCGATTCGAAGAGTCGCTGGTTGCCGCCGGGATCCTGACGAGCGCGGAACTCGCCTCGCTCAAGGCCACGATTCTGGCCGAAACCAACGAAGCGACCGACCGGGCGGAAGCGATGGCCTACCCCAAGAGCGAAGAGATCACCACCAACGTCTACGCCGGCTCCCACGAGCCCTGGCGATAGCCTCACTCCCACCTTCGAGGACGACGAACGAGGATGCCCAAGACCGACACCGCGACCTCGAAACTTGAGCGTCACGGACTTACCGACAAGCAACTGCGCGCGATCTTCCGCAATATGCTGTCGCAGCGTGATCTCGACAATCGCGGCTTTCAACTCAACCGGCAGGGCAAGGTGCCCTTTGCACTGGGCAGCGAGGGCCACGAAGCCTTGCAAGCCGGTGCGGCGATGGCGTTTGCTCGCGGCAAAGACCTGCTCGCGCCCTACTATCGCGATCTCGGTCTCGCACTCGGGATCGGCCTGAGCCCCTACGAGATCATGCTCTCGATCTTCGCGCGCGCTGCGGATCACAACGGCGGGCGCCAGTTTCCCAACCATTACTCCTCCAAGAAGGCGGGGTTGCTCTCGTTCTCATCGATCCTCGCGGCGCACATTCCGCATGCGGTGGGCGTTGCCTACGCGTTCAAGTACCGCCACGAGGGCGACCGCGCGGTGCTGGTCACCTGCGGCGACGGCACCACGAGCGAAGGCGAATGGCACGAATCGATCAACTTTGCCGCTATCCACAAGCTGCCGATCGTCTTTCTCGTCGAGAATAACGAGTGGGCGATCTCGACCCCCTTGGGCAAGCAGATGGCACAACCCGAGATTTGGAAACGAGCAGCGGGATACGGCCTGCCGGGCAAGCGTTTCAACGGCTTCGACCCGATCGAAACCTATGCAGCCGTGCATGATGCGATGCAACGCGCACGTTCCGGCGAAGGCCCGACGCTGCTCGAAGGCATGTGTTACCGCTTCCTGGCACACTCCACGGATGACAACGATATGACCTACCGCACCAAGGAAGAGGTCGTTGCGCACCGCAAGAACGACCCGGTGCCGCGCTTTGAAGCGTTGCTCGTTGCGCACGGCATCCTCTCACCTGCCGAGGTCGAAGCCCTGAAGAAGGATGTCATGCGCGAGTGCAACGACGCGACCGATGCCGCCGAAGCACAGCCGTACCCGCAAGCATCGGATCTCTACACCCATGTTTACGAAGGAGCCTGGCAGCCGTGGCAGTGATGAACAACGTCGAAGCGGTCCGCGCGACCCTCCATGATGCGCTCGCGACCGACGACCGTACGCTGATCCTCGGTGAAGATGTCGGCAACCGCGGCAACGTCTTCTTGATCACGAAGGACTTCATCAACGAGTTCGGTCCCGAGCGAATCATCGACACGCCGATCGCTGAAGCCTCGATCGTGGGCATCGCCGTCGGCATGGCGATGGAAGGGCTGCGCCCGATCGCCGAGATTCAGTTTGCGGACTTCATCTACCCTGCGTTCAACCAGATCGTCGGTGAAGCTGCCAAGACGCGCTACCGCAGTAACGGCGAGTATACGTGCCCTCTGGTCATTCGCACACCATACGGAGGCGGTGTGCGCGGCGCGCTCTCACACTCGGTTTCGATCGAAGCGCTCTTCTACCACGTGCCGGGCTTAAAGATCGTCGCACCGGCATTCCCCGCCGACGTCAAGGGCCTGCTCAACACGGCCATCGACGATCCCGATCCCGTACTCTTCCTCGAGCACAAGAAGACGTACCGTTTGATCAAGGGCGAGGTCCCGGAGGGACACTACACGATTCCCTTGGGCAAAGCCAACGTGCTCAAAGAAGGCTCGCAGCTCACCGTCGTTTCGTACGGACTCTACGTTCATTGGGCGCTTGAAGCCGCGCAGATGCTCAACGACGATGGGCTCTCGGTCGAAGTGATCGACCTGCGGTCGATTCGTCCGATGGATCGCGGCACGATCTTAGCGAGCGTGCGTAAGACGCGCAAGCTCTTGATCGTTCACGAAGATAACAAGTTCGGGGGCATCGGTGCGGAGATCTCGGCGATGGTCGCCGAAGAGGCGCTCTTCGACCTCGACGCGCCCATTCGCCGCCACTGTGCGCCGGACGTTCCGGCGATGGGCTATGCCCTGCCCCTTGAGGAAGAGTATCTCTCTTCCCCCGCTAAGATGGCCGACGCGATGCGCGAGATGGTGCGCTTCTAGTGTTCTTCCCGGCTGCCCACCGCCGCATTCGTTCTTTTAAGAAGTAGGATAGGATCGCTACCATGGCAACCACGATTACGATGCCGCAACTTGGCGAAACGGTGACCGAAGGCACCGTCGCGCAGTGGCTCAAGAAGCCCGGCGACGCCGTTGAGAAGTACGAGGCGTTTGTCGAAGTTTCGACCGACAAAGTCAACGCCGAGGTACCGTCACCCGTCACGGGGACGATTCGCGAACTGCTCGTCAAAGAAGGCGACACCGTCGCCATCGGCACGCCGATCGCCATGATCGACGAAGTCGGCGCGGCAACGAGCACCAACGCCGCGGGAGCCGAGCCGGCGCAACAGGTCGCCGGCGCGACCGGAACGCCTCCTCAGACATCCGCAGTGCCGGCACCCGTCGCCTCGACCAACGGGCACAGCGCTCCGGTCCCGGCGGGCCTACCGCTCGATGCAGTCGGCTCGGAGACGGCTTTACGGGGCGCCTCGCCGGCAGTCCGCAAACTCGCCCGCGAGCACCACATCGATATTCGTGCGCTGCACGGGAGCGGAGCGAACGGCCGCGTCACCGCACAGGATGTCCTGAGCGCCTCGCGCCTCGAACCGGCGGCGGTCGGGCAAGCCATCACGCCCGGCACCAACGTAGCGGCCACCGGCGCACCGGCCGCGATGCCGGGCAAGCCACCGGCCGAAGGCACATCGAGCTACGCCCAGCCGATCCCGGGCACCGTCATTCCGCTCAATCAGGCCCGGCGCATCATCGCCGAACGCATGGTCGAGAGTAAACATACCGCTCCGCATGCGTGGTCGATGGTCGAAGTCGACGTCACCAAAGTATGGGCATGGCGCACACGCGAAAAGGACCGCTTCGAACGAGAGAACGGCTACAAACTCACGCTGCTGCCGTTCTTTATTCGAGCGGTCGTCGAATCGCTGGCCACCTTCCCGCTGATGAACGCGAAGTTTACTCCGGACGGAATCCTCGTCCATCGAGAAGTCAACATTGGGATCGCCATCGGATTGCCGGCAACGCTCGTCGTTCCGGTCATTCGAGAGGCCGACAAGCGTTCGATAAAGGGACTAGCGATCGCGGCCGGTGAGTTGATCGATGCGGCACGACGCGGCAAGCTCGGTGCCGATCATCTTGCGGGCGGCACGTTCACCGTCAACAACAACGGCGCCAACGGTTCGTATGCCTCGGCACCGATCATCAACGCCGGCCAGGCGGCTATCGTCACGATGGAGGCCGTCGTCAAGAAGCCGGTCGTCACCGCCGACGACGCCATCGCCATCCGGCAGATGATGAACGTCTGCTTGTCGCTCGACCACCGCGTCGTCGACGGCTACGTTGCCAGCGGTTTCTTAGCGGATCTGAAGAAGCGGCTTGAAGCGATGGGACCAGGCGACGTCCTCTAAGCCATAGCCCTTTACGCTGCCAGGCTAGCGTAAACCGAGCAACGAGGCCAAGTTGGCGGAGGGGTCGACCTCGACATCGATCTCACCCTGAGCCGACGTCAGCAGCGTGGTGACGCCGGGGCCGTGCCCGGCCAGAAACGACCACCCATGAACGACGACGCCGACGGAGATCGCGCCGGTGCGATAGATTCGCCCAAACGAATGATCCGCGTCGACGATCGCCACGATGTCTCCCAGACGCAACTCGCGCAAACCGTAGCGCTGGGCCATCGTATCGTCGAAGGTTTGGATGTCGTAGTCGCCGCGGACGACGGTCGCGCGCCCCAGCCCCGAACCCATCACTGCAGCGGGAACCATCCTCGCCACGCGTGCGTGCAGACGCTGACCTTCCAGCCTCACGCCCCACGCATCGAGCAGATCCGGGTCAAGATTAAACGCACGCACCCCAGGCGCGTCTACGAGACGCAAGCCCAGGCCGCAGCCCCAGACTTGGATCTTATCTCCGATCGCCATCTGGCGCATCGTCTCAGGCGGGAAGTCGATCATCACGTGTTCGATCCCACCGTGCTTACCGGTCACGCGCCCTCGCGCGCCCTTGGCGTCTCCGGAGATGACCACCGCTTCGTTGCCGATGCACGAGAGCACGTTGTATGACAGGTTGCACTGCTCGTCGGGGTGTCGAGTGCTCACCCCGGGCTCGATATGATCGGCGATGTACGCGAATGCCGAATCGCCGACGCGAACGTTCGGAGTAATGCCGCCAACGCTCGGGACGATCAGCGGCTCACCCTCGAAGCTGACTTCGTAGAGGCCGGAGTTGATCCGCGAGGGCGCAACCTCTCCCACCACGGCGGTGATGACGAGTTCGCTGCGATTCGTGCGCAAGGCCATGACGGGTCTTCTCCTCCTCCGGCCGAAAAACGGCCTACGCAAACGGACTCGCCCTCACCGGCCACGAATCCTCCTACACAACATCCATGCAGATACGTAAGCTTTTTCACTTCGAGGCAGCCCACCTACTGCCGTTTCATCCCGGCAAGTGTGCGAGTATGCACGGGCACTCCTATCGGCTGGAGGTCGCGCTTCGTGGCCCAATCCAGAGCGAGGGCCCGACCCGCGGCATGATCGAGGACTTCGATACGATTGCGAGCGTCGTCCGCGCCGGCATCATTGACGCACTCGATCACCAGACCCTCAACGACCTGATCGAGAACCCCACCGCCGAACGCATCATCCTGTGGATCTGGCGCCGGCTAGAACCCGACCTGCCCTCCTTGGACGAACTCGTCTTATGGGAGACGGCAACCTCCTGTGCAAGGTTGCGGCGGGAAGATCTCGGCCCGTGACGGACCTGCCGCTCACAGACGGCACCCCGGCCATGCTGCAGCTCGTCGACATCTTCTACACCATACAAGGTGAAGGGATATGGAGTGGAACGCCGGCCGTCTTCGTTCGCTTAGCAGGATGCAACCTGGCGTGCGAGTTCTGCGACACCGACTATGCGTTAAAGTTCTTCGCATCGATCGAAGATGTGGTGCAGCGCGTGCGAGAGCTGAGCGGGAGCTGCCCGATGGTCGTCCTGACCGGAGGCGAGCCGCTCGCGCAGGGAGCGACGCCGGCCCTGATCGCGGCGTTGCGTGAGGATGGCCGCCGCGTCCACATCGAATCCAACGGCACCGTGTTTTGCCACCTCCCCGACGACGTGTGGCTCTGCGTCTCACCGAAGGAACGTGTTGACCCACGCATGGCAGAGCGCGCAAACGAGGTGAAGTTGATCGTCGACGGCCGGGTTCCCGAGGAGCATCTCCCGCTCTTCGCAGGTCAACCGCTCATCTTGCTGCAGCCCGAAGGCAACCGTCCGCAGAACGTGACGATCGCCCTGGACTACGCCAAAGCACATCCGAAACGCTTTCGCATGTCGCTCCAACTCCACAAGTTCATCGGGGTTTCATAAGCGTGATTCTCCTGGCCGCTGCCTGCGCGCAGGAGTTGGCGTTCTGGGAGAGCCGCCCGGATGTGGAACTGCTGGTGACCGGCGTCGGTCCGGTCGAAGCGGCCTGCGCCGTGACGCATGCGCTCTCTCAAAACCGTTACCGACTGGTCATCAGCGCCGGCATCGCCGGAGCCTTTGAAGGGATCGCGCAGATCGGTGCGGGCGTGGTCGTCGCGCAAGAACGTTTCGCCCTCACTCTTGAGAGCGACGTAGCGCTCGCGCTGCCGGCAGGCGAGCGCACCCATGAGGTCACCTCGTCCGATGCGCACTTGGTGGAAGCGATGCGACGTCGAGGCTGCCCCATCGTCTGCGGCGTGACGGTCGCGCGCGTCACGGCGACGGAACGCACGGCGCAGCGCCTGCAGAAAACGGGGGCGCAGGTTGAAACCATGGAGGGCTTTGCCGTTCTGCGCGCCGCAGAGCGCGCCGGCGTTCCGGCGATCGAACTGCGAGGCATCTCCAATCGGGTCGGCGACCGAGAACGCAACGAATGGGACTTCTCAGCCGGCGTTGCGGGTTTAGCGCATGTTCTTCATCAGTTCTTTGCGCTGGCCGGAACAACCGGCGATCCCCTCCATGCGCAGGCACGCAACCTGCTCCCATGACCGCTTATCGATTCGCCTACTCACCCTGCCCAAACGACACCTATATCTTCGCCGCGCTCACGCACGGACTCGTTGCGGACGCCCCTGCCGTCAAGGTTCTCCTCGAGGATATCGACGACCTCAATATCCACGCGCAACGAGGTGCCTATGAGCTCAGCAAGGTCAGCTACGGAGCGATCCCTTGGCTCATGGACCGCTATCGCATCCTGCGCAGCGGGGGTGCGCTCGGACGCGGATGCGGTCCGTTGCTCGTAGCCCGCGCGGATACCGGCCGCACGCTAAAAGATTTTTCCGGGCTGCGTATCGCGATCCCGGGCGAACGCACGACCGCATTCCTCCTGCTGCAACTGGCGCTGGGCCTGCGCCCACAGACCACCGTCATGCGCTTTGACGCGATCGTCGACGCCGTCGCCAAGGGTCATGTGGACGCAGGGTTGATCATCCATGAATCTCGCTTTACCTATGCCGAGCAGGGTTTGATCGCGATTGCCGACCTCGGCGCGTGGTGGGAGAGTGCGAGTGGTTGCCCGATTCCTCTTGGCGCGATCGTCGTTCGCGATGACGTTGCCGTAGGGCAGGCCGCTCGAATCGACCAGGCGATCCGCGCAAGTCTGCACTTTGCACGCAACCACGAGGCGCAGATCATGCCCTACGTCCGCGCCCATGCCTTTGAGATGAGCGACGACGTGATGCGCAAACACATTGAACTCTACGTCAACGACTACTCGGACGATCTCGGCGCAGACGGCTTGGCCGCAGTCCGTGAACTCTTTGCCCGTGGCCGAGCGGCGGGCATCTTTGAGCCGCACGCCGAAGCGCGAATGTTGTGAAACGCGCAAGTTTCCTCGCGGCCGCCGGCGCAGCCGCGCTTGCCCCGGCGGTACGAGCCGGAACACTGCCGCAGGCGTCGATCAAGCTGGGAGACGACGTGCTCCTGCGCAGCGCGTGGCATGCGCTGCGCGGTCGGCGAGTCGGTATCATCGCCAATCAAGCCAGCGTCACCTCGCGCTTGGTCAACATTGTGGACGCGCTCCACGACCATCCCGGCATCCACCTCACCGGCATCTATGCTCCGGAGCACGGTTTCCGCGGCGGGCATACCGCCGGCACGACTTTTGGGAGCTATCGCGATCCACGCACGGGGCTGCCGGTCTACAGCCTCTACGGCGCAGATAAGGAACCCAGCCCAGCGATGCTGCGCGACGTCGACGTCATGCTCTTCGATATCCAAGACGTCGGCGCGCGCGCCTATACGTTCGTTTCAACGATGGCCTATGCGATGCGCGGGGTTGCCGGCGCCCGTAAAGAGTTCTGGGTCCTCGACCGCCCCAACCCCATCGGCGGCGAACTCGTCGAAGGGCCGGTCCTTGAACCTGCCTATGAATCGTTCATCGGGCTCTACCCGATCGCCATGCGTCACGGCATGACGATCGGAGAGCTGGCGCAACTCTTCAACGATGCCTTCGGCATCGGCGCGCGCTTGCATGTCGTGCGAATGGACGGGTGGAAGCGTTCGATGCTCTGGCCGCAGACGGGACTGCAGTGGGTGCAGACCTCTCCGAACATCCCCGATTGGAAGACGACCGTCGTCTATCCGTGCACCGGGCCCATCAGCAATGCCGGGATCAACAACGGCGTGGGAACGACGCGGCCGTTTCGCTTCGCCGGAGCCTACGAACTCGATCCGTATCCGCTGGCGCGAGCACTGCAGGCATACGCAAGTCCCGGCGTCTACTTCCGCCCGGCATACTGGTCCCCGCTCTTCGGCTTCTGGCGCGGTAAGACGTTAGCCGGAGTAGAACTCGACGTCTACGCACCGCAACGCTTCCTCTCGATACGCAGCGCTGTGACGATCCTCGCAGCCATCCGCGACGTCGCGCCGCATTTCCTGCGCTTCGATCCGCACCCATTTGCGCTGGATTGGGGCACCGACAGCCTACGCGTGATGCTTGAGCGAGGCGATTCGGTCGACACCATCGAGCGCGCGTGGCAACCTCGCTTGGAGGCCTTCCGGCGGCAACGCGAACGCTCCCTTTTGTACTAACAGGTTGCGGGAAAAGCCGCGCGTGCTTGGCCGGGAGCGATTACGCTCAGGGCTTGGTAAGATTCACTTATGCTTGGTTTTATGTGTCGCTTTTTGAAACCGCGAAACACTCATCATCATAGTGCTGTTCGGCGTCTCCGGAAGGCGCGGCATGTTCTCGTTGGGAAATTTGCCGGTGAGGTCGTCCAAAAAGGAAACAATACCGCCCACCTGCTTATCCGTGAGCGTCTTGCCCAACTGACAGGCAGCCATAACCCGTACTGCGGTCGGCAAGGTCCGCACGGAGCCGTTTTGGAAATATGGCGCTTCTAGTGCAACATTGCGCCAACTTGGAACCTTGAACAAGTGCTTGTCCGCCGGATTGTGGGTCACGTCAAAACGGCCTGGATCGTTCATAAACTGATACTCCTGTACATATTTGGCACAGACCGGATTGTGTGGTAACACAGGGAATTTCTGGAACCATCCAGTTCCCATGGGTGTGCCGGGGTTGTCGAACATCGGACCCGCGTGGCACGACTCACATCCAAGCGCTCTGATTGTGCTCATGCCTGCGATGGCGCTGCTCCCAAGCGCCTTCTTGTCGCCTTTCACGTAACGGTCATACGGACTGTCCGGCGTCACCAGGGTACGTTCGTAAGTGGCGATGGCCTGTACAACGTGATCGAACGTGATAGGATCCGTGCCGCCGAATACCTTGTGAAATTCAGCACGATAGCCAGGTATTTCGCGCAATCGTTTCACCACATCCTCGGAATTCGGCATCCCCATCTCTACCGGGTTGGTGATGGGACCTTTAGCCTGAGCCTCCAGACTCTTGGCTCGCCCATCCCAAAACTGCACGGTATTGAAGGCGGCATTAAAGACCGATGGTGGATGGCGAGGTGTGTCCACTCGGCCAAGCACCCCGAACGCAAGTGGTAAGCCGTCGCTGCCGTTGCCCATCACGTTGTGACAGGTTTCACAGGACACGTCACCAGTGAGGGATAGCCGTGGATCGAAGAACAACTTTTTACCGAGGGAGATTTTCCGGGGCGTCATAGGATTGTTGGCCGGTATAGGGACCTTCGATGGGAACTCGCGGGCTGGGGGAGTGCCATTACCGCCGCCCCCACACGCCGTGGCGAGAGCGAGCAGCCCAAGCGCCGTTGCGATCCACAACGACATGCGAGCCGAACGTAGATGCATCGCGAAACTACCTCCCTAGGCTGGATCGAACAAGGCCTCTTCCGCGTCAGCCGTTTGGGTTTCGGCGGCGCAAAAAGCGCCCCTTCCCTCCAGCCGGGGTTTTCCGGTTCTTCTGCAACGTTTATGGGGACCTCGATCGAACGGGTTTAAGCCATGCATCTACGTCGCATGCCTAAACCCCGCTGACGGCCCCAACGATCCGTGGCTCGCTATTGTATGCGTGCAGTTGAACCAGCTCGCCTACGCAACGCAGTACCTCGACGTTCGCGAGGTAGCTCTCGATGCGAAGAAAGCCTTCTTGGCGCGGGCACGGAACGGCAACGAAGCGGCTGGCACAAAGAGGCCATCCTGAGGCTTGCTGATGCGATCGCCAAGCGTGATCCCAGCAAACGGCTCGCGCAACCTGCTAATCGACGATGCTGCGACGCGTACGAATGTCGTTGAGCTGCCAGAGATGGATAAAACGCTGCAACTCTTCTTGCGACTTTTCGTCGATGTCGAAAAACGTTGTCCCATGGCCAAACGAGTGCGTCTCCAGGTCGTAGAAAGTCACCAAGACTCTCGCGCGGAGGTGCATCGGAGCAAACCCCGGAGGTTGTACGCGCATGGTCTCGGGACGAAGGCCGAAGGGGGTCTGCTCGTAGACCTCTTTTTCGATCGTCATCGTATCGAGGAAGTCGGCGGGCAACGAAAACTCGAGTTCCAGCTCTGAACCTTTGAGGAAGTCCTCGTCGGTTGCCAAGCGCACCCCGCCCGCCGAGAGATCGGCGGCCCGGCCACGTCTGCGGCCGCGGCGTCCGTCCAGGGTATAGAGGACGTCGAACTCCACCGGCATCCGGAACATGGAGCGTTTCTGCCCCGCCTCCGGTGTCGGTTTGCCGCCTCTAGACGCCGGCGCCTTACGTTTGCGCCCGAAGTTAAACATCGTCCGTTCCGATTTGAGGCAGGGCAGGCCTTACTTCCTGCTCGACCTAACCTCTGACCCGTGCTACGCGAACGCTTGGTCGACGCGCTCGGAGCCGATGCGGTGAAGACCTCCCCGGAAGACCTTGCCGTTTATGCCTTCGACGCCTACTCAGAGAGCGCCCCACCCGATGCCGTCGTGCTGCCCACATCGAGCCGGCAGGTCTGTGCCACCGTCGCCATCGCACGCGCTTGCGGCGTGCCGGTCGTCGGTAGAGGCGCGGGCACCGGGCTCTGCGGCGGGGCCGTCCCAACGGCAGGCGGGATCGTCGTCTCGTTTGCGCGGATGAATCGCTTGCTCCAACTCGATCTTCCAAACCGGCGCGCGCGAGTCCAACCGGGCTTGATCAACCTCGCCCTCTCCGAGGCCGTCGCCGGCGCCGGACTCTTCTACGCGCCGGACCCGGCATCGCAGAGGGCGTCGACGCTCGGCGGCAACATCGCTACCAATGCGGGCGGTCCTCATTGCCTGGGGTACGGCGTCACCGCGAACCACGTGCTGGAGCTTGAAGTCGTCGACGACCGGGGTGAGGTTTTCAGTTGTTCGATCGACGACATTGGATACGATCTCACGGGCGTCCTCGTCGGCAGTGAAGGCACGCTGGGTCTGGTGACGAGTGCCTGGGTACGACTGCTGCGCATGCCCGAGTCGGTGCGGGTCTGGCTTGCCGGATTCGCCGACATCGAATCAGCGTCGGCCGCCGTCTCGCAGACGATTGCCGCCGGGATCGTTCCAAGCGCGATGGAGATCATGGATGCCGTCATCACGCAAGCGGTCGAAGCGGCCTTTCATGCCGGTTACCCAACCGATGTCGGTGCGATACTGCTGATCGAGAACGCCGGCTTCGAAGAGGATATGCAGGCCGGCGAAGCCGCGATCTCGCGGATCTGCCGCGATGCCGGTGCGCTCTTCTGGCGCAGTGCCAAGAGCACGGCAGAGCGCGCAGCGCTTTGGGCTGGGCGCAAAGGTGCGGCCGCGGCAACGGGCCGCATCGCACCAAACTACTACACGCAAGACGTCTGCGTCCCGCGCAGCAAGCTGCCGCAGGCCATCGCCGTCGTCCGGGAGGCGGCTGCCGACCACGGCGTGACGGTCGGCAACGTCTTTCACGCGGGGGACGGAAACCTCCATCCGTTGCTGATGTACGATAAGCGTGATCGCAAGCAAGTCGCAGGCGTGATCGGTGCGGGCAATGTGATCCTGGATGCGGCCATCGCGCTCGGGGGCACCATCTCCGGCGAACATGGGATCGGACACGAGAAACGCGAGGCGATGACGCGCGTCTACACCACCGAGGACTTGGCCACCATGGCAAAGGTTCGGGAGGTCTTCGATCCGGCACGAAGTTTGAACCCTGAAAAGATCTTCCCGCGCGGTGTCGGCTGCCCCGAGGTGCGATGACGCCGCCGATCGTCGCGCAGCGCGTGACCCCGGGCAATGCCGAGGCCGTGGCCGAGTTGCTGGCCACCTGCGATCGAACCGGACGCGCCGTGATCGTCGAGGGCGGCCGGACGCTCGACGGGATGGGCGGCGCGCCGACCCGCGCGGATGTCGCGCTGTGCACCTGCGCTCTAGACCGCATCCTCACCTACGAACCTCGCGACCTCACCGTCGCGGTCGAAGCCGGCATGACGCTGGCTGCCCTTGCCGGGCAGCTCCAGCGAGAACGCCAGTTCGTGCCCCTCGATGCGCCGTTGCGCAAACGCGCCACCGTGGGTGGAACCCTCGCCGCCGGCTGGCTTGGCCCGCGTCGCCATCGCTACGGGCGTCCGCGCGATCTCATCATCGGCTCGCGCGTAGCGCTGGCGGACGGAACGCTGGCGCGCGCGGGCGGTATGGTCGTCAAGAACGTCTCCGGCTACGATATGAGCAAACTCTACGTAGGATCCTTCGGGACGCTTGCCGTCATCGTCGAAGCGCACTTCAAGACGTTACCGCTGCCCGAGCGTAGACGCGCGATCCTCGCCCGCCTACCGAGCGGCAGCGCCGAACGGGCCGTGGCACACCTCCAAGCCCTAGCGGTACCACCAAGTGCGGCCTGGCGGGTCACCGGTTTTCACCGAGAGGTTCCAGGCGACGATGGTGACGACGGGCGACTGGTGGTGTTCCTCGAATCGACCGAAACGCTGATGGAACGCGCGACGCGCGATCTCCGGTCGGTCTTGGGTCGAGCCGGAGTTCCCGCAGCCACAATCATCGATGACGGGGCCTACGACTCTTTCGAACGCGTCTGTGACGCGCTGATCGCGCCGCTGGGAGAACGCTCGGTCACCTACCGAGAGCTGGGCTCCCCAGAGAACGCGCTCCCACGTTGCACGGCGTTGATGGCCCTGGCAGAGCGCCGGCAACTCATTCCCGAAAGCATCACCGACATCATGAACGGCGATCGCTACCTCCGCGTCTCCGACCGCGATGCCCTAGCCTTCAATACCAAGATCGACGCCTTCGACGACGAGCTCCACACCGAGGCGCCGGACGCCATCGTCGTTGCCGGCCAGACGGCGATGCGCGCGGATCTGGCGGTCTGGGGAGAGCCGCCAAGGACCCTGGCGCGCATGCACGCATTAAAGGACCGGTTCGATCCGCGTCACACGCTCAATCCCGGCCGCTTCATAGGCGGCATCTAACAAAACCGGTGCTCGATGAAATTCGTGCCGTCGCGCGTGGGGTGCTGTGCAGTCCCACGCGCCTGCGCCTTCTCTTCGCAGACGGTCCGGCGACGCCGTGGTACCTCGCTGCCTTCCTGCGCAGGGTGCTCCCGCTCGTGCGTACGCAGCTCGCGCAGATCGAGCAGCACGCCCAGCGGATCCCCGACGGCCGCTTACGCACACAAGCCCTGGCGAGCTTACACCATAAGGCTTTCCACGTTGCAGGCGGCGCTATCCTAGCAACATTTCTTCCGGCGAGCCAAGCGCGAGAGTACGTCGGCGTGATCGCTCCGCTCGAAACGATCTACGACTATCTCGACAATCTCTGCGACCGCCACCCGGAGGTCGCGGCGCAGGCCTACCCGGTCTTGCATCAGGCGATCATCGACGCGCTCGATCCGGACGCGCCGCTCCATGACTACCAGGCTCTAGGCCCGCCCGGCGATGACGGTGGCTACTTGGCCTATCTCGTCACCTGCGTACAAGATCGCTTGCGCCAGATCCCCGGGCATGCGTCGTTACGCCCGATCTTTGCCGAGGCGGCGACATTCTACGTTCGCATGCAAACCGTCGCCCATCTCGCGCCGGGCGAGCGCGAGTCTGCCTGCCGGCGATGGTACGAGGCGCACCGCGAACGCTTTGCACACCTCACTTGGTTCGAGTTTGCCGCAGCCTCCGGCTCGCAGTGGCAGGTCTACGCGCCGCTCTATCTCGCGATGTCGGGGCATCCGGAGTGCGCAAACGACGGATACAATGCCTACTTCCCCGATGCCGGCGCCATCCACGTGCTTCTGGACTCCTTCATCGACCAGCGCGAAGATCGCGAGCACGACGACTTCAACTTTACGACCTGCTATCCGGATGCAGCGACACTGCGCACGCGAATGGCCGTGCTGGCGGAGCGCGCAACCCAAGCCTTCGCGCATCTGCCGCACCCGCAGGAACACGGCTTCCTCTTGCGCATCATGGCCCTGTTCTACCTGACGCATCCCAAGGTCCGCGCACAGCATCTCGATGCGCAGGCAAAATCGCTCCTGAAGGCCATCGGCGGGGGCCGCCCATGATGCGACCGAAGGTCCTCGGCATGCGTATCGCCCGTCGTCGATGCATCGCACTTCTCGTTCTGGCGACGATGGGTCTGCGGAGCAGCGCTCCGGCCGACGCAGCGCTCACCGCCCTCGAACGCACGATGCTCGATATTCCAAGTGCCGCGGGAGCGCTGGCCGACAGCCGGGTCCTCGCCAAGACCGTCCACTTTGCCGGTTCACCGGGTGACCACGCCGTCGCACGTTGGATGCGCGATCAGCTCTCAACCTACGGCTTCACCGCGCGCCTAGAACCGTTCCCGGCGCAGCTCTCGACACCGACGATCCGCTCGCTCACGCTGCTTGGACCCCGGCCTATCGCCTTGGATGTCAACGAAGCGGGGCTCAAGAACGCGCGATTACCGAACGCCGGGACGGCGTTTGCTGCCGGTAGCGGTAGCGGAACGGTGAGCGCGCCGGTTGTTTATGCAGATCGCGGACTCACCAGCGACTACCGCGTCCTTCACGCAGCGGGCGTCGTGGTGCGCGGAAAGATCGTCCTGGTGCGCTACGGCTCACAGTTTCGCGGCCGGCTCGCACGACGGGCACAGGCCCACGGCGCAGCCGGTGTCCTGTTCTATACCGATCCTGCCGATCTGCCGGCGCCACCCGGTGCGATTCAAAGTGGATACCTCGGTCGGCCGACCCTCTCGATCCCCGTTCTGCCGATCAGCGCTGCCGTGGCACAGCAGATCATGCGCCGGCTGCAGGGCACACCCGCGCCGCTGATCTGGCGCGGGGCACTGGCCGCGCCCTACCTGCTCGGGCAGACAGATGTGCCGCTACGCCTGGTCGTCAGCATGCAACGGCACAATGTTACGTTGTGGAATACCGTCGCCGTCATTCGCGGCCGCACTCCGGAATCGGTGGTCCTCGGGGTACGACGAGATGCCTGGGTCTCCGGCGTGACGGATAGCGGATCAGGCATTTCGGCCCTCCTGGAAGCGGCGAGAGCGCTCGGATTCCTCCATCGCTCGGGATGGGTGCCCCGGCGCTCAATCATCGTCATCGGCTTCGACGGCGGCCAACTCGGCGGACTCGGCGCCTTGACCTATGTACGCAAACATCAGTTCGAACTGCGTAGAGACTGCATTGCCTACCTCAATGCGGACACGATTGTGACCGGCGAGCGCTTTGCCGTCAATGCGGCAAACGCGCTGGACGACGTCATCACCTCGGCCACCAACGCTATCGCGGATCCCCGTAAAGCGACGCGCACGCTCTTCGAGCGCTGGCAAAGGCAACCAGACGGCGCACGGATCTATCCCCCGCTTGCAGGTCCGGGCGCAACGGACTTCTTGGACTATTTTGGAGTTCCCATCGCACAAGCCGGCCTCTACGGCCGTTTTGCTCGCGAGAACTCTGCCTACGACGATCTCACCTACGCGCGAAATACCACCGACCCAGACTTCGTCAATCATCGCGCGCTCGCCCAACTGCTCGCGCTGGTAACGATGCGCCTGGCAGACGATGCCGCACTGCCCTACCGGTTCGCTCCCTATGCCGGCACCTATCGCACGGCGCTCGCGCCGTACATGCACGCCCTCACCCCACGGCAAAGGCGCCATCTCGGATACGCTATCGAGAGATTCGAGGTCTCCGCCGATCGCTTCGACGCCCGTTCCCACATGCATACGCGCGGCCTGATGCGCGTCGCGCGAGCACTCGACGTTGCGCTCTACGGGCGCAGTGATGAAACGATGATTCTCGTCCCTGCACTTGCCGCAGCGGTCCGCGCTCGCTCCCAGCCCGCAATCGCAGCGGCAGTGCACAACCTCGACCTCACACTCAATTGGTCGGCCTATGAACTCTACTGAGGCGTCTCGGCAGCGCCGCCGCGTCGCTATTTTCGGCGCCTCGGGATTCGTCGGCAAACATCTCCATAACGCACTGATCGCTCGCGGCAATAAGGTGCGATCGGTGAGCCTGCGCGATCCCGAGGCGGCGGCACACGCCGTCGCCGATGACGACGTGGTCGTCAACCTCGCAGGCGAACCGATCGCCCAACGCTGGAACCAAGCCGTCAAAGAGCGCATCGCGCAGTCGCGCGTACAGGCACCGCGCGCGTTTATCGACGCGTTGGCGCGTCAGGAGAGTCGACCCAGCGCCTATATCTCGGCCTCCGCCGTCGGATACTACGGCCCGAGCGAGACCGCGACGTTCACGGAGCAGAGCCCGGCCGGCGAGGATTTCCTCGCGCGCGTCTGCGAGGGTTGGGAAAAGGAAGCCGAGCGCGCGAAGGCACTTGGGCTGCGCGTTGCCTGCATACGCACGGGGCTTGCGCTTGCCGGCGACGGCGGGGCGCTCGCCAAGATGCTCCCGCTCTTCCGCTTGGGACTCGGCGGCAGGCTCGGCAGTGGCCGGCAATGGTTCTCATGGATCCACATCGCCGACCTCATCGGAATCTATCTCCTCGCCATCGACGGTGCGCAGGGCGCCATCAACGCAACGGCACCGCAGCCGGTCACGAACGCCGCGTTCACCCAGGCGCTGAGCGCCGCTCTGCATCGGAGGACGCCGTTCCCCGTACCGGCAGCCGCGCTACGTCTGGTGCTCGGCGAAGGCGCCGATGTGTTGCTCTACGGCCAACGCGTCCTGCCACAGCGAGCCGGGAGCTTGGGCTACGCCTTCCACTACCCGAGCCTTGAGGCGGCTTTGGGCGATCTGCTCAATGCGCCGCTTGCCGGCTAAGATGAGACCGGCCACCGCGAACGCACCTGGAGATCGAGGCCCTTATATTGACAAAACTCAATAAATCACCGAACATCGACCCATGTCGATGCAACGTGCCTGTCGAGAGGCGACCATCCACACGGCCGATCTCAGTACCGAGGCGGCGCTCCTGCGAGCCTTGGCCGACCCTCATCGCCTGACCATCCTGGCGACCTTAGCCGGCACCGGCGATGCCGTCTGCGTCTGCGATTTCACCGCCGCCCTGCCCTTGAATCAACCGACGGTCTCGCATCACCTGAAGATTCTGCGTGAGGCTCACCTGGTGCGGGCGGAGCGCCGCGGCACCTGGATGCACTACCGCCTGGAGGACGACGCCTACGCGCGCCTGCGGGCGGCACTCGACGCGGTCTTTGCGGCCAGGGTTACCGCGTGAGCGCCCCATCGGTCTCGCTGCGGTTCGTTACCGGACGGCTCTCCTTGCTCGACCGTTTTCTGCCGCTCTGGATTCTCGCGGCGATGGCGCTCGGGATCGGTCTGGGTCGCTTCGCACCCGGCATCGCAGGAGTTCTGGGTGGACTGCAAGTGGGCTCCGTCTCGCTGCCGCTGGCGCTCGGGCTCTTGTGGATGATGTATCCGGTTCTCGCCCGGGTGAAGTACGAGGAGTTGGCCCATCTACGCCAAGCAGGCCGCCTCTTCGGCATCTCTCTGCTGCTCAACTGGATCGTTGGGCCCGCGCTGATGTTCGGCCTCGCGTGGATCTTCCTGGGCGATCTCCCGGGATACCGCACGGGGTTGATCCTGGTCGGCATCGCGCGCTGCATCGCGATGGTCCTGGTGTGGAACGAGCTTGCCGGAGGGGACCGTGAGAGTGCCGCGATCCTCGTGGCGATCAACAGCATCTTTCAGGTCTTTGCCTACGCCTTCTATGCCTACGTGTTTCTCACGGTGCTGCCCGGGTGGCTCCATCTCGGCGCAAGTCAACACGTCAACATCGGTTTTTCCGATGTCGCACGCAGTGTGCTCATCTTCTTAGGCATCCCCTTGCTGGCCGGTATCCTCACCCGCGCGATCGGCGTCCGCCTCAAAGGCCGAGCCTGGTACGACGACGTCGCGATGCCGAAGCTCGCTCCAACCGCTCTGCTTGCGCTCCTCTTCACGATCGTCGTCATGTTCTCGCTGCAGGGCGCTGCCATCCTGAGGCTTCCCTATGAAGTGCTCCGCATCGCCGTTCCGCTGCTCTTCTACTTCGCCATCATGTTTGGCTTGGCGTTCTGGTGGGCGCAACGATCCGGCTTCGACTATGCGCAGACCGCGACCCTGTCGTTCACCGCTGCCGGCAATAACTTTGAACTCGCGATCGCCGTTGCCATCGGCACCTTCGGCATCGCCAGCTCCGCGGCGCTGGCAACCGTCGTCGGGCCGTTGATTGAAGTCCCCGCTCTCGTTGGGCTGGTCTACGTCGCGCTCTGGTTCAAGGAGCGCATCCACTTCGGAGCCAGAGGCCGCCTAGCGGCCGAGGAGACAGCCCCGTGAAGCGCCCGTCGGTCTTATTCGTTTGCAAGCACAACACCGGGCGCAGCCAGATGGCTGAAGCCTATCTTCGACACTTCTGCGGTGACGCGGTCGACGTGTCCAGCGCCGGCACGATCGCAGCGTCACTGCCGGACGCCGGCGTCGTCGCGGCGATGGCCGATGACGGCATCGATATCTCCGGCCAACGCCCAAAGCTGCTCGACCCCGCACGGGTGGCCGCCGCCGACTACGTGATTACGATGGGCTGCGACGTCGCCGGTGTCGAGCGGATCGACGACGACTGGGGGCTCCCCGATCCTAAAGGCGCACCATCCGATCGCATCCGCGAGATTCGCGATCTGGTCAAATCCAAGGCACAAGCACTCGCGGCGCGGCTGCAGTCAGGTTAGGGGCGCCGCTGACTCCATCTGATATTCGAGCGCTTCGAGATACCTCTCGGCATCCATCGCCGCCCTGCAGCCCGCTCCCGCAGCCGTAATTGCCTGGCGATAGCGCAGATCGCTCACGTCGCCGGCGATGAAGACTCCGTCCACGTTACTGCCGCTCTCGCCCGTCACGCGTACGTATCCGCGTTCGTCGAGGTCGAGCCGGCCACGAAAGATGCCGGTGTTCGGATCGTGGCCGATAGCGATAAAGACCGCATCGCAGGCAAACTCGAAGACCGACTCGTCGCGCAGATTGCGCAAGCGTAGCCCGGTGACGTGCTCTTGTCCCAAAATCTCTTCGATCACGGTATTCCAGATGAAGTCGATCTTCGGGTGACTGCGTACGCGCTGCGCCATAACCTTGCTTGCACGCAAGTCTTCGCGCCGATGGATCACGGTAACGCGCGTCCCAAAACGCGTGAGAAAGAGTGCCTCCTCCATCGCAGAGTCTCCGCCCCCGACCACGACGATATGCTTCTCGCGGAAGAACGCGCCGTCGCACGTGGCGCAGGTCGACACGCCACGGCCTCGCAACGCCTCCTCCCCGGGAACGCCCAGCCAGCGGGCGCTTGCGCCGGTCGCAACGATCACCGTCTGGGCCTGATATTCGGCCTGCTCCGTGCGCACGATGAGCGGCCTCCCCGAGAAATCGACCTCGGTGACGTCGACATTCTCCACGCGCGCACCAAAGCGTTCGGCCTGCTCGCGAAACTTGAGCATCAAGTCCGGCCCGAGGATCCCCTCGGGAAAGCCCGGATAGTTCTCAACCTCGGTGGTGAGCATCAACTGCCCTCCGTACATCCCGCCGGCCAGAACAAGGGGTTGAAGATTGGCACGCGCGGCATAGACCGCAGCGGTGAGCCCGGCCGGCCCCGAGCCGATGATGATGACACGTTCCATACATCAGCTTCGACCACCGGTGGCGCACTCCGGTTTCAGCGCTCTGGGTAAAGGCCCCGGCAAGCGCGAATCATCGTCCATGATGCTCCCTCTCGAAGACGCGTTTGCTGACATCCTGCGTAAGGCAATGAGCGGGAACGGGGTTCCCGTGCACCAGCTCGCGCAGCGAACCGAGATCCCGGGTACCGAGATCGAGCGCTGGTTGGACGGCCGAGACTGCCCGAACGACGGCCAAGCCCGAGTCATCGCTCCGGTGCTTCGCCTCGATCCCGGCAAACTCGCCGATGCAGCGGCTGCACGATGGTATCCACCCGAGATCGAGCTACCTGAAGTGCGCCATCATCCGCAAGACCCGCACCCCAGCAACGGCTATGTCTTCTTTCTCGAAGGCGGCAGGCGCGCCGCCCTCGTCGACCCAGCCGGGATCCCGGCGAACTTGCTGCGCATGCTGCGAGCCGGCGCCTACCACTTGCAGTACATTCTGATCACGCACAAGCACGCCGATCACTGTGACGCGACCGCCGAGGTCGCCGCAGCCTTTCCGCAGGCCCGCATCGTCATGCATCCGCTCGATGCGCACGCCATCGGTCCGCTCGCCGGCCAAGCACTGCATCTGCCCGACGACGAGGAGCTCCCGTTCGGCGAGGGCGTCGGCATCCGCATGCTCCACACTCCCGGTCACACCGACGGTTCCTCGTGCTACCTGCTTCACGCCACGGTCTTCTCGGGTGACACGCTCTTTGCGGGCAGCATCGGCGGCGCATACGGCGATGCAAGCACCTACTCGGATATTCTCAACTCCATTCGCTCGAAGCTCTTTACGCTGCCCGACGACACGGTGGTGATGCCGGGACACGGGCCACCGACGACCGTCGCCCTCGAACGCGATCACAACCCGTTCTTCCCAGGCGATCACGCTCGCAGCTTATAACCCGTCGCGACCATGCGCAAGGCCGTGCCTAGGGCGATGAGCGCAAGCGCTCCAATGGCGGCCAGCGACACGCCGATCGGCAGATAGCTCTGCCCGGTGTAACTCGCACGAAAGGCGTCGATCGTGTAAAAGATGGGGTTGAAGAGTTCCAGGTTGCGCAAGAACGGCGGCAGCATGGTTGCCGCGGTAAAGACACCGCCTACAAAGACCAGCGGCGTAATGATAAAGGTCGTCAGCACCGCTAGATGATCGAACTTCTCTGCCATAAGCCCGAAGATGATGCCAAGAGCAGAGAAGAGTACGCAGACAACGACCAAGACGCCCGCATAGAGCAGCCAGTTCTGCGGCAGAGTGTGGACCAGGATGAATCCCAACACGGTAATGATCCCGGCGATCGCCAGCGCTCTCGCCAGACTCCCCAGCACGAATCCGGCGACGATTTCGGTTGCGGAGAGCGGCGCGATGAGCAGCTCCTGAATGGAGTTCATGAAGCGCCCCTGGAAGATCGAGCTCGAGGTCTCTCCGTATGACGCGTCGATGACCTGCAGCATGATCAGCCCGGGGATCAAGAACTGTGCGTAGGTCACGCCCTGAACCGATTGGATACGGCTTCCGATGGCCACGCCGAAGATAAAGACATAGAGCAACGTGGTGATGATCGGCGGCCAGATGACCTGATTGATCACCTTGAGCGTTCGAATGATCTCGCGCTTGACGACCGTCCACAGCCCGACGTAGTTCACGGTGTCCATCACGACCGCGTCAGCTCCAAGAAGACGTCCTGCAAGGTCGCTCGTTTGAAATCCACGGCCTCGACGATAAAGCCGGCAGCTTCCAGGGCCGCCAGCGCCGAGGCCACCTGCGATGCCGTCAAACCGTCGACCTGAACGAGCGTATCGCCAACCTCGAAGCGGGCGCCGCGCAGCACGGGGGTTGCAGGAAGCTCCCGAATCGGCCGATCGAGCCGCACCGCAAGCGTTGTCTCTCGGTGTCCATCTAAGAGCCCCTGGGTCGACTGCTGTGCGACGATCTTCCCGCCTCGAACGATGGCGATGTTTCGGCAGAGCGCTTCGGCCTCTTCGAGGTAATGGGTGGTGAGAAAGATCGTGATGCCCTGTGCGTTGAGGACGCGTAACATCTCCCACAGCTCTAGCCGCAACTCCACGTCGACGCCTGCCGTAGGTTCATCTAAAATCAGTAGCTTCGGCTCGTGGATCAATGCCCGGGCAAGCATCAAGCGCCTCTTCTGCCCTCCTGAGATCTTCGTGTATTCGACGTGCGCCTTCGCAGTGAGGTCGAAACGCTCCAGCAACTCATCGACCCGCCGGCACACCACGCGCGGACGCAAACCGAAGTACCCAGCCTGGAAGAGCAGCACGTCGCGAATCGAAAGATAGCGGTCGAAATTAAACTCTTGGGGCGCCAAGCCGACCAACCTCCGGGCGACGCGCCACTGCCGATCGATATCGTAGCCGAAGATCTGAATCGATCCTGCCGTCTTACGAAGCAGACCGACGATCGCGCCGATCGTCGTCGTCTTGCCCGCGCCGTTGGGCCCCAAGAAGCCGAAGAAGTCCCCGGCCTCAACCCGCAGTGAGATGCCGTCCACCGCCGTCAACTCGCCGTATCGCTTATAGAGTCCATCTATAGCGATCGCCGGGTTCGCGAGAGTCACGGAATGCTTGCCTTAAGACCCTTGTAACGATGCCGCCGCAACGTCGCCACCAAGTCCACCGCCCCGGGAATCCCGCAATCGGCCAATTGCGTTGCCACCCGTTTGACGTCGAACGCCACGCGCCGATGCTTGACCTCCCATCCGCCGCTCCGTTCGGTGAGAATGGCATAACCGGCGCGCGCATCGCCGTCTTTGGGCAGGCCCGCAGAGGCCGCATTCACAAGCAATCTGCCGCGCCACAAGCGTGCGTAGGGAAGATGCAGATGGCCAAAAGCGATGACCGTTGCGGGCTCCCGGCCGATCGACGCCTCCAAAGCCGCATCGTCGGCGTCCGGCCACATATGCAACTCGTCGCTGACGGGCGAGGCATGGACCACCAGCAACTGATTCTCAACGGAACCGAAGCGCAGCGATGCCGGCAGATCGCGCAGCCATGCCAGCCACTTCTCGCCAAGGTCGCGACGCGTCCATTCCATGCGCGTCCGCGCGACCCCGAGCGGTTCGTAGCTGACGTCGGCCAGGTAGCGATCGGTGTTCCCGCGGACGCAACGCGCGCCGACATCGGCCAATCGCTGCAAGACCTTCTTCGGCTTGGGGCCATCCATGCAAAGGTCGCCGGCCGCAACGATCACATCGGCACCGCCTTGCGCCTCAAGATCGGCAAGGCATGCGTCTAAGCCGACGAGATTCCCATGAATATCCGCGAGTAACGCAATGCGCACAGTTCTCCTTGACTCTCGGCTAGCTGCGCCTGGAGGCAAGCGCCAAGAGCGCCGGCACGAGACCGGCCTTATCGAACTCGTAGAGATCGATCGAGTCGACGGCGATCCCGGCTTTACGCAGCTTGGCAAGCGACGTGCGATATCGTATGTCGGCTAGAACATGGCGTTCTCCCAACAGGAGCGCGCCGGCCGCAAACTCCTCTCCTCGATCGAGTTCGATCCGCCTCAAGCGCGCAAACGCGGCGGGATCCACTTTGTGCGCAGCGATGACGACCGTATCGCGAGCGACCACGCCGGCGACGCAGCGTAGCGACGGTACGCCCGGTGCCAACCGAGCCTCGACGACATCGTATCCACGCGCTCGGGCGGCCTGCGCGAAGCCCGCACGTCCGAGGTCGTTGCCGCGTGAACCGACGCCGATCACGGCAAGCCCCGGGAGGAGCAGGACGTCGCCTCCGTCGAGCAAGCCGGGCGCTTCGATCCCACCGGCACGCGGTATGCCCAGGTGTGCGATCTCAGATTCAAGACTCTCGGCCTCGGCCCGGCGAGCCATGCTCGTTTGGCGCATCATGAAGAGGCCGTCATCGAAGGTCACCGCAACATCGCCGATGGCGACCTCTCGAGCGTCGTCTCCGCTCGCTTCGAGGACCGTCACCTGCACGCCGAAGTACTGCAAGGTCTTCACCAGCGTCGCGTGCGCTTCGAGCGCCCGCGAATAGATCGGCGAGGGCTCGCCGAGGAGCGGCGCGGCGTCAACAAGGGCCGCGCCGGGCTTGCGCAGGACGGCGGCGCGCAGCCGGCCCGTCGATGTGACGCCCTTCGCAGGGTGGTCGAGTCTCTGAGTTGTCATGCTCGTCATCGTTTCGCGTTATACGGCGCGTCATCCGCCGTGGTTGTGAAGCAATCGGCCATATCGGTTGCCAGCAGATCGCCGAGTGAGAGCGGCGGCAGTCCTAACAGCTCTTCGACGGTCTTCACCTCGCTTGCGGTAGAAAGATGCACCATCGAAACGTAGCCGCGCCGCGCATACGGCGAGACGACTAATGCGTACGTGCGATGCGCGTTGATGCGATCCGGCCCTGCGCCCGGATCTGCCGGCATCACAAAGATCACCGTGTGCGACCAACTGGCCGCGTGGCTCAAGAATGCGACCATCCGCCCGACGGCTTGATCCGCTTGGGCCGGATCGCGACCCGGAATCCACGCATAGGCGTACTCCGGAACGTGGCCCAAGCGCTCCAGGCGACCGTAATCTTGGATGAAGGCCTTGGCGCGAGCGATATCTCCTGCTCCGGTGCCGGTATTAGGATAGTTCACATCCACCGCGCCGCGTAGGGCCAGCGGTGCCGGGACATCGTAGGTGTAGCGTCCGCGCGTGTATCCGGAGAGATTCAAGAACTCGCCGTAATCGCGATAACTGCGCCGCGCCCGCGCCATCGCATCAAACAGGCTCCCCGCACGCGAGGCATCTTCCGGATCTTCGCCGGCCTTACCCAAGGGTTTGCCGGCACCCAACAGCGGCAGCGTTCGGTCGAGAAACGGCGTGGCGATGCCGGAGGTTGCGATCTGATGGCCGCTGGGTGCTGCATCAGCGTCGGAGTAGAAGTTCTTGGCGATGGTAAACATGTTGGCCAGCGCATGGAGATTCGGCGTGGCCGAGACAACCGCGTCAGGGCCGAAAACTTCATCGTAGGTCGCCTGTCCGACGACCAGCGTCACAACGTGCGTGATCACCGAACTCGGGGTCCCCGATCCCAACTGCGGCATCAGGGCGTTGGGCGCACGAACACCCACTACCCGGGCGTAGCGAAGCGCCGAGAGCGTCGTGCGCTGCAATGGGAGATGCCCGAGGCGAATGCGCTCAAGGGTTGCCCAGTTGACGACGCTCGACGCATGCCTCGCCCCGGGCCCCTGACCTAGCCCCTTCGCATTGAGGACGTAGAGAAAACGGCCGTCGGGCGAGACCGCGAGCGCACTTGGAGACCATCCGGTTGGGATCAAGCCTAAGCGATGGAGGCGCACCGGGTTGCGTGAATCGAGAACCGCGACGGCGTTCATCCCCGCCAAAGCGACGTAGAGCAGCTTGCCGTCATGATTGACGGCTAGCGCATCAGGCTGCGTACCGTAGGGCGCCAGCGGATAGAGCCGCAGGTCGAGACCGTCGGCCACATGCGGCGAGCCTTCCAGTGAGACCACCGCGATGCGGTCGACGTTGGTCATGGTAACGTAGGCAAAACGCCCGTCGTGCACGGGGAGAATCGCCGAAGGGTGCGCTCCACCCACCAGGCCGATGCCGTCGGGGATGACGTCCATGCGCACGAAGGCGCCGGGATCGCTCTGCGGACGCGATCGACCGTCGAGGGAGAGCAGGGCCAGCGACGAGGTGAGGTATGCATCGCCCGTGGGCGTGGAGAAGGCGGGCAGGCTCGCCGGTCGCGCCAGCACGGAGTAGCGCATCGAGCCCTCGTTGGTGACGAGAACACGGTTCCCGGCAACCGCTATTCCGGAGGGAAAGTAGCCGACCGGAGCGGTTCTCACCAGGCGCCGTTTCGCCACGTCGATCGTCGCTACGGTGTCGCCAAGGGTATCGACGACGTAGGCATAACGACCGCCGGCTCCCAGCGTCATGCTGCCTGGAAAAGCGTGACCGCGATCGGCGTACGAGCGATCGGTAGGAGCGGGAATGCGAATGGCGGCCTCGGGAGTCAAGCGCCCAGCCGGGGAGAGCGTGAAGACACGGATCAGGTTCGCCGGGCCGTCGGAGGCGAGGACGATGGTTCGTGACGGGTCGGCGGGATCGGCCAGAGCGACCACCCCCACGTAAAAATCTACGCCCGGCTTATGCCAGACGCTCACCACTCGCATACTCGCCAGGTTCACGACGACAAGCGAAGGAACGGCGACGACGCCGGGGACGAGCCGTGAGACGGCCGGATTGCCCGGTACCCCTTCGTTGCTCACGATTGCATAGCGCCCGTTGGGGGTCATGGCTACGCCAAAGGCATTGACCCCGACGACCACGTTGCGCCCAACGGGCGCGACGATCCGGCCACTCGGCAGAATCGCATCATAGGGGCGAGCTCGATGGGGGTTGCCGGCGGGGCGATCACCTGCCGGTGCCGTGAAAGCGTACCGCGGCGGCGGCCCAGCACCCAACAGAACGGCGACCGAGGCCGCCGCCAAGACTCTCCAAAACGTCATGCCCGTAGGCTACGGACGCAACGGGCTCCCCACCTGCCGCAACGCCGCCGAAACCGGATTCTATCGGCCGTTTGGTTTACTTGCGATCGAGACGATACCCGATGCCGCGCACACTGGCGATCTCCAGTGGCGCATCCATCTCGGCCAGCTTCTTGCGAATGGCGGCGACGTGGACATCCACGACGCGGGTCGGCACCCCGGAGGTATCGTTCCACACCTCAGCAAGGATCTGGGCACGGGTGAGCAATCGGCCTTCGGACTCCCCGAGGAACCAGAGCAGACGAAACTCGAGGGCCGTCAGCACGGCACTGCGATCCCCGCTCGCGAGGACATGCAGATCGCGGTCGAGATGGGCGCTTCCGAGTGGAAGGAGGTCGGGGATATCATGTTGCTGGCGCAGTTTCGCCCGTCGCCGGAGGAACGAGGCCACGCGCGCCACGAGCTCGTTTCCCGAAAAAGGTTTGGTGATATAGTCGTCCGCACCGAGCCCAAGCCCAAGCAAGATATCCTGCTCGCGGGTATGGCCGCTGACCATGAGCACGAACGAATCGTTGGAGTTCGAGAGAGACGTACAGACGTCGAGGCCCGACATATCGGGCAGCCCGATGTCGAGAATAACGACATCGGGTCGATAACCATCGGCTAGCTCTAACCCCTCTGCGCCGCTACCGGTAACGCGGACCTCATGCCCCGCCTTTTCGAGTACCGTGCGCTCGAGTAACGCGACATCCTCATCGTCTTCGATGACCAGGATACGAGCCTGAGCCATGACACCTCCAAGTTAGGCGTTTGCCGGAACGTCCTCGCCCTCGCCCTTTACCATTGCGCGCCGTGCGATGCCTTCGTCCACCGCAGCCGCTGCAACCGCTTTGGCCACCACGTCGACGACCCTGGGGTCAAAGACGCTCGGCACGATATACTCGGCGTTCCGTTCCTCGTCGGAGATGACGGCCGCGATCGCTGCCGCAGCGGCTAGCTTCATCTTCTCGGAGATGCGGCTCGCCCGTACGTCGAGCGCCCCGCGAAAGATGCCGGGAAAGGCCAACAGGTTATTGACTTGGTTGGGGAAGTCCGAACGACCTGTGGCGATCACCCCGACGTACGGTGCCGCCACATCGGGCATGATCTCGGGAGTAGGATTGGCCATGGCAAAAACGATGGGATCGCGAGCCATTCGGCCCAGGTCTTCGGGCTGGAGAATCCCGGGCGCTGAGACCCCGATGAAAACATCGGCCCCGCTCAAGACATCCACGAGCGTTCCGCGGCGATTCTCGCGATTGGCATTCTCCGCCAACCAGCGCCAATGCGGATTCTCGTAGCGATCGGTTCGATTCAAGGCTCCCGCGCGATCCACGGGGATGACGTCGCGGACCCCGGCACCCAGCAGCATCTTCATCGTCGCAGTGCCCGCAGCACCGCTACCGGCGACGACCACCGTCAGGTCGCCCAGAGCCTTGCCGACGACCTTGGCGGCGTTGATCAACGCCGCCAAGATGACGATGGCGGTGCCATGCTGATCGTCGTGCATCACGGGGATGTCGAGCCGCTCGATCAGCTTTCGCTCAACTTCAAAGCAGCGAGGCGCCGAGATATCCTCCAGGTTGATCCCCCCGAAAACCGGCGCGATGCGAACGACGGTCTCGACGATCTCATCGACATCCTTCGTGTCGAGGCAGATCGGAAAGGCGTCGATGTTGGCGAACTGCTTGAAGAGCATAGCCTTGCCTTCCATGACCGGCAACGCTCCCAGCGGACCGATGTCGCCAAGACCCAACACGGCGGTCCCATCCGAGACGATCGCCACGCTGTTGCGCTTGATGGTCAGTTGAAACGCCTTGCTCGGGTCGGCAGCGATCGCCATTGAGACGCGCGCGACTCCGGGCGTATACACCTTGGAGAGATCTTGGCGATTGGTGATCGGCATCTTTGGCTCGATGCGAATCTTTCCGCCCAAATGCGCCAAAAAGGTCGCGTCGGAGGCGCTGATGACGCGCGCATGCTCGACCGATTCCACGGCTCGACGCACGGCATCTCCGATCGCGTCCGAGCTTACGTTTACCGTGAGATCGCGAACCGTGCGCGTCTTGGTTACCGATCGCATGTCGACGGCCGCGATCACGCCGCCGGCCTCACCGATAGCAGTGGCCAATTGCGCGAAGGCTCCTGCCGTATTGGGGGTTTCTACCCGCATGACGAGGGTGAAACTGATCGCTACTTGCGACATCATAACTCTCCCTTTAGAACGAATTTGACTTCCGTTTACAACCACTCGGCCACTCGAAACGGTGCTCTCTTCGACAGGATAGACGATTTCGCTGCTTTCGACAGCAGAGGGCATCTCGATAGATTTTCCATTACATGGCGGCGATACGATCGACGGCAGCAATCATAGCGTCGTCGGGATCCGCGGGTGAATCGTTGACCGAGAAGGCGAAGATCACCCTCCCGTGGTGAGCGGTCCAAACGTAACCCGCCAACGCAGAGACGCCGTCCAGGTGGCCCGTCTTGGCGCGCACCCGGCCAAGCGCCGTGGTAAAGTCGTAGGAGGTTAAGGTTCCTTGCTTGCCGCCTTTCGGAAGCAGTCGCGCAAGCGCCGGATTTTTCAGCAAAATCGTCGCCAGCGTGATCGCCGCGATCCGATCCACGTGAGCCAAGCCGCTGCCGTCCACCAAGTGCAGCTCCGGGGTCGGAACGCCGGTACGCGCCAGGAAATGGCGTTCTACTCGCAGCCCGTGCGCGTCATCCGGAATGCCGTAGCGTACACCTCCCAGCGTTCGCATCAACTGTTCGGCATAATGGTTGTCGGAGACGATCAGCATGTGGTGCTCGAGCATCCAGCTCGGAGCCGACGCATGATCCCAGAGTACGACGCTATCCAGCGGTGCCGAACCAACCCCGGGTGGTGCATCCGTCGAGACCCCGCGAGAGGCCAGTAACGACGCCAAAACATCGCCGGCGTAGTGCGCCACACCGTGTATCGGCAACGAGTACTTCTGAACGATCCCGGGCCGAATGTTTCCCGAAACGACAAAATGGTTGAGCGCCGTGCCCATCCCTACGATGACATTAGAAGGGATGCCGCCCTGCGTTACGACCTCGTCGTGTACGACCACGTCGTCTGCAGGCGGAGCCGACCAAACATGAGCGGGCGCGCCTGGGTTCGTCCCGGCCACAAGAATGTGCAGGTTGTCCTCGTCGAGCGATATGCCGCTGGTGGGAGGCTGATAATCGTCCTCGTCGTCGTTCTGATTCCAGAGCGGATTCACTCCAGGACCGGCGATACTGTGCGCGTCGACCGCTACGCCGCCATCCACTCGCCGCAACCCCCGGCGCACCAGATCGCTTACGCCGCGGGTGAGATCGCGATAGGTCAACGACGGATCGCCTGAACCGATGAGCCACAAGTCACCCGCAAGACTTCCGTCGGCCCGCGGGGGCGCCGACGCCGCCAGCAGCGTGTGGAAGCGATACTCGGGTCCGAGCACTGCCAGAGCCGTGCTCGCGACGATCAACTTCTGTGTCGAGGCCGGCGCTGACCCACGGCGCGCCCGATCGTGAAAGATCACGCGTCCGCGTTGTGAGAGGACCACTAAACTGTAACGCCGCGCGCCGTCGATGGACGCGGCGAAGCCGGCACGCAGTCCGCGATCCAACCGCGCGACCTGCGCACGCGTCCAGCGCGGCGCAGGAGCGAGCTGCGGCACGGCAGGCGGTGCCGGTACCGCAGCCGAGACCACCTTGACAGGTGCGGATACGTCGGGGAGGCGCCCAGACGAATGTACGACACGCGCCAACACGAATGCAAACAGCAGCAAGAGCGGGAACCCAACGACGAGCAGACGCCTACGTCTGCGTCGCCGAACTCGCCAAACGCTCGATCTGCTCTTGGAGTTTGCGTTGTTCTTCACGTAACCTATCGACATCGTCGCGTAGCGTGCCCACTTGCGCCGGTACGCGTTGTGCTTGGGTAATCCGGATGAGCGCTTCTCCGGCATCGCGTCTCGCGCGGCCGTCTGCCGCGCCGCAGCTCAGGCGTTCCACGGTCGAGAGCAGGCGCCGATCGCCTAAACTCTCCGCAGCCTCGATTGCCGCGAGTTGCACTAAGAGCGCCCGGTCATCCAATCCTCGGTCGAGTGCTTCCACCACCCGAGTTCGCTCGCTCTCGAGAAGTTCGCCGATGCGGCCGAGCGCAGTCATGGCCGCCCGGCGTACGCCCTCATCGTTCCCCGGCTGCGCTGCCTCAAGCACGATGGCGGTCGCCCTGGGATCGGCCAACTCCGCCAATCCACGCACCGCGCCTGCCTCGACGATGCCGTTCCAGCTCCTACCCGCGGCAACGGCAGCCAGAACGTCGAACGCTCGCTGGTCGCGGGTCTTCCCGAGAGCCTGGAGTGCGGCCGCCCGAACGAAATATGAAGCCTCACCGTGGGCGACGCCCACTAAGGCCGTTGCCGTTTGAGGATCGCGAAAGTTCCCCAGGGCAGCCGCCACGGCGACGCGCACCTTGGGATGCGCATGGCCGAGCGCGTCGCGCAAAAGAGCTGCGGCCCACGGCGCACGGGTCGCACCGACGGCCGCAGCCGCTTGCGCGAGGACTCCCCAGAACGGATCCTGGGCAAAGGCGCGTCGCAGTGCCGCTTGGGCGCTCGGCGAACCGTCTTTGGCGAGAGCACGCGCGGCACGAATCCGGGCAACGACATCGGGATCACCCTGCAAGGTTGCGCCGGCGAACGCCGATCCCAGCTTGTAGGCGGCATCGCTCAGTATCCAGGCGCCCGGATCGAAACGAACCAACTTCGGTTCAAACGGGAGCGCGATCGTCACCGTCTCATGCGAGCGTTCGACGCGCACCAGAACCCGGCGTTCATCAGCCAGCGGTCCGGGGCCGGCATCGGAGGCCGGCTTCTCGGGCACCTCGGGCACGAAGCCGATCTCAAGCTGAAAAGCAAAGGCCGGTGAATCGTCGCTCACGCTCTGCTTCTGATCGATGGTCACCGTGGCGGCGCCGCGCTGCGCATCCCAAGTCACGACATATTCGATCTCGGGATGGCCGCCGGCAAAGATCCAGCGATCGAAGAATCCGCGCATATTGCGCCCTGTCGACTGTTCGATCGCTCGAATGAGATCGATGGTTTCGACGTTCTGCCCGGCATTATCCGCCACATAGCGCCGTATGCTGCGCCAGAAACGAGCGTCACCGAGCTCGCCGCGCAGCATGTGCAGCACGGCACCTCCCTTCGCATAGAGGTGGCCGTCGAAGAGTTCGATCGGATCGCGAAATCGATTGCAGACGATCGGCCGGCGGTAGCGAGTGGCATCTTCTTCAATGTAACGCGCCACGCAGTCGAAGACGTCGTAGAGATACTCATCCCAGCCTAAGTCGGCTTCGCGCCAGATGCACTCAAAATACGTCGCAAAGCCTTCATTGAGCCACGCGTGCGACCAGTCACGACACGTCAGCAGATCGCCGAACCATTGGTGCGCGAGCTCATGCGATACTAAAGGATCGCTCGAGAAATCCAGATGCGCCGTCGCATCGTGGAGCGTCCGATCGGTCTGCGTCGTCGCCGACGTATTCTCCATTCCACCGAAGATGAAATCGCTGACCGCAATCTGCGAATAACGAGCAAACGGATATGCGGTCCCCAGCTTCTCTTCGAAAAGTTCGATCATCCTCGGCGTGTTGCCGAAGGACCGCCCTCCGTCGTCACGACGGCCGGGCAATACATAGTAGAAGACCGGCACCCCATTCTTGCCCACCGTCCCCTGCTCGACTTCGAGGAACGGCCCCACCACCAGCGTCATCAGGTAGGTGGCATGGGGCACCTTCTGCTCGTAGCGAAAGATGGTGTGCGCGCCTTCATCGCGCCGCTCGACCAGCGCTCCATTGGCCAATGCAAACTGCCCAACAGGAACGATGATCGTGGTGGATGTCGTTTGTTTCTCATGTGGATAGTCTAAGCAGGGGAACCAGTATCGAGCGTTTTCATCTTGGCTCTGGGTCCACAGATGCGCGATCCTTTCGGGATACCCGGTGTTCGGCTCCACAAAGAATAGACCGGCACGCGGCCGTTGCGCGCGATACGTCACCGAAAATGTCGCGTGGCTCCCGGCTGCAATAGCCGGCTTGAACGTAAGCGTCAGCTTGCCGTCGCGATGATGGAAGGGCACCGCCTGCCCCTCGCACTCGACCCGCGTAATCTGCAGATCGACGGCATCCAGCGACAGTTGGATGACATCCTCGTCGAGCGCTTGCACGGTGGTCGTGCATATCCCATCGAGCGTCTGCGCGCCGAGATCCGGTTGAAGACGTAAGTCGATATGTTCGACGTCGACCGTCTTGTCCGGACCATATTGCAAGCGTGCCCCCGGCAGGGCGAAACTCCGGTGTGCCTCATCGATAAACGCCATGAGGAGCGTTAGGTTCGCTCGTACGCCCCGAGCAACCCCCCGGTGACGCTAAGGACGGCCCCGGTGACGAAGTCACGATCCGGATCAACGAGAAAGCGCACCGCCGCCGCGACATCCTCTCCGGTGCCCGGTCGTCCGACGGGATTCTTTGCCGTACGAGCGCGAGCCTCAACCTGCGAAAGCGACTTTTCGCGGATGTCTCCGGGTTCGACGACGTTCACGGTAACTCCATGCGGCGCTTCCTCGAGCGCCAGCGTCCGCGCGAACGCTACAAGCGCACTCTTGGCCGCAAGGTGGAGCGACAGGCCGACCGCAGGGCGAGTGACGCTGGAACCGTTGGCTCCGAAGAGTACGATGCGACCAAACTGCCGCTGCCGCATGGACGGCAGCACGGCCTGGACCGCCAGAAGTGCGCTGCGCACGTTGCCGTCGAACATCTCGCGATACGCATCCATTGTCATCTCGGCGAATCGACCGACGACCATCGGCCCGACACCATGCACGAGGACATCGAAAGGGCCATCGCCGACGACGATCTGCGCAAGGGTCACCCGCAAGCCGGCCGCATCGCCGAGAAAATCAACTCGGTGCGCACCCGCCGCGACGCCGTTCGAGGCGATCTCATCGAGGATGCTCTGGGGCGAGGCGTTGCGATAGGTGAGTACGATGCGCTCGAATCCGCCTCCGCGGGCCAGACTCACGGCAACGGCAGCCGCCAGGCCCTTGGCCGCACCGGTGACGAGCGCATTCATGCGTCACTCTTTCACCACCGGCAGGCCGATAGCCCCGTTAGCTTACTAGACGCGCAAGATCAACGGCATGTCGAGCTGCGCCGCCAAGGTTCGCCGCTCGGCACGCCGCTCCAGAGCCCCCATCCAGGTATCGTAGATCATCGGAACGAGGAAGAGCGTCAAGATGAGCGAGGAGAGCAGTCCGCCGATGATGACCGTGCCCATCGCCTGGCGCCAGGCCGCACCCTCCGCATAGCCCAAGGCCAACGGGAGCATCCCGAAAACCATCGCACTGGTCGTCATCAAGATGGGACGAAACCGGGTTGAGGCCGCGGCCACCACAGCGTCGCGCACGCGCATCCCCCGCTTACAGAGCGTATTTGAATAGTCCACCAAGAGAATTCCATTCTTGGCGACCAAACCGAAGAGCATCACGATACCGATCATCGAGATGATGTTCAGCGACTGTCCTCCCTGTGGATCGAGTACGTGCATGACTGCCAGCGCCATAAGCGCGCCCACGAGCGCGACGGGAATCGAGAACATGATGATAAACGGCTCGATAAAGGAACCGTAGAGGATGACCATCAGCATATAGACCAGCATGAACGAGGTTGCAAGGGCTATCCCCATGTTCTGCAGCGTTTCGATCATATATTTGGTGTCACCCTGGGCTTGCAGATGGACCCCGGCCGGCAGAAAGCCCGGTTCCCGCAACTTGCGTTCCAGCGGAGCGGTCACGGCGCCGAGCGAGTATCCCGGCAAGACCCCACCTAAGACGTTCACGACGCGGCGACGATTGAGCCGCTCGATCTTCGTCGGAGCGGTTGTCCATGTAAAGCGCGCGAGGCTTGCAAGCGGCACCAGCGTTCCATCGGAGGCCCGCACCCGCGCCTGCGCGAGTTGCTGCGTTGAGGTTCGCTCCCCCTTCGGCAGTTGGACTCGCACGTCGATGAGACCGTCGCGCGTACGCACCCTCGTCGCGACTGCCCCTCCGACGGTCAACCGTGCCACTTCGGCTGCAGCGGCGGGAGAGACGCCCAAGAGCGCCGCCTTGCCCGGATCGATGTGAATCTGGAGTTGCGGGGCGCCGCCCTGCGCGTTGCTCTGCACGTTGACCGAACCCGGTGTCTTGCGCAGATATGCGGCCACCTTCTCTGCGGCCGCGTCGATCTCGCTGTCGGGGCCCGTCAGCGCGTAGAAAATCTGCGCTCCGGAGCCTCCACCGCCATCGCCCGAGACTTGCAGATTCCCGCCCGGTGCCAGATAGGCCAGTCTGCGAATCTTGGCAATGAGGGCATTGGTATCGTGACGACGGTTGGGATAGGTCTGGGCGTTCAACGTTGCATAGTTCCCACCCACCGACGAACCCCAGCCTGAGGGCTTGCGCCCCACCGTGGAGCTAACCGACTCGATCCCGGCGAGCTGCAATATCCCACGATCCAGCGCATCGACATAGTGCGAGGTCATGCGAATCGGCGTCCCGGGCGGATAGGTCAGCGTCATCGCGATAGCGCCGGTTTGGGTCTGTGGAACGAAGTCGAAGCTGATGCCGTGCAAGAACGGCATGACGGTTGCCAGCACCAGTGGAACTCCAAGCGTCCAGGCGGCCACCCGGCGATGCTCCCCGAACGCCCGCAGGCTTCGCAGAGCAAAGCGCGCGCCGTTGCCCAGCCATACTCCGGCACCGCGCAACGGTTGCATCGCTGCGGCGCCCGCCGTTCGAACGCGACGCGCGGAGAGATCGGTCGTCGGCAAGGTCCTGCGGAGCATCCAGCCAAGCAATGCGCCGGCCAGCAGCGCGGCCAGGGCGATGAGATCGAACGACGCGGCGACGCGGCCGCCGGCCAAGAGCAGCAGCGCATTGACGACGAGCATCCCGCAGAGGAAGACGACGAAGTACCCATGGGCGAGCGCCTTGGGCAAAAGTCGATGCTGATAACGCGTGAGTACGCCCTCATACCAGGCGGTAAACCACGCCAACCACCTAGGCGGCTCCAGCGAGCGTTCTTTGACGCTCCACGTAGCGGCGAGCAACGGCGTCAACGTGAAGGAGACCAAGAGTGAGAAGAGCGTGGCCAGCACCACGACGAGGCCGAACTCCTTGAGATATTCGCCGACAATTCCCGAAAGAAACGCAATGGGAAGAAAGACCACGACATCGACCATCGTGATCGCCAGGGCCGCTCCCCCGATCTCGCTGCGGCCGTTGATCGCGGCATCCATAGGCGTTTCGCCGGCATCGCGATGCCGAGTGATGTTCTCCAAGACCACAATAGAATCGTCGACCAATATGCCGATGATCAACGATAACCCCATCATGGACATCATATCGAGATGGAATCCCAACAGGTTCATGACGATGAACGTTGAGAGAATCGAAGTGGGGATAGCCACCATGACGACCGCCGCGTTACGCCACGCATGAAGAAAGAGCATCATCACGATGGCCGTCAAGAAGATGCCCTCAAAGAGCGACTGCCATACTCCGTCCAGAGAAGCCTGCGTATAATCGGCAGGAGCGTCGATTTCGTGAATGTGGAGCTGCGGGAACTCCTGTTCGATCGTTAGGAGGTGTGCCCGAGCAATGGCAGTGGCGTGAATTTCGTCCGCATTGATGCTTCGATTGAGGCTCACGTACACGCGAGGCCGGTCGTTGTATTTGGAGATGTAGCGTTGCTCCACGTGACCGTCGATGGTCGAGGCCACATCGCCTACGCGCAGAATGCGGTTGGCGTTTCCGGGCACGGGAAGCGGAATCGAGGCTAGGTCCCTTGCATGCCGCACGTTGGCGCGGATGGCGACCGACGCTTCGCGCGTCGGTTCGTAAAGCAGGCCGCCCGGGAGATTCGCATTGTTGCCGGCGACGGCGTTGAACACATCGGGGAGCGTGGCGTTGGCGCCGGCGAGCGCCAGCGGATTCACGTCGACGTGAAACTCACGCCGTGCGGCACCGTAGACGTCCACCGTCTGGATATCCGGAATCTCCCTGAGCAACGGCTCGAGTTGGTTCCGGACGACATTACCAAGTTGCGTTGGCGAGAGCGACCTTGAACTCACCGCAAGATCGAGCAGCGGTCGATCGGCTCCATTCTTAAAGACATAGGGCGGATTGAGATCGGAGGGCATGAAGACACTGGCCGTGTTAACCCTGCGCTGCACGTTGACGGCAGCCAAATCGAGGTTCGTACCGAGCTTAAACTGCGCGACAATCGACGCCACGCCTTCTTGCGCCGTCGAGGTCAGTTGGTCGAGATGATTCATCCCGTCGATCTGGTCTTCGATCGGTTTGACGATCAGCTTCTCCATGGTGTGCGGCGAAGCGCCCGGATACCGGGCCTCGACCACGACCACGGGGAACGACGTCCCGGGAGGATTCTGGCTGCGCCCGAGCTTGAAGTACGCGATGGTGCCGAAGACGGCGAGCGCAACGAAAACCATCGCCGTAACAACCGGTCGACTCAAAGCAAAGCGGGTCAGCCACACGATCCGGCATCCTCCATCGTTCTGCTCACTATACGCCGCTCGCCCACTCCGGGTTTCACCGCCGATAGGACACACTTACAACAAGAAGGACGGCGCGCCGATCGTTCGACGGCCGTCCGATATGGTGCGCGAGACTGGGCTCGAACCAGCACGAGGTTGCCCCCGCTAGCCCCTCAAGCTAGTGCGTCTACCAATTCCGCCACTCGCGCATGAGGGAGATACTTCCGGCGAGCGCCCCGCATTCGAGGCGGTCGCCCCAACCCCTTTCAGATCCGCATATTGGGGTCGAGCGCATCGCGCAGCCCGTCCCCGATGTAGTTGATCGAAAGCACCGTCACCAGAATGCACAGGCCCGGGAACACCGCGGCCCACCATGCGTTCTGAAGATTCGCCTGCGCATCGGAGAGCATATTCCCCCACGACGCCGTCGGCGGCTGAATCCCAAAACCCAAGAACGACAGTGTCGACTCCAACACGATCACGCTCGCCACATCGAGGGTCGCCTGGACGACGATCGGGGCGACGGCATTCGGCAGCAGGTGCCGGAAGATGATCCGCAGGTCTCCGCAGCCGATAGCCCGCGCCGCCTCGGCAAACTCCCGTTCGCGCAACGTCAGGAACGACGCACGTACCAGGCGAGCGACGTTCGGCCAAGAGAGCACTCCGATGATGAGGACGATGACGCCGAAGTTCAAGGCGGCCTTCGAGGAACTGGCGGCGACGATAGCCGTGAGCACCAACAACAACGGCAGCAGCGGAATCGAGAGAAAGACATCCGTGACGCGCATGATGGCGTAGTCGATCCATCCGCCGTAGTAACCGGAGAGAGCGCCCAGAATCGTGCCGATCATGATCTCCATCAGCACCGCGAAGACCCCGATCGTGAGCGAGACCCGAGCGCCGAACAGCAAGCGCGAGAGCAGATCGCGTCCCAATCCGTCGGTGCCCAAGAGATGGCCGCCGCAAGCGGTCGCACTCTGAAAACACGGTGGTAGGGCGTAGCCATGCCAATGGAAATTGTCGATGGAGTTGGGATCGAAGGGCGAGATCTGTTTGGCGAATACGGCCGCCAGAACCATGATCGTCAGGACGATCATGCCGGCCAGCGCCAGCTTATGCCGGCGAAAACGCTTCCCAAAGGTGACCTTCGAGAAGACCATGTCATCGTCGTAAGCGATGGGAGTAGGAGCGGTAGGTGCGCTTGCGGCCATCGTCTCGCTCCTAATCGTATTTCACGCGCGGATCGAGCCACGCGTAGGCAACATCTGCTAAGAGATTCGAAAAGACCACCAGAAACGCAACCAACGTAAGGTAGCCCATCAACAGCGCGATGTCGTTCTGCGTGAGGGCGTTGATAAAGAGCCGTCCCATGCCGGGCCACGCAAAGATGGTCTCGGTCACGATGGCTCCGGCGATAATGCCGGGCAACGAAAGGGCGATCACCGTCACCACCGGGATCATCGCGTTCTTCAAGCCGTGTTTGACGATGATCATCCGAGAATCGAGTCCCTTGGCGGCCGCAGTTCGCATGTAATCGGTTTTGGTGACCTCAAGCATCGACGAGCGCATGAAACGACTAAAGAGCGCCAACTGCAAGAGCGCAAGCACGATGGTCGGCAGCACCAAGTGTTCTAAGCGATCCCCAAGGTTGAAATGCTCGCCGCTGGAGAGACCGGCGGCCGGTAGCTGGATCACATAGCCAAAGGGTAGCGGAACCCCGTGCACGGCGAAGAGCAGTTGCATCATCAAGGCAAACCAGAAGACCGGCATCGACTGACCGAAGAAGGCCAGCGTCGTAATGAAGTAATCGGAGAACGAATACGGATGAATCGCCGAGAATATCCCAGCCGAGAGCCCGATGATCAACGCGACGACGAACGCCGAGCCCATCAGTTCGAGCGTAGCTGGCATCCGCTGGAGAATCGCTTGGAGCACCGGCTCGGCGTTGCTGGTCGAGTACCCGAAGTTCCCCTGCAAGACGAGCCAGAGCCAGTGCACGTAGCGAACGGGGAGCGGCTGATCCAGACCGAGGTTGTGCTTCAGCCGCGCAATATCCGCCGGCGTGATATGCGGATTCTGTAGGTATGGCGCAAGCGGCCCACCCGGAGCCTTGTCCAGGATGAGATAGAGGATCATCGAGATCAAGATGAGCAGCGGTATCGCTTGCAGCGTGCGCCGGATCGTGTAGTTGAACAGGGACTCGAACCCTCCGAGGGTCTGGGAGAAGGACCGCCGCTAGTTAGGGTCCGAGAGCGCCTTCTCCTACCAGGATCGGCGCCAGACCGAGGATCGCGCGCGCTTGGTCCGGGGAGGCGACCGGACGACCGGCCTCCGCCGCGATGCGGGCAACGCGAGCGACCAACTCCTCGTTGCGCGCCAAGCGACCTTTTTCGTAGTACAGGTTATCTTCCAGCCCCACCCGGACGTGACCGCCCATGGCGATTGCGGCCATCGCCATATGCAACTGCGCCCGGCCGACTCCGGCCACCGACCAGGTGCATCCGCCGGGCAGGTCTGCGACCAAATCGCAGAGGTTCGCAACGCTCGCTTCCAAACCGCCTGGAACGCCGAGCACGAAGTCGACGTGCGCAGGAAACGTCAGCAAGCCGTCTTTGGCGAGACGGCGAGCGTTGGCTAGGTGCCCCTTATCGAAAATCTCAAGCTCCGGGCGCACGCCGTATTCGTGCATACGCTTGAGGATACCGCGCATGATCGGGAAGCTGTTCTCAAAGATCTCGTCGCCGAAGTTCACCGTTCCGCAGGTGAGCGTCGCCATCTCCGGGCGCAGCGCTAAGGGTCGCGCGCGCTCGTCGGGCGACATCCCGATCGCTCCGCCGGTCGAAAATTGGACGATGAGGTCGCTCGCGCCGCGAATCGCCCGATAGGCCTGAGCAAATCGCTCGACCTCATGGGTGTTGCTGCCGTCATCGTTACGGCAATGAACGTGAACGATCGAAGCCCCGGCGTCACGGATCGCGCGCGCGGTCTCGCCGAGCGCTTGCGGCGTCACCGGCAGATAGGGCGTCTGCTCCGGGAGGACCTCCGCACCCACCGGCGCGCAGGTAATAATCAATGGCTCCATCACTGGTCCACGTGGCTTCGCGCTTGATGCACCGGCGCCTTCGCAGCGGAATCGCAGAGCGCTGCGCTGGCCGCCGCCACAAGTTCGTCATCCAAACCCAGCAGACGCGCTAGGGCCAGCGCATCGGTCTGCCCGGGATCGTCCGCTCCGACTTCCAGCAAGGTGTAGTCCATCGCCGCGGCAAGCGCCTCCAGGGCCGCCGCAAGATCGCCGTTCAGCGGACGGCTTGGAACGGTACGCAATCCGCGTACCGCCAGATGCGCGACGCCGGCAGCGCGCGCGACTCCGCTCAGATGGGTCGCGACCAGCGCGCATATTCCGCGTTGGCGCAGCCGTCCGATCACCGCCACAAGCAACGCTTGCCCTTCATGCGGCGTCGTCGTTCTGGCGAACTCATCGATGAGCAAGAACATCCGCCGCTGCTCATCTTCAAGGAGGTCCCGCAGACGCACCACTTCGCCGGCGAAGGACGAGAGCAGACCTCCTCGGTCGGCCTGCACGCCGATGCCCAGCCACGCGATGCGGTCGAAGAGCCCGACCGTCGCCCTCGTCGCCGGCACGGGCAACCCAAAAGCCGCACAGAGCGCGATCGTCCCGCAGGTGCGCAGTCCGGCACTCTTCCCTCCCATATTGGGACCCGTGACCACCGCCACGCCGGTGAGTCGCACGTCGATCGGCACATACGATGCTCCGACCCGCTCGAGCTCTGCGGCCAGCGGCAGATAGCGTGCGCCCACACAATCGATGCATCCGCGATCGACGATCGCAGGCACCGTGCAGCGATACCGCACGGCAAAACGCGCTGCGGCAACCAGCACGTCGAGTTCGCCTAAGCGCCGCATCGCCGCTGCGAGCGCTCCCGCACGTTCGCCGACCCTGCCTGCCAACTTCGCGCGAACAGCGTACTCCAGAGCGGCAACCGTCTGCGCCGCTTCGTCGCGCCGCTGGAGCGCCGCGCGCGAGGCTTCGTCAAGCTCCAATTCGCAGAGATAATAGGTGGGGGCTTCGCGCACGACGCGCACGTGGCTCGGCACACCCCCGAGCAGGTCGCCGCGCATCAGGATAAACTCGCCCCAGGCGGGCTCATCGCGTCCCAACTGCCGGGCAACCGCCCCTGCCAAGCGCCCACGAGCGGCCTCAAACTCCGCCGCAGTTTCGTCGAGCCGTACGCGTGCCTCGGCGAGTTGCGGATCGAATGCGTCGTCGAGGTAGAACCCGCGCCTCCCGCAGCGACCGCGTTCCAAGTCTGCTCCCAGCGTCCGCACCGCATCATCGGCACACGGTTCAACGTCGACATCGCCCAGGTGCGCGTCGATCTGCTTCGCCCCGTCACAGAAGCGCAGCAGCTCTAGAAACGCCGCGTCGTCCGGCAGATCACCCATCGCGGCGGTCGCGACGGCATGGCGTGCATCGGGCATCGTATGCAGGATCTCCCGAAGGAGTTCCAGGCGCGCTTGCCCCATACGGGCGCCAAACGCGGCAACGCGTTGCGCGCGATCTTGGGCTAGCGTCTCTTCACCGGGAACGAAGGCACACAACTCGGCAAAGACGGATCGGCCATAGTCGCCGGCCGGTTCGAGTTCCGCGATAAACCAAGGCGCGTCGAGCGCGAGCGCGCTCTGCTCGTCGAGAATGCCGTGCAGCTTCATGCGGCCGTCGACGCGTCGGCGTAGATGTCAAAGGTGGGTAAACCCGTCGCCGCTGCCACCGCACGCAGGAACGCCCCGGGTTCGAAGGAGCGATCGCGACCGATCGATGCAACGGTCGCGGCTACCACGCGGAGGGGGCGTTCACAGCGCAGATCCAGGCGCGCGGCAACGTTGCAAAACGCCTTTCCCGAGAGCGCGATCTGCGTCGGATCCCGCACGACGATCTGGCGCCTTTCACGCGCCTGCAGATAGACGGCCGCACCTGCGGCCGTCAGTGCGCCCGCATGGTGCAGCGCAGGCGCACTCGCGTCGTATGCAGGGGTACGTAGCCGAGCAACGAGCGCGCCGATCTGCGCGAGCGCCTCCTCTTGCGTCGGAGCCGCAGCCGCGCCGGCGGCGACGATGATCGCGTCGTTGCCACCGCAGACCGCCGCAATCCGATCGACGGAACCATCCACCAGCACCTGCTCTGCGCCCAGTTCTTGAAATCGTTCGATGCAACGCCGCATGCCGGAGGCGGTCGGCGGGCCGAGCAACTCGTAGTAGGCACTGCGACGAGCACGCACAAAGAGCAAGGTTCCGGCGGCCGTCTGCTCGCGCGAGAGATCGAGCACTTCGCACGCAGGCGATGCCGGGAGGAGCGCGCGCGCCGTCGCCAGGATCGTTCCGGGCCGCAAGAAGAGCCGGGGCTTGGGCTGCGCGTCCGACACGTCGACCTGCTCGCCATCGCGGCCGGTCGAGGCGACTGCTACGCCCAAGCCCACGCGATACGCCGCCTCGAGAAGCGCGCGCAGCGTCACCGTCTTGCCGACATTCTTGGCGATGCCGACGACGAAAACCGACCGCACGCCGTCGCGTCGCGCAAGGTCCAGGAGCGTCTCACCGACCGGCATGCCGGTGGCGTTCGCGCCGGCGCTCCCGGGTTCCTAAAGGGAACCTCGCCCTAAAGGCCCCAGCCGGCCATCCGGGCAGCAGCAAAGCCAAGGCCGGTACAGGCCAGCAAGATGCCTGCGGTACGAGCTGCCGCCAGCTCCGCGCGTACGCCGAGCGCGCCGCCGAAGAACAGCCCCAGGGTGGTGGCCGCCACCGATGCGCAGGCAATCGCCGCCAAACACAGGAACACCGGCACTCCGATATAGAGGATTGAGAAACCGATGCCCAGCGAATCCAGACTGATAGAGAGTGCAGCCACAAACAGCCCCCACCCTCGCGCCAGATCGATGGGCTCCTTCTCGTCGCCGATCCGGTAACTCTCAACGATCATATAGAGCCCGACGGCGATCAGTGCACCGAGACCCAGGTATCCCGCGGCCCCCCCGACCAAGCGGCCCACGACCGCGCCCAAGGCTGCGCCGATGAGGACCATGCTCACTTCAGCGGCGGCAAATGCGACGCCGATGCGCACCTTGTCGCGCGCAACGACCCCCCGAATGCCGACGCCGATACTCACGGCGAAGACATCGAGCGCCAACGAAACGGCGATGATGAGGATGCGGAGAGCGGCCGCCACTGCCTTTAGGGTTGTCGGCCTGACAAACCGATGCCGTGCGCCTGCGCCAAGAGGCTGTTCACGGCGGTGCGCAGTTGCGAGATCGTAAACGGTTTATTCAAGAAAAGGTTGGCGCCGGCGTTCTTTGCGCGTCCGTCCATAGCGTAGTTGGTATGCCCGCTGATCATCAGCACCGGAACACCGCGCGTCTTCTCGGCCGCTCGCAAGCGTTCGATGAGATCCAGACCCGATATCCCCGGCAACATGAAGTCACAGATGATGATATCGAAGGGTGCATCCCGATCGATCGCGACCAGCGCGCTCTCGGCATCGTTGCACGTGATCATCTCGTAGGGTCCCTTGCGCAACACCGTGTCGATGAGTGTGCAGATCGCCGGGTCGTCGTCAGCGATCAAGACCCGCCAGTTCCTCTGCGCCATAGGTGGGCTCCTTCGCGTCATCTGCGCGTGTGCCTCGCGCTCGGAGCCTAAGTTCTGCTAAGTTTCAACGGATGAGAGATTATGCAACGCCACGCCCCTTCGTACTGGCGACGATCCTCCTGGTCGGGGCGATGGCCGGGCCCGTGCTCGTCCTCCTCGCCACGCTACCTCCGAGCGCCGCCGTGGCTGCCTTCGCGCTCCCGGCGGCCCGTTCGGCCGTACAAACATCGCTTCTCGCCTCGGCCTTGGCAACCGGAATCGCTAGCCTTCTCGGCATACCGGCAGGCTACTGGCTCGCACGCTCGCATTCGCGCTTGCGGCCGGCGGCGCTCGCTGCCCTAGCGCTACCGCTCGCCTTCCCGCCGGTCGCCTCGGGGATCCTCCTGCTCCAGGTGATCGGCACGAGAGAGCCGCTGGGCGCTTGGCTGGCGCTGCACGGTGTCCGGCTCGTCGACGCCTTCGGGGGCGTTACGCTCGCCGAGTTCTTCGTCGCCGGCTCCTTTGTAGCGCTGGCGGCAACCGCAGCCTTCGCTTCGCTCGACCGGCTCCCCGAGGAAGCGGCGCGCACGCTCGGAGCGGGCGAATGGCGCATATTTACGCGCATCGCGCTGCCGGCTGCATTGGGCAACGTCGCCGCCGGAATCGCCTTTGCCTGGTTGCGAGCCCTGGGTGAGTATGGCGCCACCAGCGTGGTCGCTTACCATCCAACGGCGCTACCGGTCGCAGTCTACATCGCTCTAGCGGCCAGCGGCGTTCGCGCAGCCCTAGCTCTCTGTTACGGCTTTGTGATTCTGGCGATCGTCGTCCTCGGGTTGCAGTGGGTTTTGCGCCGTCACGTCGTATAGGCCTCGGCATGACGAAGCATCTCTTCTTTCTCGCCAAGCGCTTTGTCGCCGGAGAGAGCATCGGCTCGGCCCTCGAGGCGGTCTCCCGTCTCAACGCCGCCGGCATGAGCGCGACGCTCGATTTCCTGGGGGAAGACGTCCTCGAACGGGACGCGGCCCGGCAGACCCGTGATACGTACCTGGCGATGCTCGACGCGATGCGCGCAGCGGGCGTCGATGCGAACGTTTCGGTGAAACTCACCGCAATGGGCCTGCTGGTGGACACAGATTTTGCGCTGAGCAATCTGGTCGCCATCCTCGAGCGGGCCACGCACAATCACGATCCTTTCGTGCGGGTCGACATGGAAGGCAGCTCGGTAACGGCGAGAACACTGGAACTCGTCGAGGCAGCCTACGCGTCGCATCCCAACGTAGGCATCGTGCTTCAAGCCTATTTGAAACGGACCGGCGACGACATCGAGCGTGCCATCGCACGCAGCATGCGCGTTCGGCTCTGCAAGGGCGCATACAACGAGCCGGCGACGATCGCCTACAAAAAGATGCCCGTCATTCGCGAGCATTTTCTCACAAACGCCCAACGCTTGCTGGAGTACGGCCGCTACCCCGGCATCGCCACGCACGACCGCGCGCTTATCGCCGCCATCGAGCAGTTCGTCACCCGCCGCTCCATAGGAGCCGATCGCTTCGAGTTCCAAATGCTCTATGGCTGCCGGCCCCAGCTCCAACGCGAACTCGTGGCTAAGGGCTATCGCGTTCGCGTCTACGTTCCCTTTGGCACACACTGGGCCGGCTACTTCTACCGGCGGGTCCTCGAGCGGCGAGAGAACGCGCTCTTCGCAGTCTCGTCGATCTTCTCCAAATAACCGACCGAGCGCGAGCTCGGCATGGAGGCTTCGGACGCCACCTAGAGTATCCCGTACACTTCATCACTCGCCCGTCCACATCAGCGTTTGTACTCTAAGGAGAGCGTTGCACTTGAAGAACCTTCGCCCGCTCGTCATCATGGCGCTGCTGGCAACATCCGTAGCGCCGGCCCTTGCCGTGCAACCGTCACACGCAAAGGCACCGCAAGCCAAAGCAACCGCCCCACCTATTCCGTTCATCCCCGACGCGGTTACGAAGCACACGATTAGCCTCAACGGCAAGACGATTGCCTACACGGCACGAGCCGGGACGATTCAACTCCGCAACAAGAACCATCAGCCGACGGCGCGCATGTTCTACGTTGCGTATACGAAAGATCACGCCGATGCCATGAAACGGCCGATCACCTTCCTCTATAACGGAGGACCGGGTAGCTCGTCGATGTGGCTCGCGATGGGATCTTGGGGACCGGTTCGCGTGCGGATCGGCAACGGGACGCTCACCGGTCCGCCGCCCTATCAGATCGTCACCAACAAGTATAGCCTGCTGAATAAGACGGACCTCGTCTTCATCGATATGCCCGACAGCGGCTTTGGCCGTATTGACGGCGTCGGTAAGCCGAAAGACTTCTTCGGCGTCGATCAAGATGTCGCGGCTTTCGGACAGTTCGTCGCGCGATACCTCTCCAAGTTTGACCGATGGAACTCGCCGAAATTTCTCTATGGGGAAAGCTACGGCACGACTCGCTCCGCGGCGCTCGTCAACTACCTGCAGAACAAGGGCGTCGGCATTAACGGAGTGGTCTTGCAATCCTCGATCCTAAACTTCGGCCTAGATTTTACCAACGCTTCTCCGATCGGAGGTGGCGACTGGCCGTACGCATTTTACCTTCCTACGGAAGCGGCGACGGCCTGGTATCACAACGCGTTGCCGAAGCGCCCCGCGAAGTTCAAACCATTTCTCGCGCAAGTCGTACACTTTGCGATGCACACCTACATGACGGCGCTGGCGCGCGGCGCGCAGATTTCGCCGGCTCAGTACAACACTGTTGTTGCAAAACTCCACGAATTTACGGGGCTTCCGCCTCAATACATCCGCAACAACAACCTGCGCGTACCGTATTGGCGCTTTGAGAGCGAACTGCTCCGCGGGCAAGATATGGAGGTCGGCCGACTCGATTCGCGCTTTGAGACGCCCTCAACCAACCAGGTTGAAAACTCCCCAAGGTGGGACCCGACGGATGCCGCTATCGACTACCCATTCACAACGGCCGTCAACTCCTATCTGCGCCACACGTTGAAATACCACTCCCCGCTACGCTATCGCACGCAGGTGTACGGCATTATTCAAAAGAGCGGTGGATGGGATAATACGCATCGTCACAACCCGACCACCAACGTGGCTCCCGATCTCGCCGACGCGATGAGCTATAACCCGAGCTTGAAAATCTTCTCGGCGAATGGATACTTCGACTTCGCCACGCCGTTCTTGGCGACCGTCTACACACTCAATCACCTCGGCATCAAGCCCTCGCTCCTCAAGAACATCACCTACGGCTTCTACCCGTCCGGGCATATGATCTACATTGCACCCAGGGCATTAAAGCTTTACCACGCAGCTCTGGAGCGTTGGTACTCTACCACGCTGGCTGGGCGCTAGAGTGTATAAAGGGATGTATTCTGTGAAGATCCTCCGCCTATTGACCTGCGCTACGCTCGCCGCAGCTTCGATGTCTCTGCCTGCTCTTGCGGCCAAGGCGCAAGCCACGCCGGCCTGGCTCAAAGTCCCCGATTCCGTCACGCAGCACTCCATGATGTTACGCGGCAAGAAGCTCAACTATACCGCGCGCGCGGGGACCATTGTGCTGCGCAACTCCAAGCAGCAACCTCTTACGACCATGTTCTACACGGCGTATACCGTCGGCGGGATACCGGCGCGCAAACGGCCGATCACTTTTCTCTACAACGGCGGTCCCGGCAGTTCCACCATTTACCTGCGTATGGGATCCTGGGGGCCGATCAGAGCCCAGATCACGCGCAATGGTGGAATCACGCCGCCCGCTCCCTACACCCTGGTCTCCAACCAATACACGCTCCTCAACAAGACCGATCTCGTCTTCGTCGACATGCCCGCGAGCGGCTATGGGCGCATTTGGCCGGGTGCCGATGCCAAAAAAGTCTTCGGCAGCGACAATGACGTCCGCATGTTCGCCCAGTTTATCGATCGCTACCTGAAGAAATTCGATCGGTGGAACTCCCCGAAGTTTCTTTACGGCGAGTCCTACGGAACGCCGCGTAGCGCCATGCTCGTCAACTATCTGCAGCACCATGGCGTATCGATCAACGGCGTCGTGCTCCAGTCCTCCATCCTGAACTACAACCTCGCCTCTCCGGATATTTACGGCGGGGCCTCCACCGACGATTGGCAGTACGTCTTTCAAATGGCGACGGAGGCTGCCACGGCCTGGTACTACCACGCCGTTCCCGGAGCCCCCGCCAATCTCTCGACCTACATGCAACAGGTTCAAGCCTTTGCCATGGGCCAGTATCGCGAAGCGCTCTTAAAGGGCGCCCAGATATCGCCGGTCCAGTACAACGCGGTAGTCGCGAAGCTGCACTACTATCTCGCCATCCCCAAACGATACATTCGCGATTCAAATCTACGCATTCCGGCAGAACACTATATTGCGGAGTTCCGGCGTTCTTCGGGAAAGATCGAAGATATCTACGATTCGCGCTATCAGCTCTATACGCTCGATCGCGGAGAAGAGTATCCGAGCATGACGCCGAGCAACGCATCGATCGCCTCGCCGTTCTTTATGCTCCAGAATGAGTACATGCAGAAAAATTTGAAATATCACACACCGCTGATGTACCGCATGGGCGCGTATAAGGAAATTCAAAAGGTCGGCCCGTGGAACTTTAAACATGACGGATCGCTGCCGCTCAATACGGCCCCGGACCTGGCGCAAGCGCTCACCTACAACCCGCATCTGCGCGTCTTCTCGGCCAACGGCTACTTTGATTCGGTGACCCCGTTTCTGGCAACCGTCTATACCCTCAACCACCTCAACCTCGCCCCGCAGCTACAGAGCCACATCAGCTATGGCTTCTATCCCTCGGGGCACATGATCTATCTCAACGTGGTGGCGTTGGCGCAGCTCCATCGGGCGCTAGAGCGCTGGTATACCTCCGTCTTGGCCATACGCTAAGGCAGGCGGTCGAACCTCTGGTCCGGCACGCGCTCGACCCGCAGAATGCGGTCGCTCTCGACCAATCGTGAGAGCACTGCAAAACCGCCGGTGACGCGCCCGAATACCGTAAACGCACGATCGAGATGATACTGCGGCGAGAGCGTGATATAGAACTGCGTCCCGGCTGAATCTCGAATCGCGTGGGCGTGCGGCGGGTTCGTGTAGTTCAGCCCCATGGAGATCACGTACGAACGTTGCTCCAGCGGATTCTCTTCGGCTGGAATCGTGTAGCCGGCGTCGGCGTTGCCGTCGCGGCTGCCGGGACCGGCGCCCGTCTGAACGACAAAGTCCGGGACGACGCGAAACCACGGATCACCATCGTAGAAGCCACGGTTTGCTAGGTTTAAAAAGTTTTCAACGGTGAGCGGCGCCCACTCCGGATAGAGCATCACATAGAGCTCGCCTTTCGTCGTAACGATGCGCACGCGCGGATGTGGCCCCGAGGCCGGCCCGTTCATGGACGCAGCGGTGCTTGGCAGCAACACGGGCCCTTGAGAGGCGCGATTGGGTTGGGGCGCACCGAGCTTGCCCGGTTGCATGCTGCGCGGCAAAGCCGGCAGGCCGGCCAGCGGATCCGCCCGCAAGGGGGGAAGATGCACGTAGGCGGGGATGGCCCTCCAGTTCGCCGTCAGCGGCTTGCCCTCCAACTGCCGAATCGATTGCGCGGCCTGCTCGGCGATGCGCCAGGAAGCCGCGTGGAGAAACGGACGCAACGCCGGGATGACGGCACGATCGCCGGTGCGGCCGTAGGCCCGGATCGCCTGTAGAGAAACCTCAGGATCGCGATCGCGCAGACCGGCCGCCAGAACGCCACGCCCGACTCGGCGGGCAAAGCCGCGAAAGATGCTCCACATGGCGTGCTCGCGCACCTCGCCGCTGCGGTCCCGCGTAGCCGCATCCGCCAGCGCCGCGGCAATCCTCGTTGCCTGCGGTGCATCCCGAAACGTCTCAAGGGCGATCGCCGCCCGAGCGCGCACGATCGCGCTTGGGTCCTTCACCAGACGTTCGATGAGGGCATCGACGGCAAAGCCCTTCCACGGGGCAGGCAGACGGTGAGCAGCCTCATAGCGCCCCAAGGCATCTAAGGCCGCGACGCGCACCGCGCCGCGTGGATCCGCCGTCGCCTGGATGAGGGCCCGGCGTGCCCTACCCGTCGCCAGAAGCCCCAGGCCGTAGACGGCGAGCGCCCGCACGGGTGTACGAGGATCCTGCAGATGCGCGATCAACAGTGGGGCGCCGGCTGCCTGCTTGGTACGGCCGATCGCCAGCGCCGCCCGAGCCGCGATACGCGGGTTCTTCGACGAGAGGTAGAACGCGAGCTGCCCGTGGCCGAGCGAGCGAGCTGCCTCCAAGCTCAAGATGCGGACGTAGGGACTGGGCGCCGCGCCGCTGCCGAGCAGCAGCGGCAACAGCGCAATACTAAGAAGACCCGACACGATTTTCACAGAGACCCCCAACTTTCGACGGTGCTTCGGCGTTCTAGTATATGCATCACGGTTGCCGTCCTTCCAGGGCGGACAAAGATGCCCCAAGGATGACGATGCTCATGTCAAGTTCACAGAATACCCCAAAGAAACCCGGCGGGATGTCCGTCCGCGAAGCCGGCAAAAAAGGCGGCCAGACCGTCAAGAGTAAGTACGGCCCCTCATTCTACGAAGAGATCGGGCGCAAGGGCGGACTCGCGACAAAACAGGCCCACGGCCACGAATTCTACGAAGAGATCGGGAAAAAGGGCGGCAAGAAGGGCGGCGAAGCTACCCGTGACCGCTATGGCTCCGACTTCTACGAACGCATCGGCCAGAAGGGCGGACAACGCGTCAGGGAACTCATTGAGGAAGGCAAACGTGCCGCTGCCGACGCCAAGGACGAGTTGGAACGACGCGCGAGTTAACGCGCTGCGCTGCGCCGGTGCGAGCCTCTGCGCGCTAGCACTGCTGCTCTCGTTGTCGGCTCGCCCGGGGGCCGCCTCCGTCACGCCGCCCGTCGCGGCCGCCGGCAGGACGCCGGCCTCCAATCGGCTGCCCTTCAATTCAAGCCTGCTCTTCGTGCTCGATGCGCCGATCTCGTCGGCCGCGTCGCACCCGGGAGAGCTCGTCCCGGTCCACCTCAAGGATCCGCTGGTCGTCGGCGGCCGCACCGTTGCGCCCGCCGGTACGCCGGGGGCGATTGCCATTCTGCACGCACAGGGCGCGCAGTCAGGCGACGTGTACGGCTACGTCGACATCTACTTTGAGCCGCTCCATCTGCCCGGCGGCGGCGTGCTCCCCTTGAGTACGCCGACATCCCATTTGACCGTGCGGGTCTCGGTCGGGCATACGTCGACCGTCGCCCTCGAAGACGAGGTAGAGAATATCCTGATCCCAGGACACTCCCTGTTCGCGATGTTTCGACGGGGTCGTAACTTTGTGCTGGGACGCGGTGCCGTCGTGCGAGCCCGTACTGCCGCAACGGTCGATCTGCTCGGCAGCGGCATCGTTGCCGTCGCAACACCCGCGCCGTTACCGGCGGCTCGATGGACTCCCCGGGTCGAGTTCTCGCCGCTGCCCTTCGACGCCGTACCCGGCGCACCGACGGCGGGGCCAAGCAAGCGCCCCTCGGCAGATTATTCGGTACTCCAGTAATCCTTGAGCGCTTTTCCGCGCGAAGGATGACGGAGTTTACGCAACGCTTTAGCTTCGATCTGCCGGATGCGTTCGCGCGTAACGCCGAACTCCTGACCGACTTCCTCAAGCGTGCGTTGGTGGCCATCCTCCAGGCCAAAACGCAGGACCAGCACCTTGCGCTCGCGGTCGGTAAGATTTTGGAGAACATCGGCCATCTTCTCCTTGAGCAACATCACCGAAGCGGCTTCAGCCGGAGCGACAGCCTCCTGGTCTTCGATGAAGTCCCCCAGGTGCGAATCTTCCTCTTCGCCGATCGGCGTCTCGAGCGAGATCGGTTCTTGTGAGATCTTCATGACCTCACGCACCTTTTCGGGACTGAGCCCCATCGCTTGCGCGATCTCGTCGACCGCCGGTTCACGACCAAGTTCCTGGAGGAGCTGGCGCGAAATCTTGATCAACCGATTGATCGTCTCGACCATATGCACCGGAATTCTGATGGTGCGCGCCTGATCGGCTAATGCCCGCGTAATCGCTTGACGAATCCACCACGTTGCGTACGTCGAGAATTTATAGCCTTTATGATAATCGAACTTTTCGACGGCCCGGATCAGGCCAAGATTACCCTCCTGAATCAAATCCAAAAAGAGCATCCCGCGACCCACGTATTTCTTCGCGATCGAAACGACGAGCCGTAAGTTCGCCTCGGTGAGCGCTCGTCTCGCTTCTTCCGCGTTCACGATCGTCGCCGCGTCACGAGCGCCGTTCTTGACCAACTCAAACTCGCCCGCTTCGATCCGCATCGCGAGCGACTTCTCTTGTTCCATGGTCAGCAGCGGTACCCGCCCGATCTCCTTGAGATACATGCGGACGGGGTCTTCAAGGGAGAGGTTCTCCGAGATGGCGATCTCGCTGTCGGTCGCCTTTTCGCCCTTCGGCTCTTCCTTCTGCTCATCGACGATCTCGATCCCGGCTGCCGTGATCTCCTCAAACAGATCATCAATCAACTCTGAACCGACGTCTTCAAGCGCTTCGAAAGCGAGGTTGATCTCTTCGTAGGACAACGTCCCGCTCGGGCGGCCGCGCGCGATGAGCTTCTTCTTCAGCTCGTCGAGGGCTACGTGGGTCACCGGCACGGATACCACCGCAGATTTCTTTCGTGTCATGGGCTTGTTCGTTTCACCTCCTCTCTGTGGCGATTTCACTTCTTTAACTTGGCGACGAGCGCGTCATACTCGGAACGCAGATCGGTTGGGACTGGGGCACCGGCCGTGACGAGTTCGTCGATTCTCAAGGACAACTCCTGATAACGCGCTCGCACGTCTTCGAGTTGCAAACGCGCAACTACTTGCTCGAGGTGGAGCCGCCGCTGCCCGCCGTCCGGGTATCGGGCGGTGGCGCTCCGATCGCGTCGCCCAAGCTCGACTAAGACCTCCGTTGCCGCTGGATCGTCGCCGAAGAGTGCGAAGACATCGCCCGTATCACCCAAGCGATCGGCCTCTTCGACGATCCGGCTATAGATACGCCGATAGACCTCGTTACGAAATCGTGCCGGCGCGATCGACGTTCCATACTCCGCAGCGAGGGCGGGCGCTTCGAGGACGATCGCCAGGACCTCGCGTTCAAAGGAGACGGATTGAGCACTGGCCGGGGCGTGGCGACTGGCCGCCGACGTTCCGGCACGCGGCGCAAAGTTCGCCCCGTTTGCGAAGAACCGGCTATTCCGAAGGTCATCCGGGTTCACCTTCAGCCGCCCGGCAACGTAGACCCGCCAGCGATCCCACTCCTCACGCGGAGCAAGCTCACGAATTAGGGCCTCCGCCTTGCGAGCGATGATGGCCGGCGATTCGAAACGCTGTAGCTCGTCAATCTGTGGATCGAGCCGGAACTCCAGCGCCGACTTCGAGGTGGACAAGAGATCCGCGAATGCCGATGCACCCCGCGCGCGAACGAATGAATCCGGGTCTTCGCCCGGAGGGAGCACGACGACGCGAACGCTCAAGCCGGCTTCGGCGACGAACGTGCCGGCAGTTTGAATCGCCTTTCCGGCAGCGGCGCTTCCCGCTGCGTCCCCATCAAAACAGAGATAGACCCGGTCGGCGTACTTGCGCAACTGTGCGGCCTGCTCGGCCGTGAACGAGGTGCCGAGCGACGCGACCGTATTCTCAATCCCAGCCTGGTGAAGCGCAATGCAGTCCAGGTAGCCTTCGACCACGATCAAGGTCCGATCGCGCGCTGCCGCCCGCCGCGCCACGTTGAGGGCAAAGAGATGGTGCCCCTTGGTGTAGACGGGGGTCGTCGCGGTGTTGAGATACTTCGGCTCGGCCGGCCCGAGGGCGCGGCCGCCGAAGGCGATCGTCTCACCGGTCGTAGCAAGCGTCGGAATCATCAGCCGATCGCGATAGAAATCGTAGTACCCGCGCTGCCCGGCCTTCAGGAGCCCCGCCCTGGCGGCCAGCGCCGGATCGACACCGGCGCCGCGCAGCTCCTCCGTGAGGCCGTCCCACCTATCGGGCGCGTAGCCCAAGGTGAAGCGTTCGAGCGTCTCCGGCAGAAGGCCACGCTGCTGACAGTATTGCCGAGCGCGGCTGCCGAGATCCTCGGCCAGCATCCGTGCGAAGAACGCCGCCGCGAGACGATTGGCTTCGTAGATGGCCTGCCGCTCGCCGCGCATCCGGGTGATCTGCGCGTCCTCCGGTGCAAGCTCGACGCCGGCCGCCTCGGCGAGCACCCGGACTGCATCGGGAAAGTCCAACTGCTCGTGCTTCTGCAGAAAGCTGATGATGTCACCGCCGGCGCCGCAACCGAAGCACTTGAAGAAGCCGCGGTCGGGATGCACGTGGAACGAAGGCGTCCGCTCGCTGTGAAACGGACAGAGCCCGATCAGGTCGTTGCCGCGCTTACGGAGCTGCACGTACTGCCCGATGAACTGCGCAATGTCGATGCGCGCGTGAATCTCGCGGATGGCTGCTTGGTCGAATCGCATGACGTTGGCTGCTTTCGGGGGAGAAGATTCGTGCGCAACGGCGAAGGGGCCCCTATCGTGAAACGGATCTTCGACCCGGTTCACCGCTTTATCGAACTGAGCGAACCGGAAGCGCGATTGCTCGATACGCCGGCGATGCAACGGCTGCGCCGCTTGCGCCAGCTCGGTCTGGCCTACTTGGCCTTCCCTTCAGCCGAACACTCGCGGTTTACCCATGCCCTGGGGGCGCTCGCCATGGGGACGCGGGCCTTCGACCAGTTGGTCGCCGTGGGACGGGAGTTCTTCGCCGACGAGGCCGACATCGCCCGGCAGCGCCGCTTGCTCCGGGCCGCGCTCCTCCTGCACGACATCGGGCACGGACCCTTCAGCCATGCCTGCGAAGCCATCCTCGGCATCCGGCACGAGGCACGCACGGAAGCCATCCTGCTCACCCCCGAGCTCTCCGCTCGCATCGCCGAACTCGATGTCGATCCGCACGAGGTCCTCGCGCTCATCCTGGGCGAGCGCTCCGGCCGCTATCCGGCGTTGCGCGAACTGGTCAGCGGCCCGAACCTCGATGCCGACCGCATGGATTACCTTTTGCGCGATGCCTACTTCACCGGCGTGGCCGGCGGTCACTACGATACCGATCAACTGATCGCCTCGCTGCGGCTGATCGAGCGCGACGGCGAGATGGTGCTCGGAATCGACTCCCGCGGGGTGGTTGCGCTCGAATCCTTCGTCCTAGCACGCTACATGATGTTTGCGTCGGTCTACTTCCACCACACGACGCGAATGTTCGAACGCATCCTCCAAGACGTGCTGCGACAACTCTGGCCCGACCCGCATTGCCTTGACGACATCGACGCGTTCCTGGACTGGGACGACTTTCGCGTCCTGCGCGACGTCAGCACCGTTCACACGGATGCGGCGCGAGCCCTACGCGAGCGCCAACGCGTCTACGCCATTGCCGCGGAGTTCAATGCAGAACGCGATCTTCGCGCATATACCGCGTGCGAACGCGCGCTGCGCACGCGCTTCGGCGATGAGAACGTCTGGGCCGACGCGCAGGAGCAGGTGCTCCATCGCCTGCCGCTGGCTGCCGACACGAACGAGCCGACCGTCTGGGTACGTGGCCCCGGTGGGATCGTCGACGCTCGCGATGCCTCGGATCTCATCGCCAAACTCGTCGGCAAGGCCTACTGGCGCAAACTCTTCGTCGTCCGGGCACAGGTGGACGTAGCCCAGGCGCGACGCCTCTGCGCTCCCATCGCCGCTCTGCGCTAGCTCAGCGCTCCCGTTGCCGCTTGCGCGGCGGCCAAGCGCGCGATCGGCACCCGGTAGGGGGAACACGACACGTAGTCGAGACCAAGCTGATGGCAGAACGCCACGCTTGAAGGCTCGCCGCCGTGCTCTCCGCAGATGCCGATCTTCAGTTGCGCATGCGCTGCTCGCCCGCGACGAATGGCCTCCTCCATGAGCGCCCCGACCCCTCGCCGGTCGAGAACCTGGAACGGATCGTCGGCCAGAATCTTCTCCTCCAAGTAACGCGGGATGAAGGATGCTTCGGCATCATCGCGGCTGTACCCATAGGTCGTCTGCGTGAGATCGTTGGTTCCAAACGAGAAGAACTGCGCGTAGGCGGCAATCTCGTCAGCGACGATACACGCCCGAGGCAGTTCGATCATGGTGCCGATCCGGTACTCCAGCGTCATGCCGCGCTCGGCCAGCACCGTATCGGCCACGGACTTGGCGGCCTCGTACGTGATGCGCATCTCCTCTTTTGTCCCAACTCCGGGAATCATCACCTCCGGGCAAGCGTCGATGCCCCTTCCGAGCAGATCGCACGCGGCTTCGAAGATCGCGCGCACCTGCATCGCATAGATCTCCGGATACAGGATGCCGAGACGACACACCCGCAGGCCGAGCATGGGGTTCTGCTCGTGCAACTGACGGACGCGTCGCAGCACCTGCATCTTGGCTTGATACTCCGGGGATGACTCGCCGTCGCGAACGCGCAGCTCCGTCGTTTCGACTAACAGGGCTTCCAGCGATGGGAGAAACTCGTGGAGGGGAGGATCGAGCAGACGAATCGTCACCGGCAGTCCAGCCATCGCTTCCAAGATTCCGGCAAAGTCGTCGCGCTGGAAAGGCAGCAGCTTGGTAAGGGCTTCGGTTCGCGCCTGTACCGTGTCGGCCAGGATCATCCCTTGGACGACCGGCAAGCGCTCGCGCTGCATGAACATGTGCTCGGTCCGGCACAGCCCGATACCGTGTGCGCCCAGCTCACGCGCCTTGCGTGCATCGGCCGGCGTATCGGCGTTTGCCCAGACATCCAAACGTCGAACGTCGTCTGCCCAAGCTAGAAATCGTTGCAACCACTCGGGGAGTTCGCTTGGTGGATCCACGAGCGTAAAACGACCGAGCATCACATTCCCGCTCGAACCGTCGATGGTGAGCCAATCACCCTGTTCGATCCGATGACCGGCGAGCGTGGCGCGCCGGAGACGGCGCGAGATCTCCAACGACTCGCAACCGGAGACACACGGGATCCCCATGCCGCGGGCGACGACCGCCGCGTGCGAGGTTGCGCCGCCTTTGGCCGTCAAGACGCCGCGAGCTGCGATCATCCCATGCACGTCATCGGGCGTCGTCTCGACGCGCACGAGAAGAACGTCTTTGCCCTCCTTCGCCCATTCCACCGCGGTGTCTGCATCGAAGACCACCTGCCCCGTCGCCGCACCGGGCGAGGCGTTCAGCCCGTGCGCCACGACCTCAAAGTGTTCGCCGACGTCGATCCGAGGATGAAACAGGTGATCGAGCACCCCGGCGTCGACGCGCCCGAGTGCTTCCCGCCGGTCGAGAATACCCTCATCGACCAGTGCCAGCGCGATCTTTACCGCGGCTTCGGCGCTACGCTTGGCGCTACGCGTCTGGAGCATGTAGAGCTTGCCCCGCTCCACGGTAAACTCGAGGTCCTGCACGTCGCGATAGTGCCGTTCGAGCGTTGCGGCGATTTCGACGAACTGGCGATAGACCTCCGGCTGAATCCGCTCCAAGTCCGCAATGCGTTCCGGCGTACGAATCCCCGCAACCACATCCTCTCCTTGCGCGTTGCGGAGATACTCGCCGAAGAGGTGTTTCTCGCCGGTGTTCGGATCGCGGGTAAACGCAACACCCGTCCCTGAATCCTCGCCGAGATTGCCGAACACCATCGACACGACGCTGACCGCCGTTCCCCAGTCGTCAGGGATCTTATTGAAGCGCCGGTAATCGATAGCACGTTTGGAGTACCACGAGTGAAAGACCGCGCCGATTGCCAGGGTCAACTGTTCGTGCACATCTTGTGGAAACGGAACTCCGGCATCTTGCTCGATGACGGCAAAGAAACGACTCGCAAGATCTTGCCACGAGCCGGCATCGATCTCGGGGTCGGTTTTTACCCCAAGGCTGTGTTTTTTCTCCTCGATGAGCTCCTCAAAACGAGATTTCTCGACGCCCATCACGATGTTCCCGAACATCGAGATAAAACGCCGATACGCATCCCAAGCAAAACGATCGTTCTTCGTCAGCGCGGCCAGGCCCAGCACCGTCGCGTCGTTGAGCCCGAGGTTCAGAATGGTATCCATCATGCCCGGCATCGAGGCGCGCGCGCCGCTGCGGACAGAGACGAGCAATGGATTCGCCGGGTCGCCGAAGCGTTTGCCGGTCCGCCCTTCCAGCGTGCGCATCGCGGCCTCCACCTGTTCGTGCAGGCCATCCGGAAAGCGGTCACCGGCCGCATAGTACGCCAGACACGCTTGCGTGGTAATCGTGAACCCGCTGGGCACCGGCAGCCCTGCGGCCGTCATCTCCGCCAGGCCGGCCCCTTTACCGCCGAGCAGGTCCAGCATCGATGCATTGCCCTCCTCGAAGAAGTAGAGGTACTTCGCGGCGCTAGAGCCGTTGGTCGAGGTAGCGGTCGATACTTTCGATTGCAACACGTTCTTGCCTCATGGTGTCGCGCTCACGAACGGTCACGGCGCCGTCGTCGAGCGTTTCGAAGTCGATCGTCAAACAAAACGGCGTCCCGATCTCATCTTGACGACGATAGAGCTGCCCAATATTTCCTTCATCGTACTGCGACCGGCATCGCAGACGCAGACGACTTTCGAGGCTTCGCGCACGTTCGACAAGGTCCTGCCTGTTGCGCGCCAAGGAGAAGACGGCTACCTGCACCGGGGCGATCCTCGGATGGAATCGCAACACGACGCGCTCCGTTGGTTTTCCGGCGGGATCGACGCCGCGCTCGCGCTCGTAGGCATCGACTAAGAAGGTCAGCGCCGTACGGTCCATCCCGGCGGAGCTTTCGATTAAGATCGGCGTATAGTGCGTCTTCCCGGCCTCATCGAAGAAGCGCAGGTCTTTGCCGGAGAGACGCATGTGCGCGTCGAGATCGTACGTTCCGCGGTTGGCGATCGATTCGAGCTCTCCCCAACCCCATGGGAAGAGGTACTCGACGTCCGTTCCGGCCTTGGCATAGTGTGGACGCTCCTGCGGCGTCAACTCGTAGAAACGCAGCCGTTCGGCCTTGATTCCGTACGAGCTATACCATGCCTTGCGCACCTCCACCCAGCGATCGAACCATGCGCTGTCGCTGCCGTCGTCGGGAACAAAATATTCAAGCTCGGCTTGTTCGAACTCACGCACGCGATAGGTGAGATTCCCCGGAGTAATCTCGTTCCGAAAAGCTTTCCCGATCTGCGCAATGCCGAAGGGTGGCTTCTTGCGCGCACTTTGGAAGACATTCTTAAAATTGACGAAGATTCCCTGAGCGGTCTCCGGGCGCAGGTACGCAAGCGATGCCGTATCTTCCATCGGCCCGACGGAAGTCTTGAGCATGAGATTAAAAGCGCGAGGCTCCGTAAAGGAGGCCTTGCTTCCGCAGTCCGGACACTGCGTTACATCTTTGAGATGATCGTGGCGGAAACGATGTTTGCAGATCTTACAATCGACAAAGATGTCATGGAAGGCATCGACGTGCCCCGATGCCTTCCAGGCCAGCGGATGCATGATGATCGATGAATCAAAGGCCACGACGTCGTCGCGCAGCTCAACGGTATCACGCCACCATGCGTTCTTCACATTGCGCTTGAGCACCGCACCAAGAGGTCCGTAATCATAGAACCCGCCGATGCCGCCGTAGATTTCGCTGGATTGGAAGATGAAACCGCGACGCTTGGCTAAAGCGGCGATCTCATCCATGCTGACGCGTGGTTCGTTGGGCGTACTTTCCATATCTGAGCGCCGTGAGTTCACCGGGAGAGAGGCCGAGCCCCGCCGTAGCGCCGCCCGCGCCACTGGACCCCATCACCGGCATGGAGCCGTATCGAGTTCAGCAGGATTGCGAGGGCACCGCTCATCCCAAGAGGGAGAGCGGCTGCGCTCGTTGCGGGTAGCCCAAAGCTGCGCATCCCGAGTGCCGCACCCAGGATGGCGACGAGAATGGCACCGGCGCAGGCCCATGCAATCGCCCAGGCCCGCATCACGAGCGCAGCGAGCAACACCGCCTCCGGCAAGGGCGCGATACACATGAGGGCAACGACGCCCAAGACGAGCACCGCGCGATCTCCCCTGGCGCCCAGCGCAAAGTTCTTCGAAAACCCGTTCCATATTTCACGCAGATTGCGGTACATCCGCGTACGCACGAGGCCGCCCGCATCGACCAGCGCCAGCCGAAAGCGCCCATCCGCCTTCAATCGCCTGGCCAGTTCATAATCTTCGGCGATCTCCGCGCTCACCAACGCGTGCCCTCCGAAAGCCTCGTACGCCGTGCGACGCGCCAGGAGATACTGGCCGTTGAAGAGCGCGCTCTGCGGTTTCGCCGGATCGTTCACGTCGCGCAGGGGGCCCACCACGAGCGCTATCGTCCAGAGGATGGCCGGCAGCACGATCCACTCAGCCGGCGAATCCATCTCTTGCGCGGTCAGCAGGCTCAAGAGATCGAGCCGGCGGCGCAGCGCGTACGTGACGGCGCTTGCACAGGCGTCGGGAGCGTGAATCGTGTCGGCATCGGTACAGAGAATCCACTCGCCCTGCGCGCGACGACTCCCTTGAACCAGCGCCCACGGCTTTCCAACCCAACCCTGCGGCAGAGGCTCGCCGCGCAGCACCTGCAGGCGCGGGTCCTCCCGTGCAAGCCGCACGAGTATCTGCGGCGTCGCGTCATCCGAGCGATCGTCCACGACGATGACTTCGAGGCTGGGATAGCGTTGTGCCAAGAGCGATCGAATGCAGCCTTCGATCTGTCGCGCTTCGTTGCGCGCGGGGACCACGATGGAGAGCATCGGGAGGGCATTCCCACTTCCATCGGCGCGCACGATCGATTCCCGTGATCCGATCGCGACTTGCAGCGATCGAGCGGCGAAGACGAGCGCGGCGGCGATGGATACACCGGCGCCCAAAGCGAGCAAGAGCATGGAACTATGCGCCCCTGCGTGCGGCCTTCGGTTGCGTCTGAGCACGCAGTTGCCCGCAGGCAGCCGCGATATCGCTCCCCATACTATGACGCACGGTCGTCGGCACACCCGCTTCGTCAAGGATCTTGGCGAAGATCCAAATGCGTTCTTTCGAGGAGCCTTGGAACGGGCCGTCCGGCGTCGCATTGTAGGGGATCAGGTTCACATGGTAGAGGTGGCCCGTCATGATGCGGGCGAGCGCCCGGGCGCTCTCATCCGAATCGTTGACACCGGCTAACATGACATACTCGAAGAACACCTTGCGATGGGTCTTCTCGACGTACCGCTCGCAGGCGGCCAAGAGCTGCGCGAGCGGATACCGGCGATTGACCGGCATGATCGTGGCGCGGATGGCGTCGGTCGGCGCATGCAAGGAGATCGCCAAGTTCACCTGGAGATGCTCGTCGGCAAACGCATCGATGCGATTGACCATGCCGACGGTGGAGATCGTAATGTGCCGATGGCCTAAGCCGAACCCATGCGGATCGTTGAGCAAGGCGACGGCACCCATGACATTCTCGTAGTTGTGGAACGGTTCGCCCATGCCCATGAAGACGATGTTCGTCACTCGCTTGCCCCGCGCGGCAAGCTCGAGCGCAAAGAAACGTGCCTGATCGAAGATTTCGCTCGCGACGAGGTTGCGCGTATAACCGGCCTGCCCCGTGGAGCAGAACCTGCAGGCAAAGGCGCATCCGGCCTGCGAGGAGATGCAGACCGTGGTCCGTTCTTCACGGTGCTCCATGAGTACCGCTTCGACTTCGTTGCCGTCGCGCAGACGAAAGAGTCCCTTGCTGGTCTGCCCGTCTCTAGAGCGCTGGATCGTCACCGGCTCGACGCAGCCAAGCGCAAACCCCGATGCCGTAAGGGAGGCGCGCAACTCCTTGGGCAGGGTGGTCAGCGCCTCGACGTCACGGGCCAGTTCCTTGGTTGCGCCGCGATAGATCTGCGCTAAGCGATACGGCTTCAGCGCGAAGCGTAGCGCAAGCTGCGTTTCGTCGGAGAGGCCGATGCGCGCGGAGGCTTCGTTGAACCAGATGGAGCGGGCGTCGCGGGTCATGGCCGCGATTGTATCACGAGCCTTCTTCGAAGAGCCCGACTTGGGTGGGCGGCGCGTGGTGGGGCACCGGCACTTCGTCGAGGCGCGCACGCACCTGCAGGAGGTCGTGCCAGACGAGGCGCTTGACCGCCTCCAGCTCCCCTCCTGTCTGACGCAACAGGTAGGCGGGATGGAAGGTCGCGATGAGCGCAGCCCCAGCCGGCCCCTCGTACCAGCGCCCGCGTTGCTTGCTGATGAGAAAGTCGCGCCCGAGAAAAGACTTCGCGGCAGCCGCCCCGAGCGCCACGATGACGGCCGGGCGGATGGTCGCAATCTGCTCGTCCAGGAACGGACGACAGTTCTCCATCTCACTCGGCTCCGGCGCTCGATTGCGGGGCCCGCGCGGACCGGGTGAGGTCGGCCGGCACTTGACGGTGTTACAGATATAGACCTGGTCGCGAGCCAGCCCGATGGCGCCCAGCATCCTGTCCAGGAGCGCGCCGGCACGACCCACAAACGGCCGCCCCAGGGCATCCTCGGTCTCCCCGGGACCCTCGCCGACAAGCATCACGCGAGCGCTGGGGTCGCCCTCTCCAAAGACCGCGTTGCGCCGCTGCTCGCCGATCGCGCAGCGACGGCAGGCGCGGACGCGGTGCGCAGCCTCCTCAAGGGATGCCTGGCAAGCGGCGCGATCGAGCTCCATCAGCCGGTTGCTCCTTCTCGATGATCCAATCGCACGGCCTGGCCGAAGGCCACCAGCGCACACGTTCCATCGTCCGAGTAAGCGGCATGGAACTGCACCCCGATGACGGCGTCCGCGCCGAGCGCCTCGGCCTGCGCGCAGAGAGCATCGAGGGCGTCGCTCCGCAGCCGGTCGAGGTCGCTCATGAGCTGGCCTGGGCCCAGACCAACCAGCGCACTCAAGGTCCGCCAGGTCGCCCGCCAGGGATCCTGCTGCTGCTGGGCCTGGCCGCTCACGTAGCCCAGCTCGCCCAGAACACGGCAGCCCTCGACGGTGTCGAACGTGACCAGCGCCTCATGCGCGATCATCGGCAGGCGCCGGCCAGGCGAGACCTGGAAACGTGAAGGACCATGACGCAGGCTTCACCGTCCGCGCTCGTCATCCGCCTCGACGCACTCGGCGACGCCGTCGCGCTGACGCCGCTCCTGCTGGCGCTGCGCGAGCGGGCGATCCCCACGGACCTTGTCGGCAGCGCGGCCAACGCGGCGCTCTTTACCTCCGCGGCGCTTGGGCAAGCGTTCGTCCCTCCGTTCTCCCTGCGCGACGGGTCGCCCGCAAATCTCGCAGCGATCGACGCCTTCGGCGCGCAACTACGAGAGCGCAACTACACCAGCGTCCTCGTCGCCACGGAGGACCCCGCGGGCTATCGGCTCGCGCGCATGACGGAAGCCCCCGTACGCATCGGGTTTGAGAACGGCTGGGCCAAACCGCTGAAATCGCTCTGGATCCGCTCGACCTTGACCCACGCCGTCCATCGCAGCGCAGGGTTGGATCCTCGCGCTCCGCACGAATGTGAAACGCTCTTTCGCCTCGGCGCACCGCTGCTCGACGAGGCCGCGCGGCCCACGCGCGACCCGCAACGACTCACCCCGCTCCTGCTCGATGAACGTCCGCCCATCGAGCGGCGCATCGTCTTTCAAGTCACCGATAAGTGGGTTCGCCTGGGCATCGACGACGATGCCGTCGTCCACTTGGCGCGGAGCCTCGCCGCGCGCTACGGCCTGCGATGCGTCGCAACGTGTGCGGAGGCGGCTTTCGCCCAACGATTCGAACGCAGTACCGGCCTTGCGGTCGAATGCTTCGGCGAGCTCGCGCCCTGGAAATCTGCGCTGGCGGCAGCGCAAGCGCTCGTCGCCCCGGACTGTGGCGCGATCCACGTTGCAGGTATGCTCGGAACGCCGACCGTCGCGATCTTCCCGCCGCAACCGAACTTCGCTCTGCACGTCGCGCGCTGGGCTCCGTGGGCAGCCCGCGCCGAGATCGTCCGCGCCGGCGCCGGCTGGCCGAGCGACGCCCTCAAGCGCCTCGCGCGCCTGATCGACACTTCGCCGTCCGGCGATAGAGCGCGCAACCGCTCCAGAGCAGGCGATCCCGTACGCTAGGGAGCCTGGCTCGAGGCTCGATGCTGCAACGAGCGGCGCACCTGGAGGTACGGGCGAATGAAGACATCGATATCGCCGTCGAGAACAGCGGGCACATTGCCGGTCTCAACGCCCGTTCGATGGTCTTTCACGAGCTGATACGGAGCCAGAACGTAGGAGCGAATCTGCGATCCCCATTCGTTGGCCTGACGCTCTCCCCGCAGCGACGCCAACTTCTCGCCCCGCTGCTCGATTTCGCGAGCGACGAGTCGTGCGCGCAGGATCGTCATTGCAACCTCGCGGTTCTGCGCCTGCGAGCGCTCCTGCTGCGAAGCGACGATCAGCCCGCTCGGCAGGTGAATGATGCGGACCGCCGACTCGGTTTTATTGACGTACTGCCCCCCCGCGCCACCGGATTTAAACGTTTCAACCCGCAGGTCGTCGGGCTTCATCTGAATCTCACGAGATTCGTCTGCCTCGATCTCCGGGATGATGTCAACCGCCGCAAAGGACGTGTGCCGGCGATGCGCCGCGTCGAACGGCGACATGCGCACGAGGCGGTGTACGCCGCGCTCACCTTCGAGCAATCCGTACGCATTGCGCCCACGCACGAAGAACGTGATCGATTTTAGGCCGGCTTCCTCGGCCGGCGACTCCTCGACGATCTGGGTTGAAAAGCCGGCGCTCTCAGCCCAGCGAAGGTACATGCGGCTGAGCATTTGAGCCCAGTCCGCGGCATCGACGCCGCCGGCACCGGCATAGACGCTCAGGATAACGTTGTGCGCGTCAAACTCGCCGTCGAAGTTCGCCTCGACTTCCAACGCATCGAGCGCGGCTTCGGCAGTGCCGATCCCTTCGGCGATCTCGGCCGCAGCCGGCTCATCGTCACCGAAGAGCGCCAGCAACTCGCCCGCATCGTGCAGCGAACGGTCGACGGCGTCGAGCCGATCGATCTCCGAGCGCAGCCCGGCGAGATCTTTCATCACCCGCTGCGCGCCTGCAGGATCATCCCAGAAACCGCCGGCGCGCGATTGCGCCTCAAGCTCGATCAGGCGGCGCGATTTCCCCGCATAGTCAAAGCCGCTCCTTGAGCGCGTTCAATCGTTCGCAGAGTCGAGCTATGGTCGTGAGTTGTGAGTCGCTCATGGCGGCGCTTCCGATTCGCGGCCATCGCCCCTACCCCTTGCCGAGTCACCGCTCCGCGGGATGGGGAGACGAGCGCATCGCGATTGGCGCGCTCGTTCCTATGAGAGGAGGTCCACGATGTTGGTTCAACCCCAAGGCTCCCCCATGGCCACGCTAGAGTCGTGGCTCACCGGCACCCCGGTCGACGGCGCCGGCGGCGGTTTCCCCCAGGGCGGCCTGCCCGCAAACGACGGCATCTCGCGACTGCTTCCACCTTCGATGGGCGGCACGAACGGTGCCCATCAAGCAGGCTCGCCGGCGGCGTTTCCGTGGTTGCCGCAGTTCGGCGACGGCAATCCGCTGGCGTCGATTCTCAACTCGCTCATGCAGGTCGTCGGCGCACTGATGCAACTGATGGGCGGCACACCCCCGAACGGGCCCGGCACGCCGCCCCTGCCCGGCAACGAAACCGCGTTCAATAACGCGACCGCAAGCTCCACCGGCGATCCGCATCTCGCCTTTAACGGGACGGCCAGCGATGGGAGCTCCGAAAACGCGCACTGGGACAGCATGGCCGGCCACGCCGATCTCCTCGACTCCGATTCCATCCCGGGCGGCTTTCAAATCTCCACGACCGCAACGCCCCCAAACGCGCAAGGCATCTCCTGGAACCAGAACGCTACGGTGACGACCAATAACGGCGCAACCCAAGTGACGCTGGACGCCGGCGGCAACGCGTCGATCGTCGACGGCGGTCAACAATACCGACTCAGCAACGGACAATCCGCAACGTTGAGCAACGGCGAGACGGTAACGCGCAATGCCGACGGATATCTTGCCATCACGGCCACCGACGGGCAAGGCGGCAGTATCACCACCACGCTCAGTGACAACGGCACGGGAGTCGACGTCCATGTGAGCGCTCAAGGCGTGGACCTCGGTGGAGACCTGGTCAACCAAACGCCGGCCGGGCCAACGCCCCCTCCCACGAACGGCCCGTTCCCTCCGATTCACATCATCCCACCGTGGCGCCGTCTGGGCAACGCAGTCCAAGGGCCTCCCACGCATTGGGGTTCGGTCAATCTCGAATAGGAAGCGATGAGCGCCTCGAAGGCAGGCCAATGGGGCGGGAGTGGGGGTAAGTAGAATGTAATCAACGGCAGCCCTTGAAGAAACGAGGCATTATGAAACGTACACTACTCGCGCTCTTCCTCGCTCTCGCGTTACCCATCATCACGAGCGCGCAACAATCCTCCGTTCCGGCCGCCGGCATGATGCAGATGCACGCGCAGATGCGCACGAAAATCCTAGGCCTGCTGACGCCGGAGCAGAAAACGCTGCTCGCTAAGGTCGTCGGTCAGCTTGCAATCGCGCCCAACCCCGATCTCGGTGCAGCCGCAAGTCAACTCGACGCAGCGCTCTCGCCAACCCAAAAGCAAACGATCCTTAGCCGGCACCAAGCTATGATGAAGCAGATGCAATCGATGCGCGACGGCATGATGGCCCACAGTATGGGCGGCATGAAGACCGGCGGCATGAAGGCCGGCGGCATGTGCGGTGGCAAGCACGGCATGAACGATCCCGGCGTGATCCTGATCATGATGGCGACGCATTGGGGGCCGATGGGCCCCGGCAAGTAAGCGGTTCTTTGTGGGCGTTTCCGACGCGGCCGCTCGAGGTTCTCACCAACAGCGGCCTCTCCGAGATCATGCAACTGCGTGTGCCGATTCGCCAACTCGGTGAGGCTAGCGGGCTCCACAAGGACGCCGTCACCTATAACCACAAACCCTGGCCGGGCGGCTGATGTATGGGCAGACGGCTTTTCTGCCCATAAAAGGCGGCGCAATCCTAGGCCACTGAGGTGGAAGCAAGGATGGTGCCGGGCGAAAGAGACAGAACAAGTGCTCCAAGACGTCTCGAACGAAGGAGCGCAGCGATGGTGACTCAACGTCCGTTCAACGTCGCCGGAATGGACCTCAGCGGCTACATGGTCAAGGATGCGCCTCGGGCGATCGCCTTCTATCGCGACGTGCTGGGACTCGAACCGGTAACCGTGTATCCCGACGACCGCGGGGCGGAGTATGAACTGCCCGACGGGACGACGTTCGGCCTGTGGGGCGGAGGCGGTCGCGTGATGCCGTTCCAGCCCAGCAACGGCATCCTGTTTGCGATCGACGATCTCGATGCGGCCGTCGCGGCGGTAAAAGAGCCCCGGTCCTGATGGAAACCGAGACGACGATGTGCCGGATGGCGATGATCAACGATACGGAAGGCAACCTCATAACCTTACACAAACGCAAAGCTTCGTGACGCGTTTGTGGTAGATTCGTAAACGTGTGTGATTGTCGGAGGGATGCATGACATTGAAGTGTTTGGGCACCCTATCAACAATCCTAGCGGTTATGTTTACAGCGGCTGGCTGTGCTTCTCGCTCCTCTAGCGGCACGCACGCATCTGCATCTGCAAGGAGCCATGGCGACTCAACGAACAACTATTCTCTCGCTAGTAATAGGAGGGAACTTAATCTACGACTTTACGTGCGGGATCATTAAAGAGCGCCTCAATACGCCGCTTCTGATCTGGCTTGGGTTCTTGGCCGATGGAAAGGTTATAGAAAACGTTCCGCGTTATCCCTGCGCGCGTTCGGAACTCTTCCTGCGTTAGGCCAGTTGCCCTAAAGCGCGCCTTAAACTCCTCGGCCCGCTTTCTTTTCGCAAGTGTCTTGGGATCGTCGGCCATTATTTCACCTTCTGAGTCGCGAGGAATGTCCTAATGTGCCCCTCCAGTTGAGTTGCGAACTTGACGAAAGTCATATCCTCGGCCTGGTGCGTCAAGACAGTTGGCTTGGCGTTGGTCGCTAGCGTAAGGCATACCGCCTGGTACTTACGCTCCAGCATAAGTCGACGCAAAAGCCATTCATAACGTTGAGCGTAAGATGCGCGTTTGAATACGGAGTCAACTTGGAAATGAGGCTCCGCGTTCTTCAGAGGCTTGTGGACCGCAGCGCAATCCTCCAAGATGAAAGCGTAACCAATCAAGGGGGCGATGACGCTCTTACCAAGCCTTCCCTCGCGATACGCCGTCCACAAATCCTCCGCTACGCCGACAGCTTCTTCAGCCCTGTTGTTCGCGTTGTTCCCGAACGACGGGCCAACCTGTGCCTTGAACTCGATAGCTGCCACGAGGTGGGAATCTACCAGAACGAGTAGATCCCATTTTTTCTCAGGTCGATAGTAGCCGGGCAGTTCCAATGTGGCGCGGATGTGAATATGTCCGTCCAGGCACCCGGCGTCTCGAACGATGTCCTTAGCCAACGCGATAATCTCATTCATGTGGAGGCCGCCGGTGACCTGAGAACGCGCCCCAGCGTCGCTGCGTCCGGCAGCAGCCTGGCGTGCTGCTTGGTCCGACCGCTGATCCCAAAAATGCTGCACGGCGGCCTGGTACCGTGCGAGTATATCAGCCAACACGACGCTTTATTCTTTTCGAAGAACTTCGAGGGTCGGCCCTTTGCCGAACAATGATTCCTGCGCGACCTCGTCTCTTATACGATCGAGCGCAAGTCTGAAGTATTTCGGGTCGAGTTCGCTCCCAATGCTGTTGCGACCAGCGCGCATCGCGGCCAACGTTGTTGTTCCAGTTCCTAGGAATGGATCAAGAACCGTATCTTCGGTAAACGAGAACATACGGACTAGCCGATAGGCAAGTTCAATCGGAAAAGGCGCGGGATGCTCCTTGGTGGATGCGCCCGTGACGCCCATCCACGCCGATTTGAACCAGTCCTTATATTCCTCCTTAGTCATCTTCGAGCGCTTGCGCTGTTCATCGGTCGGCTTACGATAGCCCCCGGGTTTGCGGAGCATGAGGATATACTCGGTATCGTTCTTCAGTATTGCGTTCGGTTCAAACGGTTTCCCAAGGAAGGAGGAACCATTTTCTACTTCATAGCTTGCGTTTGTAATCTTGTGCCAATAGATCGGCGTGAGATAATCAAAGCCAATTCGACGAGCGCGTACAGAGATGTCAGCATGAAGTGGAACGACCTGATGGCGACCCTTGTTGCGCCGCCGCGACAGACAGACGTCTCCGACAACACAAACCAAACGCCCGCCGGGCACCAGCGCACGATAACAATGGCGCCAGACTTGGTCGAGTTCGTCGTGAAAGCGCTCGTAGTCAACAACGTCCCCAAGTTGACCCGGATAGTCATTGTATTTTTTTAGGGTCCAGTATGGCGGCGACGTGACAACGAGGTGCACGGACTCGCCTCCGATCCAATCCAAGTGCCGAGCATCGCCTTGCCGAAGAATATGCCTAGTTGCAGTCAAAGATTTTGTATCGACGCGCGAGTTAGCGCACCGCGGTTTCCTGGGCGTCTCGGACGCGAGCTCCCCAAGCGTTTCTAACATTGATATCGTATTTCGACGAATCCGCAATTTTCGCCTTGCACTTAAACGCTCACACCGCTAATGAACGACGATGATCGTCGAGCGACTTTGAGCGCTGGCCGTGATCGCTCGCACGACGGGCCTATCGCTCGCGGCCTGCTCGCGCTTCCGCGCTGGAATCCGTGTGCCGCACCCGCGCCATTGGCCGGCCTCGAGGCGCTCGTCGGGTGAGAGCCGGAGTGAGGACTCAGCGTCGAAGTCTAGGCCCAGCGCGCAGGCGGCGCCGATCGCAGGCGCCGCACCTGCGGGCACCCCCCGCCTAGCGGCCCGCGCCGAGCCCGCTAGGGAGCGGCTCCGTGGCACTTCTTGAATTTTTTGCCGCTTCCGCAGGGGCAGAGGTCGTTGCGCCCGACCTTCGGTTGATCGCGATGCACCGGTTTCTGTGGTTCTCCGTCACCCAAATTGGTGTGCAACGCTGCGGGCCGGCGGCCGGAACCCGGCATCGGCCCAAGCAAGGCCTCCGCTTCGCTCCCCGAGAGGTATCCAGCCGGCACAGCAGGCTGCGCAAACATCGCGCCGCTGGGAATCTCTTCGTAGCCGGGCATGTTCGCCGTAAACTCTTCCGGCGACTGTGATTGCTCGATCACGACGTGGAAGACGCCCTTGATCGCTTCATCCGCAATGTTATTCTTGAGGTCTTCAAAGATCTCGTATGCCTCTTTTTCGTATTCGACACGCGGATCTTTTTGACCGTACCCTCGTAGGCCGATCCCATTCTTGAGATGGTCCATCACGTAGAGATGATCCACCCACTGCCGATCGATGATCGGCAGGAGCAGATAGCGTTGCTCCACGATGCGCATGATCTCGGGCCCCACTTCCCGCTCTTTTGCCTCGTAGAGATCGAGAGCCACGGTGTTGAGGGCGCGGCGAATCTCCTCGCGATCTTTTCCGTCAAGGTCCGCAACGCTGATGCGTTCCTTGATGGGGAAGATCACTTCGAGTTCGTTGAGCATCTCGGCGAGATCCCACTCACTCGGGTGCGCATTCTCCGGCGCGTTCTGGGAGAGAGTTTCGTCAATCTTGGCTTCAAGTGTTTGCAGCATGAACGCACGGGAATCAAACGTCCCTTCCAGAATCGCTCGACGATCGGCGTAGATGATCTCACGCTGCTTATTCATCACGTCGTCATACTCAAGGACATGCTTACGCGCTTCGTAGTTATGATTCTCAACTTTCCCCTGTGCGCGTTCGATCGATTTCGTCACCAGCCCGGATTCGATCGGCATCTCGTCCGTAAAGCCCACCCGCTCCATGATCGAATTCATGCGCTCGCCTCCGAAGAGACGCATGACTTCATCTTCTAAGGATGCGTAGTAGCGCGTGGAACCGGGGTCGCCCTGGCGGCCGGCGCGGCCGCGCAATTGATTGTCGATGCGCCGCGCTTCATGGCGCTCCGTCCCGATGATGTGCAGACCACCCTTCTGCGCGACGCCCTCGCCCAGTTTGATATCGGTTCCTCGGCCTGCCATATTCGTCGCGATGGTAACCTGGTGCTCTTGCCCGGCATCTTTAATGATTTCGGCCTCTTGCTCGTGATACTTTGCGTTGAGGACCTTACATTCGACGCCCTTGCGACGCAACATCGATGCCAGCAGTTCGCTCTTCTCGATCGAACGCGTGCCGACGAGTACCGGGCGACCCTTCTGATGCTCCTGGATAATCTCACCGACGACGGCGTTGAACTTCGCCTTCTCCGTCTTATAAACGATATCCGAGAAGTCTTTGCGAACCATCGGCATATTCGTCGGGATGACCACGACATCCAAGCCGTAGATGTCGCGAAACTCGCGTTCTTCGGTCTTCGCGGTACCCGTCATGCCGGCCAGGTGCTTGTACAGGCGAAAGAGATTCTGAAAGGTAATCGTGGCCAAGGTCTGATCCTCGCCTCGAACTTTGATGCCTTCCTTGGCCTCAATGGCTTGGTGGATTCCATCCGAATAACGCCGCCCGTACATCAATCGGCCGGTAAACTCGTCAACGATGACCACCTCGCCATCCTTGATGATGTACTGCTGGTCGAGATGGAAGAGATGCCACGCCTTCAGTGCGGCGGTGAGTTGGTGGGTGAGTTCAATGTTGCGCTGATCGTAGAGATTGCCGACGCTCAGCATCTTCTCAACCTTGGCCACACCGGCCTCGGTAATGGGAACGGCGTGAGCTTTCTCGTCGACGGTGAAATCTTCGCCCTTCTTCAGCCGTGGGATGATCTGCGCGAACTTGGCATACAGTTCGGTTGACTCTTGGGCGGGCCCACTGATGATGAGCGGAGTACGAGCCTCGTCGATAAGGATCGAGTCGACTTCATCGACTAAGGCAAAGTAGAGTTCGCGCTGCACGAGATCTTCGAGCTGCCAGGCCATATTATCGCGCAGATAATCGAAACCAACTTCGTTGTTGGTCACATAGGTCACGTCGGAGTGGTAGACCGCACGACGCTCCGCCGGATCGAGATCGTGCTGGATAATCCCAACCGACAGCCCGAGAAATTGGTAGAGCGGTCCCATCCAGTCGGCATCACGCCGGGCCAGATAATCGTTGACGGTCACCACGTGCACGCCGCGTCCCTCAAGCGCTCTGGCATAGACGGGCAGCGTCGCGCCGAGCGTCTTGCCTTCGCCGGTCCGCATCTCGGCGATGCGCCCTTCGTAGAGAACCTGACCGCCCATGATCTGGACATCGAAGTGGCGCATGGAGAGAACGCGCCGGCCGGCCTCGCGCACGACCGCAAAGACCTCCGCAAGCATCGAGTCGAGCGTCTCGCCCCGCTCCAGACGCCCGCGAAACTCCGCCGTCTTGCCTTGCAAGGCCTCATCGGAGAGCGCCTGGATATCCGGCTCCAGTGCGTTGACGCGTTGCGCCGTTCGGCGCAGACGAGCGACCTCGCGCTCGTTGCCGTCGAATATTGCCTTGAGAAATGCCATACTGATCTGTCTGTTCTCCGGAATGAGTGGTTCTGCCCGCGCGCCGGCTATGCTGGGCGTGGCAGAGACGGAAGCAACTCGCTTGCGCAGAGGGGCAAGGAGACAGTAAAGGTACTGCCTTCCTGCTCCTTGGAGGTAACGGTGATCGTGCCGCCGTGAACGTCCACGACCTTACGGGCGGTATAGAGGCCGATCCCGGTACCGGCGATGCCGAGCCGTTTGGCGTTGCTAGCGCGACCGAAGCGTGTAAAGAGTCCCTCCATCTCGCCGACTGGAATACCGATCCCATGATCGGTCACGCGCAAGAGTACCCGGTCGGCTTCGCGCAGGAGCGAGACGTTCACGCCGTCGGTAGAGTACTTTAGTGCATTGGAGAACAGGTTATCGAGCACATGGCGGAAGCGTGACGGGTCGATCGAAACGGGAAGCCTTTCGCACGGCAACTCGAACTCGATCCGCTCGGCCTCTCGCCCGAACGACTCAACGGCCAGTGCAACAAAATCCCCCAGATCGACAACGGAACGGTCCAGCGAGAAGCCTTCGGCCTGCGTACGAGCCAGAATCAGCGCATCGTCCGAGAGACGCACCAGGCGCTGCGTCTGCATGGCGATGGTTTCGATCTCCTCCCGGCGATCGGTATCTTCTTCAAGCAACAGTTCGCAGTAGCCGAGAATGACGGTGAGCGGCCCCCGAAAGTCGTGGGCCAGCATGGCGATGAGGTCGTCCTTGAACTGACTGGACTCACGTAGCGCGGCGTTGGCATGGGAGGTGGCCTCAAAGAGATCGAGGTTGCGGACCGCTAGCGCAAAGAGTATCCCTAGTTCCTGCAACAGCCGAAGCTCATCGCGTGAGAAGCGGCGCTCGCCGTCTTTGCCGACAATGAGGTAAGCCCCGGCAAACTCTCGCCCGCCCTCAGCCGGCGAGCGCACCAGGGGAATGACGGCAAACCCATCGCCTTCGATCAAGCGTTGCACGCGCCGTTCGACCGACGTGACGTTCGCGGCTGCGACCGATGGCTCGCGCAGCTCCGGCGGCAAGGTCTCAGCCAAGCGATCGAGATCGTCCCCGAACGAACCGATGCGTTCGATCAACCCATCGGTCACCGTCAGCGCCACGGCGCGATGGGCGTCCACCAGCGTGGCTGCCAACCGGCACATCGCATCGGCAAGCGGCGTCCGTTGCGTATGACTAAGAATGGTTCGCGCCGCTTCGGCCAACGTCGCACGCTCTTGCCCTCGACGCAGTTCGCGTTCGAATGCACGGGCATTGGCCAGCGCTAGTTCAAGATGCGAGCCGAGCGTTCGAAAGAACGTCCCCCGCTCCGCCGCGCTCACATCGAAGGCCTCTTGATCGTAGGTGAGCGCCAACATCCCCCAGAGCGACCCTTCGACGCGCAGCGGTACAACGACGCCGGTCCGATCCGCGAACACGGCGACGCGGTCTTCACGGGGAAGCAGCCTCGCCTCGGATGGCTCCTCGACGCTGAGAAACGGCATCAATCCGTCGAGACGGATGCGCTCGACAGGCGAGAAGCCGCCGATGTTGCGCATCCGAACGGCCCGGCGAACCAGGCGATCGCCTTCGATTGCATAGGCTGCGCCGTCCACAGGGAGTTCGTGTGACACGGTGACGACGAAGACCAGCAAGACTTCGTCCACATACTGCGTGTCGCGCAATATCCGCACGACTCGCTCAAGCGCTTCTGCACGCCCGCGGCCGGAACGCTCGCGTTCATAGAGGCGTGCATTGGTCAGCGCGAGACCCGCATGCACCGCAGCCGAGCGCAGCGCGGCGACATCGGTATCGGCCATGCCGCGCTCGCGCACAAACTGCAGGTCTAAAACGTGCTCGATGTGCCCCTCGGTGACGAGCGGAACCATGACCGCACTTGCGATCCCTTGCGTGCTCAGCAACGCATCCAGACCGGCCGGCTCAAGTTGGTCTCGTCGCACCGTCGCTCCACCAAGGACACGGCGCAAGAGCGAGTCCATCGGCACGTGACTCGGCCAGGGCGAGAGGCCCTCGTCCTGACTCACCGTAACGCAGCTTACAAAGGCATGATCGTCATCCGGGCGCCTGAGGATCACACACCGCGCGGCCGCAAACGACTCGCGCATCGCCGAGGCCACCGCTTCGAGCAGGCGGGCGGGCTCGAGAGAACTCTGCATCCGTTCGTCGATGAGGGCCAGCACGTGCCCTTCGCGCGACCGGCGGGTCGCAGCAACGACGCGGCGCGCAGCGCCGATCAACCGCGTCGCCACGTCGAGGTAACCGCGCAGCGTGGTACGCATCGCCTCATCAGTCAGCGCCTCGCCTTCGATGACCGCATAGCCCAAGAGATCGTCGTCCCAACGCATCTCAAGAAAGAGCAGATCGCCGATCGCGGGTGCCCCTGCGATGACGCCCGCCAAGGCGCGGCGCTGGGCGCGCGGCACAAACGCGCCGCCGGGTACGGCAAACTTGCCGAGGGCGTGAACGAACAACTTGCGCAGTTTTGCCGAACCGTCACGCAGCGCAAACCCTCCACCCGGGGGATCGCTTTCGGTGAGCAGGCCGTCGTCTTCGAACAGCAGCACCGTCGCGCAGGCACAGGCCACGATGTCGCGCAGCCCGGCAGCGATCGAGGCCGCTCTCTGCGTCGGCGACTCGGCGTCGGCGCACGCTGAGAGCGAAGAGAGCCAGGCGGCGCTCGGCATGGGATCGCCTACGGGGAGAGGCCGATCCCGACGATGTTCCCGCTAATGGCGATCTTCACGATCGGCGCAACGTTCCCGTTCGCCCCAGCCGTAAACTCGAAGATGGCGTCTGCCCCGGAATCGGCGACATACATATTCATCTTCCCATCGAGTTTGATATCCGTCGGCAACTCCAGACCGGTATTGCTGCCTGCAATGACCCGCATCGGCACGACGTTTCCGTTTGCGCCTGCAGCGAAGACGCGGATGCTCGGAGCGATGCCCATCGCTTGGTTCCCGGCATCGGCGACGTAGATGTTCCCGGTCGCATCCAAGGCAATGCCCGTCGGGTCGACCAAGCCGGTCTGCGATCCTGCGATAACCGTCGCGGGCGACAGGTTCAGCGCCGGAGACGGGGTTGGAGAGGGGGAGGGGGTCGCAGTGGGGCTGCCTGACGGCACCGCCGTCGGGGTTGGGGTGGGCGCCGGCGAAGGCGTGCTCGACGGCACGGGCGACGGGGAGGGGGTCACGAAGGACTCAACCGAGGCGCCGCCGCTGTTGGCCACGTAAATCTGCCCCGTCGGAGCATAGGCCACGCCGGTCGGCGTATTGATGCCCGTACTCGGGCCACCGATGGCCATGACCAGGCCCGGGGGGCCACCCGGGGCGGTGGAGTAGAGCTGTACCTGGTACGCGGCGGCGCTGGAGGGGACGAATGCCGCAACCGCCATGTTTTGGACATTCTGCACGGTTCCAGGGCTAGCAGTCGGGCTCGGCGACGAGAAGGCGATGCCGCGCGGCTGCCCGTTAAACGAAAGGGTATTCAGCGGGTAGACGCTGCCCGTCGCCAGGGCTTGGAAGATCAACAGCCCCGTTTGACCGGTTGCCGAGTTGTCGTCGGTCACCCAGAGATTGCCGGCCGAATCGAAGGCGAGGTACTGCGGCCCGTTGAGCTGCGTGGTGCCTCCGCCAATCTGGTAGCTAGCCGGCATGCCGCTCTTGAAGGGTGCCGAGTAGATCTGTACGGCGTTCTGCGTAGAGTTCGCCGCATAGAGCGTCCCGGTCGGGAAGTTGGGCCCGATGCCGAGCCCGCCGTTGAGCGAGGTAGTGCTCGAGCTGCATGCGGCAGCGGCCGCAACGAAACTCAAGGCTATCAGGGCGAGGGTAAGCCTACGCAGCATCGACTCTCCTAGTGGACATGGGAAGCTCCTTCAATGCGACTCACGGGACCGAAGTTCCTGGATGGAGGGGCGCCTGGCTGGCCGTCCCGGCCGGAGCCGAGCCCGAGCTAGGCTTGGTCGGCGTGCGCGAGGCGACGATCATCACCCCTAGCGCCAGCAACACCGCGAGCACGGCGGCCACCAGCGCGACGGAGCGAACCCGGCGACGCACGTAGGCAGGGCGACTGGATTCAACGTCGATGATCGGACGAGGCATCGGTCTCCTTCCGGCTAACCGCGCAGCGGGCGGCGCACCGGGTGGTTGATAGTAGCCAGCGGCACAATACGCAGCATCTGCCTCACCGTAACGAAGCGATACCCGGCAGCCCGGAAGGCCGCCACGATCGTGGGCAAGGCTTCAATCGTGGGCAGGCGACCATTATGCATGAGCAGGATCTCGGGCCGCGTGGCGCGCGCGACGACATGCTGCTCGATGGAGCTAGGCGTAAGCGGACGCCAATCCCCGGTGTCGTCGCTCCACAAGACCACGGAATAGCCAAGCGCGCCGATCGCTCGTAGCGTGGCGGCCCGATATCGCCCGTGGGGCGGCCGCATCAAGCTCCGCTCAGCCGGGTCGGGCGCGATCTTCCAGAGCGCGTTGCGCCCGCGCAGAACCTCAGATTGAATCGCCGCCGGCGATTCGCGATCGAGTTCGGGGTGCGTGTAGGTGTGATCTCCAATCTCGATGCCGTCGCGTGCCGTACGCTCGACGATGCCCGGCCACTGCACCGCGTCTCGCCCGATGTAAAAGAACGTCGCCGGAACGCCCAAGCGGCGCAACTGCGCGAGTAACAACGGCGTGGTGACCGGATAGGGCCCATCGTCGAAGGTTAACGCAACGATCTTGGGCGCGCTCTTCGGCCGGTAGAGCAGCGCCGCCAGGCGTCTCCGCCATCCCGGCGAGACAACTTCATGCGCATTCATCGCCGGTGTCACGATGACGGGGCGTGCCAGGTAGCCCGCGTGCCGATAGAGCCGCCACCCGGCGTAGCCCAGCGATACCACAAAGACGACCGCAACAAGCCGGCGCATCCACATACGATCAGCGCTTCCGGGAAGCGTCAGGCACCGCATCGCTGCCGACGATGACGGTCACGTCGCTACGCACCGGTGACGTCGCGCCAATCGACGATGGTGCCGTATCTTCAATCACGGGCACCGCCTGTAGACGTGAGGGCAACGCCTTGCGGACTAGCTGCCCGGCAAACGGGATGGCGGAATGAACGTAGATGACCGTCGTCGTGGCGTTGCCGGCCGCTGCGTTGCCGACCGCAACGATGCGAAACCCGCGTTTACGCAGGCGCGCGGCAACGTCATGCGCCAGATCCGCAATGCCGCCGGCGTTCTCGACGTCGACCCGCACCGTCGAAGGTGCTACTGCGGCAAACGCGGGATCGGGCGACGGCCGAGGCGTCGGAGGCGCGATCAGCATGCTTGAGACCAGCTTTGCCTTCGCGGTCTCATTCGGAACGATCGAATCTCCATAGCCCGGCAGATAAACATTGGCAACGTAGGGAACCTGCGCCGTGTGCACGTCCTTCGGGCCGATCTGCGAGAAATATGCCGCAAGCGAAAGCAGCTCTTCGTTTGAGAAGTTGGTGCTGACGTCGTGCCGAAAAACCGAAATCAAACTGTTGAAATGCAAGAGCGTGTTGAGCCTGTTGCCCTGCAGTTTTGCAGCGATAGCATGCAGCACTTGTTGCTGGCGCATGATCCGGCAGGGATCGCTGCACCAGTCATGCCGAAAACGCGCATAGCCCACCGCCTGCGCGCCGTCGAGATGCTGCAGGCCGGGTTGCAAATGTACGTGGAGGTGTCCCCAGTTGTCATCGTAGTTGATCGGTCCGTTCACGCAGTGGTGCGGGCTGACCAAGCAGTTCGAGTTCTTCACGTCAACCTCGACGCCGCCGATGGCATCGATCAGATCCTTGGTGGCGTTGATGCGCAGGACCACATAGCGATCGAACCCGGGGATGCCGAGCCACTGCGCGACCACGCTCTCCGCCTCCGTAATGCCCCCGTCGGCCATCGCTTGGTTAATCTTAGCCTGCGTACCGTCGGGTAAGGTCGCAACCATGTCTCGCGGTATCGAGAGTTCGTAGAGTTGCTTCGTGGTGAAGTCCATGTTGACCGCCATGATGACGTCGCTCCGCGAATAGCTCGAAAACGGCTGGTCGTTTGCCGTGTAATCGTAATCAAGACCGACGACTAAGACCCGCAACTGCCCGACGCCGAAGAGCTGCTGTGGCGTTGGAATAAACGCATCTGCCACCACGTCGAACGGGTTACGGTGCTCGACGATCGACATGCCTGCGATGACCGCCGCGAATCCAACGATAATCGAGAGCACACCGATCCCGATGAGCGCCGGGATGCGGTGCCAGGCCTGCTTAGGCAAGCGTGGCTCCTTGTGGCTCTACGATGTGCCCGACGAAATCAAACGGCCCGCTCGCGTCGAGAGCGACCTCACCGAACGCGCCGATACGCACGTCGCCGCAGAGATATACGCCGCCGTCAACGCCCGGCGCCTCGCCTTGCGAGCGTCCGAACCACGCCTGCGCGGCTCCAAGATATTCGCGCAAGGGATCGCTGCGCCGTAACGTTCGACGCTCCTCGACGAGGACGCGAACGCGGCGGCCGATGCGTAGACGACGAGCTTCCTCGGAAGCCTGCCGCTGGGCTTCGCGCAAGCGCACGAGGCGCCGACGGCGCTCGGCAGCGGGAACCTGCGCGTCAAGTTCGGCGGCGGGCGTCCCTTCCTCGGCACTATACTCAAAGAATCCGACCCGGTCCAAGCGGGCTCGTTCGATCCAGTCCTGCAAGTAGTCGACGTGCTCCGGCCGCTCGCCCGGAAAGCCGACGATAAAGGTGGATCGCATCGTGATCTCGGGAACGCGCTCGCGGAACTGTTCGATGATCTCGAGATACCGCTCTCCATTTGAGGGACGGAGCATGGCGCGCAGCATGTCGGGGTGGGCGTGCTGTAGCGGCATATCCATGTATTTGCAGACCTTGGGCAGGGTTGCCATCGCCTCGATCAATTCGTCATCCACGGTTGCCGGGTAGAGATAGAGCAGCCGGATCCATTCGAGCCCGGGGATCTCGTGCAACTCTTCCAGCAGATGCGCGAGGCCGCCGCGCCGGTGCCCACGATCTCGACCCCACATCGACGTATCTTGCGCGATGAGGATCAGCTCCTTCACCCCGCCCGATGCCAACGCGCGCGCTTCTCCAAGAATCGAAGTCTCACTTCTGCTCCGAAACGCGCCGCGTAGCTGCGGAATAATGCAGAACGTGCATGGATGATCGCATCCTTCGGCGATCTTCAAATACGCGGTGGCGCTGCCGGTCGTCACCAATCTCGGCAAGAAGTCATGCTCCGGCTCCACCCCAAACTCCAAGCGCACGGGATGCTTGCCCGCTTCGACGTCGGCCAGCAACTCGACGATGTCGGCGTAGGCTCCGGTGCCGATGACGCCGTCGATCTCCGGAACGAGCGCCTGGAGCGTTTCGCCGTAACGCTGTGCTAAGCAACCGGCGACGATCAACTGCCGGCCGGGCTGCTTGCGTTGGGCGTACTCAAGAATAGTCTGCGTCGATTCAGCTTTGGCCGGGTCGATGAAGGCGCAGGTGTTGATGACCACCGTATCGGCCGCGCCGGCGTCAGGTTCCAAATCGAAACCCGCGGCACCAAGTTTGGCGATCATCACCTCGGTGTCGACGAGATTCTTGGCGCAGCCAAGGCTGATAAACGAAACGGAAGGCACTCGGAAAATCTATGTGACCTATCGATAGTTGACGAACTGCAGGGGAAGCTCGACGTCCATGGCGCGCAACTGGGCCATGACCTGCTGCAGATCGTCCTTATTCTTGCCGGTGACGCGAATCTGCTCGTCTTGAAACTGTGCCGTCACCTTCAACTTGAGCGACTTGATCTTCTCCAATAGCGGTTTTCCCTGCTCTTTGGAGATGCCGGTTCTCAGTGTCAGGACTTGACGAACACAGCCTTGCGCCGCGGGTTCGACGGCGCCGTATTGGAACGCCTTGATATCGATGCCTCGCTTGGTCGCCCTGGACTGCAGAATATCGACGACGTTGCGCAGCTTCATTTCATCGGCCGCAAGCAGGGTGATCGCCTTCTCATCACTTTGGATCTCGGTCGTACTATTGCGAAAATCGAAGCGGTTTTCGATCTCTTTACGCGCTTGATTGAGCGCGTTGTCGAGTTCTTGTCGATCGATCTTCGAGACGACATCAAAAGAATATTCGGTGGCCACTCTTGCTCCTACAGCGTGAAACGGCGGACGACCACATCGCCCGATTTCCCCAGCGGGCCTACGCCGGCTCCATCGACGTAGATGGTGACTCCGCCCGCATTGCCGATCCGCACCCGGGCGACCTTTCCATGAAACGTCCGCGTCGTCCCGGCCGGAAACGTACCCACCATGCTAACATTCCCGTCAACCGTGACCCGCAACCAGGAGGGTGCTGAGAGGTGGAGCACGAGCGTGTGAGCGGTCGCCGATCCCATCGGCAACTGCCCGGTCGACGAGGAAGACGGCTGCCCGGTCGACGAGGAAGACGGCTGCCCGGTCGGCGAGGAAGACGGCTGCCCGGTCGGCCCCGGCGTCGCGGTGACCGCAGCGACCGGGACGGGGCCTTGCTGCAGGGTTACGCCGAGATAGACGATCAGTGCAATGAGGACGACTGCCACTAAACTAGCCACCCAGATGAACGGCCCGAGGCCGGAACCCGGCGCTCGGAGGGGACTCTCGGCAGGCGGTTCATCCGGTCGAGAGGGCGCGATGAGTTCGGGCTCTCGCCCGGCGAACTCGGAGACGGCCTGCTCCGGGTCGAGCCCCAAAAAACGAGCATACGTTCGCAAGAACCCGCGAACGTACACCGCTGCGCCGATCACGGCCCAGTTCTCATCCTCGATGGCGGCCAAGTAGACCGACCGAATACGAATCTGCTCGGAGACCTCCGAGAGCGAAAGACCCCGATTTTCGCGCGCAGCGCGGAAACGGTCACCCAGCGCTGACATGAAAGTCTTTTGTTTGCCCCCTCACCTTGTTATCCTGTACGCCTATCATGAGTAAACCCCGTGTGATCGCCGCGATGAGCGGCGGCGTCGACTCCGCGGTCGCGGCCGGGCTCCTGGTCGAAGCAGGCTACGAGGTCGTCGGAGCGACGATGCGCATGTACGAGCCGACGCGACCCGCCCACGCCAAGAGTTGCTGTGGGGCGGACGACTTCGACGACGCGCGCCGGAGCGCCGCGGTCCTCGGCATCCCGCACTATGTTTTGGACTTTACAGAGAGCTTCCGCCGCAACGTCATCGATCGCTTTGTCGACGACTACGCACGAGGTCGTACGCCGAACCCCTGCGTTTCCTGCAACACCTTCGTCAAGTTCGGAACGCTGGCACAGTATGCGCGGCGACTGGGCGCCGCATACGTCGCTACCGGGCACTACGCTCGCCTCGAACACGGCAGCGACGGGCCACACCTCTTTCGCGCCCCCCATGGCAAAGATCAAGCCTACGCGCTCGCCCAACTTGCACCGTCGCAGCTTGCAACGCTGCTCTTGCCGCTCGGCACCCTCGAAAAGAGCGCCGTGCGCGAACACGCGCGCCGCCTTGGGCTGCCGGTTCACGACAAGACCGAATCGCAGGACATCTGCTTTGTTGAGGGTGGCGATTATCGCGATGTGATCCGACGCATACGCCCCGAAGTCGAGCGTAGCGGCGTTGTAACGACCGGCGATGGGATACCCGTCGGCACGCATCGCGGCATCGCCGGCTATACCATCGGCCAGCGCGCCGGGCTACCGGCGACCGATGACGGTCCGCGCTACGTCACGCGCCTTGACCCCGCTACCAATACGGTCGTCATCGGCCGTGAAGAAGCGTTGTTGACCAGGCGACTCGTGGCCGAAGAGGTCAACTTTATCCGGCCCGAGCGATTCGCTCACGCCCCAACCAAAATTACCGCCATGGTGCGCTATCGCGCGGTTCCGGCACCGGCCGGCGTCACCCGCAATCAGGACGGTACGGTTGAGCTCACATTCGAAGCAGCCCAACGCGCCGTCACTCCCGGACAGCTCGTGGCGTTCCTCGACGCGCACGGCCACGAGGTGCTCGGGGCCGGAACGATCCGCTAACCGTTAAGCAGTCGCAAGCGCGACGTCGTCACGCAGGTTCCAGTACGTGTCGCGGATGGCCGGTTCGAAGCCGGCAGAACGGACCAGCGCTTCTAGGTCTCGGCGCGTGGCCTCATTGGTCGACCCGGCGTCATGGACCACCTGCTCTTCGATGATGGTGCCGCCCATGTCGTCGCATCCGTAAAAGAGCGCCAGCCCACCCATCTTGAGGCCCGGCGTCAGCCATGAGGCTTGCAGGTGGGGGAAGTTATCGAGGTACAGGCGCGAGATCGCCAAGACGCGTAGGTACTCCAGGCCCGTCGCTTCACGACCGCGCAGCGGGGTCTTAAATGGAACGTAGTACCACGGAATAAAGGCGGTGAATCCAGCCGTTTCGTCTTGCAGTTCGCGCAGCGCCTGCAGATGTTCGATCCGCTCTGCATCGGTCTCGATGGAGCCAAACATCATGGTCGCCGTGGTCGGCAGGCTCAGGAGTTGCGCTTCCCTCATGACGCCGAGCCACTCATCGGGGCGAACCTTACGCGCGCTAATGCGTTTACGCACGCGTTCGACCAGGATCTCGGCACCTGCCCCGGGGAGCGACCTCATCCCCGCATCGCGCAGACGCACGAGCACCTCACGCACGGTTAGGCCGTCGACCTTCGCAAGGCCGGCGACCTCGCTCACCGAGAGCGCATGAATATCCACCTTCGGATACTCGCTATGAACCCGCGCGAAGAGCGTTTCGAACCAATCGATATGCAACTCCGGGTTGACTCCACCCTGAATCATGATCTGCGTAGCGCCTTGATCGGCCGCATGTTTGACGCGAGCCAGCACCTGGTCGTGCGACATCGTATAGCCTTCTTGATGCTGCTCCGGCCGAAAGAAGGCGCAGAAACTACAATGCACGTTGCAGACGTTGGTATAGTTGATCGTCGTATCGATGACATAGGTGACGGTGTTGCCGGGGTGCAACTGCATTCGCCGGGCGTGCGCCGCAGCGCCTAACGAGTGCAGATCGGCTTCTCTATAGAGCAACAGCCCTTCGTTAAAGGTAAGCCGACCGCCGGAGGCGGCCTTCTCAAGGAGATTAACGAGAGCTGACACCGATGGCCTCCGGAACGACCGGCGGCAACGCGTCGATCGCGCCGATCTCGATAAGTTCGCGGCAATAGGCTCCGAGCCCACGCTGTGCGGCTGAGTGCAACGTAAAGTTGAGCTTGGCATAGTATTCGTCGTAGAACCCAGGCGGTCGACGAAACGCTCGCTGCGCGCAAGCGACGATCTCGCCCATATGCGAGCGAGACCAAGTATACGCATCGGTCAGGGCATGCATGCAGGCGCGAACACTCTCCGGGTCATCCCGTACCGCCTGCCGCCGAGCGGCCCACACCGCAAAGACCGTCTGCTCGCCCGTCCAGTCATGCCAGAGCGTACCCAGGTCATAGACAAACTGCGCCGGCAACTCGAGCTTTGCATCGATGGCAGCATCGCCGATCAGCAAGGCGGCGTACCCGCGTCGCGCTCGATCCAAGGGGTTCTCCTCGTCAACATACGCAGGCAACACACCGTAGCGCCGTTCGAGGAGCACGCGCAGAAGGTTGCGACCGCTCGCCGATTCGGGAGTGACAAAGATCTGCGCGTTGTGCAAGAGAGCCGGCGGCACTTGCGATACGAGAACGACCGATACCACTTCATCGCGCGCCCCGATGCAGAGGTCGGGCAACAGCACCAACTCCGCTGCATTGCGAGCGTAGGCAAAGGCACTTATCGGCGAGAGATCGAGCTCCCCCGCGAGCAACATGGCGTTGAGCGCTGCCGGCACATCGGCATGCAACGTGCCTGGATACGGGAGCACCCCAAGATCGAAAGGGGCATAGATCGGCAGATCGTTCGTGTAGCGGATACGCCCGCAACGCAAACCGCTCACGCCCTCACCAGTTCGTACGCACCTTCGGCTGCCGGCGGCGCCCAATCCCAAGCAAACTCCTGATACGTCGAATTCCGGCGCACCGGCACATAGCCCGACTCTTCGATCAACCGGCGGAACTCTCGATCATCGACGTGCTGTCCCGATGACGTCCCGGCGCTATGGTAGATCATCTCTTCGTCCGTCGATCCATGCGTACCGTCCATGTCATCTGCGCCGAACTGCAAAGCGACCTGGCAGACTTTGAGGCCTTGAATCATCCAATACGCCTTGATGTGATCGAAGTTGTGCAGCATCAGGCGGGCGACGGCAAAGGTCCGTATGTCATCGACGCCGCTCGTCCAGCCGCAGTCGTTGAGTTCGTTGCCGTCGGGATGAAACGCCAGCGGAACAAACGCATTGTAACCAGGGGAGCGCTCCTGCGACTGCCGCAAGCGCACGAGGTGATCGAGGCGATCCTCCAGCGACTCGATGTGACCGTAGAGCATCGTTGCGTTACTGGCGATTCCTTGGCGATGGAGCTCTTCGTGGATCGCGAGCCAACTCTCGCCCTCGACCTTGTTCGGGCAGATTTTCTTGCGGGTCTCTTCGGCAAAGATCTCGGCAGCGCCGCCGTTGACGTTGTCCAAGCCCGCGCCTTTGAGCTGCGCGATGATCTCGGAGTAGGACATGCGGTGGCGCTTGGCCATATAGTCGATCTCGGCTGCAGTGAAGAGAGAGAGCTGGGCGTGCGGCAGGGCCTCTTTGAACCGGCGCATCAGCGGGAGCCAGTAATCCAGCGAGAGTTGGCGCGGGTCATGGCCGCCGACGATGTGGATCTGGTTGAAGTTGGTGCCCGTCTCGAGCGCCTTCGCGAATACCTCATCGGCCGGCATCCGCACGACTCGGTCCTTCTCCTTAAATTCGTCGACGGCAAACGAACAGAATCGGCAGTTGGCGTAGCAGATGTTCGTCGAGTTAATATACCGATTGAGAACATAGAAGACTTTCTTGCCGCTCTTGCGTTCCTTCTGGTCTCGTGCCAACCGTCCCAACTCGTGCAGATTCGGCGTACGATAGAGCGATAATCCGTCTTCGATCGAAAGCGGAATGCCTGCGGTTACTTTTCGCTCGATCTCGACGAGCGCCGGATCCTTACCCTGCGTCACAATACCTTCCAATCTACGAATGCAAGCGGTTGGGGCCTAGGAGTTTGTCGGGCTTGAGCACATTTCCGTCTCCGGGTCGCTTTTCCCCGAATACATCGTTGCTCATCAGGCACAAAGCTGCGGCGGCTCCCTCTTCGCGCCTCGTCTCCGAACCAATCGCCTCCGGATCCCAAAACAGCCCAAGCCCGACAAACTCCTGGGACCTTTATCGGCAAAGCCGTGGCCGGTGCCGCGAGCGCCGGCACGACCCCGGCGCCTCAAGCCTTCAGCGTTAGCGTCGCGGGGTCTTGACGCGATACGAACATCTAGTTTAAACTAGTTTAATGGCGAAGAAACTCCATGAAGCAACCTGGAACTTGCAAGATGCGAAGGCCAAGCTCTCGGAGGTAGTCGATCTCGCGCAGTCGGGGAGCGTGCAATTCATCTTGCGCCGCGGCAAGCCGGCTGCGGCCGTGGTGTCGATAAGCGAATACGAAGCCTTGCGCCCGCGCAAAGCGCTCTTGTCATTCTTACTGCATTCGCCGCTGGTGCATTCCGGATTAGACCTCACCCATGCCGACAAAGTGTACGAACCGCGTTCCGATATTTTTGACGACGAGCAGGCATAGTGTTTCTTCTCGACACAAGCGCGCTTTCGGAGCTCACGAAAGTGCAGCCGAATGCCGGATTTCTAACCTGGATATCAGCGCAATCGATGCAGAGCGCTTTTGTCGGCGCGCCCACGATCGGCGAACTTGAACTTGGAGTTCGGCTCCTTAAGCCATCAAAAAAACGTAGCGCGTTGGAGTCGTGGCTGCAAAATCTCGTTGACGAATTCGAAGAGCACATACTTCCCTTTGATCTTGCCTCCGCGCGAATTTGGGGAAGAGCCGTTGCCGCTGCTAGTTTGAAAGGAATGACGCTGCCTGCTACCGACTCGCAGATAGCTGCAATTGCGAGTGTCAACGGACTCGCGGTCGTAACGCGCAACGTCCGGCATTTTCGCGCCGCCGACTTCGAAGGTCTGGTCGTGCTCAATCCCTGGTCGCCGCAATAACGCACATCATGCCGCTGTTATCAACGCTACCGGTACGAACCGGTTGATACGCAGCAGAACTCCCAGCACAACCTGCGCGGCGCCGACAAACGACGCCCAATGCTGCCGAGCCTACGCACCGCCACCATCCAGCAGCGAAGGCTGCGAGCCGCCCTTGCCCAAGCGTCCCGCGATCGTCTCGAGTTCGCCTAACCCCAGCAGGATGCGCCGCGGCTTGGTTCCCTCATGCGGGCCGACGATCTTGAACTCTTCAAGCTGCTTCATGAGCCGCACGGCGCGCGGATGCCCGATGGCAAACTGCGATTGGAGCTGCGCGGTCGATGCATAGTTCATTTGGATGATGAAGGTTGCAGCCTCGTAGCAGAGCGGATCGATGTCGCGCCGGGCATCGTCGTCACTGATCGGCGTCACCTCCACGTCGAGCAGATTCTCGGGCTGCGCCTGCTGCGCCCAGAACGCCACGAGGCGATGCACCTCGTTATTGGTGATCATCGCGCCCTGGACACGAATGGGTTTAGGAGCATCGACCGGCAGGTAGAGCATATCGCCCCGCCCGAGCAACCGCTCCGCTCCGCCCATATCCAAGATGGTGCGCGAATCGACCTGCGAACTCACGGCGAAGGCGATCCGCGAAGAGATATTCGCCTTGATCAAGCCCGTGATGACATCGACCGACGGCCGCTGTGTCGCGACGATCAGATGGATGCCGGTTGCACGCGCAAGTTGCGCCAGGCGCATGATCGTCGTCTCGACTTTAGCCGGTGCAATCAGCATCAGGTCGGCAAGCTCGTCGATGATAATGACGACGTAGGGCAGCTTCTCGGTTGGAAACTTTGCGTTGTACTCTTCGATCTTGCGTACGCCCGCTTTGGCAAAGCGCTCGTAACGAGCCTCCATCTCCTTGGTCATCTCAAGCAACGCACCGGCGGCCAGGCGCGGATCGGTGATGACGTTCTTTACCAGATGCGGGATGCCGTCATAGGCGGTCAACTCGACGCGTTTGGGATCGATCATCAGCATCTGCACCTGATCCGGGGTCGCACTCACGAGCAACGACGCGATGATCCCGTTGAGGCAGACGGACTTACCGGCACCCGTAGCACCGGCGACGAGCAGGTGCGGCATCTTCGCTAGGTCGCCGAAGACGGGGCGACCGGTGATGTCCTTGCCCAGCGCCATGGTCAGCGGCGGAATCTGCCCCCGCTGCGGCAACGCGCCCAGAATCTCGGCAATCGCCACTACCGACACGGTCGCGTTGGGGACTTCGATCCCCACCGCCGACTTGCCGGGGATCGGGGCCTCGATCCGTACGCTGGTAGCGGCCAGGGCCAGCGCGATGTCGTCGGCCAAGGCCGAGATGCGCGAGATCTTCACGCCGCGTTCGGGCTTGAGTTCATAACGGGTGATCGACGGCCCCCGCTCGATGTGCGTGACCTTGGCTCCCACGCCAAACGAAGCGAGCGTGTCTTCGAGCAACCCAGCCCGATTCGAGTCGTCGCTCGCCTGGGTTTGCGGCGGGTCGAAGAGCGAGAGGTCCGGCAAGTGGTACGGCGCGCCAACGACCGGGGTCTGGTCGATCCGGGGGAGGAGCGGCGCCGTGTATTCGACGCGCACGATGTTCGTCTGCGGCGGCGCAGGCGCAGGCGCAGGCGCAGGCGCAGGCGCCGCAAAGCGCGGCGGCGGCATCGTCAGCGCCGGCAGCTCGGCCTGCTCCGCGCGCGTCTCTGCGCGGCGCTCCCATGATGGCAGATGAAGACGCGGCAAGCGCACGCGCCCGAGGAGCAGGATCAGCCAGCCGATCAGCTTCTTCAGGCTCGCGTTGGTCAGCCATAGCGTGAGCGCCAGAGCCAGCACGGCCAGCACGACCCACCCCCCCGCACGCCCGACCAAGCGATGGAGCATCCACCATAAGCTGGAACCGACGATCCCGCCCCGCAGACCGCCGCTGCCCAGGGCTGCTTCCACCAACAGAAAATAGGCCAGGGTGGCTAGGCCCGCGGTCGCGATCATCCGCGGCACATTGATCTCAAGGAAGACCACCGCTCCGAAGAGGGCGATCAGCACCGGGAAAAGCGGAGCGCCGCCTCCAAAGAGCATCCGTAGCGTCGCCGCCGTCCACATCCCAAGCGTCCCGGCGTGCGACGGCACGGCCAGGGCGATACCGAGAAGCAACGCGCACCCGAGCGCGACGATGCCGACGATCTCAAGGTTGAGTCGCGTTCTCGACGATGCCTTTCGGCGAACCCCAGCCATTCTCACTCTCGTTTCGTCGCGAAGAAAAGGAGTTCATTTGACCTCGCCGACCGTCGTCGTCCTCGAAGGCGACCAGACCGGACAAGAACTGTTGCTCGAAGCGTTGCGCGTTCTCGATGCATCCGTCATCGACGTTCCCCTTGCATTCGAGCACTACGATCTGTCGCTCGAGAGCCGCCGCGCCACCGAGAATCGCATCGTCTACGACGCGGCTGCGGCCATGAAGCGGCATCGACTGGGGCTCAAGGCGGCAACGATTACGCCGGAGAGCAAGGGCGATGTCGGTTCACCCAACGCTATCCTCCGCCGCGAAGTCGAAGGGAAAGTCATCGTTCGCACGGGCCGAAAGCTACCGCGGGTGCGCCCCGTGGCCGGCATCCACGCGCCGATCTCCGTGGTGCGCATGGCCGTGGGCGATGCCTACGGGGCCAAGGAGTGGCGCGAGGGCACGGGCGATGCGGAGATTGCCTGCCGCACGGAGGTCATCGAGCGCAGCGTCTGCCGCTATGTCTCCGAGTACGCCTTCGTTCATGCCGCCAAGGTCGGCGCTCGCGTCTTCGGCGGACCCAAATACACCGTCAGCCCGATCTACGAAGGGATGCTCAAGGAAGAGATGGACGCGGCGGCCGCCAGACATCCGAACGTCGCCTACGAACCGCAACTCATCGATGCAACCTATGCGCTGCTCCTGAGCAATGCGGGCGACGATCCGCTGGTGATCCCCTCGCTCAATCGTGACGGCGACTGCCTCAGCGACCTGGTCATGCAGCTCTTCGGCTCGATTGCCGGAGCCGAGTCGATCTTGCTCTCGTTCGACGACCGGCTCCAGCCTTGCGTGGTGATGGCCGAGGCGCCGCACGGCACCGCCCCCCGCCTGTTCGGAAAGAATATCGCCAATCCACTGGCGATGATCCTGGCCGCCGGTGCGCTGCTCTCCTACGTGGACGACCGCCGTGCGGCAAATGCTTCGCGCGCCATCTACGAAGCGGCGCTTGAAGCGGTGCATGAAGGCATCACCACCGCCGACTTGGGAGGACACGCCTCGACGACCGAGTTTACGGACTCGGTCATCGAGCGAGTCCGCCGCAAATTGGACGTCTGGTCAAGTCTCTGATGCCCTGGTTGCGGACGTCGACGCAGCAACGGATCGCGACCGGAAATCGCCGGCGGCACTTCCGTCATTCGATGGAGTTGCCGATTGCGGTTAGCGCTCGGGGGATGAGCGCTCCGATCTACGCGGTGCTGATCGATCTGAGCGCGACCGGCTGCCGCGTCCGTTCCCTCATCTTGCTCGACCGAGAGCGCGTCATTGAGTTCAAGTTGCAGCGCGCGGGGTATCCGGCTCTACCCTTGCTCGGACGCATCGTTTCGCGAACGACGCCCACGAGCGGTGCCGCCTTTGAGTACGGGGTAGCGTTCGAAGAACTCACTGCACGCGACGTCGAGCAACTCAACCGTGAGGTCTCGGAGCTGCAACGGCGGGCGGCCGCAGCGCGCGCGCAGGAGGCCCAGGCAAACCGCACCCCGCAGGACCGCTCGCAGCGACGGAAGGCCGTTCGCGCGATGACGTCCTTTCCTCTGCGCTTCCGGTGCGAGGGTCGTGCTTCGATCATCGGCCAGGCTACGGATGTAGGAGCCGGCGGCCTGCGCCTAGCCTGCACCGAGAACTTCACGATCGGAACGGAGCTGGAGCTGCGTTTCACACTGCCGAGCGACGTACTCAAGGCCTATCCGCCCAGCGGAGCGCGCCTGGACATCACACCCTTCGGTCCGCGCCGCATTCGTATCCCCGACAATCGCCGCCCGTTCGATGAGATGTTCGCCCGCGGCAGGATCGCCGCTCAATTTCCCCCATCGAAGGGCCGAGCCGTCTACGGCGTCGAGTTCACCGACATCGACGGCTACACCCGCGAAGAGATCGCGCGGTTCACGCATGCCGTACAGCTCTCCAAGCTGCGAGCTCCATAAGCGCCCATCGCCTTTACGCCGCGATGCAGGCAACGCCGAGCAGCGCCAGCGCCACGCCTAACCACTGCCACGAGCGCAACCGTTCGCGCAGCAGGAACGCGGCGAGGAAGACGGTGCTGGCCGGATAGAGCGAGGTCAGCACGGCGGCGATCGAGAGCCCGCCGAGATGCGCGGCCAGCACAAAGAGCCCATTCGCGCTCATATCGATCGCACCGGCAACGGCCACGAGCGCTATCGCATCCCGGCGCAACGCCACCGGCTTGCGTGCAGCCAGCGCCAAAACGGTGAGCACCCCAAGGGAGGAGGCACGAGCCGCCACCAGCGGCCACATTCCCGCGCTGCCGTGTGCTGCGCCGAGGAAGACGAAGAAACATCCCAGGGCGATCCCGGAGGCGATCGCCTCCTTCACGCCCGCCGTGGAGATCTCACGCGAACCGTCATCTTCGTGACTGGCGGAGATCAGAACGACGGCCAGCAACGCAACGCCCATTCCCACGAGCTGCAGCCGGCTCACACCTTCGCCCAAGCGCAGCCCTACGGCGACGGGCAGCGACGCTGCGAGCACCGCCGTGATCGGCGAAACGACCCCCATCTTGCCGATCGAAAGCGCGTGGTACAGGAGCGCGATACCGAGCCCGCCGCCGATCCCGGCAAGCACACCGAAGAGCATATCCTGCTGCGCCGGACGACCGGGTAACCAATGCCAGAACGCCAGGAGCAGAAGCAGACCAACGCCCTGCGAGACGATGGCAACGCCGAAGATCGCGCTTCGCCGGGTCGCAATGCCCCCGAGGAAATCGGAGGTCCCGTACAGCGCGGCGGCAAGCAACCCGAGGACGACCGGCGTTTATGCCTCCATGATGACCGGGATGACCACCGGACGACGCTTTGTGCGCGTATAGATCGCCTTGGCAACGCCGCTGCGCAGGTGCTCCTTCACGGTGTTGACGTCGCGCATCCCTTCAACCGAGATGTTCGCTAAGATCGCGCTCACGCCGGCACGAAGATCCTCAAACACGCCTTCGGAGTCCGGCATATAAAAGACGCCGCGAGAGACGAGATCGGGCCCCGCAACCACCCGCGCTTCCTCGGCATCGATCGTCACGACGACCATGACGATGCCGTCGCCCGCCAAGGCCTTGCGGTCGCGCAGCACGGCTTCGCCGATATCGCCCACGCCGGATCCGTCGACGAAGACATTCCCGCCATACGTCTTGCCGATTTTATCGCCATAGTCGGCGGTAAACTCCAACACATCGCCGTTTTCGGCGACGAAGACGTTCTCGCGCTCGACGCCGGTCTCGACAGCGAGCTTACCGTGTTGGACGAGCATGCGATATTCGCCGTGCAAGGGCATGAAAAACTCGGGATGGATGAGATTGAGCATCAGGAAGAGTTCTTCTTGCGAGGCGTGTCCGGAGACGTGCGAGCGGCCATCGGTCCCATGGATGACCGTACAGCCCAGCCTTGCGAGGTTGTTGATCGTCTTGTAGACGCTCTTCTCGTTGCCGGGAATGGGCGTCGCCGAGATGACGACCGTATCGCCGGCCACGATCTTGAACTTCGGGTGATCGCGGACCGACATGCGCGAGAGCCCGCTCATCGGCTCGCCCTGGGAACCCGTTGTCACTACGACGACTTGCTCGGGCGGATAGCTTTCAACGTCTTCGATGCGGATGGTGCGATCGCTTGGGATGCGGATGTGACCGAGTTCGCTTGCGAAGTGCACGACGTTCTGCATCGACCGCCCGAGGAAGGCCACCTTGCGATCGAAGCGTACGCAATGGTCGACCACTTGTTGGATGCGCGGCACGTTCGAGGCGAAGGAGGCTATCACGATGCGACCCTTCGCGCGCGTAAAAATCGTCGTGAACGCTTCGCCGACGATCCGCTCCGAGAGCGTATGCCCGGGGCGTTCGGCGTTGGTTGAATCGGAGAGCATGCAAAGCACGCCTTCGTTGCCGATGCGCGCCAGCGCCGCAAAATCCGCCGGCCGCCCATCGATCGGGGTCTGATCGAACTTAAAATCACCGGTGTGGAAGATCGTTCCTACGGGCGTGCGCACGGCAAGCGAACAGGCGCCTGCCACCGAGTGATTGACGTGGACGAACTCCGCTTCGATGCCGCCATAGCGCACGCGATCGCCCGGTTTCACCGGCACGAAATCGACATCGCCGAGTTTGTGTTCGCGCGACTTCGCCTTGATCAGCGCAATCGACAGGGTGGTGCCGACGATCGGGATATCGGGAAACTCACGGAGCAGATAGGGGATGCCGCCGATGTGGTCTTCGTGCCCGTGCGTCACCAGGAGCGCGCGAAACTTGTGCGCCCGCTGCCGCAGGTACGTAAAGTCGTTGATGACGATGTCGACTCCGTACATCTCATCGTCGGGGAACATCAAACCGCAGTCGACCGCGATGATGTCGTCGTTGGTCTCGATGAGCGTCATGTTGCGCCCGATCTCACCACAACCGCCCAGCGGAATAACGCGAACGTAAGGGATGTCGGGCGGAGCAGGGACGATCAGCGTATCGGCGTTCAAGGGTCAGCTCTTGTCTTTCAGGATAAGGGGGGATGGGAGTCTCGGAGGTTCCCGATGCTTGATTACCGCGCACTGCTCGCCGCGACCTCGCTCGCCCTGCTGCCCCTCGGCGCAGCGGCCTCGCCTACGGCGCCGCGCCCCGCCTTGCCGAGCGACGTTTGTCGCTCCAACCCAATCCTCACCTCGCCGGATGCGCTCTTCTCCAGGCGAGCGCTACGCCGCACGCGCCTAATCCTCGAGCTGCGCCTCTTGGAGCTGCGAGAGGCCCACCTTAACGGCCTCCTGCGCGCTCTGCGCAGCGGGCACACGATCGAGCAGCTTCTGCCGAGGCGTCACACGCCGCAATCGCTGCCGCACGGGCGGCCCCTCCCGCATGCGCCAGGCCATGAGAGCGCTTGGGGACACCCTCCACGAACCCAGCGAACGCATCGTTTACGAGGAGGAACCTGCTATAATGGCCACGATGATCGATACGTTGGCGCTTGCCCAAAAGCTCCGCCAGGCCGAGGGCGCACCCGAGGCTATTGCCGAGGCCATCGGCCACGCCGTCAATGAACATGCCGTCACCAAAAACGACTTGCTCCTGCTTGAGCATCAGGTAGACACCAAGATCACCAGCCTCGAAGAGCGCCTTGACGCCAAACTCTCACGTGCGCTCTACAGTCAGAGCGCATTTCTCACGGGCGTCATCGCCGTCGCAACCGCATTCCTCGCGGTGATCCTTCACCGTTAGGAGCGAGCGCCCGCAGGCCGCTCGACGACAGCCGCTCGGAACATGTTGGCTTGGTGCCATCGTGGCCTTTGCGAGGATACGATACCTTTGGGGCACCTCGCCATGAATGACGAGGCCATAGGCATGTTGGCAAGCGCCCGAGAGCGGACGTTCCGAGCCGCCTTCACGTCGGCACATTCAGCATGACCGCATGATCCGCAGACGCACTCAGCCTGCAACTTACGGTTTAACTTCGCCTCGAAGAGGTCGTACCGGCGTTGCTCCGAGCCGAGCCCAGGATCGAAGCGAACCCCTCTTAAATACGACGCTCGAAGCTTCCACACTCCCCCACTCACACACAGCAGAGGAGATGCCATGGATAACGGGACCGAAACTATCGCCCACGGCAACGGCCTGACCACCGCAGTCGATACCATCGTGGCCCCACGCGCAGCCTTTACCACACTGGCATCGGTGCCGACCTGGGGCTGGGCCTTCCTGATCGCCGTGGTGCTGGGCGCCATCGGCTCCTACCTGGGAGGCCCTGCCAACACCCACGTTGGGCACATCGTCTTCACCCAGCAGGCGGCTACCAATCCGCAGGTCGCCGCAATGTCACCGGCACAACGCGCGAGTGCGGAAGCGATTTCCTCGACCATTATCAAGTTTGCGCCGTTGATGATCCCGATCATGCTGCTCATCATGGTCCTCATACAAAGCGTCGTCCTGCTCGTCTTCAATGCCGCCGGCCACGGCAAGGCCGACTTCAAGCGCCTCTGGGCCGGCCTGATGAACATCAGCATCGTCAGCTTGGGCCTCGCTTCCGTTCTGCTGGGGAGTATCGCCGCCGCGCGAGGCGCGGATGCCTTCTCTTCGCAGAGGAGCCTGCTTCTGGCCGTGCCCAGTCTGGCCTGGATCGCTCCGCATGCGACCGTCAAGATCGCGGCCTTCCTTTCGACGTTCAACATCACCGGAATCTGGGCCGCAATCCTGATCTACATCATGCTCGCAGCTACCGCCAAGCTCTCTCGGCCCGTCGCTATCCTCGGTGCCGCCACGATTCTCGTCGGTAGCGGCCTGCTGAGTAGCGTTTTCATCCACTAACCCTGCCTGCCGGATCCGCGGGGAGACGGCGCCATCATCCTGTACGGCAAGCGCGGGAACCGAACGGTATGCCTCGGCCCGCGCACCGTATCCTCACGCGTAGCCAAGCACCAGCGCCACGTAGCCCAGTTCTGTACTCTGACCCGCTAACGCGACAGAACCAGGCGTATCGTTGTTCAGGATGCCCGAGAACTCAATTTTGCCAAAAGTTGGGACTCATTAGAACCTTAAATGCACGAAATATCCTCTGTTTTGTGGATGCGCAGGTGTTTGAACTCATTGATAGGCGCTGCGCGATGTCCTCGTTGCCCAAAGCCGTATTCCGCAAAGTGACATTCACGCCGCAGGGACTTCGATCGTGTCGGTGGCGATCGTCGAGGGCTTCGGAATCGCCTCGCCGCGCTTTTTCGTAACCTCAACCCACAGACGCACGCCTTCGAGGAGACTCGCCTTCGCGTCATCGAGCGAATCGCTCCCGTGGCACTCGGAAGATCGCCCTCCGTGTCTATACTTCGTGAGACCTTTCGTACCCTCAGTAATTAGCTCCAATTAGCTCCGGTCAGATGGCCTCACGAAGTATAGACACGGAGGGTAGCGCGGAGCCTGCGCTTGAGCCGATGCCTGCCATCGGGACGGGGAACCTCATGCCCGAGCGACGTACCTTCTGCAGCATGCAGAGAGCGCGTTTCTTAGGGGTGATGGCAGCCGGCAGCGTGCTCGCGATGGCGCCGCTTGCAGTTTCGGCTGCCGTGCCGCTGGCCGATCGCCGCTTTGAACGCGCACTGGTACTGAGCGGCGGCGGAGCCCGCGGCGCTTACGAAGCGGGCGTCATCGCGTCGCTCGTACGAGCAGCGGGTGTGCGAGACGGAGAACGTTTGCCGTCGG
>JAKBKY010000007.1 GCA_021832345.1 bacterium
TGCTGCGGGTGGGGATCGCGCCCCGGCTCTTGGGTGGCCGGGCGACGGAGGTGGCCTTCCCCGATGGGTCGCGCGCGGTGCTGCTCGGTGACGACGTGACGGTGGAGACGGTGGACGGCGGCCTGCTGGAGAGCCGGGTGAAGACGCCCAAGCGCGGCGCGCTCTGCCAAGCGCGCGGCGCGACGCTGGTGACGGAGTTGCCGGAAGCCTCGCTCACGTATGCGCGCGATGGGAGCCTCACCTACGAGACCCCGGCCGGCACCGCGCGGTACGACGCGCAGGGGATCACCGTGGGTGCGCTGCGCCAGCAGTCGCGCCACGCGCATCATTGGTTGATCGCCTTCACGGTGTTGCTCGGGTTGTTGGTGTCGAGCAAGTGGTATGGGGTGATGGGCTTCGGGGTGAGCTTCACGGTGCTCATTGCGCTGGCGTTACAGCGGTGGTTTGCGGCGGGGCGTCCGGCGCTCTGGGGCAACCCTCGCGGCATTCGGATCGACGTGGCCTTGGTCGCGATTGCGTTTATCGCGGCGACCGTCTACACGCTCTCGTGGGTGCCGGATTTCTTCCGTCAGATCGAGATCAAGAACCTCAGCGATCTGATCTACCGGCAATACTCGATGTTCCACTACCACGACACGCTCAAAGCCACCCATCCGTATCAGTCCCGTTGGTGGAAGTGGCCGCTCGATCTACGGCCGATCGCCTACTACTATCACGACTTCCGTACCAATCCGTCGAACTCGGCTGCATGCTGCGTCGCGGAGATCCTCTCGCTCCCCAATCCGCTGATCCTGTGGGCCGGGTTGATCACGGTGCCGATCGTCGGTTACCTGGCGTGGATTCGCCGCAACAAGGGCTACACGCTCATCGTCCTCGCGTATCTCCTGCAGTGGCTGCCGTGGATGGCCTCTCCCCGCATCACCTTTGAGTATCATTACTACGTTGATATTCCATTGGTGTGCATCTGCAATGCCGTCGCTTTGCAAGAGTGGTGGCGCTGGGCGCGCACCTCGACCCAGAGCGTGCGCTGGGTCAGCGCGGCGGGCATCGCCGCCTACGTGGCGGCCGTGGGCTGGGCGTTCGTCTACTTCTATCCCATTTTGGCGGCCGTCAAGATTCCCTACGACGCCTGGCTCTCGCGCATGTGGCTAGGGCGATTCTGGATATAGGGCACTGCTTCGTCGGGTGCTCAGTCACAGATCACACTGTAGATGCTCCCTCGCATCCTCCTCGCATCTGCATTCCCCGACGGTCAAAACCAAGCACCAGGATTTATCGAGGTGCCCTATAACGAGAAAGAAGCATCATGTCCGGTCATAGCAAGTGGCATAATATCAAGCTTCGCAAGGGGAAGGCCGATGCCCAGCGCGGAGCCCGCTTTACCAAGCTGAGCAAGGAGATCATCCTCGCAGCGAAGTCGGGTTCCCCGGATCCCGATGCCAACTATCGCCTGAAGATGGCCGTCGAGAAAGCGCGCGAACAGAATATGCCCCAGGAGAATATCAAGCGGGCGATCACGCGTGGGAGTGGGGCAAGCGGCGAACGTGAGATCGAAGAGATTCGCTACGAAGGTTATGGCCCGCACGGCATAGCGGTCATCCTCGATGCGGCGACGGACAATCGAAATCGAACCGCCGGCGAGTTGCGCTTTCTCTTCTCGAAGCATGGCGGGACGCTTGGTGAGACCGGGAGCGTCGGATGGATGTTTGAGCCGGTCGGCGTCTTGGAGATTGAGGTTGAGGGGCGCGAGGAGGACGCCCTGACTGAGGCCGTTCTGGTGGACGGTGTCATCGATCTGGAGTATGACGACCCGATCGCGCTCGTCTATACGCAGCCCACACGGCTTTCGATCGCTCGGGAAGCGCTCGTTGCCGCACGGATCAAGGTGACCTCCCTCTACCTCGGCATGCGCGCTAAAACCAAGGTAACGCTTGAGGGAGCACAGTTGCGAGAAGCGCTGGAGTTCCTCGATGCCTTGGATGAGCATGAGGATGCGCAGCGCCTGTTTGGGAATCTCGACTTGAGCGAAGCGGCGCTCGAGGCGCTCGCGTAGTGAAGATCGCCCCGTCGATTCTCTCAGCCGACTTTGCCTCAATTGCCTCGCAGATCGGAGTGGTCGAGGCAGCCGGGGCCGATTATCTGCACGTCGATGTCATGGACGGCCGGTTCGTTCCGAACCTCACCTGGGGGCCGAAGGTCGTTGCGGATCTGCGCAAGGTCAGCCGCCTGCCTTTCGACTGTCACCTGATGATCGTCGAACCGGAACGCTATGTGGACGCCTTTCGCGAGGCGGGCGCCGGCATCATTACCTTCCATGTGGAGGCGACTCCTCATGCGCAACGCTTGCTCACGCATATTCGCTCGATCGGCGCGCGAGCCGGCATCGCGATCTGCCCCCAGACTCCCGTGGCGATGCTTGAGGATATCGTTGACGATGCGGATCTCATCTTAGTGATGAGCGTGAATCCCGGCTTTGGCGGGCAGTCCTTCATTCCGCGTTCGCTTGAGAAGATACGTCAAGCGCGCGCCCTGATCGACGCGCGCAATCCTCGCTGTGAACTCGAAGTAGACGGTGGAGTTGGGGAAGCTAATCTGCGCGAGATCTGTGCCGCCGGGGCGAACGTTCTGGTGATGGGGACGAGCATCTTCGGCGCGACGGATCCGGCTACCGAGCTCGTGCGCTTGCGCCTCTTGTCGGCGTGACTCTCGCGCCGGCATCGGAGGACGATCTCGTAGCGGCGATCGCCTCGATCGTCGCACGGCCCCACACACGCAAGATTCGCTTCGGCGTAGGCGACGATGCCGCGGTGTGGCAGCCGTCACGCTCGCATCGTAGCGTCATCACGACCGATGCGCTCGTCGAAGGAGTGCATTTCGCGACGGACCTGATCTCCTGGCACGACATCGGATACCGGGCCGTGGCCGCTAACGCGAGCGACCTGGCCGCGATGGGCGCGCGTCCCATCCTAGCGACGGTAGCCTTGGGACTTCCACCCACCTGTGGCCTTGAAGATATTCTCGACCTCTACCACGGGCTTGTCGCTGCGGCGGACGCGGTCGGCCTGGTCGTCGTCGGCGGCGATATCTCTCGCGCGCAGCAGGTCTTTCTTGCGATTGCTGCGGTTGGCGAAGTACGGCCCTCGGCAGTGGCCATGCGTTCCGGCGGCCGCCCGGGTGACGTGCTGGCGGTGACGGGGCCGCTTGGAGCAAGTCGCGCGGGTCTGCTTGCGTTACGCGGCGAGGTCGCACTGGCGGCGGATCTGCGGGAGGAGGCCGTGCTCGCCTACCGGAGGCCGCAGGCTCGCGTGGCAGAGGGTCGTTGGTTTGCTGCGGGCGTGAATCTGCGCGCCATGATGGATTGCTCCGATGGTCTGGCGAGCGACCTGCCGCGCCTCTGCGCGCGTTCCGATGTCGGCGCGGTCATCGACGCGGTGCCGGTAGCGCGCAGCGCCCAGGCCGCAGCCACGGCGCTCGGCGAGGACCCGTCAGCCTTTGCGTTAGCTGGAGGAGAGGATTTCGAGTTGCTGGTGGCCGTCGATCCGCGCGCGTTTCGCCATATCGCTCAGCGTTTTCGGGTGCGGTTTGGGCGCGAACTTGCGCAGGTTGGGCATCTGACGGCCGAGCGGGGTGCGCTCCGGCGGAGAATCGACGGCCGTGACGAACCACTCTTGCCGACCGGATGGGATCATTTACGTCAATGAATCGGAACGGCGACGATGTTGCGACCTTTGCGCTGATCGGAAGCATTCAGAACAGCGTCGGGCTTGGTTTCCTGGGGAATCAGGCCGTCTGTGCAGTGGCCAATGCGCTCGGTGCACGGGTGATTCATGTTCCGTCGTCGTTTGCCGGCGCGCACGCCGGCTTCTCGGGGCGTTCCTCAAGCATTACGGATCCGCAGCAGTTTCGGCGCGATGTCGCGTTCTTGGTCAGCCAGCGTCCCGGGATCGTCATCGTGGGATATATGCCGCGCCCGCAACATGTCGATATCGTTGCAAGCGAACTCGTCGATTACAAGGGCGTCGTGCTCCTCGACCCCGTGATCGGGGACTACCAGAAGGGCCTGTTCATCACGAAGGAGACCGCGCGCGCCATTCGCGAGTCGCTCCTGCCCATCGCACAGATCATCACGCCGAATCGCTTCGAAGCCGAGGTCCTCCTTGGACTCGGTGGACGCACCGCCACCGAGTATGCCTATCTCAATGGACTCTTCGATCTGGGCCCCGAAGCGGTGATCATCACGTCGTTCGAGCGCGATGCCGAGCGGCATCGCGTGAAGCTGCTCTTCTCAAACGGCTATAGTTACCATCGCATTCACGGGCCATTCTATCCGGCGTATCCGGCCCACGGCGTCGGTGATGTCTTCGCCGCGGGCCTTGCGACGTTCATGGCGATGGGCGGCTCGCCGTTTGCCGCGACGCTACTCTCGACGGCGCTCTGTGCACGTTCCGTGGCCAACACCAGCGCCTATGGGGGAGCCACGGTGGATCCGGTAGCGGCGCTCTCGAAGTGGAATCCGCAGGGATACCAGGTCGACGACGACCGGACCATGCGCTTCTGCGAGCGATCGAACGTCGAGAGTGAGGCGATGAAGGCGACAGCTCAGGATGGACCGCGACTCAAGTTCGCGCCGCCCCGGCACAAGATCATCTACGGCTGACCTTCTTGCTGCGCAGGCACTGCGTGCAGACGCGCTCGGTTGTGCGGGTTCCGTTGCGTTCGACCTTGACCGATTGGAGGTTCGGCAGCCAGCGGCGGCGCGTCTTATTCATAGCGTGGCTGACGTTATTGCCGGCCATCGGCCCCTTGCCACAGACTTCACAACGCTTTGCCATGCTCGGACCTCTTCTCTCAACAGACGAGAAACAGAAAAAACAACCTGCGAATGGTACCACGCCCCCGTATCCCTGACAATGGCCGGGAGGGGATCGGCGCAGAGGATTCCTCGCCTGCCCCCCAAAGGAGGGGGGCCGATGGACGTCTCGACTATGGACGGCCGCGGCTATGCCAAGTTTTTGATCGCCGGGACCTACTTTCTGCGCAAGTACCGTGGAGTCCTCAACGACCTCAATGTCTTCCCCGTTCCGGACGGCGACACGGGGACCAATATGTATCTCACGGTTCGCAGTGCGGCCCTGGCCGCCGGAAGGGTACGCGACCGGCGCCTGGTGACGGTTGCGGCCGCAGCGGCGCAGGGCAGTCTCATGGAGGCGCGCGGCAACTCCGGGGTCATCATCTCGCAGATGCTGCGTGGGTTTGCCCATCATCTGCGCCATCGCGCGCAGGCCGACGGGTTTACGCTGGCCACGGCCCTGCGCGAAGCGGCGGCGGCGGCTCGCGGCTCTTTGCTCAAGCCGGTCGAAGGCACGATTCTCTCCGTGGCGGACGCCGCGGCCGAGGCGGCCTATCGGCTGGCCCTGCGTGAGCCCGACCTCTACCGGCTCGTGAGGGGGATCGTGCGAGCCGCCAACGACGCGCTCGAACGCACCCCGGAGCAGCTCCCGGCTCTCGCCGAGGCCGGCGTGGTCGATTCCGGAGGCGCGGGGTTCGTCTACTTCATCGAAGGCATTCTCGGCTTCTTGCCTCATGCCAAAGAGCGGGCGACGGCTTTCCCGCGGCGACCGGCGCGCCGCTCGGCCTTTACCACGCAGCAGGTCATCGGGGAGCATAAGTACTGCACGGAGTTGGTTCTTGAGGAGGCCACCTGCGGCGCGCACGACCTGCGCGATGCCTTGTCCGCTCACGGCGAGTCGCTCCTGGTCATTGGAGCGCCGCCGACGCTGAAGGTCCACATTCACACCGACGAGCCCGAAAAGATTCGTTCGATCGCTGCGCGCTTCGGGGTGCCGATGCGTGTGAAGGTCGACGACATGGAGCGTCAGCACCAGATGCTGCTCGTCGACCGGCCGGCAACGATGCGTTCCATCGTGGTGGTGGTTCCGGGCCCGGGATTCGCCCGGATCGTGACGGAGCTTGGCGCTGAGGTGACCGTCGCCGCCGACGGCAACCCAAGCGTGCGAGATCTCCTCCTGGCGGTCAACAAGACCATGAGCGACCACGTCTATCTGATGCTTCCCGACCCGAACCTCGTCTTGGCCGGGCGCGAGGTGTGCACACTCACGACCAAGCGCGTGGAACTCGTCGCGACCGGGGACATCGTCGGGGGCATCGCGATGTTGCTCGCCTTCGGCGGCGAGGCGAATGCGACACCGACCCTTGAGGAGCTTGACCAAGCCGCCGGCGCCGTTGCTTCGGTTCAGGTGTTCTATGCCGGCAAGGATGCCCAAGTCGGAGAGACTGCCGTGGCGCGGGGTGACGCCGTTGCCCTGACCGGAGGGACGCTCTATGCGGGAGGGTCGCTTGCCGAGGCTGCCGGCGAGGCCGTGCGCTCGTTGAACGCACAGGGCGCTGAACTGCTGACGCTCTATTACGGCGGCGTGCAGAAGGAGAAGGATGCGCAGTGCGTGAGCGAACTCTTGAGAGCGAGCTTTCCGTGGCTCGAGGTCGAATACTACTACGGCGGGATGCCTCACGCCCAGTATTGGATTGCGCTTGAATGAGTGAACCCCGAATTGCGGTAGACGCAATGGGTGGCGACCATGCGCCCGAGGAGATCGTCGCCGGAGCGTTGCTTGCGGCTCAAGCCGGGTACGCGCGCATCGTCTTGGTTGGTGACGAGGCCCGAATACGCCCGCTCGTGCGCGGGCCGGTGGCCTCGGCCATCGAGATCGTGCATGCAGCCGAAGCCGTTCCGATGGATCAACACGCCTCGGCCGCGCTGCGTGCCGGCGAGCGGACGTCGCTTGGGCTGGCTGTTCATCTGGTCAAGTCCGGCGAGGCCGATGGGGTCGTTTCGGCCGGAAACTCCGGTGCCTTTCTCGCGATCGCGCTGGTGAAACTGCGCCCGATCGAAGGGATTGCCCGCCCCGCCATCGCGACGGTCTGGCCTGCCCTCAGCGGTCCGTTCCTGCTCCTGGATTCCGGAGCGAATGTCGACTGTCGCCCCGATTGGCTCTATCAGTTCGGGATCATGGGCTCGGCATACGCTCGATCGATGCTGCACATCGCGGCACCGCGCGTGGCGATCCTCTCGGTGGGAGAGGAGCGCACGAAGGGGAATCAACAGGCCCTTGAGGCGGCGAAGCTGCTCGAAGCAGCGCCGATCGATTTTATAGGCAACATCGAAGGGAAGGATCTCTTCCATAATATTGCCGATGTCGTCGTAACGGACGGTTTCGTGGGTAACGTCGTCTTGAAGACCAGCGAGGGGATGATCGCGGATATGGTGCAGGTCATCAAGGATGCGATCCACTCCGGGAATCTCCGGGCGAAGGTGGGGGCGGCCCTGCTGGCACCTGCATTGCGGGGCTTGCGAACGAGGTTTGACTACGAAACCTACGGAGGCGCACCGTTACTTGGTCTGAAAGGCAACTGCATCGTGACCCATGGCCGTGCCTCACGTAACGCGATTCGGCATGCGGTGCGAGTCGCCGCAGAAGAAGCGCGGAACGATGTCGTCGGCAAGATCACCGACCTTATCGCGCCGTTGATGACGGGAGGGTCCTAAGCGGTGCCGGTTGCGATCGTGACCGACAGCACCAGCGATATTGAGCCGGATCGCGCTCGAGCGCTCGGCGTCTCCGTCGTCCCGCTCTTGGTGGTCTTTGGCGAGCGCAGCTATCGAGATTATGTCGACTTGACGCGAGCCGATTTTTACGCGTTGCTCGCTACCGAAAAGACGCTGCCGATCACCTCTGCGCCGACGGCGGCGATGTTCGAAGAGGCGTTCGAACAGGCGCTTGGGCGCGGTGATGAGGTGCTCTGCATCGTGGTCTCCTCGCGTCTCTCCGGAACCATCAATGCCGCGCAGGCGGCCGCCGGCCGTTTTGCGCAGGCACCCATCACGATCCTCGACTCCTCCACCGTCGCAGGCGGGTTGGGGTTACTTGTGACGGTGGCGCAGGAGTCGGCGCGCGCAGGCATGAGTGTCGAGGCGATCGTGCGCTCCTTGGAGCGGCCGCTGGCGACGCAGCGTCTGTTTGCGTGTCTCCCCGACCTCTCGCATCTGCAGCGGACCGGCCGTATCGGCAGGGCGAGAGGGCTCGTCGGCACGCTGATGCGGATCGTCCCGGTGCTCTGCCTTGAGGACGGAGAGATTGCCCCCGAGGCGACGGTGCGAACCTTTGCGCGCGCGCAGGAACGGATGCTCGAACTCTGCCTTGAGGCAAACCAAGGGGGAGCAGGCACCCGCTACGTGGTCATGCATACGAACGCGCCGGAGCTCGCGCGCCGGATCGCCGAGCGCCTGGATGCGCGCCTTGAGATGCCGACACCTATAGAGGTGCGAGAAGCGGGTCCGGCGATCGCCGTGCACGCGGGAGCGGGTGCCCTCGGAATCTTCTCATTGCAACAAGGGGGCGACCATGATAACCGCAGTTCTGACCGATAGCGCGAGCGATATCTCGCCTGCGCAGGCCCGTGCCTTCGGGGTCGAGGTGGTGCCGATCTGGATCGTCTATTCCGACCGCCGTCTGCGCGACGGAGTCGATATCGACCGCGCGACCTTCTACGACCGCCTGCGCAACGATCGCGACCTTCCGTTTACGGAGCCGCCGACCGAAGAGGAGTTCGCTGCCGCCTTCGCCGTGCACGTCGAGGCAGGGCGAGAGGTCGTCGCGCCGATCGTTTCGAGCGGACTGTCGAAGACCTACGCGACGGCGCGCGCGGCCGCGTCGCGCTTCGGCAGCGCCGTGCATGTCGTGGACTCAAAGACCCTCTCCGGCGGGCTGCTCCTGCAGTCCATGATTGCCGCAGATTTGGCAAAGTCCGGCGCAAGCGCGGCCGAGATCGTGCATCGCTTGGAGGCGCTGATCGCCGATCAACGCGGCAATGCGGTGATGGCCGACATGAGCTACCTTGGGCGTAGCGGGCGGATCAATAAGGCCATCGCGACGCTGGGGACGATGCTCAAGGTCTGCCCGGTGCTGCGCATCGCCAACGGGGCCGTTGAGACGGCCGCGCAGGCCCGGACGTTTGAGAAGGCGCAGGAGCTCATGATCGAGGTTGCGGTGCGCCAGCTCGAGCGCTACGATAACCGCCGCTTTGCGCTGGGACACGTTCACGCGCCGCAGCTCGGCAGCGCGATGGTCGCAGCCCTGCGTGCAAAGCTGGGCGGTGAGCCCAAGGCTATCATCGAGTACGAAGTGGGCCCCGGCGTCAGTGTGAACACGGGGCCGGATGGGCTGGCGATCTACTCGGTTGCGGGCTAGTGCACCCTAGTGCACCTCGGAGTCTACGTCCACCTCCCCTTCTGCCCGTACATCTGCCCCTACTGCGACTTTGCCAAGTGGCCGATGCGAGCGCGCCGCGCGGCGGAGTATCTCGATGCCTTGCGCGCGGAGCTGGCCCGCACACCCGGCGTGGAAGCCGCGACGATCTTTCTCGGCGGCGGTACCCCGAACAGCTACCCGGCGCAGACGCTCAGTGCGCTCATCGTCGACCTTCGCGCCCAGTTTCCACCTGCTCCGGGATCGCTCCGGGAGATCACCGTCGACATCAATCCAGAGCTGGTGGTCCCCGGCGATTTCGATGCGTACGTGGCAGCCGGTGTGAACCGGCTCTCGATCGGCGTGCAATCGTTCGTCCCCGGCGAGATCCGGACGCTCGGTCGAAAGCACACTGCGGCACAGGTGGCAGCGGCGGTCGAGCAAGCGCGCGCGGCCGGGATCGGATCGATCTCGATGGATCTGATCTTCGGCGTTCCCGGACAGACGCAGGCGAGCTGGGAGGCGTCGTTGGATGAGGCGTTGCGCCTTGGGGTCGATCATTTTTCGACCTATGGCCTCACGGTCGAAGAAGGGACGCCGTATTTTCGGTGGCGCCGGGCTGAGCCCGCGGCCTTCTGCGATAGCGACCTGGAGGCCGATCTCTATGCTGCGGCGATCGATCGTCTCGAAGCGGCCGGTTTCGAACACTATGAGATCAGCAACTTTGCCAAACCGGGGCACCGCGCTCGGCACAACTGCAACTATTGGCGCAACGGCGAGTATCTCGGGTTCGGCGTCGGTGCGGCCTCCTATCGCGACGGCGTACGTTCGGTCCATACGCGCAACCTTTCGGCCTATATCTCGGCGGCGATGAACGGTAGCGCGATTCCAGGAGAATCGGAACGGCTGGAAGGCGCCCGGCGTGCCGGTGAGGCGGCGATGCTCGCGTTGCGCACGGAGCAAGGGGTCGATCTCCCCGAGTTCAAAGAGCGGTATGGGGTGGATTTCTTGGCGTACTACGCACCCGTTATCGAGGGCCTGCGGGCCGCCGGCCTGCTCGTCATCGAGGGTGCCTGCGTGCGACTCACGAGACGAGGACGGTTCCTTGCCAATGACGCCTGTGGAGCGGTGGTAACATTCGAACAGCCAGCGGAAACCTAGCCGGCGCGATCCTGCGCACCGTCTTTGCCGTTGTCTTTGCGGTGACGGGATTCTTGCTCGGCCGCGAAGCCTATCTCAATGTCTTTTCGCTGCACTTCGCAAGTCAGGGGCTGCAAGACGGCTTCCTCATCATTTCCCCGATCGTCGGTGCGCTCATTGGTTTGGCAGTCGCACCGATCGCGCAAGCGGTCTTTGAAACGGAACTCTCCAGCGCAGAGGGTGCGATAGATCGCTTGGCGCCGGCCGAGATCTTGGGCGGGGCGCTCGGGTTGATCGTGGGCCTCATCGTCTCGTTCTTGGTGAAGAGCGTTCTCTTTGAATCGATTGCGATCGCCGGCAAGCCGGGTAGTTATATTGCGATCGCGCTCTATATCATCGTGAGTATCTTCACGGCATATCTGGGGGCACGGGTAGGTGCGAAGAATCGCTTGGCCCCGTTTGTGGCACCACGCGGCCTGAACACCGGCACGTCAAAAGTGATCGATACGTCGGTGATCGTCGATGGGCGGATTGTCGAGATCATCGAGAGTGGATTCTTGGAAGGCCCGCTGATCGTACCGCGTTTCGTTCTGCGCGAACTTCAGGCGATCGCTGATTCAGCCGATTCGCTCAAACGGACGCGCGGGCGTCGCGGGCTGGAAGTCTTGGCGCGCCTTCAGGAGCGTGCGGTGCTCGAGATAGGAGAGCGCGATTACGATGACCTTCCTCCCGGCAGTGTCGATGCAAAACTCGTGCGCTTGGCGCGCGAACTTGGCGCGAAGCTCGTCACCAATGACTTCAACCTCAATCAAGTGGCGCACGTGGAGGGAGTTGCGGTGCTCAACATCAACGAGCTGGCCGGAGCGGTGAAACCGGCCGTTCTCCCTGGAGAAGAACTTCATGTCAGCGTCATCCGTGAAGGCAAGGAACCGCAGCAGGGAGTCGGATATCTCGATGACGGCACGATGATCATCGTTGAGAATGGGCGACGCTCGGTTGGAAGCGATGTCGACGTGGTGGTGACAAGTGTCCTACAGACGGCCGCTGGGCGAATGATCTTCGCCCGGCGGCGCGACGGTGTTCGCTAGTGCGCTGGTGCGCGGTGGTGGTGGCTGCCGGGCGCGGTACGCGCTTTGGCGCTCCGAAACAACTCGTCGATCTCGCAGGCGCGCCGTTGCTCGCGTGGTCGCTGCGATGCTTTGCTCTCGTCGCGCAGATCCAAGGGGTTGTGATCGTTACCGAAAGCGAATGGTTGGATCAGGTGCGTGATCTGTGCCGGGCAGAGGTGCGTGTGCCCGCGTGCGAGGTCGTCCCCGGCGGGGCGACGCGCCAGGAGAGCGTTAGGCTCGGGTTATCGTCGGTGCCGTCCGGCTTTGACGCCGTCTTGGTGCACGATGGAGCCCGCCCACTCGTCTTAGCGCAGGACGTGTGCCGTGGGATGGAGGCGGTCGGCGCCGGGAGGGCGGCGATTCTGGCAGCCCCGGTCGTAGACACGATCAAACAAGTTCGTTCGCTGCAGCTCGTGGTCGCCGCCACGTTGCCTCGCGCGGGGTTGTGGGCGGCGCAGACGCCGCAGTTCGCGCTACTCGATGATCTGCGGAGCGCTCACGCCCGTGCGTATGACGACGGCGTGCAGGCCACCGATGACGCCGCGCTCCTGGAGCGGCTCGGCATGGAGGTCGCTATCGTTGCCGTCAGCGGTGAGAATTTCAAGGTGACGTATCCGGCAGATATCGAGCGTGCCGCCGTCGTGCTCAAAGCGCGCCGAGCCGGTGTCGAGGTGCCCTCGTAATGCGGATCGGTCACGGCTTCGACGCGCATCGTTTGGCTGCCGGGCGCCGCTTTCTGCTGGCCGGCGTCGAGATCGAGGCGCAGGTGGGTCCGCTCGGTTACTCCGATGCGGATCTGCTGGCGCATGCGGTGGCCGATGCCGTCTTGGGCGCCGCAGCGTTAGGCGATCTCGGCGAACACTTCCCATCGAGCGACGAACGTTTTCGCGATGCCGATTCCATGGAGCTGTTGCGCGCCTGCGTCGCGATGCTGCATCGAGCTGGGTATACCGTCAAGAATGTCGATGCGACGGTGGTGCTCGAGCGTCCGCATCTGGCCCGCTATGCGGCCCGGATGCGTTCTGCCTTGGCCGAGAGTCTGGGCATCCCGACGGGTGCCGTCAGCGTGAAGGCCAAGAGCAGCGACGGCCTGGGATACACGGGCGACGGCAGCGGCATCGCCGTCTATGCGGTTGCTTCTATCGAGGAGAGCAGGTTGTGAGCGACCGGCGCGCTACGGCGCTGGCGGCGCTGATGCAGCAGTGGGGATTCCTTGAGAGCCCGCCGCCGCCGGCTGCGCTGCGCTGGATTGCGATCTTTCTCGATGCGTACGGCCAGCGGCTGCAGAGTCTCGATGAGGCTGCGCCCTTTGTCGCTGCTTTGCGGGAAGAGGCCTGCTTCGTGCCGGCGTTGGAGCTGGAGCGGCTGCGCCGCCGCGAGGTGCTCTTCTTTCTGGATACGGTGGCTCAGTACGTCGACGACCAGCCGGAGCTCATGGGCTTGCCGCTCGAAGAGGATCTGCCCGTCATCGCCGCAGAGTTTGGGCTCTCGGCCGAGGACGGCGAACGTGCGCTGGCGATGGCGTTGACCGGAACGCTGGACGGGCCACCCTTGAGGTTGCTCTTCCCGTTGCTCGGGCACGACCGCATCCTGATACGAATCGGAGCGATCAACTCGAAGCTGCTGCACGGCCGCGGCTTGGAACCGATCGCTTTCGGCCCCGATGGGAGACCGTTCGAGCCGATTCGGGGGAGCAAGCCCAACGCCTGCTAAGCAACTGTCGCTTGACGCTGCGGTTTAGACTGGTATGGCATGGCCGCACCATTAAAAACCTTCCTCGCCGATCTCCACGCTCCGCTAGAACGCGACCCCGCGGTCCGTGGAGTCTTCGATGTGCTGCTTTCGTATCCGGGGTTTCATGCCCTCACGGCGCACCGCATCATCCATGCTCTCCACGGGCTGCACGTTCCGTTCCTGCCGCGCTTTCTCTCGCACGTCGTGCGTTTTCTCACCGGAATCGAGATCCATCCCGCTGCCCTCATCGGCCCGGGGCTCTTCATCGATCACGGCATGGGAGTGGTCATCGGCGAGACGGCAGAGGTCGGCGAGAACTGCACAATCTATCAGGGGGTGACGCTTGGCGGCACCGGTCTCTCGCACGGCAAGCGGCATCCGACGCTGGGCAGGGGAGTGACCGTTGGGGTGCATGCCTGTGTGCTGGGAGCGATCACCGTCGGAGACTACTCCAAAGTCGGCGGCGGCTCGGTGGTCGTCAAGGATGTGCCTCCCAACAGCACGGTTGTCGGTATCCCCGCTCGCGTCGTGATGCAAGATGGCCGGCCGGTGCATGCGGTGGGGGAGCGGCCCCAGGTCGATATGCCGGACCCCAATGCCGAACTGATCGCTCGGCTGAGCGCACGAGTTGCAGAGCTCGAGCGCCGCTTAGCAACTCGTTCGAAAGGCGATGATGCCGCTACGGCTGTATAACACGCGCACTCGCTCGACGCAGAGTTTCGTGCCGCTACGCGACGATGGCGTGCGCATCTACGTCTGCGGGCTGACGCCCTCCGCGCAGGCGCATCTCGGCCACGCTCGATCGTTCATCTTCTTCGATCTGTTACGGCGGTATCTCTTGCATCGCGGATATCGCGTGACCTACGTTCAAAACGTCACCGACATCGACGATCGGAGCATCGCTGCCGCCGCCGAAACAGGAAAGCGCTGGGATGAGGTCGTCGCGCAGTTTTACGCATCGTTTAAGGACTCGATGAAGAAGCTGGGCGTGCGCGATCCCGACGTCGAGCCCTATGCTACGCGGTATGTTCCGCAGATCATCGAAACCATTGCGTCGCTTTTGGAGCGTGGCCACGCCTACGTTGCACAAGACGGCGTCTACTACCGGGTCGCGAGCTTCCCATCCTACGGTGAGTTGTCCCATCGGCGGATCGAGGAGCTTGAGGCAGGGGCGCGCGTGGCGATCGATGAGGCGAAGGACGATCCGCTCGACTTTGCGCTGTGGAAGTTCGCTAAACCCGGCGAGCCGTCGTGGCCTTCGCCCTGGGGCAGCGGCCGCCCGGGTTGGCACATCGAGTGTTCGGCGATGTCGCGGGCACTGCTCGACCCGGAAGGCATCGGGTTTGATATCCATGGCGGTGGAGCCGACTTGATCTTCCCGCACCATGAGAACGAAGTTGCCCAGAGCGAGCCGCTGATGGAGCGCCCCCCGATGGCACAGTTCTGGGTCCATGGCGGGCTGCTGTTGCGTGACGGCAAGAAGATGAGTAAGTCGCTTGGGAACTTTGAGCCGTTGGCACAGGTGCTGGATCGGCACGACCCGCAGGCCGTGCGGCTGATGTTCTTGCAGACCGGCTACGGCAAGGTGATGAACTATACCGAGGAGTCACTGCTTGCGGCGCGGTCGGTCTTGGAGCGTCTGAAGGCGTCCTACCGCGCGGCTGCGTCGGCGCGTGGCCCCGGAACGGGCGGTGCGCTGCTGGCCCGCATTGAGGCGGCACTCGATGATGACATGAATACGGCAGTCGCGCTGAGCGCACTTTTGGATGCCAAGGCGCGCGAAGCCGGGGTCGAAGAACTCTACAGCGCCCTCGACCTTTTGGGGTTGACGCCCGATGTTGCCTGGGAGCAGTCGCCGATCGCCGCGCTGCCGCCGCAGTTCCTCGAACGCGTCGCCGCGGAGCTCTCCGTTGGGCCGGGCATCGACCTCGATGCAACGAAACCGCAAGAGGTGCTTGAGCGATTGATTGCGCTACGCGTCCAGGCTCGCGCACGCAAGGACTGGGCTGAATCGGATCGTCTACGCAAGGCGCTTGCGGCCGGCGGCATCGAAGTTCACGACGACCGGGAGGGCACGACGTGGAGCGTCGTCAGCTAAAGCGCCCCCCGTCGCGTCCGGCGGATCGACGCAAGGATGAAGATATCGTCTATGGTCTGCATGCGGTGCGCGAAGCGCTCGTCGTGGGTGACCGTCTGCGTATCGTGCATGTCGCGCAGGAGCGCGTACGCGATCAGGCCGTGCGGGCGATTCTCAAGCTCGCCCAGGAGGCAGCCGTCCCGGTGGAGTTGCAGCCGTACGGATACTTCGCGCGGTTCCCATTCAAGGCGCATCAGGGCGTGGTCGCGGTCGGTGAACCCTTTGCCTATGCCGACCTGCATGAGGTGCTGCGCCGGCGTACGGGCGATCGCCCGGCGCTCTTCGTGCTGCTCGACCATGTGACCGACCCGCAGAACCTGGGCGCCATCTTGCGTACGGCGGAGTGCGTGGGCGCAGATGCCGTGATTCTGCCCGAACGCAGAGCCGCCGGGGTGACGGCGACCGCCCGTAAGGCGGCGGCCGGAGCAAGCGAGCACATTCCGGTCGTGCAGGTGGCCAACCTTGCCGAGGCCATCCGAACCCTCAAGAAGGCTGGAATCTGGGTGGCGGGAGCCGACGCGGGCCCCGACTGCCTCATGATGAGCGCTGCGGATATGGCGCGCGACGTGGCCCTGGTCATCGGTGCGGAAGGCAGTGGCCTAACCCAGCTCGTCCGCCGGGAGTGTGACTTCCTGGTGGCAATCCCGCTTTTCGGCCGGACGAGTTCGCTCAATGCCTCGGTGGCGGCCGGAGTGCTCCTCTACGAAACCCTACGGCAGCGCAAGATGTTCACAAGTGAGGCCGTGAGGGTCCTTGACGATGGAGGGGACTCCTTCTATAATCATTGAGATGTGTCGCGCTCGACGGGCTCCGGCCCGCGGTTTTCGACACATCGTCACTCGGAAGGTAAAGGCACGATGGCAATGACCCAGCCCGCCGCGGATGGACTGGAGTACCACGAGCGCGCAGACGAAGAGCTTGTGGCGATCGCTAAAACCGGCGATAACCTCGCGATGGAGTATCTGCTCAACAAGTATAAGAACTTCGTCCGAATTAAGGCGAAGAGCTACTTTCTCATTGGAGCGGACCGTGAGGATATCATCCAAGAAGGCATGATCGGTCTCTACAAGGCGGTTCGCGATTTCAAGGCGGATAAGCTTTCCAGCTTTCGCGCATTCGCCGAGCTGTGTATCACCCGGCAGATCATCACGGCGATTAAGACGGCGACGCGACAGAAGCACATCCCCCTCAATCAGTATATTTCGTTGAATAAGCCGATCTACGACGAGGACAGCGAGCGGACGTTGCTCGACGTGATGGCTTCGCAGAAGACGTCGGATCCTGAGGAACTTGTGGTAACACAAGAAGTCTCCGACGATATTCGGCAACGTATTCGTCAGAATCTCTCAGAACTCGAATCCCAGGTACTCGAATCCTATCTCGAAGGGAAGAGCTATCAGGAGATGGCCCGCGACCTCGGTCGTCACGTCAAGTCGATCGACAACGCCTTGCAGCGCGTGAAGCGCAAGATCGAGAAGAATCTCTCCGAATTCGAATTTCAGTAGAGATGGCGCAGATCAAGACGGGGCCGGCTCGTTGCGGCAAACGTGGAGCCGACGGTGGGACTCGAACCCACGATTGGCAGTTTACAAAACTGCTGCTGTAGCCGCTGAGCCACGCCGGCCGAGATGTTGGCGTTCGCGCCTGGCGGGGTTCAACGTTGCAACCGGCCTTCCTGGGATTCCTACGGGTCCTCGTGGAGGGTACGGTGGCGTCGATGAGAAGTGGTGACGAGGAGTTGGGTGCGGTCGCAGCGTACCTGGGCCCGTCACGCCTGGGTAGGTGGCCGAGTGGTTAATGGCACCAGACTGTAAATTTGGCGCGCGAAAGCGCTACGCTGGTTCGAATCCAGCCCTGCCCAAACTTCGCCCTAGACGCCGGCGGGCGTTGCATAATGGTAATGCCCTTGCCTTCCAAGCAAGAGTCGCGGGTTCGATTCCCGCCGCCCGCTCCAGGACCCGCGACGCTCTCCCGGGCGCGCAGGGTCACGAGGCGGCGGTCGCGTAAGAACCTCTGCTCAAGACGCTGGTCGCAGCGGGCCGTTGTAGCTCAGTGGTAGAGCACGTCCTTGGTAAGGACGAGGCCATGGGTTCAATCCCCATCAACGGCTCCATGCTCTCGCGCTGCCGCGAGACGCCCTTAAGTTCCAAGCTCGTTCGTGACGATACCGTTAAGACCGGTGGTAATGCGAATCTCGCTGCATTCGACGGGAGGCAGTTGTGCGCCACCAAGGATCGCTCAAAGCGACGCTCCTGCGCCCTGATCTTGGGGATGTCCTCGAGCGCATCACCGATGGGTTCTTTGCGCTCGATGCCGACTGGCACATCGTCTACATGAATCGCGAAGCGCAGCGCATGTTACACACCGACGCATCGTGCTTGGGGAAGGTCTGGGTGGACGTCTTTCCCCTGGCCGGCGGCACGGCGTTCGAGCGCGAGTATCATCGGGCGATGGCCGAGCAGCGTGTGGTCCAGTTCGTCGAGTTCTCCCGCACCTCCGACTCTTGGTTTGAGGTGAAAGCCTATCCCTCTCCTGACGGCGTCTCGGTCTACTTTCGCGATGTGACGGACCGCATCAAGGCGGAGCGAGACCTTGCCGAGCGCACCGAACAACAGCAAGCATTGGTCGAGTTTGGACGCCTTGCGCTCTCTCGGGTATCCGTTGCTCAACTTGCCAACGATGCGCTCGAACTCTTGGGCGTCTACCTCAATGCTCCCGTGGTTGAGGTCTTTCTCTACGATCAGGGGGCGCGCGTCTTCCGCGTGATCGCCTCGCACGGATGGAACCAGCCTGCGCATGCCCGCTCGCAGATGCCGCTCGATCAGCCGGTGCGGCAAGCGCTTGAGGACGGTCACTGCTTCCGAATCGACGACGTGGCAAACGACCCAAGCATCATCGGGCGCGAGCTTTTTGCGGCGTCGAAGATCCAGTCAGGCATCTGGATTCCCATGGGAAGCTTAGCTGAGCCGCTGGCGATGGTGGCCGCCTTCGTCGAAGACCCCGGCGAGCTGACCCCGGCGCGCATCAGCTTTGCCGAGTCGGTGGCGACGACGTTCGGCGAAGCGCTGCAGGCATGGCAGTCGCACCACCGCACCGATGAGATCCTTGAAAGCATCACCGACGCATTCGTGGCCTGCGACCGCGAATTACGCATTACATACGTGAACGCGCGTATGGCCGCGTTCTATCAGGTTGAGCCGGCGGCGCTCGTTGGGCGTCACGTCGAGCAGTTCCTGAGCGAGCCTGACGATCTGCACGTGCTCAGTGCGTTTAAGACGGCCATCGCCGAGCATCACCCGACGAGCGTCGAGCGTTACGTCGTATCCATGGAGCGTTGGTTTGATGTGCGGCTCTACCCCTGGGGTGGTGGCATCGCGGCCTACATTCGCGATATTACGAAACGTAAGCTTGCCGAACTGCGGATCCGGCAACTCAATGCCGATCTGGAGCGGCGAGTGGAGGAACGTACGCGGGAGCTAGAGTTGGCCAATCAAGAACTCGAGTCGTTCGCCTACTCCGTCTCGCACGATCTTCGGGCGCCATTGCGAGCCATCGATGGGTTTAGCCAAGCATTGATGGAAGATTGCTCGGAGTCGATCGGAGAGACGGGACAGGGCTATTTAAAGCGCGTTCGCTCCGCTGCCCAACGGATGGCTGAGCTGATCGATGCGCTGCTGCAGTTGGCAAAGATCGCTCGACACGAACTCATTCGCTCCCCGGTAAACCTCTCGGATATGGCCAAGGGCATCCTCGATGAACTGGCGTTGGCCGATGCCCAGCGCAGCGTCCAGACGCGTATCGAACCGAATCTCTTCGTAGTCGGTGAGCCTGCTCTGCTGCGGGTGGCACTTGCAAATCTGATCGGAAACGCCTGGAAGTTTACGCGACTGCGCCGTGATGCGGTCATTACCGTGGGTTCGTCTCCGGGCGGAGAGTTCTTCGTGCGCGATAATGGAGCTGGGTTTGACATGCACTATGCCGATAAGCTCTTCGGGGCATTTCAACGCCTGCATTCATATGATGAGTTTGAGGGAACGGGAATCGGCCTGGCTACCGTGGCGCGCGTCGTACACCGGCACGGAGGATCGATTCGTGCCGAAGGGCGCGTCGGCGAAGGGGCGACATTCTACTTTACACTTCCAGCCGAGGTGCACCGCACGCGATGAAACGGCCGTACATTTTACTCATTGAGGATAACGATGATGATATCGAGCTCACTCGTCGAGCATTTGCGAAGAATCATATACTCAATGAAATTGTGGTTCTGCGGGATGGAGCGCAAGCATCGGCGTTCCTGTTTGAAGAGCAGCGAGAGGGTCGCGTCGCGCCGCAGTTTATTTTGCTGGATTTAAAACTCCCCAAGATCAGCGGCCTAGAGATCCTTGCGAGAATTCGCAAGGATCCTCGTACCGCCCTGATCCCGACGGTTATCCTGACGTCGAGCAAACAAGAAGAGGACCTGCTTGCGGGATATCGTCTCGGAGTGAATAGCTACGTCCGCAAGCCGGTCGACTTTAATGAATTTGTCGATGCGGTGCGCCAGGTAGGGCTCTACTGGCTGATGCTCAATCAGGCGCCTCCGTTGCTCGGCGAATGAAACGCCGGCTGCGCGTTCTCTGCGTGGACGACTCTGCAGATGATGCAGAGCTTAATCTTGTTGCCCTCAGGCGTTATGGGTACGACGTGGACAGCTCGCGGGTCGAACGCGCTCAGGACGCTGCACAGGCACTGCGGGACCCTTGGGATGTGATCCTTTGCGACTACTCCATGCCGCACTTTAGCGCACCGAAGTTGCTCGAACTTCTGGCGTTAGATGAAGGGGATATTCCCTGTTTGATTGTGTCCGGCGCAGTGGGAGAAGAAGCTGCAGCCGAAACGATTCGCTTAGGTGCTTATGACTATGTCTTTAAGAATAACCTTAAGCGCCTAGGACCGGCGGTCGAGCGCGCGATACGGGATGCCGACATTCGGCGGGCGCGGCGAGCGATGGAGGAGCAGTTGCGTACGCGAGAGATGCGCCTACGAATGCTCTTCGAACAGTTGCCGGCCCTTGTGGTGACAACCGACCTGGATCTGCGTATAACGTCGGTTGAAGGGGCTCGTTTGGACGCTCTCGGTATGAACCCTGACGTGCTTATGGGTACCCGGATCGGGACTTCGGCGCTGATCGCCGACGAATCGCGCTTTCTGGTTCGCCGGTCTCATCTGCGGGCAGCGCAGGGTATTCCAGGCGAGTACGAGATGATCTGGGGCGGCAAGACGCTGCAAGGGCACGTCGAGCCGCTACGCGATACGGACGGACACACGGTGGGGACGATCGGCGTGGCTTTCGACGTAACCGAACGCCGGGTAGCGGAGCAGCGGCTGGCGTATTTTTCGCAGTACGACGTCTTGACCGATCTGCCGAATCGGACGGTACTGGAAGATCGAGCGACTCAAGCAATCGCCCTAGGGTGCCGCCACGATGAGCGTATCGCGTTGATTGCGGTCGATCTCGATCGCTTCAAGGAGATTAACGAGACCTACGGACGTTCGGGTGGAGACGAGCTGTTGCGTATGGTGGGATCTCGCTTGCGCCGCATCTTCGACCCGTCGTCCACGATCTCGAGGGTCGGCGAAGACTCGTTCATGATCCTGCTCCCGGCTGTGCTCGATCGAGAGTCGCTCGAAACCGCGGCGCGTCGCGTAATCGATGCGTTTGACTCGCCGTTTTCGATCGGTTCTACGGACGCCTACGTCACGGCCAGCATGGGCCTTGCGATTTTTGGAGACGACGCGACCGATGCGCTCGGCATGATCGAAGCGGCTGAGGCGGCACTGCTGGTTGCCAAGCAATCAGGGCGAAATACATGGCGATTCTTTGCGCCGACGATGCTTGCGTCGTCAGCCGAGCGCATATCTCTCAAGCGCGAACTACGCAACGCGCCGGCGGCCGGGCAACTCGTCCTCTACTATCAGCCGATGCTCAAGTCGCACGATAGATCCTTTGCCGGTCTAGAAGCGCTCGTTCGTTGGCAGCACCCAAGCCTCGGCCTACTGGCGCCGGACAACTTCGTGCCGTTAGCTGAAGAGTCAGGCTCGATTGAGGGCTTGGGTGAATGGGTGCTCGACGAAGCGTGCCGGCAGTTGTCCCTCTGGCGAGCGCAGGGGTTTGAGGTGCCGCGGATGAGCATTAATATCTCAGTTCGGCAATTCGAACGCAACGATATGCACAACGTGGTGAAGCATATACTTGAACGCTACTCGATTGATCCGGCATGCATCGAACTGGAGTTGACGGAGAGCGCCATCATGCGTGACGTGACCGGCGCCATCGCCATCCTGCATGACTTGAAAACGCTGGGCGTACGCATCGCGGTAGATGACTTCGGCGCGGGCTATACGTCACTTGGTTTCTTGCGCCGCTTCCCCATCGACACGCTAAAGATCGATCAATCGTTCATTCGGGATCTATCACCACATTCGCACGATGAGGCGATCGTTCGTGCGATCGTGACGCTCTCGTCGAACCTCGGCTTAACGTCGATCGCAGAGGGGGTCGAACAGGAGTCGACGTTTCTGCATCTGCAAGCGATCGGAGTGGATGTCGTACAAGGCTTTTGGGTGGCGCAGCCCGTGCCGCCCGAGAGTGTCGTCGAGATGGTCCGCAATGTTGTGCCAGGTTCATCGGCGTAGATCGGCTTGGGCTGCGCAGAAGAGATCGTGGTCTTCGAAGATCATGCGCGCCTCCATCGCGCGCTGAAACGCACCCCACTCACGCTGCCAAGCAATCGTGTCCGAAGACGGGATTGCGTCGATGCCCCACGAGTCAATGAGCGCATCGAGTTCCTCGCGTAGGCCCCCAAGCTCGCGAACGCCGCGCTCGGCTTTGTGGCGGACGACTTCGTTTGCACAGGCACGTAAGAGCGGGTAGACACGGCCATCTTCCAGTTCGCTGTGTGCGTTGAGTTTTTGGCGTAGCCGCACGAGGGTGTCACGCGGTGGCACCGGCGCGGTTGCGATGGCGTCCAGGATGGTACGCAGTTCGGCATGTTGGTGACGACAGAGCTCAATGTCTGCAAACTGCTCCTCGGAAGAGCTATGGTCCGGTCGCATCAAGGCTTCGGGAAACGCGACGTGTTCAGCGAAGGCTGAGACGAGCGCCTCTAAGCCGTGCTGGTCCTCCGGGGTAAAGCGGGCGAGCTCGGCGCTGTCGACGTCAAAGACCCCGACGGTGATCGACCCACTTTTGAGCGGTATGACGATTTCCGAGCGGGAGGCTGTATCGCAAACGATATGATCGGCGAACCGATCGACGTCGTCGACAACGACGGTTTCTCCCGAGATAAACGCGGCACCGCAGACGCCGCGCCCGCGCGGCAATCGCGTGCAGGCCGGCCGCCCGTTGAAGGGCCCGAGGACGAGACCGTCGCCACTTGGGAAGTAGAATCCAGCCCAGTTGATGCGCGGGATGCCATGATAGAGCAGAGCGGCAAAGTTGGCTGCGTTGGCGATGAAGTCGGTTTCGTCTTCGATCAGGGATGCGGCTTGCTGCTTCAGCAGGGCATAGTCGGCGTTTTGCGCCGGCTTCGCGCGGCCGGGGTTCGAACTCATGTTGTCCAGAACTGCATCGTCCAGGTAAAGGGATGCCGCTGGGGCGAAGGACCTGCATCGGAGGATCTCCAGTGACGCCCGAACCACCCCCGGCTGCCCCTACGCGAGAGCACCGGGATCGAGCACTCTTGAGCCAGGCTGCTGCGCTGCTGGCGGCGGATCTCTCTGCGGGCGAACTCTTCGAGCGCCTCATCTCGCTCCTGGCCGAACATGTGGAAGCCTCCGTCGTCTTCGTCGCCCTTATGCAACCCGATGGTCGGCTAACCATCGAGTACTTCTACGATCATGGAACGATCCGGCGCTATCCGCACATCGTCGTGCGTGAGGAGGGTGCGCGTTCGTTGGAAGTCGTCCGCACGGCCGAGATCATCTGGGGGAATAGCCCCCAGCAGTGGTCTCCGGGTGTCCGCGTGCCGATCGATTCCGAGCACCCGGAGACCGACGATACCGTTTCGGCGATCTTCGTGCCCATGCAAGCCGCGGGGATGACCCTGGGGTGCCTCTCGGTCCAGAGCACTCATGCCGATGCCTACGATCTCGAACAGGTGGAGCTGGTGGCGGCGATCGGCCGCTATCTTGCGGTGGCTGCCCAGAACAAGCGCTTATATGATGAACTCCAGCGCAGTGCCGACGTCGATCCGCTGACCGGTTTAGCCAACCATTCGCGGCTCATTCGCGAACTCGATATCGCGGTGCGCACGGCCACCTCGGTGCGCCCGGTCGCGGCCGTCATGTTCAACTCCGTCAACTTTGCTATGTTTAACGACCTCTATGGCTATGCGGAAGGTGACACGATTCTGCGCCGTATCGCTCAGGCATTGCAGGAGGTCGCAGGAGAAGGCACGATCGTCGGTCGCTTTGGCGGGGACGTTTTTCTCGCCGTCGTGGCGCATCGCAGCAAGGCCGATGTCATTGCCTTTGTGGAGCAGGCCTGCGCACGCTTACGCGAGCTGACCTACTCGGGGGTGGCCAGCCCCATCCCGATTTCGATTGCGTGCGGTTATGCGCTCGCGCCGATCGATGCCCCCCAACGGGGCGACCTCGTGGCACTCTGTGTCCATCGTACGCGGCTCTCGCGCAAGCAAGGTGGACGGCCGATCGGCGAGGATGACATCGATGCCTACGATATCCATGGCGCTTACGCCGGCATCGAGACGATCGTCGAGGGGCTGCTCGATCGCGATCCCTACACGCGAGTTCACGTCGTCCACGTCAACGCGATGGCCAAGCGTTGGACCGAGTATAATTTGGAGGTCGAGCACGCGGACCTCGCGCGTCTCCTGCAGGCGTCGCTCCTTCACGATGTCGGCAAGCTGCTGGTCTCCGATCGTATTTTGGTGAAGCCGGGCGGCTTGACGCCCTTCGAATACACGACTGTTCAACGCCACGCCGAGTTTGGGCGCAATCTCCTGGCACCGTACCCGGCGTATGCGGAGGTCGCCGAGATTATTGGGCAGCACCACGAGCGCTGGGATGGCCTGGGGTATCCCGAGGGGCTAAGCGGCGAAGGGATCCACCCGATCGCGCGGGCGATCGCCGTCATCGATGCCTTCTCGGCAATGGTCTTGGATCGCCCCTACCATCGCGGTATCGCTCAAGAAGCGGCCCTTCTTGAGGTCGAACGCTGCGCTGGGACGCAGTTCGACCCGGAGTACGTCGAGCGGTTCCTCTCCTGGCGCCGGGAAGGCGAGCACGTCGGAGTAGCGTAATCGCCGGGAGGTGCGCGCCCGTAGCTCAACCGGATAGAGCAGGGGACTCCTAAGCCCAAGGTTGGCGGTTCGATTCCGTCCGGGCGCACCACCGATGCCTCTCTGGAAGCAAGCGAACGCCCGTTCGCCAAGGTTTCTGTTCCGCCCTAGTTGCGGCGCCCGGTGGTCGTGTGGTAGCATTTGATCTCGAACGGGCCCTGGCCCGTTTCTTTCATGTTCGTGCTAGACTAATGTGACGTGGCAAAAAAAGAGAATCGCGTAATGGTTGTGATGGCATGCACCTCGTGCAAGCGTCGTAACTACAATACGCAGAAGAACAAGCAGAAGACGACCGATCGACTGGAGTTGAGCAAGTACTGCCGCTTCTGCCGGTCTCATATCGCGCACCGCGAGACCAAGTAAGCAGCGACTACCGGGCGGTATGTAGCCGTTCTGTCGTTTGTAGGGCGGTAGCTCAATTGGTAGAGTAGCGGTCTCCAAAACCGTTGGTTGCAGGTTCGATTCCTGTCCGCCCTGCCAAGATCATCGGGAGACAACAAGTTAGGTGAACGACCGAAATAAGAGCGGGGCGACTCGCGGAGGATCTGGGACGAATCGGCCGGCATCGGCCGTCCGCACCCAGGATTTTGTGCGTGGCGTCATCGCGGAGATGCGTCGCGTGACCTGGCCGACCCGCGATGAGTGGGTCTCGGCGACCATCTTGACCATCGTGCTTGTGGTTGCCATCGGGGCCTATACGTACGTCATCGACCTCCTTTTTGGGAACCTCTTTACGCTCTTGCGGCCGTTTTAACAAAGCATGCACGACATACATGACCCGATTGTGAACCCTGAGCCGATGCCGGCTGCCGACGAACTCGTCGAAGCGGACGCCACTGTGCCGACTGCCGAGCCTCTCGAAGAGCCTCTGGAAGAGGCGACGGTCGAAGCGCCGGCTCCCGAGCGCGTAAGCGTGCCGGCTGCGGCGAAGTCGAATGTCGCTAAGGCGTGGTTCGTGGTCCACACCTACTCGGGGTATGAGAACAAGGTGAAGGCAAACCTTGAGCGGCGTATTCATTCCATGAACATGCAGGAGAAGATCTTCCGCGTGCTCGTGCCGATGGAAGATGAAGTCGAGTTCAAGGACGGCAAGCGGAAGGTCACACCGAAGAAAGTTTTCCCCGGTTACGTGTTGGTCGAAATGACCATGGATGACCAATCCTGGTACGTCGTGCGGAACACGCAGGGTGTGACCGGATTCGTCGGGAGTCCCGGACCCGGCGAGAAGCCGACGCCGCTGCAAGATAAGGAAGTCAAGACGATCCTCAAGCAGATGGGCATCGAAGCGCCGAAGCTCAAGATCGACTTCAAGAAGGGCGATCGCGTCAAGGTTACCTCGGGTCCGTTCTTCGACTTTACCGGCGTGGTCGACGAGATCACTCCCGAAAAGGAGCGCCTGCGCGCCCTCATCTCCATCTTCGGCCGGGAGACGCCCGTCGAGTTGGAGTTCTTCCAGGTGGAGCGGGTATAACCGCACCGTACGTTTGCCCGAACGTTTCAAACCCCGGCGTTCGAGTGCGTTTTGATCAGTAACGGGGGAGGCACGTTAACGGTGCCGATGGAGGAGAACCATGGCTAAGAAGGTCGTCGGTAAGATCGGCCTACAGATTCCCGCCGGCAAGGCGACACCGGCACCGCCGATCGGCCCGGCACTTGGACCCTACAGCTTGAATATCATGGACTTCTGCAAGCAGTACAACGAACGTACGGCTTCGCAGGCAGGCATGATTATCCCAGTTGAAATCACGGTCTTCGACGATCGGACGTTTACCTTCATTACGAAGACGCCGCCCGCATCGTTCTTGATCAAGCAGGCCCTAAAGATCGATTCCGGTTCCAAGGAGCCGAACCGCAATAAGGTCGGCAAGCTCACGCGCGCCCAACTCGAAGAGATCGCCAAGACGAAGATGCCCGACATCAACGCCAACGATCTTGAGATGGCAACTCGCATTATCGCCGGAACCGCCCGCTCGATGGGCGTAGAGACGGAGGCATAGCATGGCGCAGACACACGGGAAGCGATACCGCAACCTCGCCGAAGCCTTCGACGGCAAAGGCGTCTTCTCTACGGCCGATGCCATTGCGCTCGTGAAGCGTAACGCCAATGCGAAGTTTAACGAGACCGTAGAGGCCCATATCCGCCTTGGCGTCGATCCGAAGAAGAGCGACCAGACCGTTCGCGGCACGGTGCTCTTACCGCATGGAACGGGACGCTTGGTTCGCGTGGTGGCTTTTGCTAAAGGCGATAAGGCGAAGGAAGCCCAGGAGGCGGGGGCCGATCAGGTCGGCGATCAGGATCTCATCGATAAACTGAAAGCCGGCTTTAGCGACTTCGATGTCGTCGTCGCAACGCCCGACATGATGGCGGCCGTCGGTAAGGAACTCGGGCGCACGCTCGCGCAGAAGATGCCCAATCCGAAGGCCGGTACGGTTTCGGCGAACATCGGCAATGCGATTCGCGACATCAAGGCCGGTAAGGTGGAGTTCCGCTTAGACAAGTCGGCGATCATCCACACCATCGTCGGGAAGGCGAGCTTTGATGAAGCGCACCTGGCCGAAAACGTCGTAACCCTGCTCGATGCTATCGTGCGCGCCAAACCCGCGTCGGCGAAGGGCACCTACCTGAAGAGCATTACGCTGAGCAGCACGATGGGCCCCGGCGTGAAGGTGGACCCCAATCGCGTGAAGGCGACCGCTTAAGCGCCGCTGCCACTCGCCTTACGATGCGGTGAGCGTGACGCGACCCGTATGCAGGTTGTAGACGCCGCCTGCGATGCTAACGGTTCCGGCAGTCACCGCATCAGCGATGATCTTCGAGCGCACCACCAGGGCGCGCGCGTTGAGCTTGACGTTCTCCAGCACCGCGTTCTCCACCCAACTGCCCGGCTCTCCCTTGGTCTGCCGGGCCGCCGGTGCAATCGCTTCTACCAGTTTTTGAATGTGTCCGGGAGCGCTCGTGCCGTTACGAACGAATCCTACCGCGGCCTTGACGGCGCCGCAATCACTGTGCCCAAGCACGAGAATCAGCGACGACTTTAAGACGGCAACCGAGTATTCAATCGAACCGAGTCCGTCGTTGTTCACGAAGTTTCCCGCGACGCGCACCGCGAAGATCTCTCCCGGTTCTTGATCGAACACGGTCTCGATCGGCACGCGCGAATCCGAGCAACCAAGGACGATCGCGAACGGCGCCTGACCGTTGGCAAGCTCGATGCGCCGCGCTGTGGCCGGGCCGCAGGCCGGCTTGCCCTCCGCAAAGCGCAGGTTGCCTGCGAGCAGGCGCTGCAGACCCTCTTGCGCGGGCGCGGCTGCGCCGGCGACGTCCATCTCAGTCAGTGCGTTCAGCGAAAATGCACCGGCGACGCCGATGCCGGCCGTGGCCAGAAACGCGCGACGATTCCATTGTGGCGTGGCCATCGGGTATCGAGTCCCTCCGTAGCGGCGTACCGAACGTCACGTGGGACGGTTCGCGCCGTAAAGAGGAAGCTCCTTGCCGCCGGACATTGACGCGAAGGCGCCTTTCCGGTATAGTTGCCGACGGCTCCAAAGACCGTAGGTGCCCGTCGCTGCCGAGTTCGTCGGCAGGTTTCGGGGGTAATGCCGCAAGGCGCCTACAGAGGACGCGATACGTGTTCGTCAACTCGTCCCCGGCGTTCGGCGTCGGGTTGCGCGGTTGGTCAGCTCAGAAACGCCCTCGGATTGGAGCGCGCTCTCCCTAGAGGACAAAAAGCGTTATGCCGACCGCAAAAAAAGAGACCGCAGTAAAAGAGCTTGCCCACCGGATCACCGGTGCGCAGAACCTGTTCTTGACCGACTATGTGGGGCTCACCGTCGCAGAGATCACCAAACTTCGCGGCGAGTTACGCAAAGACGGCAACAGTTACGCTGTCGTCAAGAACACACTCTTTCGCATCGCAGCGGGTGAAGAACTCGCCGCGACACTCGAGGGCTTCCTCGCCGGGCCAACCGGCGTCGTCTTTGCCGGCAGCGATCCCGTCGCTCCCGCAAAGGCCCTCAAGCAGTTCTCCGACGGCGTTAAACCGATTCGGATCAAGGCTGCATACATCGACGGTAAGGTCGTCGGTGCCGAGCAAGTCGATGTGCTTGCCAAGCTTCCCCCCAAGATCGAACTGCTCGCCCAGCTCGTCGGTACGCTTGCCAACCCGCTACGCGGCTTGGTCATGGTGCTTTCCGGCAATCAGAGCGGACTTGTTCGCGTACTCAACGCCGTTCGCGAGCAGAAACTCGCCCAAACGAGCTCGTAACTTCAGCAGGAGACAACACGTATCATGGCAGTTATTGAAATCATCGATCAAATCGACAAACTTACCGTGCTTGAGCTGGCCGACCTCGTCAAGCAGCTCGAAGAGAAGTACGGCGTTTCGGCCGCAGCTCCGGTCGCAATGATGGCCGCACCGAGTGCGGCAGCTCCGGTAGCGGAGAAGACCGAGTTCGACGTCGTGCTCGTCGAGGCGGGCGCCGAGAAGATCAAGGTCATCAAGGCCGTGCGCGAACTCACCAGCCTCGGCTTGACCGAAGCGAAATCGTTCGTCGAGAGCGCACCCAAGGCCGTCAAGGAAGGCGTCACCAAAGACGAAGCCGAGAGCGTCAAGAAGAAGCTCGAAGAGGCCGGCGCCAAAGTCGAAATCAAGTAACGGCGTTAGCGAAGAAACAGAAGGGAGCTGCAGCATTGCTGCAGCTCCCTTCTTTATGGTGCGCCGGCGCGTCGCTTAGTGAACCAGGTAGCTCACGAGCAGGAGCGCCACGATGTTGAGCACCTTGATCATCGGGTTGATCGCCGGGCCCGCCGTGTCCTTATACGGATCGCCGACGGTGTCGCCGGTGACCGCCGCCTGGTGCGCGATGGAACCCTTGCCGCCGTAGTGCCCGTCTTCGATGTACTTCTTGGCGTTGTCCCACGCACCGCCGCCCGTCGTCATCGAGATGGCGACGAAGAGCCCGGTGACGATGGAGCCGACAAGAATGCCGCCCATCACCTGCGCGCCGGTGTTGCCGCGCAGCACGTTGAAGACGGTGAGCAGCACGACGATGACCGGAACGCCTACCGGGATGAGCGCAGGGAGAATCATCTCCTTGAGCGCGGCGCGAGTGACGATGTCGACGGTCGTGCCGTAATCCGGCTTGGTCGTGCCTTCCATGATGCCGGGGATCTCGCGGAACTGACGACGCACTTCCTCGACGACCGCGCCGCCCGCGCGCCCGACCGCTTCGAGCGAGAGCGAGCCGAAGAGATACGGAAGCAGGCCGCCGATGAAGAGCCCGATGAGTACGTAGGGATTGCCGATCGCAAAGAGATTGCGCACGCCCTCGACGCATGCGCCGGTATCGACGCCGGGGCACTTCGCCTTGGTGAGTTCCTGAAGGAACGAAGCGAAGAGGACCACCGCTGCCAGTGCAGCGGAACCGATCGCATAGCCCTTGGTGATCGCTTTGGTGGTGTTGCCGACCGCGTCGAGCGGATCGGTGACGTTGCGTACGTCTTCCGGCATGTTGGCCATCTCCGCGATGCCGCCCGCGTTATCGGTAATCGGACCGAACGAATCGATTGCGACGATGATGCCCGCCATCGAGAGCATCGACATGACGGCGATGGCCACGCCGTAGACGCCGGCTTCCGCGTACGAAACGAGGATGCCGATGACGATCGTGATCGCCGGCAGCGCCGTGCCTTGCATCGAGACGGCGAGGCCTGCGATGATATTGGTCGCGTGCCCCGTGATCGATGCTTTGGCGATGCCCTGCACCGGTTTAAACTGTGTGCCGGTGTAGTACTCGGTGATGAGCATGATCGCCGCGGTGATGAGGATGCCGACGAGCGCACTGATGAAGATGCTCATCGGCGTGACGCTCGCCGACGCGCCGAAGACCGCGTTGCTGGCGAAGTAGAATCCAATCAGCGCGATGATGCTGGCCGCGAACATGCCGCGGTAGAGCGCGCTCATGATCTTGGTTTTTTGCACCTTGCCGATGCTGACGAAGAGCGAGCCGACGATCGAGGCGACGATCGAGATCGCGCCCAGGATCAGCGGGAAGGTTGTCGCGCCGGGCAGCGTCTTGCCGAAGAGCAGGTGCCCCAGCAGCATCGCCGCCACCGTCGTGACGCAGTAGGTTTCGAAGAGGTCGGCGGCCATGCCGGCACAGTCGCCGACGTTGTCGCCCACGTTGTCGGCGATCACCGCCGGGTTGCGCGGGTCGTCCTCCGGGATGCCGGCCTCCACCTTGCCGACGAGGTCCGCGCCGACATCGGCGGCCTTCGTGTAGATACCGCCGCCCAAGCGCGCGAAGACCGAGATCAGCGAGCAGCCGAAGGCCAGCCCTACCATCGCGCCCAGCGACCGGCCCGCGTCGCCGCCGTTGATCTTCAGCAGCACCGCGTAGTAACCGGAGACCGCGAGGAGCCCGAGGCCCACGACGAGCATGCCGGTGACGGTGCCGCCGCGGAAGGCCAGGTTGAGCGCCGGGGTCAGCCCGCCGCGCGCCGCCTCAGCCGTGCGCACGTTGGCGCGCACCGAGACGAGCATGCCGATGTACCCGGCGGTGCCCGAGAGAATCGCACCGATCAGGAAGCCGAGCGCGGCCTCCCAGCCTAGCGGCCGTGCGAAGTAGATGAGGATCGCCAGCACGATCGCGACCAGGGCGATCGTGGTGTACTGGCGCTTGAGGAAGGCCATCGCGCCTTCCTGAATGGCCGCCGCGATCTCTTTCATGCGAGCGTTGCCGTCGGAGCGGCCGAGGACCCAGACGATCAGGATCCCGCCGTAGATTACGGCGAGAACTCCGCCGATCAGACCGGCCAAAATGGCTTGGTGTGCCGTCACTTCTATTCCTTAAGCAGGGCGTAGCAATAAGGCGCCCCGGTCGGCGACCGACGGGGCACGAACCCACAGGACTTCCCGAGCGCCGGTTTGCGTCCTGCTTGGGTGGCCCGGAGCATGGGCGTCGCTTGAAGCCGATCTTGACGCGCCGGGTCCGCAATAGCGACACTCCCCCGCCTTGAAGACGCCGAAGATGTGGCCGCAGAGGACGTGAAAGCCGACAAGGTGGTCGCTTGTCAGTCGCGGGTGCTACTTGCCGTCAACCGCGACGATCGCGCCGCACGAATTGTCCATCCACACCACCCCGCTCGCACGGCCACCTGCCCCAGCGTGTGCACACGCTTGACGATGTACGCGCATCGTACTGTGCTTAACGGGTGATACGGAGTTTTGCGGACATCGTTCGCGTGGAAAAACGGCGATGCATACGGTGTCGAACTCACGCAGCACTATCGGTAGCGAGGGAACTATGGCAAAGAAGTTGGCTCCGGTGCATCCCGGAGAGATATTGTTCGAAGAGTACATGACGCCACTGGGCTTGAGCGCCAATCGACTCGCGCTCGATTTGCACGTTCCGGCGACGCGAATTACCGCAATCATCAACGGCGCGCGCGCGATCACAGCCGATACGGCAATGCGTCTCGCGCGATACTTCACGAACATGAGCGCGCGCTTTTGGCTCGACCTGCAAGCCGACTATGACCTCGACGTCGCCGAGGATACGCTCGCGGAGAAGATCAAACGCGAAGTACATGCGTACGCCGCAGCGAGCTAGCACGTCTTGACGTCAGGACAATGATGGCTTCGCGGTGATCTGGGGGCTCGACGCGCCGTCGCCCGGCGTGTCGTGGGATCAGCACACCTCGCGCCTGCAACGGCATCTGGCGTCGGGATGCGTGGCCCCCGTTTGAGCGCGATACGCAGTGATTGGTCTGCGCGATGGTCTACGCAAGTCCCGAGGACCTAACGCGAGCGATGACTCACGAGACTACGTCCCAACTCTTTCGCTGGTCCGTAGTCAACGGGCGTGATCGCGCCCTGCTCCCAGTGCACTATATGCGCGGCGTTCGGTAGAAGCTGGCACGCTGCCATCGAAGTAGTTGCGGCCGATTTGCAGTACCGGGGTTTGTGCGGCGATTCGCTCAGCGGCTGTGCCACAAGGCTGGGCGCGCACGATTTTGCGAGGAACGACTTGCGCCAAGTTCCCTCCCAACCAGGGCCGTCAGAAACCGAATCCAACGCCAAGAAGGACTACGCCCATAGGCATGCAGAAGCCCATTCCTTCGAGGAAGGTATCCAGGAGGGTTTGGTCCTGTGGGTAGAGACCCCCTTAGAGTTGTATTCCAACTGGTTACGCCTGTGTACTGCGGTGGCGCCGATCCTAGCGTTTCGTCGTTCAGGATCCCGAGCCTTAAAGGGGTCCTTCGATGGTATTGGAGGGCCCTTGCTTGGCGCGATGTGCGCACGAATGCTGATAGCTCACTTGCGCCTCTGGAACAGCTACGCCGTGACGAGCAAGTGCTTTTTGGTAGCGCCGAAACAGGCAGTGGGCTATTTTCAATGCGGCTCGCCGATGAAAAGCTTGCAAGTGGTCAGGACAGCATCAATAAAAACCAATTTAAGTACCTCGCGTATGGGCTCGATGGGCGCTCACACGCGCTGTACGAGGACTCAACGTTCGAGGTTGAGTTCATTTTCTTGCACCGTAAGGCCGGGCGCACTGGAAGCGATCTGGATGTTCTTGAGCAGTCGCTCTTTAGGGCCATCTCGGTATTCGGTGTCCTAGGGGGGATCGGCGCCCGGACCAGGCGGGGCTTCGGCTCGGTTAGGATCGTCGGCGGAACGGTCGGGGTCGACAAACGCTTGGAAGCACCGTCCACCATCGAGGAACTGGAAGACTTTCTCGACGAGCTCATGCCACAAGCGCAGGAACGGAGGATCGCGGGCGAGCTACCGCCATACACCGCGTTTTCGCAATCATCGTCATTCCGCCTTGTGCCTCACCAAAGTCTTGACGACGCGCTTCGCAAGGTTGAACATCGGTTAAAGACGTTTCGCGGAGAGATACGAAAGCGCGAGAAAGACCAACTAATGGGCGACGGAACCCTTACCGCGCGTGCCGCTTTTGGGCTTCCGATGGTCTTTCGCGAAGAACGTCAGTCGATCAAGGTCCTTAAAGGCGATAAGCTAGCGCGGCGCGCAAGCCCCGTGTTTATTCATATCGCCTGGCTCGACGGGGAGGCGAAACCGTTCGTGGAGATCGATAGCTACCTTCCATCAACTTACATCCTCCAAGGCTATCGGATCGAGGCGAACAAAGAGACTCTAGACGTGGATGAGGACATGATCCACAAAGCAGCATATGATTTCCTTACATACAACGCCCCTGAGAGTCGTTGATAATGCCTTGCTATCTGGATGTCTCCATCGGCCCGGTTCAGCCGTTTATCGCGAGCGCGCGAAAAACGCGTGATCTGTGGGCAGGGTCCTTTCTGCTGTCGTATCTCTGTGCGCGAGCGATTCTTGGAGGCCAGGCTGTATGCAGTAATCTCCGTCGCCCAGCCGCGAAGGACGACCCACTTCTGCAGTACCTCGGCGCAGGCAGCTCGAACCAGGCCCCGAAATTTGGAACGGTCCCGAATAGCTTCTCGTTCGAGTGTGCAGATGAAGAACGAGCCCAGGCAACAGCTACGGCGCTTCACGCCGCGTTCGATGATGCTTGGAAATATGTCTGCGATCGAGTATGGGATCGATACATACCCGCCCTCGGCGCGCCAGGCTACGCGACCCGTGAGGTATGGAAGCGACAGACCGAGAACTTTTGGCGTGTCTATTGGGCCGTTGACGCAGAGCCGCATGGGTATGCATTGGCCGCGCGCAAGATGTGGCGCTCCTCAACGTGCCCGGAAGAAGGCGGCGATAAATGCACGGTCATGCCGAGCCATCAGGAGCTTTCGGGTTGCGTACGCGCGCATGGAGCGTCGGACCGCAAGCACCAGGATGACTTTTGGAAAGGCGTTGCGCGCGCTACCTCGCCTTCTGATCTTCGTGATGGCGAACGCCTCTGCGCGATATCGCTCGTAAAGCGCTTGTTTACCTACGTCGCAGATGATCCGGAGATACTCGGCAAGCCGATCGATATGCAGTCATGGAACTCGACAGTAGACGTTGCTGCGACATCCTGGTGCGATGCAGCACGTGAGAAGCATGGTCGCGATGTACTTGATGCATATAAGGCCAACGTAGAGAAACATCTCAAACGATTCGATGCAAACTTTTTGCATCGTTCGTACCTATCGCGTAGCCCAAAAAACGACGGCCCGGAAATCCTGGATGAAACGGCACGGAAGGAGTTATGCGATGAACTCAAGCGGCTTATAAAAAAAATAGGCTCGGCCTCACCATCGTATTACGCGATGCTGCTCGTTGATGGCGATAAGATGGGCGATGCAGTCGGGCGGCTCGGTGTTCAGAAGATTTCGACCTCCCTTGGTGCGTTCATGCAGAAGGTTCCGGGTATCGTTAGCAACCACAAGGGCCAACTGGTCTACGCGGGTGGCGATGACGTTTTGGCGCTGCTCCCAATGGACACTGCGTTAGCTTGTGCGGCTGAGCTTTCGAAAATCCTCGGCAATGCCTTTAAGCAGAGTGATGCAGCGCCAGTGACGCTCTCGGCAGGAATTGTTTTCGCGCACATTCGGGCTCCGCTTATGGGTACTCTTACTGAGGCTCATCGCTTGCTCGCCGACGTGGCAAAGAAACGAAATGGTAGAGCATCGATGGCATGTTCCGTTTTTCGCAACAGCGGAATAGGGCTCGAATGGTCCTCAACATGGATTAGGCCATATGCACAGCCTGACCAAAGCGGCGAGCATCGTGAACCTGTCGATGAGCTGGTCTCGAGAGTCGTTCAATATACGAGCGGACCGGATGCGCGATTGTCGCGTTCATTCCTGCACCGGTTGTATGAAAATACCGTGGCGCTGTCGGGCCTCGGTATCCCGGTTGTCGGAGCGTATTACAAGCTTCCGGCTTGGATGGACCTCGATGCGCTCGTGCGCGCGTCGTTCCAGCATAGCCAGGCTCGGTCTGGCAAGCAAATGCCAACCGATGACGTGAAGCGTTTGGTTGGCGATGTGGTCGAGTTGCTACGGCCCGCTCGCGGAGACCGGAGCCCCGATGCGCATGAAGTTGGGCTTGACGGGTTGCTCTTTGCCAAATTTCTCGCGGACGGCGGGGACGAAGAAGGCCACGTGGCATGAAAGTTGCATTGTCTCCACTCGATACGCTTTTCTTTCGTGACTCTGCGCCGTTCTCGCAGGGAGACGATTCCCAAAGCGGCATTATCGGCTTGTTCCCACCGAATCCGGAGACAATAGCCGGGGCCCTTCGCGCCGCGCTCGCCCGTGAAATGGGCTGGGACGGGAAATCTCGGTGGGGCGAGGATATCGTTCGAGTCCTCGGGTCCGGCTCGGGAAACCTCGGGTTATTCGATCTAGAGTCATACTGCCTACTCCAAGGGAATCATGTGCTATTGCCCTGCCCCGCTCACGTGGTTCGGGGGCTGAATGACGAGAAAATTAGTCTCACGCGGCTCACGGAGAAGCCCATTCAAACGGATATGGGCCTGAAGCACTTTCCGCAGCCCGGGAAACCGCCGGGTGATTGGGTGACCGAGGCTGCGTTCTGCGAGATATTGGCGGGACGAGTACCCGAGGACAGCGGAGTCCTGCAGAGTGATGCCTTATGGTCTAAAGAGTATCGCGTGGGCATCCAGCGCGACACGAAATTACGAACGGCCCAGGAAGGTGCGCTTTACAGCACAGTTCACGCTCGTTTACATGATGCGCCGTCCAACAAGCAAATACGAATCGCTGTAACTGTGGGAGGGCTGAGTGATACGTTGGGGCTGCAGGCTGGCAGCATCATACCTCTCGGCGGCGAGAGCCGTGCAGTCATCGTCGAGCCATGGGCAGGGGATCTTTCGTTTCCGCGCGTCAAGCTGTCGGGCGGAGCGGCGTTCGTCCTTATCGCCATCACGCCGGCCCTATTAGGAACCGGAATCCTTGCTGGGACAGATGATGTACTGATAGTAAACGGTATTGCCGTGCAAATACAGAGCATCGCATCCAATCGAGAGCTTCGTATCGGCGGCTGGGACTCTACCGCAAAACAACCGCGGCCGCTCCGCAACGCCCTCGTTCCCGGCAGTGTGCTCTTCTGTAAGGCAACCTCGGACTTCGAGGTTCCGACGGGGCTCGTTCGCCTTGGATCGGACTGCAACGCCGGCTATGGGCTCTTCGTAATTGGCCACACTCCATGATAGAAGGAAGCGATCGATTTTGATAAACACAATAATGCTCGGATTGCTTGCCGAGACCCACGTACATGTGGGAGCCGGAAGAAGCGCAGGCGTTGTCGATCTGCCGGTTGCGCGAGAGAGCGCGACAGGCTATCCTTACATTCCCGCATCGGGACTAAAAGGCGCCTTTTGCGATGCATTTGCCGATGCGGACAGCTCCCCAGATACCCGATATGAGGTATTCGGCACACAAGACCAAGCAGGAGCGGTGTTATTCTCCGATGCGCGCATCGCTCTTCTTCCGATTCGATCTCTGAGCGGGGCATATCGATGGGTCACAAGCCCGCTGGTACTTGAGCGATTGCTGCGAGATATGGACCGTGGCCCTCGGGCCTTCGCATTCCAGATTCCGACGCTCCAAGAACAAAATACAGGGCTCTTTTCAGCCATCGCCATGCTGGCCGACGGCGAGAACTCGCTTGCCCTTGAGGAACGAGTCTTTCGCGTCCAGGGTGTGCCGGATGCTGCAATCGTCACGGCCCTTACGCGTTTGATCGCGCACCAAAAAACACGTGAGCGTGTGGAAAAACAGCTCGCGATTGTGAGCGATGATGATTTCGCTTGGTTCTGCCGTAATGCGCTGCCCGTGAGTGCCCGCAACAAATTAGACGATAATAAGCAAAGCAACAATCTTTGGTATGAAGAGGCCCTCCCACCAGATACGCTTCTCTACACGCTAGTAGCCGAGCGTTCCACGGACGCAATGCAAAAGTTTATGCGCGTTTTAACACGCGGTGATCGCAAGTATGTGCAGCTCGGGGGCAACGAAACTCTCGGGCAAGGGTGGTTCGCGTTCTCGGTTATTGAGGAGTAAGAGCACCCATGCAACAGAGCGACAAGAGTCAAGATGTCGGTCAAGCGCGCATCCGCAACGCGTATGACCAGGCTGTCCAAGCGGCCAAGGGCCTTCCTGAGGACGATAAAAAGAAGAAGTACAGGTCCTACGTTGAGCGCCTGGGCCCATCCATCCTGCGCATGGGTTTAGGGCAGGCACTCGCCGTGGAGATGGGCGCTGCCTCGAAGTCGCCGGAACACAAGCAGCTGTTTGAAAATGTGGAGGCTTGGCTCGTGGCGAGCAGCACTGCATATGAGGCGACCGCACCGAATCAGAGCATTATTGAGAAAATCGTGAACGGAACGCAGAGGCAGTACCTCTGCCTCCAAGAAGAAGCACTGCTGTGGTTGCGCTGGCATAAGGAGTTTGTGCGAGCGCTTCTCCCGAAACCGACAGGTGACGAAGAATGACGTGTGTTTTGTACAAAGATGCGCCGTCCGCAGACTTTGCAACAAATGACGCCAACGCAGGCCTGGTATTTGAAAAGTTCGTTGAAATGAGGCTCAGCGGGCGGATCGATACGGGCGATGTAGCATTGAAGATTAACCTTGATGATGACTGGTACAAGCGCGTCTGTGCATCGGTCAAGCATAGCCCGATCGTCACGGAATATGTCGCTAGGCTCTTGACGCTCATGCACCATCTGGGCGGATACTGGGGTGCCTTTAAGGCGACCAGTTCGTTCGTCAGTGGCCTCGGCAACAGCCACCCGACGGAAAATGGCATGGTGTGGCACCCGACGTTGGGATTGCCGTATCTTCCGGCGAGTTCTCTCAAGGGCTTTATGCGAGCGGCTGCCGCTGCGCAAGGTTGCGACCAAGGTTGGGACAAGGAAGAGATCAAGCGTATTTTCGGTGCCCAACCCTCTGACGTCGCTTGCCAAGCACACGTTCAATTCTTTGATGCCATCCCCATTCAAGCGCCTTCGCTCCAGTGGGATGTTCTGACACCGCATTACGCTAATTGGACTCCCGAGGACCCTCCGGGCGACTGGCGGTCGCCGATCCCGATAAAATTCCTCGTTGTTAATGAAGCAGTGCTTCTCATAAGCTTCGTCGTCGATGCCAATTATCCGGAAAGAACAAGAGTTCAGGAAAAACTGATGCACTTGTTAACGGAGGGTCTCTGCTCGTATGGCATCGGAGCGAAAGTCAACGTTGGTTATGGTCGCTTCGAGCCGGAGTTGAAAGAGCAAAAGCGCCTTGAGCACGAGCTTGCAGATTTGATTCCCAGAGATCCGATCGAGCAACTCTATGAAGACCTGAAGGGAAAAACCGAACAGGAAATGTTCGCGGAGGTGTTCTGCAAGCTCAGTAGTACGCACCACGATTTCCTGCAAGAGCCAGAAGAGCGGCGCATATATGCGCGAGCGGTTTTGAAGCTAGGTTATCCGGAGTCTCATTGGCGACACGGCAAGGCAAAGGGACCTGTCAGCGGCGGCAGCGATAAAATAAAACAGCGGTATGACCTTCTCGTCGCGGCGACAGAGGAACGGGTAGACGGCGCACACGGCACGCCGCCATGACGCTTCAAAAGCATAACGTGCTTATCACGCTTTCAACGTGTGGGACGAGCGTATTAACAAACGGAGCCTCCGCTGCCGATCGGGCCCTGCTAACGGCTCTCGCGAACGCGCAAGAAAAGGACCTTTCGCAAGAAGACGCCCGGCGCGTGAACGCCTTGAAGGAACAACGCTGCGCGGCTTTGCTTGGGGCAGATATCAACGTACAGCGCAAAATGAGCGCTGAGCTCAACGGTCTGTACTCCGTGCTGGAGCGCTGGAACGCGCCTGCGGTATCCCATATTTTATTGCACACTGATACTGCTCTTGGGTCCCTCTGTGCTTCATTGATTGACCGCGTCTTGAAAAGCAACGGGACAACCAGCGTTGAAATGGCAAGCGTCCCTGGGCTGCGTACCTCAAACCTTAAAGACTTTCGTTTCGCCCTCTCGGATCTTGCCAAGTATCTTAATGACAGACTCGACGATGAGGTGCGTAAGCGCGCATTCGTGGTGTTCAATCTAACAGGTGGCTTTAAGTCTATAAACGCCTACCTTCAGGCGGTAGGGATGTACTTCGCGGATCGGTGTGTATTCCAGTTCGAATCCTCGCACGAACTCATGGAGTTGCCTCGCCTATATGTAGAGATTGCCGACGAGCGCGCTATCCGTGAGTCGTTGAGTATCCTTCGAAAGCTGAGCGTTCAATATCCGGTAAAAGGCGAGGGTGATCTCCCAGGCTACGATTCCCAGCTTCTATTTGAGATGGACGGGGAACTTGCCACTACCCCATGGGGCGAGATTCTATGGATGAAGCACCGGAAGAAGCTCTTGTCGGAGAAAGTGGAGAAGCCGTTATCGCTGCATCTCGTAATTTCTGGTGCCGTCGCAAAACAATTTAATGATGTCAAAGACATGGAGCAACGTTATCGCGTAAACTGTGCACTCGATCATCTGAGCGCATATCTTGATTACGGTGTTGAATGCCCAAGGGCATATCAGTTTAAAGAGATCAAAGGCACGCCGATGGGCCGGAGCACGCATGAGATGTATCTTTGGAGCGATGGAGCAACAGGGCGTCTCTATGGCCACTTCGAAAGCCACAATTTCATTGCAGATACGATCGGTGACCACCTCTAGATGCGATCATAGCGTGCTTCAAGGAGCGTTGCGCGGGCTATTGTCGTGCAGCAGCTAGGTGTAATCGCCCTTGGTGCGCTCGTGGCGTGCGTCGCCGTGCTTTCTTTAGCTGCTTGGCCGACCCGGTCGTTGGGTGAGACCGTTTTAGATAAAGCACTGCGCGGCGTCTGGCTGAAAGTTCCGGTCGCAGCGCGACGTACATTCGAAACGCTTTCGGTAACGATGGGGCTGTTGATAATCGGAGCGTCAGGTAATTTTGTCTGGTCTCTTGCTAGCGGGCCGAAGCGCACATTCGTAGCGGCTCTGGGCTTTACGACCCTTCTGGCGCTCGATGTCTGCGTGTGCTACGGCGTTGTGGTTTTTATCCGTAGTCGGCTCCCTGCTCCCGACGTGCGACGGGTCCCCGATGCACATGTGCCCGGCATTAGAAAGGCTGTCGAGGCAATCGTCATCATGGTGTCCGACGCTGGCCGGGTCGGACTCGAGAAGCTGGCACAGAAGACTACGACAAAAATCGATAGAGACAATTGCGGCGAAATTGTCGATGCCCTCTGTGAAGACGTGGAGTGCCGGGAAACGAAATGGATTACCTCATTTGCAAGCATAAAGGGCTGCAAACCGCTGAAGTACATTGGCCTTCTCTGTACCAATGAGTCAAAAGCCAGTGCTGAGGCCATAAAGAAGGTGTTTACAAGCGATGCTGTGCAGAATAACGCGATTACGGTCAATATTAGTCAGCCGGTCGATTTTAATGATCTTGATACGACGGCTAAGGAAGTACGCAATCTCGTTCGCCACTGCAACGAAGAGATGCAAATCGCTAGCGAGCATATCCTCGTTGACTTTACTGGTGGCACGAAGGTTGTATCGCTTGCCGCTCTGCTGGCGACCGTCGATGATGGGGACCTGCGTCTACAATACACGAATATGAATTGGTCTAACCGACTGAATTATTTTCTTTATGAAGTGGATTACAGACGTCACAAGATATAGTCACCTAGCCCTGGACATAGCTGAGTTTCGATGAAGAAAGAGGCGCACGTGAATCATCCGCTTCCGAATGGCTATCACGAGTTCTTCCGTACCGCTACGGGCTTCGACCCGTATCCGTACCAACAGCGCGTTTCAGAGCGCGCTCCGGATTTTCTCAGCATTGAAACTGGCCTCGGGAAGACCGAAGCACTCGTCCTGGGTTGGGACTGGCGCCGGCGACACGATGCCTCTACTCCCCGTCGCCTGATCTATACGCTGCCGATGCGCTCGCTGGTTGAGCAGACGGTGTCTCGCCTCGAAACCTGCCGAGCGCGGCTCATCAGTGCGCGCATCGAGGACTTCCCACGGATCGATACCGTCATGGGCGGCGACATCGGAGAGTTCTGGTTTCGCGAGCCGGAGCTGCCGGCGATCGTGGTGGGAACGCAGGACATGTTGCTGTCGCGTGCGCTCAATCGTGGATACGGCATGAGCCGTTTTCAGTGGCCGATGACGTTTGGCGCGATTAGCAATGACGTGTACTGGGTTATAGACGAGGTGCAACTGCAAGGGATCGGCGCCGTGACCGCCGCGCAACTTCAGGCATTTCGCGATCGACTCGGCTGCTTCGGTGGCTCATCAACGACGTTTTCCTCAGCGACGCTCGACACTTCCTGGCTTGAAAGCGCGGAATACTCTACCCAGGGGCGACTGGCGGAACGCCTTACCGCAGAAGACCTCGCGATAGACCGTGTCGGTGCGATTGTAAACGCGCAGAAGACTCTTGAGCGCCTGTCGACAGAGGGAGAAGAGGCCATCGCTCAGGCGGTTCTACAAAACCATCGTCGCGGAACGCTTACTCTTGCCGTATTGAACACCGTCCGGGATGCGAAAGGCCTCTATCGCAGGGTCGCGCGCTCGGCGGGGGACGTCCCTTGCAGTCTCCTTCATTCGCAGTTTCGTCCCGAAGATCGCAGCGCGCACACCGCGGCACTGACGGCCGCGATCGATCCTGCGGGGCCAGGGCGTATCGTCATCGCAACGCAAGTGGTCGAGGCGGGGATCGACGTGAGCGCCACGACGCTTTTTACCGAGCCGGCTCCGTGGTCGTCCCTCGTCCAGCGCTTTGGGCGTTGCAATCGCCGCGGTAGAGACGACGACGCACGCATCATGTGGATCGATCGAGGCGAGGTCGACAAACGCAACGCCGTCCCCTACGAGGTTGACGAGGTAGCGAACGGCCGAGCTGCATTGCTGAATATGACGGGGCAGAATGCTGCGCCGGCCTGTTTGCCGGAACGGCCCATTAGGCGGGGTAAGGGCATGGTACTCCGTCGGCCGGAGTTGCTTGACCTGTTCGACACATCGCCGGATCTGTCAGGTCACGATGTGGATGTGTCACCGTTCATCCGCGAAGCAGACGAGTTTAATGTTTGGGTGTTCTGGCGCGAAGAACCGCCGAATGCAAAGGAGCCGCCCCGTCGAGAAGAGCTCTGTCCGGCTCCTATCGGGGCGTTGCGCGACGTCGTGAAGGAACTTCGCGTTGCCGGTCACGGTGCGGACATCCGCATCGCGAATCAGTTCGGCCGATCATCGAATGGCGAGGCCGGTAAAGGAACCGAGGAGTGGGCGCCTCTACACGAGGAGCTGCTACGGCCTGGTCTGCAGGTATGGATGCGGTGTGACGCCGGCTACTACGACCCCGATCTTGGCTTCGAGCGGGCTGCCCGCCGCGTTGAGCCGATAGCCTCCAGCGCGCCAAGCCAACCGTTTCAAGAAGGCTGCGACACGATTGACGGCGATGCGGGCAGCGAAATTGGGATCGGGGTCACAATTACGCAGCACGCGAGGGATACGCTGGCCGAGGCAACGGTTCTTCTTGAACGGATTGCGCTCGACCATGGAACGGCACGAGCTGTAGAAAGCGCCGCCCTTTGGCACGACGTTGGCAAGGCGCACGACGTGTTCCAGCGGACGATGCGAGCGAACATGCCCGGATTCAAGGAAGGGCTATGGGCGAAGTCTCCCCGCGGGCGCGGGCGACACGAACGCAAAGGATTTCGGCACGAGCTGCCCGGTGCGCTCGCGTATCTACGGGCGCACCCCGAAGACGAAACGACGGACCTCGTCGCGTTTCTGATCGCGGCCCATCATGGCAAACTGCGTGCCTCCGCGCCATCTCTGCCATACGACACTATGGCGCAGAATATCCGCGTGCTTGGAAACGAAGATGGTGACCACATCCCTTCCGTCGAGCTGCGGAACGGTGAGTTCTCCCCGGAGTTCGCCGTCTCACTGGACTCCTTTCGTGTCGCGAGCACCGATGGCTCTCCGACTTGGGTAGAGCGAGTCGCAGCCTTGCGTGACGACGTAAACTATGGACCATTCCGGCTTGCGTATCTTGAACTTTTCGTGCGCCTTGCGGATTGGCGCGCAAGTGAGCGGGCAGGGGGGAAAGCGTGATGAACGATTTCAAGCTTGCAGGCTGCCGCAACGAGACGCTTCTAGGCTACTTAAAGGCGCTGGGCATTTTCAGGATCGTTGCGCTTCAGGCCGATCCTGATGCCCGCGCGTCGTGGGACGGGGCGACCTTCGTGCTCCATACGCGGTTAGAACGCGAAGCGCTTGCCACATTTTTTCTTACGGCCTACTGCCCGACCCCGATCGCGAATCCATGGAACAACGGCGCCGGATTCGACCTTGAGGAGGGAGAGGGAACGAAGCGCGACCGCGCGGTAGTTGTCATTGAGCAGGTGCGGTCGACGAAGTCTTTCCGCTGGAACGCATATCGCCGTGTGCTTGATTTCATATTCAAGGAGTACGTTGCGAGCGGTCTGCGTCAGAAGATGATCACAACGGGCCAGAAAGATGAGTTCATTCGTACGCTACGTGCGCAGCTTCCCGAAGAGGGGCTTGCCTGGATCGATGCTGTTGTTGGCATAACACAGGATGATGTGATATATCCGTATCTGTTCGGAAGCGGCGGCAATGATGGGCGTCTTGATTTCGCCGTTAACTTTGCTGAGCGGGCACTAGACGTCGTAGGTGACATCCCTGCAATTGGTGCGGGCGAGCAGCTTTCAGCCAGCCTAGAGGAAGAGGCGTCGGTTGCCCTAACGCCCGGGGTAGCGATCGGGCAGTTTAGTGCGCGTCACGCGGGGGGCGTGAACGGCTCAAGCGGATTCGACGCAGGTTCGTTAGTGAATCCCTGGGACTACGTCTTCATGATAGAGGGAAGTCTCTGCTTCAGGAGCGCTGCTGCCAGGCAGCTTGAATCGCGCGTGGAAGGCGCGGCTCGGCGCGCTCGGAGCGTCTTCCCTTTCGCTGTCCGCGGCATTGCCGGCGGATATGGCAGCGCTAGTACACTCGAGGCCTCGCGTGGCGAAGTATGGCTCCCGGTGTGGGATGGCAAAATAGGTTACGCGGGGCTTACCGATCTCTTCCGTCGGGGGCGCCTCGATCTCCCGAGCGACGGCAGGAGCTCCGTTGTACGATCGGCCGCGATCGCCAGCGAAGCGGCGGCGGCGGTGGTGACCATGGGCGCTGGTCTAGGGCTGCGCGAATTTCACCGCGTGGCCTTTGTTCAGCGCAACGGGCTGGCTTACACCGCGGCAACGAGCGGCGTCGTTCTGGTCGCCGGGCGAAGCGAGCCGATCGTTTCCTACGTTTCTCGTGCGATCGCTGATTGGGTCGAACGGATCCGCTGGCAGGGCATAGCAAAATCTGGAGATATTGCTGCGTGCCTTCGGGAGTTCGACGAAGCCCTGTTTGCCATCGCGGGTGGCCGAGAGGGTGGAGTGCCGGCAGATCAGCGCCTGCTCATTGCACTTGCTCAGCTTGACTTCGCGGTTGCGCGCAAAGGGCCGGATTACCCCTCTCCGTTGTGGTATTTAGATGCCCGGATTATTGAAGAGCTCCCTGACAAGGGTGTCGCGCATCGTCTAGCGGCAGGCTTGTCCTCGCTCGGCGGCAGTGAGCAGCCCATGCGGGTGCGCCTCGATCTAGAGCATGTCGCGTATGACGACGGGAAGAGGCATCTGGTTTATGATCGTTCCCGTCAACCATTGCTCTCGCCGCATATCGAAGACACGCTCTCTGCTATCTGCGCGCGACGCGCCCGTCTTGTAAGAGAGAACGGTGCAGACGCGTGGCTGCGCGGAACTCGATGCGTCGCAACGGCCGACATCGCGGAGATGCTTGCTTCAAATCAACAAAGCGCTCTCCGCAAGGACCTTGCGCAACTGTTGGTGGCCTACTCGATTATCGATGCGCCCCGTGGGTCACGAACCATGGCCGACGCGACGAACGACATGCGGCTCCCAGCGGCCTACGCGCTCATGAAGGTCGTCGTCGACCACCCCGCCATTCGGGATCCGCGAATTGTGGCGTATCTGCGCGCACGCGACCATCGGCGAGCAATCGAACTGGCGACGCAGCGCGCGAGAATGATCGTAGGTCTCCCCGCGCGCCTTCGAAACATCCGCGGGACCCATATCGAGGATCCACGCTGGTATGCCTCGGCCCTCCTGCTGCCGATCGAGCGAATCGCATCCTCGTACGGACCGCTCTTGGCGGCCGCGCTGGTAAGGGCGCCAGAATCCCACGAAACCGCGCATTACCTCCACACCGCCTTCCCTGATCTAGCAACCAATAAGGAGTAACTGACGATGTCTGATTCCCTTGCGTCGGCAATGGTCGGCGCCCGTGTCCTCATCGAGGCCGACTTGCAGCCGGTGCAAGGCAGTCGCTTCCAGCCAACCGGCTTCCCCAGTCTCGGTGCGGCCGAGTTTAGCCGTCCTGACGGCACCCCCATGTTGCTCGTGGAGTCCGCACAATCGATGGCCAATCGCTTAGAGGCTACGGCTTGGGATGACGTGCGAGACGATCTCGTCGTTGCTCTCGATGGGCTGCCGTACGTTTCGACGAGCATTGACGGTCGATCTACGGACAGCATCCGCGAAGCGCATCGCTTGAACTCACCGTACCTCATAGAGGGTATCAAGGCCGGCCTCCAGGAACGCGCAGGCATCGCCGGGAAAAAAACCAAAGGGAAAAGCGCGGAAGATGGCGAGGCGGACGAAAGCTCCGGCGTTGACCTGCGGCGTTTGGCTCAAGCTGTATTTCACTATGATCCAAACGCGCTTATGCATGGCATATTCCTAGAAAAAATCGTTGGGACCGCGCGGCTTACACGCATCCTCTCGGCGTTCATTGAAGCTGTAGACGTACGACCGGTCGAGAGCGGCGGCGTGAAGAACGATCGGATCGACCCGAAAGGCAAGGGCCGAGGCGGAGCAGCGAAGGGATTCGGGAACGTTCCTTTTGCACGTACCGAATACACCGCTGGGAAGATTATCGCGTACTTCTCCATAGACGTTGCCTTGCTAAAATCCTATGGGTTGGGGTCAGAAGGGGAGCGCCTGATCGTTAGTCTTGCGCTGTGGAAGATCCGTCGTTTCCTTGAAACTGGCGGTCGCTTACGTACAGCGTGTGACTTTGAGGTTCATTCCGTTCGTGTAACGCGCCCGGAAGGATGGGAACTACCGTCGGCCGCCGATCTTGAACGTACCATCAAGGAGTGTATCGTGAGCTGCCGCGCGGCCGGTCTCTTCGCCGATCCTCCCAAAACGGTCGTTCAGCTCGCAAAATGATCGCGCTTCGCATCGAGTTCCTTGCGGGGCAGTTCCACGCGAATCCGTGGGATCGTGGGACGAATGAAGGCGAGGTGGAATGGCCGCCGTCGCCGTGGCGCATGTTGCGTGCCGTTACCGCGGGCTGGCATCGCAACGGTTCAGCGGATCGCGATGCGCTCCTGAGCGTCCTCGACGCCTTAGCGGAGTCACCCTCGTACTACCTTCCGCGCGCCACCGCCGGCCATTCGCGGCACTATGTTCCGCTCGGTGGCCTGAAGGGCGGCAAGCCGGAGAAGACGCTTATGCTTGACTCCTTCCTGGCACTGGAGCACGGGAGAGAACCGCATGCGCGCGCGTATGCGGTGTGGCCGCATGTGACGCTCTCCTCAGATGAACGTGCGCTCCTGGAGCGAGTGTGCGCCGCGATCGGCTACCTCGGCCGCGCTGAATCCTGGTGCAGCATGACGGTCGTCGATGCGCCCGAGCAGCGAGAAGGCCTTACCCTCGTCGATCTAGCCTCGCGCAACGCGGGCACCGGCCCTCTAGTGCGCAGGCTGGCCGCTGGTCCCGATCTACGTGGCGCCGGACTCCTTCGCTCCCTCTCCGAAACGACGGGTGAGATGCGGCGCGCTCGGCGCCTTATTCCTCGCGGTACAGCATGGGTGGAGTACCGTCTGCCCGACGATTACCTTATGGTCCGCGAGCAGTATGAAGCGCGCGAGCGCGAGCAGCCGGCATTCGGCCCCGTGATCCTGCGCTTCACCGTCGAGGGCACCGTATCCAGCGTTTTGCCGCCGGTGACGCAAGCGGTGAGTATCGCCGAGGTGATGCGCCGCGCGGCGATGTCGCGCTACAGCGATAAGAATGGAGGCACAGTGTCGACGCGGCTGGCCGGCAAGAGCAGCGAAGGCAGCGCGAAGCGCGAAGGGCACGACCATCCATTCTATCTACCGGCGGACTCGCATGGAAGCGGACGAGTCGACCGCATCGATGTTTGGCTTCCGGAAGGTTGCACGTACGACGAATATCGCGCCCTCACGTCGATCCCTAAACTCTACGATCGCTTTTCTTTCGATGGCGAGTTGGCCCTGACGTTTCTCGGCAGCGTGGAGCCGCCGCGTGCGCGTGTGTGGACGACCGCGACGCCGGTAGTGCTGGATCGCTTCCCAAAAGTGCGCGGCTCGAACGGAAGTCGACGCGTGGTCGACGCGCCGGACGAGCAGCTTCGTGCGATGGTGGCGCGCCGCCTCGATGAACCGTGCGAAGTCGAACTGTGGGCGCAGGGCGAAACCGTGCCGCACCGTGGCGGGCACGGCATGCGGCTCGACGCGTTTCGCCGAGCGCGCCGAGGCGAGTTGCCGACCCATCCGGTCGTCGGTGCAACCCTGCGCTTTGAGCGCGAGGTGCAAGGCCCGATCGTCCTCGGCAGTCTCGCGCACTTTGGGTTAGGTCGGTTCGATCCGAGTGAACCGTGCTGAGGCGTTCGCTTGGCGCAATCACCCGTACACAACGCGATTTGGAGATTTCATTTATGTCCTGCACGTCTTCCAAAAAAAGCCAAGACCGGCACCGAAACGCCGAAGCGCGAGCTCGACCTCGTCCGGCAGCGCCTCAAGGCAATCAAGCTCGGCTCGCAAGCGGGCGAGGAGCGATGACGAAGGCTTTGTGTTTGGCAGCGACAACTCTACGGTTAAGCAGCTAAGAATGTGACGCGCACGCAGCGCCGGTTGCTGCCGATGGATGCGACGGCACACGATCGGGCAGCCGGCTACGGCGGCTGTGCCGAATCAATTACTGTTACCTATACACATGGAGAATATATGAAATGCCGCACACTCCAAATCGTGTGAACATTGAAATTCCTAAGGATCGGATCGCCATGTTCTGTCGGCGGCATCACGTGCGCAAACTCGCATTGTTTGGGTCAGTTCTGCGTGAGGATTTCGGGCCCGACAGCGATATTGATGTTCTCGTGGAGTTTGAGTCCGGATTCTCCCCCGGCTTGGAGTTCTTCGAGATGGAGATCGAGCTTTCAGAGGTACTGGGCCGAAAGGTAGACTTGAATACGCCGGCGTTCCTAAGCAAGTATTTCCGCGGCAGAGTGCTTGCGGAGGCGGAGGTCGCGTATGTCTCGTCATGAGAGTCTGGTAAGGCTCCGGCACATGCTCGATCACGCTCGCGAGGCGGTCGCGATCCTTGATGGTAAGAGCCGCGAGGATCTCGACCGCGACCGTCAGCTAAATCTTGCTCTTGTCCGTCTGCTCGAGATCGTGGGTGAAGCCGCAAACAAAATGCCGGCAGAGGAACGCCTTCGATATGCCGACGTTCCATGGAGCGCGATCGTTGGTCTGCGAAACAGGCTGATACACGGGTACGATTCGGTCGACTTCGACATCCTGTGGGAAGTTGCACGCCACGACTTGCCGCCGCTAATCGAAACACTCGCGAAGATTCTTCCTGGAACGTGACAACATATGATCCCCCTTCGTCTCGAGTTCCTTGCGGGGCAGTTCCACGCGAATCCGTGGGACCGTGGAACGAATGAAGGCGAGATGGAGTGGCCCCCGTCACCGGGCGCATGCTGCGCGCCGTTACCGCCGGCTGGCACAGAGCCGGTGGAACCGCCGAGCGCGCCGAGGCGAGTTGCCGACCCATCCGGTCGTCGGCGCGACCCTGCGCTTCGAGCGCGAAGTTCAAGGCCCGATCGTCCTCGGCAGTCTCGCGCATTTCGGCCTCGGTCGGTTCGATCCGAGTGAACCGTGCTGAGGCGTTCGCTTGACGATATCCCCAATATGGGTATACTGTGAACCTGCGGCGGATCGCGTGGGTGAGCGGCGCAGCGAAGGCGTTCAGCAAGCTTCCTGCAACGGTTCAGGGGGATATGCTCGACGCGCTCGCCCTGGCGCAACGCGGCGGCATGAGCGATTCGGCACGGCCGATGCAAGGCGATCTCCGAGAAGTCGTGGAGATTCGCATCAACCACAGGAGCGGAACGTATCGCTCTATGTACACCACTCGATTTGGAGATTTCGTTTATGTCCTCCACGTCTTCCAGAAAAAAGCCAAGACCGGCACCGAAACGCCGAAACGTGAGCTCGACCTCGTCAGACAGCGCCTCAAGGCAATCAAGTCCGGCTCGCAAGCGGGTGCGGAGCGACGACGAAGAGCTCGTGTTTGGCAGCGACAACGCATGGGCCGATCTTGGCTATCCCGATGCGCAGGAACGCAAGGTTAAGGCGGATCTCGCGTTCGAGATCCGGCGGCGAATCGAGTCCTTGGGCATCACCCAGGTTGACGCAGCGAAAACGCTAGGGCTCTCCCAACCCAAAGTCTCGCAGATCGTGAACCTACGCACGCAAGGGTTTTCGGTGGAACGGCTGGCCGCGCTGCTCACGCGTTTGGGCGCAACGGTAGAGCTAAAGATTACCTACCGCAACGGTGCCGGCAGCTTTCGCGTCAAGGCAGCGTAGCGAAGAGGCCGAGTTCGTGCGCGTACGACGAATGCGATCTCTATAACATGGAGACGATAGAGCAACCGCCGGAGCTCTTACCGGCGCGCATGATCAACGAGTACGTGTACTGCCCGCGTCTTTTCTGGCTGGAGTACGTCGAACGCGAGTTCGAGCATTCGTTCGATACCGTGGACGGCGAGCGCGTACATCGCCGCGTGGACCAACCGCACGGCGACCTCCCCGATGAGTTCACGCAGGTCAAAGCCGAAGCTACCTCGGTGGAGCTCGCCTCCGCAGAGCTCGGCATCGTCGCCAAGATTGACATCGTTCGTACCGATGGCGAGCGAGCCGTCCCCATCGACTACAAGCGCGGAAAGGTTCCGCCGATCGTGGCCGGCGCATACGATCCTGAGCGCGTGCAGGTCTGCATGCAGGCGCTGCTGCTTCGCGAGCATGGATACGCCTGCGAGACGGCACGCATCTACTATGCAGCCTCCAATCGCTTCGTAGACATCGCCATAGACGCGGAACTTGTGGCGCAAACCCGTGCCGCCGTCTCCTCCGCACGCACACTGATGCAGCGCGGAACCGTCCCGGCGCCGCTCGCCCATAGCTCGAAGTGCGGCCGGTGTTCGCTGAACGCGATCTGCCTACCCGACGAAACCAACGCACTGCGCGATCGGGAACGCGACACGCGCGACATCCGGCCCTTCGCAGCTCCGCTCGACGATCGCGTGTGGCTCTACGTGCTCGAAGCGGGAAACCGTGTCGGCATCTCGTCCGAAACGCTGCAAGTGCGCGACGACGACGGCGTCAAGGCCGAGATGCCGTTGGTCGAAGCCGCCGGCATCTCGCTCTTCGGCAACGTGCAGATATCCTCACAGGCGCTGCGCGCCGTGCTTGGGCGCGACGTACCGGTGTTCTTCTTAAGTTACGGAGGTTGGTTAAGCGGCTACGCGCGCTCGGTAAACGACCATAGCCTCGATCTACGGGTGGCGCAGCACCGCACCGCGCAGGATGTCGAATCGAGCCTTGGGCTCGCGCGCGCCTTCGTGTTTGGGAAGGTCCGCAATCAACGCACGATGGTGCGGCGCTCCCTGGGCAGCTCCGCGCGCGCCACCCTTCAGGCGCTTTCACTGCTCTCGCATCGCATCCAGACCGCTCCGAACGCCGAGTCGCTCCTCGGTTTCGAAGGCAATGCCGCGCGCCTCTACTTCGAGGCATTCGGAGAGATGCTGCGCATCCAAACCGGCTTCGAAGTTACGGGGCGCACGCGTCGACCGCCGACCGATCCCGTGAATGCGATGCTCTCCTTTGGTTACGCGATGCTTTCGAAGGAGGCGCTGGCGGCGGTAATAGCGGTTGGCTTCGAGCCGGGCTTGGGCTTCTATCACCGGGTTCGTGCCGGCCGCCCATCGTTGGCGTTGGATCTCATGGAAGAGTTTCGGCCGCTGATCGTTGACTCGACGGTGCTCTCGCTCGTCAATGCGCGCGAGATCCGGGCGTCTCACTTCGACCGGCGTGGGAAAGCCATCGTTCTCACGCAAGAAGGGCGGAAAATCTTCATCGGTGCTATCGAACGCCGGCTGCGCTCCACCGTCGTGCATCCTACGTTCGGTTACACGCTGACGTACCGCCGCGCGTTGCACGTTCAAGCCCGCCTACTCGCTAGAACGATCCAAGGCGACGTGCCGGCGTACCCGCCGTTCATGACGCGCTGAGTCATGACGCGCGCGTACATCCTCTCCTACGACATCGCCGATGCAAAACGGCTGCGCGGGATGCACAAGTTGGCGAAGGCCTTCGGACGGCCGCTTCAATATAGCGTATTCTATTGTCTGTTGCGTCGAGAGGATCGCGTGCGCCTCGCCGGGCGCGTGGAGCAAATCATCGACGCCAGGGCCGACCGGGTCGTCATTCTCGACATCGGCCCGGTCCCCGACCGCGAGAGCTGGATACCGCCCATGGAGGTGTTCGGCCGCCAAAGTCCAGCCGCTTCACCCGGCGTCATAATCGTCTAAGAGCTCTTCGAGCACCCCGACGACCGCATCGTCACGCAGGGGCGCTCGAACGTCGATTTGCCGGGCGATTTTCGCAATTCCCGGGGGACTTCTGCTTCGCCACCACCCTCGAAAGGTGACCCGCTCGAAAGGTGTCGAAAAGGCGCTCGAGAACACTAGATTATTCAGTCATGCCACTTCCGCGACGGAAACGTCGCGGCCCCATTGAAGCGTGCGAATACGAGTACATCTCGCATCCGAATAATCTGACTTCCGCGACGGAAACGTCGCGGCCCCATTGAAGCGTTGTAACGTACGGCGCAAGGGCAATAGTGCTGGGAACTTCCGCGACGGAAACGTCGCGGCCCCATTGAAGCCAAGAGGCCGAGCTTCGCGGCGAAGCTCATGCCGGAACTTCCGCGACGGAAACGTCGCGGCCCCATTGAAGCATTTTCCACAGGTGCATTGGGGCACTCCCTCTCTCCACTTCCGCGACGGAAACGTCGCGGCCCCATTGAAGCGGTACAATAGGGACGCTAGGTTACATTGGGATGGCGCGACTTCCGCGACGGAAACGTCGCGGCCCCATTGAAGCAACTCTCATCGCAAACGATACCGACAAAGTCTTGCCAAACTTCCGCGACGGAAACGTCGCGGCCCCATTGAAGCCGGGCATCGTGGTGCCGCTTGCCGGCATCTAGCAACACTTCCGCGACGGAAACGTCGCGGCCCCATTGAAGCTATCTTCGCAAGAGCGAGTTTTACAAATCCCCCGTGACTTCCGCGACGGAAACGTCGCGGCCCCATTGAAGCGTCATGGGCCCTCTTCCCTCTTCTCGGCACTCGTCGACTTCCGCGACGGAAACGTCGCGGCCCCATTGAAGCCGCTTGTGGCGCACGCCGAGGCGCACGAGAACGCAGAACTTCCGCGACGGAAACGTCGCGGCCCCATTGAAGCTATGAATAGGCACGACGGATCGCACGACGGATCGCACGACTTCCGCGACGGAAACGTCGCGGCCCCATTGAAGCTTTCTACTCGTCGTCGTCACTCCGGCTAACGGAGGTACTTCCGCGACGGAAACGTCGCGGCCCCATTGAAGCTTTTTTTCTGGCACGGCCGCAGAAGAAAGTCTAAAGACTTCCGCGACGGAAACGTCGCGGCCCCATTGAAGCGTGGTTTGCTCTTGCGGCGAAGAGTCCGTACGCGATACTTCCGCGACGGAAACGTCGCGGCCCCATTGAAGCGCGATGAGGTCGATACGCTTCAGCGTGACAGGGACCACTTCCGCGACGGAAACGTCGCGGCCCCATTGAAGCGAGATGTCGATCAGCCGAATGAGTTCCGGGTCGATAACTTCCGCGACGGAAACGTCGCGGCCCCATTGAAGCTTCATTCGGCGCTGCTGCTCACGGTGTTGGGCGCGGCACTTCCGCGACGGAAACGTCGCGGCCCCATTGAAGCACTTCCATTCTGCGGCAAGAGGACGGCGCATCGCCCGACTTCCGCGACGGAAACGTCGCGGCCCCATTGAAGCCAATCTGCACTTATAGCTGGGTACGCGAATGCGGCAGACTTCCGCGACGGAAACGTCGCGGCCCCATTGAAGCTTGAACACTCCGGCGACGTATCTGAGCTCGGCAGAGACTTCCGCGACGGAAACGTCGCGGCCCCATTGAAGCAGCGTAACGGGGACCCGGGCGTTTGCCAGGCGCACGACTTCCGCGACGGAAACGTCGCGGCCCCATTGAAGCACAATCTTTTCAAGTTCATCGCCCTTTCCCATTGCGGACTTCCGCGACGGAAACGTCGCGGCCCCATTGAAGCTGTATTTTGTTGTTTGCTTGGCTTGTTTGTTTTTGACTTCCGCGACGGAAACGTCGCGGCCCCATTGAAGCGCTTGGGCTGGATACATCACCGCATATACACGCGCTAACTTCCGCGACGGAAACGTCGCGGCCCCATTGAAGCCCGCGCTATTATGCAATGGGTTACCCGTAACTTCGTGACTTCCGCGACGGAAACGTCGCGGCCCCATTGAAGCAAATGTCTGCCGGTTGGCGCTTCGTCGCCGCCGCGCAGCAGCGCAACTTCCGCGACGGAAACGTCGCGGCCCCATTGAAGCTGTACCACCGCTGAGGAGATTGTGATGGCCGGGCGTAACTTCCGCGACGGAAACGTCGCGGCCCCATTGAAGCTTGCATTAGTTACTCGCGCAGACGGTGTGCACTAAACTTCCGCGACGGAAACGTCGCGGCCCCATTGAAGCCTATGGCAAGTTTGCCCAGCGGAAAGGTTTTCGTGGACTTCCGCGACGGAAACGTCGCGGCCCCATTGAAGCAAAGTTGCCGGAATCGGCCCAGGGTGGATTTTACCCAAACTTCCGCGACGGAAACGTCGCGGCCCCATTGAAGCATCTCCCTCGCACCGTCTCGCGATCCCATTCGCCGCACTTCCGCGACGGAAACGTCGCGGCCCCATTGAAGCCTATTGTCTCCTTAAGAGTTCCCGTAGTGCCCTGTGGACTTCCGCGACGGAAACGTCGCGGCCCCATTGAAGCCGTCGATTTAGTGAAGCGTGGGGGCGCGAGCGGATCGACTTCCGCGACGGAAACGTCGCGGCCCCATTGAAGCGGGGTACTCGGAATGAGGGGCGTATTCTTCACCCCGGACTTCCGCGACGGAAACGTCGCGGCCCCATTGAAGCGAACGATGCCGCTTGCGCCGGGTGCAACGGACAGGAACTTCCGCGACGGAAACGTCGCGGCCCCATTGAAGCCGGGACTTTCGCCGCTCGTCATGAGCGCATAGAGGAGGACTTCCGCGACGGAAACGTCGCGGCCCCATTGAAGCTGCTGTAGGACTAAGTACTACACAAGAAGTACAGGACTTCCGCGACGGAAACGTCGCGGCCCCATTGAAGCCTTGCTGATTTGTTCCAAACCACGCGCGCCGAATTACTTCCGCGACGGAAACGTCGCGGCCCCATTGAAGCTGCGTTACTGCGTAAATAAGTGATACAAGCCACGTAACTTCCGCGACGGAAACGTCGCGGCCCCATTGAAGCCGGAATCCCCGCGCAGCATTGCGTATCCATCCGACTACTTCCGCGACGGAAACGTCGCGGCCCCATTGAAGCGAGATGACTGGCCTGAGCACGCTTAGGTTGCAGGTGAAACTTCCGCGACGGAAACGTCGCGGCCCCATTGAAGCGAAGCTACCACCGGAATCCCGAGTTCGTAAATCCATCACTTCCGCGACGGAAACGTCGCGGCCCCATTGAAGCCTTTCTCGGCGTGGCAGTGAATCACGCCTGAGCAGCACTTCCGCGACGGAAACGTCGCGGCCCCATTGAAGCGCCAAGCAAATATCGCGCGCGCGCGCGATTGGAGCAAAACTTCCGCGACGGAAACGTCGCGGCCCCATTGAAGCCGGGAGCCTCATTTACGATTGAGGTCTACGGCGGCCACTTCCGCGACGGAAACGTCGCGGCCCCATTGAAGCGCGGTCAGGTCGAGCCCGTCGTGCGCGTAGAGCACCTCACTTCCGCGACGGAAACGTCGCGGCCCCATTGAAGCGGATCGGCCCTGCAGCGTCGAAAATCATAGGTAAGTACTTCCGCGACGGAAACGTCGCGGCCCCATTGAAGCTGTGGTGATGAAGTGATTGTGTGGGCATCCGATCCAGACTTCCGCGACGGAAACGTCGCGGCCCCATTGAAGCTCGCGTGTCCCGGAGGCATACATACGAGCAGCCGGTCACTTCCGCGACGGAAACGTCGCGGCCCCATTGAAGCGCCGATGATCCGAGCTTGATCCCAGAATGTCGACTCACTTCCGCGACGGAAACGTCGCGGCCCCATTGAAGCAGACCGGCGACGACGTTGGTATATGTCGGGTCCGAGACTTCCGCGACGGAAACGTCGCGGCCCCATTGAAGCCCGGAAGCCGAGAAGCTATTGGCAACCGGCGCGTTGACTTCCGCGACGGAAACGTCGCGGCCCCATTGAAGCGGCGAGAACTCGCGCAGGCTCGGCGAACGCTCGCGACTTCCGCGACGGAAACGTCGCGGCCCCATTGAAGCCATGTATCGGATGCCGAGATTCCCGATGGTCGCACCACTTCCGCGACGGAAACGTCGCGGCCCCATTGAAGCAACGTCATGTTGATCGCCATGTCCGGATAGGACGAAAACTTCCGCGACGGAAACGTCGCGGCCCCATTGAAGCGACGATACGCTCATCGGGCAGGGTGCAGCCGGAGCCGACTTCCGCGACGGAAACGTCGCGGCCCCATTGAAGCCGCTCTGCTGGCCGATCCAACGAACGAGCCGCTCGAACTTCCGCGACGGAAACGTCGCGGCCCCATTGAAGCACACATCGCCGGCAAGTCTTTCGATCACGATTCCGGCACTTCCGCGACGGAAACGTCGCGGCCCCATTGAAGCTCGCTCGTCGGCGCTCCGGCGCAGGACCTCGCGGCTACTTCCGCGACGGAAACGTCGCGGCCCCATTGAAGCGCCCGTTGTCTCCTGGCCGTCGTGCGCGTCGTCACGACTTCCGCGACGGAAACGTCGCGGCCCCATTGAAGCTTCCGGGCGATCCAGCGTAACGCTGGGATCGTGGGGGACTTCCGCGACGGAAACGTCGCGGCCCCATTGAAGCGGCTGCATAGCTGTACCCATTCGTGCGCTGGAGCAGGACTTCCGCGACGGAAACGTCGCGGCCCCATTGAAGCATCGAAGAAAACTGACGCGCCTGGCGCAAGTCGTCGAACTTCCGCGACGGAAACGTCGCGGCCCCATTGAAGCTATGGGCGAACCTATAGGCTCGCGGCACCAGGGCGAACTTCCGCGACGGAAACGTCGCGGCCCCATTGAAGCTATAGTAATCGGTACAGTCGTCGAGAGCGAGATATTACTTCCGCGACGGAAACGTCGCGGCCCCATTGAAGCTTGTAAATCCGAGTTGGCAGGGAAGCGAGAGAGCGCGACTTCCGCGACGGAAACGTCGCGGCCCCATTGAAGCTTCAAGGGCTGCGTTCCGGTTCCAGCCGTGATAAGACTTCCGCGACGGAAACGTCGCGGCCCCATTGAAGCAGGTCGAGGCCGTAGGAGAGCGCCTCTGCCACCTCACTTCCGCGACGGAAACGTCGCGGCCCCATTGAAGCCGCTGCAAGTGGTGCAGCCGAAGAGCGCATCTACCCACTTCCGCGACGGAAACGTCGCGGCCCCATTGAAGCGTAGTGCGCGAGTACCAGGAACGCGAAGATCAGCATAACTTCCGCGACGGAAACGTCGCGGCCCCATTGAAGCGCCTACACCTCCTCGTCGGCAGAGGTTACCCCGATGACTTCCGCGACGGAAACGTCGCGGCCCCATTGAAGCTCCCTTCGCGCAGGCCCCATCTTACTCTCCTTGTAAGACTTCCGCGACGGAAACGTCGCGGCCCCATTGAAGCCCGCTGGCTTACGTCGTGCAGGCACGATTCGAGAGCACTTCCGCGACGGAAACGTCGCGGCCCCATTGAAGCTTCTTGCCCACGCGCAAGGATTGCCGAAAACCGGGAGACTTCCGCGACGGAAACGTCGCGGCCCCATTGAAGCGGACGTTGTGGGAGACTAACACGTGCCGTTGGTTAGGACTTCCGCGACGGAAACGTCGCGGCCCCATTGAAGCCTGGCACAGGTACAACGACTATACCGACGAGTACGACTTCCGCGACGGAAACGTCGCGGCCCCATTGAAGCTGATTCGCGATAGGCACGTGTACACCGTGCAAAGGAACTTCCGCGACGGAAACGTCGCGGCCCCATTGAAGCAACATGCTATTCGTGATGGTCGTTCCGCTCGCGACGGTACTTCCGCGACGGAAACGTCGCGGCCCCATTGAAGCCAGTTTGCGAAGGCACCTCCATGTCGTACCCGATAACTTCCGCGACGGAAACGTCGCGGCCCCATTGAAGCATCGCCGGGCGGAGCGCGAGAAGCGCCTCTGTGTCGACTTCCGCGACGGAAACGTCGCGGCCCCATTGAAGCGTTGTGTACCCCGATGCAAGCAAGAGCCGTCCGAGAACTTCCGCGACGGAAACGTCGCGGCCCCATTGAAGCGAGGCTCGCCGAGTCGCGATCGACCAGGGGCACAAGACTTCCGCGACGGAAACGTCGCGGCCCCATTGAAGCCCGTTACTCCCCACTAGAACTAAAGCCCCATGTCGAGACTTCCGCGACGGAAACGTCGCGGCCCCATTGAAGCGATGTAATACCGCCCCTTGCGCGAGCAGTAGAGAGTACTTCCGCGACGGAAACGTCGCGGCCCCATTGAAGCGCGGCAAGCCAAATGCCTATACGGTACGGCAGGAGACTTCCGCGACGGAAACGTCGCGGCCCCATTGAAGCATCTCCATCTTGCTCACTTGGGCTCTCCTTCTTCACACTTCCGCGACGGAAACGTCGCGGCCCCATTGAAGCGGGTGAGGCGGAGTTGATCCATTCGGTCGCGGCAGACTTCCGCGACGGAAACGTCGCGGCCCCATTGAAGCTAGCCTGTGCGCTGCTATACTAGCATCGTGTTTTTACTTCCGCGACGGAAACGTCGCGGCCCCATTGAAGCAGCTCTTCCTCGTCGTTGGAAAAGTCATCGGGTGGACTTCCGCGACGGAAACGTCGCGGCCCCATTGAAGCCTGGGGTAGCAGTACATTCATACGTCGCTGCAGTCAACTTCCGCGACGGAAACGTCGCGGCCCCATTGAAGCTACTAGTGTATCGCCTCCACCCGCTAGTACATCGCTGACTTCCGCGACGGAAACGTCGCGGCCCCATTGAAGCCCTATTACCGATCGGCGCGCCCGTGTGATCTCGCCAAACTTCCGCGACGGAAACGTCGCGGCCCCATTGAAGCGAGTTCGGACCCACAGTCTGCTACGCAGACAAGGAAGACTTCCGCGACGGAAACGTCGCGGCCCCATTGAAGCTGATCGGGATAGCCGGTCATCGGACCTGCAAGGTAGACTTCCGCGACGGAAACGTCGCGGCCCCATTGAAGCAACTTACCGGCAAACCCAAACTTTGGGACGATGAACGACTTCCGCGACGGAAACGTCGCGGCCCCATTGAAGCTTCGGTCCTTTCGCGGGCCTCTGAGGTGGGGTGACTTCCGCGACGGAAACGTCGCGGCCCCATTGAAGCGCGCACCTGCGCGCAAGATCGGCCGTCAAGGCGTGACTTCCGCGACGGAAACGTCGCGGCCCCATTGAAGCGGCGCGAGCCAGACCCCCTTTAAGACGATTCTCGCGGACTTCCGCGACGGAAACGTCGCGGACCCATTGAAGCGATCCCGCTGGTTTTAATCTGCAGCTTCGTCCTTTGACTTCCGCGACGGAAACGTCGCGGCCCCATTGAAGCCGCGCTGAATCCCCGCTGCCGATAAATAGCAGCGCGAACTTCCGCGACGGAAACGTCGCGGCCCCATTGAAGCCTGCTACCGCGAGTAGCCCTAACCCGCCGTACAATAACTTCCGCGACGGAAACGTCGCGGCCCCATTGAAGCCGGCGATCATCGAACGAGAGTCGGGCGGTCAGAACATACTTCCGCGACGGAAACGTCGCGGCCCCATTGAAGCGCGGATGTGCGCGGTGGCGGCGCGCGCCGGGGCGCAACTTCCGCGACGGAAACGTCGCGGCCCCATTGAAGCGGCTGCTCGACCATCGTCTGCGCCGGGTAGACGCGGAACTTCCGCGACGGAAACGTCGCGGCCCCATTGAAGCCGGGTTCGTCGCACGTCGGCTACGGTCGAGCGCACGAGACTTCCGCGACGGAAACGTCGCGGCCCCATTGAAGCTCTTGTACCGCCGCGCTCGTAGTCGCCATCGTATTACTTCCGCGACGGAAACGTCGCGGCCCCATTGAAGCCTCTCACACCTCACCTCGCCAGCGCACACGACAGCATACTTCCGCGACGGAAACGTCGCGGCCCCATTGAAGCGAGGCGTTAAAAGCGTTCGTCGCTACGCACGACGCTGACTTCCGCGACGGAAACGTCGCGGCCCCATTGAAGCGCACACTCGGCTGGCGAGTCTCGCCGTGGTAGAACTTCCGCGACGGAAACGTCGCGGCCCCATTGAAGCATGTTCGGACGCGCAGTAACGGTCGCGTCCTCGCGGACTTCCGCGACGGAAACGTCGCGGCCCCATTGAAGCGTGTATTCTCCCCTAGTATTCGCAACGTCAATTAAAAACTTCCGCGACGGAAACGTCGCGGCCCCATTGAAGCTTTCTGGCATAAATGCCATAAATGCCGTTGACGATAAACTTCCGCGACGGAAACGTCGCGGCCCCATTGAAGCCACGCTGCAAGTACTTCCAGGCGCTCCGCCTGTCACCACTTCCGCGACGGAAACGTCGCGGCCCCATTGAAGCATCGACGGCGCGGCGAGCCAAATAAATCCTGCCGACAACTTCCGCGACGGAAACGTCGCGGCCCCATTGAAGCTACAGCGCCTTGGCCACCTTGTTGGCGTCCAGGTTGACTTCCGCGACGGAAACGTCGCGGCCCCATTGAAGCGTTGGTGGATAGATGGCGCTCATCACGCAACGCCTGACTTCCGCGACGGAAACGTCGCGGCCCCATTGAAGCTAGATCAAGAAGAAAACATGCTGAGAGTTGTGGCCAGACTTCCGCGACGGAAACGTCGCGGCCCCATTGAAGCAGCCCGTCGTGCAACGCCTTGGCCACCTCGTCGGCGGACTTCCGCGACGGAAACGTCGCGGCCCCATTGAAGCATGTCGCCGTGCAGGGCGTTCACCTCGCCACGGAGGACTTCCGCGACGGAAACGTCGCGGCCCCATTGAAGCGTGAGTTCCGGGATAACCTATCAAGGAAGCGCGCTACTTCCGCGACGGAAACGTCGCGGCCCCATTGAAGCACTCGTCTAGACCTGACATAAATAATCCACCGGAACACTTCCGCGACGGAAACGTCGCGGCCCCATTGAAGCTCCTGCAGCGCATACTGAGGATTTACGAGTGCGTTGACTTCCGCGACGGAAACGTCGCGGCCCCATTGAAGCCGGCTGGCTCGGTGATAGGCTCTTCAGACTTTCGTGTGGGTAAACCGCTCGCTTGCCTTGGCATAAGGAAGCTCAAACCGGCGACGGTCGCTGGGAATCCGCCGCGAGCGGCGCTATCGTAGCGCCCCTCTGAAATGCCCGTGGTTACTAGGTTTTTCGTTGTCACAGTCGCAGCCGCAGCAGGGCGGTGGAAGGGGTGAACCAGGATGATTCAGGTCTTCCACCGCTGCCGACCGGGAGTGCCGATTCCCGTGCTCGACCCACACGAATTCCGGAAGCGCCCTATAATCTTGGAAATCGTGGAGCAACCGCCGGAGCTCTTACCAGCGCGCATGATCGACGAACTCTCTCCCGCGGCGAAGGTTAAACGCGACCGCTCCTGGTTTGGCGAGCAGGGCATGCAGGCACGGCAAAGAACACGGGCGCTTCCAGCGCGCGTTCTTGCCGCGTTCCCCGGCACTTGCACGCCGCAGCGGAGGAACTCGATGATACCCGTCCATCTCAACGCCGTTGCTACCGCCGTGCCGCCGAACGTGCTCGAACAGCCCGACGTCGAGCGCCGCGTTCATACGCAATTCGGCGACTCCGCCGTCGTTGCACGTCTCCTCCCCGTTTTCGCTAATACCGGCATCGAACGGCGTTATTCATGCGTCCCGATCGAGTGGTATTACGACGAACACCGCTGGCCGGACCGCAATGCGCTCTATCGCGAGAGCGCGCTCGCGCTCATCGAGCAAGCGGCGAGCCTCGCGCTCGAACGTGCGGGCCTCGCTGCCGCATCGATCGATGCCATCGTCAGCGTCTCCACCACCGGCATCGCCACGCCCTCGCTCGACGCATTGCTGATGGAACGGCTCCCCTTCGGCCGGCGCACCGCACGCGTGCCGATCGTCGGGCTCGGTTGCGTCGGCGGAGCGCTCGGTCTCGCGCGCGCGGCCGATCTGGTGCGCAGCAAATCTTTCGCCAACATTCTCTTCGTCGGCGTCGAATGCTGCACGCTCTGGTTTCGCCGCAACGACATCACGAAAAGTAATATCGTTGCGACCGCGCTTTTCGGTGACGGCGCTGCAGCGGCGATTCTTTCACACGCGGGGAGCGGGCCGCGTCTCACCGCTGCCGGCGAGTATACGTTTCCGCGTAGCCTCGATATCATGGGCTGGGATGTCGCCGACGACGGGCTGCAAGCGATCTTCTCACGCGATATTCCGGCGCTCGTTCAACGCGAACTGCGACCGCTGCTCGACGATTTTCTCGCCCGTCATGCTCTGGAGATCGCCGACATCGACTGCTTTCTCAGCCACCCCGGCGGCACGAAGGTGCTCGACGCCCTCGAAAGCGCCTTCGGCATCGCGCCGGGTTCGTTACACGATTCGCGAGCGATTCTGCGTGAGTATGGGAACATGTCGTCGGTGACGTTACTCTTCGTTCTCGAACGCGCGTTACGCGAAGGAGCGCTCGCGCAGCCAGGTGTTCGCCGTGCCCTCTTGAGCGCGATGGGTCCCGGATTCACCGCCGCCTTTCTCGCGCTCGAACGATGACTTGGCTTTACGGAGCGTTGCTCGTTGTGGCCGCGCAGCGCATCGCCGAACTTTTCTATGCTCGCGCGAATACGCGGCGTGCGCTCGCAGCGGGCGGCATCGAGATCGCGGCACGGCAGCATCGGTGGCTCGTCGCACTCCATGCGGCGTGGTTCGTCTCGATGCTGCTCTTCATCCCGCGCGAGAGTGCACCGAACCTCGCCCTTCTCGGCACGTACGCCGCACTGCAGATCGCGCGCGTATGGACGATCGCTTCGCTGGGTCCCTACTGGACGACGCGCATTATTACGTTTCCGGATCGCCCGCTCGTCACGCGCGGACCCTATCGCTTCATGCGTCACCCGAACTATGCGATCGTCGCCTTCGAAATAGCGATCCTCCCGCTCGCATTCGGCGCTTGGCAGATCGCGTTGACCTTTAGCGCGCTCAACGCGATTGCACTGGCATTGCGCTTGGGCGCGGAGGATCCGGCGCTCGATGCGCGGCGCCGATAGCGCCGGGATCCACGCCGTCTCCTCGACTTTATCAGGTGCCCTGCATTTGGTGCCTTGCTGGTGGTCTCTTGGGGCTAGCAATTCGGCTCACCTGGAGTTATACTGGCATATAACACGATTCGATGGAGATGCACCATGCACACAACCAATCTGCGGAAGGTCGGCGGCTCGATCATGCTGGCCGTACCGCCGGCCATTCTTGAGCTGCTGCACTTGCGCGCCGGCGCAACAGTCGGCCTGGCCATCGATCACGGCCGCCTAGTGATCGAACCAACGCCACGCCCGCGCTACAGCCTGGACGAGCTGCTGGCTCAATGTGATGCATCGGCCGAGGTCAGCGCGGAAGATCGCGCCTGGCTGAACAACAAGCCGGTTGGCAGCGAGCTGCTGTAATGGAACGCGGCGACGTTTACGTGGTGTCGCTGGACCCGACTTCAGGCCATGAACAACAGGGGACGCGCCCCGTCCTGGTCGTGTCTGCGTCCGCCTTCAACCGGCTGACGAAAACGCCGGTTGTGCTGCCGATCACGAACGGCGGCAACTTCGCCCGCACGGCCGGTTTTGCCGTGTCGCTGATGGGGGCGGGAACGAACACAACGGGCGTTGTCCGGTGCGATCAGCCTCGCGCCCTCGATCTGGCTTCGCGCAACGCCCGCAAACTGGAGACCGTGCCGTCGGCGATCATGGATGAAGTGTTGGCGAAACTCGCCCCGATCTTCGAATGAAGAAGACCCCTTCGTTACGTGTGCTCTGCGAGGCGGCGGCCCTATCGTGCTCTGGGAACCGATGCGCACTTTGTCGAGATTGCCTCTATCCCCGCATTCGGTTGATCGGGGCTATGTCGTGTGCCGCACGTCGCATTAAAGGCTCGTCTTCCGCAACGATCAACTCCTGATTGCCGGTTTCCGGCGTTGGGGGCGCCACCCGGCAGAAAGTAGCTGGTCTGTCCGACATCTGCAATGCTTTCAGAGTGACCCTAAAGATGCGGAAAACCATCGAAGCGACCGTGCGCAGGCGCAACCAGCTCACGTTGCCCGGCGAAGCGGTCGAAGCCCTGGGCGAGGGCGACATCGTGGTGATCGAGATCGACGGGCACCAGGCCACGCTACGTCCGGTCCGCCGCTTGTATGCCGGCATCAGCAAAGGCGTCTACGGCGATGCGGACGAGTACGTCGCGCGGGAGCGCGCCGGTTGGGAGTAGACGCGCATGCGCTCGCGGCGGTCGTCGCCGATGGCGACCGGCTCGTCCTCGATACGAACGTGCTGATCGCCTACCTTGAGGGCAATCAAGTCGTCACCGACGCGGCGACCCTGCTCCTTGACGGGAACTTTGCCCCGGTGCGTCGGCAGGGTCATCGTCATCAATAGCAAACTTTATTTTTAGATGATTGATATTACGGATGCCAGCGCGCGGCGCCGCTTTTATCTTAGCCGGTCGCTTCGAAAACATCCAATTGGTGCGGGAAGTAACCTTAGCGCTCTTATGGCATTGCCAAGGATACCACTTCCGATGAATTTCGCTGAACTATTCCCAAATGAGCCGTGGTGTCTTATCGGGGGTGTCGCAACGCGAGCGTACATGCCAGAACGCACAACTCGTGACATAGATATCCTCGTCGCACACCCTGCAACCATTGACAAGATATTGCGTGACAATACATGGACATACGACCAAGAACTCTTCTTTCCTAATACGACGCTTGCCCTTTGCGGCACAAGTTATCACAAAGATCACATCGTTCTTGATGTCTTCAGCAGCGAACAAACATGGGTCGCCGAAGCACTAAGAACACCAACCTACGATCAGACTGGCGTGCGCGTAGCACCCCTCGCATACCTTGTGCTTATGAAAATTGACTCTGCCCGAGGGGTTGACCAAGGCGACCTTCAGCGTATGCTTGGAAGAGTCAACGACTCCCAACTTAACGACATAGTTGCAATTATCGAAAAATACTCACACGACCCACAGGCAGCCGACGACGTTCGACAATACGCGCAACTCGGGCGATGGGAACGCCAACAGCCACAACGTAATCACGACTTAGATATAGATAGAGGCCCGACGTGGTGACCACCGGGCGAGCGCAAGCCTCGCCGTTTAGGGCGAGGTCAGCGAGCAGAATGCCACCCAGTTGGCATTCGCGAGAGGTAGCATATCCGTGATGTCCGCCCAAAAGGCTTCGTCGAAGCGCGCAAACCGCAAGAAAACACCCAGTTTCGCGGCCGAGTTCTCGGTTCGCGCCTCCGCTCGCGAGCAGCACGTTCTTTCGCTCAGTCTTGATGCCGCACGGCATATCTACAATGCGAGCCTCGGCGAGGCACTGCGCCGGTTGGACCTCATGCGCGAATCGAAAACGTACAACGCGGCCCGCGCGATGCCGAAAAAGGCCGACGAAGAGCGCAAGACGCGCACGAACGAATTCAAGCGGATTCGCGAGCACTACGGCTTCTCGTCCAGCTCGCTCCAGCAGTTCGCCGAGTCGTGCCGCGATCGGTGCTGGATCGGCGATCATCTGGGTTCGCACGATACGCAGACGACGAGCCTGCGTGCGTTTCGAGCCGTCGAGCAGTACGCCTACGGCAAGCGTGACCGTCCCCACGTGAAGCGGTATGGCGCGCTCAACTCGCTCGAGGGCAAGTCGAACGCGGCGGTGCTCACCCTACGCGATGGCGCGGTGCGTTATCGCGGCTTGGGACTTTCGCTGGTCGTCGACCCAACCTCGACGTATCAGGCGCAAGCGTTGAAGCATCGCGTGAAGTACGTCCGGCTCGTGCGCCGCGAGATCAAGGGCCACGCGCGCTGGTACGCGCAGCTCGTCTGTGAAGGAGCGCCGCCACAACGCAACGCGGTGAAACTGGGCACCGGCACCGTGGCCTGGGACATTGGTCCGTCAACGATTGCGACGGTAAGCGAGACTACGGCACAGGTCGGCCGGCTTGCGCCAAGCGTTGTTCCGATGCAGGCCGAGATACGCCGATTGCAGCGCGCAATGGATCGCTCGCACCGTGCGATGAATCCCGACAATTTCAACGCCGACGGCACGGCCAAAAGAGGCCCAAAGAGATGGCTACGCTCCCAGCGGTACGTGGTGATTGCGGCGAAGAAGCGCGAGTTAGAACGCACAAAGAAGGCCGAACGGAAGCGCGCTCACGGGCAACAAAGCAACGAGATGCTCCGCGCCGGCGATGTGTTCAAGGGCGAAGCCGTGTCGTATAAAAGCTTCCAGCGCAACTTCGGTCGTTCGGTCGGCGTTCGCGCGCCGTCACTGCTGATCTCGACGCTGCTTTCGAAAATCAAGCGTCTTGGCGCACGCTACGTACCGATCGACACCAAGAAAACGAAGTTGTCGCAATACGATCATACGACCGGCGATTATGTGAAGAAGTCGCTCTCGCAACGCACGCACGTGCTACGCGACGGATCCGGCGTCGTTCAGCGCGACGTGTATAGCGCGTGGCTCGCGCGATATTGCGAGCATGATTTTCTCGACGCTCGTCAAGCCGTTGCGGCTTGGCCGGGTATGGAATCGTTCCTGAAGCGGGCGGCGTCGAGTGGTTCCCAACCGGCGAGGAACGTGGGCTCTGCTCGCGTTCACGATGCGTCTCGGAAGGCGCATCGTCGGAGCCGGTCGTCCGCTACAAGGCCCCGAGCCCGATGCGAGGCCGCAGACGTCGTAGGCGAAAGCCGAGGGCTGCGGAGAGCATCGACCAGTACGGGCCCAAGAATCTTCGGCCTTCAGGCCGGAGAGTGATTCAAAATGAACCGGATAAGCATGCTAGGGTCGTATATGATGGACCTGGTTCCGGCGAGGTATGCAAAGCGCAACGTCCGCTGGCCCAAACCCGGTAATCAGGTAGCCGGGCTGCGGTCGCAAGGCCGGAGATCGGCAAGCCGAGGTCGAAAAAGCCAGCCATAAAGCGGAATATCGGTTGCTACCGGCTTCCTCCCATGGTCGCAACTCTGCGGGAGACTTCTCATGAAACATCTTGCCCTTGCTCGTCGGCGCCCCGCATGCCACGGTTCTCATGATCGCAAACTCGCGCCACTTCGCGATGTACGATCAGCCTCAGGCCGTCACCGATGTGATCGCAGGATTTCTTGCGTCACCCCGTCGTCCAACTGCGCGGTCGTGAGACAATCGTTCAGGTGGACGATCTGCTTTGTGGATTCTGGACGGCACCAGAACGCGTTCACTGCATTTGCGCCTTGACGCTAAAGGAGTCACCAGATGAGCCTACGTTTTTCGTCGTTCGTTGCTTTCGCCATCGCCCCGTGCATTTGCGCCGGGGCACTGTTCTGCGTTCTCGCCGCGCCCGCACGCGCGCAGGGCTCTTCGGCTGCGAGCGCACCGATCCGAGTGACCGGTTGCGGCGCCGGCGAGGGCCGGAAGCCGACTGCGAACTCGCGCGGAACCTCGACCCTCGACATCGAGTACCGGAACGTCTCGCCCAAACGCATTGCTCGCATCGAGTGGGGCTTTGCGGTCGACGACAAGATCGTCGCGCGCGTCACCGACACCAGCGCGCTTGCGCCGCAGGCCACCGTCGACCACCGCTACCCGCTGACTTACGACATCTTCCCGCAAGGCCGATTGCTGGGCGATACGCAGTGCCGCGCTCTCTCGGTGACGTTCGCCGACGGAACGCTTTGGACCGGCCCCCGCCCTTCGATGCCGTTGCGCGCGGTCGCCACGCCGCCGCCGGGCGAGGATCTGGCGATGCACATGCAGCCCGACGGCGCGAAGATCGCGATGTCGAGCTGCTCGCTGAGCGTGAACGAAAACCGCACACCGGTTACATCGACCGTCGAGATCGCCTACACCAACACCGCGGCGCGGGCGACCTCACGCGTCGACTGGGGACTCGCCGCCGAAGGAACGATCTACGAGAAGTTCGCCGACACCGCGCCGGTCGCCCCGAACGCTAGCGTCGATCGCCGCTGGCAGCTCCCCGGAAACGTACTCCGGATGGGCCGGCCGCCCGGCGCGCCGCTACTCGGCGCCAAGTGTTTCGTCCTCCACGTGCGCTACGCCGACGGCACGCAGTGGCCGCCTGCGCCCTAGGCGCACCGGTTTCGCGGCGGTTGTTCTTTTCCGCTCCCCGGCACAACCCACGCGTGTACCAAATCCATGCCACATCGGCGCAGCGCGCCGATGCGTTCCGGTTTCCATGTGAGGAGGCGCTACGGCGGTGGCGGAGGTGATTTACTGCGCGTATCGTACCGCGGCCACGGGGCACCTTGGGGGTTACCTTTGTCGTGCGCAATCCAGGATCGAGGTTGAGATTACAAATGCGCTCCTCGTTGGCCACCGGCGGGGCAGGATTGATGCACATGGTCCTGCTGCGGCGCTGTCTCGCCTACGTCAGTTGCCGATCCTCATCGACACGGGCGAAGATTTCGGAGATATCCTCGCGTTGGCGCAACGGTGCGAGCTGACCACCTACGACGCCGCGTATCTCTCGCTCGCTCAACGGAAGCGCGCTGATCTCTGCACGCTCGATAGAGCGCTACTGCGCGCGGCGCACGATCTGGGCATCACAACGGGGAGCCTTCAGGGGCATCTCCGGGCGCAGGAGCGCGATGCTAAGCGCCGCCGCTCTTGAAACCTTTGCGTCCGCCGGGCGTAGACTGAGCAGAGGAGATGACGATATGAACGTAACCCATCGCAGCCTCGTGCTGCGTGCCGCTACCCTTGCCGCGCTCTTCGGCGGCAGCGTCGTGGGCGTTGCCCAGGCTGCGTCGGGCACGACCCTCAACGCTAGCGCGCCGGTCGCATCCGGGCAGCACGTGGTCTTTGACTGCAGCAAGGCGTCCGTCTCGTGCCGGATCGTAGCGGTCGGCGAGGCCGGTTCGACGGCGCAAGTGAGTGCAACGGTGACCGGCGCCAACGCCTCGAACGTGCAGATCGTGCAGCTCCCGGGCAAGCCGCACTTCATCGTCTCCCTCAAAGGGCAGTCGAACTGGGTCGGCTCGTGGCTGGCCACCTGGCTTCACCCGGCGAGTTGGTTCCAACCCCAGGCTTCGGCCGTCGTGGAGTTACGCGTCCCTGCGGATCGGCCGCTGGATATCTCCAATACGAACGGCAGCGTCACCGTGCGCGGCGTTCACGCAAAGCTGCACATCTCCGCCGTCAACACCCCGGTGCGCACGCGCGATAGCGCGGACCTGCACATCTCAACCGTCAACGGCTCGGTGCATGCGGTCGTTCCTCCGGGTACGCCGAACATCACAGTAAGCACGGTCAACGGGAGCATCAGCCTGCTGGTTGCGCACACCTTCGATACGCACGTCTCGGCATCGACGGTCAACGGTCGGGTGCGTAACGCGTTTGCCGGCGCAACGGGCGCTGGGCGCGTCCAGCTCTCGACCGTCAACGGGAGCATCACGATAGAGCGTTAAGAGTCCTCGCTGCTCGCCCAAGGGTCGAGTACGCGACGCGGCTTTGCAGCGAGAGGAAGGTCTCGATGCAGAGCCGTAGGGATGTCAGCGCGGATTCGCTCAGCGTACTCTCCCACGCCACCTTCGCGCAGTGCAGACCTTCATCTTCATACCAGAACTGCGCCCGCATCTTCGGGATATCCAGTTGCAACGTGTCGATCGGCCCATCGGCGGCCGGATCGATTCGCAGCGTCGCCTGGAAAACATCGCGTAACGTGGTCCGGAGAATCTGCAGGCGCGATCCGGCATCGGGTGCGTCGATCATTCCCTGCGTCGCGGCTATCAGGCTGATGACGCGGACGGCCGGGAAGACATGGGGCTCGGCAGGCGAGATGCGCTGCGCATCCCGCTCCATCGAGATGATCGCCTCGATGCCGCCCGCCGCGTTCACGATCGCCTTCGCATCGAGTTCAATGGTGCCGATGGCCGGATCGCTGGAATCCGTGATCCAGGTGCGCACCTCCTGATGCGCTTGGAGCCGAGCTCGCAGGTTCACTCCGGCTGCGGAATCGTGTACCTCGAAAAGCTCCTTGAGCCGGTAGCGCCCGCGCGCAAATGCGGCGGCATTCTCATAGGAGACTTCCAACGTGCCGTCTTCGCCAACCTCATAGATGACGATGCGATACTCCAGGTTGTCCATGGCCGTCATTAAGAGCGCGATCTGATTCTGCGCCTGCTTGCGGAGCGAGATGTCGCGCCCGACAGCCAGCCAATGTTTAAACTCGCCACTGGAATCGGTGATCGGCTGCGCGACAAACTCACACCAGACGTCATGCCCGTCCTTCGCGCGAAGGAGGAGCTCAAGGCTGCTCATGATGCGCTGCTCCATGTTGGCCGCGAGCGTCGCTAGGGCGTTGGGTGAGTTGGTCGGCGCGAGCAACATCGTGTAGGGGCGACCGTACAGCTCATCGCTGGTGTACCCTGTGAGATGCAAGAGCGCAGGGTTGGCATAACGTATCAGCGGGCCGCCCTCAGAGGCCGGCGTCATGTCGCTGATCGAGAAGAAATCCACCGCTTCGTCGATGGCTCGCGACAGGAGCCGCAGGTGCTCATTGGTGCTGCGCTGTTCCGTGATATCGGTTACGATGATCAGCGCGCGCTCGGCGTCCCCGTCGGCGGGCAGGGGCCACGCCGCCAGCTCCACCCAGTACGACGTGCCGTCCAACGCATGAACCTGCGTCTCGTGGCTCGCCGTATCGCCGCGGCGGACCCGCGCAAACACCTCCACGCCCAGTGCGGCATTGCCGGGGTCCTCAAAGAGGAGTCCGGGGTTCTGGGAAAACTGCTCGACTGAGGCCCTTAGCCGCGCGGCCGCCGACGCATTGATGTATTCGACCTGCGGGCGGCCATCCACAAAGCGATAGACGGCGAAACCGTTGGTGGCATGATCGGCGAAGCGGAAGAAGCCCTGCAAGTCGTGGTCGTCGTGTGCTACGGCGGCACGCGCTAGTTGCGTCACTTCAGCCAACACTCCGCCGAGCAGGGTGAGCCGGCCGATCTGCGCGTCGTCCAGCGTGCGCGCCACCGTATCGATCAGGAGCAACGCTCCCTCGTCGCCGCCCGCGCCGAAAGGCACGACCGCGCACCAGGCCCACGGCCTCGCTGCATCCCCGAAAAGGGCACGAAGCTGGGCAGCGTCTGCCGAGAAAACCGGTTTGCTTGTGGCCCAGGCCTGCAGGAGCAGGGGGCTGCCCGAGACGACCTCGGGGGCATCGTCGCCGACTGCGGCGCGAATCCGGAGTTCTTGCGCCGACGATGTGACGACCAGCGCCGTGGGGACGGCCGCAAGCGAGGCGGCCAGCCGGAGCACCATGCCGTAAGCGCTTGCCGGCCCGCCTGGCGCAAGCTCAGGCGGTCGCGCCTGCCCCGATCGATCCTGCTCGCTCATCGCACCCCCGATGTACTTGAGGATCGCTTCATACCCCGGGGCTCGACCGGGGGCCTGATTTTTAATGATGCCTTTACCGAATCTTTACGGCGTGCAGGTCGATCGCACCGGCAAGGCAACTACCATCCCGTATGGTCGTGCTCGCCTCCAAAGTCGATTCCTCAAGCGTGCAGTTCCGGCAGAATGCAGCGGCGGCGCAGAGTCTCATCAATGAACTGGAGCGGCGGCGGGCGGTCGTCGCACAGGGAGGCGGTCCTGCGGCACAAGAGCGCCACCGGCAGCGCGGGAAGCTGCTTCCGCGCGATCGCGTCGCACAACTGCTCGACGACCCCGCAGAGTTCTTCGAGCTGAGCCCGCTGGCCGCTTGGGGAATGTACGACGGTGAATCGCCCGCCGCATCGGTGATCACCGGTTTCGGGATGGTCTCCGGTACGCAGTGCATGGTGATCGCGCACGATGCTACGGCGAAGGGCGGCGCGAGCTATCCCATGTCGGTGCAGAAGACCTTACGCGCCCAGGAGATCGCGCTTGAAAATCGCTTGACATGCATCTATCTCGTCGAGTCGGCCGGTGCGAATCTCCGCTACCAAGCGGAGTTCTTCGCACATCTGGGAGCGCGCATGTTTGCGAACGAGACGCGCATGTCGGCGCTGGGTATTCCGCAGATTGCCGTCGTGTTCGGCAACGCGACCGCAGGTGGTGCGTACGTCCCCGGCCTCGCGGATTACGCGATCTTCGTTGCCGGTCAAGCAAAGGTCTTCTTAGCTGGACCGCCGCTCGTGAAGATGGCGACGGGCGAGGAGATCGACGCCGAAGAACTCGGCGGCGCGTCGATGCATGCCTCGAAGTCAGGCCTGGCCGACTACGTCGTGGAAGAAGACGCGCAAGCCCTCGTTCTGGCTCGTCGCATCGTCGCATCGGGCAACTGCGTTGCGGCCGGAACTCCCGGCCGGATCGCTCCCGAGGAGCCGCAACACGATGCCGAGGAAATCCTCGGCATCATTCCAGTCGATCGCCGGCGTACATTCGATATGCGGGAGATCCTCGCCCGAATCGTGGATGGATCGCGATTCCTCGAGTTCAAAGCAACATTCGGTACGTCCGTCGTCGCCGGCCATGCTCATATCGACGGCTATCCAGTCGGGATCCTTGCGAACAACAACATCCTCTACTCGGAATCCGCAATGAAGGCAACACAGTTCGTTCAACTCTGCGATCAGTCCGGCACGCCGCTGATCTTCTTGCAGAACATCACTGGCTTCATGGTCGGGAAGGTCGCCGAACAAGGAGGGATCATCAAACATGGAAGCATGATGATCAACGCCGTTGCGAACGCCTCGGTGCCGAAGATCACGATCATCGTCGGAGCCAGCTACGGCGCCGGGAACTACAGCATGTGCGGGCGCGGATTGGACCCGACGCTCTTGCTGACCTGGCCGACGAGTCATATCGCCGTCATGGGTGCAAAACAAGCCGCAGGTGTGCTTGCGGCGGTCTCTTCCTCCGCTAGCGAAGAGACGCGTGCGCAGATCGAAGGAAAGTTCGAGGAAGAGTCTTCGCCGTACTACGCGACGGCCCGCTTGTGGGACGACGGCATCATCGATCCGCGGCAGACGCGCCTAGCACTGGCTCGGGCGCTGGCGATGGCGCGCAATCGCAACGTGCCCGTCGGCCGGGGGCGCTATGGAACGTTTAGAATGTAATGGGCACCTCGATAAATCTAGGCACTCGTCTTGAACCCTCGGAGAACGCACCTGCTTCGTCGTGTGCTCAGTCACAGATCACGCTGTATATGCTCCCTCGCACCCTCCTCGCATCTGCATTTCTCGAGCGTCCAATCCGAGCATCTGGATTTATCGAGGCGCCCTAATGCGGTTCACGCAAGAACACCACCTCTTTCGCGAGAGCGCTCGCCGCTTCGTCGACGAGGAGATCAACCCGCATGTCGACGAGTGGGAGCTTGAGGAAATCTTCCCGGCGCACGACCTGTTCAAGAAGCTCGGGGAGCTCGGTTTCCTCGGGCTGACCTATCCGGAAGCGTACGGAGGCATGGGGCTGGATTACTGGTTCAGTGTCATCTTTGCGGAAGAGCTCGGGAAAGCAGATTGCAACGGCGTACCGCTGGCGATCGCCGTGCAGACCGACATGTGTACGCCGGCCCTCGCCGAGTACGGCTCGCACGATCTCAAGAAGCGCTTCCTCGAGCCGGCCATCCGGGGTGACGCGGTAGGTGCGATTGCGGTGAGTGAGCCCGATGCAGGCTCGGATGTGGCCGCCATTCGGACGCGGGCCGAGTGCGAGGGCGACAACTGGGTCATCACCGGTCGCAAGCTCTATATCACGAACGGAACTCAGGCCGACTGGTTCTGCACCCTCGTTCGAACGTCACCGGAGCAAGGCTACGGCGGAATGTCCCTGGTCGTCGTTCCGAAGGATGCACCGGGTTTCGGCGTGAGCCGCAAACTTCGCAAGCTGGGCAATCGTTCGAGCGATACGGCTGAGCTGTTCTTCGACCGGTGCATCGTGCCGCGTGCCTACACCATCGGCGAGGAAGGCAGAGGCTTCTATCTTCAGATGCAACAGTTTGGACGCGAGCGTCTCTTCGCGTCGGTCATGGCCTACAGCATGTGCGAGAAAGCCGTACGGATGACCATCGAGTACTTGCGCGAGCGCGTGGCGTTCGGCAAACCGTTGCTGGAGAACCAGGCCGTTCGATTTCGCTTGAGTGAGTTACTGACGGAAATCGAGCATCTGCGCCGGATGACGTACCATGGCGCTGAAACGATGATCGCCGGGGAGGACGTGTCGCGGCTCAGCGCAATGGCCAAGCTCAAAGCCGGACGGCTGGCACGGGAAGTCATGGATACATGTCTGCAGTATTTCGGCGGCATTGGTTACATGGAAGAGTCTCCGATCTCCAGGATGTATCGCGACGCACGGCTGATCTCCATCGGCGGCGGGGCAGACGAAGTGATGCTCGGGATCATCGCTAGACTTGAAGGTTTGTGATGCTGCGCATCGGGTCGGGAGAGGGCTACTACGGTGACGATATCCTGCGTTCGCTCCCGATGATCGAGGGCGGATACGCCGACGTGGTGTGCTTCGAGGCTCTCTCGGAGTTGACGCTGGCGATCTTGCGCCGGCAGGCCATGCGCGATCCGAAGCGCGGCTACACGCGCGATGTGGAGCTGTTGGCAAGAGCCGTGTTGCCGCGGGCGCTGGAGAGGAACGTCCCGCTCGTCACCAACGCCGGCGGCCTCAACCCGCGTCGTGCCGCAGAGAAGATGCTCGCCGTCGCCCAAGAGCAAGGGCTCTCACTGCGGATCGCAGTCGTCACCGGGGACGACGTCGTCGATCGGATCGCGGAGTTTCGCGCGAACGGTGACACCTTGGAGCATCTGGAGACCGGTGCTGCGTTCGATTGGCAAGCGCCCGTCTTGAGCGCAAATGTGTACCTCGGCGCGCAGCCTATCGCCGATGCGCTGGCGCAAGGTGCCGATGTGGTGATTACCGGGCGCGTCGCCGACCCCTCGCTCTACCTTGCGCCGATCGTCGAGCACTTTTCGTGGGCGTGGGATGATTGGGATCGTCTTGCGGCCGGAACGGTCTGCGGGCATCTCCTTGAATGCACCGCGCAAGTCGTCGGAGGTAACTCTCTTGTTTCGCTCGATCGCTTGAGCGGGGAGGATCTCGCGAATTTGGGCTACCCCATCGCCGAAGTGGAGAGCGACGGCAGTTTTGTGCTCACGAAGACCCCCGGAATGCCGGGAATCATCACCTCGCAGACGGTCAAGGAACAGCTCTTGTATGAGGTGCACGACCCGGGAGGGTATATCACACCGGATGTCGTCGTCGACCTGCGTTCCGCATGCGTCGAGAGCGTTGGGGAGAACCGCATTCGCGTCTCCGGAATTCGCGGCCGTCCGCGGACGGCGACGCACAAGCTTCTCATCGCTCGGGAAGACGGGTATGCCCGGGAGCTGATCTTCCGGGTCGGATCCGTGCACGCTGAAGCCAAGGCATCTCAGCTAGAAGCGATGCTCGCGGCGGCCTGGCGAGATGTGCCGCTCCGGCGCGTCTTCTTTGAGCGACTGGGGGGCGGTGACGAGATCCTCGTCCGCGCGGCCTTTAGCGCGGAGCGGCGCGAGGCCCTCGATCTGGCGGTACGCAAGGCGCTCGCCTTGGGGCTCTCGGGGCCCGCCGGCATGGTGGTGCTCCCGGCGCTCATCAACGCCCCGGAGCGTGCGCTCCTGGCACTGTGGCCGACGCTCCTGCGCCGGGAGCGGGTCGTTCCTCACGTCGAAATTCTGGAGGCTGCACATGGCGCAGGTCGCTGATTTGGCAACCGGCCGCTCAGGGGACAAGGGCAATATCGCCAACGTCGTCATCGTCGCGCGTTCGGAAGCTGCGTACGCGCAGTTGAAGCAGGCGCTTACCGTGGAACGCGTGCGTACGGAGTTGTGTGACCTCGTACGAGGTCGAGTTGAGCGGTACGCTCTCGACAACCTCCACGTGCTGAACTTCGTCTTGTACGATGCGCTCGATGGAGGAGCCACGCGGTCTCTGCGTTTCGATACGCTGGGCAAGTCGCTCGCCGACCGGGTCCTCGCTATGCCGATCTGAGTTTCGGCGCTTCGCCTCCGTGGCGAGCGCCCTCGTCACCCTGGTTCCTCCCGGAGTGATTCTGCCAAGAGAGTATATGCAGTGCGGCGCTCTTCGGAGGGTTCCGGGTACTCAAGCGAGAGGTGTTGTAAGGCCGAAACGATGATGTCGCCGACCACGATGCGCGCGACCCACTTGCGATCCGCCGGTACCACATACCACGGTGCCCAATCCGTACTCGTGTGTTCGAGCATCTCCGTGAACGCACGCTGGTAGGCATCCCATCGCGTGTGCCCTTCAAAATCTGCATCGGAGAACTTCCACATTTTCGATGGATCGTCGAGGCGATCGAGGAGTCGCCGCCTCTGTTCGTTTTTCGAGAGGTGAAGGAAGAACTTCAAAACGATTGTGCCGCAGCGCGTGAGGTGCCGTTCGAAGGCGTTGATGTCTTCGTATCGTTCGGCCCACGTGTCGGCAACTTCGCGCGCGTTTTCTTGCTCCTGCGTTTCGCGACTGACGCGCACGACGAGCACCTCTTCGTAATAAGAGCGATTGAAGATGCCCATCTGACCGTACTCCGGTAGCACCTTGCTTTCGCGCCAAAGATAATCGTGTCGCAGTTCCTCGTCGGTAGGCTGTCGGAAACTCCGAACGTAGACGCCCTGAGGGTTTATCCCGGACATGACGTGTTTTATAATTCCGTCCTTACCGGCAGTGTCCATCCCTTGAAGGACGATCAAGATCGCATGTGTTTTTCGCGCCGCGAAGACGTCTTGCAGTATTGCTAGCTTCTCAATATCGCGATGGAGCTTCTCCGTCGCGTCTTCTTTGGAACGCAGCCCGCAATGCCCTGATGGATCGTAGCTCCCGAGGTCGAGGTTGCTTTTCGGTTTAACGATGAGGCGTTTTCGGTCCATGGTTTACACTCCTTGGTGGTGCTCGATGGTTTCAGCGGTGCGGTACGCGATAGCGGCGTTCTCATCGGTTGCGATCACGCGCACGATCACGCGGGAAGAAGTATCGGAGATGACTGCCGCACTCACTGCGTTTGCCGCGTCGTTGATGCGAATGCCGAGATACGCCAGCGCGTCGACGACGCGGCGGCGCACCTCAGGAAGATGCTCGCCGATACCGCCGGTGAAGACGAGCGTATCGAGCCCGCCCAGCACTGCGCTCAGCGCTCCTGCCGCCTTGACGACGGAGATGACGAAGGCGTCGACTGCGGCGTTCACGTGAGCATCTGCCCGCCGCTCCAAGAGCAGGCGTAGATCACCTTCTCCGCCGGAGATCGCGCGCAGACCGCTCTGCTGCTCCAGGAGCGTGCGCAGTGCGGCAACGCTCATCCCGCCTTCTTCGAGCAAGTAGAGGAGTACGCCGGGATCGAGATCGCCGGGCCGCGTGGCCATGACGACGCCGCCGAGCGAACTGAACCCCATCGTGGTGTCGATCGGCTCTCCATCCCGCAAGGCGGCCAGGCTTGCGCCACTCCCAAGATGGGCGATAATCGAGCGGCCGTGCAAGTCATCGCGTAGCTCCGAGCGGACGTACTCGTATGAGAGCCCGTGAAAGCCGTACCGCCGAAGAAAGACTGGGTCTTTGACCGGGATCGGAAGCCGTCGCGCCGCCGCCGGCATCTCGCGAAAGAACGCCGTATCGAAGCAGACGACCTGCGGGCGCTCCGGGAAGCGTTGCAGCGCCAAGCGCAAGCACGCGAGCGCCCCGGGCGCATGCAGTGGATCCAACGCTTCGAAGGCGCTCAGGCGCGCGAGGAGACCGGGATCGGCAAAGGCCGGGAGGTCATCCGGCCCCCCGAAGACGATGCGGTGACCTAATGCGTCGATCGGCAGGTGCGTTCTGAGAGCCTCTTCGATCGCCGCAGCCGTTGCCTGCGAGAACGCCTGCGCCGTGGGCTCCACCTCCACGGCGTTGCTTTCGATCCGCTTCGCCCGGCCATCGTTCACTGCATGGATCGCATACTTTAGGGACGATGAACCGGCGTTGAGCGTCAGCACGTTCAATGCTTGGCGCTCCCGGTCCAGCTCCAATCGCGAATCTCGGGCATGTCTTCGCCGTAGGTCCTCACGTAGATTCGATGCTCGACGAGTCGATCGCGAATCAGTTGTCTGACGTGCGCCGCCCGCTCGCTCAATCGAGGCACCCGGTCGATGGCATCTCCGGCGAGATGGAAGCGATCGATCTGGTTGAGAACCGTCATATCGAACGGGGTCGTAGTGGTTCCCTTCTCTTGATAGCCGTGGACGTGCAGATTATCGTGGTTTGTGCGCCGGTAGGTGAGGCGATGGACGAGCCCGGGATAGCCGTGAAATGCAAAGATGATGGGTTTATCGCTCGTAAATATCGAGTCGAAGTCACGGTTGGAGAGCCCGTGAGGGTGCTCGCTCTGCGGGCGCAAGCGCATCAGGTCGACGACGTTGACGACGCGTACGCGCATCTCCGGGACGTGCTGCCGCAAGAAATCCACTGCTGCCAGCGTTTCAAGCGTCGGCACGTCGCCGGCACAGGCCATCACGACATCGGGCTCCGCTCCATCGTCGTTACTCGCCCACGACCAGATGCCCAGGCCTTGCGTGCAATGAGCTACTGCGGACTCGATGCTGGTCCATTGGAGCTCCGGTTGCTTTCCGGCAACCACCACGTTGATGTAGTTGCTGCTGCGCAGGCAGTGATCCATGACCGATAGGAGCGTGTTTGCATCCGGAGGCAGGTAGATGCGGATGACGTCGCTGGATTTGTTCATCACGACGTCGAGGAAGCCGGGATCCTGGTGGGTGAAGCCGTTGTGGTCTTGCCGCCAGACATGTGAGGTGATGAGGTAGTTGAACGATGCGATGGGCGTGCGCCACGGGATGCTATTGGTTGCCTCGATCCACTTCGCATGCTGATTGAACATCGAATCCACGACATGGATGAACGCTTCGTACGAGGTGAAGACGCCGTGGCGACCGGTGAGAAGGTAGCCTTCAAGCCAGCCCTGACATGAGTGTTCGCTCAATATCTCCATCACTCGCCCGTCCGGAGCGACATGGTCGTCGCCCGGTAGAATGCGGGCTGTCGAACAACGATCCGTGACCTCAAAGAGCGCATCGAGTCGATTCGATGCCGTCTCATCGGGGGCGAAGATGCGGAAGTTGTTCGGATTGGCGCGCATGGTGTCCCGCAGAAACGAGCCCACCACGGTCGTGGCTGCCGAGCGCGTTTCACCCGGTGAAGCGATCGTGACCGCAGCTCGGCGAAAATCAGGCAGGTCGAGCGGGCGAAGCAACTCACCGCCGTTGGCGTTCGGATTGGCGCTCATGCGTCGATCTCCGTGTGGCGCCAGGCTTGCGAGCTCGGGGAGAAGTCGTCCCGTTTGGTCGAAGAGTTGCTCCGGGTGATACGAGCGCATCCAGGCTTCAAACTGGAGTAAGTGCTCGGGCTTGCGTTCGAAATCTCCAATTGGAATCTGATGAGCGCGGAACGTTCCCTCGATGGGAATGCCGTCAACTTCCTTGGGCCCGGTCCAGCCTTTCGGTGTGCGCAGCACGATTGCGGGCCAACGCGGCCGAGCGGTGAATCCATTCGCGCGCGCGTCTCTCTGAATGACGCGAATGTGCGCTAACGCCGTATCGAGCGCCGACGCGAGCGCCGCATGAACGATCGCTGGGTCATCGCCTGCTACGATGACGGGGTCGTATCCGTATCCTCGGAGCAGGGAGAGTAACTCCTCGTCGTCGATCCGCGCCAGGATCGTAGGGCCCGAGAGTTTATAGCCGTTGAGGTGGAGAATCGGGAGTACCGCGCCATCTCGTACGGGGTTGAGAAACTTGTTGCCGTGCCAGCTCGTCGCGAGCGCACCGGTCTCGGCCTCACCGTCGCCGATGACGCAGCACACGAAGAGGTCCGGATTGTCGAAGGCGGCGCCATAGGCATGCAGCAAGCTGTAGCCAAGCTCGCCTCCCTCGTGAATGGAGCCGGGAACGTCGGGCGATACGTGGCTTGGAATGCCGCCGGGAAACGAAAATTGCCGAAAGAGCCGGCGCAGGCCGGTCTCATCTTGCGAGATATGCGAATAACGCTCGGTGTAGGTGCCTTCGAGGTACGCATTGGCCACGACAGCCGGGCCGCCGTGCCCGGGGCCGGCGATGAAGATCGCGTCCAGATCGTTCTCTCGAATCAGGCGGTTCATATGTGCGTAGACCAAGTTGAGGCCAGGCGAGGTTCCCCAATGCCCTAACAGGCGCTTTTTGATATGTTCGAGCCGCAGTGGTTCGCGTAGCAGTGGGTTATCCAGCAGGTAGATCTGCCCGATGCTCAGATAGTTGGCCGCACGCCAATACGCATCGATGTCGTCCAGCTCTATGGTCATGTTGAACTCCTCGCTTCAGGGAGCGGCACGTTAGATAGAACGGGAGGGGAAGCGTCGAGCCCGATTCCAAACGCACGATAGATGGGCAGCTTCATTGCCAAGAGCAGTATGCCCCAAACCAACACGGCTGCCAGCGTCTCGCCGACGACCGCCGGCGGCAGCGGCGGCATCAGTATACCGCGTAAAGCCATGAAGGATGCGCCGGCGACGGCCAGCGCCGCAGTGCATACGAGAAAGAGTGACGGTCGTTCGCGAAAGATTGCCTCTCGCTCGCGAAGGGCGAGGATAGCAACCTGCCCCATGCAGGCCATCGCGAGGAACGCGAGTCCGCGCAGTGCTGCAAGATCGAGATGCGCGGCATTGCGTTCAATGAACAAGATGCCTAAGATCGCAGAGGAGGTGAAGAGCGCGATGATTGCCGATGCCCTCACCAGGCGACCAACCTTCCAGGCGTCAAACCCCTGCGACGGCGCGACACGATCCGTAGAGATCGACAGCGTCACAAAATCGTTGAAAATGAGCAACGCGACCATCAGGGTTGGAGTGAGGACGAAATGAAAGAAGATGAAGAACGCGACGCTCGTCACGAACACGATTTCAAAGTATTTCACAATCTTGGCGACAACATACGTCAGCATCCGTTGATAGACGCACCGGCTGATATCGATCGCTTCGCGCATCCCACCGAGACCGGGCTGCGTCAAAATGATACTGGCGGCCGCTTTCGCAACGTCCGTGGCATTCGAGACCGCGACGCCCACGTTGGCTGCCCGCAGCGATGGGGCGTCGTTCACCCCGTCGCCGGTCATCCCAACGATGTGACCGGCAGCCTGCTCCCGTTGCACGATGTGCAGCTTCTCTTCCGGGTAGACCGACGCATCGACCGAGCTTGGTGGAATGCCGATCTGCGCTGCAACGTGGAGAGCGGTCTCCCGGCCATCCCCGGTCAGCATCCGCACCTCGACACCTCGCGAGCGAATATCGGAGATGAGCTGTGCGGCATCGGGGCGCGGAGGGTCGGAGAGACCGATCAGCCCTACCGCCACTCTCTGCGCTCCGGTCGTCACGGTGACACCGATCGCGCGGTCGCCCATGGCCGCGAGCGCGCCTACATCCAAGAACGGTACGCCGAGGAACGACGGCTCGCCCTTTGCGATGGTCTCCATGGAACCATCGGGCAGTCTCACCGAGGCTTCGGAGCGTTTCGTCTTCGGATCGAACGGCACGATGTGTTCGACCGTAAAGGCCTTCCCCGGTTGCTCCTTTTGAGTCGCCGCAGCTAGAATCGCGAGGTCGATGGGGTCTTGACCAGAAGCGTCCGAGGCGGCGGCGGCGAAATGCAGGACATCATCGTCCGAGTACGGAGCAGAGGCTCGCACGTCGGCAACCCGGATCGTATTCATCGTGAGCGTTCCGGTCTTGTCGCTACAGAGGACATCCATCGATGCTGCATCTTCCATTGCCGTTAAATGCGTCACGAGAACGCCCGACTTGGCTAGCGCGAGTGCGCCGAGCGCCGTTGCGAGCGTAAACGCGGCAGGTAAGGCCACTGGGATCGAAGCCAGCAAAACCACCAGCGCGAAGATCACGATCTCGGAGATGGCGACATGCATTAGAAAGACCGGGACGCCGACAAGCAGGACGACGGCGGCACCGGCTATCGCGAGCATCCGTACGACGCCGAGGATCATGCGCTCGACGCTGCCGACGGTTCGAACGTCGCGCATGAGTTCGGCGGTTGTTCCGAACTTCGTTTGTGCCGCGGTAGCGACGACGAGGCCGACGGCGTCGCCACGTGTCACGGTTGATCCGGCATAGACAACATCGGGTGGAGCTGCATCGCGAGGAAGCGACTCGCCGGTGAGAACCGCTTGATCGATCTGCACGGTTCCACTGGTGAGTTTCAGGTCGGCGGGGACGACATCCCCGACGATCAGGCGAACGACGTCATCGGGGACGACTTCGCGCGCTGAGAGCGTCGACCACGCCCCATCACGTAGAACCTTTGCGTGTACGACCAGGCGCGCTCGCAGCAAATCGAAGGCGCGCTGCGCACGCCGTTCTTGGAAAAACGCCAGCACCACGTTAAAGACGAGAAGAAAGGCGACTGCCGCAGCATCGCTATAGCGCTGTGTGACGAGCGCAAGGGCGATGGTGGCTTCCAGGAGCCACGGGATCGGCGACCAGAACTTGCCAAGCAGATCCAGGAGCGGATGCTGCTTCGCCGGAGCGATCTCGTTGGGGCCGTGCTGCAGGAGAGCCGCTTGCGCTTGCGCCGACGTGAGGCCCGGAGGAGAGGCCTGCGAGGGTTGATTCGGGCTTGATTGAGTTTCCTTCATGCGGGCTGTCGCTCCCAAGCAACCAATGCGCATCTGCCAACCTGGTCGTGTGCGCTGCCAACGAAGCCATGGCTGGTGCTGGCTATGCTGTACCCACTTGTTCGCACCCGCAACCACACATGGCAGGGCCGCACTGAGCGCGGTTTGACGCGAAAGCGACGCGCCGCAGATACTCGGCAAGCGCTCCGATCTGTGTCCAGTCGAAATGTGGGCAGTCATCCTCGGACGCCGCATCGCCGACGGTCGCGATGTAGGGACCGGCGGGAATGCGACGGCTGCCGGCGATGCCGCTGCGCCGTACCAGAATTTTGGGCAGCGGCGAATCGGCGAAGCCTTCCACGAAAACGAGATCGGCGTCGTCAACTCGTCGCAGCGCAACGTTCAGCGAATCCTCGATCGTCCCGACCGCGCCGGGACGATTGTAGATGCGATCGACGATGCCACACGGCCCTACGAGCAGCGTTCGTGCGACGCCGGCGGCCGCAGCGCGCCCCGTGTCGCGCCGCGGGTCGTCCAAGGCGTCTTGATGCATGTGATGTTTGACCATCGCGACGCGAATGCCGACTGCCTGCAACCGCGGCGTGAGACGTTCGATCAACGTGGTCTTGCCTGCGTTCTTGAAACCGACGACGGCAAGTACCGTCGCAGAGAGCGACGCCGTATTCACCTTAGAAGTCGTATTCGAGTTGGGTGCGGTTGTAGACGAAGTAGGGCAGGGTCGAGGCAAACGGCAGATTCGTCGCCGTACGGGCGCCCCAACGATCGCGCAGCGACCATCCGCGATACGGCCCCTTGCGGACGTTGTTGAAGAAGTAGGTGAGGTCCACATCGGTCTCCGCAGCGCGGCTCAGGGCGATCACGTTGCTGTAATCGTAGCGAGCCGCACTGAAGATGGCCCGGAAGCGCTTGTTGTTGGTTGTAAGCACGGCTGCCAGTTTGTACGACATACCGGCACTGCCGCGATCGGCCATGCCTTGCGTCATGCTTGTAGTGAAGAGCGGATCGGTCGCATACCCGAAGGTATACGGCGAGGCCAAGCCGCCATAGGCATACGTGAAGGTGCCGTTGGCGTTCGGCGCACAGGCCGGGGAGCCGCCGCTGGGCAGGAAGTAGTTGATCGGGCAACCGCCGGCAAGCGTCCCCGTGCGCCACGGAATGTTGTCGTAGCCAAACGACAGCACGATGTTGCGGTTCAGCTTCTCACCGATCTGTGCGCCGAAGACGCTGCTATTGATCTGACCGACGAGCGCGCTGCCTGCGTTGCGTTCGCTGCCGTACTGCACGGCCAGATACGGCTTGTTGCGCGATTTCTTCATCGTGAAACGGCCGTCGAACCAGAACAGGTTTGCAATGTTCGTGAATTGATAGACGCTGGCCATCGCCGAGAAGCCCGATCTCTTCGGGGCATACTTGACGTCACCGTAGGTCCAGCCCGACGTCGGGTTCATGGTAGGGCTCGTCAGGAGCGTACTCTTATCGAAGAGCGACGAAACGCGACTCTCCCAACGAATCATGCGGGAGACGCTCACCGACCAGTCCCGATTGAGCTGATAGCCCAGAACCGCGCCTTGGAAGAACACCGGCTTCATGCGCGAATCCGAGGCGTTAGCCCACGCCGTGTTGTAGAGCTGATTGCCGGCCTTTGCGAAAAGGCCGTGCTGCTGATACTTCACATAGGCTTCACCAAGGGTGCTCAAGCCGAACCCCGGCAGCGTAGTATCCACGCGCGAGAACTGCGCCGGTTGGCACGATCCGGCCGGCGTGTAGTTAGCCGCATTGGAGCACACTCCGTTGGCGCCCAAGGGATTGGCGTAGACGTAGGTTGCGCCGAGCGAGAAGGGTGAGTTTGCAAAGCGATACTCGCCGTGCAGGCTCAGGGCCGCGTTAAACGCCGCTTGGTTCGGCACCGGAATGCCGGCGCTGGCGTTCTGGCGGGTGAAATAGTACGACCGGAAGTAGCCGCTGTAGGTAAACGGTTTCGGGGTCGCTTTGGTCTTCGGCGCTCTCCCCTGCGCAACGACCTGCTTCTTCGGCAGTATGTCCTGCGTTGTCGCTGACGTAAGCGACGCGTTGGCGGCTCGCACCGGAGACGTAAGACTGATACCAAACATTACGATAAACGTCGCAGCCATCAAGAGACGGATAAAGAAGCGCGTTTGTGTCATGTCATAGTTCCCAACCCTTCGCTACCGACGATACATCGCAGGTGGGAAAAAGCCGGGGAAATGCAACGAACAAGCTTCTTGGAAACGCCCCGTATCTTCCCCGTATCTTCCCAAATGCAAACGACAATGAGGCTGGAGGTGCGGGCGCATGAAGATGAATCGGCGCGAAAGTATAGCGGTGATCGCCGCCGCCTCGGCGGTCGTGGCCGCCTCTCCTCTCGACGGCCTTGTAGGTTATGCAAGCCCTGCGTCGGCGCCTCGCGTAAAGGTTGGCACGAAGATCGAGCTCGACCGTACCGGTCGGCTTTCGTTCGCTTACCCTACGGCGGCGCAGCCGGCGGAGGCCGTCCAACTCGCCGACGGACGTATCGTCGCCTATAGCCGTATCTGCACCCACATGGGTTGCCCGGTCGACTATCGCCCGAAGGAGCAGTCCTTCGTGTGCCCCTGTCATCAGAGCCGTTTTTCCGCTCGTGCGAAGGGGCGCGTGTTGGACGGGCCTGCACCACGCCGGCTTCCGGAGATCGCTCTCGAGGTCGATGCGCGTGGCGACATCTATGCCGTCGGTATCTCTGCCCCGCCCTTCGGTGCAGCGGAGACCGTGCGTGCGGTCGAGGCAATCTATCGGGAGGTGGCGCCGTGAAACGTTCTGCATTGTTCCCTGCATTGATCGCGGCAGCGGGAAAAGACGACACGCGCGAGTATGCGACGAGTTGTCGTTTCTGCAATGTCGGCTGTGGGTACCGCGTCTTGGTGGGGAGGCACCTGAAGCCGCAGAGTCCAGATTTGCCGGTGGTGACGCTGCCCGACGGAAAGTTCGTCGAGTTGGTGCCGGATGCTGCCTGTCCGGTGAATCAGGGCGACTACTCCGTGCGCGGTGCGTTTCTTTCCGAGAGCCTCTACACCGGTGGCGGTCCTACCTCGGATCGGCTGCTCCATCCGATGGTTCGCGTGAAGGACCGGCTGGTGCGGGCCTCATGGGACGACGCGCTCGATCTCGTGGGGACTCGCCTCAAAGGATACTTGGAACGCTACGGCCCCGAGAGCCTAGGCCTCTATCACGCCGATTGGTTCGGAGGCGAGAATGCCTATGCGTACATGAAGCTCGCCAAGATGCTCGGCATTAAGAACTACGACATCAGCGGACGGTTGTGCGCCGCGAGCGGCGCCGCCGGCCTCATGCGCTCGCTGGGCAACGGGACTCATCCCTGGGCCCTTGAGGACATCGAGCATGCGGAGACGATCGTGCTTGCCGGTGCGAACGCCTCGGCCTCGCTTTCCGCAGCCTACGATCGCGTCTTCGCGCGAGCGCAAAGCGGCGGCGCAAAGCTGATCGTCGTCGACGTGCGTCGCACCCTTCCGGCTCGCAACGCCGGGCGGTACGGCATGTTCCTCGAAATACGCCCCGGCACCGATGTCGCGCTCTACAATGCGATCGGCAACGTCCTGATCGCCGAAGGGCTGGTCGATCGCGCCTTCGTCGACGCGCACACCGCCGATTTCGACACCTACCGCGCCTTCGTTGCGCAACGCTATACTCCCGAGCGCGCGGCGCAGATCACCGGCCTAACCGCCGAGCAGATTCGGCAGGCCGCACGTACAATCGGGCGGTCCAAGGCAACGCTCTTCCTCTCGGGTAAGGGCCTCGAGCATCAGGCTCACGGCGTGGATATGATCTGCTCGTTCATCAACCTGGCGCTCGTGACCGGGAACATGGGCAAACCCGGAGGCTCGTACTCTCCGCTCGGCGGGCACCAAGGCTCGATCGTCAATCCTCCGCTCTTCGCAGGCCAACTCGGCGATGTCACGATCCCGAATCGTACGATCTTTCAGATGTACGATCAGATCGAACGCGGGACGCAAAAAGCCTTGCTCTTGGCAAGCGTACAGCAAATCGTGAATTTCCCGGACGCCGATCGCTTCCGGAGCATTCTCTCGGGGAAGCTCGAATTCTTGGTTGTGACCGACATCTACCCGAATGATGTGACCGCTCTGGCCGACGTGGTGTTTCCGGCGGCGTCCTGGGGCGAGACTCCGTTCACGTCGACCAACACCGAACGACGCGTGCGTTTCTACGAGGCCTTTGCTCCGGTTCCCGGCGAGGCCCGCCCGGATTGGGTCGTCCCCGCCGAGCTTGGCAAGCGGATGGGGTATGCCAAGGAGTTTGGGTGGAAGGATGCCGAGCAAATCTTCGACGAGATGAAAACGGGGCAGCCCTTTGCCGGTCTGACGTATGCACGCATGCGAGCCTCAAAGTCGACGAACTATCAGATGCCTGTGCCGACCGCGCACTCCGAGGGCACCGTGCGGCTCTATACCGACGGTCGTTTCCCGACGCCCGACGGGCGCGCGAAGATCTGGGCACTGGAGTACCTCCCGCAGCCTGAACCACCCTCACGCGATTATCCATTTACGCTCGTGACCGGACGCGCCAACGATAACTGGCAGAGCGGATACATATTTAGCCGGACGCCGCAACTTGTTGCTCGGCTCCCGCGAAATTACGTGCGCATCAACCCCGGCGACGCGCATCGCCTAGGAGTGCAGGATGGGAAAACCGTGCGCGTACGGACGCGACGCGGATCCATCGATATCGTCGCGCACGTCACCGATAATGTTCCGCCCGGCGTGATCTTCACGTTATGGGGCTACCCTGACAGTCTCACGAACGTGCTGACCATCAATGTCCGAGACCCAATTTCTCAGACGCCGTGTTACAAAGCCTGTGCGGCATCCGTAGAACGCGTCTAGATGGGATAATCACGTACGCGAATTACACTGCACGGAGCAGTAACACGACCGATATCGAGAGGAACAATGTATATGCGGATTGTTAGCTTCGCCGTGACGATGGTGCTAGGCGTTCTAATCGTCACCGGATGTTCGAAGCAAGCGTCGACCGCACAGTCGACGACTGCACCCACGAGGACAACGGCAGCGCCCAGCAGCACAAGCCGGCCATTGGGCCGGAGCGTCGCGCCTGTGCCGACGCGGAGAACGGCAGTGACGACCGCTTCGACGAGGACGGCCAAACCGTTGATCCAGAAAGTCGTCTCTACGCCGGTCTTGAAAACAAGCCCGCCCGCGACCGCCGCAGCGACCCGGCCGTCGCCGACTTCGATCCCGAGTGCGGCGAGTGCCGTTGTCGCCACCGGCGATGCGGCGCACGGCAAGGAACTCTATATGCAAAGCTGTTCCGCGTGCCACGGAGCCGCCGGACAAGGGAGTTACGGTCCATCGCTGCAGAACGAGGCATCGCGCAAGAATCTCGCCCAAACGATCGCATTGATCAAAACCCCGAAACCACCCATGCCGAAACTCTATCCGGGGAGTTTGAACGATAAGGATGTGTTGGACATCGCCACATACGTGGAATCGCTGAAATAACGGTTCGAAACGAGTTCTTCTCAGGAAATTCCCAATAACTGCATCGTGCGGTGTTAATGTTACCGTCGAAAGAGTTTCGCTCGCTTGATAGGAAGTACTGTCGTGAAGAGGTTCTGGCCTGCGATCGCGTTAGCGACGATCGCCGTGTCGGCGCTCGCAGGTTGTGGGAGCGGTTTCGGGTCATCGACCGGCAGCCACGCCCGGGTATCTACCGTCAGTGAGGTCCGGGTATCTACCGTCAACCATGCCCGGGGAGACGTTGCGAAGGGCGGGCAGCTCTTCTTCGAATACTGCTCGGGCTGCCATACGCCGGGCGTCGGGTTGGAGAACTTTGCGAAGACCGCCGCCTTCATCAAACATCCTGTGGTCTTTCTAGATCCCTCCAAGTCGCCGATGCCCGGGTTCTATCCGAGCCCACTCACGGGAAAGGACGTCAACGACATAGCGGCTTACCTTCTCTCGGTCTAATCTCGCACTTCGCGAAGCTCCATTGTCGACCCCATAAGGAGGGCACCATGTCAATCCCAAAGGAGGCACCATGAATCGGATGAAAGCGTTGGTAGTGGCTGGGATCGTGCTAGTCATCGCGGTTGTTGCGTGGGGATGGAAAGAGGTTGGCTCCCAGCACGCGTGTCCACCAGTAGCGAAGGCTCCAGTATCGGTTACTCCATGGGGATGGAAAGAGGTCAGCTTCCGAAAGGATGTCTATCCCATTCTCCAGCAGAACTGTGCCGTCTGTCATACTCCCGGCGCCGTGGGTTATGCCCAGAGCGGGTTCAGCGTCCAGAGTTACCAATCCGTGATGAGGGGCACGAAATACGGCCCTATGGTTATTCCCGGCTCAAGTCTCTCCAGCAACTTGGTGGTGTTGCTCGAGCATGCTGCTAGTCCGTCCATCAGCATGCCAAAAATGTACCAGGTGATGATACGGAATCACCGCAAATATATAGTCCCATCAGGGCAAGCGCGGCGGCTCTCTCCGCACGATGTGCGGCTGATCAAAGAGTGGGTTGACCAGGGCGCTAAGGATAACTAGCGGGTATCTGAAGCCAGGCCGGTTTCCGTGGAATTTCGTCGCGTCGTAGCCGGCAAGCGCGATTGTTTTCTAGCACCGTTGACACGGCGAGCAGGGCGCGGCCTTGGACACGCCCTCGCGCCGGTGCATGGGCCAAGGCGACGGCGTTAGGCCGACGATCATCGTGGCGGTTCGCCGACGAACTCCTGATCGCAGCGAGCGCTATTCGAGCAGCTCCGCCGTCCCCGGCGAAACCCACGGGCGAGCACTTCCAGAACAAGGGCGGACAGACGTGAGAAGTTCTCTTCTTTATTTCATCTCTGTTTCCACCGCATCGTTCTCCACTTTGACCTGCGCACAACGGTCTTTTCGGAAAAGGCCCGTCATTACGAGCTTTCACGCTTAGAACTCCGGGACTACCGCGGGAGTTTGTGCTACAGGCTCCTGAGAATTCAGCGGTGACCTTTGTTGCTGTTCACGGGCCTTTCTCAGTCACATCACAGCTTCTTCTCGCGCGATCGCTAGTATAGAGATGCTATGAAAGGATCGAACGTTGTCACGGCGCATCGCTTGAGTCCGACCCGAATCATCGCCGCGTCGTGCATGTTGGTTGTTCTGACGGCGCTTCCAGCACAGGCCACGACCAACGGTCACATTCTGATCGGCGTGGGGGCGGTGAACCAGTCCATGGGTGGAGCAGGGATTGCGACATCGCTGGACGCGATGGGTTCCTGCTACAGTAACGCCGGCTCTATCTCGTTTGTCCGATCCAGCAGCGCGGAGTTTGCTATGGATCTGTTCACTCCGCACCGCACTATGTATGCCTCGATCCCCGGCGTAGCGGCCGGATCCGTTACGAGCCAGACGGAACAGTCGGTCATTCCCGGCATGAGCTTCCTTGATAAGCCGCTCAATAGCCGCTTTACTTACGCACTCTGTGCCCTGGGTATCGCAGGCATGGGCGTGAATTATCCCGCCGTTCTGCCCAACGCCGCCGGTCACTTCAACCCTCTGGCAGTTCCGCAAAACGACGGCGGTTTCGGGGCGATCTATTCCAATCAACAATTCCTGCAAGTGACGCCCATGGTCGCGTATATGCTGAACCCCAGGCTCTCACTCGGTCTCGGCTTAGATAGCGACTGGCAAAGCCTGCAAGTCTCCCCATTTGCCGCTACACCGCCCAACGCCAGCGGGTATCCCGTCTCGAGCCCGGCCTCATCGGGCTTCGGCTCGGGGTTTACCGTGGGACTCGCGTGGCGGCCGGACGACAAGCTTGAGTTGGGAGTCGTCTACAAGAGTCCGCAGCACATGCAGACGATGCACTACACCTCCCAATATCCGGACGGGGCTCCGGCGGCTTTCAGCTTCAGGCTCGACTATCCGATGATCGTCGGCGCGGGCATTGGTTATCAGCTTACACCCAAGCTGCTGGTCGCCGCCGATGAGCACTGGATCGATTACGCTGACACGAGAGGGTTCTCGCAATCGGGCTTTGCGCCGAACGGCGCCGTGAAAGGGTTCGGCTGGCGCAGCATCTACGCGACAGCCGTGGGATTCCAGTATAGAGTCAACGGACGACTGGCAGTGCGAGCCGGCTACAACCACTCCGACAACCCGGTTCCACCGAGCCAACAGTTCTTCAACGTCTTCGCTCCCGCGCTCATTCAAAACAGCGTGACCGCCGGCTTCGGCTACAAGATCGACGGCGCGCGCACAATCGACGTGGTGTATCTGCACGGCTTCTCGAACGCGGTATCTGGTCCGATATACATGACGAACAATGCAGCCATTCCCAACAGCGTAGTGCGAAACCGTTTGAGCGAGAACGAGTTGAGCCTTCAGTTCCGCTTCAAGATGTAATCGTCCAACGTCATCGGATTCAGAGGAGGGAAAATGCGCAAACTGGTTATTCTCGGTGGGGGAACCGCGGGGACGATGATGTTGAACAAGCTCTCGCGCGTCTTGAACGAGGATCAATGGCAGATCACGGTGATCGACGACTCCGAGACGCATTTCTACCAGCCTGGGTTCCTGTTCATCCCCTTCGGCATGTATGGGCAAAAAGACGTCGTAAAGCCGCGTCGCGAATTCTTCCCGATGCGCGCCAACGTCGTGATCTCCGGAATCGACCGTATCGACGCAGACCACAAGCGCGTCATCCTCGATGACAAGTCCGTCGTCGACTACGACTATCTGATCATTGCTACCGGAGCGAAGATCCGCCCCGATCAGACCGAAGGACTCCTCGATGATGAATGGGGGAAGAGCAAGTTCGACTTCTATACCTTGGAAGGTGCGCAGCGCCTGCACCAGTTCTTCGAGTCGTGGCATGGCGGGCGGTTGGTACTCAACATGACCGAGATGCCGATCAAATGCCCGGTCGCGCCGTTGGAGTTCCTCTTCCTCGCGGATTCGTACTTTACTGCGAGAGGGATTCGCGACAAGGTCGAGTTGCGTCTGGCGACACCGCTGTCGGGAGCGTTTACCAAGCCTAAGGCGACAGAGATTCTCGGGGGGCTATTGGAGCACAAGAACATCAAAGTGACGCCGGACTTCGGCATCGCGCGGGTTGATAATGAGAGAAAAATGATCGTCTCTTATGACGATGTCGAGGTCCCATACGACGTGCTGGTTTCGATTCCAACCAATATGGGGGATGAGTGCATCGCTCGTAGCGGTCTGGGTGACGAACTCAATTACGTGCCGACGGATAAGGAAACGCTTGTCTCAGAAGCACACGATGATATTTTCGTGATCGGAGACGCCGGCAATCTGCCCAGTTCGAAGGCAGGCTCCGTCGCACACTTCCAGTCCGAGATCCTGTTCAAGAACTTCCTTGACCGCATCGAAGGACGGCCGATGCATTCCAGCTTCGACGGTCATGCCAACTGTTTCATCGAGTCGGGCTTCGGGAAGGCGCTGCTCATCGACTTCAATTACGATGTCGAGCCGCTGCCGGGGAAATTCCCGTTTCCGGGGATCGGCCCGTTCTCGTTGCTGCACGAGACGCGGATGAACCACTACGGGAAACTCGCGTTTCGCTGGATGTACTGGAACGTCCTGATTCGCGGCGCGGAGTTGCCGATCGACTCGAAGATGTCGATGGCGGGAAAGGTAGCGGCGTAAGACATGGAAACGCTGGAGATTCTCGGAAAGCACCTCGCCGTCGACAAAGACGGCAACCTCGTCAACCGTGCCGACTGGAACGAGGAGATCGCGCGAGCCATCGCCGCCCAGGAAGGGATCGGCGAACTCACCGATCGGCACTGGGCGGTGATCAGGGCGATGCAGAAGGCTTTCGATCGCGACGGAGACGCGCCTTCGATTCGCCGTCTCACGAACGAGAGCGGTGTCGATGTCAAGACCCTGTATCAATTGTTTCCGAAAGGCCCGGCAAAGAAGGCGGCCAAGATCGCAGGGCTGCCGAAGCCGAAAGGATGCATTTAACGTGGACAGAGTGTCAGTCATCGTCTCGCACGGTTCGCTTGAGGGCGTATACCCGGCGTTGATTATGGCCAACGGTGCGAGAATGGAGGGCATCGAAGTGTCGCTCTTCTTTACCTTCTTTGGACTCGAGCCCATCATCGAGCGACGCATGGATCACTTGCAGGTTGCCACCGTGGGCAATCCAGCGATGCACATCCCGACGCTGATCGGAATGCTGCCGGGTTTCCCAACGCTTGTGACATCGATGATGAAGAAGGAGATGGAGAAGCTGGACATCCCACCGGTCCGCGAGTTCTTGCAGATGATCCACGACGCCGGCGCCGAGATCTATGCGTGCAAGGCCTCGGTGGATATGTTCCACTTCAAGAAGCAAGACTTCTGGTCCGGGGTCGACGACATCATCTCCGTGGGCGAGTTCTACGAGAAGGCGGCCGACGGACAGATCGTCTTCACCTAGCCTGAATTTCCACGGGGCCGAAATCGCCTAACGCGGAGACGAAGCCATTATTCCTGAAGCGCTGATGATCGATAGGTGGGCGCGGTGATGGAAGCGCACATGTTCGACCGTGGCCTGATCGGCTTGCGCCAGGAGACGAGCAACGACGAGCTGGGGCACGTCTACCTCGAAAGCGCGCTGCAGCAAGGGATGGGTCCTGCCTGGAGCGGCAGGTGGGCGGTGCTGTCTCCCACGCGCAGCTCAAAGGCGTGCCGGACGTGCGCGATCGCATCCTCGTCCGGGTTCAGAAGCGTGGTTCTCGAAATGTTCCTTGCGCATTCACAACTTACGCTCGTCTGTTACGTTATCTTAAATCCCGAAAGGCCTTCCCCGGCTAGATACGGCGGAAGGTACGGTGCGCGGTGGGGAATACGAATTCGGAGCCTTCCGCAGCAGATCGCGAGGCCGCATCGAGGCGTGCCTTTCTTGCGAAGGCGGCGAGCGCCGTTCTTGCCGGCGTAGCGGTAAGCGGGAGCGCGGTAGAGGCGGCGCCGGTTGCCAAGAGCGCGAACGCTTCACCGGCGCCGATGCCGGCGCCGCCGTTCAGCGTGAGCGCCGAGGCGAACGAAGATGTGCTGGTCACGATGCAGCGCGAGCTTCAGCGCGCATTACGAAAACCGCGATCCGAGCGGCGTTGGGGCATGGTGATCGACACGCGGAAGTGCGTCGCCTGCTCTTCCTGCACGGTGGGATGCGTGATGGAGAACGCGCTTCCGCCCGGCGTGGTCTATCGACCGGTCATCGACATGGAGGTCGGAACCTATCCGAATGTGACCCGCAAGTTCTTGCCGAGACCATGCATGCAGTGCGAGAACCCACCGTGCGTCCCCGTCTGCCCGGTGGAAGCGACTTGGAAGCGCTCTGACGGCATCATCCAGATCGACTACGCCGCCTGCATTGGTTGCCGATACTGCATTACCGCATGTCCTTACCAGGCTCGTACTTTCGACTTCGGCGAGAACTGGACCGACAACGCCGCGCAAGGGAGCGAGGGCGTATTAGCTCTCGACGCGGCATCGAAGTACGAAACACGACCGAGCTACGACTGGGGCACGAAGTGGGAGCGAGCAGAAGGCATCATTCCGGAGAGCCCTGTAGGCAACGCTCGCAAATGCACGTTCTGCGTTCCTCGCCTAGCCGAGGGGCTGTTGCCGATGTGCGTGACCACCTGCCTCGGTCGCGCTACGTTTTTCGGTGACCTCAACGACCCGCACTCGCTGGTCTCCGAGCTATCCGCGAGCCCGAACGCAATCCGACTCAAAGAAGAGCTCGGGACTCATCCGAAGGTCTATTACTTGATGTAATCGGGAAGGTACCGTATGTCCACTGTTTCCGTAAGCGCTGGACGATCTGGCCGCAACCCCTGGAGTTGGGTGGTGTGGGCTCTTTGGCTCGTAGCCGCGGTCTTCGGCGGCACAGGCATCGTCGAACGATTGCTGTATGGCGAGAGATTCGTGGCTTACACGAGCTACGTGCCGTGGGGAATGTGGGTTTCGGCGTACATCTTCTTCATCGGACTCTCGGCCGGCGCGTTCCTCTTGTCGAGTCTGGTTTATGTCTTCGGCGTCCGCTCGTTGGAGCGGATCGCGAAGCTCTCGCTGTTCACCGCGGCCGTCACGCTGGCGATGGCGCTCCTCTCGATCGTCTTCGACCTCGGGCACATGGAGCGCTTCTGGGAGGTGTTCACGCGACCGCAGTTCCATTCGATGATGGCTTGGATGGTGTGGCTCTACACCGCCTACTTCACGCTCTTGCTGGCAGAACTCTACTTCGCGCTCCGCGGCGACATGAGCCGTACAAGCACCGCATCCCACGAACGCGATCGACGGGTGCTGCGCATTCTGGGCGCCGTCGGCATTCCGTTGGCGATCGCCTTCCACGGTGGTGTCGGCGCGCTCTTCGGCACGGTAATGGCTCGCGAATACTGGCATAGCGCGCTCTACCCGATCATCTTCCTTGTCGGTGCCCTGCTCTCGGGCGGCGCGCTGATGACCGCCATCGTGGCTTTCTTTTGGCCGAGGCGAGACGAGGCGTGGCGAGAGACCATGAATTTCTTGAGCAAACTGCTGCTCGGGCTGGTGCTCTTCGACTTCCTCCTAGAGTGGGCCGAGTACTCGATTCCCGGGTGGTACCAGATCGGCGCCGAGTACCATCTCATCTCGTACGTGCTCTTCGGTCCGTTCTGGTACGTCTTCTGGGTCATCCATCTAGGCTTCGGCGTGATCCTCCCGGTGCTGATGCTCACGCTGAGCAAGCGCCCGGTGGTGCAAGGGATCGCCGCAGCGCTGATAGCCGTGACATTCTTTGCAATCCGATTGAACCTGGTGATTCCCGGCCTTATCTCGCCGGAGTTGCGAGGCTTGCAGACGGCCTATCTCGATCCGATCGGGCATCGACTGAGTTACAGCTATGTCCCGAGCATCTTCGAGTGGCAGGTGACCATCGGTGTTCTCGCGATCGGCGTGGCCCTCTTCTATCTAGGATGCCGGTATCTACCACTCTTCGACCAGAGCCGGCGCGTGGAGCGCCGCAGTGAGGAGATCGCATGAACACGGAGCGCAAAGCTCAGGATGTCACACGTCGCGATGCTCTGACGGCGGGCGGGGTACTGCTCGGAACGGGAGTGCTCCTCGGCGTACAAGGGCGGCTGCTTGCCCAAGCGGCGACCGGGAGCGCGCCGGAGGCCCAAACCGCAAGGGGCAACGATGTGTACACGCTCGACAACCCCGAGAATATTCTGTACACGACCTGTTTGCAGTGCAATACGCAGTGCACCCTGAAAACGAAGTTCTACAACAGCATGTTGGTGAAGATCGATGGGAACCCGTATAGCCCGATGAACCTCTTCCCACAGCTCGCCTATGAAACCGATCCAAACGCGATTGCATGGGTCGACGCTCCGGTCTGCCCGAAGGGGCAGAGCGGCGTCCAGACGCTCTACGATCCCTACCGGCTGCGCAAAGTTCTCAAGCGTAAAGGGCCGCGCGGCTCCGGAGAGTGGGAGAGCATCTCGTTCGATCAAGCGGTGAAAGAGATCGTCGACGGCGGTCCGCTCTTCTCTCACCTCGGTGAGCATCGCAATGTCGCGGGCTTCCGCGATGTCTTCGTCCTGCGCGATGCCAAGCTCGCCAAAGCGATGTCCGCCGACGTGCAAGCGATCCGGTCGGGCAAGATGACGGTCGCGGCCTTCAAACAGAAGCATCGCAGTCATTTGCATCTGCTCATCGACGCCGACCATCCGGATCTGGGCCCAAAGAACAATCAGTTTGTACTTCAGGGCGGACGCATCGCACCCGATCGCGAGGTCATCAGCCAGCGCTTCACGTTCGGCACCTTCGGTTCCGTGAACTGGTACGGCCACACGAGCATCTGCGAGCAGGCCCACCACGTCGCATTCATGTACTCAACGGCCGATTGGGTAGCCGGCAAAGACGGCAAGTACGCGTGGAAGAAGGGCCCCAATCAGCTCAAGCCCGACTACACGCAGGCCGAGTTCGTCATCTTCTGGGGGACCGGGTACAACGAGGCCAACTTCGGTCCGACCCCGATGAGCCCGCGCCTCTCGAAGGCGCTGGTCAACGGCAAGCTCAAGATCGCCGTAGTCGATCCTCGGCTCTCAAAGACGGCCGCCAAGGGGTGGTGGATCCCGGTGATTCCCGGTGGCGACTTGGCGTTGGCGATGGGGATGATCCGCTGGATCGTCGAGAACGCGCGGTACGACGCGCCGTTCTTGCGCAACGCCAACCAGGCCGCGGCGGGGCAGGGGGGCGAGAAGAGCTGGAGCAACGCGAGTTGGCTGGTGGAGCCCCGGACCGGGAAGTTCTTACGGGCGTCGGCGCTGGGCATCGGCAGCGAGAACGAGTTCGTGGTCTTGGCAAACGGGTATGCGGTCGCCGTCGACTCAAACGATACGACGCGACCGGTCATCGGAGATCTCGACGTGGCGACGAGGATCGGCGGCGTAGCGGTGAAGAGCGCCTTCCGCGTCCTCAAAGAGGCGGCGTTTGAACACGAACTCGCATTCTATGCCGAAGAGAGCGGCGTCCCCGTGACGGAGATCGTGGAACTCGCGCGCGAGTTCACGGCGCACGGCAAGAAAGCGGGGATCGACTTCTACCGCGGCCCGATCAAACTGACCTACGGCTACTACGCCGCGCAGGCGATCATTGCACTCAACTTCCTGATCGGCAACGTGGACCACAAGGGCGGTTTCGTCGTGGGGGGCGGCAGTTGGGACGGCATGGGAACGAAGAAAGGCCAGCCGTACGATCTGGCCAAACTCCATCCCGAAGCGCTCTCGCCGTTCGGCGTCAAGCTGACGTGCGAGGCCAGCGGTCCGTATGAAACCAGTACGCTCTTCGCGCGCGATGGCTACCCGGCAAAACGGCCGTGGTTCCCGTTCACGAACGATGTCTATCAAGAGATCATTCCATCCGCGCATGCCGGCTATCCTTACCCGATCAAGATCCTTTGGCTCCACTACGGGACCCCGGCGCTCTCGGCGCCGGCCGGGCATCTGCAGATCAAGATGCTCCAGGACGTCGAGCGGGTCCCGCTCTTCATCGCGACGGACATCGTGATCGGCGAAACCAGCATGTACGCGGATTACATCTTCCCCGACCTCTCCTATCCGGAGCGCTGGGGGAACAACATCGGCACAAGCCCGGTGGTGCTGAGCAAGATCAGCAAGTTCCGGCAGCCCGTCGTCGCTCCGGTTCCCGAGACGGTCACCGTCGCCGGCGAAGAGATGGCACCAAGTATGGACACGCTGATGCTCGCAATCGCCGAGCGCCTCGGCGCATCGGGCTTCGGGAAGAACGCGTTCGGCCCGGGGATGGACCTGAACCGTTTGGAAGACTTCTACCTAAAGATTGTCGCCGATCTCGCCGCCGGCGACAGACCCGGCGATGCGGTGCCCGAAGCGACGGACGCCGAGATCGAGCTCTTCCGGAAGGCGCGTCGACACCTGCCTGCGGCGGTCTTCGATGAGAAGAAGTGGAAGCGCGCCGTCAGGGCAAAGGATTGGAGACGCGTGGTTTACGTCCTCAATCGTGGCGGGCGTTTCGATCCGCCCTCCGACGCGTACGACGGAGCGTTCGCCAACCATACGCTCTCCGGGTTGACCAACCTTTACGTCGAGCCGGTCGGATCGGGGATCCAATCGGTGACGGCAAAGCGCTTCTCCGGCGTACCGTACTACCAACGCCTCGAATCAATGGACGGCAAGCCGGTCGAGTTCCCGGCGGGGTACGATCTCCGGCTCTTCACGTACAAGGAGATCTTCGGCGGGCATTCGCGCACGGGTGCAAATTACGCGGGCCAGATGGCGCTCATGCCGGAGAACTTCGTGTACCTCAACAGGGTCGATGCGATTCGGCTCGGGTTGAAGGACGGCAACGTCGTGCGGCTTGAGGCTCCCGGCGCCGACGGCGTGTTCCAGGTGACGCCCGGCGGTGGAACGGCACGCGTCGAGGGCAAGGTGAAGGTGATCGAAGGGCTGCGACCGGGGGCGGTCATGGTCTCATGGCACTACGGGCACTGGGCCTACGGGGCACGCGACGTGGAGATCGACGGCGTAGTGATCCCGGGCGAACCGGCACGTGGAAAGGGACTCGTTCCAAACCCGGTGATGGCGGTCGACGGCTACCTCAAAGACGTCAGCCTTACTGATCCGATCGCGGGCGATTCCGCCTTCACCGGAAGCCGCATACGCTTGGTCAAGGTGGCCGATGGCGACACATCCGGAATGCGGGTTGGCTATATAAGTGAGGGCCCCAAGGTCGCTTTGCACGAGACGGACGATGCAGCGTTTGCCGTCTTTTTGCGTGAGGAGTCGTTGCGCGTCGCTCGGGGCGAGAGCGATCCCGCTGCGTTGCGTACGGCTGTGATCCGTCACGCGGGGTCTAGATCGGGATGATGATTCGACCGCGCATGCGCCGATGACTACCGGTCGTGAATGAAGGCGTCGATCTGCCCCCAATGCGCGCCCGGGGCCATACCTTGTGAGACCACCTTGCCGTGCGCATCGACGAGGTAGAAGATATCCATGTCGCTCTTCGGGTCGATGGTCGCGGTCTGCACTTGGTTCAAGATGCCCCAGTACCAGTTCTGTGCTTGCGCCGGCTTGCCGATGCTTCGCTTGACGGAGGCGAGCGTTGGGCCATTCCCGCCGAGGTTCTCATAGGCTTCCATCTCGACCAGCGCCACATGCGCGCGTTCGAGTTCGGTGATGTGCTGCGCGGCGATCTGCGAGCCGGTACGGCAGGACGGGCACCACGTGCCCATCACCCACAAAATGTACTTGTGGCCGTGCAGTTGCGCCGGGGTCAGCGTGCGGCCACCGAGGAGCTGGTAGGTAAACTGTGGCGCAGGCTTGCCGACGGCGATCGGCGCCGGGGCAGCGGCAGCCGCCTGCGCAACGAGTGCAAGAAGAGCCGGAACTGCGAGGAGCTGCAGAAGTCGTTTCATCGATCATCCTTTGTCGTAACGAGAGAGAGCGCACAGCCGGCAGCGAGATTGCTCGCCGCCAGCCACAGGGAGAGCAGCACGGCAGCTACGGCAACGCCGATGAACGCTGCGGCGTACTGCGCAAAGAATCCTTGGAACCTTCCGCTCAGGTGCATGACGACCGGCGCGGATGCTCCGAGCGTCGCAAGCGCGCTTGGAATGAGCGTCGTGCAGCATAAGCTACTCGGCAGCAACGCCGCGATCACGCCGCCGAAGGTGAGCGTTGCCTGCGCGGCGCGGGCCTTGCGCGTAGTCAGGTTGATCGCGATGCTAACGGGGACACCCAAACCAATCAGCACGGCCGCTATCGCATCGCCGGGAGTGAGAAACTGCAATGCGCCCCACGCGAGCGCCCCAAAGCGTTCGGCGGGCAGCGCGACCAAGTAGAAGGCGGTTAGGGGCACGCCGATCAGCAGCATGAGCAGCGCCGATCGCAGAACTGCAGGCGGCGTAAACGCGAGTTTCATCGCGGCTGCCGCGAGCACGCCGGCGCTCTGCCCGGCTCGGCGGGCCGCGAACGTTGCCCAGAGCAGCACGACGACGATCGCCGCGAGATCGGCGATCAGCATTACGCGAGCTGGGTGCACTCGGCGATCGCGCAAGCATTTGCCGCGACCAGCCGCTGCGCGGTGGAGAGCAACTCGCCGATCGCCGGGCTTGCGATCCGATACATCACGTTGCGCCCGTGACGCTCGGCGTACACGTATCCGCACCACTTGAGGCAGGAGAGCTGATTGCTGATGCGGCTCTGCGACATCCCAAGCTCGGTGACGATCTCTCCTGCGGTGTGCGGCCCCTCGAGCAGATAGCGGACGATGCGCAAGCGCGTTTCGTCGGCCAGCCCAGAGAAGAACTTCGCATAGAGCGTGTCGGCGAGGCGATCGCGAGGCTCGATCGGGGCCTTACGAGTGTGCATTGACAACATAATATCATTGATTTATGTTATGTCAAGATATCCCGCCACGCTCCAGATAACGGAGATTCAATGAGCACCGGCACCTACGACCTCGTCATCATCGGCAGCGGGTCGGCCGCGTTTGCGGCCGCCATCCGCGCCAGCTCCCACGACGCGCGCGTGGCGCTGGTGGAGTCTGATACCGTCGGGGGAACCTGCGTGAACGTCGGTTGCGTTCCGAGTAAGGTTCTCTTGGAGGCCGCCCAGCGGCAACACGACTGCCCGAACGTTGCGTTCGATCTCGCGGCTACGATCGATCGGAAGAACGATCTGGTCGGCCATCTGCGTCGCGTCAAGTATGAAGAGCTCCTCGATCGCTACCAGCTCGAACTCTTGCATGGTGAGGCCCACTTTCTCGATGCGCAGACGCTGCAGACCGGCGGCCGCGCGGTGCGCGCCGGTGCCTTCCTCATTGCGACGGGCGCATCGCCGTCGGCACCGCCGATCCCGGGCCTCGATGAGAGCGGGTATCTGACGAGCACCACCGCGCTTGATTTCAAGCGCTTGCCCGCGCGCCTCGGGGTCATCGGCGGTAACGCCATCGGCTTAGAGCTGGGGCAGTATTTTGCGCGCCTCGGTGCCCGCGTGACGATCTTCGAAGCACAAGGCAGCATCGCGCCGCTCGAAGAGCCCGAGTTGCAAAGCGCGCTTGCGAGCGCCCTGCAGCGTGAGGGCATCACCATCGTAACGGACGCGCACATCACCGCGGTCCGCCGTGAAGGCGAGGAGCGCGTCGTCAGCTGCGCGCCGCAGGCCGGCGAGGTTGAAGATCATCGCTTTGACGCACTCCTCGTGGCGACGGGCCGACGCCCCAACACCGCAGCGTTAGGGCTTGAGGCTGCCGGGATTCGGACCGCACCCAACGCCGCGGTGCTTACCGATGAGTTCCTGCGCACCGGCAATCCGCGCGTCTACGCCGCCGGTGACGTGACGGGTGCGCCGCAGTTTGTCTACGTCGCTGCCTATCAGGGAGCACTTGCCGCCGATAACGCGCTGGGTAGCGGCGTACCGAAGATGCAGGATCTCTCCGCCGTGCCGCGCGTCATCTTTACGCAGCCGCGCCTGGCGGCAGTCGGTCGGAGCCAAGCGCAGGCGACCGAGCGCGGTCAAGCGGTCGAGATCGCGGTGCTGGATCTGGGCGCAAACGTTCCCCGCGCCATCGTCAACGGCCAGGATGGCGTCATCAAGATCGTCGCCACCGCCGGCGAGCGGAGGATCCTCGGCGTTCACATGGTCGGCGAACATGCCGACGAGGTGATCCAGGCAGCGACCTACGCCGTGAGGTTCGGGCTGACCGTGGCGCAGATCATCGATACGTTCCATCCGTACTTAACGATGGCCGAGAGCCTGCGGCTCTGCGCGCAAACCTTCGATCGCGATCCGGCGACGCTCTCCTGTTGCGCCGCTTGATCGCGGCCTCGCTCGTGCCCGCTTGAAAAACCCAGGCGTTTAGGATATACTCTGCTTGTGCCGGGTATTGTCGAGGTCAATGGGTACGCGGTTCGGCTCTTCACGCGTGACCACGGGAATCCGCACGTGCATGTGTTTCACGATGGAACCCTGATGAAAATTTGGATATCGCCTCAGGTGGTCTTTGCATCCCATAGCGGTCGCAAACCGCGCAAGGCGGAAATCACTACCGCGGAACGCATCGTTGCGGATCACCATGCCGCGTGCCTCAGAGAATGGAAGCGAATGTATGGCTAACGTAACCGAACCGATGCCGCGACATGTCGGACATGCGCCGGGGCTCGCTGCCGTCCGTCAGCAATCGTCCAGCAGCGTAGCTCGCGAACCAATTCTTGGGAAAGTCGGATACGCGCCTAGCCGTGATGTCGTGAAGGTGCAGCTAACCACGGGTGCGCTCGTTGAAATCCCACGCAGCGCGATCGAGGAGTTGCGGGGCCTCACGGAAGCGCAGTTGCGCGCGCTTAAGGTGGACAATGCCGGAATGACCATCTCGCAGCGGAGCCTCAACATCGACATTTATCTGCCGGGTCTGCTTGCGGACCTGTTCGGCGTGAACCCGGGTGCGTTGCTTGGGAAGAAGGGCGGCGCAAAAACATCGGATGCGAAGCGTCGTGCCGCTCGGAAGAACGGCCGGAGCGGTGGCCGGCCGAAGAAGCGCGCCCCGCTGAAAGCCTGAGCGCTCAGAGCGGCGAACGCGGCGCGCCCGGCCCCCCTGCCGGCAAAGTCTCGCCCGGGCGTTGTCGAAAGAGCCGGGCGATATGCTGGAAGAGACTGAGCTGCTCGTCGTCGGTTGCGGCCCTGCCGGAGGCGTAGCCGCCCGCGAGGCCGCTCGTGCCGGCGTCGAGACGCTCGTCCTCGAGAAGGACGCGCAGATCGGCGTCAAGCGCGTCTGTGCGGCCGGCTTGCGGCCGGGCTTCTGCACCACCTTCGATCTCCCCAAGACGATCGTCCACTGCGATACGCCGCGCCTGGCGCTCTTCGATATCCACGGCCGGGAGCACGAGGTCTTCTTCGGGCCTGGGCACACCACCACGCGTGAGGAACTCGACGGGACGATCGCGCAGTTGGCGCGTGCGGAAGGCGCGCAGATTCGCACCGGCGCGCTCCTGCGTTCGTTTGCGCGTGACGGGGATCGCGTGGTCGTCGAATATGCGGATCTCGCGGCGGGCCTGCGCCGGCGCGTTTCGGCGCGCACGGTCTTCTTCGCACAGGGCGCGACCGCGCGCCTCGAGGACGGCTCGCCCTTTGCCTACGAGGGCTGGCGCGACGGCTTGATGGCCACGCTGCAGTATCGCGTCTATCCGGAGCGCCCTGCGGCTGCGATCGCCTATCAAACGCTTGAACTGCACTACTACCGTGCGCGTGACGGGCGCATGCTTATCGGCTGGATGTTCCCCAAACGCGACCACCTGGCGGTGGGGCTCGGCGTGATGGGCAAGATGCCGGGCGCGCAGCTCCGTACTGAACTCGACGCCTTCGAAGCGCGCGTCCGAGCGCGCCTCTATCCGCAGATCCCCACGCGCCGGAAAGAAGAAGGGCATCTGCTCTACGGCGGGATGCCGCGCCCAGCGGTGGCGCAAGCGGGCGCGCTCGTGGGCGGTACGGCCGCAGGGCTCGTCGATGCCACCAACGGTGAAGGCATCTTCGAAGCGGCGGCCAGCGGGCGGCTCGCGGCCCAGACGGCGGCGAGCGCGGGCTTACGCTCCGGAGAGGCGGCCGGGCGCTATGCAAGCGCGCTGCAGGCGCGCTTCTCGACGCGTTTGCGCCGCCGCGTGCGCATCATGGAGTTTCTCTGTGCGCGCCCCGAGCGTTTCGGGATGCTCTTTGAATCGCTGGCCGCATCACCGCCCTTTGCGCAAGCATTGTACCGTGAGGATCGAGAGCGCACACCGGCCGATCGCCTCGCGCTCTATGCCGCCGCGGCTCGTTTTGCGCTGCGAGCGTTGTACGCCTAGATGCGACTTTCCCGGTCCGCCGCGTAGCCGAGCGCAACGATGTCGAGCGTCGTTATCTCCGATACCGAGTATCGTCTGCTGCGCGATCTCATTCGCGAGCGCTTCGGCATTAACTACGATGACGGCAAACAGTTCTTACTCCAGAGCCGGCTGCAGACGCGGTTGATCAAGACGCGTACCGCCGACTTTATGGCCTACTATCGCTACTTGCTGAGCGACCTGCAGCGCGATGCCGAGTGGGACGAGCTTGCCTCGGTGCTCTCCAACAATGAAACCTACTTCTTTCGTGAGCGCTCGCAGCTCGACGTATTGGCCCAAGAGGTGGTGAGCGAAGCGCTGCAAGGTGCGGGGCCGCTGCGGATCTGGTCGGCGGCCTGCTCCACCGGCGAGGAACCCTATTCGGTGGCCATGACGCTGCTCGACGGTCACCGCATCGCGCCTGCCGCAGCCCGCATCAAAGCCGGAGATCTCTCCCCACGGGCGGTAGAGAAGTGCGCCGCGGGCTTCTATCGCGAACTCTCCTTCCGTGCGACACCGCCGGAGGTGATCGGCCGCTACTTCAAACCTTTTGAAGGCGGGTTCTTCATCACCGATGAGGTCAAGCGCATGGTCGAGTTCTCGCGCATCAATCTGCTCGACGAGCGCACCTATGCGGCGGTCGGGCCGCAAGATGTCGTGTTCTGTCGAAACGTCCTCATCTACTTCGATAAAGCGACGCAAAAACGCGTGGTGGAGAGCTTCGCCCGGGTGCTGCGCCCAGGCGGTTTTCTCTTCCTTGGGCACGCCGAATCCATCATTCGCCTCACCGGCCTCTACGAACCATTCGTGACCGCCAAAGCGGTCTACTATCGACGGAGAGACGATGCACATCATTAACGTCTTGGTCGTGGACGACTCGGCTTTCATGCGCCGGGCGATCACAAAGATGCTCGAAGGCGAAGAAGGCATCGTCGTCTGTGCAACCGCGCGCAGCGGCGAAGAGGCGATTGAAAAGGCCGTCGCCCTTCGGCCGGATATCATCACGATGGATGTCGAGATGCCCGGCATGGGCGGCCTCGAAGCCGTTCGCCGGATCATCGCGCACGAGCGCGTACCGATCATCATGGTCAGTGCCCTGACGCAACAGGGGGCCGAAACCACCTTTCATGCGTTGGATCTGGGCGCAGTCGACTTCATCGCCAAGCCCGATGCCGCGTATGAAAACATTCAAGGTGTCGCGCGCGACCTCGTCGCCAAGATTCGCACCTTTGCGCGGCGTGGCGCCCAGCCGCTGGCCGATCGTAGCCGCACCTCTTACGCGCCGTCCCTGCCTGCGCGCCGGGCGGTGGCTTCAGCCTTTGAGTGCGTGGCCATCGGAACTTCGACCGGTGGCCCGGTGGCGCTCTCGCACGTCCTGCCGCGGCTGCCCGCGAACTTTCCGTTGCCGCTGGTCGTCGTGCAACATATGCCGCTCGGCTTTACACGGCCGCTCGCCGATCGCTTGAATGCGCAGAGCAAGGTGCGCGTAGTGGAAGGGGCGCAAGGCATGGTGCTTGAGCCCGGGCTTGCGATCATCGTGCCCTCCGGCAGGCAGGCCGACCTCCATCGCACGCACGGCACGGTGGAACTGCGGCTCGTCGATGATGACGGCAGCTCGCTGCATGTGCCGAGCGTGGATATTCTCGCTGAAACGGTGGCCCAGGCCTATCGCAGCGCCTCCGTCGGCGTGATTCTCACCGGTATGGGGCAGGACGGTGTGCGCGGATTGCGTGCCTTGAAGGATCGCGGCGGTTACGTCGTCGGCCAAGACGAGGCGACCTGCGTCGTCTACGGCATGCCGCGGGCCGCGGCTCGGGCCGGTCTCGTCGATCGCGTCGTACCGCTGGATGAGGTTGCGCAGGTCCTCTGCGAACTCGGAGGCGCAGATTTCTCTAAATCTTGACGCATTCGGCGGTGCGTGTGCGTCGACTGCAGTAGGAGCCGCAGGGCTCGCTTGGAATACACACCAACGGCGCGCGCGGGCGGGCGCTTGATGGAGCAAGGGTCAACGACCTCGCCGTAAACGGCGAGACTTGAGAAAGGAAACGATCTTGAGCCCACATTGACCAGGGTTAGCCCGCGAGGGCGGTTGCTGGTAGGCATCAGACCGACGTCCGAATGCTTCCTCAGTTCGGACCTCTCGAAGCCGCGACTGCAGACACGCCGGGTCAGGCACGAAACGGGTCGCGGCGCAACACCGGCCGGCAACCTTCCCGAGGGGAGCAACGCCGCAAGGCGTTCGTCACTAGGCCCGTAAGGACAGAAAGAATCTCAACCGTGGTCTTCGTCCTCGATGCGAAAAAGAAACCACTCATGCCCTGCAGTGAGAAGCGCGCACGACTGCTGCTCGAACGCGGCCGGGCGCGCGTCCACCGCATGGCGCCGTTCGCCATCCGGCTGGTCGACCGCACGCAGGAAACCTCGGTTCTCCAACCGATCGCGCTTAAACTCGATCCGGGATCGAAGACCACCGGCATCGCCTTGGTCGCGCAGCAGAACGATCGCCTCACCATGCTGTTTCTGGCCGAGCTTTCACATCGCGGAAACGCCATCAGCGAGGCCCTCACACAGCGCAAAGGATACCGGAGACGCCGCCGGTCGGTCAACCTGCGCTATCGCAAGCTGCGCTTTGACAACCGGCGCAAACCCGCAGGGTGGCTGCCACCGTCACTGCGCCATCGCTTGCAGACGATCCACTCCTGGGTGCAGCGGCTGCGGCACCTGGCCCCGGTCGCAACCATCGCCCAGGAGCTCGTTCGGTTCGACATGCAAGCCGTGCAACGCCCGGGGATCTCCGGCATCGAGTACCAGCAAGGCGCGCTCGCCGGCTACGAAGTGCGCGAGTACCTGCTTGAGAAGTGGGGGCGCACCTGTGCTTATTGCGATGCCAAGAACGTGCCGCTCCAGATCGACCACGTCGTGGCAAAAGCCGGTGGCGGCTCGGACCGGGTCTCGAATCTGACACTCGCCTGCGAACCGTGCAACAAGAAGAAAGGCGCGCAATCCATCGACGGCTTCCTGGCAGCCGACCCGGAACGGCTCGCACGAATCAAGGCCCAGCTCAAATCCCCACTCAAAGACGCCGCCGCCGTGAACGCCACCCGCTGGGCGCTCCTCGCGACCCTGCAAGCAGAAGGCCTGCCTGTCGACACGGCCTCCGGCGGGCGCACCAAGTTCAATCGGAGCCGCCTGGGCCTGCCGAAGACCCATGGACTCGACGCGGCCTGTGTCGGTAATCTCGACGCCATCACGCAAATCACCACCAACACGACGACAACACTCCAAATCAAAGCATGCGGACGCGGTGCCTATCAACGCACCCGCGTCACCGAACACGGCTTCCCACGCGGGTACTTGATGCGCCGCAAACACGTCCGTGGATTCTCCACCGGCGATCGCGTTCGTGCAATCGTTCCAATCGGCAAGAAGGCCGGAGTCCACATCGGCCGCGTGGCCGTGCGCGCTTCGGGATCCTTCAACATCCAGACGGCACACGGCACCATCCAAGGCATCAACGCCAACTTCTGTCGGCTCGTCCAACGGGGCGACGGCTACTCTTACCACCTGCGAAAGGACGCGCCGCTCCTCTCCGGTCTGAACGCCGGAGTCGGCGGCGTGATTTTCTGAAGACCAACCGCGGTGCGCACCGCTACGTCATCGGCGGCGTCGAGCGATCCCGCGAAGAGATCGTGCATAAGTATCTTCATCTGGTGAAGTACGTCGCCGGTCGCATCTCGGTCAATCTGCCCCCCAACGTCGAACTCAACGATCTCATCAACGACGGCATCCTCGGCCTGATAGACGCCATCGAAAAATACGATGACGATCGCGGCGTGAAGTTTGAAACCTACGCGATCACGCGCATCAACGGCGCGATTCTCGATGCGTTGCGCTCGCTCGATTGGGTGCCGCGAGCCGTGCGCCAGCGCGCTCGCGAGTTGGAGCGCGCCCATCAAGAGCTGGAAGCGACCCTGGGCCGCTCGCCGACCGAATCCGAGTTAGCCGCGCATCTTGGGGTCACACCGGCGGAGCTGGCCGTCATTTTGCAGCGCGTGCGGGGCACGGCGGTGCTCTCGCTCGAGGAGTTTCTGCCCAACGAGCGAGGCTACGAGATTCCGCTGGTCGACACGCTGCACGTTGACGATAACGATGTGACCGCGGAGGTCGAGCAGCATGAGGTGCATGCGGCGCTCGTCCGCGCGGTGGACGGGTTGCCGCCGCAGGAGCGGACCGTCATTCGCCTCTACTATTTTGAGGGCCAGACGCTCAAGGAGATCAAGTCAACCCTGGGCGTCTCCGAATCGCGGGTCTCGCAGATCCACGCCCAGGCGGTGATCCACCTGCGCCGGCGGCTGCGGGAGCTGCAAGGCGATCTCGGTTATCGCGATGACGATCCCAACGTGAAACAGAAGTATCTCAGAAAACCTGCCGAAATAACCGATACTCCGTAAAGAAATGGCTATCCAACCGGTCGACCTCCAGCTCGCCTATATGGCCTCGCCGCTGACGGCGGCGGCGGCTAGCGTCGCACAGGCGGCGCCGCAGGTCGCCCAAGAGGCTGCCCAGGCCTCGTTCGTCTCCAAGCTCCAAGAGCGCCAAGAGAGCATCGAAGAGACGAAGGAGGCGCACGGCAATCGCGTCAACGAGCGTACCGAAGGCGATGGCGGTCCGGATTGGTCGCAGCATCGCGGGCATCACCCGGGTCAGCGGGACGCCGAGCAGGATGATGGTGCGCAGCCGGCGGCCGGCGAGGAACACCACTTCATCGACGTCACCGCCTAAACGGTATGTCGGCGAGCGATCCGGGCAGTGGGCTTGCGGCGCAAGCCGTCGCGGCCGCACAGAATGCCATTGCCGATGCCACCCTCCAACTCGGCACGGCAGCGATCCTGCGCGCCGACTTGCAGGTCGGCCAGGTCCTCGATGCGTTGGTGCTGCCGCCGCAGGGCGGTAGCGACCGTGTCCAGATTTTGGGGCAGACCGTCGTCGCGCAACTGCCCCCGGGCATCGATCCGGGGCAGACACTCGCCCTGCAGATCACCGGCTTCTCGGGCAATCGCATCCTGGTCCACAACCTGGGGCCCACCGAGGTTGCAAACCCGCCGCTTCCACCCAGCGAGCTGCCGTCCAGCGGACCGCGCGCTGCGCTGCTTACGACGCCCGCGCCGCCGTCGCCAACGCCACCCGCGTCTTGGGTGCCGGTAACCTCGCCTATTGCCCCACCGCGCGAAGTTTTCGTCGCCGCCAGCGTCCGGCCGCCGGTCGCAGGCGCCCCGCCGCCCGCAGGCACTCCGTCGGCATCCGCGGGCACTTCGTCGGCATCCGCGTCACCCTCGCCGACCGGTACTGGGCCTTCGCAATCCACGCCACCGGGGGGCTCGACTCCCGCAGCTTCACCACCAGCTCCTCCACCAGCTCCATCACCAGCCGTCCCACCGAGCGGCACCCTGAGCATCGAGACGTCAGCAGTGGAGGCGCGTATCGCCGCCGCGCGACTCCTTGGGGGCGATCTGCTGCAGGGGCCGCTTTCCTCTGATGCCGCATCGCTGCCTGAGGCGTCCTCCTCCGGCAGCGGCGCTGCGCCATCCGGGATCGCTACGCCCACGCCCGCAACGCCGACGGCCGGTGCGGCGCCGAGCCCCGCTGCGCAGAGGCCCATCGGTACGACGCCGCTTTCGGCCGAGCTCATCCAGAACGCGCAAGCGCCCGATCCTGCCGTCGTTCTCGGCAGCGCGCAGCGACTGCTGGCACAACTCGGTATTCCAGCGACGCCGACGACGCTCGCCGCCGCGCGCATCGTGTCGGACGCGGCAGCGGCGGTCCCGCGGGCTCTCGCCTCGCTCGAATCGGCGCTGGCGCAGGTGCCCGCCGAGGCGCCCTATGCGGCGCCGGCGCAGGCGTTGCGCGCGTTGGTCGGATTCATCGCGCAGCTCGATCCCGGCAATGCTCATGCGTTCCCCGAGCAGATCGCCGCCTATGTCGAAAACGTGCTCTCCGGTTCCGAACCCAAACTCGCCGCGCTCTTGCAGGCGCTGCGCGACGGCGTGAGCGCACCGCCGGTGACGCAACGCGGCGCACCCGCAACGGTGGCGCAGCAGGGCGCGCAGCCCGCGGCTACAGAACCGGGCGCGCGGTCACCGAGTACGCCGCAGGCGCCGGGCCTGCCGGCAACGCCGGCCGGGTTACCCAACGCCGCCGCAGCATCGACTCCGGCGATGCTGGCGGCCCAGGCGCATGCCGTCGAACGCAACGTCGCGATGCAGTACGACCCCAAGAGTTTGCTGCTCTCCATGTTGCGCTCGCCGGCGCTCGCTGCGTCACCGATACTGGCGCGAGCGGTAAACGATGCGGTCGTCGCGTTGACCGCAGCGCAACTCGGCTCGCTCGCCGCGCAGAACAACGATCCCTCCGCCATCACGTTGGCGTTGCCGGTCTTCTTTCATCCTGAGGGTCGCCCGACGCAGATTCGCATCTCCCGGGAAGCGCCGCGGCGTGGTACGCGGCTCGATGCGGAGAACTTCCATGTGGCCTTCGTGCTCGATACCGCACGCATGGGCACGGTCGGCGTCGAACTACGCTCGACCGGCCGTGCCGTGAGCGTGGAAGTGCGTACGGAACGGCCGTCCTTTGCCGATCGCTTTCGCGCCGCGTTGCCCCAGTTGCGCAGCCGCTTCGAGGAGATGCGCTACCGCGTCGCCGCGATGACCGCAGGTGTTCTGCGCACCCCGGAATCCGCGCAGCCGCAGCCCGAAGCGCCGCCCTCTGCCGAGTCGTCGACGCATTTGGACGTGCAGGCATGAAGGGCGGATTCTTCGACTTCCGCAAGTCCACGGGGCGTCGTCCCGCCGCCGCAGCGTTGCTCTACGATCCACTCAAACACAGCGCCCCGGAGGTGCTCGCCACCGGGCGCGGCCTGCTGGCTGAGGAGATCGTGCGCATCGCTAAGGAGAACGGCATCGCGCTGCAAGAAGATGCTGCGCTCGTCGAAGCGCTCGCGCGGCTCGATGTCGGCGATCAGATTCCCCGCGAACTCTACGCCGTTGTCGCCGAAGTGTTGGCTTTCGTCTATCGTCTGGACCGCGAGAGCGCGGCTTCGTGAGGACCCTCCGTGAAGATCCTTCCGGGCATACGGCTAGCGTAGCTCCAGAGGCTTCGTGGTAGAGCGAAGGGCGTGCCATCGTGGCAATCGAAAGGCATGCCGGAAATGAAGCCGTTCCGCACGTCTTCGGTGAGTGGCGCCTGTCGGTGTTACCTTATCGTCATACTTGTGGCATTGCTGGGCACGGCGTGTACCTCGAGACAGAGCCCGACGCACGTGCCGCCGCGGTCGCCGCAGCCAACACGTGTAATCGTGACCTTGCAGCCGACGCCGCCCGTGCATGCGGCGGCGCCGCGCTGGCGCTACCGACTTGCGCCGCACGAACATGTTGCCGCAATTCGAATTGCCCATGGCATTGCCGTTGTCGGCGGATCGGGTGGTCTCGTGGCATTGAGCGTGCGCACCGGGCGACGTCTGTGGCGCCGGCCGGGGGCAACGAAGGTGTTCGCGACCGTTGGCAGGGTGATCGTCGCCGGAACGCCGGGAGGAGGCATCCTCGCGCGCCGGCTCACCAGCGGTACGGCGCTGTGGCGTAGTCGGCGCATCTGTGTTTTCCCTCAGGCCTCTTCTCGCGGGTTCGCCCCGACGGCCATCGATGTTGCTGACGACAGGATTATTGTCGGTTGCGTCGCTGGTCGTGTAGCCCTTCTTGACGAACGAACCGGCGCTGTAGACGCAGAGCGGACGGTGCTCCTTGTTGATAGCATCTCTGGTATTCAGCGGCTGGGCCCGTGCGCATTGAGTGTCCGCGGCTTATCCGACGGTGCGATGCTTGTAGAGCGTCTGGCCATCGTTGACTGTCGGCAACTGCGCCCGATTATGACTTCTCAAGACGACACCTCTGTGATAGGGGTCGTTGGCGACATCGCCATTCTCGATGACGCCTGCTGTCTGCTGCGGCCGGGCGGTTACCAGCCGGTCATGGTTTTTCGCGTTGATCTGCGCACCGGTGACCAAAGTACGTCGGTCGATCTGCATCGCGACCCGCGCCTCTTCTCAGCCGGTCAGTCTCCACACGGTCAAGAGGCATCGAGCGCCATCGCGCGTTCTTCGCTCTATATGAGTGTGCCGCCGATGCTTTACGACTACGGCGACGCACGCGACTTAACCGCGCCAGTGCGTATCGCCGGCAATCTCGTCGATCCATTGCAGCACATCGAGGGTGCCGTTTTTACCGCGCGCGTCCGCGATGCCTCCGGTGCGATTATGGACGAAGTCTTGGAGCTCAAACACGGTCAGCCACGGATCCTATGGCATATGCCGGATCACGGAGTGAGCCCCTTCGAATACTTTCCGCGGGCGGCGCCAAATATGCTCTTAATGGGAACCTACAGCAGTCGCATTGGGGGGGATATCCTTCTGCGCTTTCGCACCGGCGCGCATCTTACGGTCGATCCGGCGTGTAGGCTAGAAGCATCGCGGGGTCGCATCGCGTTAACCGTGTGTACGTCGCTCGACTCATACGCGAACGATATCGCGGCGTATTGGGTCCGGGCACGACCGCGGCCGGTCGAGCCTTAGCGCGAATTTGCTCAGCCGCTCTAATCGCCTAATCCCGAAGTAGGGAAGCCCATCTTGAGCGCTCTAGGTGCGTTTTGCACTTATGCTCCGGGTCGATAGGCTGTTACTATCCGGTGAGACTGGGCTTCCTTGCCCGGAGGTCGTGTGCCCTCTGTGGACTCGCGACCGTGCCGTGTTCTTGCAGCGATCTTTGGAGGAGTTTTCGTGTACCAACGCCTTTTACGAATGTTCGGAGTCCTTGCGGTCATCGCCCTGGCCGCGTGTTCGGGGACGGGATCGACCGGGATGACGCCCTCGATGCCCGCCCCTTTGCAACCTGCACTCCAAAATAATGTGGCCGCGTCATGTGCCGGCCCCGTGCCCGCCGGGTACTCGCAATGTTTTGCCCTCATGCGCACCGATGTCGGTGCTCCGGTCGACCCGGCCATGCGCGTCATCGAGGGCAAAGTGCGCCAGACGACGACCCCCGCCGGTTACGGCCCGAGCGACCTTCGCTCGGCCTATTCGTTCCCCTCGACGACCGCCGGGAGCGGTCAGACCGTCGCCATCGTCGATGCCTATAACGATCCGAACGCCGAGAACGACGTGAACGTCTATCGCTCGCAGTTTGGGATCCCGGCGTGTACGACGTCGAACGGCTGCTTCCGCAAGGTCAATCAGAATGGCGTGCAAGGAAGCTATCCTCGCGGCAACACGGGCTGGGGCCAGGAAATCTCGCTCGACCTCGATATGGTTTCGGCGGTCTGCCCGAACTGCCACATCCTCTTGGTTGAAGCGAGCAGCTCGTCCAATAGTAACCTCGATACCGCTGTCAATACGGCGGCGAAGCTCGGCGCCACCGAAATCAGTAATAGCTACGGTGGTAGCGAACAGAACGCCACCAATGCGGCCTACAATCATCCGGGCATCGCCATCACGGCCAGCGCCGGCGACAGCGGCACCGGCCCAGAGCAGCCGGCATCCTATGCAACGGTGACCGCGGTCGGCGGCACGTCGCTGACGCGTGCGAGCAACGCGCGTGGCTGGACTGAGACCGTGTGGAGCGGAAGCGGAAGCGGCTGCAGTGCGTATGTTGCGAAGCCATCCTGGCAGACCGGCTCGGTCTTCCAGTGCCCGAATCGAACGAATAACGATGTCTCTGCGGACGCAGACCCGAACACCGGCGTAGCCGTCTACGATAGCTACGGTTCACCGCGCAACACCGGTTGGCTGGTCTTCGGCGGTACAAGTGTTGCCAGTCCGGTGATCGCATCGGCCTATGCACTTGCCGGCAACGCTGCATCGGTGACGTACGGATCGTATCCGTACTCACACGCATCGGACTTCAATGACGTGACGTCGGGAAGCAACGGCACCTGCACGTACTTCTATGTCTGTAACGCTGAAGTGGGCTACGACGGACCCACCGGAATGGGAACGCCGAATGGCGTAGCCGGTCTCTAACCGACTATCCCGCCATGAAGAGGCCGAGCGTCGTTAGGCGCCCGGCCTCTTCATGCTTCCGCAAGCGAACGCTTGCGCCGCCATCCACCTCACCGTGCGTGAGGGCAGAGTGCACCGCCACAGAAACGCATCGCCGTCGTCAATGTAACTCCGTTGTAACCGCCCCGAGAGCACAATGAGGATACCGATGGCTGGGAACACCGGCCAGGCTATTCACCGCGAGGGGGCAAATCGTCGTGAGCGGTTTACGCATGAGAATCGCAATTCCCCTGGTATCTCTGGGGTTTCTGGCAGTATGCGGGCTGTACGCTCGCTCGAGCGCGATGTCGACGCCGTACGTCAGCGCCGCCTCCCCGCAAGATGCGGGGAGATACCTCGTTATCGTCGGCGGCTGCAACGACTGCCATACCCCGGGTTGGGACCAGTCTCAGGGCCGTCTTCCGGAGTCGAAGTGGCTTCTGGGGAGCGACGTGGGTTTCCGCGGGCCCTGGGGCACGTCGTATCCGGCAAACCTGCGGCTGTTTGTCGCTCATACCTCAGAGGCGAAGTGGTTGCGCCTCGCACATGCGGGCATGGGTGACCCACCGATGCCGTGGGCGAATCTGCATGCCCTGAGCACGAGGGACGCGCGAGCGATCTACGCATTCGTGAAAGCCTTGGGCCCGGCCGGGGTCGAGGCCGCAGCCTATGTTCCGCCCAATCGCGAGCCGACGACGCCGTACATCGTCTTCGAACCCCGGCAACCCGCCCGGCCGTGAGGAACTCCGATCGTGACGGCGACAGCCGAGGTCCAGCCGCTCTTCTCGCCGCTTCCACTTCACCGGCAACTGATGTGGTGGACGGTCGCCTTCCCCGTCGTCATGATCGTCGCGCTCGTCGAGCGCAGCTTCTATCTGCTCAACTGGATCCACGTACTCTCGGGAGCGCTCTGGACCGGCGCCGACCTCTTCATGGGCTTCGTCCTCGGGCCGGTTCTCAGAAGCCTCGACATGCGCGCGCGCACGGCGGTCATCGCCTATCTCGTGCCGCGCACGCTGCTCTACTTTCCGATGGTCTCGCTCACCACGGGCACGGCCGGCTGGCTGTTGGCTTCATGGCTGGGTTTCCTTGTTCCCGGCCACGCGCAGTTCCCGTGGGCGATCGTCGCCTTGGCCCTCGTGACGATCATGACGATCCAAGGGCTGGGCGTTATGCTCCCAAACAGCTTGCGCATCTGGAGCGAGCTACGGCTCCCCGAGCCGGATCGCGAGCGCATCGTGCGACTCAATCGCACCAACATCGTCTTAGCCGGCGTGCAAGGCGTCATGCAGGTCGTCATCATCGTGGTCATGGCCCACTTCGTGGTTGGCTGAAATGCTCCCGTAACCCGAGCATTCCGCTTTCTAGCGCGGTGTAAGCGCATTCATCTTTACGAACCTGCGCGAGAAGCTGATCAAGATCGGTGCCAAGGTCGTCAGCCACGGTCGCTATGTCGCGTTCCAGATGGCCGAGATTGCGATCTCACGGCAGTTGTTTGCTGCGATCATGCAGCGCATTGCTGCTTTGCGATCGCCTCCCATGGCAACGGCAACATGAGCACCCCGGAGTCTATGTAGGCCGGGAAAACGACGGGAGAACTGCGCCCTTTTGCGCACCCAATCGGCTTTTCGGCGCTCGGTAGCGCATACGTCCGTCGCCCGCGTTCCCATGGGCGTCCAAACCGTTCCTGATTCCATAGGCGTTTATTCTACGCCATGGAGCCGCGTGAACCATAGGGTTCACGACGCCGGCCGAACGCGTGTTGCCGGCGATTCGCGCCCGGGAGTTCCACCCGGCTGAACGGATTGATCGCTCGCCCGCGGGCGTTGCACGAATGCAGCCGCACACCTGCGAGGATCGCCTTGCGACGACCGCTCTGCGCTTTTCCGCGGACGCTCCGTTTCCTTCGCCTTGATCGACACATGTCCGCACCCATCTTTGCAAGTCGATGCGGAGTGACCTCGATTGCTAGAAACGTACCTGTCTCGAAACTTCTGTGCACGGCGCGCCAGCACCAGCGCCGCCGCGAGATGCACGCTCAAGCCGTACCGGCGAGCGTACTTCTGACGGCCGATCTTTGAGCTATAGGCCGGATTGACGTGCAGCACCTCGACCCCGGCATCGTACGCGCGAGCGACGAGCGTTCGCTCGAACGCGCGATAGGCGAATGAGGAGAGCATCCGCTGTGTTCGCGAGCTCGCGTACGAGAGTTGTGCCTTCTTCTTCGCAAAATCCAACCGCTCGATCGAGATCGGGTTGCCGGCATGCACGGCATAGCCGACGATCTCCTTAATACAACCGGCAATCGCCGTCTTGGCTTGATGCGACGAGGCGCCTTGCAACGCCAAGAGCAGGTTGAACGATTTGACGATATTGCCGAAGCGGTCGGTCTCCGATACGGAAGCAAAGCCGACGTTGAGGTCGACGCCGATGCAGCCCATGACGAGTCGTGATTGTACCGGTTTCTCGAGCGCCTTGGTGCCGGCGAACATGCGCCAGCCTTTCGCATCCCGTAGGAAACGGTAGGAGATCGCTTGTTTCAAGCGGAGCGCTGTGGCCAGGTGCTCCGCACCATAGGCAAACCGAACCTCGAAAGAAACGTACCGCCGAACGGGGCCGTTTAAGCGAAGACGCACCGCGAAGCGATCGTCGCCCAGATGGGTGAGCACGCAGCCTTGGCAGCCTGCCGTTTCGTCTTTTGAGCCGAGCACGAAGAACTGCGAAGTACGCTTGGTTTTCCAGGCATTCCGCCACTGCGCGTGCGAGACGAAGCCGTTCTCTTCCAGATGGTGCTGCGCATTGAAGAGCCTCCGCGAGCCAAAGCACAGACGCGGCTCGGAGGCTTCTTGAAGCGCATCGAGCCGCGTCCGCAAAGAGGCCATCCGGCGCTTCATGTGATGAATCTTCGCCGGCTTTGCTTCGCTCTTGATCTTCCCGGCAACCGCTTTGATTCGATGCTTCAGATCCGTGATCCGGCCAGGACGCAACTCGCGAATCGACAATTCCATGCCGTCCAGCGTAAACTTCACCGCATTGTACTGCCGCGACGTCAACTTGGAATCGCACATGAACTGCGGCTTGGAGATCGTTCTCCCCGCACGTCGCTGGGCATGGAGCGTACGCAGTGCACGCCCGAAAAGGTCGCCGTACGCGTCGAGCGCGCAAGTGGGCTCGTCATCGAGGGCAATCCGCGATTGATAGGTTCTCATTCGTTTGCCGCCTGACGCGCCAACGCACGTTCGATACTGATGGCCCGATTACGCGCCGAACGCCGCCCGTACAAACGCGCACAAAAACTCGTGAGAACCGCAATCATGTCGTGTACGAGATCGTCGTTCATCTCAGTCGAGTCCACGACGATGAGGTGTCTATTGGATGACGCAAGTGCAGCTTCAAGATACTCCGAGCCAAATCGGGCGAAACGGTCGCGATGCTCGACAACGATGGCGCTGATTGCGCTATTCGAGAGTAGCCGTAGAAGTTTGCGGCGCTTGCCGTTGAGCCCCGAGCCGACTTCGGCAACGGTTTCGACGACGTGGAGATCGTGCTCGGCGGCATAGTGCGATAGCCGGGCCAACTGCCGATCCAGATCGTTGCGCTGATCGTGGTTGCTCACGCGCGCATAGAGCGCGACGGCCGCAGGTTTTTCCTCCATCGGAACCTCAACGAGAATCGTTCCGCTGGGCGTCTTGCACCACGAAACCGGCATCGCGTTCTCTTTCGTCCAACGCCAGGCAGTCGTGTACGAAATGCCTTGACGCTGTGCCCATTCCGCTAACTTCACCAATTCATTGTCTCATAGGAACATACGTTCGTCTAGATGCGCTTAGCTTTCCCGCAGCAGTTGCCAACCCCGAATCACATCGCCGGGCCGAGCCTCGCAAGGCCGGAAACCGGCAATCTGGCATCGAAAGGCGCGGAATACCCCATCAACTGTCTGCTGCTCCGTCCACGCGGTGGTATGCGGCGTTCGCCAGGGAGGAACGCAACCATGCCGATTACGACGATCGATCCACGATCGGCCCTCGTGGTCATCGATATCCAAAAGGGCATCCTGACTCAGCCGACCGTTCACGACTCGCGGGCCGTCATCGACAATGTGGCGACACTAGCAAAGACCTTTCGCGAGAAGCGGTTACCCGTCGTGCTCGTACGCGTGGGCTGGTCTGCAGACTTTGGAGATACGCTCAAAGCGCGCGTCGAATCGCCACGGCCTACAGGCGCCGTAGCCGCCGACTTCATGGAGTATGTCGACGCGCTCGACGTCGATCCGGCCCGCGACATCCTCATATTCAAACGTCAGTGGGGAGCATTTTACGGAACGGATCTGGACCTGCAGCTTCGCCGCCGCGGCGTTACGAATATCGTGCTCTGTGGCATTGCGACCAGCATCGGCGTCGAGTCTACGGCTCGCGACGCATTCGAGCGCGGGTATAATCTCACGTTTGCAGCAGATGCGATGAGCGACAGAAGCGTGGAGGCTCACGACCGCGCGTTACAGATCATCTTTCCGCGCATCGGCGAGATAGGTACTACTGCAGATATCCTCGCGAAGCTGCCCGTCTGAGGGCAACCGCCCCGTTAGCTCGGCTGGTGCTCGGTCATAGTTTCGATCAACGGCAGTTACTGCTCTTGCGGCGCGTGCGCGCAAGGCACGTATGCGTTCCGTTGCCGGGGCACCCCACGATGCGGGCACATCGATATCCTCGGGAAGGTCGCCAAAGAGCACCGTAATGGCGCGGATGGCGGCAACGGAGCCGCGCTCGGCAAGTTCGATATATCGCTCCGCAACGTCGAGATCGACGCATGCGATCTCTGGGGAGAGCGCATAGTCTCCGGCTGTCGCCACGATCAGCTCCTTGCTCCGCGTGTGCTCGCGTACGCGGTTCACGCAGACCCTCAATGCGTTGAATGCGGTGTCTTCATCATGCACCGGCCAGAACGCATCGGCCAGTTCCATGCGTTGAACGGACTGCCCCCGAGCAGCGAGCAACAAAACGAGCTCGAGTTCTCGCTTTCCCAGGCGCAGTACCTCGCCGTTGCGGCGCAGGCGCCGGCGGAGGAGATCAACGTGGACGCATTTACGCGCCCGCTCCCCGGCTTCTCGGAACCGTTGAACAAAGCGCGTCAGAGAACCGCACGTTACGTGATGTTCGCGGACCGCCGCGAGGGCCTCTCGATATGCAAGGAAGTCGCAACGCTCTCCATACCGCAAGGCTTCGTCGAGCAGAGCGATTCGTTCGGGATCGAAGCACGCCAGCGCGGTATATGCCAGCGTAACCCCCCAAAAACTGCGGGTCGCACCGGCGATTCTACACGCCTCCTCGAGCGCAGCGAACGCTTCGTTCTCCTCCGGCACGGCAGCAGCGTACATCATACGTAGGGAGAAAACGTCGCCCATGGTGCGCTCCGCTCCACTCCACGGCAATCCCCATGACGCATCGAGCATTTGCTGCGCTTCGCATGCGGCGAGATCATCGGGAACAAAAGGATCGCGCAGCAGCGCCAGCAGTTCCGTACGATATCGCTCGAGCGCTTCATCGTCGCCAAACAGCCATGCCATCCATATGGCTTTCCCCAACGCGATCCTGGCATGCGTGGGATAGCGCGTTCTGCGCGCCGCGGCAACCATCCGCTCGATCGATGCTGTCGCGAGACCGGGTCTACCGCGCAAGAAGGCCATGCGCGCTTCGGTCGTATAGTGCTCGGTCAGCACAATGTCGGAACGCGAGATAGCAGAGCCGTAACGCTGCCAGAACTCTGCATCGTCGTACTCGTTCCCATTGCTGATCGCACCATATGCACGAAAGAGGGCAATGAACGCACATGCATCGTCGTTATCAGTCGTTGTTCCGTCATGGAGCCGCGATATCTCAAAGGAATCGAGCAGGCGAAATGCCTCCTGCCATTCTCCGCGATCGGCGAGATGATAGCAAGCAATCGCGATGCACGCAGCGCGCGTCTCCAAGGGAACGCTCTGGGGAAGTCGCGCAACGATCTCGCGCACCTCTCCCGCGAGTGGGCCGAAGCGATTCTCCCAATAGATGGACGACAGCGCCCAAAGCTCCGGAAAGCGGATGAGGACGCTGCGCCCCAAGCGTTCGAGCACTGCAAGATACCGCGGTTCCGGGAGGTTCATCGTGCCCGTGCCCATGCGAACGAGCGCGTGGGCGGCTTCGTCTTCGTCACCACGTTGCAGATGTAGCTCCGCGCATCGCAGATGATCCCCACGACGCCGCGCATTCGCAATAACTCCTCCCAGGGTGTCGTCGAACGTCGCTCCATGCAGGCGTGCGATCGCCGCACGAGCTATCGGATGCAGCTCGTAGGTTCCGTCGATGCGTCGCGTCAGAAACGGTACGGCGCTCACCAAACGATCGGCGAAAGCCCGCGCCAGGAGCGCATCGCTGCCTTCGGCGAGATCTTCTGCACGAGGCTGTTTGATCGCAGCGCAGCGAACCGCTCCGATACGTAGGTCTTCCGGCAGCGAGCGCAACAACTGCTCGAGCAGCATGTCAGCGAGCTCCTGCGGTGAATTTCCGCCTCCCACCAGACCGTGTATGTCGCTACCTTCACGCATGTATCGTGCCACTTGCGTTGCAGCGAACGGCCAGCCGCCCGTCCAGGCATACAGGTGATTGATCTCCCCGGAAGAGACCGCACTGCCGGCGAAGAGTGCCGCGAACTCCCTCATCGAGAAGAGCAGTTGCTGCTCACGCACGGCGATGTTTTCGTGCGGGAACAAGGCATCACTCCAGCGCAGAGGAACGTCGTTGCGACTGCACAACACCAACGAGCCGCGCGGGCGCTTCGCGAACAGCGTCGCCAGCAATGCGAGCGCTTCCCTATGCGCGACGATCTCTTCGACATTTTCGACGATCAAGACGCCGCATTCCGGAAACACCTCCCAGAGCTGTTCAAGGTATGCCCGTCGATCGTCAACGCTCGAGAACGCGAGAGACATCGCCTCGTCCTTGATGCGCCTGCCATGCTCTCCGGCGAGCATTGAGAACGCTGCGATCAAGCGTTGCGCCAGCGCGACGGTCTCGCGTACTCCCAGACAATCACAGACCGCGCTCTTCGGAAAGCGGCGGGCGATCTGCGCCGCCATGAAGGACTTGCCGAAGCCCGCCGGTGCGACCAAGCGATAGACTTTAGCCTCGCAGGCGACGAGCGCGTCAATGAGATCGCGCTCGACGATATATGGCGACGTAACGATCATTGCCGAAAGCGCTCTGCAAGAGTACGCAGAGCGAGCGACGGTACGGCGCCGAGTTCGTTGCGTACCACCTGCGCGAAGCGCTCGTACGCGACGATGGCTGCTCGTGCGTCTCCTTCCAACGCAGAGCTGCGCATCACCAACTCGCAACCGTACTCGTCGCAAGAATCGGTAGCCAGCAGGTCGAGGCCGAGTGCGCGCAACTCTTGCGCATCACGGCAAGCAAGCGAGGACTCCGCCAGGGCGCGCACAAGTTCGTGTCTGAGGGCGTTTAAGCGCGCCTCGATCGGGGCGAACCATTCGGCGCTGCACAGCCGCGGCGGACGCGCTGTTCTCACCAGGCTCCGGAATCGGCGAAGTCGCTCGATGTTCCCGTCTGCTATGACGGCACTCAACGCGGCGATAAGCTCCACCAGGTCTACCGTGGCTTCCCTCGACAGCGCATAGCGGCCATCCCGGAAACTCACCGTCTCCGGATATCCTATGCGCGCGCGCAGCCGCGAGACGGCGACCTTGAGGGCGCGCCGTGCCGACTCGCTATCGTGATCGGGCCAGATGCTCTCGGCCAATCGTTGCGCATTCATGGCTCGGTCGGGAGCCGCGGCCAACGTGAAGATCACGGCACATTCTCGCTGGGAGCAACTCAGCACAATGCCGTTCTTGCGAACCTCCCCTCTGAAGAGCGCTATCTCGATCGTTGCGTGGCCGCGCTCGCGATTTGCCAGCATACACGCCGCATCTTCCATAAAGCGATCGCCGATCGCGAACGCCAAGCGCGAAGCGTCTTCGGTCCGCCGCGTGCCATTCGCCGGCGAGCCGGTGAGCTGCAGAAGTGCGGCGAGTGCTTGCGCTCGCACGCTCGGTTCTTCTTGTTTTGGCGGGATAGGAATGCGCGGTACGTCACCTCCGAGGAATATCGTCACGAGCGCCCGCTCGGCGCGTACCTCGTATTCCAACGCCGCATCCGGCAATGCCCCCGCGATGGCGCACGCGACGCTCCAATGCTCCTCCGCGATGCCCTGGATGCCGCGCAGAGCAGCGTTGCGCGCCAACTGCGCGTGTGCCACTGCCGCGACCGCCGTGCATTCTTCCGTCAAGGCCTCCAACTCCGCCCGTATCTCAACCTCTCGATCGCCGCACATGCGATCGAGCAGTACGGAACGATAGAGCCCCAGCGTACGAATCTCGGACGACGCGTAGCCCGCGATCCGTGGATCTTCGCATGTTGCCAGAGCGGCCGTCAGGTTTCCTATCGCCATGTGCGCGCGAGCAACGCTGACAATCACGGCGGCGTACTCCGCCGGAGAGAGGGTCTGCAAGGCGACCTGTGCGATCGCCGTGGCTTCCACCAGCCGTTCATGTGGGGTGCTGCGTGCTTCTCGTTCTTTGAGCGTTGCCGCCCATAGCCGTGGATGCTGCAACAGCACCGCAAAGGGTAGTGCCGTTGCCGTGGCTCGGCCGTTCTCGCTGAGCGCGATCCCATCGAGCAGTCCTGCCGCGCGTTCGAAATACTCAGCCACGATCGCCCAGCGCGCCGCGAGCAGCGGCTCACCGCCTCGCTCGGCCGCGACCGAACGGCGCAGACAACACGCGATCATCTCTTTCCCCTGCCGCGCCCGGACGGCAGCCTTCAGCAACGGATGCACCCGCTTGCGTCCATCGGCATCGCAGAGCAGCATCGGCACGTCTTTCATCCGCGACACCCGATCGTCTGCGAGTAGCGGTTCATAGCCCTCGCAGGCGGTCCGAAGCAGCAGCGCTTCACGCGTCCCCCTCGTGCACGGCCTCAGCACCTGCTCGTCGAGGTAGTCGTAGAGATCATCGTATGCAGCCGAGCGAAGGTCGGCCAGCGCCTCGTCGAGCACTCCCAGATGCGCCAGGCGACGGAAGTAGAGCGCCCCGGCGGGCCAGCCGCGCGTCAACTCCACGATCTGCCCAAGCGCGGTTAGCGAGAGCCCGAAGGGGGCGAAAAGCATGCGCATCTCGACTTCGTCGAAGGCGAGTTGCGAAAGACCGATGATCGTCGCTCCGTTTCGCCTCGGACGCGCGCGGGACTCCTCGATGGGAGCGCGGACCCCGTTATCGCGCAGCATCGCGGCAAACGTCGATTTACCGTAGCCCGGCGGCGCGCACAGCGCTATCGGGTGCCCTGCGCGCCGCAGCTCATTCGCCAGTTCTTGCCGACGTGGTGAAGCGATCATAACCGTACGCCGGCGGTCTACGCCGATCTCGCGGCGAGCGTGCAATGACGCACCGTTGCAAAGCAACTACGCCGGACGTTCCCCATACAACCGAACATTTCGACCCAAGATTATCGCCGGCCTTGAGGAGTCGGCCCGGCCGCGGGCAGATGCACCGTTCGGATCGCCGCATGGCTGCGCTCGGCATCCTCGTCTCCATCTGGTCACGCGGACCTCTTGCCGGTAGCCCTGCAACCCGGGTCTTCGGGCCCGTGCGTGAGGGTGGTCGAGGGGGATACTCGCGCCGGCACCATAGAAGCGCATCGCCGTTGTCAGTGTAACTCCGTTGTAACCGCCCTGGGCGCACAATGAGGACCTCGACTTATTCACCGCGAGGGGGCAAACCACGATGCATACCCTTCCCGCTACGATCTTTTCGACCAGTGCGAACCGCATGCTCCCGGCCGGCAGGCAGCCTCACCGAGCGCCCGGGGGGGCAGGCGCAACGCCTGCCAAATCTTCGTGGAAGTACGGACCCGATGGCTTGCACCAGGTGTACAATGGTGCCGGAGCCTGCGTTCTCCTGCGGGGGTTCCGATGATCGAAGACCGCCATGAAGAGCCGAAAAGGGAGGCCGCCATGCGCGCTCGGTATGTCCGGTATGTACTCGCTCTCGTGCTGATCCTCGCGCCGATGGCATCCGGAGGGATACCGGGAGCCGCGAGCGGAGTCAAGACCCTCGGCAACCTGCGTGGCGATGTCGCGTATCAGTTCGCGAGCGAGAAGCCTCTGCCCCTCCCCGTGCGCACGGTGATTGTGTTGCACAATGACGCCTTCGCGATCACGGGCACCAAGTCACTAGGCGTACTGACGATGCCCGACAGTTCGCGCGTCCTCCTCGGCGCGAACACGCGTGTGCAACTCGCCTATTTCACGCCCGGTCGTGTGGCTAGCGCGAAGTTCGTGCTCTACGACGGCAAGATGCGCTTCAGCGTCGAGCATTACAAAGGCGCGCGAGCCAACTACATCTTCCAGACGCCCACCTCGCAGATCGCGGTGCGCGGCACGGTCGGGGACATTGGCCTCCTGCGAAACACGCTGCGGGTCAACGTCTACAAGCTGAGTAACCCGAACCTACCGGTGCAGGTCACCTTCAAGAATGGCCGGCTCTTCCTGTTGCATGCCGGGCAATCGTTGACCGCGTCGATCGTCAACGGCGTGATCACGGTTACGGTGATGCACCTAACGGCGCAGGCACTCACGACTTTCAGCGCGTTCGGCAACCCGGCGAACTTCGCCAAGGTGATCCAGGCGCTGAGCACCGGCACTACCGCGGTCGGCACCGCCGGAGCCGCTGCTGCCGCCGCCGTCGGCGGTGCCGCAGTGGTGAGTGCGGTCAAGGGGGCCGGCCCGGCGCCGAGCCCAAGCCCGGCGCCGAGCCCAAGTCCGACGCCGAGCCCAAGCCCATCGCCGAGCCCAAGCCCGACGCCGAGCCCAAGCCCGACGCCGAGCCCAAGCCCGACGCCGACCGGGGTGCCGATCATCATCAACGTCGCCACCCCGGCTCCGTTCCTCACGCCGCCGGCTCCGGGTGGCCCGCCGAATCCGGGGCCGCCGGGGCCACGTCCGCCGAATCCGGGACCGCCGGGGCCGCCGGGGCCGCGACCGCCGAATCCCCCCGGCCCGCACCCGCCTCTCCGGCACGCCGCACCGGCCGTGGCGTTCCAAACGAGGGAGGAGTTCGCATGAGACACCCTGTCGCCGTACTGAAACTCGTCGGAGCGGCGGTGGGTGCCGTCGCCCTCACACTCGCCGTGGGATGCGGCGGAGGTGGTGCGAGCGGGCCTGCGGTGCTACCGCCGACGGGCAGCCGCCCGGGGCCGGCACAGAGCGTCGGGATGGTGATCCATGTTCCGGCGCCGCCGGCGTCGAGTGCTATCGCGCGGCGCCCCGCGTACGTCTCACCGAACACCGCCTCGATCGAGGTCACCGTCACGCCGGCACCCGCCGCGGCAACGCCGACGGTCGTCAACGTCACCACCGGCGCCTCGCCCTGCCCGAGCGCGGCACCGCCCGGCAGCGGCTACGTCTGCACGATCGTCGTGCAGGCGCTCCCAGGGAGCGACACTTTCACGGTCACGGCGTACGCCAGCCCGAACGCCGCCGGTAGTGTGCTCTCGCAAGGCACGATCAGCGCGAACATCGGGGCGGTACCCTCGCCGACACCGCTGACCGTCACGCTCGGCGGGGTCGTCAACTCGATCGCCCTCACGCTGGCTCCCGGGCCGACCCCGGGCGCGACGAGCGATCCGTACATTCCGGTCGGGAGCACCGGGGCGCTCACCGTGGCGGCGCAAGACGCCTCCGGGAGCACGATCATCGGTCCGTACGCCAACCCGGTTCACGTCAGCGTACCGTCCTCGTCGGGGATCCTCGTGAACGGTGGGAGCAGCCTCAGCTTGGCAACCTCGCCGCCCTCGCCGCTGCAGGTTTCGTACGCCGGCGGTCCGACGTACCTGAATGCGCCGACTCTGCCGGTGACGATCAGCGCGAGCGCCGCGACCGGCCCGGGACAGAGTACGCCGCCACCGGGGACCACGGCGACGCTCTACCCAACGAGCACGACGCTCGAGTTCGACGTCACCCCTCCGGATACGCCCGAGGGTGTCCTTGATCTCATACGAAACCCGAGCGGGACGTTCTACTACGGCTGGCTGACCTGCTCGGGATCGGGGTATGGGAGCTGCACCGGCCCCTCCGGCGGCGTCGGCAGCTTCGATCCCTCGTCGGGCGTCACTCTGACGGCAGCGGTTCCGTATATCCCCGGCTCAATGGCGGTGGATCCGGTCCACGGAGGGCTGTGGGTGGCTGACGGGTATGGCACTGGGGCGGGAAGTGTGCAGTGCTACCCGGCGGTCGGCGCCTCCCCGACCCCCTTCCCGCTCCCGACCACCTCTCCGGTGCCGGCAGGCGTCGTCGTCGATAACGCTGGAAACCTGTGGTTCGAGCTGGGCATGTCGTCGTCGAACACGATCGGGGAGATCGCGCTCTCCGGCGTGTGCTCTATAGCGCCGTCATCGACGGTGACGTGGCGAACGCTCGCTCCGAGTTCAAGCTTGAGTTCTCCAGGGACTATCATCGCCGGCGCAATGGCGGGCGACCCCAGCGGCGGCGTTTGGATCGCGGACGCGGATAATCCGGAGATCTTCAGGATCGCCGGTCACTCGGCGAGCCCGTCGCCGATACCGTTGCCGAACCCAAGCCCCGGCGAGATTGTGCCGGGCGTGGCCGTCGATGGATCCGGGAATCTCTTCGCGCTAGGCGAGGCCAACATTCTTGGTTCGAGTTCTCTCTACGAGCTGCCCGCGGGAGGGACGAGCTTTTCCGTGAGCCCACTTGCGACGTTCCCAATGGGTGCCTCTACCTATAGCTTCGGGAGCTACACCGCCAGCTCCGGTTCGACGCTCGCAGCCGGCGTGACACTTCGTTCCAGGATAACCGTGGGCAGTGACTACTCGGTCCTCGGCCTCTACGTTGACCCCGTTATGGCCACACCACCACTTAGTCTCTTACCGCCGCCTCAGGCGATGGGACTGGGCTTTGGGTGCGGCGGCGTCAACTTCGACGCATCCGGGATGCCCTGGATGCTCTGTACGAACGGAACGCAGCTTCGCTTTTACCGGTTCGTCTTGACCTCGTCGTGGGCGCTCTTCGCGCCGGCGACGCTGGAGTGGAGCGGCACGTACCTCATCGGTATCGGCGGCGCAGCACCGAGCACGGCTTTTACCGTGGCATGCACGGGGGCGCTTTCCGCTTGTTCGATGATGTCGCCGGCGCTTCCCGATGACGTGCAGGTCACCACCTCCGGAGCGGCGGGCACCGGTACGCTCACCGTAACCGGCAGCGACGGCCGCTCGCAGAGTGTAACGGTCACCGTCACGCCCTCACCACCGCCAGGCTAGCGTGCGCTGCATATCACGCATGAATCGTCTGAACGTCGTAGGAGGATAGCGCTCGGTCGAAGTGTCAGCAGAACGGCGTCTTCAACGATCGCCTGGGCGGGCTGGACGAGAAGGCTCAAGAAGACGCTGGTATCGAGCACGACGCGCTTGCTCACACGTACTCCGCAAACGCGATTGGCATCGCATCGAAGTCGGGTGCTATGGTGACCCGCCCGCGATCCATTCCAAAGGCTGCGCTGATCACCGTGGGGGCGACCGGGACGAGGTGTATGAGCGGCGTGCCGTTACGGGCGAGAACGATCTCCTCGCGGTTGATTCAACCCATTCTAAAGTCGGGAACTACCGTCTAACCAGGCTATCCCACCATGGAACAGGCCGGGCGTCGTTAGGCGCCGGGCCTGTTCATCTCAACAATCGAATTACGCACGAGCAGACGCCCGTCAAAACGCATCGGCACACCGACGCCGTCGCGTTGCGCGTGGAGGTGGAGGTGAGGCTCAGTCGAGCGTCCGGAGTTGCCCACGCGCCCGAGCGTCGATCCAACCGAAACCAGCTCGCCGAGCTTCACGGCGACGCTGTCGCGCTGAAGATGCGCCAAGACCACGAGGGTCGCATCTTGGGTTTGGAGGATAACGTGATTGCCCAAAGCGGAAATGCCACCGAGGCTTTGCTCGCCGGCATCCTCGAACTGCTCCTGTACGGCGACGACGGTTCCAGCGCACGGTGCCGTCACGCACGCTCCCCAAATAGTATAGTCGCTGTTATGAGTGGGGGAGAGTCGATCCGCGCGCATGCCAAAGCGACCCAGCGCCACAATGTCCAGTGCATGGCGTTGGCTCTTTGCGCGTACATGGTGATTGAGAAAGAGAGTGTTGCCGCCTTGCGCGACGGCGAAGCGGCCCGGGCTGAGCGGGAACGCGAGGTTAATCCCCAGCTTCGGCGTTGTGAAGATGCCATGGAGTATCTGGAGCCCCATGTACCCAAAGCCGAGGAGCAGGAGAAGGCTCCCAAGGCCGGCGAGAAGTTGCGACGGAGAGGTGATCGAGCGAGCCAGCAACAACAGCGATTCAATCGAATAGAGCGTCGCCATGATATTGCGGACCGTGAAACCGTAACCCCACCACGGCAGTACGAAAAAACACCATGTGCCGGTCGCAAGCAACGCAGGCACTAAGATGAGTATGGGTTGCGTTTGGCTGGTCCAAAGCACGAGCATCAGCAGCGCCCAAGCGAGCGGGCCGATCAGTGGCCCTATAAGCCAGAACGCGCGCCAGATCAGGCTCATGCGATTCTGCTAGGCTGCGTATCACCATGGATCGTCTGAACGTAGGACGACAGCGCCCGGCCGAGTGTCAGCAGAACGGCGTCTTCAACGATCGCCTGAGCGACCAACGCGCAGATGTAGATATTTGATGTGTACTGGTTCATGAGCGAAGTCTACTCCTCAGATATAGCCGCGGCGCAAGGCGATGACGGCCGCTTGCGTTCGGTCCGCCGCCGAGAGCTTCACCAGAATGTCCCGGATATGCCCCTTCACCGTCCCCAAGCCGAGATGCAGGTGCGAGGCGATGTCGGTATTGCCGACGCCTTCGGCGATCAGGCGCAAGATCTCCGTCTCACGCGCGGTGAGCGGCGTCTCGCCGAGTGTGCTTGCCGATCCCGTGAAGCGGCGTAGCACCACATGCGCGATGCGTGGGTCGAAGTAGGCGCCGCCGGCGGCGGCCATGCGTACCGCTTCGACGATGCGCTCGGCATCGGTTGATTTCAGACAGTAGGCATCTGCGCCCGCGGCCAGCGCCGCCAGCACATCCTCCTCTTCGTCGATCATCGTCAAGATGACGATACGCGTCGATGGCGCCTCAACGCGTACGCGTTGGGTGAGGGCGATGCCGTCCATCCCCGGCAAGCCGATATCGACCACCGCCACATCCGGCCGCTCGGCACATATCGTTGCCAGGCCCTCGATACCGTCGGCGACCTCGGCGACGACATGTATGCCGACCGCGCTAAGGCTCGTACGTAGGCCCATGCGCGTGAGGGCATGATCCTCGACGAGGACCACCCGAATCGGCGTCATGAGGCACCGTTGCGCGGTAGCGTGAGGCAGAAGCGACTGCCGCCGGTGGGCGAGGGTTCGTAGGTCGCCGTGCCGCCGTGCTTCTCGGCGATCAGGCGTACCACGTAGAGACCCAAACCCGTTCCGCTGCCTCGGCGTCGCTTGCCTACGCCGAAGCGCGCGAAGAGCGCGCTACGCTCCTCGGGCGGCACTCCGTATCCGTGATCTTCGACGATCAAGCGCGCCGTATTCAACGTGCGCTCGATATGCACATCGATCTGAGTTTGCCTGGGGCTTGCCGCCACGGCGTTTGCCAGCAGGTTCATGCATGCGCGGCGAATCTCATGGATGTCGCCAAGGATCGTCGTTTGAGACCCCGTAACGCGAATGACCACGCCGGCTTCATGTGCCGTGGCTTCGAGTTCGGCTTGAACGTCCGTGGCGACCGCCACGAGGTCCAGCGGTTCGCGCAGGATGGAAACCTCTCCGGCTTCATACCGAGCGATGAGCAGCAACGTCTCGACGAGGCGTTGCGCCTCTTGGTTTGAGCGAAGACTAGCTTGCAGCACATCGCGATAGGCGGCCGGCAGCGCGCCGTAGGCATCCTGCTGCGCTTGACGCATCGTAACATCGGCTGCAGCTAGCGGCGTGCGCAGGTCGTGCGCAAGCGCATACACCAAGTCTCGGATGACGGCGCTGCGCTCGAGCAGCGAACGGTGTTGTTCGGATATCTGCGTCGCCTGCTCCACATTGCGCGCGAAGAGTTCGGCTTGTGAGAGCGCGTTTGCGCAACGTTCGGAGAACGACTGCAGCGCGCGAGCCTCCTCGCGTTGCCAGGGTGCCGCGTCGCGCACTAGCAGCAGGCGTAAGGGCTTCTCGTCGCTCGTAAAACCTGCCATGATGCCGTACCGTGCCGAGAGGGTCTCTAAGGCGTAGCGGGCCACGATATCCCGTGCGTCGAGCGGCGCCGCGCTTTCGATTCGTTTGGCGAGGAGTGAACGAACCTCTGCCGGCAGCGCCTCGCGACGCACCACCACCTGCTTGCCGGGCACCTGCAGCGTATACCAGTCGCTCTCGCCGACGACATCGGGTACGAGCATTCCGCGCTGCGCGCCCATGAGCGCGATCGCTTCCCGCAGGAGACTGCGTCGCACGAGTTCGGGGTTGAGGCTCTCGCGCACGCGCTCGATCGCAAGTCGTAGGTGTCGCTCGCGTTGCGCTTGCTCTGCGCGTCCTTCGGAGAGACCGGCTTCTCGCGCCAGCGTCTGCGTCTTGATGGCCATATAGCCCACCAAGAGAAATGAAGCGGCCAGCAAGAGACGGTCGCCCACGGCGATCGCGTCGAACTGCCCGCGATCGTGGAGTGCGTTCACGTAGCCGGCAACAAGGTTGGCAATCTCCGCCGCGACGATGAGGCCCACGGTGAAGCGTTTCTTCAAGGCCAGGCTGCTTAAGGCGATGGGAACGTTGAGGAGAATCGCCGCGATGAAGAGTTGCGGGGTGACCAGATCGAGAATCCATGCGGCTAGGATGAGCCCGTAGCAAAGGATCGGAAGCACGACGGTGCGCTTCCAGGCGCGCGCGCCTCACCCTGCGGGAAGCTGCACGAATCTTTTGAAGTGGTGGGCATGGCTCTCGACGATCGCGCAAACAACGCCGATGCGCTCCTCAAGGAGTACGGGAGCACGGCTCGCCTGGTGATCTATCTAGCTGCGGCTCCCGGCGCCGGCAAGACGCGACGGCTGATCGAAGAGGTGCGGCGCCTGCGTATGCAGGGCCGCGATGCCGTGCTGGGCTGGGTGGACACCAAAGGGCGTAGCGATTTGGAGCGTTCGATCCAAGGCTTACCGCGCATCCCGGCGCGAACGGTGCGCCTCAGCGAGCGCACCTTTGAAGACTTTGATTTGGTCACGGCTTTTGAACGCCACCCCGAGGTGCTTGCGCTCGATGAAGTTGCGCACGTCACTCTGCCCGGTTCTCCCTATGCCAATCGCTGGGAAGAGGCGCTAGCCCTGCGCGAGGGCGGCATCTCCGTTCTGTGTGCCTTCAATATCGCACACCTTGAAAGCGTTGCACCGATCGTTGAGCGGTTGACCGGCTATCCCTTACGGGCGTTGGTGCCGGACCACTTCTTGGCAGCGGCCGACGAAGTCGTGGCGCTGGACGTATCTCCTCGGCTCTTGCGCAGCCGGCTGCGTTCGGGGAAGATCGTTCAAGGCGCCGACGTCGACACAGCGCTGCAGCACGTCTTCTCCGAGGCCATATTGGAGACGTTGCGAGAACTGCTCTTGCATGCGGTCGATACCGTGACCGTTCCGAACGTTTCGGCAGAGCGCGTCTCAACCGCCGTGGCCTTTGTTCCCTCATCGACGCCCATTGAATCCTACGTCGAACGAGCTGCCGCCGTGGCCGATGCGCTCGATCTTCAGCTAGAGGTGCGTCCCGTCGGTAAGCTTGATATGGACGAACTTGAGGCGGCGGCCGCAAAGAGCGGCGCGGAGCTGCTCAGCGAGCCGATCGATCCCCAGCGTCTGGACATCAACCAGCTCCGTGCCTCGCTCATCGTGTTGCCCAATGGGCAAGCGGCGCGCAAGCTCGTCAATCGTTCGATGGAACGCGACATCTTCGTCATCGATCCGGCGCAGACGTTCTTGGCCGACCCGTTGCAGCCCAGGCGTTTGGAGGATCGGCCGGATCGCGACGCGCAGCGTCAGCGGTACGGCCGGCTCATCGTCTATGTCGGTGCGGCGGCCGGATGCGGCAAGACGTATGCGATGTTGGATCGCGCGCATCAGCTCGTCAACGAGGGCGTCGATGTCGTTGCGGCGTTGATCGAAACCCACGGCCGGCCGGAGACTGCCGCCATGATCGAAGATCTCGAAGTGCTTCCGCGCAAGATCGTCATGAAAAGCGGCATCCGCTACGAAGAGCTGGACCGCGACGGCGTCATCGCCCGCGCTCCAGAGGTAGCCTTAGTCGACGAACTGGCGCATACCAATGCTCCGAGCTTGGTTGCCCGCAAACGTTATGAGGACGTTCTGGCGATTCTACGGGCCGGTATTGACGTCATCAGCACGCTCAATATCCAGCATCTCGAAGGTTTAAACGATACAGTCTTCCGTCTCACCCAAACCCTCGTTCGTGAGACGTTGCCCGACGGCATCCTCTCGCTGGCCGACGAGGTCATCCTCATCGACGTCTCACCGCATACGTTGCGTCAGCGTCTGCGTGAGGGAAAGATCTATTCTCCGGAGCGCGCGGAGCGTGCGCTCTCCGGGTTCTTCACCATCGAGAATCTCACCGCTCTGCGTGAACTGGCTCTTCGTGAAACCACGCGTGCCCGCAGTCGAGAACGGCATCGCGTTCCCTTCGAGCGCCTCTTGCTCTGCGTCGGACCGCGCCGCGAGGATGAGGCCTTGATCCGCCGCTGTAGTCAGATCGCCGCGCGGCTGGGCGTTGAGTTTGCCGTTGCGATGATCTTGGAGCCGCGCGATGCGGCTTCGCCCGAGCTGATTGCGAATCTGCGTACCGAGGCCGGCAAACAGAATGCCGCCTGGCGGCAGGAGACCAGCAGTGCCGCACCTAGGCGCATTATCGAGTTAGCGCGCCGAACGCCGGAGACGGTCGTCGCCGTTGCGGCGACGCTGCGTCGCCCGCGTTGGCCGCAGCGCAATGCCTTCGCCCGACGGATCCTCGATGCCGGGGCGCGAGAGCTGATCGTCCTCACCCGACGCTAATGAGGAAGAACTCCCATCTAGTGGAGCCGGTCGAGTGCCAGGTTCAACTCCAACACGTTGACTCGCGGCTCGCCCAGGATGCCGAGCGTTCGTTGGTGCGTCTGCGCGACGATGAGTCGGCGCACCGTCGCCACAGGGAGGTGGCGCGCGCGTGCGACGCGAGGCGCCTGGTAGTAGGCTGCCGCCGGTGTGATATCCGGATCGATGCCGCTACCGCTGGCGGTGAGCAGATCGATCGGTATGCCCTGCGCAGCGTTGGGATTGGCGCTGCGCAGGGCTTTCAGCGAAGCGCGAACGCGCGCGAGCAAGGCGCTTGAGTCGGGTCCGTCGTTCGAGGCTCCAGTGGCCGTGGGGTCGTAGCCGTCCTTACCTGCGGCCGATGGCCGGCCGGCAAAATCTTGCGGGCGAGTCCAGAGCTGGCCGATGATGCGCGAGCCGACGATGCGTCCGTGCGCACGAACGTAGGATCCGCCGGCTTGGTTGGGCCATGTTACGCGACCGATGCCCCAGATCAGGGCGGGATAGACGAAGCCGAAGATGACGATCGAGATCACCGTGATACGGACGGCCGTCAGAAGTTGTTTGAGCATCACACCTTCATCCCAGATGGAGCGCTTGTAAGAGCATATCGATGAGCTTGATGCCGATGAACGGCACGATCAGTCCACCGACGCCGTAGATGAGCACGTTGGTGCGCAGCGCCACGGCAGCACCGCGTGGTTCGTAGCGTACGCCGCGCAATGCAAGCGGAATGAGTGCGATGATGATGAGTGCGTTAAAGATCACCGCCGAAAGGATCGCGCTCTGCGGCGTGGCCAGGTGCATGATATTGAGGGCGTTCATCTGCGGGTAGGCGGCGATGAAGATGGCCGGCAGGATCGCGAAGTACTTGGCGACGTCGTTGGCGATCGAGAAAGTGGTGAGCGCGCCGCGGGTCATCAGCAGTTGCTTGCCGATCTCCACGATCTCGATCAACTTCGTCGGATCGGAATCGAGGTCGATCATGTTGGCGGCCTCTTTGGCAGCCTGCGTGCCGGAGTTCATCGCGACGCCGACGTCGGCTTGAGCCAGTGCCGGAGCGTCATTGGTGCCGTCCCCGGTCATCGCTACGAGCCGCCCCGCCGCCTGCTCGCGCTTGATGAGGTTCATCTTGGCTTCGGGCGTGGCTTCCGCCAGGAAGTCATCCACCCCGGCTTCGCCCGCGATGGCCGCTGCCGTCAGCGGATTGTCGCCCGTAATCATCACGGTGCGGATGCCCATCGCCCGCAGCCTGGCAAAGCGCCGGCTCATCTGCGGCTTGAGGATATCCTTGAGCGCGATCAGGCCCACCGGTGAGCCGTCGATCGCCAGCAGCAACGGCGTCTCTCCGCGCCTGGCGACGCGCTCGACCTCCGGCATCAGCGCGAGGTCAGGAGCGTGAAACTCCTTGCACCAGGCGATCACCGAATCCGGTGCGCCCTTGCGGATCTTGCTGCCGCTCTGCAGATCGACGCCGCTCATGCGCGTATAGGCGCTGAACGGAACGAACTGCGTTCCCTCGGGAGGTTCACTCGGCGCCTGCGCACCGAGAGCATGGCGAGCTAACGTCACGATCGAGCGGCCCTCGGGTGTCTCGTCGGCAAGCGAACTCAAGAGCGCCGCCTGCAGCACCTGCGTGCGGTCGGCTCCCGCTGCGACGATGATATCGCTTGCGCTGCGATTGCCAAGCGTGATCGTCCCGGTCTTATCGAGCAGCAGCGTATCGACGTCGCCTGCGGCTTCGACGGCCCGGCCGCTCGTCGCCAGCACGTTGCGTTGCATGACGCGGTCCATGCCGGCGATCCCAATCGCGCTCAAGAGACCACCGATGGTCGTTGGGATGAGGCAGACCAGGAGCGCTACGAGAATCACGATGCTCGGCGTCGACCCCGCGTACTGCGAGAAGGCGTAGAGCGTCGCTACGACCACCACGAAGATGATCGTCAGGGCCGAGAGCAAGATCGAGAGGGCGATCTCATTGGGGGTCTTCTGACGCTGGGCGCCTTCGACCAGGGCGATCATCCGGTCTAAGAAGCTCTCACCCGGATTTGTCGCAATAGTTACGACGATGGAGTCCGAAAGGACGCGCGTACCGCCGGTTACCGCGCTGCGATCGCCCCCGGCTTCTCGAACCACCGGCGCCGATTCGCCGGTGATCGCCGATTCGTCGATGGTTGCGGCGCCTTCGATGATCTCGCCGTCGCCCGGAACGATCTCGCCGACCGAGACGCGCACGGTATCGCCCTTGCGTAGCGAGCTTGCCGCCACGTCCTCGTAGGTTCCGGCGGCGTTGCGGCGGTGTGCGATCGTGTCGGACTTGGTGCGCCGCAGGTTCTCGGCTTGAGCTTTGCCGCGCCCTTCGGCCACGGCTTCGGCAAAGTTTGCGAACAGCACGGTAAACCAGAGCCAGGCCGAGATCGCCGCGTCGAACCCCGGCGTCCCGGCTCGATGGATGAGATCGGCGAGCAGGAATCCCGTCGTGACCACCGCCCCGACTTCGACGATGAACATCACCGGGTTGCGCACCTGGGTGCGCGGGTCGAGTTTGCACAGCGCCTCGAGCAACGAGTTCTTGAGGATTGCGGTCTCCACCAGCGGTCGCGCCGCCGACCGGCGCCTAAGCGTGCCTCCCGACTGCATTAGAACGTCCTCCCTGAGTGAAGCAGTAAGCCATCGGCGATCGGTCCCAGGGCGTCGGCCGGCAGGAAGGTGAGCGCGCCCACGATCAGGATCGTCCCAAGCAGCAAGAAGACAAACGTTGCCGACGATGTCGAGAAGGTCCCGGCGCCCGCCGGCGCCGCGCGTTTGCCGGCCAGGCATCCGGCTAGAGCCAGCAGCGGGATCATCTCAAAGAATCGCCCGAAGAACATCGCAATCCCGGTGGCGGCGTAGTAGAAGCGATTGCCGCCCAGGCCCGCAAAGGCGCTGCCGTTGTTGGCGTTGCTCGATGAGAACGCATAGAGAATCTCGGAGAAGCCGTGCGGGCCGGTATTGCCGAGCGTCGCTGTTCCGGCCGGGAATGCAACGGCGATGGCGGTGGGTACGAGTACGAGGATGGGCGTAATCAGGATGGCGAGGATCGCCAACTGTACTTCACGGCGCTCGATCTTCTTGCCGAGGAACTCCGGCGTTCTTCCGACCATCAGGCCTGCAATGAAGACCGTGAGGACCACGAACTCGATCATGCCGTAGAGTCCGCTGCCGACGCCGCCGAAGACGACTTCGCCGATCTGCATGTTGACCATCGGCACGAGTCCGCCGATCGGCATAAACGAGTCCATCATGGCGTTGACGGCCCCGCAGCTTGTCGCCGTGGTGGCCTCGGCAAAGAGTGCGGAACCCGCGATCCCGAAGCGCGTCTCCTTGCCTTCCATGTTGCCGCCGTGAACGCCGAGCTGATGCATCAGCGGATTGCCCGCCGCTTCAGCGTGGTAGATGACGGCAAAGCCGATCCAGAAGAGCGTGGCCATCGCGCTAAAGAGCGCCCACCCTTGTCGCGTGTCGCCGACCATCAAGCCGTAGGTATACGTCAGGCCGGCGGCAATTGCTAAGATGGCGAGAATTTCGAGGAAGTTGGTAAGCGGCGTCGGGTTTTCGTTGGGCGAGGCGGAGTTGGCATTCACGAACCCGCCGCCGTTGGTGCCCAGCTCCTTGATGGCCTCTTGTGAAGCCATCGGGCCCCCGGTGATCGTCTGGGCGCGTCCTTCGAGCGTCGTGACGGTATGATAGGCGTTGAAGTTCTGCGGTACGCCTTGTGCCATCAACACCAAGGCAAAGACGGCCGCCAACGGCAAGAGCACGTAGAGGCACACGCGCGTGATGTCAACCCAGAAGTTGCCCAGCGTACTGCGGCCCGAGCGGGCGATCCCACGTACGACGGCGATCGCCACGGCGATGCCTACGCCGGCCGAGACGAACATATGCCAACCTAAGCCCGCCATCTGGCTCAGATAGCTCAAGGTGCTCTCACCTGAGTAGAACTGCCAGTTGGTGTTGGTGAGGAAGCTGATTGCCGTGTTCCAGGCAAGTCCCGGCGAGAGGTTGGGAAAGTGTTGCGGGTTGAGCGGCAGCCACGCTTGCGTCAGCAGCAGCGTGTAAAGATAAGCAAATCCCACGAGCGAGAACGCCGACATCGCAAATGCGTAGATGTACCAGGGCATCTCGTCGTCTTCGCGCACGCCGGAGAAGCGATAGATGATTCGCTCGACGGGAGCGAACACCGGCGAGAGCCAGGTTCGCTTGCCGGAGAAGACGGCGTGCATATATGTGCCCAGAGGCTTGGTGAGTGCGAGTACCACCAGGAAGAGCAGTACGGCTTGGAGCCATCCGGTTAGTGTCATTGCCTCAACCAGTCTCCTAGAAACGTTCCGGACGCAACATCGCGTAGGTCAGATAGGCGAGCGCAGCGAGCGCGAGCACGAGTCCGATAATGGCGTCAATCATCGTTCTTAGATCTTTCGCGTGGCGCGAATGTAGAGTTCCATGAGTGCAAAGCAGAGCGCGGAGAGCACCACGAAGCCGATAAGAACTGCAATCATTTCACAACTCCCATTTCAAAGCCGATGCGGGTCTGTGCCGGCTGCATTCCTTGAGCGCCAAAACCGAAACCGGGCGAGAAGCGCCCAAGGCTGATGCGTGCGAACTCGAAACGCATGAAGAGATCGCCGCGTCGATAGGTCGGCGTTACGGTAAATGTCTGCGCCAAGCTGCCAGGACCGTACCCAAGCAGATCGGCGTTGGCGCCGTCGGGGTTCACTGTGGGTCTATCGTGGGCGTACTCGTAGCGAAAGCCTGCCGAAAACATCGATGAAAGCGCATAGGAGCCGAGCAGCACCGCTGCCGACGCGTCGCTGTTCTGTGGATAGCCCAGCGTCACCGACGCGGGCGAATGCACCAGCAGCAGATAAGGTTCAAGTTGGAGCTTGCCGATCTGTCGGCTCAACATGAAGTCATACTCCGCTTTGTTCGCGATGCCGGTCGTCGCATTGGGTGTCGCATTGCGGCGAGGCAAGATGGCGGCAAACGAGACATTCGTCGTGGTGTTCGGCGCATAGCCGATCTGCCACTGCAGGCCGCCGTATCGCGCCGAGTAGTAGCCGTCATCGTCTTCGAGCGCCGCGCTCCATGGGCCGTTGGTGTAGGTGAGCCGGGCTGCGCGGCTGATCGTCGGTTCCAGCGCCCAGGCGGTGCCGCGTTCGATGGTGACGTTCTGGTAGGTGAAAGCCGACTCTTGGCCGAGCAATGTCGCGAGTTTTCCGATGGAGATGCTGAGGTGAGCGTTTGGGGCATAGGTGAGGTCGACCAATGGGAGCGCACCGTAGAGCGAGGTATTCGCTTCTGCTTGGAGGGTTGGATTCAATGCCGCTCCCAGCGTTGGGAAGGCGTATTCACCGATCGTTGCGCCGGCTGAAAACCTTCCGTGAACGGCGTTGAGGTTCAGCAAGAGGTTGGTGATGTCGGCGCGAGCGTGCAGATCGCTGCCGGTCGGTGTGTCGAGCGCACCGGTTGGGTTGATGCCGTACGTATGGAACGCCGCGAACGTGTAGACGGCGCTCACGCTGACTGCGGGCGAGGGAGTCGGCGATGGGCTTGGCGCGGGCGCGGCGTACGCGATGCCGCGCAGGAGTGCCCAATACGCGACGGCGCAGAACGCCGTGGCGATGGGCAGAACGCGGCCGCACCGCGCCGTGAAGATCAGGGTCATCGGGGCCGAGCATATCGCATTACGTGGCGCTCTGCCATCCGCCGATAGGATGAACCATTCGGCGTGCTCGGTCGGGTTATCGCTTGCTTGTCAGGTGTGTCTTAGATCACCCATTGCTGTGCCAGGAACTCCGGCCTTGGCCTCGCAGATGTGGGGTACGTCTCTGCACAGCGTACGGATGACGTCACATGCGCGTTGATCGTCATCAGGAGAAGCTATGCCGAGTGGTCCTCGCGGGTGGTATGACCCTGCGGAAGGTTTAAAGGGGTTGCGCTGGCCGCTGGATTACGCGATTGCGGCGGCACTCGGGATCGGCTCGTTCATCCTCTCGTATGTGAACTACTGGAAGCCGGCGCAGAAGATCT
>JAKBKY010000002.1 GCA_021832345.1 bacterium
GCAGCATCCGCGTGCGCAGTATCTGGTGGGTCGCGACGCGCAGATGCAGGCCATCGTCGCGGGCCTGCCCGCGGCAGCGCGCGACCATCTCCTGCGCCGCGCCCTGCGCTTGCCGTAAGTCGCGCTCCTAGCGCGCGGCGGCGAGAGCGGAGATGCGGTTTTTCTCCATCCACAAACGTTCAATTTGGTGCGGCGTCGCCGCATTTGCAGAGCCAAGTGCGACGTTACACCGCGCTGCAATTCCCCAAAAATGTACTGGGGAGATGGCGGTTAAATCGCCCGTGTGCCATCCAAATGCCATCGGCGTAGTGGAGCGACATGCCGTGGTTTTCGTACCGGCATACGCCCTGAGTGGCGACCGGGTGCCATTCGTGATGGGCGTACGTGGCTGCATAGAGGACATTACCTGACAACGCGTCTCCTTGCGCAAAGACTTCTGGACCGATCTGTGCGTAGGCTCGAGTAGCCTTCGCAAGCGTAGGCATCTGGATCCGTTGGACTTCGCGGCCATCGGCAAGCAGCGTAAATACGTCTCCGTTTTGCGCGATCACAAAGCGGTGCGTACTATTGGACACAGCCGCCAGTTGTCGGTACACCGGAACTTGTCAATAGATACGGCACCGGCAAGTTTTGTTTTCGTGTGAGTGTCAGGCTGCCGCCGCAGTCTCGGGCGGCGGGTTGATCCAAACGCTCGTCGGAGGCGCCTGAGGCCTGGGTACACCATTCACGAAGCGCTCCGGGTTGCGCGCGTGCGCTGCGGCGAGGACGAGCGCTCGCGCGCCGATGACCTTGTCCGCTTCGCCGTAGTGGAGCATCGCAGGCGTTAGGAGCGCGATCCCGCTGTGACGGTGCTCCGTATTATACCAGGGGAAAAACGTGCCGCAGAACGCTTCTGCTTCCTCGCGCGTGTAGAAGCGCTCGGGGAAGCTGGGATGATATTTGAACGTCTTGAAGTGGGCCTCTGAAAACGGGTTGTCATCGCTGACGTACGGTCTGCTGTGCGACGGTTCTACGCCGAGCGCATCGAGCAGGTCGATCGTCGTCTTGGCCACCATTGGGCCGCCGCGGTCGGCGTGGAGGATCGTGGTCCCCGGTGCGATGCCTTCCCGCCGCATCACTTCGGAGATAAAGCGGCCAGCCAGCTTGGCGTTCTGCCGATTCGCGAGCATCCAGCCAACCACAAACCTACTGAAGATATCGATCATGACGTAGAGATGGAAGTATGAGCCCTTCGCGTGGTGCGGTCGCGAGCAGCTCTGGTTTGGTGTAGGCGGGATGCCGTATCAGATCTCGTCGCTCACGCACTTCGCTGCTCTCGCGTAGCAAGCGATACATCGTGCTGATCGAGCAGAGATACACGCCCTGGTCCAGGAGTACGGCGTAGGCCTGCGGCGGGGCCTTATCCGCGAACTCCGCACTGCGTAATATCGCGAGCACCCTTGCTCGTTCAGCCTCGGTTAGCCGCCGATGGCTGCGCCGGCGGGCCGTGCCCGCGATCGGGCTGATGCTTCCCGCCGGTTCGGCGCCATGCGCCGTGGGATCGGCGGTGCTCGCGGCTGCGCCGCTGCGCTCCGGCGATCCGGAGTTGCGCCAGCGTAGAAGCGACGAGCGACTTACCCGTAGCGCCTCGCAAACGGTTCGCGTGGGAGTCTGCATACACAATTCATCCGCCACGACGATCAGTTCTCGTCGCTCGCGTCGGTCTCGGGGCTCACCGGATCCCATCCCAGGAGCCCCGCTGCTTTTTTTTGCAACTCGCGAATCAGTTCAGCGCGCTCCAGACGTCGACGCAACTTGCGTATCTCGCGCTCCAGCTCAGCAATCCGCGCTACGGCCGTCTTGGCATCACGGGCCTTCTGCGTGCGTTCACGCCGCGCGGCCGTGTCGTATTCTCCGCGATCGCGCTCGCGCCGCCAATTGGCCAGCAGCGACGAGTATATCCCCTCGCGCCGCAAGAGCGCTCCCTGTTCGCCTGACGCGCACGCGTCAGCTTCACGCACGATTCGCGCCTTCTCGTCGATGCTGAAATGCCGGCGGGCTCGCTTCGCGGACACCCGCGGATCGGCTACGCCTGGATGTGAGCGAATATCGCCCGCGATCTCGGCTTTGTGCTCTGGAAGTTGTTCCATTGATATGCTATTCTTGTCCCCGCCCCGTGCTCATTTGTTTTGGAAGGTTGCCGGTACCATCTCATATTGACACACAGGGCACGAGGTGTTGCTGATGCACATCTTGCGACGCGATGAAGACATGAAGGCGCTTGTTGATATCCGGTCGTCGTACAAGTCCGATTTGGACGAAGATTTGATGGGGAGTTCCCGCCGATTCTCCGACGACCATGATCCAGTTGGCGTACCAGCTCGCGTTGGCGGCTACGGCGGGCAGTGATAAGGTCGCGGCGACTGCGCGGCGTGCCGTTAGAACGCGTCTGCGCCAAAGCGCCGGCGCTGCACCATGCGAGCGCTGACGCGAGAGCAATCGAAAACAGTCTACGCGTAGGTATCAAGTGCGTGGGGCTCGGGGAGGGTGTGGGGTCGGGAAATGGCCCAGGCTGCGGATTAGGCGTAGGCGTTGGTTGCGGGCGTGGTGACGCAGCGACCGTATTGGCCATATTGGCCGTGACACTTCCAATGATCGTAACTACTTCTCCATAATGCAGATCCCCTTCGTCGCGTTTCAGGTTCTGTCGCTTGACGGTTGCAGACAATCCACTTCACGATCCCGGGCTCGTGAAGTGGTGCGCACGGCTTGGCGGGCTCCAAGCGGTACTGCGGACGGGCGTCGAGGCTCGCGCCTGGGTGTGAGCGATCGTCAGCCTCCGGAGGTGCATCTGCGCTGGGTCATCTCGAATCGGAAGGCGTTCGCCGCGTCGATGCAGCGGCTACACCGCCTCCGCAATCGCCGCAACTGTGCTGCGCGCCGTGCCAGGACCACCGAGCGGTCAAGCGCATCATCCTCGCCGGCATCGAACTCATGCGCTTGCCTCGCAAAGGGCAACTGCGCAGCAATTCTATTCATTGCAGCCCAGTTCTGCACGCTGACCCGGACACGACAGAACCCCGTGAAGCCATAAACCTCCCTATTACAGGCCTAGTTCGCTATGTGAACCGAGGCGCACTAACTCCAGCGTGTCGGCGTCCGGCTTCCGGTAGATCAGCACCAAGTCCGGCTTGACGTGGCAGTCTCGGTAGTCCTTCCAGTCGCCGGTTAAAGCATGGTCGCGTGCACGTTCCGGCAGAGCCACATCCGTCGCCAGTGATGTAATCGCTGCCAGCAGATTGTTGTCCAGGGCCGCTCGGTGTCGTCCGGCCTTCTCGCGCTTGTAATCGCGCTTGAATTGCGTGGTGCGCTTAATCCGCCGCATTCAGGTCGGCGAGTAGGTTGCCCACACTACCCACCGTCACCAGGTCACCGCGACGCGCGGCTTTCATGGCCTCGATAGTCTTCTCGTTCGGTACAAGCGGCTCGAACGGCAGCGCCTTCTCGTGTGCAACGCGGGTTAAGAGGATGCGGAAGGCATCCGACACCGTAAGCCCCATGGCCGCGAGCACAGCGGCCGCTTCGTCTTTGATATGCTCGTCGATACGAGCGCGAACAACGGAGTTTGCAGGCATGAAATGACCTCCCAGAGTATCGAGCCACATTGTAGCCCAAACGAGTTGAGTTGTCAATGTGCCCTATACCGTTCCTTGAGGGCCATGCGGCTACCGGCCACGTCGCCCTCGGCGGGCGCGATTGCGGGCTGGGGTTGACAACTGCTGCGGAGAAGCTAAGCATATCTAGGCAAACGTATGTTCCCGTGATACACTGAACGAGTGAAGTTAGCGGAATGGGCGCAGCGCCAGGTTCTGTCGCGTTAGGGGATTCCTTGGAGCCGTGAAGCGAATGGGCTCCGGTGATGAGTGCGGTGAAGAGCGTGATCCAGCGGCTGCGGTTTCCCTTGGAGGTCATGCTGGTCTGTGTGCGGTGGTACGTGGCCTATCCCTTGAGTCTGCGCCACCTCGAAGAGATGATGCAGGAGCGCGGCGTAAGCGTCGATCACTCCACGATCCACCGCTGGATCATCAAGCTGGTGCCGGTCGTGGAAAGACCTTCCGTCGACGGAAGGTCGGAACGAGGTGGCGCATGGACGAGACCTCCATCAAAGTCGGTGGGCACTGGAAGTACCTCTATCGCGCGGTGGACAAGGCCGGCCACACCGTGGACTTCGTGCTCACGGCCAAACGCGATCGAGCTGCGGCGCAACGGTTTCTCACCCGAGCCATCGGGAACAACGGTCTTCCTGAGAGCATCGCGATTGACAAGAGCGGCGCCAACACCGCCGGCATCGAAGGCTATAACGTCGAGCATGACGCGACGATCGCGATTCGGCAGTGCAAGTATCTCAACAACATCGTCGAGCAGGATCACCGGGCGGTCAAGCGCATCGTCCGACCGATGCTGGGCTTTAAGTCGTTCCATTGCGCCCGCGTCATCCTCGCCGGCATCGAGATCATGCACATGATTCGCAAAGGACAGATGCAAAGCAACGGCGGAAGGACGCTCTCCGCTGCGCAGCAATTCTATTCGTTGGTAGCGGGATAACCGAGAGAGGGGTGGTTACGACAACATCACGCGACCCAGTTCTGCACTCTGACACCGTAACGCGACAGAACCCGCGAACTCAATCTCGCGCGCGCGGCCATGCCGGCAGGGGCCAAGTTTTGACGGAAGCGTAAAGTGGGCGCGAAGCGAGCCTGGCGGCCGGATCATCGGCTCAAGGGCGGCGCCGGAGTCCTTTGGGCAGCTTTGTGGCGTGCCAACGTAGCGCTCCGCCCGGCATTATGCTGCTGTGCTGCGCAGGACGACGCGGCTACCGCCGTCAGAAGGATCGCGATCATGCGCTGAGCGTGGATTCCATCGGGCCTCGATCTTGGTCGATGAGGTAAGCCTGGTGGGGGCTTTGGCGAAGGCGTGTTCACATATATATGTTTGTCTTGGCTTGATTTGTTCACGCATAAGTGTTATTTTATACCACGTCAGGACACGTATATATGAACGAAAATCAAGCTGCCCTTGCCCGCAAGCAATTGGAACGACGCCTAGCGCCCCTCCGGGAGATGACGCTCGTTGCCCCCCCCAAAGGCTGGATCAAGGCCATTCGGGAGTCCCTGGGCATGACTGCCCGCCAACTCGCCGCTCGCATGGGCGTCGCGCCCTCGCGTATCCCGGCCATAGAGAAAGCGGAAGTTACCGGTGCGACCGAGTTGAGGACACTGCGGCAGGCTGCCGCGGCGATGAACTGCGCCCTCGTTTATGCCTTCGTGCCGATTGAGCCGCTCGACGACATACTGCGCGATCGCGCGATACAAAAGACGCGGAGGGACGTTGCGCGCCTCGATCACACTATGCGCCTTGAAAATCAGGCCCTGCTCAAAGCCGATCTCGACGCCGAACAGCAGCGCACGATCGACCTCATCCTATCCGGCTCACTGCGGGGTCTATGGGACGAGGAACGGGATCATCATGCCCGATCCCCTGTTCGATAGTGACGATAACGCGAACACGCCCCTCACGCCAGAGGAGCGCGAAGGTCTCATCCCGTCCTATATCACGCTGCGACACGAGTTGAACGAAGCCGAGCAGATCAATATCGGCAAGGCCCTACGCTGGGCCGATTCCCGCAGGCGCGACATTCTCGATCGGAATTTTCTAAGCGAACTGCACCAGCGGATGTTCGGCGACGTATGGTGTTGGGCGGGACAATATCGTACGACCCCCCGCAACACCGGCGTCGAGGCCTATCGGATCGTCACGGAAGTGCAGCTAGCCATCGACGATGCGCGATTCTGGGTCGACCATGCTACCTATCCGCCAGACGAAATCGCAGTGCGGTTCAGCCACCGGCTCGTTTACGTTCACCCTTTTCCGAATGGCAACGGGCGCTTTTCGCGTCTTGTCGGCGATCTTCTCGCCCGTCAGCTAGGGCAGCCGCCCTTCACGTGGGGACGGGCAAATCTGGTTAATGCTGGAGAGACCCGGGCTCGATACGTCGAGGCCCTACAGGCCGCCGACAATCACGACATTGGGCCGTTACTGCTTTTCGCCCGTTCTTAGGCACGTTTGTTCCCTACCCGTCATTGCGAACCATCGCCGACCACAGCAACGAGAACCAGGTCCGCAGAGGCGCAGCCCGGATCCGTGTGTAGAATGGTGGTCCTGCCGCTGCCGTCGAGGTAGCCAGCGGCCATCGGGCCAACTCTTGTTATTGTGAAGAAAACACGCATGCAAGAGAAAGGACCCGATGACCATTCCGAATCTTACCCACGAACAGCGTGAGGCCCTGGCGGAGCTGCTGACCAGCAAGGACGTCGACCTCTTGCGCGAGATGCTGGGCGCGGTCTACGATGCGGCGATTCGCGCCCAGTTTGACCAGCGCAACGGCACGCGCACGCGAGGCCTCACTACGCGAGCAGGCTCAATCGATCTGGAGATACCGCGATCCCGGGAGACGCCATTCCGCCCGACCGTCATCGAGCAGTTCCGACAAAACCTGACCGCACTGGGGTTCAGAATTCAGGAGCGCAAAGGTTCAATCTCTCGCGAGCGCTCCCAAGCATTAGGGCCAGGGCGGTTCCAATGCTTGTGGTCCCCTCGTTCCGCTCTACGAGCGGCGAGCCGGGCTGCGGCGCGGCGCGCTCCGCTGGCGCCGCGTCCTCGCTCGGTCGGCTGAAGGGAGCACGGCCTTAGCTAGACAGCGATGGGTGCTTGCAAACTGCGGCGATCGGCGTATAATGGGCATTATAACAGCGGATTATCGGAATATAATCAGCGGGTCACGAGAAGAGAGACAACGATGCCATTGACGCTAATAGCCCCCCTGGGCAACGTGCTTACCGATGCCGGAAGGGTCGACGCAAAGAAGCTTGCCCACGAGCTCGACATGACCATCCCGAAAATAGCGCCCGCATTGGGGAAGTCAGCGCGTTGGCTAAACGAAAACCCGACCGCACCGAGCATCCAGGCGGCGGCCTTGCAGCTCGTCGATGCAATGAATGCCCTTGCCGATAGCCTGGGCGGTCTCAAATTCGCAAACGCGTGGCTGAAAACACCAACGGATGAATTTGCTAAACGTTCGCCGGCAGAGGTACTGCAACGAGAGCCGAACGGTCTTGAGGCCGTTATTGGATTGATCGACGCTATCGTAAGCGGTGAGCCCGGCTAGTGCACGACAACCTGCGCAGGCTCCTCGAGAGCGCCATCCCCGCAGCGCCGTTGCGGGGATCGTTTTTTCGCGGAGTGCCACTCGCTCACATTGGCACTCCGCTGAGCGCAATCGGCTCGATTAGACGAGGCGGACGATACAACGCCAAGGGCGCCTTCGAGGTGTCGTATCTCGCCGATCGTCCCGATAATTCCCTTCGCGAGGTTGGTATGCTTACCGACGATGGTGGCACGCCCATCGCCGCTCCAAGCCCATCCTTCATCATCTGCACCGTCGACGTGTTACTCCAACACGTCGTCGATCTGTGCGATGACGGCACCCGCCGAAAAATCGATGTTCGTCTGGACGAACTCGTGAGCGCATGGCGGCTGATAGTCGCGCAGGGAAACGTTCCGATGACGCACACGCTCGGCGCCGCGGCTCGCGAGGCGGAGATTGAGGCGTTGCTCGTCCCATCGGCGAAGCACCCGGGCTCTTCGAACCTTGCCATCATTCGCGATCGTCTACGCGAAGGCAGCAACTTCAGCATTTATAAGGCGGACGGTTTTCCAGCGGGCACAGAGACCACCGTTCGTGGAACGTATCGCCCGCGCTTGGCCCGTCGATAACATTCAGTTATTGTTGCGGGTCGCAGGTAAATAGGAACTCCAAGCTATTCGTTGCGCCCCCGACGGCCTCGTGATCCTGAAGCTCAGCCGCTGCCAGGTTGGTAGTGTAGCGCCTTACCGCGTAGGCAAACGATGCTTGTTCCGAACGTGCCGGCAGGGGCCAAGTTTTGACGGAAGAGTAAACTCGTATCGGCTATGTGCGACGTTCGATACCCGAGATAGCGAGCCGAACTTCGAGTTCTGGGCTCATCCCGCCGGTCGCGTCTGTTTCGGCTTCAGCACGAGTTTTGCGCCACCCGACGCACCACCCGACTACTACTACTGACGCGGCACCGCTAAGGCAACTCTTGCCTATTATTGCGAGCAGCGAGGGACGTTAGCCCCACATCGGCGTTTCCGCGTCCTTACTTGCCGTGCATGAGCACCAGCGAGATGTTGTCCGCCGACCCGTCGTTGTACGTTCCTTCATACCGCGTGATCACGATTGTGATGTCGGCGCGCGTTGCATCCTTTGGAACAACGCCTGATTGCGATCGATACAGGAGACCAGTGACATCGTGGCGTTCCTGCGGCGTGACCGGACCGAGTATGACGCTTCCAACGCCGTCACCATGCGCATTCAAAAACGTAACGGTCGCTGTCGCGTGGTCGTTCTGGTTCTCCCAGCCTCCCAGCCAGGCTGAGAACGTGTAGCGGCACACTCCGAGCCGAATCGCGGCAGCCGATTCAAGCAGGGAGATTGACTGCGTCGCGGTCGATCGCGGGGCGTTGCCGCCTTCGAAGTCATTCTTTCCCCGGTTCGGTGGACCAGGGGAAGTCTCGTTAGGAAAACCGCCGGGAATTCCGTACTGTACCGCCGTGAACTGTCCGGTTGTTCTCCAGTCTGCCGGCCTGACGATCTGCGTGCTACTTGCGGCACCGGTGTTCGCCTCCGCATTGCCATTACGCACTAGGTTTCGTCCGAACTGGCTCGCGGCAGCCGTGGGTGCGTAAGCCGCCGCGGTCGTTGCCAATAGCAGCATTACGCCGGCTACGATCGTTCCTAACTTGAGGGAATTCGTCATCGTTCCTCCTACGTTTCTCGTCGATGCGTCTTCACGAAAGGGGCAGCGCCAAAGTGCTCCGCTCCCCTGCTGAGTTGACAGTCTAAGCTGTCGAAACCCCCCTTACTTCGCTGCTACCGGCAGCGTTCGGTTAGGTTATCTCGGTTCGGCGCTACGCGCCGGTGGGTCGGGCTCGACGCGATCTCCGATCGCATCTCCGCCGACCCGAACAGCGTCGTGCTTCGTTTGTCGCAATCGCCCGACCTCCTGGGTCATCCGCTTGCTCCAAGTTGCGTCCTACGGCTTTATTTCGGCTCGGTTTTGGCCGGAAAGGCCGCTCTGAGCGTCGCAGGCGGTCTTTCGCATCAAGCTGCTCATGCCGCTCTCCCGAGCGCGGTTTGCTCTCCGAGCAAGAGCGCACGCTGTGTTGTAAAAGACGCGCCACCGCTCGGCCGCAGTATGGTTTGGATCACCCGCTCGGCAACGGCGTTGCCGGTTGGGCGACCGACCGGAGAAAACGTGTGATTGACCTTCCACTCGTCGCAGAGCTGCTCGCAATCCGCTCCGGTGTACACCGAACCGTGGTCGCTGCGCAGCTCGAAGTCGTCGGGAACGATCGCGGATTCACCAAACGTTACCTGCAATGAATCTTCGAGCGGCTTGAGAATCGCCGGCGCGTCCTGCGCCTTGGTTACGCCGATCTCGAAGACTGTGCGGCAGCCATTATCGATAACCGGCCAGCCAATCGATGTAGCCTTCGTGGTGACCGGGAAGGAGTACCGCCCACTGCTCGCGCGGCAGACATCGAATGCGTTTGCGGCTGTTGCCGTGTTCGTCGATGGTCTGCTCTCGGCGCGACTTACCGTAGGCGTATGCGCCGGCGTAGACGGGATTGTGCAGGACGTTGTAAATAGCGGTATAGGTTGGCGCGGCCCAGCGAAGGGGCGCGGATCCGTGAACCTGCAAGGGAAACGATAAGCCTTCGCTGCGAAACCATAGCCACACCCGGCGCGCAGAGCCGAACTCCTGAAAGCGTTCGAAAACGGCGCGTACGGCAGCCCGGACGGCTTCGTCAGGATGGAACAGGACTTCGCCGTCGGCCTCGCCCCAGACCAAGCCGATCGGCAAGCCGCGACGCAGCTCCCCGCGGGCGGCTTTGTTGCGAATGCCGCCGTCCAGGCGGGCGCGCAGCACATAGAGCTCTGCTTCGCTCATCGTGCCCTTCAACCCCAGCAAGAGGCGATCGTTGAACAGCGACGGATGGCAGACGCCGTCCGCATCGCCAATGAGCGTGTTGGTCATCGAGCACAGGTCCAGCAGGCGATACCAATCGGTGTTATTGCGTGCCAGCCGCGAGACCTCCAGCCCCAGGATGATGCCGACGTGCGCCAGCGCAACCTCGGCAGCCATGCGTGCGAAGCCGGTACGCTGATGCGCTGTCGCACCCGACAGGCCGAGGTCCTCGTCGATGACGACGATTCGATCGCTGGCCCAGCCCAACGCCTCGGCTCGCTGCCTCAGTGCGTACTGGCGCGCGGTGGACTCCCGATTTTGCTCGACCTGCGTGGCCGACGACTGCCGTACGTAGACGATCGCGTTGCGGCTCAGGTGCGAAGACGTGACCTTGGTGATCTCACTCATCGTCACTGCTCGCTTCCACGATTGTGGCCGCGGCGGCGGCCTTGGCGATGACGAGCGCGAGGCGTCGCGTGAGCGCCTCGCGATGAGCGGGATCGACCGCCTACCCTGTCAACCGTCTACCGGGGCCGGGCCAATACGTGTCGCTGCATTTCCTCGGCGCAAACGAGTACGCCGACCCTCACAACGTCGCTAGAAGATAGCTTGCCCTTGCCTCCGTCCTTTGCGTGGGCAAGAGGAGTTACCAAACTCCCTCAAATGAAATCGTGAAAGGGCGCGCTTGCTTATTGGACGGTGAGCGACATCGAAGCGAGCGTGAAGGGGCTCGTAGTCGCGGGCGGTACCGTTGTAACGTAGGTTTTTACAAGGAGAATGAGAACCAACTAGCGCCTCTCTACCGAACTACGCGCAGAGACCGCGACAAACGCTGCTTCAAGCCGAGGTGCATCATGGGGGATAAGGAACTGGGCCCAATCACAACATGCTCCTGCGGAGCAGCATTGCCGCGAATCGCGAGCGATGTCACGCATCGCTATATTGTCTCCACTCCCGAATGTTGGGCATGCTTCTCGGAAGTTGTCGGTCGCGAATATGGGAATCCGGCGCTCTTCGGCGCAGTTCATCAGCTCACCGTTGACGCCTACGCTGCGCAACACCCACAAAGCCAACCCGCAAAGTCCTTAGTCGGTCACCTTGTGTCGCTTTATACAACAGTAGAATGCAGTGCCGACCAGAGAGAAGGCCGAGATACGCTCAAGAGATTCGTCGAAAGCAGAAAGTCATTCCCGGAGTTAACGCCGCCTTCTGATCTCGGCCCTTTGACTATCGCTGACGTGTTAGCGTCAGATAGTCCTGACCTGCATCGGGAGACTGTCAGACGCTGGGCCCTGCAAGTATGGCGGGCTTGGCAGAACGAGCACCCCACAATTATCGCGCTCGCAAAGACCGTCCGATGAAATTGTCGAACCCCCAAGCCCGTCCTTCGACAGGCTCAGGATGACAAGGACAATGTCGCTCAAAACATCCCGTTTGCGTTTGGAGAATCTTTTGGAATTGGCTGGGCAACGTCCCAAAGTTCGGCGATGCGGCCATTCTTGATACGGAAAAGATGCACGGCGGCGAAGCCCGGCTCATCCGGCTGCAACCGTACGTGTCCGTGAACCATTACCAAATCTTGGTCGCTAAGCGTGTGGTGCACTTGGTAAGTCTTGTTTGGAAACCGTTTTTCGTTCTCTTCCATGCCCGCTTGGAGTGAAGAAGCGTCACCGCCAAAAAAACGGATTGTGGTGGCGGAAATCGGGAGCGACGTACTTTTCATAGGCCTCGCGAATTTTGCCGGAGGTTGCAAGTCGCAAGAAAGATACGGCTATCTCCTCGTTGGATTGATTCATCGGTTCGGAACTTGTCAATAGATACGACACCGGCAAGTTTTGTTTTCGTGTGAGTGTCAGGCTGCCGCCGCAGTCTCGGGCGGCGGGTTGATCCAAACGCTTGTCGGAGGCGCCTGAGGCCTGGGTACACCATTCACGAAGCGCTCCGGGTTGCGCGCGTGCGCTGCGGCGAGGACGAGCGCTCGCGCGCCGATGACCTTGTCCGCTTCGCCGTAGTGGAGCATCGCAGGCGTTAGGAGCGCGATCCCGCTGTGACGGTGCTCCGTATTATACCAGGGGAAAAACGTGCCGCAGAACGCTTCTGCTTCCTCGCGCGTGTAGAAGCGCTCGGGGAAGCTGGGATGATATTTGAACGTCTTGAAGTGGGCCTCTGAAAACGGGTTGTCATCGCTGACGTACGGTCTGCTGTGCGACGGTTCTACGCCGAGCGCATCGAGCAGGTCGATCGTCGTCTTGGCCACCATTGGGCCGCCGCGGTCGGCGTGGAGGATCGTGGTCCCCGGTGCGATGCCTTCCCGCCGCATCACTTCGGAGATAAAGCGGCCAGCCAGCTTGGCGTTCTGCCGATTCGCGAGCATCCAGCCAACCACAAACCTACTGAAGATATCGATCATGACGTAGAGATGGAAGTATGAGCCCTTCGCGTGGTGCGGTCGCGAGCAGCTCTGGTTTGGTGTAGGCGGGATGCCGTATCAGATCTCGTCGCTCACGCACTTCGCTGCTCTCGCGTAGCAAGCGATACATCGTGCTGATCGAGCAGAGATACACGCCCTGGTCCAGGAGTACGGCGTAGGCCTGCGGCGGGGCCTTATCCGCGAACTCCGCACTGCGTAATATCGCGAGCACCCTTGCTCGTTCAGCCTCGGTTAGCCGCCGATGGCTGCGCCGGCGGGCCGTGCCCGCGATCGGGCTGATGCTTCCCGCCGGTTCGGCGCCATGCGCCGTGGGATCGGCGGTGCTCGCGGCTGCGCCGCTGCGCTCCGGCGATCCGGAGTTGCGCCAGCGTAGAAGCGACGAGCGACTTACCCGTAGCGCCTCGCAAACGGTTCGCGTGGGAGTCTGCATACACAATTCATCCGCCACGACGATCAGTTCTCGTCGCTCGCGTCGGTCTCGGGGCTCACCGGATCCCATCCCAGGAGCCCCGCTGCTTTTTTTTGCAACTCGCGAATCAGTTCAGCGCGCTCCAGACGTCGACGCAACTTGCGTATCTCGCGCTCCAGCTCAGCAATCCGCGCTACGGCCGTCTTGGCATCACGGGCCTTCTGCGTGCGTTCACGCCGCGCGGCCGTGTCGTATTCTCCGCGATCGCGCTCGCGCCGCCAATTGGCCAGCAGCGACGAGTATATCCCCTCGCGCCGCAAGAGCGCTCCCTGTTCGCCTGACGCGCACGCGTCGGCTTCACGCACGATTCGCGCCTTCTCGTCGATGCTGAAATGTCGCCGGCTGCGCTTCGCGGACACCCGCGGATCGGCTACGCCTGGATTTGAGCGAATATCGCCCGCGATCTCGGCTTTGTGCGCTGGAAGTTGTTCCACTGATATGCTATTCTTGTCCCCGCCCCGTGCTCATTTGTTTTGGAAGGTTGCCGGTACCATCTCATATTGACACACAGGGGTTCGACTATTTAAGCTGCGCCCATACACTTCCTGTATCCAGATACTGTCTCATGAAGTCTATTTTCCCATCTGGATTGATATGGTAAGTGAAGCATTGGGCAACTCTGTACTTCTGACCTAAGAAACTATTTGGGTCTTTCGGCCAAGGCCATTTTTGTTCGTTACCGAACTTAATCACCTCCTCGCTGATTGTACCGATATTCCAGTACTCAAAAACCCCCCAATTCTTGGTGGCGACGTTGCTTATAACGATAGGTTCTTTCTTATCTGCTGACCCCGCCTTGAGCCACGACACAACTTGGTCTTTACCTTTGATTGCTTTATTGTAGGGCATCATTCCCCATTCGATATCGTCTGTGATTTGCGCCTCGGCGGTGGTAATGTCTCCTGATACAATCGCCCAAATAAAGGTCGAAAAAACTGTCGCTCTTGACCCTGGCTTTAACGCTTCAGTACTAAGATCAATCGATTTAACGGTTTCGGAATTAAGGTCACCTGCGTTCATATTGCTGCCCCTTGCTTCGCTGCTACCGGCAGCGTTCGGTTAGGTTATCTCGGTTCGGCGCTACGCGCCGGTGGGTCGGGCTCGACGCGATCTCCGATCGCATCTCTGCCGACCCGAACAGCATCGTGCTTCGTTTGTCGCAATCGCCCGACCTTCTGGGTCATCCGCTTGCTCCAAGTCGCGTCCTGCGGCTTTATTCCAGTTCGCTTTTGGCCGGAAAGGCCGCTCTGACCGTGCGCGTCGAAGGCGACGAGCCGGGCGGCTCCGTACGCCGTCACGCGGATGCCGCTCAGTGCGTGATTGCTCCCGTTGCGAATGCGGAGCCGCCAGTGCTTGGCCTGCGCCTCATCAAAGTTCACGAAGGCATCGTGGGTCGTCGCCGTCCGTGCGACCGTACCCGAGGCCATCGACTCCCACGTTTGCTCATGCTCGCTGCTCTGGAGCGTCACCCTCTGGGGATGAAGCGTGACACGGGCGTTGGGCGTTACACCGAGTGGAACGAATCGCCGTCGAAGACCACCAATGCATCGCCTGCGATTACGGCGGCGGATTCGATGGGGTTGGTGAGCCAGGCGATCGCGAGCATGACGTCGTCGCGCGTACAGGCTTGTTTGGAGCCGGCGGCATGCAGCACTGCGTCGACGAGAAGCATTGCGGCATCGACTGTGAGATGCGGGGCGTTGGCTGCGCCGCCTTGTTGTGCGGCGGTGCGTTGTGCATTCCAGCCTTCGCGTTGGAGGATGGCGGCGATCGTGGTGACGCGCTTGGCTTGGCCGTGCCGGCGTTGCCAGAGCAGATCGCCGAGGACATCGCTTGCGTATCCCGGCACGAGAATGAGGGCACGCAATTCCACCGGTGTTGCGGCGATGCCGAGCAACGCAATGAGATCCGATGTGGTGAGCGCCGTGACCTTGTGCGTTTGCAATTCGCTGAGCAGCTCGGATTCGTCGGAGAATGCTGGTCCGACGATCACGCCGTAATCCGCTTGGAGCTCTGCGACCTCTTTTGCCACCTCGGCGCAATCGGGTTGCGTGACGATCGTTTTCGCACTCTTGCACTCGATGGCGACGCGATAGCCGAGCGGCCCGAGGATCGCATCGGCGATGCCGTCGGCCTGACCGTGCCCACCGAGATGCGTGGTGAGAAATCCCAGTTGCGCGAACGCATCGCAGACGGCGATTTCGAAGGCGGCCGGATCGTCGCCGGTTGCCGTTGTGGTGAGGCGCTCGCAGAGTGCTTGCGTTCGTGCATCGTCGGGAGTTGCAGCTTGCGGCGTGAGAACCGGCCAATCGTCGGCGGGTTCGTTGATGCGAAAATTGCGTTGCTCGTCTTGGACGATCGGTGATTTGCGACCGCGACCGATGGCACGCGCGATATATTCGATGAGCGCGCTATAGACGTACTTACGTAACGTCGTCTTGGGGATGAGGCCACGTTCGATCGCTTCGGCGCAGAGCGTTTGCGCATCGCGCGCAACGCCGTCGCTGAGAATGTCGATCGCGGCGTTAATAATACGCCCGCGCGGTTCGGGCGTGTGCCCCGGTGAAACGGCCATCGCCGGTAGCGGCATCGTTTGCGCGCCGATCTCGGCAATTTGACGCGCGAAGCGATCGCCGTGGGATTTCAGGCGATTGGGGAACTCCGCCGCGGTGCACGCCACGGCCCCGATTGTCGCGAGTTCATCCCAGGTGATCGGCGTACACATCGGCAGCGATGGTGCGCCGCGCAGGCTATAGGGAAGCGCGCTATAGCGGCCGCGGGCGTTGCTCGATACGTGGATGTGCACGCGATTGGGATCGTGCGTGTTGGGCTGGTTGCTCAGCAGCGCCGGATGCGCGGCGACGACTGGATTGACGACACCATGCAACCATGCGCGCACGGCGACGGCGTGCGGCGCATCGCTCAGCGGAATCCAGAGTGCGATGCCGCCGAGGCCGTCGGCGAGTGGAATTGCCGCGATACTCTCGCGCGTGAGGGCCGCGCGCAGCAGCGTTGCGGCTTCGCGGACGAGGTGCCAGGGTGTTTGCCGCGCTTCGATGAGAATTCGCCCGAAGCGGAGGCGATCTTCATCGGTGACGAGGCCCGCCCATGAGTAAAATTCAACGGCGTAGTAGCGATGCACGCACCACAGCAGCTTCGACGCACTCAGGGGAATCTCGGTGACGGCGAAATGCGGTTGGCCGTGAAAGCCGGGCGGAAAATTCGCGTAGACGATGGGTTCGTCGGCGAAGTGTGCGGCGATCAGGGGTGCCGCGTGGTCATAGTGTGCGAGGAGATGCGGGACGAGAGCCGCATCGTCAAACTTGCGCGCTTCCATGCGCGGTTAGTCGACGGCGAATCGCCCCAGCCCTGCCTTCGCAAACCGCAGGCTCGGCCGCGTACCGCAATGGAGCACTTGAATCACTCTCCGGCCTGAAGGCCGAAGATTCTTGGGCCCGTACTGGTCGATGCTCTCCGCAGCCCTCGGCTTTCGCCTACGACGTCTGCGGCCTCGCATCGGGCTCGGGGCCTTGTAGCGGACGACCGGCTCCGACGATGCGCCTTCCGAGACGCATCGTGAACGCGAGCAGAGCCCACGTTCCTCGCCGGTTGGGAACCACTCGACGCCGCCCGCTTCAGGAACGATTCCATACCCGGCCAAGCCGCAACGGCTTGACGAGCGTCGAGAAAATCATGCTCGCAATATCGCGCGAGCCACGCGCTATACACGTCGCGCTGAACGACGCCGGATCCGTCGCGTAGCACGTGCGTGCGTTGCGAGAGCGACTTCTTCACATAATCGCCGGTCGTATGATCGTATTGCGACAACTTCGTTTTCTTGGTGTCGATCGGTACGTAGCGTGCGCCAAGACGCTTGATTTTCGAAAGCAGCGTCGAGATCAGCAGTGACGGCGTGCGAACGCCGACCGAACGGCCGAAGTTGCGTTCATCGATGTTTTTCTAGCTATGGGATGGCGCCCATGCACTCTGGATCAGAGTGGCGTTCGCGTTCCTTCGCAAGCGTGCATTTGCGCGGCAAGCGATCCGGCAACAGACACCGGAACACCAAGGCTCTCCAAAGCGACTGCTTGGTTTATTGACCCACCACCAAACGAAAGAACTGTCCACGTACTCCCTGTGAGCTGTAAGAGAACTTCACCAGCGCCTTCTCCAGCGATCCAATCAACAAGTGCATAATTTTGTATCACAGTGGTATGCTGGACAGTAGGGATCATGGTGAACTGCTCGTTGGCCGCATAGGCATCGACTGCTTGAGTAATAGCCGGAACATTCTGACAGACTCCGGCACTCGCTGGCGTGCAGAGACTAAAGATGAAACCGATGCACAACGTCGCGGCCATAATGTGCCCTAGAAGGTTTTGTTTTATGATTCTTGACATGACCCATTCTCCTTATGGAATGTGGTAAAAGCGTGGTTGTACATTGGGCGAATATGGCCAGTTTGGGCCGGAAAATGTCGGATTGGATTCATCGCAAAAACAGTGCTCGCTACTTGAATTCGAGAACACTAATGTGCATCCAGCATTCGCGCATATTCCAATATGCCCGTCTTGCCCTTGAACATCAATGTCCCCTTGCTGCGGCTGCGATGTCTGATCGTTTGCAGCACGCAAAGCGGCTTCCACAGAAGGTACCAAATCGGGATTCGCGCCCATCGTGTACCCAAGGACGGCCTTCAATATCTTATTCACCATGTACGCACATCCTAGCACTCCGCCATCAGGCCCATTGGCGGACGACCATCGATCCGTATACATGTATAACGCTTCGTTGTAGATTTTGTGCGCATTTGAATGCCCACCACTGCCCTGTGCAGGCTCATGGTTTTGTTCCGTAAGAGAATTCTCTTCGAAGAATCGGAATCAGCCGCAGAGTTGGCCACAGCCCTGTAGGTTATCGTGGGTGTGCGAGCGCTCGCGACGAAGTGCCGGGAGTCCGGACCCGAACCGGCTCTACGCGACGAGCTTGAGTTCCAACGCGCGCCGCACGAGTTCCGCGCGGCGCGTTACGCCCAGGATGCGATGCAAGTCGCCGATGTGCTTACGGACCGTGCTTTCCGATAGCCCGAGGTCTGTCGCAACCTGTTCGCTCGTCTTTCCGGCGCAGACGCCCCGGAGCACTTGGAGGCGCCGCTCCGTGAGCCCGGGTGGCAACTCAGCGTATCGTCGGTACGCGAGCGCGAAGAGCGATCGCGGATACCTGTCCGTGACTACACCCACGCGCTCCAGCCACTTCCGATCGCCGCAGGCCTCAAAGGCGCGCAATGCGGTGGATGCCGCACGGAAGACGTACCCACACCGGCGGAAGAGTCGGTACGCCTCTTTGCTTCGTTCCAGCGCCGTCTCAGAGGATTGGGCGATCATTGCTTCGGCAAAGGCGCGGTAGGCTTGAAGCCGTGGGCCGTGCGCCACACCGAGCGCGGTCGTCGGCATCACCTGCTGTGCGCGCTGGAACAGGCGCTCCGCGCGTTCTCGATCTCGCGATAAAACGTCCATCGCGCCGAAGAGCCCGAGCGGCTCTTCGTGCGAGGCATGCTCCCAATCGAATCGCTCGAAGGCCGTAAACGCAAGTTCGACGGCCGCCTCCGCATGGAGATGCGCATCGCTTGCCAGCGCGATGCGCGCGGCGTCGATGTGGGAGACGCCCCGGCACAGATCATCTGGAGCGCTCGCCATGGCCGCGTCCAAATGCGTCAGGGCGGCGATATACTCGCCGTCCAGCGCCCTCCGCCACGCGAAGGCGCGTTCGCCGTAGTAGCGGTCCTGAAGCGAGATCCTCCCCCAAGGCACCTTGCGCAGAACATCTTCGGCGTAGGATCCGATCTCGCCAAGTTCGATTTCACGGAGCAAAACGGCCAGCGGATGCGCGAGCAGCATGATGCCGCCAATATCCAGGTTGCCTTGGCAAGCCCGGGTGAGCGCGTTGAGCAACAACTCGGCTTGGCGTTGCAGGTCGCCTCGGCTGGCCGCACACCACGCTTCGAGCGCGACGCGCCGTACTTTTTGATCGAGCGTCTGCGGAGGATTTTCGGGGAATAAGCCGCGGATGTTCGTGGAACCGCGCATCCACTCGACCATGGCGCGGACGAGCGCAACCTCCGCTCCTCCAACTGCCGTCGCAGCATGGATGGTCTCGGGGAACGCGGCTGTCGTTCGATTGCGTGCCACGTCGGCAAAGAACATCTGCGCTTCGCCGATCGCACGTTGGTCAGCGCTTGCGGCGAGATCGCGGAGTTCACGCGCCGCTGCCCAGACGCGGTCGTAATCGCGTTGTCGTAACGCGATGCGTAGGAGCACATCCGCGCGTGCACCGCAGGGGTGACAGCTCGCAAGGAGGCCGAGCGCCTTCGTATACTCCCCGCTCTGAAACGCGGCCAAGGCGTCTTCCACCAGCGAAGGCCTTTGCATGGCAGGTGCCCTTCCAGGTGGAGCAGGCGGTACCCTGGAGCGCCGCCTGCCCGCCGTGGCTGCTGGATTAACTCAGCGGGCCTCCGATCGAGTCCGCGGGCGCCACGGGAGCGCTTGGCGCCGCCGTCAAGGGACCGCCGATCGAGTCCGCCGCGGTGGGCGTCGCCAGCGGCCCACCGATAGAGTCTGCCGGCTTAAGCGCCGGGCCCAAGTGTGCGGTAGCCAGGCCCAGCAAGAACGCGAGTAACTGAAACATGAGGTTTCACCCTTTCTAAGAACGAGCTGCGGAAGCAGAGTAGGTAGTCGCTTCCGACCATATATTTCGCCATCAACGCCGAAAATCGCTCGCTCGTACGTCAAAGCGCTCCGTTCGCCGCACCTGGTCTCCTTAAGCAAGTATGGCGTTCGACGCTGGCCGGCCGTAGCGTGGCCGCATGGACGAGCAAGTGACCCTCCACGCGCTCGATCGGCTTGAAGCGGAGCGCAAGCTGCGGTCGATCCCCGCGGTGTTGCTTGAGACCACCTGGGTCTTGGACGCCCAGGTCGAGGCGGTGATCGATGCCCTGTTGGCGGCGGCAACGGCCGGCGACGAACGAGCCTACGCCCACGCCCGGCATGTCGGTGAGTGGTGTGCCCGTATAGCCGCCAACCTCCCCTGCGCGCCCGGGGCTGCCTTCATGCGCCGCTGCGGGGTGCTGGCCGATCTCGATCCGGCCGTCCTCGAGCGCGTACGCGACGTGCGAGACTGCGCTGCGGTCGTGCGCGCGTTTCAGCGCCTACGGATCGTCGAGGAACGCGAGCCGGAGGTGCTCACGGCAGCGCTCATCGTGGCCGCGGCCGATGAGTTCGATGCGCTGATCTTCGAAGCCGACGAAGAGCGGCGGCTCTCGCCAAGCGCTGCGCTCCGGACGATTTGCGCCGCAGCCAACGAGCAAACGCGGCCGATCGTTCGCGCGCTCGTCCAGACGCTGCGCAACGTGCCCGCAGATATCCTCGCGGCGATCGCTTAGCTTGCGTATCGAGATCTTCATGCCGTCAGGTTGCGCTGCTCATGCCGTTCCCAGCGCATCGTTGCTGCTGTAAGGGCGATGTAAGGTCGCCCCAACAGGCATGATTCTCTTGAGAACCTCGCTTGCTCCGCTATGCGACATGCGCTGGATGGGACGCCGCTAACCAGCACACAGGATCTTGATGCCGCCGCCTTCGCGCTGACGGCATCAAGACCTATGCGGCGTGTCAGCGTACCCGAGCCTGCGATGAACGTCATGTTATCGGGACTTCCGCGAGATCGTGGAGGGCGTGCATGTCGTGACTCGTTCTCGGGATCTGCGATGGTTGGCCGCCGCTACCGGCTGACCCGTGCGACCGGCTACGTGCCCTTTGCGGCGCCGGCGTAGAATATCCACTTCAGGAAGAGCGCAGGAGTCGTGGTCAGCGCGTTTGGATCGCCATAGACCACGTAGAACTCGTTATGCCCATGCAAGTAGTGAAACGCGGCGCTGAGGTTATCGGCAAAGATCGGCGTAAAGTTCGGCAGAACGTAGGCATTCGGGAAGTTGATGCCGTTAATGCGGCGTGCGCCGAGCGAAAGTGAGGCATCGCGCGAGAACTGCCAGTTCACGGCGGCGCTGTTGAGCCACTGCCGGAATGACGGCTCGTCTGCTCTCTGCGATGCATAGGCGTTCTCGTTGAGGCTGAGCGAGAGGCTAATCTGCCGACGAAGTGGAACCGTGTCGAAAAACTGCCACGTCGTCGCGCGACCGTGATAGTAGGCACCGGCGCCGTAGATAAGCCCGATGGGATAGTTGGAGTTCAGGTTATAACCGATCATAGCGCCCGCGTTGTCGTTTGAAAAGGGAAGGTACTCCCCTTGCGAGGTCAGGACGTAGGTCGATTGCTGGAAGACGTGCAGCGAAAGCAAGTTCTTGAGGTCGAGATTGACCTGATAGCCGGCGTTACTCTGCGCCGGCCGGCCGAGGTGATTCCAGAAGCGCGCGGCGTTCGCGGAGATTTGAATGTCTTGAATCCGCGAGTGAACCGGAAAGTGGACGGTCTTTTGGCCGAATGATAAATAGCCGGCGATATCGGGCTGTGCCACGTAGCCGTCAACCGGGTTGTATTGCGATCCGACGAACTGGCGCGCCACAATAAACGTCGTATCGGCGCTGGCGTAAGCGCCTCCAAGTTCCCCGTACCGTGCTTGCGCGGGATCGGTCACGAAGGTTCCGTTTTCACGGCCATAGTTCGCATACACGAAGACATGGCCGCGTGGATTAGCATAGCCGCCGTTGATCTCCGTGGTCGAGTCGGTGAAGAGCGGCGTGTTGACCGACACGCGCTGGGCGTTGACCCCGATGGCATGCGTTGGAGTCGAGTCATAGTAGTCCACTGCACCGGCGGCATCCGTGCGTTGTGTGCCGACAGCATCGAAGCCGGAGAACTTGAAGAGTCCCTGCGTGCCTTCGATGCCGTAGCCTTGCCGAAACGTCGGGATCAACGGCGTGTAGAGCGAAATTGGGCAACTCATGCAGCCAAAATGACTATCGAACGCAATGATCTGCGTGAAGAACGGACGCACTTCTTGGTACTGCCGTGGAAAGGCGGTAGGCGAGATCGTCTGCTGATCGATTGCGACGTTGGAGTAATCGGGATGGAACGAACCGACGAAGGACGCCGTCGGTGTAATCGGGACGGCCATGTCGAGCCCCATCTGTGAGGTCGATCCACCGGCAGCAGCGGATCGCGCAACCCCGAGGACGTAGGGCTGGAAGCGGGCTTTCGGCCGCGTTGATGCGGCGTGCGCGTGAGTACCGGCGGGCATCATGCCCACGAGGGTGCCGTCGTAGACGGGATCCGTGGTGCCCATTGCCGCCGGGTTATAACTCCATACATCGGTGCTGTTGGTCCGCACGGCAAAACGCAGAAACTGCGCAATCCAGCGATGCGAGCCGCCGGTGCGTATGACGGAGAACGGAACGTGCATCGTGACGGTATAGCCGCTCGCGTTCTCGCGCCCGGCCGCCGTCCACGTCGGCGTGTAGGCGCTGTTCTCGCTGGAGCTTTGGAACCGAGCACCGCGAGCGTTGGCGATGAAGGTGTAGGCAAAGCCCTGCGTGCCTTGGGGATTGAGCGCAAGCTGCACGTTGTCGTCGCCGAAGACGCCCGGCCCGTTGCTGAGCGTAGCGGCTTGGATCGGCGGCCTCTCACGCACGACGAAAGCCACGTCGATCCCGGTGGGATCCTGCGCGACGTAGGCGATCGCCGGCTTAGCCGCTGCGCGGCGATTGGTATAGTCGTAGGCCAGGACGATGCGGGTCGCCGCCTTCCAACTCGCATCGACGCGTCCAGTCATCGTCGGTTCCTTCGCTAAGAACGGCACGACGATGGATGGAGCCGAGGCTGCTGCCGCCACAGCGGGCCGCCCGATAAGCAAGAGTAATGCCGTCACAACGGCCGCGAACGCAGACTTCATGGTAGTTGTACGCCAACCAGGCGACCGTGTTTCAGGCGGGCTTGGGTCGAGCAGCATGCCCTTGCCTGAGACTATTGACTAGTTTGTATTTCTTTACTAAACTAGTCGTATGAAGACCGTCGGCCTGTTTGAAGCGAAGACGCACCTCTCAGCTCTCGTTGACAAGGCCCGAGTCGGGCAAGTCACGCTGATCACCGTGCGGGGTAAACCTGCCGCATGCATCGTTCCGGTTCAGAACGATGCCCCCGAGGATGCGGTCACCCGTCTCCTCGCAAACACGTGCCCTATGGGCATCTCGATCCGCGAGGCCATCGACCAAGGACGCACGTGAAGTTCGTTTTGGATGCGTCAGCGACGTTGGCATTTATCTTTCCCGACGAGCGCGACGACGCGGCGATTCGCCTCGCCCATCGACTGCGAGAGACTCAAGCGATTGCACCGCTCATATGGCGATGGGAAGTCCAGAACGCCATCATTACCATCGAGCGCCGCGGGCGCCTCGCAGCCGATCAGACTAGCGCCTTGCTCGACGCGGTTGCCGAGCTCCCCGTCACGCTCGATACCAGCGAAGGCAGTCACGTCGAGATCGCTCGCCGCTTCAACCTCTCGGCCTACGATGCACTCTACCTCGACCTAGCGTTTCGCCGACACCTACCACTGGTAACCCGCGACGTGCGACTCCGGCAGGCCGCACACCGTCTCGGCGTGACAACCGAGAACTAACGCTTATCGGGAGGCTTCGCGCGCCCAGGCGACGGTTTTTTCAGCGGCGCGCTCAACGTCCGTTGGAGCGACGCCGAAGCGCGCGCGAAATCGGCTATCGTCGACCACGAAGGGCTCGTCCCACTGGTAGCGCATGTGTGCAAGCTCGCGCATGGGCGGTGAGACGATGCCAAGGGTTTTGGGCAGCCAGCGCGGGATCTCCGTCAGGCGTATCTCACGGCCCAGGTACTGCGCGCAGCGACGGGCAAGCGTACGCATCGTCTCGGCCGGCGTACACGGCAGCATCCAAGGTCCGCCGTACGCGCTCCGCTCGGCGCAACCCAGCGTCGCTAAGCCGGCGGCGACATCCGGAATGTAGTGGTAGGTGTGAACGGCGTCAGGATCGATCGGTACGCGCACCGTTTTGCCGGCAAGTGCAGGGCGCCAGAAGATATCACCCATGAAACTCGCGCTGCCGCCGCCCGGACCATAGAAATCCGACGCACGGCCGATCATCGCCACCACATCTCCGCGACGGTGCGCATCAAAGAGTCTTTGCGCGACACGCGCGCGTATCTCGCCAAGTGGGCTGCATGGGTTGACGGGAGAGTCTTCGCTGAGCAGGTGGCCGGCCGGTTTCCCCAACGCATAGACGTTATCGAGCACGACCAGCCGCGCGTTATTCCGCCCGGCTGCCTCAATCAGGTTATCCATCCAGCGCGGCAGAGCATCGGCCCACACCGCTGCGCTGTAGGGCGGATTCATGCAGTGGTAGAGCGTCGTAGCTCCGGCGGCGGCCTCGATGCACACCTGGCGATCGCTCGCATCGCCCCTTCGCACCTCTACGCCCGCGGCAGCAAGCGGAGATCGTTGAACAATGCGCACGCGCTTGCCGGCCGCTGCGAGTTGCTCCGCCAGACGTTGCCCAACCTGGCCCGCACCGAAAATAACGTGAAGCTCAGCGTTCTCCATGCACCTACCATACATCACAGCGGCAATCGCGTCATCTCCATACCGTCACGTAACGCCGTGGCGGCGTATACGACCCCCGGCTAGCATCCCGGACCACGGTGAGGATGGCGTTCACCACCTCGGACGGGGTCTCGTTCCAGACCCCGACATCCAATCTGGTGAGTCGGTCAGGATTCGCCCCAGGCGTGAGCGCCCAGCCGAGCGTGGTGAAGAGATAACGGTAGCCGGCCTGGTGTGTGGCCGACGACAATTATCTGTGCGCCGGGAGACCGGCGCATTGACTCGTTGGAAATGCTATTCCGGCGGGAACGGAAAGGCAGATTGAGGCGAATCAGCATGGGAACACGGACGGAATTGCTCACGGCGGTGGGCACACGGTACCGGGCGGCATCGAGGAGGGAGAAGGCAAGGATTCTCGACGAGTTCGTGGCGGTGACCGGTTACCATCGGAAGCACGCCATCCGCCTTCTGCGTTCTGATGCCCCGCTAGGGCGATCGAGGGCGGTGCGCAACCGCCTGTACGATGAGGCCGTGCGGCAGGCGCTCATCGTCCTTTGGGAAGCCAGCGATCGGCTTTGCGGGAAGCGCCTCAAAGCGGCGATCCTCATCCTGATCAACACGATGGAGCGGTACGGTCACCTCGATCTGCACCCGTCGGTGAAGGAGCGACTCTTGCAGGTCAGTGCCGCGAGTATCGACCGACTCCTGAGCGAAACGCGGAGGCGGCGCTGTTGCAGGCGCACCAACAAAATGAGGCATCCATTCTTGCCAAGCGCGGCGCGCTGGAAGCGTCCGGCGTCGTGTTTCTGGCCCTCGTGACGGTCGGTGCGGCCGCCCCGCTTCTTGTCGGTGCTTGGCTATGGGCTGTAGCGATACTGAGAGGGAAGTGCGAAAATGAACACCATGAAAATGTTGCGGTTGCTAGCCTGGAGCCTGCGGTTCCTCTTTGACCCGAATGGCGCACGCGACGAGGTCGCTCAAGCGGCCAAGAGCGGGCACCCTTACTGCTAACGCGTGGAGGCCTTTTCAGCTATATCTCGCGCCTCGTCGTCCAGGTTGCCTCCCCGATTCGGCACCTCCATGCCTGCGCGCAGACGGCGGGACACCCCCCTCTCTTACGCCCGCCTGCAATTCGCACGCAATAGGAGCGCGATTAAGGGGTGACCACGAGGGAAGATCGATGCGAGCCTTGGCTGGGAATACGCCCAATAGCCCGAACGCATGGCGACCTCGCGCAGCGTGAAGCGCTTGGAATGAACCAACGCGCCGCCGCCGAATCGATCAGCATGGCCGAATTGAAATACACCGTGATCTTGGAGCCGGACCAGGATGCCTTTCAAGTCATCGTGCCAGCCCTTCCCGAGATCGCAACGTTTGGCGCCTCGGTCGAGGAAGCGTTAACGATGGCCCGTGAAGCCATCGAACTCGCGCTCGCAGTCCGTAAAGACGAGGGCGAAGAGATTCCGCCGAGCGATTCGTCGGCCACGCGGGTTGAAGCGATCGCGGTCACGCTCCCTGCGGCTTAATTGAGCAAACTTCCGCAGGTTCGCCCAGGCCGCCTGGTTCAAGCGTTGCGGCGCGTTGGTTTTGAACCGCTTGGTCAGCATGGCTCGCACCTTGCGCTGAGGCGTGGTCCCGTGAAGGTCATCGTACCGATGCATGCGGGCCAAGACGTGCCACCGGGCACGCTGCGCGACATTCTCAAGCGCGCAAACCTCATGGCTGACGACCTACGCGATCTCCTATGAGCACGTACCTGGGGTTTGAGCACGCACCGTGAGAGACGGCTGCGTAACACCCGCATCAAACACGTCGGGTAGATCCGATGGAGATATTTCGGTTCTGTCGCGTTAGTGAGTCAGAGTGAGGTAATCGCGATCGGTCCACGCGATATTCAACCCGCAAGTCTCAACCAGCCCTTCATTCAGCTGATCGAGGCTACGCGGCTTCACGTTTGGATTCCAGTTGCATTCGCGACATTTTTGCTCACGGCGTTTTTGCTCCCTTCCCTGAGCCTCTTGGGAATGAGGCATCAAAGCGTCAAGGGCATATTGAATGCTTTCAACGATCCTTGGGTAGCGTACGCTTTCGTGCTCAGCGGGATGCTCTTGGCGCTATGGAGTGCTCGCGGGGAAGCTCTGCATCTCCGCGAGATACTCGTGGGAAGACTTTCATACTCAACTGCTATTGGTGTCGGCGTACTCATCCCGCTTCTTATTGCTTCCCCTTATGTACTCTTCACTCTTGTCACCATCGTCCTTCAAAGGACCCTCCCACTAATAGCGGAACCACCGGTGCTCGGAACATCGGTGGTAGGCATCGTTTTTGTGAGCGTGCTTGGTCCGATAGTGGAAGAGGTGTTTTATCGGGTATGGATTCAGTCCGTGCTGCAACGACATTGGGGAATATGGGGGGCGATCGTTACCGGCGCACTTTTTGATGCAGAACACGTGGCTACTTGGTTATGGGTATTGCCGCTCGCGATCACCGTCACATGGCTGCGTTACAAATACGGCTCCCTGCTCGTGACGCTGGTTGCGCACATAACGAATAATAGCGTGGTCGTACTCCTGTTCTTCTTGGCTGGCAAACGGCTCTGATCGTATCGTCAACCTCCCGGGGCCCGGGGTGCATCCGCGTTGCGTCATCTCGAATCGGCGGGCGTTCACCGCGTTGCTGCGGAGGTTTCACAATCGTCGCGAAGGGATCGCCGGCCACCGGTCACGTCGTTGACGTCGTATCGGTGATCGGCGGCAGTCGTGATCGTGGGCTGGGGTGGCCTCATATCCACAAACATTCGATTTGGGGATGCTCCGAGGCTGTTGGGATGGCATACTCGGCGACGACGCCGGGCCCTGGTGGCGTCGGCCCAACTGGGTTAATGCCCCCGCCCTGCAGACCGCCGCAAGCGGTGAGCGCCAACGCGAGCGCAGCGCTCGCAAACAGGGCAAGCGTAGCGCGCAAGCATGGCATGGGCACGTTCGACGAGCATCCGGCGCAATTCGATCGGTTCGAGCAGTTCTACGGCGTCGTTCCATGCGATGACGTGGTGCAATGCGACTTCGATATCCGGGAAGAAGATGCGCACGACATTTGCGTCGGTGGCGTCGATCACCTCAAACGGCCAATAGCTGGTGACGTCGGCCATGGCGTCGGGTGCAACGCGCAGGATGATGGCGGTCTCCCTGGGGCGTTCCAGCCGGAAGCGCGTCGTGGACTCTCTCCAGTACTCATCAAGAACGAAGTCCGGGGGGCGCACGAAAGTTTCCGGCAACGCTGCGGCGTGCTCGATGCGATCGACGCGAAAGCTGCGCAGGCCGGACGACGTTTGCGCAACGAGGTACCAGACGCCGGCTTTGGTCACGAGCCCCAAGGGATCGAGGGTGCGCGTCGTAACTGCGCCTTTGCGGTCGATGTAGCGTAACTCCACCTTCTGGTCGCTCCATACGGCGCGGTGCAGCAGGGCCAGGCGCTCAACCGGCGGATCGCTCGAACTCCAGCGCCGTTGGTCGATGTGGATGCGCGCGCGCGAGCGTTCGGCGGCGCGGCGTTGCGGGTCGGCAAGTCCGCCGCGGATCTTTTCAAGGGCGCGTTCCAACTCACGGCTCAGGCCGAGGTCCGCCAGCGCCGATGCCCCTGAGATGAAGAGCGCTCGCACCTCGTCTTCGCCGAACTGGGTGAGCGCCTGGCGGTAGCCCGCCGTCAATGCGATGCCGCCGACGGCGCCGCGTTGCGCGTAGACGGGCACACCGGCCGCGCTCAACGCGTCGACGTCGCGATAGATCGTTCGCTCCGAGACCTCGAGCCGTGCTGCAAGCTCTCGCGCGGTACGCTGCGGCGCGGCCTGGAGCAGAAGCAGTAATGCGAGGAGGCGGTCGGATTTCATCGCAGGGGCAGGATGGCAAATATGACAGAACCTGTCAAGTATAGCGCGCTATGCTGGGCGGGACCTCACGTGCGAGGCATTCCTATTAGGAGGAAAGACCAAGCATGACTCTCCAACTCGGCGGCACCGTGCTCTTCTCACCTGTTCCTGAGTTTGCAGGAACGCGAAACGAGTTCTTTCGAACGCCCGGTCCTATCGCCGGAGGAGTTGCATAATGGCAGTATCCGCCAGAGCCAACCTTCAGCTTGTCTACGTGTCCGACATCGAACGTTCGACGGCATTCTACAAGACGATTTTCAAAATTGAACCATTGTTTACGAGCCCCCGCTATGTGGCATTCCCTGCCGGCGGCGAAGCACTGTTTGCCATTTGGACCGGCGGTGAAAAGCCGGATGCGTCGGTGCCGCGGTACTCTGAAATCGGCATCATGTTGCCAACCAATGCAGATGTAGATCACCTCTATGAGGAATGGCGACACAACCCTGACATCAAGGTTGTCCGTGAGCCATACACCGAAGTTTTTGGCCGCACTTTCCTTGTCGCAGATCCCGATGGTCATATTATTCGGGTATGCATGGTAGATTAAAGGAGATAACCTCATGGTGACCGGTATCGACGTTCAACTCTATAACGTCCAGGATTTCAACCGCGCCCTTGACTTCTACACCGCCTTCCTCGGGCGTGAACCCACCCAGTTGCATCGTATCGGTGACGGGGGATGGGCAGAGTTCGAGCTGCCCGACGGCTCATGCTTTGCCATCGGCAAGCATGAAAACTTCCCCTGGCAAGCCGGCTACAACATCATGTTTGCGGTTCCCGATGTCGACGAAGCGGTCCGCTTCGTGCGTTCGCGCGGCTGCACGGCAAGCGATCCGAGCGAGAGCCCCGTCTGCCGGATGTCGTTTGCTCAAGACCCGGAAGGCAATCACATCGTCTTGCATCGCCGCAAGTAAGCCGGCCTCAGATGGTGTTCGATCCGTTGCGTGTAGCGCCTAATGCCCGCGCACTGGCGCTCCACGCGGAAGCGGCTGTAGCGCCGCCGGAACTCGAACGTCATCGGATCGACGGAGCAATCGTAGAGATGACTCGCGCCTGCCCGGGATACCACTTCGGCAATCGTTTCATTCTCGACCGACCGCCGACCGCCGAGACTCTTCATCGCTGGATTGCTCGCTATCGCGAATGCTTTGCGTGGCGCAGCGTGGAGTACCCGGCGGTCTTAACGTGGTTCGAACCAGCCGGGGAAGCGGTGAACGTTGCCTCGTTCGAAACGGAGGTGGAAACGCTGTTCGTTGCGCCTGGAGAAGTGCAGATGGTACGATCTCCGCTGGAGGCAAACGCTATCGTGGCCTTCTCCAGCGAGCGGCACTGGCAGCAACTCGTCGAACTCGAATGCGCCACGTACCACTGGGGCGAGGCGTTCATGCAATGGCGTGCATCCGGTTTTCGCGCGCTCATGGATGCGGGACATGGCGCATACTACGGCATCCTTGGCGAGGACGGCACGATGCTCTGCGCTGCCGGTGCGTACTATTACCGTGACGTCGCCCGCTTTGCCGGCGTCATAACGAAAGCGGAACAGCGTGGCCGTGGGCTCGCCCGGCTGCTCATCACCGACGTTCTGCTGCAGATGCAGAAACGAGCGAATACCATAGTTATTGCTGCGCAGACGGGTTCTCAGGCAGCTTCGCTGTACGCGAGGATCGGCTTCACGCCGTTTCTGTACAGCCACTCAATGGTCGTCCGCCTCACGTAGGATCCTGGAGCGGACGAACAACCGGGTGGTCACGAGAGTGCTTCTACGCACCTCAAGGTTTCGGAGAGCGAAAGTGCCGTTCCAGTGCTGTAGGCCGTATCGAACCCTTCGCTTCCGAGAGCCGAAACCAGGGTCGCGACGAGATTGTTATAGGTGCTTGCATTCATTGCATCGCGGGTCGATTGTAGGCGTTCAAACGTCGCATCCGCAAAACCAAGGAGTTGTGCGGCTGTCTCATGTTTGCCCAGGGCCGAAGCGAGACGCCCCGCATTTGTCGTCGCGTATGCGAAGACGAGGTCATTCGTCAGCATTGCAAGGAGGCGAAGTCCCCGTGCGAAGAGGTCGCTTGCAGTATCGAGATTGCCTCTCGTAAGTTCTAGGTCTGCGAGGTTGGCGAATGCAATCGCATACCACCGATTGCGGCGCGTCCCGCTACCTAGAACCGTCGCTTCGTGCAGGTAGACGGCTGCCCGATCGAACTCTTCGCGCCGAAAAGCGATCCCCGCCAGATTCGTCAACTGACGTAGGATCGCAAACCGTCGCCCCAGCCGCCGAGCGATACGTAGGCTGCGCTCCGCAAGTTCCTTCGCTTCGTCAAACTGCGTATCAAAATAGGCCTGCATTGCCAATCCGTTGAGAGCGTCCACCACGCCCAGACGGTCACCGGATGCCTCGAAGAGCTGCAATGCTTCGGCGAAGAGCATCCTCGATCGCTCGAGGTCCTGGGCGCACTCGCGTAGGGCGATAGCAAGTACGCAGGCGGCTCGCGCGTACGTGTGGGTATCTCCGCTGTCGCGACTGGCCAAAATCGCCTGTTCTGCCGGAGCGATGGCGTCGTGAGGGTGCCCGGCATAGAGCAGCATCCAGGCTAGGCAAGCGTTGCCCCGGGGGATAGCCGCCGCAGGAATCGCTTGCAGAGCCATTGCGCGTGCAATCCAAGCCGCCCCTTCGTGGGTTAGGCCAAGCTCTAACCAAACGGGAACTAAATCGAGGCAGAGCGCCGCGCCGACCGAGGGCGCGAGTTCGTCGTCGAGCGCCCTCCGAAGCGCGGTGCGCGCGTTGTCTAAATCATCGAGGATCTCCGGGAGCCAGAGCCGCGTCGGGGTGGTTGGCCAGGTGCCTGCCATCGTTGCTGCCCGGCGCGCAACGTAGGCGATATGGCGGGAAGGGGTCGTGGTCGCGTCGACGGAGTCGTGGAGCAAGTCGAGAGCGTATTCACGCGTTGCTTCCAAGAAACGAAAGCGCTGCGGCCCATCAGGGCGCGTGACCGAAAGGACCAGGGACTTATCCACCAGGTGCCCGAGTGTCTCGGGTATGCGCGAACGCTCCAGGCTCTCGTTGGCGCAGACCTCCCGCGCAGCCTCAAGCGTCCATCCTCCGCTAAAGACTGCAAGGCGGCGAAAGAGCTGCTGCTCCTGTTCGGTGAGTAGGCGATAACTCCATGAGAAAAGCGCTCGCAGCGTGGAGTGACGAGAGTGTTGCGTCTGCAGACCTTCGTTGAGAAGCGCGAAGCGTTCGGTCAGCTCTGCGAGTAAGTCATTCGGAGCGAGTGCGCGTAATCGCGCGGCTGCCAGTTCGATGGCGGTTGGAATGCCGTCGACGCGGCGGCAGATCGAGGCGACCGTCTGGAAATTGCCGGCGTTGATGTCGAACTCCGGGAGCACAAGCCGGGCGCGTTCTTCAAAGAGGCGAACGGCAGCCAACTCCCGGGTCGCGGCGAGATCCAACTCCGTATCGCTGTCGTCGGCGCCAAAAGGCAAAGACGGAACGCTGAAGATGGCCTCACCGTGCGTTTTTAGCGCTTCTCGCCCTGTTGCGAGAATGCGTATGGACGGGCAGCGTTCGAGGATGGCATCTGCGAGCGCTGCGATGGGGGCGCGAAGATGCTCGCAATTATCGAAGACGAGGAGCGCGTCGCGAGCTTGCAGCCAGAGCACCGCAGCGTGGAGCGCCTGATCGGCGTCACGAGCAGCGATGCCTAAGGCTTCGGCAAGGGCCACCGCTACGAGATGCGGATCGAAAAGCTCGGAGAGTTCAATCCACCAGACGTCATCGCGAAATGAAGGGCGCATCGTTTTCGCAACGGAGAGCGCAAGGCGTGTCTTCCCGATGCCGCCGGGGCCGGTGAGCGTGACAAGGCGATGTTTGTGTAGCAGCTCGGCAACCTGCTCGCAGTCACGATCTCGGCCGATCAAGGACGAGCGTTCCGCAGGAAGACGAGCGTTACGATGGAGGTGCGTGCCTTCATCGTCGTCTAAACACGTGCGATTTCGCCCACTGCGTTTTGCTGCGTACAGGGCGGCATCCGCTGCTGCCATGAGCAGTTGAGGGGTGTCGAGAGAACCCGGGTGATATTCGGCGAGGCCGATGCTGATCGAAACGGCAACCGATCCCGCGTCCTTCGTGCGGACATCGAGTTGCGCGACGGCGCGGCGAAGCCGTTCGGCAATCTCAAGGGCAGCGTGGCCGTCCGTATCGGGAAAAACGATGATGAACTCTTCACCGCCGTAGCGCCCCACGAAGTCGCCGTCACGAATCTCTTGCATGAGCGCAGTCGCCACCATGCGTAGACAGTCGTCGCCTGCGAGATGGCCGAAGCGATCGTTAAAGCTCTTGAAGAAATCGATGTCGGCGAATGCAACGCTCATGTGGGAGGAGTGAGCGCTGGCCGCAACGCAGACGCGCTCGAGAAACTCGTCCACGGCGCGCCGATTGGGAAGGCCGGTTAATGAGTCCGTGAGCGCGAGTTTCAGGAGATCGTCTTTGGAGACTCGTGGGCCTCGCGCAGAACTCCGCCGCCGGTGAATGCTCATCGACATCTCAGGGCATTCGATTGCCCGCGTCGCATAACCAGCGACGTTACACGTTTTCGTCGCGAGCCCTCTTGGCGATTCTAGGCCCTGCCGGCTCTCCACGCTTTCCGGCAGAGAGCGGGCAGACCCGTGGATGTTTCGTGCGCTCTCGCGCCCGTGCCGGAAGCGGCGGCGCTGCAGGAGCCGGCGCGGCAACCCCAAAGAGCACGTCGCACGGCGGTACGAGCCGGCTCTATCGCTGTGTTCGTGTTATGCAGGGGAGTGCTCATGCGTCACGTGCTCTCGATGTTTGTCGGCGGAAACGATGCGATCTCCCCTCAGGAGTACCGGCGATGATGAGACTGTTTAAGGGCCGCGGCGGTGTGCGAGCCGGTTGGCGTTTCCTGGCATATTTGGTGCTATTGGCGGCGCTGGCCGCAGGCGTCGGCCGCCTTGAGTTTTGGTTCGTGATGACGTTGCATCTGCGTGACGATCTCGCACCGGTTCCCTTGCTTTTAGACGAACTTACCCTCCTGATTCCGGTCCTCGTCGCGACGCTTGTGATGGCTTGGTTCGAAAGGCGCTCGGTGCTGTCGTACGGCTTCACCCCGTCGCGTACGGCGGCCGTGCCCAGGCTGATCGAAGGCGCCGTCCTGGGAGCGATCCTGACGGCCATCGTTGCCGTCCTGATGCTGCTCTTCGGTGGAATGCGTATCGAGAGCTTTGGCTTGCACGGCTGGGGCTGGATCGCTTATCCGCTTGGATGGGCGGCCGTGATGCTGCTGGTCGGCTTCACCGAAGAGGCGGTGTTCCGCGGCTATCCGCTGATTGCGCTCGCCCGCGGAATCGGTTTTCTTCCCGCGTCACTCGTCGTCACGTTGCTCTTCGGTGCGGCGCATCTAGGCAAGGCCGGTGAGAATGCGATCGATATCGGGAATATCATGCTTTTAGCACTGGTCATCTGCTTCTCGTTTTGGCGCACCGGCTCGCTCTGGCTCGCCGTAGGGTTTCACAGCGCATTTGATTTCATGCAGATCTTCGTGATCGGCACGCGCAACGGATCGCAAGTGCCGGTTGGGACGCTCCTCCACGCGACTTTCCCCGGCCCGGCGTGGGTGAATGGCGGCCCACTCGGCACGGAAGCCAGCATCTTCGTTCTTCCACTGACGCTTGCGCTGTTTCTCTACATCGCCTGGCGCCATCCGCATCGCCGGCTTGTACTCGACTAGTGCGTTGTGCGAACGCTACGGTTTAGGCAAGTACGGCTGCCGGGCGGCGTTCGTTGCGCGAGGAGAAGCGTTGGCACGCCCGGCGAGATGAAACCGGTATCGCGTGGAGGAGGGGTGATGATATGTTTTTGCCTGATGCTTTCCGCGTGTGCACCGTCGCAACACCATGCGCAGCAGAGAGTCCAGCCTTCTGCGAGTTCCACTCCCGGTGCTCAGCGGACGCTCATCCCTGCCGGTAGTTCGGCGAGGCGCAGCACTATCGAGCCCAACGTATCGACAGGCATGCGTGGAAAGGCTCGCAGTTGCCGCCCGCATGTGTTCGATGAGTTGCGTCTCAAGCCGCCATTACGCCGGGAGCGCCAAGCGGTCGCGAACGCAGCACCGGCGGCTACTCATACTTATTATCGCAACGTAGTGGTTGTCCTGACCTATCACGATGTGGCGCGTCGGGTTCAGGCTGAAACCGATACCGTCTCTCCAGAACAGTTTGCGGCCCAGATTGCCCGGCTGCAGCAGGGCGGCTTTCACTTCATCTCGTTATCCAAACTTCAAGCTTTTCTCTCCGAAGGAGCTGCGGTTCCGTCCAATGCCGTGTGTCTGGTCTTCGACAACGGTTACCGTGGTATCTATCGCTATGCTTTCCCCCTGTTGCGGCGGCAACGCATTCCCGCTACGGTCTTCCTGATCGTTTCTTATGTGGATCGCCTCGAAAACGACCTGACCTGGACGGAAATCGCGAGCATGAGCCACAGTGGCGTGTTTCGCTTTGGAACTGAAACATATAATCTTCATCGCGCGGTGGCCATCGATGCCGCGGGCGATACCACGGCGGCGACGGTGGGGCGCGCCTTGCTTGCCGACGGTCAGCCCGAAACGTTAGCTCACTATCGTCGACGCGTACTCCGTGACCTGAGTCGGGCGCGCAGGATCGTCGAAGCCAAAACGGGTCAAGCGGTCGATACCATGGTCTACCCGTATGGCCAGTATACCCCGACGCTCGTGTCGCTGGCACACCAGGCCGGCTACCGCTATCTCTTCACCACGCTCGGCTGGGTGCTCACGCCTGGGGCGAATCCTGACCGGCTCACCAGATTGGATGTCGGGGTCTGGAACGAGACCCCGACCGAGGTGGTGAACGCTATCCTCACCGTGGTCCGGGATGCTAGCCGGGGGTCGTATACGCCGCCACGGCGTTACGTGACGGTATGGAGATGACGCGATTGCCGAAGTATAGTTGAAGGAAACTCGCCTCCGTTTGATGTCATGCCAAGTTTCGCGAGCGGTACGCTCCTCCAGCACACGAGCTGTGGCTTCAGGGGTTGTCGACGCGTGATTTCGAGCCATCGCTGCGTGCCCTGGTGGGTGAAACGGCGCCGCTCTCACCGTCGTCCATCTCGCGCATCAACAAGCAGTTCCTTGACGATTACCGCGCCTGGTCGCAGCGCCCGATCGCCGATAAGTACGTCTACTGCTGGGCCGATGGAGTGTATCTCGACGCCGGCGCCGAGCAAGAGCAGCGTGTCATGCTGGTGGTGATCGGCGTTGATACTGAGGGCGCGAAGGACCTATTGGCCATCGAAGACGCTTTCGGTGAAAGCGCCGAGAGCTGGGCGACGCTTTTCGAGAGCCTGCGTGAGCGCGGTCTCAAGAACGTCGCGCTCCTTGTTGCGGATGGCGCACAGGGCATTTGGAAGGCCTTCTCAGCCGTTTTCCCCCGGGCAAAGCAGCAGCGTTGCTGGCTCCATTATGCCGATGTCGGCATAAGCTCCATAAAATTCGCAACGTCGAAGACAAAGTGCCCGAGAAGCACCGGGAGACGATCCACGCTCGGCTCACCGAGGCGATGATGGCCGATAGCCGGCCGCAAGCCGAACGTCTGCTCGAAAAGCTCGCTCGCGAGCTTTCCAAACGGTATCCCAAGGCCGCTGCCTGCCTGCGCGACGACGTCGCTCGCCTCACCGCATACTACGACTTTCCAAAGCCGCACTGGAAGCATCTGCGAACGAGCAACGTGATCGAGTCGAACTTCGATCCCGTGCGCTCGCGGACGAACGTCTGCAAACGAATGCGCAGTGCAGAATCGGCAACCTATCTCGTGTGGGCCTTGCTCGTGCGCCGCAAGTCGCACTGGCGCCGCTTCAACGGTTACGCGTTACTTCCGCAGGTGCATCAAGCGATGATCAACAAACCTATTGCGCTGCGCAAAGTAGCGTGATATAAGTGAATCACGCTACGCCGCTTCGTGGCGCTCCCCCGGAAATCGGCACAACCTCCGGTTGCTACGATAACCCCGGATGCGCGACAGCGTTATTGCCACGCTTGAGTGGGAACTACTCGTCAAGCACCGCTTCAAGACCCAGCGCGAAGCTCAGATAAACGCTCCGGCATCCACGTTGAAGAGATCGGCGAGTTTCCTGGCTTGTGCCTTACTGACTTGTCTGCAACCGTTCAGAATAGCCGATGCGGCCGCACGATCGCCGAGCGCCTGCGCAACCTGCGTTTGAGTGATGCCTTTTAGCTCCATCAACTCGCGAAGTGCTTCTAAAGGATTCGGCCTGCGCCAACGAGCGGCTCCGGCGCTGCGTTCGAAGTCGGCAACCAGTGCGCAGAGTACACGATAGTATTCCGTTTCAGCGGGAGAGCGGCTCTCAGCGTGTATCGTCAGCTCTTCAATCTCGCGCATTGCCGCATCGTAATCGCGCTTCGTGTCGATTGCATGCGGTCGGCGCCTGCTCAACAGCTTAGCGTATTCGCGTTCCATCGCTGCCGTCATTTCCATCTCCCTTTGCTGTAGGTAGCGTGCGTAAGAAAGCTCCGTACCACTACGACTCGTTCCGCATAATCGATCACGGCAATCAGCCGGTACTTATTCTCTTTAACGTTGAATACCGTGAACGGTGGTACGTAGTCGGCCGAGGGAAAATCGGCTTTGAGTTGGGCAAGATTGGTCCACGCGGCTGCAGTCACAGCCATTCTCCACATTGCTAACGCGTTCGCCGCATCGCCGTGCTTGAGAGCAGCCTTCTGGAGCGCAACTTGGCCAACGATCCGCACGTCAAATACAGCCTAGCAGCCAAGGTGAATGTTGTCAATATGCCAACAACCTAGCGAGGCTCCCGCCGGGGCTCGATAGCGGATTGCGACCCCAGCGTCGTCGCTGGGGTGTCCGGCTTTTAGAATGTGGTAGCCCTAGCGGGATTCGAACCCGCGTTACCGCCGTGAGAGGGCGGCGTCCTAGGCCTCTAGACGATAGGGCCGCGTACTCCCGGTCATGGACTCGAACCACGATAAGCAGAGTCAGAGTCTGCTGTCCTACCATTAGACGAACCGGGATTGGCGACGGTGGCTATACTACACGGTTGAGGCTGACTCTTGCAACGGCGGGTCGGCGGCGCGAATCTGCCTGGAGTTGCCTCCGTGTGGAATGCGTAACGCCCTGGACGGTGCGTGTAAGAAGAAGCAAGCTGCAGGGCGAACCCTCTGCGCATTGAGTCTCTCTGTCGTAACTAGGTGAGGAGCAGTCGTTGCAGGCAGTCGTGCTGGTCGGAGGCGAGGGGACGCGCCTGCGCCCGTTGACTTACGGCACCCCCAAGCCCATGGTCCCGATCGTCGGCGTGCCGTACTTGGCGCGCACCATGGAGCGCCTCTTCGAGGCCGGCATCCGCGAGGTGATCCTGGCCGCGGGCTACATGCCGCAGGCCATCGTCGACTACTTCGGCGACGGCTCGCGCCTGGACATGGAGATCACCTACGCCATCGAGCAGGAGCCGCTGGGCACCGCCGGCGCCTTGAAGAACGTCGAGCAGCATCTCACCGGGCCGTTCTTCGTCTTAAACGGAGACGTCCTGACCAGCCTCGACCTGACCGCCATGATGGCCTTCCATCGGCAGGCCGGAGGGCTCGGCGTCCTCCACCTGATCCGCGTCGAGGACCCCTCCGCCTTCGGTTGCGTCGTGCGGGGCGCCGACGGGCGCATCGGCCGCTTCGTGGAGAAGCCGCCCCAGGGCAGCGAACCCACCGACGAAGTGAACGCCGGCACCTATCTGCTCGAACCCGAGGTCCTGCAAGCGATTCCCGCCGGGCGCAACGTCTCCATCGAGCGGGAGACCTTCCCGCAACTCCTGGCCGCCGGCAAACCGCTCTATGCCTACGTCACCCAAGATTACTGGATCGATCTCGGCCGCCCCGAGCACTACCTGGCCGCCCACCGCGACATCCTCTCCGGAGCGATGCCGCTGCGTTTGGAGCCCGGCCTCACCGGAGCGGTAGCCCAGGCTAAGCATCATAGCGTTCGCTTGTTCGCTCCGGTGCATCTCGACCCTGACGTGCAGATCGAGCCGGGCGCCGAGATCGGGCCAAACGTGGTACTCGGACGGGGCTGCCGCATCGGGGCAGGCGCCGTGCTGCGCGACTGTGTACTCTGGGAGGATGTCGTCGTCGAGGCCGGCGCGCTGATCGAGGAGGCGATCGTCGCCAGCCGCACCCGAATCGGCCGCGGCAGCGTCATCGGCCGCGGCAGTGTCATCGGCCATGATGTCGAAGTCGAAGCGGGCAGTATCGTGGCGCCCGGCGCGCGTCTAGGCCCTGGGACGCCGCTGCCGATCCCGTAAAGCCTTGCTCGTAGCTCAGAGCGAGCAAGCGTTTTAGGCCGTTTGCCATTTGGGTATAAGAGGCATGTAACTCCGGAAGGAGGATGGTAACGTGCACGGCCTGCCGACCGCACTTCGTCTCGGCGTTCCGAGGACGCTGTTTCTTGGGTCATTCCCACCGCGCGAATGCGGCATTGCGACCTTTACAAACGATGTCGTTGAGTCCTACGATCGCGCCTTCGGCTGCAAGAGCCAGGTGGTCGCCGTGGATGAACCGGGCGGCGATCTGCGCCGCTATGGCCCCCGCGTCGTCGCTCGCCTGCAGGAGGCCCAGCGCTCCTCCTACGTGGAGGTGGCCGCCAAGATCGACCAGCTCGGCGTCGAGGTTGTCAACGTGCAGCACGAGTACGGCCTCTTCGGCGGCGAACGCGGTGAGTGGCTGCTCGACCTGCTCCACCACCTGCGCAAGCCCGTCGTCGTGACGATGCACACCATCCTGCCGGAGCCCGACGCGGCGATCCTGCGCGTCACGAGCGCCCTCTGCGATGCGGCGAGCGCCGTCGTCTCGCTCTCGGAGACGGGGCGCGATCTGTTGCTCTCCTCCTACGGCGTACAGGCGCAGAAGGTACACGTCATTCACCATGGCGTCCCGGACGTGCCCTTCCGCACGACCGACGTGGCCAAGGCGTCGTTCGGCATCGGCGAGCGGCTGGTGATCTCCACCTTCGGGCTGATCAATCGCGGGAAAGGGCTCGAATACGCCATCGAAGCGATGCGCGCCGTCGTGCAACGCCATCCCGAGGCGCTCTACTTAATTCTCGGCGAGACGCATCCGGTGGTCCGCCGCAGCGAGGGCGAGTCCTACCGGCAATCGCTGGAAGCGCTGATCGCAAAGTTTGGGCTGGTCTACAACGTGCGCCTGATCGACCGTTACCTCGATTTTGATGAGCTGGTCGCCTATCTGAGCGCCACCGACATCTACCTGACGCCCTACCTCAATCCGATGCAGATCGTCAGCGGAACGCTGGCCTATGCGGTCGGTTGCGGCAAAGCGATCGTCTCGACGCCGTATCTCTACGCGCAGGAGCTGCTGGCCTACGGGCGTGGTTTTCTCTGCGAGTTTCGCGATGCGCCGTCGATCTCGGCGCAGCTCCTGGCGCTCCTCGATGATCCGGATCTGCGTCACGCAACGGAGCGACGCACGTATCGCTTCGGCCGGCAGATGACCTGGCCCAACGTCGCGCGCCAGTACGGACGTCTCTTGGCAAGCGTCTGCTTGCCGCCGGAGCCGGCGTTGGTCTGTGCGGTCTGAGCTGGGTCCCATCGATCTGCCGCCCCTCACCCATCTCGTCGCGCTCAGCGACGACGTTGGGATCATTCAACACGCCGCTGAGAACATCCCCAAACGCTGGACGGGCTATTGCACCGATGATGTAGCGCGCGCCTTCATGGTGGCGCTCGCGTACCTGCGCCTGCATCCACGCGATGAAATGGCGCTGCGCTTAGCCTCGACGTACCTCGCCTTTCTCTGCGATGCGCAGCGCGAGGACGGTCGTTTCCGCAACTTCATGAGCTACGCGCGAACCTGGCTCGAAGAGGTTGGCTCTGAAGATAGCTGTGGCCGGGCGGTGTGGGCGCTGGGATACGGTCTGCGGTACGCGCCCGACGAGCGTTGGAAACGCGTCTGTGCCGACGCGTTGCTGCGTGCTCTGCCCGTGCTTGGCGGCTTGGGAGCGCTGCGCGCGCGCGCCTTTGCGGCGTTGGGGTTGGTGCATGCGCTCCGCAGCGATGCCCACGCCGCCGACGGCCTGGCGGCGGCTCTGGGCGCGTGCATCGCGCCGTTGCAGGCCGCTCACGCCCGCATCGCCACCGAGAACTGGAACTGGTTCGAGCCCGTCCTCACCTACGACAACGCGCGCTTGCCGCAGGCGCTGCTGGCCGCCGGCGGCGTCCTCGGGCAGGCCGCGAGCATCGAGATCGGCCGGGCAACCCTGCGTTTCTACCGGGAGGTGACGATGGCCGACGGGCTCTTTGTGCCCATCGGCAACCTCGGCTGGTATCGTCGCGGCGGGGCGCGGGCTCGCTTTGCTCAGCAACCGCTCGAAGCCGCCGCGATGGTGGAAGCGCAGCTCGCGGCCTTCGAGGTTGACGGCAGCGCGGTGCATCTGAGCGCGGCAGGGCTGGCGTATGCGTGGTTTCTCGGCCGCAACAGCCTGGGGCTGCCGCTCGTGCGCGAGGGCGCGTGCTTTGACGGCTTGGAGGAGAACGGTGTCAATCGCAACGCGGGCGCCGAGTCGACGCTCGCCTATTTGGCATCCGGTTACGCGCTTGCACTCGTCGATGAAGGTCGCTCCGGGCGTATCGAGGCCGTTTGAGCCTGCGCGTCGAAGAAGAGCAAGCCGATGATCCTTGAACCTGAAACTCTTAACGATGTCCAAACCACTGCGGTCCGCCATACGGATGGCCCGTGCCTCATCTTTGCCGGTGCCGGAAGCGGGAAAACCCGCGTCTTGACGCACCGCATCGCCTACTTGTTAGGCGAGCGCAAGGTGGCGCCCGATCGCATCTTTGCGGTCACCTTCACCAATAAGGCCGCCGGTGAGATGCGCTCTCGCCTGGCAGCGATGGTGGGTGACGTCAGCCGCGACCTGTGGGTTGGAACCTTCCATGCGACCTGCGCGCGCATTCTGCGTCGCGAGGGCAAGCGCATCGGAATCGCGCCGTCGTTCGCCATCGTGGACGACGCCGACCAGCGTGGGCTCGTCAAAGATATCCTCGCCGATCTCGATTACGACGAGCGTCAGCTCTCGGCCGGAGCGTGCCTGGCGGAGATCTCCAAGGCGAAGAACGCCTTGCAGAAGCCCGATGATTACGCCGAGAAGTCGACCTCTCTGCTGGCCGAACGGTTCACCAACGTCTACCGCGAGTACCAGCGCCGCTTAGCCGAATCCAATGGGCTCGACTTCGACGACCTGATCGTGCGGACGATCGATCTGCTGGAGACCGATGCGCCGACCCGCAAGAAGTATCAAAGCCGTTTCGAGTACATTCTGGTCGACGAGTATCAGGATGTGAATCAGGCCCAATACCGTCTGTTGTCGATCTTGGCCGGGCAGCATAAGAACCTCACCGTGGTGGGCGACGACGATCAGTCGATCTACTCGTGGCGCGGCAGCGACTATCGCATGATCCTGCGTTTCGAGCAAGACTTCCCGGGCGCGAAGGTCTTTACGCTTGAGGAGAACTATCGCAGCACGCAGACGATCCTCGACGCCGCCAACGCTTTGGTGAAGGTCAATACCACGCGCGCTCCCAAGCAGCTCTTCACGCAGCGCGGCCACGGCGAGCCGGTCGATGTGTACGGCGCCACCACCGAACGCGATGAGGCCCGCTTCTCGGTCGAACGCATCAAAGAGGCCGTGCGCGAAGGCGCCGCCTATCGTGATTTCCTGATCCTCTATCGCACCAACGCGCAGTCGCGCGTCTTTGAAGAGGCGCTCATCTCCGACGGCGTGCCGTATCGCGTGATCGGCGGCGTCGGGTTCTACGCGCGCACCGAGATCAAGGACACGATCGCCTATCTGCGCTATATCGCCAACCCCTCCGATGCGCTCGCGTTCAAGCGAATCATCAACGTCCCACGTCGCGGCATCGGTCAGCAGACGCTGGCCGCTCTCACGGCGGCCGCCGCCGCCGACCGCGTGTCGGTGGCCGAAGCCGTTGCCGACTCCGCGCTCTTGCAGCGGGCCGTGCCCAAGAAGCTCAAGGAACTGGAGCGCTTCGCTGCGTTGATGGCGAGCCTGCGCGAGCGCGCGCAGCAGTCTTCCCTCGGCGACCTCGTGGTCACCGTGCTCGAAGACACCGGCTACATGCGCGAACTGCAGTCGGAGGAGACGCACGAGTCGCGCGCTCGCATGGAGAACTTGCAAGAGTTTGTCGGCGTCGCGCGGGAGTACGAGAAGAGCGACCCCGAGGCGACGCTTGAGGGTTTCCTGGCGAACGTCGCGCTGATCAGCGATCTGGATACGTTGGATCCGGACTCGTCCTACGTCACCTTGATGACCTTGCATGCAGCCAAGGGGCTCGAGTTTCCGACGGTCTTCCTCACCGGGATGGAAGAAGGCGTCTTTCCGCATTCGCGTACGCTCAACGATCCCCACGAACTCGAAGAAGAGCGCCGGCTGGCTTACGTCGGCGTTACGCGAGCGATGGATCGCCTCTACATCACCTATGCGCAGCGGCGCATGATCTTCGGCAACACCTACGCGTACCCGAAGTCGCGCTTCCTCGAAGAGATGGCGACGTTACGCTTTCTCACCGGCGAGACGGCTCCGCCGCCGCGGCCTGCAGGCGGGCGCTGGCGCGAAGTCGCCATTCACGAGAGCGCCGGTGCGGGCGTGCATATGGGCTTGAACAAGGGCGATCGCGTTCGTCATCCCAAGTGGGGCGAAGGCATGATCGCGGACCTCATCGGCGCCGGTGGCGACGGCTTGGTCACCATCGACTTCCCCAACGTGGGGCAGAAGATGCTCATGCTCAAGTACGCGCCGCTCGAGAAGCTCTAACCTTCGCGTCGTCGTACGCGAAGATGATCTGCGCCCGTTCATAGAGGCGATGCAACAGATGGGCAACGAGCCGATACGCGTGGCGATTGCGGGGATTTGCGGCCGCATGGGCAGCCTTGTCCGCGACGTCGTGGAGAGCGCGCCAAGCCTGCGATACGTGGGCGGTCTTGCGCGTTGCGCGCAGCCGGAGGAGCGCGTCTATAGCGATATGGCGCAGCTTTGTACGCAGAGCTTGCCCGATGTGCTGGTCGACTTTACCGTCGCTGCGGCTAGTCGCGACCTGGTGATGACGGCAGTGCGCGCCGGCGTGCGTCCGCTGATCGGCACGAGCGGCTGGAACGCGCAGGATCGCCAGGCGCTGGCTCAGGCGCTCGACGAGCGCGGCATCGGTGGTCTGCTCGTTCCGAACTTCGCCATCGGCGCGGTGCTGATGATGCGCTTCGCGGCGCAGGCCGCAGCGCAGTTCGTCGGCGTCGAGATCGTCGAGATGCACCACGACGCCAAGCGCGACGCCCCGAGCGGCACGGCGGTGCTGACCGCCGAACGCATCGCTGCGGCGCGCGCCGATGGACTCGTGCCGGTGATTCACAGCGTGCGCTTGCGCGGGCTGCTCGCGCATCAAGAGGTGCTGCTCGGCAACGACGGCGAGGTGCTGACCATCCGTCACGATACGCTCTCGCGCGACGCGTTCAAACCCGGCATTGCGCTGGCACTGGCCTCCATCGGGAGCCTGCGCGGGCTGCATGTCGGGCTCGAAGCGGTGCTCCCGGAGCCGCGCTCGTGAAGGTGGCCGTCGTGGGCGCGACCGGAGCCGTCGGCCAAACGATGCTCGCGGTACTCGGTGAGTCGGGGCTGGGCGTGGAGCAGCTCGGAGCCTTTGCTCAACGCGCGCACAGCGAGGAGCTTCGCTTTCGCGGGCGCCCGGTCGACGTGCAACCCGCAAGCGATGCGCTGCTCTCCGCGTACGACGTGGTCTTCTTCGCCGGTGGTGACGTCGCAAGCCGTCAGTACGTGCCCTCGTTGCTGCGTCGCGGCGCGGTGGTCATCGATAATAGCGCCGCCTACCGGTTGGCGCAGGGCGTACCGCTGGTGGTCCCTGAGATCAACCCCGATGTCGTCGGCGCCGGCGATCGCCTCTTTCCGGTCGGCAACTGCACGGCGATCATTCTCTGCATGGCACTCGAACCGATCCGAGCGATAGCGGGCCTGCGCAGCGTCTACGTCGCGACCTACCAGGCGGCCAGCGGCGCAGGGCGCGCCGGGCTCGAAGAGCTGGCTGCAGGCGAACGCGCGCTCGTGTACGGTGAAGCGGAGCCTGTGGGCGTGGTCTTTCCTGCGGGACTGGCGCGCAACGTCGTGCCGCAGGTCGGCGCGCTCGCAGCCGGCGGTTGGAGCGATGAAGAAGAGAAGGTGGCCCAGGAGACGCGCAAGGTGCTCGGCGTGCCGGATCTGCGCATCTCTGCGACCTGCGTTCGCGTTCCGGTGCGCACCGCTCACGCCGAGGCGGTCTTTCTGACGACCCAAGAGTCGACGAGCGTTGAGGCGCTGGGTGAGCGTCTTGCTCGCGCGCCCGGACTCCGTTTCCACGTCGCTGGGATCGTGACGCCGCGCGAGGTTGAGGGCAGCGACCTCGTCCACGTGGCGCGTCTGCGCGCGCAAGACTCCTCCGGGCGGCGCTTCGCGCTCTGGGCGGTCGGCGATCAGCTTCGCAAAGGCGCCGCCACCAATGCCGTCCAGATTCTCCAACTGCTGGTCGCCAAAGGCTTCGTGCGCGCATGACCGGCACGCGGCCGGTCGCCGTCCTCAAGTTCGGCGGCACGTCTGTGGCCACGAGCGAGCAGCGTGCTGCTGCAATTGCGCGCATCCGCGAATCCCGGCAGCGCGGCTTTGCCACCGTCGCGGTGGTCTCGGCGATGGGGCGCGCTCCGGCTCCGTATGCAACCGATTCGCTGGCAGCGCTCGCCGGTCACGCGCAGCCGGATGCAAACGTCGATCTCCTGCTCTCCTGCGGCGAAACGATTGCCGCCGCGCTCACCGCGTATGAAGCCTGTCTTCAAGGCGTGCCCGCGCGCGCGCTCACGGGCACCCAAGCCGGCATTATCACCGACGGCCGTGCGGGAGATGCGACGCCTCTCCGTGTCGAAGCGGCGGTGCTCAGCCGGCTGCTCGATGCCGAGGTCGTGCCGATCGTTGCCGGCTTCCAAGGCGCGACCGCCGACGGAACGGTGACGACGCTTGGTCGCGGCGGCAGCGATCTCTCCGCGATTGCGATCGGGCAGGCGCTGGGTGCCGAACGCATCGACATCTACACCGACGTTCCCGGCGTCATGACGGCCGATCCGCGGCGAATCGAGGATGCGCACCCGATCGAGCGCGTCTCGCTCGAAGAGATGATCGAACTTTCGCAACACGGCGCCAAGGTCATGCACGATAAGGCCGCCGAGTTCGCGCAGCGCAGCGGCACGCGCTACGAGCTCAAGAGCCTGCGCACCGATGAGGGCACGATCGTCGACGACCATGCCGAGCATCGCCGCCCGGTCAGCGGCATCGCGCTGAAGAGCCGCATCACGTGGTTTCGCGCCATTCGCGGCGACGTCGATGCCCCCCAAGCTCGGATGCAGCTCGAACTCGAGATGTTCCGCCGGATCGCGCATGCCGGCATCTCGCTCGATCAGGTCTCGATCAACCAAGGCGGTGTATCGTTTGGCGTGCAGGGCGATCGAGGCAACGAGATGCGCGAGCTGCTCGGAGACCTCAACCTCGCGGTGCGCGTGCGTGAAGGGTGTGCGAAGCTTTCGGTGGTCGGCGCCGGCATGCGCGGCACCCCGGGCGTCGTCTACTCCGTGGTCAGCGCGCTCTCGGCCGCCAACGTGGAGATCATTCACTGTACCGACAGCAACATTACCATCTCCGTGCTCGTGCCCGAGATAGATGCGCAGCGTGCCGAACGGGCGGTTCACGACTACTTTCACCTCGATGAAGGAGTACCGGCATCATGAACCTCGGCAGCGTTCTCACCGCCATGGTGACGCCCTTCGACGCGCACGGAGCGCTCGATGTGCCGTTGGCCGCGCGCCTTGCGAGTTGGCTGGTCGAGCGCGGGAACGACGGCTTGGTGATCGCAGGCTCAACCGGCGAGGGCATGTCGCTCGATGCGGCGGAGCGGCGCTCTCTCTTTGCCGCGGTCGTGCAAGCGGTGGGCGGCCGGGCGGCGACGATCGCCAACGTCGGCAGCAACGATACGCGCGCCACGATCGCCGCAGCGGCGCAGGCACAAGCCGCCGGTGTGGATGCGCTGCTCGTGGTGGTGCCCTACTACAACAAGCCGACCCAGGGCGGGATGCTGGCGCACTTCGGCGCCGTCGCTCAAGCGACGAGTCTGCCGATCCTCGTCTACAACATCCCCGGGAGAACCGCCGTCAACATGCTGCCGCAGACCTTGCTCGAGCTTGCGCGCCGGCACTCCAACATCGTGGGCGTCAAAGAATCCAGCGGCGACCTCAAGCAGATCGCCACCATCCTGCGCGATCGCCCCGACGGCTTTCGCGTCTTCGCAGGCGACGACCATCTCTTCTTGCCCTGCCTGGCACTGGGGGCCGACGGCGTCGTCGGCGTTGCATCGCACCTCTGTTCGTGTGAGTTCGTGCAGATGCGCAACGCCTATAACGGCGGTTATGTCGCACAGGCTGCGCGCATCCATGCGCGGTTGCTGGCGCTCTTCGATGCCCTCTTTGCCACGACGAGCCCGGCTCCGATCAAATGGGCGATGGAGCAGATGGGCTTTGCGGTGGGCGCACCACGGCTTCCGCTGGAGGCGCTGCCGCCGGAGTTGGCGCAACGCCTTGCGCCGTTGATCGAACCCTACACCAGCGAGGTCGCCCAGTCGCGATGAGCGTGGATATCCTCGGGTGCCGGCTCGATCCGTTGGATGCCGACGCGGCGGTCGAGGCGATCGTGCAACTCGCCGATGCGCACGCCGGCGCTGTGGTGGTGACGCTCGGCACGGAGATGGTCGTCTACGCGCAGCGCGACACGCGCTTTCGCGCGGTGATCAATAGCGCTGCGCTCTGCCTCTGCGACACCGTCGGAGTTCTGGCGCTCGCTCGCAAGCGTGGTGCGACGCTCCGGCAGCGCGTCACCGGGGTCGAGCTGGTCGAGCGTCTCTGTGCGCGCGTAGCGCAGACGGGGCAGAGCGTCTACTTCCTCGGCGGTGCGCCGGGCGTGGCTGCGCAAGCCGCGGCTCGCCTTCAGGCGCGTCTGCCGCAGCTACGGATCGCCGGTACGCGCGATGGATACTTCGAGCCGGAGCGCTCCGGGCAGATCGCCGAAGAGATCGCGCGTAGCGGCGCGGCCCTGCTCTTCGTCGGCATGGGCTCTCCGCGGCAAGAGTTTTGGCTCGCCGAATGGCTGGGCACAAGCGCAGCGGGGGTCGGTCTTGGAGTCGGCGGCTCGTTTGATGTCTTGAGCGGGCGCGTCGCGCGCGCGCCGGCAGCGTGGCGGCGGTTAGGCTTGGAATGGCTCTACCGTCTGGTGAGTGAACCGTCGCGCTGGCGGCGGCAGTTGGCCTTACCCTACTTTCTGTGGTTGGTTCTGCGCGAGGGTCGTTCGACGCGCCGGACGGGAAGCAAGAGTGTGATATGAAAGCGATGATCCTGGCCGGTGGTCTCTCGACGCGGCTCTATCCGCTGACGAAACAGGTGCCCAAACCGCTCGTTCCGGTGGCCGGTGAACCCAACGCCGCGCATCTCCTGCGCTATCTGGCCGATGCGGGCTTCGATGAAGTCGCCATCAACGTGCACTATCTGGCCGAACGCATCGTCACGGCATTGGGCGACGGCGCGCGTTTTGGCGTGAAGTTGCGCTACCTCCACGAGCCGGAGTTGATGGGTAGCGCCGGCGCACTCAAAGCGCTGGAGCAGTTCTTTAGCGGCGAGACCTTTGTTGTCGTCGGTTGTGACGATCTCACCGATATGAGTCTGGCCGCGCTGCTCGACTTCCATCGCAGCAGAGAGGCCATCGCGACGATCGGTTTGGTGGAGCGCGAGTGCGTCGAGCAGTACGGCGTGGTGGTCACCGACCCCGCGGGGAAGGTGGTCGGGTTTCAAGAGAAACCTGCGCGCGGAACCGAGCGCAGCCGCCTGGTCAACACCGGCATCTACGTCTTCGAGCCCGAGATCTTCGCGTGGATACCGCCGCAGACGTTCTACGATTTCGGTGCGCAAGTCTTTCCGGCGTTGCAGCAGGCCGTCGCGGCCTTCTACGGCTACGATGCGCGTGGGGCGTACTGGTGCGATATCGGAACGCCTTCGGAGTACCGGCGCGCCAGCCACGATCTGCTTTCGGGTGGTTTCTCCATCCCGGGCGTTCAGGCCACCGGCATCGATGCCTCGGCGCGCATTGCATCCGACGTGCAGATCGAAGGCCCCGTCTGGATCGGGCCTGGGGTGCAGGTGGGGCAAGGCGTTCGCATCGTCGGTCCATCGGTGTTCGGTGCGGGCGCGTGCGTCGGCGACGGTGCGTGCGTCGAACACAGCATTCTATGGGACGGAGCGCGCGTCGGCAGTGGAGCGCAGGTGCGTGAGGTCATCCTCGGCATGAACTATGTGGTCGCCGATGAGTCGGTCGTAGAGGGCCTGGTGCTGGCTCACGAGTGCGAGCCGGACGCCGCCGCGATACCGTAATCGGCTAACCAACCGCGACAAGCGACTAGCGCCGCCTACGTACCGAGGGATGGCAGGGCGTGATCTTAGCGGTGCTCGATCTGCTCTTCCCGGCCCGGTGCGCCGTCTGCGCGCGCATCGGCAGCGGGCTCTGCGTTGCATGTGCTCCGGTCGTGCCGGCGCGGACGCTGCGGAGCGCCACGTTACAGGTGAGCGCGCTTGGCGCGTACGAGGCGCCGTGGCGTAGCGCAGTGCTGGCGCTCAAGGATGGCCGTCGCGATGTCGCGGCCGCTCTGGGTCGGCGGCTCAGCGGATTGCTGCCCGAGAGCGTCGGCCTCGTGCCTGTGCCGACGACCGCGGCTCGTCGTCGACGACGGGGCTTTGACGGGGCTCTGCTTCTCGCGCAGATCGTTGCAGCGCGCACCGGCGGCAGCGTCTACCCGGTCTTATCGCAGGTGGCAGGTGATGCCCAACGCGGCCGCTCGCGTTCTGCTCGGCTTAAAGCGCGTGGACGATTCCACTGCGCGCAGAGCGTGCCGCCGGGTGCACGGTTGATGCTCGTGGACGACGTCATGACCACCGGAGCAACCTTGGAAGACTGCGCCGCCGCCCTGCGGCGTGCCGGAGCGCAGGTCGATCGCGCCATCGTGGTTGCCGCGACGCCGTGGGAGCGGATTCGCACGCTCGTCACACCAACCCTCACGATGATATAGCCGTTCAATCTGATTTCATGAACTCGGCGAGATTCTCGATGATATCCCGGTTGCACGCCCGTTCTCCCGCGGTCGAATAATGCACACGGTTCATGGCCCGACCAAGCTGTGAAGGCAAGTCCATCGTGAGTTAGCCTTCACCGCGCCGGTTGGTCGCGAAGTTCTATCGTGGGCTCGACGGAAGCGAACCCGTTAACGAGTTCATCGAGAAGCGTAAACCTGCGGTTCAAATCGCTATCGACCGGCAAATCGATCGGATCAACGCTCTCGATGAGGAGCATCCGCAGCTCGCCTTTCCGCACAGCTCGCAGATCGAAGGTGAACTACGCGAGCTGCGCTGTCACTACGGCCGAACGCTCTATCGAATCTTGTATCGCCGTAGCGTTCAATTCATCGTTCTACTGCATATCTTCGAGAAACATGATGAAGCAGTTCCAGAGGTGGACAAGGAGATTGCGCGCGAGAGGTGGGCGGACTTTCAGAAGCGCATGGCCGCCAAGCCACGTAAGCGCCCAAGCCCGATCGGAAAGAAGGCGCCACCCAAGCGTTCTTGACTCACTTTCTCACATCTGATAAGCTGAGTAGGTCATGCCGCGCAAAGAATCTGCCCGTTCAGTTAGCCCGATCGGCCAGGATGCTAAGCAAGCTGCGGCACGTCGCCGAGCCTCCGATCCCAAGTATGCCGAACTCGAGAAGAAGCACGAGGTAGCGCTCGCGATTGCAGACCTCGTGATTCTCCATCGTACCCGAACGGGGCTCACTCAGGAAGCTCTGGCCTCCCGAATGGGGACGAGCGTCTCTGCGATTTCGCGTCTGGAGTCAGGCTTTCACGTTCCCTCGATCGATACACTACGCAAGCTTGCTGGTGCGCTTGGCGGTCGCGTCAAAATCGATATCGTCGACTACACCCCTGGGCATAGCCCGCTTCGTTGACGATAAAGGGCTTCCCCAGCGCCCCGTCACCGCGCTGTTCGTCGAGAAACGAAGAAGAGCGCAGGGAGAATCTGCAAGACTATGGCGACGGTTGGCGGTGTTCTTGGTATCGTCGGGTGGGTACTCGCATGGATGCCGCGTCATCTTCGGGTCGATCGGTCTTGGCCGCGCTCAGCAAGGTAACGTAGGCAATGGGATGGCTATCACTGGACTTGTCTTGGGGATCCTCACGATCGTCTGGAAACTGATTCCGGGATTCAATCTGATGTAGCGGCACACCGGTTGCCATCGGATGCGCTGCCACACCGAGGTCTCCGGCTCCCGTGCCGGCATGAGCGTTCAGCGATCACGCGGGCAACGAGAGCGGGAACTCGACGCGCAGTCGCTTAAAGCGGAGAAAATCACGGTCATTCGTGTACAGCGTCGCTCCGTTCTCGATAGCGTGCGCGGCGAGATGCGCGTCTGGAACAAGCGGTCCACGAACCTGGGCTTCGACCGCAAGCTCACCGAGGATCTCCCAATGACGAGCGCTCGGCAGAACGAGGATGGCCGACGGTTGGGAGAGCCAATCGTCCACCAGGGAGCGCGCCGTCTCTATGTCAAACGGACGCTCGAACACGCGCCCGTCCGTAACGAGACGCACAAAAGCGACGATCGTTGCAATGGTGAAACCGACGGGCTCCGTTTCGGCCATGCACGACTCGAACCACGAACGCGCACGCTCATGCACGGGTGATTCGGCATCGTACGCATACACGAGAAGATTCACGTCGAGTAACTTCAACGGCGAGCGGCACCGTCAAGGCGATCGAGTAGAGCCTCGACGTTCGTCACATCCGCGCCCTCTCGCAGCCCCAGGCGCCGCGCATGCACACGGAACGGCCGAGCCGGGGTCGGGTTGCTGCGCAGCAAGCCGAGGCGAAGCGTCTCGTTGACGACGGCTTTGAAACTCCGGCGCGTGCGGCGCGCCTCGTCGCCGAGTTTTTGGGCAATGTCTTCGTCGAGGGTCAGAGTTGTTCTCACATCATGATGCTATTCAAAACGCATCATGATGTCAAGTCCGGTCCGGCTGGCGGCAACCTCCGGAAACCAGCTATACCGGGTCCTCGAGGCGTTCGGCGTCATGCGCTGCCTCGAAGCGGTGACGATCACGGCGTCACCGTTAGCGCGATCGCATAGTGATCGTCTATTCCGCGCAATCGAAATCGTTCGAGTAACAGACGTCGTGACTGATCGTCCAAGCAGAAGAGTACATCGCGGCACTGCCGAAGAGGTTGCCGTTGGATTTCTTGCAACGAGCGGTGACGCTTGCCAAACGGGGCAGCGGCAACACCTTCCCCAACCCCATCGTCGGCGCGGTCCTCGTCAAGGACGACGTGGTGATCGGCGAGGGTTTTCATGCATACGCAGGTTCGCTGCATGCGGAGGCAGCCGCGTTGGGAGCGACGGCCGACGCCCGCGGTTCGACGCTCTTCGTCACGCTGGAACCGTGTGCGCATGTGGGGCGCCGGCCGCCGTGCACGCAGGCGATTCTCGCAGCCGGCATTCGCCGGGTCGTCGTCGGAGCCATGGATCCCGATCCGCGTACGGCCGGCAGAGGCGTGGCGCAACTGCGTGCTGCCGGTGTCGATGTTGACGTTCGCAACGATCCCCGCTGCGAACGTCTCATCGAAGATTTTCGAGTCTGGGTGTCAGGCGATCGCCCATACGTTGCCCTCAAGATGGCAAGCTCGATCGACGGATACGTGGCCGGCTCACCGGCTACGACGCAGCGGTTAACCGGAGCGGCGTGGTTTCGCCGGTTACAGCACCTCCGCTACTCCTTCCAGGCCGTCATGGTTGGAGCTGGAACGGCTCTGGTGGACGATCCGCTGTTGACCGTTCGCCGCGGCGCTCGCCACGTGCCGTTCGCGCGGATCCTGATCGGTGGGCGGCGTAGGCTTGCGCCGACTCTGCGCGTCTTCTCGCCGTTGCCGGGGTACCGGCGAACGATTCTCGTGGTAGCGGATGATGGCGCCCCTTGGGTACGGGAGCTAGAAGGGGTGAGCGATATCGTCCTCGCACCCGGCGAACGGGGTGACGTCGATCTCAAAGGGGCACTCTCATTCATGCGCGAGCACATGGCGATCCATTCCATCTTGTGTGAGGGCGGCCCGAACCTCGCAGCGAGCCTGCTCGGTGTCGGTCTTGTCGATCGATTCTTCTGGGTGGTGGCTCCCACGCTGCTCGCCTCTCCCACGTCGGTGCCGGCGGTATCGAGGATCGACGGGAATGCGAACCGGGCGGCCTGGAAGTTCGACAGCGTGAAGAAGATTGGGGACGACGTGTTGATCTCGGGTTCGGCGGCGCGATGTTTAGCGGATTGATTGCGTACCGTGGGACGGTGCTTCGAACGAGCGCGCATGCAGGAGGCGGTCTGCGACTGGCCGTCGCGTGCGAGGGCGTCGAGCAGGAGGCGCCTGTCACCAAGGATTCGATTGCGGTCAACGGCGTCTGCTTGACGGCGGCATCGATCGTCGAGCGCGAGGTCGAGTTCGATGTGATTCCCGAGACGCTCGCGCGCAGCGCCCTCGGCGCGCTGCAACCGGGCGAGCGCGTCAATCTCGAGTATTCGCTGCGTCTGGGCGATCGGCTCGGCGGCCACTTGGTCTACGCGCATGTCGATGCCACCGGCGCGGTGCTGGCTCGCACGGCGCAGGGGCAAGGCGAACGCGTGCGCATCGAACTGCCGCCGTCGTTGCGGCGTTTCGTCGTGGAGAAGGGCTATATTGCCGTGGACGGCGTGAGCCTCACGGTGGCAAGCGCGCAGAATGGATGGTTTGAGTTGGCGCTGATCCCAGAGACCTTGCAGCGGACGACGCTTGGGCAGCGTCCCGTGGGATCGCGCGTCAACCTGGAAGTCGATCCCATCGCGCGCTATGCGCTGGCCCAGGTGCAGACGCTCGGTTCCGAGATCGGCGCATGAAGTTTCGCGACAGTATGCCCGCAGGCGCGCGAACCTTCGAGACGCGCGTACGCGTGCAATGGGCGGATATCGACGCGGCGAGGATCTGCTACTTCGTCGCCTATTGGCGCTTCATCGAAGGCGCCGAGATGGAGTTCTTTCGAGAGCTTGGCTTTGCGTATGATGCGATCTTCGAGCGGTTCGATATCTGGCTTCCACGGGTCAACGTGGAAGCACAGTACTATGCGCCGGCGCTGATCGACGATTGGTTGCGCTTGCGAACGCATATTATCCGCGTCGGCGCTTCGAGTATCACTTGGCAGACCGTCGTCTTTAACGAGCGCACGGGGGAGGCCGGCGCCGTCTTCACGCTCACGGTGGCATGCATGGAACGAACCTCGAAGAAAGGATGCCCTCTTCCGGCTGAACTGCGCGCGGCGTTGCTCACCTGCGTAGCCGCGGGCTAAAATGCGCGTCGCGATGCTCATCGAACCCGGCCGCATCGAGTTGCGCGAGGTCGAGCGGCCGGTGCCTGCGGCGGGTGCGCTGCTCCTGCGTGTGCGCGCTGCCCTCACCGACGGAACCGACGTAAAGGCGTATCGTCGCGGGCACCCGCAGATGCCGATGCCGACGCGCTTCGGGCACGAGCTGAGCGGAGATGTCGTTCAGATCGGCGCAGGGGTGGCGAGCTTCGCCGTCGGTGACGCGGTGATGTGCGTGCATTCGGCTCCCTGCGACGCCTGCTTTTGGTGCGCGCGCGGTCAGGAAGAGCTCTGCGAGACGGTGATGTCGACGAAAATCCTGGGCGCGTATGGCGAGTATATCGAGATCCCCTCGCATATCGTCACCCGGAACTGCTTCACCAAGCCCGTCGATCTCTCATATATCGAGGCGGCCTTCCTCGAGCCGTTGGCCTGCGTCGTCCATTCGATCGCCATGCTTGCTCTGCAATCCGCAGAGTTCGTTGCCGTGATGGGCGACGGCGGCTTTGGGCTCTTGCATGCGTTGGTGCTTGCCGAGCGCGGGGTGCGCGTCGTGCTCGTCGGCCGGCGCGCGGAGCGCCTGGCGATTGCGGCTTCGCTCGGCATCGACGCGGTCGATGCTCGCTGCGTCTCGCCCGCCGAAGCGATCCTGGCGCATAGCGACGGCCGCGGGGCCGACGCGCTGATCGAATGTACCGGGCGCCGGGATGTTTGGGAGGCGGCGCCGCTGCTCGTGCGCCGAGGAGGCCACGTCGCTCTCTTCGGTGGTCTGCCGGCCGATGCCCGGGTGAGTTTCTCGGCTGCTCGCCTGCATTACGACGAAGTGCGTTTGTTCAGTCCCTTCCACTTCACGCCGCGTGCCGTGCGCGCCGCCTACGAGCTGCTCGCTCACCATCGCATCGCGGTGCGCCCGCTGATCACCGACGTCGTCCCGCTGGCGCGCATCGGCGAGGTGTTCGCTCGCCTCGATGCAGGCGACGGCGTGAAGTTTGCGATCGAACCGTGAGGGGCGCAGCGATCTCGCTTCCGCGCGAGATGCGAGTGCTCGTCCTCTACGACGTGGACGATCTGCGCATCGAGCGGCGTGCCGTCCCGGAGTTGAAGGCAGGCGAACTCTTGGTCCGGACCGTCGCCAGCGGTATCTGCTCGGGCGATATCATGGCGTGGTACGTTCGGCGAAAGGCGCCGTTCGTGTTGGGACACGAGCCGGCCGGCGAGATCGTGGCGCTTGGCCCGGGTGCGCCCCCCTGTGATGAAGACGGTCGTCCGTATGCCATCGGCGAGCGCGTCGCCGTCCATCACCATGCGCCCTGTTTTGCGTGTCGCGCGTGCGAACGCGGTGATTACGTGCAGTGCGCGACCTGGCGCGCATCGCAGATCGATCCCGGAGGCATCGCCGAGTACTTTCGCGTTCCGGCTGTCAATATGCGCGATACGTTGCGACTCCCCGAGGGCGTCTCGTGCCTCGATGGTTCGCTGGTGGAGCCGCTCGCCTGCGTGGAGAAGTCGTTACGGCGTTCCGGGCTACAGCGGGGCGATCTGCTCTACGTCATCGGCTTGGGGGTGATGGGGCAGATGCACCTGCTCGCCGCGCGCGCGTCGGGCGCCCAGGTGATCGGCAGCGACTTCTCCCCTGCGCGGTGTAACCTCGCGCAACGCAACGGTGCCGCGGCCGTCCATCCCGGTCATGCGCTCGAAGCGCTGCGAGCGGCAAGCGATGGGCGTGGCGCCGATGTGGTGATCTGCGGCCCCGGCACGCGGGAGGCGCTCGAGCATGCCGTGAGCGTTGCGGCTCCGGGAGCGACGATCGTGATGTTCACGCCGCTACCGCCCGGTACGTCGCTGTGCCTCGATGCCGGGCGTCTGTATTTTTCGGATCTGCGCCTGGTGGCGTCGTACTCCTGTGGCCCGCCGGATACGCGCGCTGCCCTGGCGCGCATCGAGCGCGGTGAGGTAACGGCGGCACTGCTCGATGCGCGCGAAGTCGCCCTTGATGCCGTACCGCAGGCCTACGCCTTGCTGGCATCGGGGCAGGTCGTTAAACCGATCGTGACGTTCCCTTGAGCGGGTCTCCGGCGATGCGCGTTCCGCGGAAGAAGTACCAGAACAAACCGGCGTTGGCCAACTGCAGGATGCCGGCCAGCAGCAGCGGGATCTCAAAGAATCCGTTTTCGTAGATCGCTCCGGCGATCGTCGGCCCCAGTGCCGAGGTCAAGCGCACCGGAACGTTAGAGAATGCGGTGGTACGCGCTCGCTCTTCGGATCGTACGTTGCCGACGGCGACGTTCTGACGCACCGGCAGAGCGACGACGTTGATCAGCGTGCGAATGATGAAGATCGTTCCTGCGATGAAGAAGGTCGGTGAGAACGGTAGGATGATGAGCAGCAGAGCGGCGACGGTGCGCGAGGCGACCACCGTGCGAATCGCGCCGCCGACCCGTGCGACGACGCGCTCCACCGAGAGATAGGGCAGAATGCCGGCGAGATTGGCGATAAGAAAGAGCGCCGAGATGGCCGCCACCGGGGCGCCGTAGCGCAGGTGCAGCCAGAGGATGAACATCGGCCCGAGCATCCCGATCGCCAGACCGTTGACCGCGTTGGTGATCGCGAGCTTGCCGATGATGCGTCGCGCTCCGCGGCTCAAGCGCGGGCTCGACTGGTGCGTTCTCGGCGGTTCGTGCAGGCGCCAGGCGAAGACGATCAGTGCCAGCTCCGCGACGACCGCACTCCAAAAGAGCGGGGTGTACCCGAAGCGAGCTGCGCTGGCCGTGGCCAGCGCCCCCGCGGCTGAGGCCACGACGCCCACCACGCCGAAGTGCCCGAAGGCGCGGTTACGCCGCTCGGGGAGCGTTACGTCGGCGATGAAGGCCTGTTCGACCGCGAAGACCGGTCCGAAGGCGTTGCCGGCCGCCGCACCGCCGCCGCGGCCGATGGAGCTCAAGGCCCCGGCGATCAGGAGCACCGCATAGGGCGCGCCCAGAGCAAACGTCGCCGCGCCGCCGGCTCCTAAGAGGGCCAGCAGCGCCAGAACGACGCGTCGTCCAAAACGATCCGCCCCCACCGCCGCGCCGATAGTCAAGCCCAGGCCCCCGGCCGCGCCCGCGGTCATGTAGGCGCCGATCGCAACCGGGCCCACACCGCGCTCCGCGAGAACCAGGGGCACCGCCAGGCCCAGTACGCTCTGGGCGAAACTGCGCGCCGCGCGTCCGGCGAAGAGCAGCCGAAGGTTCGAGGCGGCAGCGGTGTCGGATATCATCTTGACAGTTGTAAACTCCAGGCGTAGGCTCGCCCAATGATGACGTTTGCCGAGACCTTGAACGCGGCGATGGATCGGGCGGGTTACACGGCCGCTCACGTGGCGCAGAAGAGCGGCCTCACGGAGTCCGCGATCTCTCTGTTGCGTTCGGGGCGACGCGAGCCCTCGTATCGTACGCTGCAGGCGTTGGCCGGGGTCTTCCCGGAGCTGGGCGCGCCGCCGCCGCGGGTCGTCTCGGCGTGCGATCGCATCGAGGAGGCGATCGCCGACATTGCCGCCGGGAAGATGGTGGTGGTGCTCGATGATGAGGATCGAGAGAACGAGGGCGATCTGGTCCTGGCGGCGCAGATGGTCACCCCGGAAGCGGTTAACTTCATGCGCAAAGAGGCAGGCGGACTGATCTGCGTGCCGATGACCGGCCGGCGCTTGGACGAACTGCAGATTCCCGCGATGGTCAGCGACAACACCGCTGTTCACGAAACGGCCTTTACGATCTCCGTCGAAGCGCGCGACATTACCACCACCGGCATCTCGGCGCACGACCGCGCCGCAACCATCGCCAAGCTCATCGATCCCCAGGCGACGCCTGCGGATTTCTTGCGGCCCGGGCATATGTTTCCGCTGCGTGCGCGCGATGGCGGCGTCCTCGTGCGAGCTGGGCAGACCGAAGCGGCGGTAGATCTGGCGCGCTTGGCCGGGCTCTACCCGGCAGGGGTGATCTGCGAGATCATGGCCGACGACGGAACCATGGAGCGTTTCGACGGGTTGCGTGCCTTTGCGGGCCGACACGGGCTGAAGCTCGTCACCGTCAAGGATTTGATTGCCTACCGTATGAAAAACGAACAGCTCGTCAAACGCATCGCGCAGTTTAAGTTCCCGACAGACGTCGGGAACTGGAGCGGGATCGCCTACGAATCGACCGTCGACGGCAATACGCACGTGGCGCTCGTCATGGGCGATATCTCCGACGGTCGAGATGTCTTAGTGCGCGTTCACTCGGAGTGTCTGACCGGCGACGCCCTGCACTCCATACGGTGCGATTGTGCCGCGCAGCGCGATGGTGCGATGGCGATGATCGCTGCGGAAGGGCGCGGCGTCTTTCTCTACCTGCGTCAGGAAGGCCGCGGCATCGGCTTGGCCAACAAACTGCGAGCCTATGAGCTTCAAGATCATGGAGCGGATACGGTCGAAGCCAACGTTGCGCTGGGGCTGCCCATCGACAAGCGCGATTACGGCATCGGTTCGCAGATTCTCGCCGACCTCGGCGTCAAAGAGCTGCGCATCATCACCAACAATCCGCGCAAGATCTTCGGGCTTGAGGGATACGGTTTGACCATCAGCGGGCGCGTCTCGCTGCAGACGGTGCCGACGCCCCACAATCGCGTCTACATGGCGACCAAACGCGCCAAGCTCGGTCACCTTTTGGATGGCAGTGTCGGAGAGGCGGTCGTCTCATGAAGACTGACGGGGTCGCCGGCGCGGCCGCATCGCTGCCGAACGCCGTGGGCAAGCGCGTCGCCATCGTCGCGGCTCGTTTCTATGCGCAGGTAGCGGATTGGTTGGTCGATGGGGCGGCGCGGGCAGTGCACGTCTGCGGGGTCGCCGAGGCGGACGTGGAGCGATTCGACGTGCCGGGGTGTTTTGAACTGCCGCTGGCGTGCAAGCAGTTGCTTGAAAGCGGGCACTTCGATGCGTGCGTGGCGCTCGGTGCGGTGATCCGTGGTGAGACCGCGCACTTCGATCTTGTCGCGGGAGAGTGCGCTCGCGGAATCATGGATGTTGCGCTCGACACGGGCCTTCCCATCGGCTTTGGGGTAGTGACCACCGATACGTTGGCGCAGGCCGAGGAGCGCGCCGATCCGCGGCGCGGCGATAAAGGTTACCACGCGGCCTTGGCGGCGCTCGCGCTCCTCGAGGTGGTGCCGGCCACGCCGCGCGCCGGTTTCCGTACCTAAAGTATGTCGTTGCGCGAGCGACTGGCGCCCGTCTGGTGGGAGCACCATGCCGTGGGGTACATCGATCAGCGCCGGCTTCCGCACGAGGTGCGCCGAGAGAGCGCCGCCAACCTCGATGAGCTGATCGAAGCGATCAGGACGCTTGCCGTGCGCGGTGCACCGTGCATCGGCATCTTCGGCGCGTACGGTGTCGCGCTCTTGCGCGCCTCGATTGCCGATGAGCTGCAGTTTCAGGCGGCTGCAGAACGATTACGCCAAGCACGACCGACGGCGGTGAACCTGGCGTGGGCCGTCGATCGCATTCTGGCCTCCTCCGATATGCTCGCGCAGGCGCACGCGCTTGCCGGCGAACAGGTGGCGGTCGATCGGGCGATAGCCGAGGCGGGGCTCGAACTCTTCGGTAAGGGGATGCGCGTTCTCACCCATTGCAATACCGGCGCCCTTGCGACCGGCGGCGAAGGCACGGCGCTTGGCGTCATCATTGCAGCGGCTGCCGCCGGCAAGAAACCGCAAGTCTACGTCGATGAGACTCGCCCGCTCCTGCAAGGGTCGCGGCTGACGCTCTTTGAACTCGCGCAAGCCGGCGTCGACGCAATCTTGCAGGTGGACGCCGCTGCCGCGATTTCGATGCAGCGCAACGCGATCGATCTGGTCATCGTCGGTGCCGACCGCATTGCGCGTAACGGCGACACCGCAAATAAAGTCGGCACCTACGGGTTGGCCATCCTCGCGGCGCATCACGGCATCCCGTTCTATGTTGCGGCACCGCGTTCGACGTTTGACTTCGCGCTGGCCGGCGGATCGGATATCCCCATCGAGATGCGCGCGGAGCATGAAGTGACTTCGTTTGCGCGCACCGCTGTCGCGCCCGAAGGCAGCGTAGCCTACAACCCGGCCTTCGATGTGACTCCCGCGCACCTAGTCAGCGGCTTCATCACGGAGTACGGCGTGTTGCGTCCACCCTACGGCGACGCCCTTGCCGACCTCGAGTCGCGCCCCTCGCTCGGCGCGCTGCTTGCCGTGCGTTGCGCCTCCTCCGAGCGCGCTCGTTGAAGTACTACGAGTTCATCGACAAGGCGCCCGCCGTGGGACGGCTCGTCGTCATCGAAGGCACGGCGCGGCTGCTCGCAGAGCAAGCCCTCGCAACGCTGCTCGATCGCGTGCTGCCGCCGGATCTGCGTGCCCTCAACCTCTCGCAGTTCGGCCCGGCGGATCTCGACGATACGGCGCCCATTCGCGAAGCAATGCAGGCGATGCCGTTCCTTGCCGATCGGCGCGTCGTGGTGATCAACGATGCGCAGACGCTGCGTGCGCAGCCGCGGCGCGATCTGTTCGATCTGCTGCAGAGCGTGCCGGAGGGCAGCACGGTCATCGTCATGGATCTGCTCGCGCCACGCTCGGCCAAACCGCAGGGCCTGGGCGCCTTACTGGGGCGCGCCGCCTTGCGCATCGACACCTCGATGAGTGACGAGGTGCGCCAGCGGTTCATCGGCGAGACGCTGTCGGCGCTCGGGGCGAGCGCCGAGCCGCGGGTGATCGATGCGCTGGTTCGCAGCGAAGCGGATCTGGGAGCGGTGCGTAACGATCTGCAGAAGCTGGCGCTTGCCGGGAAGAAGATCACCCTGCGCGATCTGGAGTCGGAGAGCCTGGTGGGCGACGAGCCCAAGGCGTACAAGTTCGCGAGCTTCGTCGTCGAGGGCAAGACGGCGCGTGCCCTCGCGGTCGCAGGCGAACTCTTTGCCACCGACCCGCGTGGCGCGGCCATGCCGCTGCTCTCGGCGCTGGCCACTGAGTGCGGGTTGATCTGGGAACTGGCGCGCCCGGGAGGCGCGCTGCCGGCACGCGTGGCCTGGCGGGAACGCATGCTTCGGCCGCTGGCAGCGCAGATCGGGGCACGACGAGCGCGAGCGGCACACGATCGCGCGATGCGGGGGTGTGAGGCCATCGTGACCGGCCAGTCCGGCAACGATCCGGAGGACCAACGGACTCTGGTTGAACGAATCGCGATCGAGCTCTCCGCCTTAAGGGCGCCTCGATAAATCCAGGCACTCGTCTTGAACCCTCGGAGAACGCACCTGCTTCGTCGTGTGCTCAGTCACAGATCACGCTGTATATGCTCCCTCGCACCCTCCTCGCATCTGCATTCCCCGAGCGCCCAATCCGAGTACCTGGATTTATCGAGGCGCCCTTACGTCGCAAGTAGGTGCCGGTTCTTGGGTCCGCCAAGGGGGAGGGCACCTGGGCGCGAACGTTCGCCTATCCCTATGGATGCCGCGACCTATCTTTCACCGTTCTCATGGAGGTACGGTGCGCCGGAGCTACGCTCGCTCTTCTCCGAGCGGACGCGCCGCACGTTGTGGCGCGCGGTCTGGGTAACGCTGGCACAAGCACAGGCACGCGAGGGGCTCATCACCGAGGAAGAGGTCGCCGACCTGCGCGCGCACGCGGGTGAGATCGATCTCGAAGCGGCCCTGGCCGTCGAGCGCGAAATTCATCACGATCTGATGGCCGAGATTCGCGTCTTCGCTTCGCAGGCCAAGATCGGCGGCGGTAAACTCCATCTCGGCGCGACGTCGATGGACATCGAGGACACGGTAGAAACCTATCGCACCCGACGTGCGCTCGCGCATATCGGCGCCTTGCTGCACGATCTGCTGCGCGAGTTTGCCGCTGCCATTCGCGAGCATGCCGACCGAGTCTGCATGGCCTACACTCATCTGCAGCCCGCCGAGCCGACGACCCTGGGCTATCGTCTGGCGGTCTATGCGCAGGATCTGACGATTGACGAGGCCGCGTTGCGCTTTGCCTTTGAGAACGTGACGGCCAAGGGCTTGCGCGGTGCCGTCGGAACCGCCGCCTCCTACGAACACCTCGTGCACCACAGCGGTCGCTCCGCCGAGCTTGAGGCCTACGTGCTGGAGCGGTTCGGCTTGCGCGCGCGAGAGATCGCCACGCAGACCTATCCGCGCAAACTCGACTACCTCGTCCTTTCGGCACTAGCGGGCCTGGGCGCATCGCTCTCAAAGTTCGCAGCCGATGTGCGCATCCTCAGTTCGCCCGGCTTTGGCGAAGTGGCGGAACCCTTCGGTCGCGCGCAGGTCGGCAGCTCGGCGATGCCGTTCAAACGTAATCCGATCCTGAGCGAACGCATCGATTCGCTCGCCCGGCTCCTGCCGGGATACGCCGATGTCGCCTGGCAGAATGCGGCCACGAACTACCTGGAGCGCACGCTCGACGACAGTGCAAATCGCCGCGCGATTCTTCCCGAGGCGTTCCTTTGCGCCGATGAACTGCTGAGCCTGACGCACAAGATCGTTCGCGGCTTGCAGATCGACGAGCGCCGCATCGAGCAGAATCTCCACACCTACGGCGTCTTCTCCGGTACCGAAGCGATCCTCATGGAAGCGGTGCGTGCCGGCGGGGATCGGCAGAGCCTTCATGAAGTGTTGCGCGACGTGGCGATGGAGGCATGGGACGCGTTGCGGCGCGGTGAGGAGAACCCGCTCGCCGATCTGCTCGTGCGGCGCCCCGAGCTCACGGCGCTGCTCGACGGCGCGACGATCGTCGCGCTGCTCGACCCGAGCAAACACATCGGCACCGCACGGGAACGCGCGCGTGCCTTGGCCGAGCGCATCGATGCGCTCGAACCATTCCCTACACAACCGGAGGTCAGCATCACATCGTGAATAAAGGCATTGAAATTGCGCGGGGCAAGACGAAGGTTCTTTATGAATCGCTCGGTCAGCCCGACCAGCTCGTCGTTATGCAGACCGACGCGATCTCCGCCGGCGACGGCGCGCGCCGCCATCAGATCGCGGGCAAAGGGCGCCTCGCCGCGCAGACCACCGCACGCGTCTTCCGCTTGCTCAACCTCTGCGGCCTGCCGACTCATTATTTGAGCGGCGGCGAAGATGACGACCAGAACGAGATGCTGGTGCGCCGTTGTAATATGATTCCGCTTGAAGTCGTCGTGCGCGGGGCTGCAGCCGGCTCGTTCGCCAAGCGTCATCCTGGAATCGCGCAAGGCTCGATGCTGATGCCGCGGGTGATCGAGTTCTTCTTTAAGGACGACGCCGCCCACGATCCGCTTATCACGAACGATCAGATCGTCGAACGCGGCCTAGCCTCCCCGGTGGAGGTAGGTGCTATGACCGAGATCGCGCGCTTGGCCTTTGAGATGTTGGCACACGCGTGGCGGCGACGCGATACGCTGCTCGTGGATCTCAAAGTGGAGTTTGGAAGGCTTGCCGGTGGTGAGAACCAAGGCCAGTTGGTGCTCGCCGACGTCGTCGACAACGATGCATGGCGCATCTGGCCGCAGGGGCGCCAAGAGTTGATGCTCGATAAGCAACTCTATCGGAATCTGCCCGAGGTGGATGATGCGGCGCTGGCACGCGTCAAGGAAGCCTATGAAGAGGTCGCCGACATCGTAGGATCGTTTCCGCAGATGCGTCCGGGGATGGTGGCGATGTTCGCCGACGATCAGGGCTACGAGGACCGCTTTGCCGAGGTGGCGGCGGCCCTTGGCCAGTTCGGCATTCCCTCGATGCGTCGCGTCGCAAGTGCGGTCGTTACGCCTGGGTACGCGTTGCAGATCGTGGGCCAGTTCGAGGCTGCCTTCGCCCGTCTGCTCTACGTTGCGTTGGGCGATCCGATGCTCTATGCACTGCTCGATCATGCGACGACCGCGCCGGTCGTCGACGGGAACGACGATCCGCCGCTGGTCGCGTTGCGCTGCGCCAAACTCCTGGGGCTCGACGATACGGTCCTCTTCGGGCGCACGTTGCTGGCTCAAGCCAACCGGCGCTCGATGGTGCTGGCCGCCGATGCGGCCTTACAGGTCCCGGCTCCACCGGGTGCTGCGTTTGCGTAGTGTCACGGATGGGCTTGCGCGCCTCGCGCTGCGCCCCGATGAACGCGAGCGCATCGCGCAACAGTTGGGGCGCGAACCGACCCTCGTCGAGTGGTACGCATTCGATGCGCAGTGGAGCGAGCATTGCTCCTATAAGTCGAGTCGTCGCCATCTAGCGAAGCTTCCAACGAGCGGCCCCGGCGTCATCCTGGGGCCGGGCGAAGATTCAGGCGTTCTGCGTCTGGGCCGCCGGCAAGGAGAAGAGTACGCCATCGTCATTGCGCACGAGTCGCACAACCATCCGTCGCAGGTGGTGCCCTTTGAAGGGGCCGCCACGGGCATCGGCGGCATCGTGCGCGACGTGCTCTGCATGGGCGCCGAGGTGATTGCGCTCGCCGATCCGCTGCGCTTCGGTCGCGCCGGCGATCCAAACTCGCACGCGTGCTCCGTCGCGCGCGGCGCCGTCGACGGCATCTCGGCCTATGGCAACGCGATCGGCGTTCCCAACCTCGCGGGAGACGTCTACTTTCACGAGGGCTTCGATGAGAACTGCCTCGTGAACGTGGTAGCACTGGGGTTGGTCAAAGAACCTGAGATCGTGCATTCGTTCGTGCCGAAGGGCGCCGCCGGATGGGCGATCGTTCTCGTCGGCAAAGCCACCGACGCCAGCGGCTTCGGCGGAGCGTCGTTCTCGTCGGGAACGCTCGATGTTGCCGACGACGATTCGAATAAGGGGGCCGTCCAGGTTCCCGATCCGTTCCTGGCGAGCGTGCTCATGCGCGCCTCCTACCGCGTCTTCGCGATGCTGCGCGAACGCGGTCTGGTCGTCGGATACAAGGACCTTGGGGCCGGCGGCATCATGGGCTGCAGCGCGGAGCTGTGCAGTTCCGGCGGCTTCGGTGCGCGTATCGAGCTGGATGCCGTCAATGCGGCGCTCCCGGGCCTGGCGCCGGAGGTGCTGGCCGTCGGCGAAACGCAGGAGCGTCTCTGTTGGGCCTTGCCTCAAGAGATCGTCGCGGACGTGCTGCGCATCTATAACGACGAGTTCTCGCTGCCGCAGATCGCCCGCAATGCGTGCGCGGTCGTCATCGGTGAGGTCACCGCCGAGCCGCGCTACGTGCTCTACCATCGCGGCGAGATCGTGATGGACGTGGATATCGACCTGCTGACTGGTTCGATTCGGGACGATCTCCCCGTGCAGCCATGCGTCGCTCGGCCGAGCGTCGATCCTGCGATCGCCGATCGTAGACTGGCCGCAGTCCAGTCGCAGGCGGATCTCGCAGCCTCGTTGCTCGCGCATCGCGACGTGGCTTCGCGCGAGCCGCTCTATCGTCGCTACGATCGCGTCGTTCGCGGCGCGACGGTGATCCCTCGCGGCGTCGCGGATGCGGGCGTTCTGGCGCCGATCCCCGGCTCACCCCTGGGCGTGGCGCTGGCGGTAGCCGGCAATCCTCGTTACGGTGCGCTCGATGCGCAGCGCGCAGCGGAGTTGGCCGTCGTCGAGGCGGTTCGTAGGGTCGTTGCCGTCGGCGCGCGCCCGATCGGTCTAACGGACTGCTTGAACTTCGGCAATCCGCGCCAGCCCGAGCAGTACGCGCAGTTCCTTGCGGCGATCGACGGCTTATCGGCGGGTGCGCGCGCGCTGGAGCTGGCGTTCGTCTCCGGGAACGTCAGTTTCTATAATGAATCCGCCTTGGGCCGGGCGGTCCCGGCATCGGCGATCGTCGCTTGTGTCGGCGCGTGTGACGACCTTTCGACCCTGCGTCTTCCGAACGTAGGCGATAGCGGCGACCGGCTGGTGCTGGTGGGCGCGCATGCGGGTGCGCTCGGCGGATCGGTTGCGGCTGCGCTCCTGGGCATCGACGAAGGGTTGCCCGAGGTGGATCTTGGCGCCGAGTGCGCATTGCATGCGCAGGTGCAGGGCATCGGTTCGTGCGCACGCGTCGTCGGTGACGGCGGAGCGCTTGCAACCATCGCGCAGATGCTCTTCGGCGCAGATGAGCGGTTGGGCGTGCGCTTCACGCCGGGGCTTGCGCTGCGTACGCTGCTGGCAGAGAGCAACGGATTCGTCGTGGTTCAACCGAGCGCAGAGCCGCCCGCCGGCATCGTCCTGGGCACCGTGACCGGCGACGCGGTGATGCAGTTTCCCGACGAAAGCGTGGTGGCCGTTGCCGATCTGAAGGCGCTCTGGTCGGCGAGCCTTGAGGATATCTACCCGTGAACCGTCGCATCGCGGTGCTGGTCTTTCCCGGGACAAACTCGGAAGGCGAGACCCTGCGTTTGTTGCGCGACCTCGGTGCGGATGCGCAGTTAGTCCATTGGAGCCGGCCGCAGGAGCTGGCTGCGTATGGCGCCTACGTTCTGCCGGGCGGCTTTGCCTACGAGGATCGGATTCGAGCCGGCGCGATCGCCGCACACGACCACCTGATGGACGCCGTCATCGACGGCTGTGCGAAGGGCAAGCTCGTCTTGGGCATCTGCAACGGCGCGCAGATTCTGCTGGAAGCCGGGCTCGTTCCGGGGACCGCTGCCGCGCGCAGGCCCACGGCGGCCTTTACGCACAATGCGCCGCAGCCACACTTTATCTGCCGGCACGTCTACGTCAAGCTTGCGAGCGCACCGATGCGCTCGGCGATCACTGCATCGCTGGATGAAGGTGCGTTGATCCCCGCATGGGCCGCGCACGCGCAGGGGCGATTGGCGGCAGGCCCCGAGCACCTGGCCGAGTTAGTGGAGGGCGCGCATGTCGCATTCGTCTATGCCCACCCCGATGGTCGTGTTGACGAGCAGGCCGTCCCCAACGGTTCGGCGTTGGGATGCGCGGGTTTGGTGAACCGGGAGGGCAACGTCTTGGCGCTCATGCCGCACCCCGAACGCGACGCGTGGAACGTCAATCATCTGCAACGCCGTGTCGGCGAGGCGCTCTTTGCGCCCTCCGGCGGCGCCGTGCTCTTCGAGAGCTTCGTGCGGGCGGTGCAGCGCGCATGAAGACTCGCTACGTGGCGGTTCGCTTGAAGATCCCCGATAACCAGGCCTACACGGCGCTGGTGGTGCTGCAGCGGCTTGGGATAGCGCTCGGGCAGGTAGAGCGCAGTGAGATCTACGAGCGAGAAGAAGAGGCCGGCGGTGCCGCGGAGCTGGCGCGACGGACCATGCGCGATGAGTCGGTCTTCAATCCCAATAAGCATACGCTCGCCGTACTCGAGCAGAACGTGCCGCGCACCGGCGAAGTGTGGATCGAAGAGTGCGACACGCCGCGTGCGCCGAACCGGCCACGCTACATCGGGTGGCGCCTGTTCCTCACCGATGGAACCCCGGCCGATCGGGCGACCATCGAAGCAGCCACCACGCGGTTACTCTGTAATCCCGCTATCGAAAGGGCGATCATGTAAATGGACGGCCAGTACACCATCGCCACGCTGGGCTCGCATTCAGCGCTTCAGATTCTCAAAGGTGCTCGCGACGAGGGCTTCGGAACGCTTGCGATCGCAAGCCGAGAGACCGAACGGCTCTACCGTTCGTTCAAGTTCGTCGACGAAGTCATGACGCTCGATCGCTACCAAGACTTTCCGAAGATCGTCGCGGACCTTCAGCGGCGCAAGGCGATCATCGTGCCGCATGGTTCCTTTGTAGCCTATCTTTCGCTCGAAGAGCAGAAGCAGATGACCGTTCCCTACTTTGGGAACAAAGCAGTGCTTGATTGGGAGGCAAGCCGAGAACTACAACGTGAGTGGCTCACGCGTGCCGGTTTGCAGCTTCCGCGGCAGTTCCGCAGCGGTGCGGAGATCGACCGCCCGGTGATCGTCAAACTCTACGGCGCAGCCGGCGGAAAGGGGTATATGTTCATCCGTGATGCGGCGGACTTCGAAACGCGGGCGGCCAAGCTGCAAGAGGCCTATACCATCCAGGAGTACATCATCGGCGTTCCGCTCTACATTCACTACTTCTACTCGCCGCTCGACGATACGCTAGAGATCATGAGCATGGACCGCCGTTACGAAACGAACGTCGACTCGCTCGGTCGTATCCCTGCCGCGGCCCAAGAAGGCATGGATGTGAGCCCGTCCTATGTGGTCGTCGGCAACTCGCCGGTCAGCCTGCGGGAGTCAATGCTGGTCGAGGCGTTGCGCATGGGCGAAGACGTTGTGCGCGTCAGTAAGGAGATCTGTCCGCCGAAAGGGCTCTTCGGGGCCTTCTGCATCGAGACCATCATTACGCCGGACATTCAGTTCTACGTGATGGAGATCTCGGCGAGAATCGTCGCGGGGACGAACCTCTTCATCGACGGTTCTCCCTATTCGTATCTCAACTACTCCGAGTCGATGTCCACGGGGCGCCGGATCGCCCGTGAGATCAAGAACGCACTGTTAACAAATAACTTGGGACGGGTATTGGATGATTCGAGCGTACTCTAGATCGGCCAAGCTCGCCGTCGCGGTGGGTGCGATCGCGTTGATGCTGAGAACCACATCGGCGAACGCGGCACTGCTGGCGGACCCGTCCCGGCTCTATGCCGCTATGCAGCGTGCCTACGCGCGCGGGCAGACGCAAGGCTGGTCGTTCTACAACCAGGAGTATTACCTGGCGACCATCTTCAACGCCGGTCGGGCCTATGCGCTGCAGCGCCCAAACGACCCGGTCTTTGCGCAGTTGGCGATACTCACCGTGCAGATCGGCGCGGGGCTGCACTACGATCCGTTGACCAACCACGATGCCTCGGTCTGGTACGTGCGCCAAGCCGCTAACTGGGTGCTGCTCCACTCCACCGACCCAGCGCTCCGGCGCGACGCGACCCGCTTGCTGCGGCGTGCCAACGCGGTCGCGCACCCGCGGCGCTTAGCGGTCTATGCCAACGAAGATGCGGCCGCCAACCTTAAAGAGTATCCTCGCGACACCGGGGCGCTCGTGCAGCAGCTTGAGGCCGCCTGGCGCGCTTGGACGATCACGAAGAATCCAACGTGGCGCTCCCTGGCTTTTTCGCGCGCCGCCAATCCCGACTTTCCGGTTGCGCATCTGCCGACCAGCTTCGGCCTGGACTTCATCACCGCCGCGCGCTCGGCTACGGCGGGCGTTGCCGGATATACTTCGCTCGATGCCATCGATGCGGAGATCTTTCTCCGGCGTCTGGCCGGGGTGAGCCCCTTGCGCGTCATCGCTCGGGAAAAGTCGCTGCCGGCTTCGAAGATTCTGACGACGTTGGCACCGGCCGATGAGTATTTCGGGCCGTTAAAGATGTCGATTCTCGGCATCAAGAACGAGATCAAACGCATCAATCTGCTGCTCGACTACAAGTACGGCAATCGCGAAAGCTCCGCCGCCGTGGAGGTGAGTAAGTCGATCGATGCCATGCATCGCGCCTATCCGCTCGATCGGGCCCTGCCGCGCTTGCTCTACGAAGCCTACTTCATGCTCGGGCGGCTGACGACGCATCAAGCCCGTAGCGAGCGAGCGCGCATGCGCTCGATCCTGACCATCGAGTATCCGGATACGCCGCAGGCCGAGCAGTTGCTTGGGATAACGACGTGAAGCCCGCGTCTAGAGCACACTACGACGTCGCTGCGGTCTTGGCGCGCTACGATCTCGATCGCCTGACGCTCTGCTCGGTCGGTAGCCACTCGGCGCTCGACGTCGCCGCCGGCGCTCGGGCTGCCGGGTTACGCAACCTGATCGTCACGGCACGCGGCCGCGAGCAGACCTACGTTCGGCATTTCGCGCGGCGCGAGCAACCCATTGCGCGCGGATGCGTGGACGAGACCTTGGAGCTGGGCTCGTTCCCGGAGATTCTCAACGACGACGTGCAGCAACGGCTGCTGGCTGCCAATGCCGTCTTCGTCCCGAACCGCTCCTTTGAAGTCTATCTGCATCAGCGCTACTCCTACGATGAGATTGAATCCGGGATGCGCATCCCATTCTTCGGCAATCGCTACCTGTTGCGCGCGGAAGAGCGCGATGAGGCCGGCAATCAGTACTCCCTCTTACGCAGCGCGCGCATCCGCCATCCGCGGCAGTTCTCCTCGCCGCAGGAGATCGATCGGCTGGTCATGGTGAAGGCGCCGCATGCCAAGGTGAGCTTCGAGCGAGCCTTCTTTCTCTGCTCGACGCCTGCGCAGTATCAGCAGATCTCCGAACGCCTCCTGGCGGAGGGGACGCTCACACAGGAGGGCTTAGCGGGCGCGCTCATCGAGGAGTACCTGCTGGGCCCATCGATTAACCTGAACTTCTTTTTCTCGCCGTTTTTGGGCGAACTCGAACTGCTCGGAACGGATACGCGCCGTCAGACCAACCTTGAAGGCTTTCGCAACGTGCCGCCGTCGGCACTCGCCGCCGTCCACGACATCCCGATGCGCTTAGAAGAAGCCGGGCATATCGCTGCAACGCTGACCGAGTCGATGCTGGAAGAGGCGTTTGCCATGGGCGAGCGCTTCGTGACGGCGGCGCTCACGCAACTGCCGCCGGGCGTCATCGGGCCCTTTGCACTGCAATGCGTGATTCTGGCCGGCCCTCCGAAGGAGTTCGTCTGTTACGATGTCTCGTTGCGCATTCCGGGCTCGCCCGGGACGCGCTACACGCCGTACTCCGCCTATCGGTGGGGGCGCGACGTCTCCGTCGGCGAGCGCATCGCCATGGAGCTGCTCTTTGCTCGCGACGCAGGTACGCTGCAGACCGTCTTAACCTGACGCGCGCAAGACAAAGTGGTAGGGGAACTGCGGCACGTCGAGTGCGTCGATGCGTGTAAAACCGGCGTGGCGCAGGCGTTGCCCGGCTTCCTCCGGAGTGTGGACGTGGTCGGGTGGCGGGCCGACAGGGCGCTCTCGTGTGCCGTCCCAGTCCACGATCAGTGCCCAGCCGCCGGGTGCGGCGCGCGCGCGCAGTTCCGCCAGATCGGCGTCGCCGATCTCGTGGAGCACGTTCACCGCCAGGACTCGATCGTAGGCATGCGCAGGAAGTTCGCCCGCGTTGCCGGTCTGCGTCACGACGTTGGCAAGGCCACGCTGCGCTACACGTTCCTCGACGATGGCGATCATCTCGGGTTGCACGTCGAAGGCGCAGACCCGGGTGCGCGGATGTGCGGCCGCCAGCGCCAACGCGTAGCGACCGGTGCCCGTTCCGAAGTCCAAGGCATACGCATCGGCGCGAAGGTCGAGCAGCGCGACGAGGCGCTCGGTGGGCAACCAGGCTTCGCGCGCGGGATCGTCCAGGCGCTCGGCCCGGTCGGCAGAGAAGATCTCGGGTTGTTTGGCGCCGTGGCGCGGATCGACATGCGACATGGGTCGGAGCGCTTCGCGCTGCGAGCGCAGGAGCCTCCGCGCCGGGATGAATGGAGCAGGTTGGCTGCGAAACGGGCAAGCCCGGAGGAAGCGTGAGTCTCGAAACCGTCATCGTGCTCGATTTCGGAGCGCAGTATAGCCAACTTATCGCCAGACGCGTTCGAGAGCTTGGCGTCTACTGCGAGATTCTTCCCTACGACACGCCGTGGAGCCGGCTGGTGGAGTTGGCGCCGTCGGCGCTCATTCTCTCCGGTGGTCCGGAGAGTACGCTTGACCCGTCGTCACCGGATCTCGATCCGCAGATCCTGCAGAGCGGCCTGCCGATCCTCGGCATCTGTTACGGCATGCAGTTGGTTGCGCGCCATCTTGGAGCGCAGCTCGTCAAACTCGAGCATCGTGAGTACGGTCCGGCGATGCTGGCGCTGGTCGGCGGCGCTTCGCCGTTCTTGGCCGGCGTGCCGGATGACTCTCGCGTATGGATGTCGCACGGTGATTCGGTCATCCGGCTCCCCGCAGGTTTCACGACGTTGGCATCCACGCCTCGCTGTCAGGTCGCGGCGATGGGCGATGCGGCGCGGCGGATCTTCGGTGTGCAGTTTCATCCCGAGGTGGCTCACACGACGTTTGGCCGGCAAATCTTGCGCAACTTTCTGCGTGAGATCGCCGGGTTGCAGGCGCAGTGGAAGATGGAGTCGTTCGTCGAGCGTGCCGTCGCGCAGATTCGCGAGCAGGTAGGCGGCGCAGGAGTCATCTGTGCGCTCTCGGGCGGGGTCGATTCGGCCGTCGCGGCGACACTGGTGGCGCGCGCCATCGGCGAACAACTCACCTGCATCTTTGTGGACCACGGGTTGCTGCGAGCGGGCGAGGCGCAAGGCGTTGTGGAGGCGTTCCGCGACCAACTGCATCTCAATCTGGTCGTGGTTGACGCACAAGCGCGTTTTCTAAGCAAACTCGCCGGCATCGATGATCCGGAACGCAAGCGCATCGTCATCGGCCACGAGTTCATCGCGGTCTTTGAAGAAGAGGCCGCCAAGATCGCCGGCGTCGGCTACCTGGTGCAAGGGACGCTCTACCCCGACGTGATCGAATCCAAGACTCCGCAGAGCAAGGCCGGGCATAAGATCAAGTCGCACCATAATGTCGGTGGCCTGCCGGAGCAGATGGAGTTTGCATTGATCGAGCCGCTACGGCTGCTCTTCAAAGATGAAGTGCGAGTGTTGGGGCGGGTGCTCGGCCTGCCGGACCACATCGTCGAGCGCCAGCCCTTCCCGGGCCCGGGTCTTGCGGTGCGGATCATCGGCGACATCACGCAGGAGCGCATCGAGGTGGTGCGGGCCGCCGATGCGATCGTACGGCAAGAGATCGAGCGCGCGCGCCTCGACCCTAAGCCGTGGCAGTACTTTGCGGTGCTCACGCCGGTGCGTAGCGTCGGGGTTATGGGCGATGGCCGCACCTACGGCAACCTCGTCGCGGTGCGAGCGATTACAAGCGAGGACGGAATGACCGCCGACTGGGCACGCTTGCCGCACGAGCTGCTCGAAACGATCAGCACACGGATCGTCAACGAAGTCCCGGGCGTCAATCGCGTCGCCTACGACATCACCTCGAAGCCCCCATCGACGGTCGAATGGGAATGAACTACTCCACTTGTGGTAGGTGTGTAAGATGCGAATCCTGATCGTTGGAGCCGGCGCACGCGAAGATGCGCTCTCGTGGCGGCTCGCGCAGTCGCCGTCGTGCGAAGCGGTCTTTGCCGCTCCCGGCAACGCCGGCACCGCATCGCGCGGGCAGAACTGGCCGATCGCCGCGACCGACGGCGTGGCGCTGGTGAAACGCTGCCAGGAGCAGCGCATCGATCTGGTCGTCCTGGGGCCGGAGTCGGCGATCGCCGCCGGCGTCGGCGATCGGCTGCGCGATGCGGGCCTCGCCGTCTTTGGGCCAAACCGCTCCGGCGGGCGTTTGGAGTCGAGCAAAGTTTTTGCGAAACGCTTCATGGAGCGCCATGGTGTGCCCACGGCGCGCGCACGGATCGTTCATTCGCTTGAAGCGGCGCAGCGGGAGCTCGATGCCTGGTCAAGCGGCGGGGTTGTGGTGAAAGCCGATGGTTTAGCCGCAGGCAAAGGCGTGGTCGTTGCGCCGGATGTCGAGGCGGCGCGCGGCGTAGTGGAGTCGTGGTACCGCTCCCATAGCGTGCCGGGCGGCGGCACCGATGTGTTGCTCGAAGAACTCCTGGTGGGGCGTGAAGTGAGTGTCTTTGCACTCTGCGATGGGCGGGCGACCGTTCCATTTGCGGCCGCCTGCGACTATAAGCGCGCGGGGGACGGCGATACCGGGCCAAATACCGGCGGCATGGGGGCCTACGCTCCACCGCAGGGCTTGCCTGCCGATCTCTTCGATCGGGTCCGCGAGCGGATTCTCTCTCCGGTCCTGCGCGGGCTGCTGGCCGAGGGTGAAACCTACATCGGCGTGCTTTACTGCGGCTTGATGTGGACCGGCGACGGTCTTAAGGTTATCGAGTTTAACGCTCGGTTCGGCGATCCCGAGACCCAGGTCCTGATGCCGCTCGTCACCGGTGACTTTGCCGCGCTGCTGAAGTCCGTCGCCGACGGCGCGATGGATGTGAGCCTCGCTGCGGTCTGCGGCAAGAGCTGCGTCGGCGTCGTTCTGGCCGGTACCGAGTATCCTCGGCGTTCGGTGCCGGTGCAGGGGCTGCGCGCCGAGCTGCCGCTCGATTCCGGGACCCAGGTGTTCTGGGGCGGCTCGACGCTGGTGGACGGCCGTGTCGATGCAAGCGGAGGCCGGGTGCTCACGGTGACGGCGGTTGGCGAGGACATCGCCGATGCTCGAACCCGGGCGTACGAGGCCGTAGCGCGGGTAGCCTCTACGTTGGGAACCCGCGAACTCAGCTATCGACGTGACATCGGCGATTTCGCACAACGCGACCGGCAGTAACGGCGCGCTCGCTTGGCTTACCGGCGCAAGCCAGGGGGGAGTAGCGCGCTGGTGTAACTTGGAGCCTGAACGAGGGTTCATACTTGGAAGAGGAGAGCAGTTCAATGGCGTACCGTTTTCAGCCGCAACCGGGCGGATCGCCGGCCACGACGATTGGGACGCAGTCGCTTCTCGCGCAGGTCCTGTCGATTACCGCACTGGGCCTCTGCGTGACGGCGCTGGCTGCCTATTTTTTCCAGAACTCCGTTAGCTCGCTTGTCGGCCTGATCGCGATGCTGGTCGGCTTCGGGCTGCTCTTTGCCATCAACGCCGCTCGCGCCAACGAGCCGCTTGCGCTCTTGCTCTTCTACGCCTTTACGTTTCTTGAAGGTGTCGGCATCGCTCCGGTGATCGGCTCCTACGTGCGCACGATCGGACCGGATGTGGTCTACAACGCGGCGATTACGACGGGCTTGGGGATGTTTGCCCTGGCCGCGATCGTCTATGCGACGGGCTTGGATCTGCGTCGCTTCGCCGGCTATGTGTATCTGGCGTTGCTCGGCTTGGTACTCGTCGGCATCGTGTCGATGTTCGTCCACTTCATCCATCCACAGACCTACGCATGGATAACGCTCGCGATCTTCACGTTTCTCGTGCTGATCGATTTTGCTCGGATCCGCGCAGGCGGCGATGGCTTGAGCCCGGTGCAACTCTCCGTTTCCATCTATCTTGACGCGATCAACATCTTCCTCGCACTCTTGGAGATCTTCGGCGCGCGCTCGTCGCGCGATTAGCCGGTCGCTATGTGCGGCATCGCTGGAGTCTACGCCCCGGGTCGTGATGCGGCTCGGTTAACGTACTTTGCGCTCTATGCGTTGCAACACCGCGGCCAGGAGTCGGCCGGCATCGCGGCCTCAGACGGCGGAACGATTCGCTCGCACAAAGAGATGGGGTTGCTTGGCGCGATCTTCAACGAGGAGATTCTCGCCATGTTGGCGGGGTTTCTCGCGGTCGGCCACACGCGCTACTCGACCAGCGGCTCCTCGATCGTCGTCAACGCGCAACCGTTGCTCGAGCGCAGCGAGCTCGGGGACTTTGCCTTTGCGCATAACGGCAATCTTACCAACACCGACGAACTGCGGGAGGCTCTCTCGCCCAGCACCATCCTGCAGGCCGGCTCCGACTCCGAGGTGCTTGCCAAAGCGTTGGTCGAGGCGTCAGGGTCGATGGTCGAACGCATCCGCGCGGTCATCGCGCGCGCGCGCGGCGCGTACTCGGTCGTCCTCTCCACCGAAACGGAACTCTACGCCTTTCGCGATCCATGGGGCGTGCGCCCGCTCTGCTTAGGCTCGCTGCCGGAGAACGGCTGGGCCGTTGCCTCCGAATCGTGTGCGCTCGGGACCATCGGCGCAACCTACGTGCGTGAGATCGAGGCCGGCGAGATTCTGCGCATCGGCGCGCACGGAATCGAGTCGGTGACGGTGGATGTTCCGGACGCGTTTCCGGCGCTCTGCATGTTTGAATACATCTACTTCGCTCGCCCCGATTCCAAGCTTGCCGGCCGGAGCATCTATATGGCACGTTATGAGATGGGCCGGGCGCTTGCGCGCGAGCACCCGGTGGATGCCGACGTTGTCATGGCCGTTCCGGATTCGGCGGTGCCGGGTGGGATAGGCTACGCAACCGAAAGCGGCTTGCCGTATGTTGAGGGTCTTATCAAGAATCGTTACATCGGGCGCACCTTCATTAGTCCCGATCAATCGATGCGCAATCTCGGCGTGCATCTGAAGTTTAACCCGGTTCTTGAGAATTTGCGCGATCAGCGCGTGGTTGTCGTCGACGACTCCATCGTTCGCGGCACGACGACTCCGAGGATCGTCTCGCTCCTGCGCGATGCCGGCGCCAAAGAGGTGCATCTTCGCATCACCTCGCCGCCGATCAAACACCCGTGCTATCTCGGCGTCGATATGGCCACCTACGATGAACTGATCGCCGCCAACTACACCGTCGAAGAGATTCGCGCTCGCACGGGGGCTGATTCGTTAGGCTATCTTGGCCTCGATGAACTGATCGCCGCTACCGGGCGTAAGCGCGAAGAGATGTGCCTAGGCTGCCTGATCGGCACCTATCCCAACGTTCCGTCAACCCACCGCACGCGCGTCCTCGCGCAATGATCGAGTTCTTCCTCAAAGACGGCCGATACGCTGTGCGTCTCGGGCGCATCACGATGTCGCAATCAGCATTCGTAATGATCTCCGCGATCGCGGTCGGGGTCGGCGGCGGCTACGGTGCGGTCCTTTTTCGAGCGTTGATCCGAGTAGAAACCTGGGTGGCCTTCGTCGGCGTAGGAACATTTTTGCGCGCGCATTTGGGAGCATTCGGCTTGGTGGTGCAATTGGCTATCGGCGGTGCAATCGCAGCCTTCATCGCTGCACGCTTTGCGCCGGAGGCCAAGGGGCACGGCGTTCCGGAAGTGATGGAAGCGGTTGCACTGCGGGGCGGCAAAATGCGTCCGCGAGTGATCGCGATCAAGGCACTCGCTTCTGCGACGACTATCGGATTCGGCGGCAGTTGCGGTCGCGAGGGCCCGATTGTTCAGATCGGCTCGACCATCGGCTCGGTGATTGGGCAAATCTTCAAAGCACCGGCGCCAATCGTACGAACGTTGGTGGCTTGCGGTGCAGCCGCCGGCATCTCGGCAACCTTTAATGCGCCCATCGGGGGCGTTTTTTTTGCTTCCGAGATCATCCTCGGGGAGTTTGCGCCGCGATCGTTTGCAGCGATCGTCGTTTCATCGGTGATGGCCGCCGTGATCGGCCGAGCCTACTTAGGTAATCACCCATCGTTTAACGCGTCCGGTTTCCACCTGGTCTCCCCCTATGAGCTGGTGCTCTATGCGATTCTCGGGGTTTTGGCTGCCGTGTGGGCGTGGGGATTCGTGCGCTTCCTCTACCTGGTTGAAGATCGTTTCGACCTGAAGACGTGGCCGGCGTACGTGAAGGGCATTCTTGGCTTTGCGGTCGTTGGTGTCATCGCCATCTGGTTTCCGCAGATTATGGGCGTTGGTTACGTGAGCATTCAGCAGGTTTTCTACCAACATGTGCCTGCGCCGCACGGCTTCATCCTCGCTGCGCTCAAACCGATTGCAACGTCCTTTACGCTCGGTGGCGGCGGCAGTGGCGGCGTTTTCGCTCCGTCGCTCTTTACCGGTGCGTTCCTGGGTGACGGCTTCGGTCGTTTCGTGCACGCGCTCTTCCCATCGTGGACCGCTCATGCAGCAGCGTATGGACTGGTCGGTATGGCAGCAGTCTTTGCCGCAGCGGCTGAAGCGCCGATCACGGCGATCACCATCATTTTCGAGATGTCGAACGACTATACCATCATCTTGCCGCTGATGATCGCCGTCGTGATTGCGACGCTCATCGGCAAACGGCTGCTCAACTCCACCGTCTATGAGATGAAGCTCATCCGTCGCGGCATCGATTGGCAGCGGGTGCGTCGCCCACGATTCTTCGGTGGTATCTATGTCGCGAGCGTCGAGCGAAAGCCACCGGTGGTGGCCGATATCAACGATTCGATCGCCGAGGTCGTTCGGCACGATGCGATCTTTGGCGAACTGGCAGTCCCTGTCGTCAGTGGCGAGCACTTCATCGGAATCGTGACCTCCGCGGATTTGGCGCAGGCGCTGCTCGATGGGCGAGCCGATGAGCCCGTCAGTAGCATCGTGACGCCGATGAACGATCGTTTGCGTAACGACGACACATTGGAACGCGCCGCCACGCTGATGGCCGATGCGACCGTTCCGCTGTTGGCGGTCGTGGACGCGCACGGAGATCGATTGGTCGGTATCGTGACGCGGCGCGACGTGCTTGAGGCGTACCGCAGCGCATAGCGGCTTTAGCGACGGTGCAAGAGGCAAGCTCGCTCGCCGGGTGATTCCCAATTTAACTGTAGCGAGTCCATATCAGTGGAATGTCGGGTTGTCGTACGAAAAATGAACCACATAGTGTTTCAGCCCGAATCCAAGAAAACGCGCTTCGATGTCAATGACTCCGTTACGAACCATCCAATATCCACCAGCGTTGCCGTAGTTCAGCCGCACACTGCCCGTGTATCCGATGGATCCGGACGCGCCGCGTAGCGCGAAGGACATGGCACAGAAACGCATCGACGTTGGATCGATGACAACGCCGGTGAGAGGATGCGCGGCAGGATCGCGCCGCGCGCTTAGGCGCAGAGCGTGCCCCATTGCCCCATCGGCGCACCGCCGGGGGCCGGCGTCAGCGACGGTGTAATAGGCGTTTCCTATGCTGTACACGACGGCGATAGTCTTTGGATTTTTCTGAACGGGTCCGGGAGAAGCCGCGTCCGGTTCGGGAGAAGCCATGCGCGCTGCCACCCGGGCGCTGTTAGCCATGCCGCGCTCGAGCCAAGCATGTGAACCAAGCCACGTCGGGTCGAACAAGGCTGAATCCGACGGGGCATCGCCGCTTGTAAGCGTTACCGTGGCCGTCCGAGTACGCGCATCGAAGAACACCGGATAGGCCTTGCTCGCTGTACCGCTTCCGGAGGAGATAGCGATCTGCGCCCGTCCTTTCGCGTCCTTGATCACGTCGGCATCGAGTCCGCTTCCGAAGAGGGAGAGCGTGAAGCGGGCGTTCGTAGGCTCAGGGAGCTGTTGCATCGCGGCGATCGCGCTCGAGTAGTAGGCTTCAGCAGATGGGGGAGCTATGGCTCCAGCGGCCCGGGCAGGTTGCTCGCCCGCATGCGAGAGTTGCAGGACGGCGAAGCAAATGGCGACGACAGTGATCCGTATCGATGGTGAAAGCGACACGGCGCGGCTTAACTCGGCTGCGGGAATCGACCGGAGCGGACGTCGTCGGCGTAGGTTCGTAGAGCATCGGTCGCAGCACGACCTAACTCCGCATAACGTCGGGCAAAGGGTGGGCTGTGCGGATAAAGGCCGAGCAGGTCGTGCAGGACCAGCACCTGTGCGTCGCAGGCTGCGCCCGCGCCGATGCCGATCGTCGGGATCGTCAGCTCTTGCGTGATCTCTGCCGCGATCGTTGCGTCGACGACCTCAAGCACGATCGCGTAGGCTCCCGCTTCGGCGACGGCCCGGGCATCGGTGAAGAGGTGGGCGCGATTGGAACGCAGCTTATAGCCGGGCCCCAAGCCCGCCGTCTGCGGCATCACGCCGATATGCCCCACCACCGGAATGCCGGCTGCGGTGATCGCCGCGATGCGCGCCGCTTCGTGCACGCCGCCTTCGAGCTTCACCGACGTTGCGCCGGCCTCTTTGATAAAGCGGATGGCGTTACGCAGCGCCTCTTCGTCGCTGACCTGGTACGAGCCGAAGGGCATATCGGCGATGACGTGCGCGCGGGTCGTACCGCGCACGACCGCTCGGCTGTGGTGGAGCATCTGCTCCATCGTCACGGGCGTCGTCTCGTCGTAACCAAGGACGACGTTCCCCAGACTATCGCCGACCAAGATGACGTCGATGCCGGCCTCCTCGGCGTAGGCGGCAAAGGGCGCGTCGTAGGCCGTGATCAGCGGGAATGGCGTCTTGCCCTTGCGGCGCTTGATTGCGCCTGCCGTAACCCGGCGCACGGCGATCCCGTGCGCCGGTTCATACGGACGCATCTGCGTGGGCTGATCGGCGGAGGGCACTACACGCTCGCGCGTGCGGTCGCGGCACCGTTGGCGTGGATCATCGGTGTTCCGGCGAGCGTCTCCACCAGCGCGACGAAGGCGCGAACGGGGGTCCCGGTGGGGCCCTTCGCCTGCCATGCCGTCTCGTTGTCGACGTAGGCGGTGCCGGCGATGTCCAGATGTACCCACGGCGTTTTGTCCACGAAGGCCTTGAGGAACGCGGCTGCCGTGAGAGTCCCGGCCGGTCGTCCGCCGGTGTTCTTCAGATCGGCGATGTCGCTCTTCATCTGTTTGGTGTAGTCGTCGTAGAGCGGCATCTGCCAGTAGCGCTCGCCGGTAGGTTTTGCGATCCCTAGGAACTGCGTGATGAAGGCGTCGTCGTTGGAGACCGCGGCGCCGGCGGCGTGACCGAGCGCGATCACGCAAGCGCCGGTCAGCGTGGCGGCATCGACGATCTTGGTTGCGCCGAGTTTGTTGGCATAGCAGAGCGCGTCGGCCAAGACCAGACGCCCTTCGGCATCGGTGTTAATCACTTCGATCGTCATTCCGTTGCTGGCCCGAACGATGTCGCCGGGTTTGGTGGCCGCCTCACCGGGCATATTCTCGGTGGCCGGGACGATGCCGACGACATTGAGCTTGGGTTTGAGCGTCCCGATCGCTTGCATGGCGGCGATGACGCCCGCACCGCCGCACATATCGTACTTCATCTCTTCCATGCGCTCGGGTGGTTTGAGCGAGATGCCGCCGGTGTCGAAGGTGATGCCTTTGCCCACCAGCGCCAGCAGCTCTTTGCTCGACGGATCGCCGCGATAGGTCATGACGATGAAGGCCGGCGGCTGCGCGCTGCCTTGAGCAACGGAGAGAAACGACCCCATGCCTTGGCTCTTCGCCCACGCGGCGTCGTGAATCTCAACGCTGATGCCGGTGGCTTTGCCCACCGCTTGCGCCTGCTGCGCCATGTGCGCCGGCGTCATGTCGTTGCCCGGCGTGAGTGCCAGGCGTCGCGCGAGGTTGACGGCTTCGCCGATCGCGATGCCGCGCTCTACGCCCCGCGTGAGCGCCTCCGCGTCGAATCCCTCGGCGAGCAGCGTCACCACGGTTGCGACATTCGGCTTCTCCGGTTTCTCTTGGTAGATCGTCGTATCCAGGTGCGCCGTGATCGCTCCCTCCGCGGCAAACGATGCACAGGCAGCGGCGTGCGCACGCGCTTCGAGGGGCAGCGCAACGGCAATCTCCCCGACGTTGCGATGCCCTAGGGAGCGCACCGCCGCGCCGGCGTAGCGCGCCATCACGAGCGGCTCGAAGGCCGCACGATCCCCCAGCCCAACGAGCAGCACCCGCCGGAAGGGATGCTCCTTGGCATGGATGAGGCTCATCTCGGCGAGCTTGCCGGAGATTTCCTTGGAGGCGAGCACATCGGTGAGGACGCCGCCCAGGGCGGCATCGAGCGCCGCAGCGACTCCTTCGAGCTTCCCGTCGGAGAAGACCGGAACCACGAGGGCCCCGGCGCGCACCTCAAGCGGCGCATCGGCAGCGATACGGACTTGCATGGTCAACCTTTCACTAGGGTGAATGAGGGGGCGGTGAGCCCCGATAACTCTCCCCCTTTTCGCCCGGAGAACGCGCCGGGACCTCTCGACGCCTATGCGCGCTCGGGCGTGGACATTGCGGCAGGCAACGCGGCGGTCGCCGCTTACCGGAGCGTGCTTGGCTCCTGGCGTCACCCCGATCAGCTCGATGCGATCGGGGGCTTCGGCGGCCTCTTCCGGCTGCCCGGCAGCGACGACCGGGCGCTGGTGGCCTCGACCGACGGCGTCGGAACGAAGATTCTGATCGCCGCCGAGCTGCACCGTTACGACGGTGTCGGCTGGGACCTGGTCAACCATTGCGTCAACGACATCCTGGTGGTGGGGGCCGACCCGCTCTTCTTTCTCGACTATCTCGCCGTCGGCAAACTCGACCCCGGCGTTGCCGCGGCGCTTGTGGAAGGGTGCGCGCGGGCCGCTCGGGCGCACAACTGCGCGCTGCTCGGCGGTGAGACCGCCGAGATGCCCGGAGTCTATGCGCCCGAACACTTCGATCTCGCCGGTACGATCGTCGGCATCGTCGACCTGGACCGTGTGCCGAAGCACACCGATGTTGCACCAACCGACGCGATCATCGGGTTGCCCGCGGTCGGGCTGCATACCAACGGTTACTCGCTTGCGCGCGCGCTCATCTCCCACGATGAGTGGAACGCATCCTTCGCCGGTGCTACCTACGCCGATGCGCTGCTGGCCGAACACCCATCGTACTTTACGCGGGTGCGAGCGATCCAGCGCGTCGCGCGCGTGAAGGCGATGGCGCATATCACCGGAGGCGGACTCCTCGAGAACGTCGGTCGTACCTTGCCAAGCGGCGTGAAAGCGATCTTCGAACAAGCGCGCTGGAGCGTGCCGCCGATTCACCAAGAGTTGGTGGATCGCGGGAAGCTTTCGGTTGAAGAGCGGTACCGCACGTTGAACATGGGCGTGGGCTATACGCTCGTCGTGCCCTGCGCCGATGCGCCCGCTGCGCTCGCGGCCGTGCCCGGGGCGTTTGTGGCCGGCTGGATCGAAGCGCGTGAGGGCGAGCAGCCGCAGGTCGTGGTGCATCCCGCGCGCCAAGCGTGAGCGATCGCGTCCATCTCATCGTCGATCTGGCCGGCGAGCGGTTCACCGCGCAGGCGTCGGCACGGTCATTGCGCAGCATCGAGGCGCTCGGGTTGCGCCATCGCGTCGTCATCGGTGACGACGATCAGGCCGTCCTAGCCTGGATCGACGCAACCTTCAGGGGAAGCTGGAGCAGCGACGCGTTTGCCGCGCGCTGCATGGTCGTCGAGAACGGCCAAATGCCGGTCGGCGTGGCGACGATCGACGCGCAACATCGTCGCTCTTGCCGGTTGCCGGATAGAGCCCGTCAACCCGATGCCGGTCTCCTCGACTTCGTCGGTGTGGAACAGGCATGGCGTCACCGTGGTGTGGGTGCAGCGCTGCTCACGCTCGCGCTCGGGGCTCTCGCCCAACAAGGCTATCGGTACGCGTTGATTCCTTGCGTCGGTTCGTCTTCGGTCGGCTGGTATGAACGACACGCCGGTGCGCGAGTGGTCGAGACCGTCGCGCACGCCGGGCAGCGCGTCACGCCGGTGCGCGCGAGCATCCTGGTCTCCGGTGACGGCAGTAACCTGCAGGCCGTACTCGATCGCGTGCAGGACGGCAGGTTGGCGCTCCAGATCGGCAGTGTGATCTCGAACAACGAGCGTGCCTATGCCGTCGAACGCGCGCGACACGCCGGGGTTGCGGATGTTCGCGTACTGCCGTGGCGGCGTGCCGAACAGTCGCGTAGCGCCTACGATGCGCAGTTGCTGGCGATGGTGCGCGCCGGCGAACCCGAGCTGATCTTGCTGCTCGGGTGGATGCACCTGCTCGACGCTGCCTTCGTGAGCAGCTTCCCGCAGACGTTGAACCTCCATCCGGCCTTCTTGCCGCTCGACCCTGCGCACGATTGCGTCGTGTTCCCAGATGGTAGGCAACAAAGAGCGTTCCGCGGTGCGCACGCCGTTGCCGATGCGCTGGCGGCCGGCTCGCGCTGGATCGGAGCGACCGTGCATCGTCTGCAGGCGGAGATGGATCGCGGCGCCGTGATGGCGCGTGAGCCGCTGGCCTTACCCGAGGGTGCCGATGAGGCCATGGCCATGCAGGCATTGCGACCGGTGGAGCATCGCGTCGTCGAAACCGCAGTGCGGCGTTGGCTGGACGAGCGCTAGCCCGAAGCTCCCTCCGGTTATCGATTGCGTTCGACGAGCTCGTTTGCCAGGCGTTCGAACGGCAGGTTTGGGTCTGCACCCAGCGTGAGGGGATCGACGCGCGTCGCTTGGCCTTGGTGCGCCGCGGCCGCCGCGATCATCGCCGCATTGTCGGTACAGTAGCGCGGCGGCGGCATCCACACGGCGACTGCCGTTCGCTCGCTCCAGGCCGCCATGCGCGCCTGCAGCGCGCTGTTGGCCGCCACGCCGCCTGAGAGGACGAGCGCCGCGTAGCGTCGCCGCGCGAACGCCGTGTCGATGCGCTGCACGAGTACGTCGATGACCGCCGCTTGGAACGATGCGGCCACATCCTCCGGGCGTGCATCTTTGCCCGGCGCGCTCTCCAAGAAGTAGCGCACCGCGGTCTTCAAGCCGGAGAACGACATATCCAACGATCCGGGATCGGGGCGATGGCGTGGGAAGGCATAGGCGGTCGGGTTGCCCCGTGCGGCGAGCCGGTCGAGCTGCGGTCCGCCGGGAAAGCCGAGGCCGAGCAGACGCGCAGTCTTGTCGTAGGCTTCACCGGCGGCATCGTCACGCGTGCGGCCGATGACGCGCATCGCAGCGGCGTCTTCGACTTCTACCAGTTGCGAGTGGCCGCCCGAGACGAGCAACGCGAGGAACGGATAGGGCACCGGATCGTCGCGATCGAGAAAGGCGGCGAAGATATGGCCGTGGAGATGGTTGATGGCGTAGAGCGGAAGATTGGCCGCAAACGCGAGCGCCTTTGCGGCAGCCACGCCGACCACCAGGCTGCCGATGAGCCCGGGGCCGTAGGTGACCGCGATGCCGTCGAGGTCGCCAAGCGCGAGGCCGGCGCGTTCGAGGGCCTGTTCGATTGTCGCCGAGAGGAGCGCCAGATGTCGGCGACCGGCGATCTCCGGAACGATGCCGCCATAGCGTTCGTGAAAGGCGTCTTGATTGGTGGAGATGTCGGCGAGTACGCTGCGGCCATCGCGCACGATCGCCGTGGCGGTGTCGTCGCAGGAGGTTTCGATCCCCAAGAGCAGCACGCAGACGAGGTTCCAGGTACCCGGCGACCTCCCCCGCTTCGATCGGCGCCGACGGTGCGCGCCGAGGGCTCACCGGCTTATGCAATGCAACGGCAGTCTTAGAACGCATCTGCCGACGCTCAAGACGTTGGACACCTTCGACTTCACGCTGCAGCCGAACGTTCCGAAGATGAAGATACTCGAACTTGCCGATGGTGCATTCATTCGCGAGCGGCGTAATCTTGTTTTGTACGGATCGCCCGGCACGGGGGAAACGCATTGCCTCATTGCCATTGGCTTAGCGGCATGCACACTCGGCTATCGCACGCTCTTCACAACCGCCGCCGGATTACTGACGAATCTGCTCGATGCGAAACGCGATGGAACGCTGACGCGTAAGCTGCAGGCGATCGGTCGATTCTCGCTGATGCTGATCGATTTATGCTGAGCTCAACATAAATCGATGATCTGGGCATGCGCAAGCTGCCGGCCAGCGCCGCTGAAGATCTGCTTGAGATCGTCATGCGTCGGTACGAGCGCGCGTCAACCATCCTCACCTCCAACCGGCCGATCGAGGACGGGCCTACCATGTTCGGGGACACGCCCGCCGTTGCGGCCTTCCTCGATCGCCTCATGCACCACGCCCACCTCGTCGAGATTCGCGGTAAGAGCTACCGCCTCCACGAACACAGCCTCGCCGCACGAACCCGGAAGGCGAAGGCGTCCGCGTAGCCAAACCTACGACAATAATAACAATGCTCGGGCTGGTACATTTTGAGGTGGCCGCGCCCGGTACAATTTGAAGTGGCCGCCGGGGCGGTGGCTTATTCCATTTTCGTTGAGGTCCGTGGCACCAGCAGCAGCATTGTTACGCAGACTGTTACCACCACTAGTTCGCGCACAAGTAGGAGTCGAAGCTCGTATTGTGCTCGTTCGTGACTTGCCCGGATCGCGGCGTTCTTGATGTATCCTTCGTATCGAAAGAATTCTTTCGCCCTAGCTTTTGAGTTGACGACAGTAGCACTTCGCATTTGAGGACGGCCGGGGTGGTCGGTTATAAATGTGAAATTCTGCAAGTCAACCTGATACTTCAGTCCATTTGCTACCGTAGCACCAACCAAAAGCACAAGACAGGCCGTTAGATTTCGAATTACTCCACTATTCAATGAACTGAACCTTGCCTTTCCCGGATCCGTCCGATGCAAATTCACTACGGGCTGCACTTCACCTGTCGGGGTCGTCACTTTTGGTGTCACATCATCAGCGCAAATCACTTGCTCATTATAGCAAATTCGTTACAACGGCGCATCGATTTCGCGGTGTCATCCGGTGAATGCGGGCTTAGTACGATGTTGGTGCATAGTCACCGACGGAACGATGGAGTGCCGCGAGCGAGTCGTCGTAGCGGGCGGTCGCGCGGAGAACGTTTTCGCGTGCGTTTGCCAACGTCGCGAGCGCGTCTAAGACGTCCAATTCGATACCCTTGCCGGCGCGCGCGCGCAGCTCGGTGATGCGTACGTCTACCGTGGCATTGCGTAGTTCGGAGTTTGCCGTTGCAACATTGCGCTGCGCGGCCTGCACATCGCGAACCGCATCGAGGACATCCGCTTGCGCTTGAAGTCTTGTTCGGCTCAATTCGATTCGCGTGCGATCGTAATCAAGCTGCGCTCGCCGTACGTCGGCCGACCGCGATCCACCATCGAACAGAGGAAGTGATGCCGAGATACCGACTTGCGACCCCGCGCTTCCTAACGGTGGATTCGACGTGCCGTTATAGGTCTGTGCGGTGGCGGAGATGGTCGGGAGATATCCGTCGCGAGCGCTCGTGATGCGCTGCCGAGCCGCCAGCAACGACCGCTCGGCGGCAACGACATCGGGGCGCTGTGCGTATGCTCGTCGTTCGAGCTCTGCGACGTTCGGAACAAACGTCAACGAGGGGGGGAGGAGCGTGATAACCGGGTTGGACGCGGTGTCGAAGTCAAGCAGCACTTCGAGTGCATGCGCGGCGCGCACCGCGCCGGCGCGCGCGTCTTCTTCAGATTGTTGCGCCTGCGCGAGCGCCGCCTCGTCGCGCGCGATCAGATAACGCGGTGCCGCACCTGCGCGCACCCGTTCCTCGGTGAACGCAAGGTGTGAGCGCTGATCCCGGACATCGATCGCGCGCTGCTGTACAACGGCGCGGGCGAGCGCCGCCGCATTGTAAACCTGCACGGCATCGCTTACGGCTTGATTTATAACCATCGCTGTGGTTGCGCGGGCCGCCCAGGCTTGCGAGCCGGCAGCGCGAGCTGCGGCCCACGCCTGCGGTGCGAAGAGCGGAACGCTCGCATTCAGCGATCCATATGTCTGGCGCGCCGCCGGCATACCGAGTTGCATGAGCGTCGAGGTCATCGTGGTTTCGCTGAAGGAGACTTGCGGCAAGGCTTGAGCGCGCATGGAACGTGCGCGCGCAGCGGCAACCTCGGCCTTCAATGCCGCCAACCGCGCAACGAATGACTCTCGCGCTCGCGCAACAACTTGTGCCTGCGTGAGCGGACCGTTCCAGCGCAGCGGTCCGGCCAAACCGGGCACCGTTGATACGAGTGCGTCTGCCACCAAGAAGGCGAGCGCCGTTCTAACCCTGCTATGCATCTGCAGATTCCAAAGTTGAATCCCCACCGCGGGGGCGGCGTAACACCGTGTGCCTCCACCATTCCGGGAGATCGTCGAATAGGTCGTGCAGCACCGGTACGACGATGAGCGTGAGCACGGTCGAGATCGAGAGACCGCCGATGATCACGCTGGCGAGTGATGAGTAGGCGTCGATGCCGGTCTTCGGGAAGTACGCGACGGGCACAAGCACGATAAGGCTGACGATCGTCGTCATGAGGATCGGCCGTAAACGTACCGGCCCGGCATAGAGAATCGCGTCGCGTCGGGCCATGCCTTCCTTCCGTTTGCGAATGATGAGATCGAGCAAGAGAATAGCGTTGCTCACCGCCATCCCGTTGGCCACCACGATGCCGAGAATCGAAACCGTGGAGAAGCTCTGATGCGCCAACAGCAGCGCGGTAAACATTCCGAGTAACTGCAGTGGAATGGCGAAAAGCATAACCAGGGGTTGAATGACCGAACGGAACTGCGCGACGAGCAGCAGAAAGATGAAGAGGATGGCGACTTCCATAGCGCCGAGCAAGCGCTTGAAGCTCACCGTCATTTCGGTCATGTCACCGCGCGACTTCATTCCGTACCCTTGCGGAAACGCTACGGCTGCCATGCCGCGTGTCAGGATGCTCATATCCAGTGCCATCTCACCGGGACCACCGCGCTGATAATAGCCGAGCACCGAAACGCTGTTTCGCAACCCGTCCTGCTCGATGAGCGACGGGCCGACGCTGCGTTCGACATGCGCGATTGCACTCAGCGGCACAACCTGGCCGTCTTTGCCGACGACCTGCACTGCGGATATGTCGTTCGTGCGATTGCGCTGCTCTTTCGCATAGCGCACGAGGATCGTATCGTGACGCACATTCGGCAGATTGAAATACCCTGTCGTCAGGCCGCCGTGGAGCGCGTAATACGCCTGCTGTTGCACGTCGGCCGGGGTGAGTCCGAGCTCCGATGCACGCGTCCGGTCGACGATAAGGTTCTGCTGCGGCTGCGTGTACGACGAACTCGTGGAGACTTCGTAGAGACCCGGAATCTGTTTTGCCTGGTTCGCGACCACGTCTGCCAGATGGTAGAGTTCCTTGCGATTCGGACCGTAGAGCAGCATCGAGACCGGTGCGCTGTTGCTCGCCATCACGTCTGCGCCCATCGCATTTAGCTCTAAGCGGCGGATGCCTGGAATCGTGGTCATCGCTCGTGCATAGAGGGCATCCATGATCTGCCAGATCGAGCGCCGTCGCTGCCCCTTGGTATTGAACGTAATCGTGTACGAGGCGTCGTTCACCTCGTTCATCGGGCCACCCATAAAGTAGTTTCCACCGTTGTCCTCACCGATCGATGCCGAGACTCGCTCGACGTCCCGGTTCTTCAAGAGCAGCCTTTCGAAACGCCGGCTTGCCAGATTCGTGGCGGCGAACGACGTGCCGGGGTCCATCTCCAAGAACCCGTAGGCTTGACCGGTATCCGCGAGCGGCATCATCTCCTGACCGATGAACGGCAGCAGCGAAATGCCCACGTAGGTGAGGAGCGCCGCTCCGGCTAGGACCATTCCACGATTATCCAAGCTCCATGCAAGCCCACGCCGATATGCTGCATCGACTTTCCTCAAACCGACGCGCGCCGGGCGCAATACCCGCGCTACCGCCCCATCCAGTCGCGTGCGAAACGGCGAGCGCAGTTCTTTCTGCTGGAACAAGTATGCCGCCAGCAATGGGGTGAGCGTTACCGAGACGAGCAGTGAGGCGAGCAGCGCGAAGACAATCGGCCAGACGAGACCGACAAACATGATTTGCGTGATGCCGCCGCTCATGAGCAGCGGAACGACCGCAAACGCCATCACGCCGGTGGCCGCGGCAATCGGCACGATCACCTCCATCGTGCCGTCGATCGCGGCACGAACGGGGGATGCGCCTTCGTCAAGTTTTCGGTGGACCGAGTGAATGACGACGATGGAATCGTCCACGAGTCTTCCGATGGCCAGTAAGAGACCGATGAGCGTGGAGCTGTTAATCGATAAGTCCATCGGCACGAAGAGCGCGACCGCAAGCGAGAGACATGTCGGGATCGTCGTCAGTACGATCAACGTCGCGCTCACATCTTCCAAGAAGACGAGCAGCACGATACCGGCCAAGAGTACGCTGACGATCAACTCTTCGAGCATATTGCGCGTCAAATCGTAAACGAAGCGCGAGTTGTCGTAGGCGCGCGCGAAATGCAGCCCCGGATGATCGGCTTCAATCTTCTTGATGCGCTGCATGACCGCAGCGATGACCCGAGGTGAACTCGCGTTGGGGTCCTGGACGATGGAGAGTTCGACCGCGCTCTTGCCGTTAAACCGGTATGCGGCGCGCACCTCGGCTGGGCCATCGCTCACGGTCGCGACATCGCGGATATAGATCGTTCGCCCGTCCGCCGTGGTGATCGGATAATCGAGCACGCTCTGCGCGGAGGTCGCGAGTTGGTCGCCTCGCACCGGCGTTTCATAAGCCCCACCGGTGATCGTTCCGGCGGAGCGACTCACATTTTGAGCGTCGATTGCATCGCCGACGGCGAGAATCGAGAGGTGGTCCGCCGCAAGTGCATTGCGGTTAACGTTAACGCGAATCTGTCGCTGCAATCCGCCGAAGGGGAAGGCGACCTGGATGCCCGGCACGCCTTTGAGATCGGCGACGACGTTGTTCGCTACGAACTGCCGCAACGCCACCGGGTCCCAGCCGGCGCCGGTCACCGCGAGTTGGAGCACCGGCGGATTGAGCGGATCGACGGGCACGACGTAGCTGGGTTTGAGGTTCGCGCGGTCATACGGGAGCTCGCCCTCGGCTTGCTTTGCGAGCTGCTGGACGTTCACGAGCGCTTGCTGCATGTTCGCGCCGTAATGGAACTGCAGCGTGACCGTTGAGATGCCCTGTTGCGAGTACGAACGGATATATCGCACACCTCGCAGATCGGTCATGCGTTCTTCGATCGGCTTGGTGAAATACGTTTCGACTTCTTGCGGTGTATAGCCCGGCGTCATCGTGATAACCGAGATCAGCGGGCTCTGCACGTACGGCATCATGCGCGAGGGGAGCAAGAAGAGCACTGCTGCGATTGCGCCGACGACGATCGCTAAAAATGCGGCGAAGATCGCATAGGGGTTGCGCAGCGCCCACGCAGCGACGCTGCCTTCCGCTTCCCGCATCTGCTCGATCACGGCGTACTCTGAGCGATGGGTTGACCTTCTTCTAAGTTCGATGCTCCGGTAACGACGATGCGATCACCCGCGCGTAGATTGCCGGTGACTTGCGCGGTCGTACCGTCGTTGGAGATAACCGTCACCGGTACGCGGTGGGCCATGCCGCGCACATCGGTCCAGACGGAGGTACTTGCTCCGCCGACGAGCGAGCCGGATGGGACCGAGAAGGCGTTGCGGTGCACGGGGCCCGCCGTATGGAGTATGGCGTGCGCGAAGCTGCCCGGTTGATACCGGTCGCCGGGATTCGGCACGATCGCTTCAGCGATCGCGGTACGGGTGCGCGAACCGACGACCGGGGAGACCGAGGAGATGTGGCTGTGCAGCACCGTCCCGTCGTTGAAGATGACATCGATAGGGGTGCCGATTGTGACCTCTGCGAGATTCTGCTGCGCCACCTGCGCCTGTACGCGCAGCCGATCGATGACCGCAACCTGCAAGACCGCAGTACCGGGCTCCACATAGACACCCGGATCGACCAGGCGTTTCATCACAATCGAGTTGTTAGGCGCGACGACATCGGTGTAACCGGCCAAAATGTTTTGGGATTGCGCGCGTGCCGAAGCCTGGTCGACCTGCGCTTGCGCCGCGCTGACCGATGCGTTCGCGGCCGCTACCTTAGCGAGCGCCGATGTGTAGGCTGAATGCGCCGCAACTGCTTGGGCACGTTCGTCCTGGTAGGCTTGAACCGAAACCGCGCCCGCACGCAGGAGCGACCGTTCGCGCCTGATCTCGGCGTTCCAATAGCGCAGTTTTTCGCGTGCCGCGGAGACGTCCGCGCGCATAGAGGAGGCGTTCTCTTGCGCGAAGGTGCGCTGATCCTGTGCCGCCCGTGCAGCCGCTTGCGCCGCCTGCGCGTTACTCTGCAACTCCGGTTCGCTTAAACGTGCGACGATCTCACCAGCCGTTAAGCGATCTCCGGTGTACGCATGAAAGTTCGACAGAACACCGGGGGCGCGTGCAACGATGTTTTGGACCAGATAGGGCTGGAGGTTCGCCGGAGCTGAGATCGTGATTCCGCTGCGCTCGCGCCCAACCGTAGCGAGCGTGACCGGGATCGGCGCGGAGCCGCGAGCTCCTTGCATCGATGCCATGTCCGTGGTGCTTGAGCCGTTCTGCGATTGCGCGAACGCCATACCAAGGACCACCAGTCCCGCGATGACGATCAGAGCAATCGTCCACGGGCGGCGGTCGCGCCGAAGCACGAGAACGCCGATCAGGATGACCGCGATCAGCGCGAAGGTCGCGGTACGCCACGCGCTCGCGTCTGGGCCGCCGCCGCTGACCGCCATTGCTGCCATTGAGTTCGACGCGGCTGCGCTCTTCGTGGCCGCGACGCGGCGTCTCGGTTGACCGACCGCCAGGTTTGCGTTGACGACGCCGCGCAGTGCCCCGCTCAGTTCCACTCGCAGCGTCCATGCAGCCGCCGTCTCGAAATCGGCATGAAAGCGCCACTCGTTTGCAGACCCGCGAACCCGTGAGGCAACACCGCTTGGTCCTTGCATATTCATGGACGGCATCAGCGTTGCATATCGCACGACAGTGCCCTTGAGCATGGATGCCGGGGCGCCGGATACTTCGACGGTGACGGTATTAGAGCCGACAACCGGCGGATCGGGAGAGACCACGATGGTGACGGTTGCGTTGCCCAGATGCGTAACGACCGGAGACGCCGATGCGGAAGCCGCCGTGAGTGCCAAGGCCATTGGCAGGAAGAGCCATAAAAAAACACTCTTGTACATCAAGCAACAAGCCTCAGTACGTTGCAGTGAAGAACGAATGTCGCAATCAGCGGTATCCCGAGACCAACGGCGGTCAGTGCGCAGAGCGCAGCGACGACGAAAGTCCGGCGTCGAACATCTGGTTGCTGCTCAGGTTCCGTCTGAAGCAAAACTGCTAGGCGCCCACATATTGCATCGCGTTCGGCAAACGCAGCGCTCGTCACGAATGAGATCGATGAGCTTCGAGCCACGAGGAGAAGCGCGGACGCCAGGTCAGCCCGTTTCACATGCGCCACGGCGCAGCGGTCCGCGCAGAACTCTCGCGAGCAGCGGTAGGTGTCAACGAGACTGTCGACTGGGAGAGGCAGCAACTCAGTAATGAAATATAACCATGGTGCGATGCGGTGATCGCCGCGATCTAGGTGGGCGCGTTCATGAAAGAGCGCCGCGCGCAGTTCGGCGTCATCGAAGTGGGACAGAGCGCCCGTCGAGATGTATACTCCCGGGTAGGGAGTTGCGGCAGCAACAATGAGCGTTTCACCGTCATCTACCTCGAAAAGCGGCACTCCCACTTCGGCGGCGATCTCCGCCGCTCGGCCGGTTACCCTTGTGGAAGTTCCCAATAGCCGGTACAGTTGCCGTTCACGTCTGTAGGCGCGAATCAAAGATCGGACGATCGCGCCGACGATGAGGAGCGCCAGCAATCCATAGAGCACCTTGCCCGCGAGCAACTGCAAACATGGCGAACTCGCGCCGCTGACGATCCCTAAAACGACCAGCGCCAAGAAAAGCGATCCCGGGAGGATCGCCGCACATGTTGCCAGTGCCGCCTGCCAATGACGGTCATCGGTCATGGCCCGTATTGCTGGAGCAAGGGCGCGAACCCCGAACCACGCGAGCGGCGGCACGACGACTGCGGCGCACAGCGAACTGAAGATCGCTCCGGATACTAGGCACTCGGTGATAACGGTCAGCAGTTGGTTCACGAGGCCTCTTTTGCAGCCCGCTGCTGGGCTATCAGTCGTTCGAACTCATCAAGAGAAGCCGGGTCGCCCGCCAGCGTCTCGGCTAAACTGGCCATGAGCGGATTACGATGGTTGCGCATCAATCCGGTCAGGACTCCCCCGACGACTCGTCGCTCAAACTCTTCTCGAGAGAGGGCGGCTGCAAACGCATTCGCCTTCCCAATGGAGCGCTTGGTTAGATAGCCTTTTCCCGTCAGGGTATTGAGAGTGGTCTTCGCCGACGAGTAGTGGGTATGTTGGCCGGCTCGCTCCAAATGCTCGGTGACTTCGCCAACCGTTGCGGGCGCATCGATCTCCCATACGGCGTTCATCACCGCGCTCTCAAGCGAACCTAATACCGCGGCAGATCCCTGCGAACCCGGTCGAAAGATCTTGGATTCCATGTGCCAGAGAGGTTAGCAGGTTCGCTTTCGGCTGTCAATTGAGCCTAGCGCGCCCTTCGCGTAACGCAGTTGCGGAGGCGGTATTGCGCCTCCGGGGAGCGACCCTAGGAGCCGCGTGCCGGCAAGGCGGAGTTCCCGGGGGCACCGTGAAACTCTCGATCCGTGCACAATATAGAAGAACTTTTGCGCCTGCCGTCACCCGCGCCGCGGCCGCAGTCGCTGGCCTTTGACGGTAGCCTGCTCTGGATGGGGTCGCTGCAGACAGAACGCCTCTATGCGATCGATCCGGTGCATTGGACGGTCGTCGAAGAGGCCGACGTTCCGGGCAGGCCCTTCGGCTTGACGGTGGTCGGTGACGACCTGCGCGTACTCTGCGGCGAAGGCGAGCAGGATCATCGCGTGATTCGCCGTTTCATCCCCGGGCACGGCATCAAGAGTGCCTGGCAGATCGCCTGCCCCGACGATACCGGTTCGCAGCTCGGCTACGACGGCGAACGGCTCTATGTCAGTCAGTGGCACAACCAGCGGATCCTCTCCATCGACGAGAACGGCACCGTCGGCAGCACGATTTCCGTGCCGCACGGCATCTGCGGTCAAGTGGTCGTGGATGGCCGCTTCTACCTGGTGACGACCGACGACGAAGCGAGCACCGATTACTTTCTGACTCGGGTCGATGCGCGCAACGGCGTACCGCTCAGCGAGGATCTCGCGCGCATCCCGTTCCAAGCTCGAGCGCTCGCCTTCGACGGCGTGAAGTTCTGGACCAACCACCGCGAGAGCGCGCAGATCGTCGCGTTCGCCCGCCCCGACGCTTAGGCGAACGTCGCGTCGCGTCGTTCGTCGGTGACCAGGTAGCCGACCGCGGTGAGAACGATCACCGAAAGCAAGACGACGAGCGCGATGATTGCCATTGCGGCGGCGTAGTTCGCGCCGCCGTTTGGGAGCGCGAAGTGCGTCGTTGCAAAGGCCGCTTCGATTTGGAACGCTCCCGCCGAGATGAGGTTGCCGATCTGGTAGGTGAAGCCGGGAAAGGTTCCACGCGCATCCGGCGGGGAGATCTCGTTGAGATGCGCCGGCACGACGCCCCATGCGCCTTGCGCGAAGAACTGCATGAGGAACGCGCCCACCGCTAAGAGTGCGATGTTGCTCCCAAACATCCACAGCGGAATGACCACAATCGCGAGGCTTGCACAGACCAGGATGGCGCTGCGCCTGCCAAAGCGTTGCGAGAGGCCGCCGAAGATGATGCCGCCGAGGATCGCGCCGATCGCCGCAATGATTGAGAGCGAGGCCGTGGCCCCAGCCGAATAGCCGTGCTGCTTCTGGAGGAAGGTTGCGTAGAGATCTTGCGTACCGTGTGCCATGAAGTTGAACGCCGCCATGAAGAGGATGGCATAGAGCACCAGCGGCAGATGTTTCACCCCAGCGCGGAGCACCGTCATCGGAGCGGCGCGTTCTTGCCGGCGCGTCTGCCAGATCGGCGACTCGACCACGTGGCTGCGAATGTAGAAGACGAGCAGCGCCGGCAGGGCGCCGATCACGAAGAGCCCGCGCCAGCCCCATGGCGTAAACGTGAAGACGAGAAAGTAGGCCAGCGCTGCGAGCAGGTAGCCTACCATGTAGCCTTCTTGCAGAATCCCGGAGAAGAGTCCGCGACGTTGCGGCGGCAGTGACTCCATCGCGAGCGCCGCACCGAGCCCCCATTCGCCGCCCATGGCAATGCCGTAGAGCACGCGCAGCACGATGAAGACCAGCAGATTCGGTGAAAATGCGGTCAGCAGCTCCAGCGCTGAGAAGAGCAGAATGTCGACCATCAGCGGAGTGCGCCGCCCGTAGCGGTCACCGATCCACCCGAAGATCAACGCACCGAGCGGCCGGAACATGAGCGTCAGCGTAATCGCGCCGCCCACCGCGACGATGCTCGTACGAAAGTCGCCGGCGATGTGCACGGCGACGAACGTTACCAGAAAGAAATCGAATGCATCGAGCGTCCAGCCCATGAAACTGGCGAGAAACGCCGCTCGTGCGGAGCGATCCAGACTCGCATAGGCGGCGCGCAGCTTCATGCGTGGGTTGCCGGCGCGGTTAGGTTGGAGAAGCGGCCGGGCTCGGCTCGGCGCTCGCGCTCGGCGAAGCTCCCGCGGCGCTGGGCGCTGCAGACGGAGATGCGGTGCCGGTCGGACGGTCGTTGCCGTAGAGGACGAGCAGCCAGGTCTCGCCTTTCTTCACTTCGAGCTTTGGGGTATCCAGCGTAAAGCGCAGCGTCGTGCCGTGCATCGATGACTTGGCGTAGGATCCCATGAAGCGATCGACGGTCACGGGCTTGTGCAACGGCTTCTTCACGATCGATTCGTAGAAGAGCTGGAGCGCGAAGGAGCGCCCGCCGAGCTGTGCCTTCGGGAGGATGAAATCCGCCACGGCGCGGCCGTTCAGGATGACGTCCGCGCTGCTGACCAAGCTGATCGAGAGCAGCGGCGTCGTTGCCACGGCGTGCGGATTGGGATTGACCATCTTCGGCACTCCGCCCGGCAGCGCCGCGAGCTTGATCGAGAGCATCGGGCCGGAGGGTGAGCTTGACGGGGTAGGCCCGGCTGCCGGTGAACCGCTTGCCGAGGGCACGGGCGATGGGGTCACTGACGGCGTCGGCGATGGGCTCGCAGAGGTCGTTGCGTTTGGAGCTGCCCCTGAGCCTGTCGGCGCGGGGCTTGGCTTCGGCACGTTGAAGCGCAGGAGGCAACTAAAGCCCTTGACCTGTGGACAGTGCAGTCCTTTGGGCGCGTCGGCGAACGGATAGGTTGCGCTATCCCCCGGCGGCGGGCTTGCCGCGCCTACGAGCTTTCCTTTTCCCGGGACGGGTGAGGCGCCAAGGGTCCCGGGCGTGGCCGCATTTCCGGGTTGGTTGCTCATGGGCGGGGTGACGCCGCTCGGGTAACTGCCGCCACCGCCGAAGCCGCCACCTTGGCAGGCCGCCAGTGTGAGCGCTGCGGCCGCGACCCCGAGGGTAGCCAGAAGGCGATTCATTACAGACGTTGCTCCACGGCGGCGCTCAGTTCGTCGAAAAACTGCTCGATGGGCACGGTGCGTTTGGTTTCGACGCCGCGTTGGTTGACGTTGACCGTCCCGTCGGAGGCCTCCTGTTTGCCCACGACCAGCACGTAGGGCACTCTCTGCTGCTTCCAGTGACGAATCTTATAGCCGAGCTTCTCGTTGGTTTCGTCGATCTCGATGCGCATGGCGTTGCGCCCCAGCCGTTGCGCGACCTCGCGTGCGTACTCAAGTTGATGCTCGGAGATCGGCACGACTACCGCTTGGACCGGCGCTAACCACGCCGGGAAGGCGCCGCCGAAGTGCTCGATGAGGATGCCGAAGAAGCGCTCCATGGAGCCCGCCAGCGCTCGATGGATCATCACAGGCCGATGATCGGCGCCGTCGCTGCCGCGATACTTCAAGCCGAACCGTTCGGGCAGCACGAAGTCCACTTGCACCGTCCCCAACTGCCAGCGCCGCCCGATCGCATCGCGGACGTTGATGTCGAGCTTCGGGCCGTAGAAGGCGCCGCCGCCTTCATCGACGACATAGGCCAGGCCGTGGCTTTCGAGCGCGCGTCGGATCGCGGCCTCGGCGGTTGGATCGGTCTGCGTGCGCTCATCCGCCTTGCGAGTCGAGAGCGCATACTCGAAGCCGGTAAACGCGAACGCCTGCATCAAGCGCAACGCTTCATCGAGCGTCTGCTCGAACTCGCCTTGGAGTTGCTCGGGCGTGCAGAAGAGATGCGCATCGTCTTGCGTGAAGCCGCGCACGCGGGTGAGCCCGTGCAGAACGCCGCTGCGTTCGAAGCGATAGACGGTCCCGAACTCCGAGAAGCGGATCGGCAACTCGCGATAACTGCGCGGGCGGCCGGCGTAGATGAGAATATGACCGGGGCAGTTCATCGGTTTGAGCCGGAAGCGTTGCTCCTCCACCTCGAGCGGCCCGAACATCGAGTCGGCGTAGTTCTCGAGATGCCCGGAGGTCGCGTAGAGCTTCTCGCTCATCAGGTGAGGCGTGACCACCGGCTGGTAGCCGCGCTCGCGTAAGCCTTCCCGAATGAACCGCTCGACGATCTCGCGCACGATCGCGCCCTTGGGGTGCCAGAAGATCAAGCCGCCGCCGGCCTCCTCTTCGAGCGAAAAGAGATCGAGTTCGGCTCCCAGCTTGCGATGGTCGCGTTTGGCGGCCTCTTCGAGGTGCGCGAGGTAGGCGTCAAGTTCGGCTTGCGTATGCCAGGCCGTGCCGTAGATGCGCTGGAGCATCGGGTTGCGCTCGTCGCCGCGCCAGTAAGCTCCCGCGACGCTGGTCAGCTTGACCGCGCCGAGCGCGCCGGTCGAGTCGGCGTGTCCGCCGCGGCAGAGATCGGTGAACGCGCCGATGGAGTAGAGCGTGATCGGCTCGCCCTGCGGGATCTCGCTCGCGATCTCAACCTTGTAGGGATTATCGGCGAAGAACGCCAGTGCTTCGTCACGGCTCACCTGCCGGCCGAGCATCGGATGATCGGCTGCGACGATCTCGCGCATGCGGGCTTCGAGTCGTTCCAGATCCTCGGGCGTAAACGGCTGCGCGCGGTCGAAATCGTAGTAGAAGCCGTTCTCGATCGCCGGGCCGATGGTCGGTTTGGCGTCGGGGAAGAGTTCTTGTACGGCGTAGGCCAGCACGTGCGCGGCGGTATGGCGCAGCTCGGGAAGCGAGGGCGTTGGATGGGTGACGGCGGACATCTCCCGGTGCGCTTTCGGCGCACCCGAGCGCGGGCCTCTCGCAGGCAGAAGGTTAAGGACTCGCCGCTGCGCCTTAATCTTTCCTTAGTCACGGCTTCATGCCTACCGGGTATCGTGATGGCGTCGGCGGACGCCGCCGCCGTGCCTTTCTTCGCTCCTCGTCATCTATGGAGTTTTCATGCGCAAGAGTCTGATTACAGCAGTGGCCATGGGCCTCGTATTGGCAACCGCGTCGACCGCGTTTGCCGCTACCCGCATGCTCGAGACCGGATCCACGCTTCTCTATCCGCTGGTGAACCTCTGGGTTGCCACCTATCAGAAGGAACACCGTAATGTTCAGATCACCACGCAGGGCACCGGCAGCGGCACCGGCATCTCCGAAGCCATCGCCGGCGTCGCGCAGATCGGCGCTTCGGACGCGTACATGTCCAACGGTCAGATGAAGCAGCACCGGATGCTAAACATTCCGCTGGCGATTAGCGCGCAGCAGATCAACTACAACATCCCGGGACTCAACAACGTTCACCTCAATCTCTCGGGGCCGGTGCTCGCCGGCATCTACTCCGGCCGGATCACCTACTGGAACGACAACGCCATCAAGGCGCTCAACCGCGCCTACGCTTCGCGCTTGCCTCATAAGGTGATCATCCCGATCCACCGTTCGGACGGCTCGGGCGACACGTTCATCTTCTCGCAGTACCTCTCGTTCTCGACTCCGTCATGGAAGAACGGACCCGCCTACGGCACGACCATTAGCTGGCCGACCGTGCAGACCGCCGTCGGTGCCAACGGTAACCCCGGCATGCTGCAGACCTGTAAAGCCACGCCCTACTCGATTGCTTACATCGGCGTGAGTTTCCTCAACGAGACCAACAAGGCCGGACTGGGCTATGCGCGGCTGAAGAACCGCGCCGGACGCTTCGTCCTTCCGACGACCCAGACGGTCAACGCGGCCGCTGCGACGCTGGTCAGCCGGACGCCGCGCGATGAGCGCATCTCCCTCGTCTTCGCGCCGGGTGCCAACTCCTACCCGATCATCAACTACGAATACGCGATCGTGAACCCGAAGCAGGCGAACCCGGCCACCGCCAAAGAACTCAGGGAGTTCCTAAACTGGGCCATCGACGGCAACGGTGGGCAGAAGCCGTACTACCTCGACCAGGTACACTTCCGGCCGCTCCCCGCTTCCATCGTGAAACTCAGCCGGAGTCAGATCGCCAGCATCTCCTAGCCGAGAACGGGAGCGCAACGTCGGATGACGTCGATCGAACGGGGGAGGCGCAGCGGTGTCTCCCCCGAGGATCCCTTGGTGAAGGGCTTAGCGCGCGCTTGGGGCTTGCAACGACCCTGGGCGCAGCTCATCTTTAAGCTTGGAACCGGGACGACCGCGGTGCTTAGCGCACTCGTGGTCGTTCTCATCTGCGTCTTTCTTACGGTCTTTGCGTGGCCGGCCATCCGCTTCAACGGTTGGAACATCCTCACCGGCACCATCTGGAACATCGGCAACCAGTATGGGAGCGGAAGCATCACGCACAACGGGTACTCGGCCGAACCCGGCGCGCAGTTCGGTGGACTGGTCTTCATCTTTGGAACGCTGGCGACGGCGACCGTCGCGATGATTGCCGCGGTGCCGCTGGCGTTTCTGGTCTCGGTCGCGCTCGTCTACCGCGTGCCTGCCCGCATCCGGCCGTTGGCCAACGCTCTGGTCGAGTTGATGGCCGGTGTTCCCTCGGTGGTCTACGGGCTTTGGGGCATGGTCGTGCTCGTTCCGTGGATCGGCACGAAGCTGGCGCCCGCGGCGACGGCGCACCTTGGGTTTCTGCCGATCTTTCACGGCGATGCCGGCAGCGGCAACGGCTTGCTGGCCGCAAGCACCATCATCGCGTTGATGGTGATCCCCATCATGGTTGCGACGATTCGCGACGTTATCAACGCGCAGGCCACATCCGTCTACGAGGCGAGCATGGCGCTGGGGAGTACCTCTTGGCAGGCCGTCACGCGAGCGGTGTTGCCGTCGGTACGCAACGGCATGATCGCCGCGATCATGGTGGCGTTCGGCCGAGCGCTGGGTGAAACCATGGCCGTCTTGATGGTCTGCGGCGCCGCGATCAACACCTACCCGCAGAATATCTTTCAATCCGTCAACACGTTGGCGGCGGTGATCGTCTCGCAGTTGGAGTCGGCGTTGACCGATTCCAGCGGCATGGCGCAACGCTCGCTTGCGGAGCTGGCGGTGGTGCTCTTTGCGATTACGGTCGTACTCAATATGCTGGCGCGCGGCATTCTGCGCGGTGCCGACCGATCGCAGGAGGCGCAATGATCCTGCGCCGTCGTCGTAGAGCGGCCATCGCGTCAAAGCTCTGGTGGGGCGCGAGCCTCCTTGCGCTCTTCGCCGTCATTGCCGTGTTGCTCTCGATCTTCTGGTTTGTCGCGGCGCGTGGGTTTCCGGCCCTGCGCCCGGCGATCCTGACGACCGTCACGGCCGGTACGTCCGGAGGGCTGCTCAATGCGATCGCCGGGACCTTCCTGTTGGTGATCTCGGGGATGGTCATGGTCGCGATCGTCGGCTTGGGGACGGCGGTCTGGATGGTGGAGTTTGCGTCGTCGCGGCCGCGCGCGCTGGTGCGTTTTGCCATCGATGTGCTCTTCGGGGTGCCCTCGATCGTGGTCGGCTACTCGCTCTACGTCGCGCTGGTCGAAGGGCTCGGCTGGGGATTCTCACTCGTCGCCGGTGCGCTGGCGCTGGCGATCATCATGTTGCCCTACGTCGTGCGCAACGCCGATTTAGCGCTCTCGGCGGTGCCAAGAGATCTGCGCGAAGCGGCGATTGCGCTGGGTGCGCGCCAGGCCACTGCGGCGGTTTCGGTCGCGCTGCCGTGGGCGGTGCCCGGTATCCTGACGGGGTTTCTCATCGCGACCGGCATCGCGGTGGGCGAGACGGCGCCGCTCATCTACACGGCGGGCTGGTCGAACTTCTTGCCGAGCTTCGCGCCGACGCACTCGCCCGTGGGCTATCTGACGTACGTCGTCTGGACCTTCATCAGCCTGCCGTTTACGGCCTCGCACGAACTGGCCTACGCAGCGGCAGTCTTGCTCATGTTGATCATCTTCGTGACGAATCTGGCGTCACGGACCTTCGTCGAGTACTACGCGCAGAAGACCCATCGCCGATGACGAGCTGCGCCCGCGTCATCATCGCCGGAGCAATCGTCACCGGTACGAACCGTGCGCGAAACCGATAAAACTCAGAATGGTGTAAGCACCTTAGAAGCAATGGGTGAACCAAACGACAAATATCCCAAGGGCCATAGCGAGGCACAGCGGGGAAAACACGGTGCCATCGAGTCGCGCGAAGCGTGTGCCGGTAACTTTTTTGAAAAATCCGACGAAGCGGAAATCACCCACGGCGCGAGCAAGAAACACGAATGCCAACGCAAATATGAGCCAGCAAAGAACACGATGAGGCAGTGGTGTACGCACAATTCCGGAGGCGGCAGCCACCAGCAACGCGCAGGCGAGTAGGGCTAAAGCGACGCTAAGCGTTCCGAGACGCGACGGGACAAAGGCCGGTCGGCCTTCCACTTCAGGAACTGCCGCAATTTTTGCGCCCTGACCCCCGAGAGCCCAATAGACATGGACGAGCGCGAGAAATACGAATACGCCGATCAAAATTCCCGGCAGAAAACTAGCCATCGTTCACCATCCCCGCGATAATTGAATCCAAATGCTACCGGAGACGTGCGGAATCCTCGGTGGAGAACAGCGGCGGTGGCTTCGCCATAACCTGTGGCGGCAGCAGCGCGTGGCCGCGTCCTTGACCCAGCGCTCGATATGGCGCGGCTCGCCGTCGTATTGTTTTCACATTACCGGTTGCGCCGGGCAGCGCAGACGGGCTTGACCTGTTGCGGCATTGACACCAAGATTAGGCCACGCCATGTCCGATTTTCGGAGTTACAGCGACCGTTTTTTGGAACCGCGCGTCCGGGCCGCCATCCTGGATACCCGGGTTATTGCTCTAGCGGGCGCTCGCCAGGTTGGGGGAAGCACCGTGCGTTCGGCGGCACCTGCGAGAAATCGCTGACGAAGATTGCGGAAGTTCGGACGGCCTTGTAGGAAGGGCATATGACGAAGGATTTAGTCCGAAAACGGTTGTTTCCCGGACATGTTGCTGGCCGAACTGTTTTAATGGTGGGCGGTAGAAGGATTGAACTTCTGACCTCTTCCGTGTCAAGGAAGCGCTCTCCCACTGAGCTAACCGCCCACGCCGCGCCCCGCGCGAACCGTGCGAGTATAGCAGAGCCCGAAGGGCGCCCGCAACCTCACCGCGGCGCGCGGCGTGAAAATACCGAGCGTTCGCTTCGGCGGCGGGCGCCGCGAAAGCGGCGTCGAAGAGTCGCCCCATATGGAACAAGCGATGACCGCACCAGAACTCCTGCGCTTGCCGTCTCCCGCTCCCGCCCCCCAAGCGCTCGCCTTTGACGGCGAGCATCTTTGGCTAGGTTCATGGGAGACGCAGCGCCTCTATGGCATCGATCCCCACCATTTTACCGTCTTCGAAGAAGCCAACGCCCCGGGTAAGCCCGTGGGGGCCGTCTGCGTCGGCGACGAGTTGCGGCTGGTCTGCAGTGAAGGCTCGGAGGGCGACCGGTTTATTCGACGCTTCATTCCCGGCCACGGATTTAAGGAGCACGATCGCATTAGCTGTCCGGAGCACACCGGTTCCTTCCTGGCCTTCGACGGTACCCATCTTTGGTTGAGTCAGCGCTACAACAAACGAGTGTTCAAGCTCGATGCCGAGTATCGCGTCACGGCGGCCGTTGAGATCGGCGCCGAGGTGCTGGGCGTGGCCTGGGTGGAGGGCGCGCTCTACGCCTCCACATGGCACGGCAAAGAGGGCGGCTGCGCGATCGTGCGCGTTGCAGACATCGATACAGGCCTGATCGACACCGTAGCGAGCATGCCCTTCGCCGCGATCTCGCTGACCCACGACGGAAGCCGCTTCTGGACCAATGACCCGCGCACCACGTCGCTTGTGGCCTTTAACCTGTAACTGATCGCGCCGCTTGAACGGCCTCTACGGCAATGCGGATGGCGGCGTCGATGCCGACGCGTTGCGTGTTAAGGACGAGGTCGTAGGTACGCGCGTCGTACATGTCGGTTGCAAAGAAGTGCGCGAGATAGCGCTTGCGAAGATCATCGGTATGCCGCACGCGTTCTTCGGCGGCGGTGCGATCGATGCTAAAGCGGCGCATCACCTGTTCGATGCGCCACTGTCTGCCCGCCAACAGCATCATCGAGAAGATATGCCCGCGAGTGACGCGCTCCGCGAGCAACTTGCTGCCGCCATGCCCGATTACCACCACATCGCCTTTGGCTGCGTGATCCATGACGAGGTTGCGCAACTCATCGAGCACCGTCGCCTCCGTCGAGCGCCACTCCGTCGCAGCCACTAATACGCCTGCTTGCGCGATATCGCTCAAGAAGGTACTCGCCAGTGTCGGCGGCTTTTCGTCGATGCGTTGCAGGTACTCTGCCGAGAAGCCGCCGCGGCTTGCCAGCTCGGCGATGATCGTGCGCTCGTCGAGCAGTTCGGCACCGATCGCCGCGGCGAGCGCCTCCCCGACCGAGAGCCCGCCTGCACCGAACTGCCGCGAGATCATGATAATCATGAGAAGCGCTGCACCGGCCCTTGTTCGAAGGTCGCGATCGCGTCGCGCCAGCCCTCTGGAATCGGGATCGTGCGCTCGGCCACGAAATCGTAGGCGACCATCGATGTGGTGCCGTGTGCGGCCCGCTCCCGGCGGTCCACGCACCAGACTTCATAGGTGAAATCCCAGGATCGCGTCCCGATGCGAGGGATGCGGCAGCCGACGATGATCCGGTCGCGGTAGCGCAGCGGTCGTTCGTAGGAGAAGGCGATCGACGCTTGGATCATGCCACGCTCGCCGTGGACGGTTTCATGCATAACGCGTGCGAAATACTCGGCGCGCAGCGTTTCAGCCCAGCGCAGATAGGCGACGTTGTTGACATGTTGCAGCATATCGATGTCCGCGAAGGGGACGCTGAACTCCCAAACGATCGGATAGCCTTCGAGCATGGGCTCGTTCTTCGACGTTCTTGCCTCCGGTACTGTCGGGCAGTCGGCGAAACACGCTGGACAAGCGGTAAGCCGGTAGGATATCATTCGCTCTTGTCCAAGGTGGACGGCCGGCGCGGGCGCGTAGCTCAGTGGGAGAGCATCCGCTTCACACGCGGGGGGTCGTTGGTTCAATCCCAACCGTGCCCACCACCATGGCGCTGTAGCTCAGTTGGTTAGAGCGCCGCCCTGTCACGGCGGAGGTCGAGGGTTCGAGCCCCTTCAGCGTCGCCATGTTCAACGAGCGCATCGCCTCGCGGTGCGCTCATCCTCAAGGAGACGAGCCAAGGTAGCTCAGTCGGTAGAGCACGCGCCTGAAAAGTGCGGTGTCGCCGGTTCGATTCCGGCCCTTGGCACCACGTTGACGACCAGACGCCCGCCGGTGTAGCCTGCGGGCGTCCGGCATGCCCGCGCGGGTTTCAGGACCGCGCTAGGCGACGATGCGCAGTCCCAACCGGGCGTCGATCTCGCCGATGCGCGCACAGGTCGCCCCAGTGGCGTGGAGCGCGCGCTCGTAGGCCGCTGCTTCATGCGGCGCTAAGGCCACCAGCAGACCGCCGGAGGTCTGTGCATCGCAGAGCAGGAGGCGCAGACTTGGGTCGATCTCTTCGGCGAAGGTGACGCCCTTCTCCAGGGCCGCCTGAAGGTTGGCTCTGGAGCCGCCCGGTGCCCATTCCGCGGCAAGATCGAGGGCCAGCGGCAGTGACGGAACGCCGGGCGCATGTAGCGTCGCTCCGACGCCGGCGCCACCCAGCATCTCGCACAGATGCCCGAGCAGGCCGAACCCGGTGACGTCCGTGACGGCGTGTGGCTGGAACCCCTCCAGGGCCTGCGCCGCAGCCTTGTTGAGCGTCGCCATGGAGTCGATGGCCGGTTGCAGGGACTGGGCATCGATCGCGTCGCTGCGTCGTGCGGTCGTGAGGATGCCGGTTCCGATCGGCTTGGTGAGGAGCAGCAGGTCGCCCGGGCGGGCGGTGGAGTTGCGCCAGATGCGATCGGGGTGGACGATGCCGGTGACCGAGAGCCCGTACTTGGGCTCGGTATCCTTCACGGTATGGCCGCCGAGGATCGCGATTCCGGCCTCCGCCGCTTTGTCGATGCCGCCGCGCAGGATGGAGGTGATCACCGTGGTGCCGAGATCGACCGGGAAGGCGGCGATCGCCAGGGCGCAGAGCGGCCGCGCGCCCATCGCGTAGATGTCCGAGAGGGCGTTGGCCGCCGCGATCGCACCGTACTGGTACGGATCATCCACGATCGGCGTAAAAAAATCGACCGTCTGGACGAGCGCAAGCTCATCGGAGAGCCGGTAGACGCCCGCGTCATCGGCGGTGGCGGTGCCGACCAGGACGTTTGGGTCAACGATCGGGGGAAGGCCGCGCAAGACTTGCGCGAGGATGGGTGCGTCCATCTTGGAGGCTCAACCGGCGCAGGCTGCCAGATGCGTCAGTCGCAGCAGATCGCTCTTGCTGTGGGTGGTTGAGTCAAACTGCACAGGTACGCAAACCCGCTATGATGTCCCGCCGTTGCGGCCGGTAGAAGTTCCGCCACCGTGTGGTGACCAGGCGCGCGCGTGTGCTCCATGCTCCGCCACGCAGCACGTAGTGTGTTCCAAACCAGGGCTCGGAGTACTCCTTGTAGGGCCCCGGCGCAAACCCCGGGTAGGGTCCAAACGGCGTCGCGGTCCATTCCCAGGCATTGCCGATCATCTGCCGGCATCCGAAGGGGCTCTCTCCCCGCGCAAAGGCCGCTACGTCGACGACGTTCCCGTACCAGCCATCGAGGTTGGCAAGCGAGGGTCTCGCAGGAGCCTCACCCCAGGGGAAGCGTCGCCGCTCGCCGGTCGCAGCCACCTCCCACTCCGCCTCGCTTGGAAGCCGGCGCCCCGCCCACGTGCAGAAGGCGTTGGCCTCGAACCAGTTGACGTGGAGGACCGGTTCGCCCGGCACCAGCGGCAGCGTGCGCTCGAAGTGCCGCCGGTGCCATCCGTCGGCGGCCGGCCTCCAGTGGAGCGGATGCTCGGCCTGCGCGGCGCACCGCCACTCCCAGCCGGCGCGGCTCCAGAGGCGCTCGTCGCGGTAGCCGCCCGCCTCGACGAAGGCGAGGTACTCGGCGTTGCATACCGCGGTGCGGGCGATCGCAAAGGGCGCGATCTCCACCTCATGCGCCCACTGCTCGTTGTCGAAGACGAAACCGTCCTCGGGCTGGGCGCCGATCAGATAGCTCCCGCCGGGAATCTGCGCATCGCCGAGCCGGCGGGCCTCACTGGGCGGCTTGGCGGCCTTGGAGCCCAGCGCCGGCAGCGGATACCCGACCGTTTGGCGGGTCATGAGCAGCGCTTCGCCGTGCATATCTTCGTGGTAGAGCGCCAGGCGATAGAAGTACTCGCTGCGTGCGTCCGCGGGGGCATCGCCGATGCGGCGGAGCAGAGCGTCGAGCTGGCGCTGCATGAAGGTCAGCGTGTCGCGGCGCGACGGCAGGGGCAAGGCCCAGCGATCGTCGTGCGCAATCCGGGCGGAGTCGTAGAGCGCATCGGCATTGGCGATGAGCGGTGGGCGCCCATCGAGGTGGCGGGCGGTCCAAAACTCGGCGAAATAGGCGATATGCCCCAGCTCCCAACGCAGCGGATTGACGATGTCGAGCAGCGGCATCTCCAGTTGCTCGTCGGTCAGGTCGGCGACGTAGGAGAGGCTCCGTTCTCGCGCGTCGGCCAGAGCGTGGGCTACGCCATCGGCAAGAGTTCTCGTCGGTTCCATGCGGGAAAAAGTTCGGCGTCGCGTGGATGGAATCCGGGGCAACGGCAGCGAACCGACGCTCGATCGACCCGTGAGGAGAACCCCTGTGCGCCGAATCTTCGCCGCCGTGCTTGTCGCCGTGGTTTCGTGTCTTGCTTCGCCCGCCGCCCGGGCCGCCGGAAATCACGCGCTGCGCGTCGGTTCCGATATCTCCTACGCTCCGCTCGAGTTCTACGCACAGGGCAGCCGGCATGCGCGCGGATTCGATCTCGACCTGATACGAGCGGTAGCCGGGAAGATGGGGCGCCCGGTGACGATCGTCAATCACGATTTCTCAACGCTGCTCTCTGCCGTGCAACAAGGCCGTTTGGACCTGGGGATCTCGGCGATCACCGATACGCGAGCACGCGAGCGGCAGGTGAACTTCGTCGACTATCTGTTGGTCGGTACCGGTATGCTCGTGCCGCGCGGCAACCCGCACCATGTCTTCAATCTCGGCGGCCTCTGCGGTTTGACGGTGGATCTGCAGGCCGGCACGTCGCAGCAAGCTGCGGTCCGCGCGCAGTCGAAGGAGTGTCGTTCGGTGGGCTTGGGTCCGGTCCATATCCTGGCGTTCCCGACCGATGTCGCGGCCTTTAAAGCCTTTGCGGCAGGCAGGTCCGACGTGCATCTCTCCGATTATCCGGTGGTGGCCTATCTTGCGCTCACGGTGGGTCACGGGAAGCGCTACGAGGTCGTCGGTCGGCAGTTCTCCGTTGCGCCCTACGGCATTGCGGTGGCAAAGAACCGTCCGGCACTCCTCGCGGCGGTGCGCCGTGCGCTGCAGGGTGTGATCGCCGACGGCACCTACGACCGCCTGCTCAAAAAGTGGGGGCTGGTCCAAGCGGCGCTGCGCTCGGTTCCCATCAACGCGGGCCCGCTCTTCGAGCGCTAGGCCGTCACGCTTAGGGCGAGAGCGTTCGCCGGAAGAAGTCCACCTCTGGTTTGACGGTCGCGAACGAGACCTCGTGACCGGGCGATACCGTGCCATAGGATGCTCTAAACGGCTCGACTGCGAAGCAGCCCGGATGGTCAAGCCGCCGGAACCTCGTTGGCACGCGTCGATCGTGGTGCTGCTGACGATCCTCCTCTACGTTACGCTTCCCTCAAAGCTGACGCTGGGCCCCGTCTGGGCCTTTCCCCTGGTGGTCTTAGTGCTGCTGGTTCCGCTCTCGATCTTCGCTCCATACCGGCGCGTTGAGAGCCCGTTGCAGCGTGGCACCTCGATCGTCTTGATCGCGATCGTCAACCTGTTCAATGTTGCCTCGGTGATCGAGCTGATCTTCGATCTCGTCTTTCGCGGCGGCAAGGGCGCGCTCAGTGGGCAGCATCTGTTGTTGGCCGGCGGCCAGATTTGGCTCACGAATATCCTCGTGTTCTCGCTGTGGTATTGGGAACTCGACGGCGGGGGACCGCAGGTGCGGGACGGCGCACGCAGCGAGAACGAGCTGGCGAAGGCCGACTTTCTCTTTACCGCGATGCTGGCGGATTATCGCAAGAGCGCCCTCATCGATCCGGCGTGGAAGCCGATGCTGCTGGACTACCTCTACTTGGCGTTTACCAACGCGCTGGCGTTTAGTCCAACCGACACGTTTCCCATGACCGGCATGGCGAAGGTGCTCATGATGGCCGAAGCGGTGATCTCGTTTGTCACGATGGCCGTCGTCGTCTCGCGCGCCGTCAATATTATTTCATGAGCGCCGCCTGGGCTGCAACGCCCGGCCGGCGAACGCGGTTGTAGGGCGCAAGCGTGAGGACGCCGAACCGACCGCCGAGAGCCGGCGGGTATGATGTAATGGCAGCCTGCGACCTTCCCAAGGTTGACGCGTGGGTTCGATTCCCACTACCCGCTCCATCTCTCCGGCGACGTAGCCAAGTGGTAAGGCAGGGCTCTGCAAAAGCCCCATTCGGCAGTTCAAATCTGCCCGTCGCCTCCAAACCTTTCGCAGGAGCGGGCTCGTGCGCATAGCCATCGTCGGCGCCGGCGGCATCGGCGGCTTTCTCGCCGCCGCGTTGGCCCGGTCAGGGTTCAACGTGGGTGTCGTTGCGCGTGGCGCGCATCTCGATGCGATTCAGGCGCGCGGCCTGCGCGTCGAGAGTACGCTCGGCGCATTCGTCGTTCACGTGAAGGCAAGCGATCGGCTCTCCGAGCTTGGAGCGCGCGATCTATTGCTCTTGACGTTCAAGGCCCACCAGTGGCCGGCGCTTCTGCCGCAGATCGCGCAGGCTGCGCGCGCGGGCGCCATCCTGGTGACGTTGCAGAACGGCGTTCCATTCTGGTTTACCGGCGGGCCGGCGCTTGAGTCGGTCGATCCGGGCGGACGGATCGGCGACGCCCTGGCCGGAGCACGGATACTCGGGGGCGTCGTGCATCTCTCCGGCCGGCTTCGCTCCCCCGGCGTCGTGGAGCAGAGCGGCGGCCTGCGCTACGTTCTGGGCGATCCGGACGGCACGCGCGGCGGCGATGCGCAGGCGGTCGTCGAACTCTTTCGTTCGGCGGGGCTGGAGCCGGAGCTCGATGCGAACATTCGTCGCCCGGTCTGGGGCAAGCTGGTCAACAACGTCGGCTTGAATCCAACCAGCGCTCTGACGCGAGCGACGATTGCACCGATGCTGGCCGATTCGAGCGTGCGCGAGATCGTCGCCGGATTGATGGGCGAAGCGCTGGCCGTCGGCCGCGCACTCGGCGTGGCTTCGCTCGACGATGACGTTCAAACGCGCATGGGGTATGCGGCTCGCCTCAATGACGTGCGCACCTCCATGCTGCAAGATATCGAAGCCGGGAGGAAGACGGAGCTCGATCCGATCCTCGGAGCCGTCTTGGAGTTAGCGACGCGTTGCCGCATTGACACGCCGCTGATCCGGACGATCTATGCGCTGACGCGGCAACTGGAGCAGTCGGTGCTCGGGATGCAGGCCGGGCAAGCGGATCGGCCCGCGCGTTGACCTTGGTTCGCGATCTGGCGGGAGTTGGGGCTAAGACGGCGGCGCTCTTCGAAGAGCTGGGAGTGGTTAGCGCGGCCGATCTGCTCGAACACTTTCCATTCCGCTACGACGATCTGCGTGAGCCGACGCCGGCTGCACGGCTCGGTCTGGTGTTGGGCGGAGAAGAGAATGCGGTTGGGACGATCGTTGCGCTGCGTGAGCGGCGCGCGCGTGGGCTTGAGATCGTCGAGGCGACGTTGCGCGATGAGAGCGGCACGTTCCAAGCCAAGTGGATCGGGCGCAATCGGTATGTCGTTGGACGCTTCTCGCGAGGGCTGCGGCTCTTCGTGCGCGGTCGTACCGAACGCACGATGGCCGGCGCAACCATGAACGTCACCGCACACGCGATCTTGCCCGAGGGCGAAGCCTACCACGGCGCGTTGGTGCCGATCTATCCGGCCGGCAAGGAGTTGCCCTCACGTAAGATCGCGCAGGTCGTCAAGAAGAATCTCCCGGCGCTGCTCTCCTCTTTACCCGACGACCCGTTGCCGGTTCGCCTCGCGCAGGAGTTGCACTTCCCTGCTTTGGAGCAGGCCTATCGTAACGTCCATGCGCCGCAAACCCCGCAGGAGGCCGATGCCGCGCGCCGGCGTTTCATCTTTGCGGAGTTCCTGGTCCTGGCAAGCGGAGCGCAGTTGGCGCGCAGCCGCCGCGAACAAGAGGCCGGTGCGCGGCCGCTCATCGCCTCTGACGGCATGCTCGAAAACTTTCAAGGTGCGCTGGCCTTTAGGCTCACTTCGGCGCAAGCGCGAGTCATCGGCGAGATTTGGAGCGACATGGCGCGCGAGATTCCGATGAATCGCTTGTTGCAAGGCGATGTCGGCAGCGGCAAGACGCTGGTGGCGGCGGCAGCGATTCTGCTCGCTGCGCGCAACGACGCGCAGGCCGCGCTGATGGCACCGACCGAGATCCTGGCCATGCAGCACGCCGCCAAGCTTGCGCCCTTGCTGCTGCCCTTCGGCATTACCGTCGAAGTAGTCTTGGGCGCGCAGAGCGCGGGCTCACGCTCGAGTGCAGTCGATCGCCTGGCTTCGGGAGCGGCGTCCTTAGCGATCGGAACGCACGCTCTGCTGACGCAAGGCGTGGAGTTTGCACGGTTGGGTCTGGTGGTGATCGACGAACAGCACCGATTCGGCGTTGAACAGCGCGCGACGTTGCGCGCCAAGGGTGGAACTCCGCACACGCTGCACATGACCGCCACGCCGATTCCCAGAACGCTCGCGCAGTCGATCTACGCCGATCTCGACATCTCGACCATCGACGAACTCCCGCCGGGGCGTACGCCGATCCAGACCTACGCGCTACGCCGCAGTCGCCTGGATCGCGTCTACGCGCTGATGCGCAAGCAGGTTGAGGCCGGCCACCAAGTCTATGTGGTGGCACCGGCCATCGAAGAGTCCGAGTCGGAGTTGACGAGCGCTTTGGTCGAAGCGGAGCGGTTTCAGCGGGAGATCTTTGCGGATCTGCGCGTCGAGGTGCTGCACGGCCGGCTGCCGGCCCGCGAGAAGGAGGCGGTGATGAAGCGCTTCGTGCGCGGCGAGGTCGATGTCTTGGTCGCGACCACGGTGGTCGAGGTGGGGGTGGATGTCGCCAACGCCACGACCATGGTGATTCTCGATGCACATCGCTATGGACTCGCCCAGTTGCACCAGTTGCGCGGGCGCGTGGGCCGCGGCGCGGTCGCCTCGTACTGTATCCTCGTGACGCCCGATGATGCGGCCGACGCGCAACGCTTGGCGATCCTGACGCAATCGAGCGACGGCTTTGCCATCGCCGAAGAAGACCTGCGCCTGCGCGGGCCGGGGCAGTTCTCGGGCACCGTTCAGGCCGGCAAAGACACCTTGCGCCACGCCGACTTTGCGCGCGATGTGCTCCTGTACCGGCAGGCGAGAGCGGTCGCGCAGCGCATTCTCACCGAAGACCCGGAGCTCACGACGCCCGAGTACCGAGGCCTGCGCCGGGCGCTTGAGGCAGCCCCGAGCCTGCGTGCGCTGCTGCTCTCTTCATAAGCTCTAGATGGGACTTAGGCTCCTACCGGCAGGCCGGCCGCCGAGGACGAGGCCAAGCGCGAAACCTTGGCGTAGACCCCGCAGTACAGTCGTTAACGCTTCCGTTGCTGCCCATAGAAAGGCTTCCATGCTCGGTAGACTTCGCCCCATCGGCACCCTCATCGCGGTCTGCATGACGGCGGCCCTGCTTGCAACCGCTTCGGCGCGTGCCGCCTCGGGACTCACCGTCACGCGCGCGACGCTGGCCAACGGCTTGCGCATAGTGGTCGTACACGATCCGATCGCGCCGGTCGTAACCACCATCCTCAACTACAAAGTCGGCTCCGACGAGCAGTCCCTACCGGGAGAAGCCCACGCGCTCGAACACATGATGTTCCGAGGGAGCAAGACCCTCTCGTCGGCGCAGTTGATGGATACCATCAGCATTACCGGCGGTGACTTCGACGCCGATACGCAGAATCAACTCACGCAGTACTTTTTCACGATGCCCTCGCAGTATCTTGGCATCGCGCTTCGTTTAGAGCGCTCGCGCGCAACCGGGCTGCTCCTTTCGCAGAGGCTCTGGAATCGCGAGCGCCTGGCCATCACCCAAGAGGTCAAGCAAGATAACAGCAACGCCATTTCACGTCTGCTCCGCAAGATGACGGTGAGGCTGCTGGGCGGAACGCCCTACGCCAAGAACACGCTCGGCACCGTGAAGGACTTCGCGACGAAGGTGAACTCGCCGCAGCTCAAGGCGTTCTACGGCGCCTGGTACCATCCCAATAATGCCGTCTACATCATTGTCGGCGATGTCAACGGCGCGCGCACCATCGCCCGGGTCAAACGTCTCTTTGGGGGCATTCCCGCAGCGAAACTGCCGGCTCGTCCGGCCGTGGTCCTGCGCCCGGTCGTTCCGAAGGTGTATCGCGATGTCTCCGACCAACCCTATACCATCGTAGCGCGCGGCTATCGCGCACCGGGGTACGATAGTTCGCAGTACGCGGCGCTCCAAATCTTGGCCGACGTGCTCAACAACCAGCGGTCGGCGCTCTATGGGTTGGTTGCGCACGGCAAAGCATTCTTCGCGGCTGCATTCCCCGAGTCGTATTCGAAGGTTTCGATGGTGCTGATCGGCACCGCGGTGCCGATTACGACGAAACCCTCGGCGGCCGACGCGATGTTGCGCGGCGTGCTGGCGAGCTATCGCAAGAGCGGCGTTCCCGCCGATCTGGTAGCTGCAGCGAAGCGCCGTGAGATTGCGCAACTGGCGTTTGCCGGAAACTCCATTCAGGGCCTTGCTTTTCAATGGAGTCAGGCGGTGGCGGTCCAAGGACTGCGTTCGCCCGATGCCATGACCGCGCAGTACGAGAGAGTGACGACGACCGACGTCAATCGTGTCCTGCGCCGTTACTTGCTGACCTCGAAGTCGGTAGCTGTCTACGCGGTGCCCAAGAACCTCGGCCACGTGAGTATGGGCGCCGGCATGGCCAAGGAGAACAACTCCATCCCCCCCAGTCACCATGCGCCGTTGCCGTCGTGGGCCAAACACGTGCTCGCCAACCTGCGCGTGCCGGAACAGACGATTCACCCGACGAAGATGCTCTTGCCCAACGGCATCACCCTGATCGTCCAACCGGAGACGGCGACCAAGACCGTGATCGTGCGCGGTCACATCCTCAACGATCCCGACGTGCAAGAGCCCAAAGGAGAAGAAGGCATCGCGTCTTTGACCAACGCCTTGTTCCCGTATGGGACGACCCGCTACGATCGGCTCGCCTTTGCGGCGGCGCAAGATGCGATCGCTGCGAACGTGTCGGCGGGAACGAACTTTGGCCTCGATGTCCTCTCCGGCAAGTTTGCCCGCGGGATGCGGCTGCTGGCCGACGACGAACTGCATCCGGCCTTCGCACCGCAAGCGTTTCAAACCGTCAAAATGCAGCAGGTGGGAGCGCTCGCGGGCGAGGTGACATCGCCCGGTTTCTTGACGCGGCAAGCACTGGTGGACGCGCTCTATCCGGTCGGTGACCCGATGCGTCGAGTCCCCACCGTTAAGGGCGTCGAGGGACTCACCCTGGCCGGTGTACGCGCGTGGTACGCGTCGGCATATCGACCGGATCTGACGACGATCGTCGTGGTGGGTGACGTTACCCCCGCGCAGGCCAAGGCCGTGGTCGAGAAGGATTTCGGCGGATGGAAGGCCGTCGGTCCCAAACCGATCGTCTCCGCACCGGCGGTGCCGCAGAATAAACCGGAAGCGGTGAACGTTCCGGCGACGGGGCGCGTGCAATCGTCCGTGCAGCTTGTGGAGACGATCGGCCTGCGGCGCAAGGATCCCAGTTGGGCGGCGATGCAGATCGCCAATGCGGCGCTCTCCGGCGGCTTCTACTCCTCGTTGCTCTACCACGATCTGCGCGAAGTGCACGGGTATGCCTACTATGTCGCCTCGCAACTGCAGATCGGCAAGCACCGCTCTACGTTTGCAGTGCGCTACGGTTCCAACCCCGGCAACGTGCTGCCGGCGCAGAACCAGGTTGTGGCGATTCTCACCAAGTTGCAGCGCCAACCGCTTGCGGCGCGTCGCTTGGTGCGAGCCAAGGCCTTGCTGCTCGGTCAGGTTCCGCTACGGCAGGCCAGCTACAAGGGTCTGGCAGGGCTCTTGCTCGGCTACTCGGCAGAGAATCTGCCGCTCGATCAGAACCTGATCGATGCTAGAGCCGAACTCTCGGTGACCGACGCGCAGGTGCAGGCGGCGATGCGCCGATGGGTGCGTCCGCAAGGGTTCGTGCGGATCGTGACCGGCCCGCCGCCGAAGTAGCGGGTGCCTGCAACGAACCTCCAACTCCCGCCGGATCCTCCCGCGGGAGTTGGGTTCGACCTCGATCATACGCTGCTCGTTGACAACAAACTCGAACGCGTTGCGATGCTCCACGTGCTTGAGGCCATCGGGGAGGCCGGTGGCCCGGCAGAACGCTCGCTCGATGCGCAATCGGCCGCGATCGACGCGCTGCTGGCGCGCGGCCGCGCCGCCGGGACGCCGATCGACGACGTAGTGCGCGAGTTTGCTCGCGGGCATGGCGTCCGTGATGCCGAGGCATTGGTGGGTCTGTATCGGCGGCGGTGCCTCGAGCTGGTCGATGCTCTGGTCATCCCGGAGGCGCGGGTGGCGGAGATCGTGGCTGCCTTGAGCGACCGTGGAGTCTCCGTGGCGGTGCTTAGCAACGGTTGGGAGCCGCTGCAGAGCGCGAAGGCTCGTCGTGCGGGGTTCGCCGGTGGGCCGATTCTGACGAGCGGCACGCTTGGGGTCGGCAAGCCCGAACCTGCAGCCTTTGGGGCGCTGCTGACGGCGCTTGGGACTGCGGCGGATCGCACCTGGTACGTCGGCGACGATCCTTCGGGAGACATCGCGGGCGCTCAGGCCGCAGGTCTATGGGCGATCTGGGCGCGGGCAGGAGCGGATTCCTACCCGGCTGCGCTGCCACAGCCCGATGCCGTCCTCGATGCGTTCGGCGATCTGCTCGAACTGCTTCCAGGGGCGTCGGGCGCGTCGTAGAACCTCCGGCGCCATGCCGCGGATAAGTGGAGGAGAGCTGGGCAGTCGCAGAGTGCGCTCGCCCAAGGGGCCAAACGTGCGTCCGACTGCCGGACGCGTGAAGGAGTCGCTCTTTTCGATTCTGTTACCTCGCATCGAGGGTGCCGCGTTCTTGGATCTCTACTCCGGCACGGGGGCGATCGGCGTCGAAGCGGCCTCGCGCGGTGCGGCGCGCGTCGTCTGCGTCGAGGCGCAGCGCGAAACCGCGCATGCCATCGAAGCGATGGTGCGAGACTTTGGGATCGCGAAGGTGGTCAGCGTGGTGGCTTCGCCGGTCGATCGCGCGCTCTACCGTCTCGAAGGGCCCTTCGACCTGGTCTACGCCGATCCGCCCTACGCCGACGCGGTGCCGCTGACGCTCTTTCGCTTGTTGCTCGAACGGCGCTTATTGGCCGACGATGCTTTGGTGATCTACGAACATGCGGCCAAGCGGATTCTTCCGGAGATACCGGGGTATCGCACGGTCCGTGAAGAAGTTTATGGCGATGTTGCTCTGGCGTTCTTCGCAACGAGTTCCGCCCCGGCGTGATTAGGCGTGATTGAAGGGCGAGCCGCTCGTGCCGTCTATCCGGGATCGTTCGATCCGCCGACGAACGGCCACCTCGATGTCATCGAGCGCTCCGCGCGCTGCTTCGGCGAAGTTGTTGTCGCGGTGGTCGTCAACCCGCAGAAGCACAGCCCGATGTTCACGCTCGAAGAGCGAAATGCGATGCTCCTGGAGTGTGTCAAGCACCTGTCCAACGTTCGGGTCGAACATTTTCGCGGTCTGCTCGCAGATTACGTCAAGAAGATCGAGGCGAACGTGATCGTGAAGGGCCTGCGCGTCGTCTCCGATTTTGAGAGCGAGATGTCGACCGCCTTGATGAATCGAGCGCTCTCGGATGTCGACACGCTCTTTCTCATGGCGGACCAAAAGTACTCGTTCGTCAGCTCGTCGATGGTCAAAGAGGTCTTCTTCCTAGGCGGCGATGTGGCCGCGTTGGTCCCAGCTCCGGTCTTGCGCGTGATGTCGGCCAAACGGACCGTTTCACGAAGTTCATCTTAAGGGAGGTTACTATGTCGGTCGAACGCGTTTTAGACAAACTCGAAGCCTATGTGCGTGAAGGAACCTGGCTGCCGGCGGGCTATCGCATCCTCTCCGAAGAGCGTCTGGTAGAACTGCTGGAGAAGGTGCGCTCCTGCCTTCCCGAAGAGGTGAGTCGCGCGCGCGTGATCGCCAAGGATCAGGATCGCGTCATTCGCGTGGCCCAGGAGAAGGCGGATGCGATCATCACGGAGGCTTCGTCCAAGCACGAAGAGCTACTCGACGATCACGAGATCGTCAAGCGCGCGCGCGCGACCGCAGAGGCCGTCTTGCGTGACGCCGAGGAGCGAGCCAAGCGCGTACGCGAGGGAGCCGATACCTATGCGGGCCAGGTGTTGACGGAGCTGGAAGGTCGTCTTGGCGCGGCGCTCGGTTCGATCCGCAAAGGACGCGAGGCCCTTGAACGCTCACGTAGCTCGTCGGTAGCACCGGCGGCCCAGCCGCTGGCCGATGCGGCGGCGCGTAGCAAGCGCGCGGCGTTCGATCACCGCGCAGCCGACGAGGCGCCCGCCCTCAAGTCGGTCGAGGTCTAGGCGGCGGCTTAAACCGGCGGCGCCTGCACGTTGAGCGCGTAGACCTCGAGCCTGGCGCGGTCGATCGCTTTGACGCGTCCGCGATCCAACTCGACGGCGCCTGCATTCTTGAGCCGTAACAGGGCTCTGGCCGCCATGTCGCGCACCGTTCCTGCGGCTGCGGCGATCTGCGCCTGTGAGAGATGCTCGACTCCCGGCAGCCCACGTGTCATGCCCGACGATTGGCGCGCGTAACCGAGTAAGAACTTTGCGACGCGTTGCAGGACGTGGGCAAAGGCAAGGTCGGCGATCGTGTCGATCGAGCGTCGTCGCGCCTGCGAGGCCGCGATCAGAAATCCAAGTGCGAGTTCCGCATCGTTGCGACAGGCATGGAGTACCGCCTCGCTCGGCAGAGTGACGACGACGGCATCGGTGAGGGCTTCAGCGCGCGTCGTCGCGCCGCCGCCATCGAAGGTCCCGCTCTCGTTGAGCGTATCGTGGGTGAGGCGTTCGCCGATCGTATGAGTCTTGCCGTCCGGTGAGAGGATGGTGTAGATCACCTTCCCGCTCTTGACGATGCCCAGGTACGGCCACATCTCGCCTTCATCGAAGATCGTCTCTCCGGCCTTGAAGCTGCGCTCGCTCATCTGGCTGCCCAGCTCTTTGGTGGTCGTCGCCTTGGCCGAGGAGAAGGCCGGAACGTGCAGGAGGAACGCTTCGCCCTCAGCGCGTTCGTCGATGCGCTCCAGGCGTATCGTCCAGCGGTTCCCGCCGCGATTGCGGGCATCCCAGGAGAACTTGCCTGGGCGCAGTTGCGCCAGCTCGTTGCGCAGTGCCCGTGGTTCGGAGTCCTCGGTGATCTCCAAGATCGCACCGAGCGAGAGTCTATCGAACGCATCGAGAATCGTGTCGGTCTTGCTGGAGGCCGGGAGCGACCGTGAGTCGAGCGTCAAGGCGGCGGGTCGGGTTGGAGGCATAGCGGCCCTGATTAGTCTTCGGCGCTTGCGCCGCCTGCCGGACCCGTGCCCTTCAGTGGAGAATCCAATGCAGTCATGAGCCATACCATCAACGATACCGACGTCGTCATCCTAGGCGGCGCCCGAACTCCTTTCGGCAACTTCGGCGGCACGCTTGCCGGCGTCACGGCAACGGATCTCGGAGTTGTGGCCGCGCAAGCGGCACTCGCCCGCAGCCGCATCGCGGCAGAACGCATCGACGAGGTCATCTTCGGCAACGTCATACAGACCAGCGCCGATGCGATCTATCTGGCCCGCCATGTCTGCTTGCGTGCCGGCGTTCCGGTCGCGACCCCGGCACTCACCCTCAACCGTCTCTGCGGGTCGGGCTTGCAGGCGATCCTCTCGGCGGCCCAGTCGCTGATGCTCGGGACGGCAACCTACGCGCTGGCGGGCGGCGCCGAGAATATGAGCCAAGCGCCGCATGTCGTGCGTGGGGCGCGCAGTGGTTTTCGTCTCGGCCAACCGGTGGCGTTCGAAGATTCGCTTTGGGAGGCGCTGACCGATTCGTATAACGGCCTGCCGATGGCGATCACCGCGGAGAATCTCGCCGAGAAGTACGGCATCTCGCGCGCAGCCTGCGACGCGTTTGCGTTGGCCTCGCAAGAGCAGGCGCTCGCTGCCGTCGCCGACGGATACTATGCCGATGAGATCGCACCGGTGAGCGTCCCCGGTCCCAAGGGCACGCAGCACATCGTGGAAAACGACGAAGGTCCGCGTGCAGGGCTCAGTCGAGAGAAGCTCGGCAAGCTCCCTGCACGATTCAAAAAGGGCGGTGTGGTGACGCCGGGCAACGCCAGCGGTATCACCGACGGGGCTGCGGCGGTCGTTCTGACGACCGTCGCGCAGGCGCGAGCCGACGGCCTCTCCTGGATCGGACGGCTGGTGAGCTTCAGTGTCGTCGGCGTGGATCCGGATCTGATGGGCATCGGACCGGCGGTCTCGATTCCACGAGCGTTGCAGCGCGCAGGTTTAGATGAGAAGCAGCTTGCGGTGATGGAGATCAACGAAGCGTTTGCGCCGCAAGTGTTGGCGTGTCTGAGCGAGATGGGCAGCGTCGCGAGCAATGGTGCCGACGGCGGCGTGCGGCTTAACCCACACGGTGGAGCCATCGCGCTTGGCCATCCATTGGGAGCGTCGGGCGCACGGCTGGCGTTGACGGTCTTGCACGACCTCGGTCTGCGTGGCGGAGGATACGGCATTGCGTCGGCGTGCATCGGCGGCGGTCAGGGGATTGCCGCACTCTTTGCCGTTGATTGAGACGCCGGCCGGCGGGGGCGCGCGTGGCTTCCGGCATTGGGGGCGAGTCCTCGACGCGCTCGCCCTTGTGGTGCTGTGCTTCGTCGCGTGGAAGTGGTTCGTGGCGCCTCGTACGCTGGCAACGAAGCCGGTGCGCCCCGCCCCGCACGTCGTCTATCCCCTGATGCGCGGCGGCGAGTTTGCGCTTGCGAAAGCCCGCGGGCACGTGGTCTTTCTGGATTTTTGGGCGTCTTGGTGCTATCCGTGCAAAGTGGAGCTGCCGCTCGTCGAACACTTTGCACGGAACCATCCGCCCGGCGTTTCGGTCGTTGAAGTGGATGTCGGTGAACCGGCGTCGGTCGCCGCAGCCTACGCGTCGGCGCACGGACTCACCCACGTTGCATTCGATCCTGCGACCATCTCGCAAGGATACTTTCAACTCTCAGGCTTTCCGACCATGGTGGTGATTGGGCCCCGCGGAAACATTCGAGCGACGTGGCGGGGCCTCAATCCGGCCATCGATCTTGCGATGGCGCACGCGGTCCGGAAACTGAGCCGCTAGCGGCGGGCCTTCCAGCGCGGTGTGCGCTTTTCGAGAAAGGCGCGCGTCCCTTCTTTGAAGTCGTCGGTGCCGACGAGCGTTCCAAACTCGAGTGCCTCGACCTCAAGCGCGTCGGAGATGGAGAGATGCGCACCGCCGTTGATCGCATGCTTGCATGCGGCGACGGCCAGTGGCGCCTTGGTGGCGATGGCGTTGCCGATGCGCTTGGCCTCGGCAAGCAACTCGGGCAGCGGCACGACCTTCTGCACGAGTCCGATTCGCAGGGCCTCCTTGGCGCCGATCATCTCTGCGGTGAGGCAGAGATACATCGCCATCCCCCTGCCGATCAGGCGCGTCGTGCGCTGCGTCCCGCCGTAGCCGGGAATCAACCCGAGATTGACCTCCGGTTGGCCGAACTTCGCATTCTCCGACGCGATCCGAATGTCTCCGGCCATCGCAAGCTCGCAACCGCCGCCTAGCGCAAAGCCGTTCACCGCGACGATGACGGGGAGGCGCAAGCGTTCGATCTGTAAGGTGACGGCTTGCCCGAGACGAGCCGTGCCGGCACCTTCACCGGCGTCGGTGATGGCGGACAGCTCGCCGATATCGGCGCCTGCTGCAAAGGCTTTCTCGCCCGCTCCCGTCAGAATGATCGCCCGAATGTCGGGGTGACGGTCGAGCTCCAGCAGCGCAAGGGAGAGCTCTGCCAAGACCTTGGCATTGAGCGCGTTGAGAACGCTTGGGCGATTGAGGGTGACGACGGCGAGCGGACCGTCATGCTCCACCAGCAGATGCTCGAACGTCCCCTCAGGCATAGTCATAAAACCCCTTCCCGCTCTTGCGGCCGTAACGGCCGGCAAGGACCATGCGCTTGAGCAGGGGCGGTGCCGCCATCATCGGGTCTTTGAACTCGTCGAACATGATCTGTGCGATATAATAGGTCGTGTCCAAGCCGACGAAATCGAGCAGTTCAAAGGGGCCCATCGGGTAGCCGCAGCCGAGTTTCATCCCTTTGTCGATATCCTCTTTGCTGGCCAACCCCGACTCGTAGAGTCGAATCGCATAGAGCAGATAGGGTACCAGCAGGCGGTTGACGATGAATCCCGGCGTGTCCTGTGCGAGAATCGGCTCCTTGCCGAGCTTGCGACCGAAGGCAAAGAGTTCGTCGATGGTATCTTGGGTCGTTGCGATGGTTTTGACCACCTCGACGAGCTTCATGATCGGCACCGGGTTGAAGAAGTGCAGGCCCGCCACGCGATGCGGGCGCTGCGTTGCCGCCGCGAGTTCGATCACGCAGAGGCTCGACGTGTTTGTGCAGAGGATAGCGTGTGGGGCAAGCAGCTCGTCAAGTTGCTTGAAGAGCGCGATCTTGGTCGGCGCGTTTTCGACGATGGCCTCGATCACGAGGTCACAATCCTTAAGCTTCTTAACCTCGGTTGTCGGCGTGATACGAGCGAAGATCGCGTCTGCGTCGCTGCGCGAGAGCTTGGATTTCGCGACAAAAGTATCGAGGGACTTCGCAATGGAGCCCATGCCGCGCTCAAGCGGCGTCTGTGCGACCTCCATGAGGACGACCGGCAAGCCGGCGGTAGCGCAGGTCTGCGCGATGCCGTTGCCCATGAGCCCGGCGCCGCAGACGCCGACGGTGCGAATCTCAGCCACGTGGGGTTCCTTCCTTCCAGTTCACAACGAAAAAGATGATCGAAGAGGCGCTGCTGGGTTCGGTTGTGTTGCGGGGAACTCTTGCTTGCGGCTATACTGTGGCTGTTTTGTCGCCCGATCTAAGTAGGAGGCTCGCCGCACGTGCGCACTGCGTATCATCAAGCCCTTGAGGCCGCCCGCCTCGATGTCGTGCGCTTAGGCGCGCTCGCCGCGGATGCGGTTCGCACCTCGGTCGAGGCCTTAGATCGGCGGGACCAGTCGGCGGGAGCCCACGTTGTCGCCGGTGACGACGCCATCGATGAACTGCGTCGCCGGATCGAGGGAGCATGCATCGAGCTGATCTGGCGCCAGCAGCCGGTCGCGGGCGAACTGCGCGATGTCGCAGCGATGCTCCAGATTGTCACCGATCTGGAACGGATCGGCGATTATGCGGTCGATATTGCCAAAAACGGCATCAAGCTCTCCGATATGCCGTTGCGACCGCAGAAGGTCGAAGTGGATCGGATCGCCGGCGCCGCGCACGGCATGCTGGTCGATGCGATGCGTGCGTATACCGAACGCGACGAGGAGTTGGCAAGCCAGGTGATCGAGCGAGATGACGAAGTCGACCGCCTCTACAAGCGCAGCTTGAAGCTCCTGCAAGAGGAGATGGCGGCCGATCCGCAGCTCGTCAAAGCCGGGACGCGCTATCTCCTGGTGCTGGCGTCACTTGAGCGCGTCGGAGATCGCGCGGTGAACATCGCCTGGCATACCAAGGACATGATCGGCGCGGCGTGAGTACCCCACTGCCGCGCGCCGAGTTTGCGGTAACCGGCCATTGCGCCTACCTCAACCACGCGGCGGTCGGCGTTCTGCCCCGCTCGACGCGCGAAGCGATCGACGGCTTCGTCGACGCGCATGCGCAGGGCGGCGTCCTCGGCGTGCTCCCCTACGAGCAGCGTCTGCCGGAGTTTCGTGCGCGTATCGGCGCGGCCATCAATGCCGCCGGGTCTCAGATTGCGATTCTGCGCAATACGGGCGACGGGGCGACGATTCTGGCGCAGGGGCTCGACTGGCGTGAGGGCGACGAGGTGTTGCTCTGCGACGATGAGTTTCCATCGAATGTCTATCCGTGGCTGGCGCTGCGTCGTCGCGGCGTCGTGGTTCGCTTCGTCGAGACGGCGCGCGGCCGGTTGGAGCCGGATGTTCTGCGGCGGAGCCTATCGTCGCGGACGCGCGTGGTTGCGCTCTCCTGGGTCAGCTTCTCCGATGGCTATCGTCACGATCTTGCCGCGCTTGCGCAGGTGGCGCACAAAGATGGAGCGTTGCTGGTCGTCGACGCGATTCAGGGCTTAGGGGCGTTCCCGCTCGACGTTGCTGCGATGGAGATCGACGCGCTCTACGCCGGCGGCGCGAAGTGGTTGCTCGCGCTACAAGGCGTCAGCTTCCTCTACTTGCGTGCCGATCTGCTCGATCGCGTCGGCCTTGCCTTACCCGGATGGCGGTCCGCAGAGCAGATGTGGGACTTTCTGGACTACGAGCAGCCGATGCGCAGCGATGCCTCGCGCTACGAGGGCGGGACGCCCAACCTCGTCGGTGCGCTTTCGCTTGCGAGCTCGCTTGATCTGCTCGAGCGCAGCGGTATCGAGGCGATCGCACGCCACATTCTGTCGCTCGGCGACCGGCTCTGCGAGGGGTTGCAGCGAGCCGGCGCTCGCCTCTCAACCATACGGGGGCCGCGTTGCTCCTCCGGGATCGTGACCTTCTCGATCCCGGGTTTCGATTCGGTGGAGTTGGGCAGAATGCTTGCGCAGGCGGGGGTCGTGACGACCTGGCGCCCGAACGGGATCCGAGTCTCGCCGCACGGTTACTCGAACGCGGCCGAGATCGATCTGCTCCTGGATGCGCTGGCCGATGCCGGAGAAGGAATTCGATGCTTCACCTCGCCATGATGATCGCTCTACAGGGGGCGCCCGCCGCGCACAGCGCAGCGGCATCTGCCGCGCCGACATCGGCGGTGCAGACTGCCCGCTTGTTTCCGGCGAGCGGTACGTACGTCTACCGCGCCAGCTCCGATGGGCAGGCTGCCGGGAACGCGCGGATCGTGGTGGCGCGTAGCGGGGCGAGCATATCGCTCTCCGAGACGTCGAGCGGAACCGTCGCAGGGCAGCCTTCGTCGGCACAGACGGCGATGATCCTCGCGCCGAATCTCGCGCCGCTCTCCTACGCCGGGCGTTACGACGCGATGGGCAAGGCGACTTCCAGTACCGTGAGTTTCTCGGGAGGCAGTGCGACGGCGACTGGGATGAGCGGCACGTCGACCTTGAGCCTGGTAGCCGACGCGAAGCACTTCGTGATCTTAGATGGAGCGCTCGTTTCAGGGTTCTTTGCGCTGCCCGCGCAGATGAAAGCCTGGGGCGATACCCCGGCCATCGCGGTGATCGCGGTCTACGGTGTCGGTGTGCCGATCGCCGTCGCACCTACGGCGAGGGCGACCCCTCCGGCCGGAGTGCCGGCAACGGACGTTCATCTCTCGTTTGACGGGACGGTGCCGTTTTCGGAGTGGTACAACCCGGCGACGCTGATCGTCGATCAGATCGACGTGCCCTCGCAAGGGATTATCGTCACGCGCCGGCCGGCGTAGAACGGCGCCTAGGAGCCGTCGTCTTTGAGGAAGCAGGACGTCATGACGGCGTCCGTCATGCCGTGGATCAAACGCTTGTCGGCCGGCGCGACCGTCGCGAGAATCCCACCGAGTCGCGCTTCGTCTGCCACCACGAAGAAGTAGGGGCACAGGCGCACACGGCCGTCAAAGTGGCGGACATCGTCGTGTTCGTGGTCGAAATACGGCATACGAATGCGTTTGGCTTTATGAAAACGCTGGAGAATCCGCGGCGTGCGGTCGAACTCCGCTAAGGCTTGATCGAGCGTCGCGATCCACTCCTCTTTGGTGAGGTCGTTTGCCACCCGAACGCCGCGCGATCCCCACGCAAGCTCGGAGAATCCAGAGGGCTTGACGACATAATCGCGTTCGCTCTTGCCGAGATCGATGAGTGCATGCCAGTCGCTCACCGGTCTGCCCCCTGCGGTCAAGCCGTAGATGATCGCCTGCGGCGGAACCGGACGCGGATCGAGCACCCACGTCTGGGGAAAGAGCGTTGCCAATCGCGCGAACGCCGGCGCCCCCAGTTCGTCGCGCCAGAGCTTCTCCAGGGCCGGATGGTGAAAGAGCGCAAAGGCGAGCTTCTCTTCGAGGTGTGCTTTGGGCGGCGGCGTCATGATGACGCGTTGGTGTCGCGCCGCGTAGAGCATAAGTTCGCTCTTGGGCACGTTGAGCAGATCGAAGAGTTCGAAGTTCCGATAGATGATATCCAGCTTCTCTTCGCGCCCGTCTTCTAAGCGCGCAAAGAGCGCCTCTTCGGTGAAGATGACATCGCTTGGCGCCAGCACGTGTGCATCGGCCAGCTTGCGCGCGCGAAGGACTTGCGCGAGCCACTGGAGTTCGGCGCGGTAGTCGTCGGATTCTTCCGAGACGACGATGCCGACCACCGGATACTCGCGCTGCGCAAGTCCGGAGAGCATGGCGGCAAAACCGTCGGCGATGCCCTGCCCGCCGCCGATGCTCTCGATCCCAAGCTTACAGTACGTCTCGGACATCGCACCCAGAAACCCCATGCCGCCTGGAACGCTATCGAGTTCGGAGGCGATGAATCCATCGTCGGTGAGGATCAGATCCGGGCGGATGACGCTCGGGATATCCTGTTTGAAGCGATTCTGTCGCGCAAGCCGTACGATGTGCTCGGGTTTGCCGAGATCGAGATACTCGGCGATGAAGGCCGGTGCCGTGCCTCGCGCGCTCCGGAGATAGAGTCGGTTCAGCGTGTGGTAGAAAGCGACCAGGTCTCCTCCGATGGTTTCGATGCGTTCGACGGTCGCCGCCGAGAGTGCGAACGGCTCGGAGCTGATGCGCCAGGCGATTCGATCTGCCTCGTTCTCCGCTTTGAAAAGTCCCGGCGGGATCGTTTCGTAGAGGAACTGCGCTTGCTCGCGAGCCGTGAGATTTTTGGCGTATGCGCTACAGGACATAGAGCGCCTACTGCCCTCGGTCCGGAATCTTGGAGCGCTTGAAAGCGATATATCGGCGTCGCATATCGCCTCAAAATCCGTCTATCGGCCGGGAGGTTGCAGCAGTCGCTCAGCGGATGACGATGGCGCCCGGGGTGAGCAGAGCGCCGTCGAGGCGCACCTGCCCGTTGCGGTAGAGCAGGGTTGTGTGGAGCGTGCCGTGCAGGCCGACGCTTGCGAGGGGAACGCTCTCGATGACGCGCGAGGAGGCCTGCCCGGCGATGAACTGGAGAATCGAGGTGCGCCGATAGGTCCGGCTACCGGAGGTGAAGGTCTCGGCGACCGTCACGCTGGTCTCATCTCCCGGCAGCGCGGTCGGCGGAGCGACGATGCAGTAGTTCACGTAGAGCGCCACGCCCCGGACCGTGAGCGTATCGCGCGTACAGGTCGCACCGAGAGCCGGCGCGGCGCATGCAAGCGCGGTCGTGAGCAGGAGCGCGAGGGCGGTCGTCTTTCTAGCCATACCGTACCTATAACGTGGCTCGGGGTCGAAACGACGCTTCGGGCAGGAGCTTCGACGGACCCGCCTTGACGCCGGGTATACTATGGCGATGGTGTCTGCCTACGTCACCTCATGCCGTCGATCTGGACGGGACGCTGCTCGATCCGCAGGATCGTGTCTGCCTGCCTTGCGTTCTTGCAAGCGCTCGATGCGGGCGTTCGGGTTGTCCTTGGGGAGGTACTCATGCATACGTTGATCTGCAGCCGTATCGATACGCTTGCGCTTGCCGGATCCTCGCGGGAGTGGCCGGCGGCGCACAGCTCTACCACCGATGCGGCAGGGGACTGAAGCATGCACGTTCGGCTGATCGCCTTCGCCCGTCTACGCGAGTTGTTGGGCGAGAGCCTGGGCAGCGTCCAGGTCGCTCCCGGCGCCTGCATCGAAGATCTCTGGAACGATCTTGCGCGGCGCGTACCCGCCATCGTGGAACTGATGCCCAGCACTCGCGTTGCCGTAAACGGCTCTCTGGCCGACTGGTCAACTCGCCCGGCGGAGGGCGATGAGATTGCACTGCTACCGCCGGTGGGCGGCGGGTGAGCGCGCCTGCGCATCTGCGCATCGTGCGCACTGCGATCGATCCAGCGGCCCTGGAGGAAGCGATCCGCTCCGATGTGTTCGGCGCGACGGTGCAGTTTCTTGGAATCGTTCGCCAAACCGGCGATGACGGGCGCAGGGTCGTTGGACTCTCCTACGAGGCGCATGAATCGATGGCGCTCGACCAGTTTGCAGAGATCTGCGCGCAAGCCCGCACCCGCTACGGTGATATCGCCGTTGCGGTCGAGCACCGCATTGGGGAGCTGGCTATCGGCGACGTTGCCGTCGCGGTCGTCGTCGGGTCGGCACATCGTGGAGCTGCGTTTCTCGCGTGCCGCTATATCATCGACGAACTCAAAGCACACGCGGCGATCTGGAAGTGCGAACGCTATGCCGATGGAACGTCGCTCTGGCGGGCCAATGCGTGTGCGCAATCGCCTGGTGAGGCATGAGGATCGACCTGTTGCGAACGCCGGCCCCGCCAAACGAGGTCGCATTCTTGCGCTACGAAGCGCGGCGCCCGCGCGGCGTCACGCTTGTGGCAGGTCACGGCTACTCGTCGAGCAAGCACAATCTCGACGCGTTGTGCGCGTTCTTGGCCGGTCACGGATTTACGGTCTACAGCTTAGACTTTCCGGGGCACAAATTGGGCGCGAGCGGTGGCCGGCTCGGCGGGGTAGACGACTGCATCGCGGCGATGTCGGCGGTGGTTGGAGTCGCTCGCAGTCGCGAGCAGGCAGGCCCGGTCTACGTCATGGGGCATAGTATGGGCGCGATGACCGCGATCTTCAGCGCAGCACTCGATCCGCAGTTGGCCGGGGTGATCGCCATCGCGACCGGCTATGGCCGCCCGAGCGCAATCGCCGCGATGCAGCGGGCCGGCGTCGCCGATTTTCGTTCGGCCTACGTCGACGGCGTCACCCTGCCCGAGTTGCTGGTCGACGTCGACGCTCGGTATGCTCAACTGCTGCCGCGCCTGGCGGGCCGGCCGTGCCTTTATGTCAGCGCCGGTGCCGACGGCATGGTAAGTCCGGCCAGCGTTGCCGAACTCTACACGCATGCGCCCGAGCCCAAGACCCTTGCCGCCATCCACGGCGACCACACCTACGCGGCCGAGCATGCGCGCGGGGAGGTGCTGGCATGGCTAAACGCTCTGCACCCCCGCTGAGCCTGGCCGGCAAGCGAGCGCTACTCCGCTATAGCCGCCATCTGCTCATTCCGGAGGTTGGCCTTGCCGGCCAGGAGCGTCTGGCCGCCTCGCGGGTCCTCGTCGTGGGGGCCGGCGGCTTGGGCTCGCCGGTTTTGACCTACCTCGCCGCGGCCGGCGTCGGGCGGCTGGGTGTGATGGATGACGATCTCGTCGATGAAACGAACCTGCAGCGCCAGACACTCTTCGCTACGGCCGACATCGGGCGGCGCAAGGTGGAGGTGGCCGCCGAGCGCCTGCAGGCGCAGAATCCCCAGGTGGCGATCGATCCTATCGGGGTGCGTTTCGGCCGGGAGAACGCGCGCGAGCTGGTCGGCCTCTACGACGTGATCGTGGATTGTACCGACCGCTTCGAGTCGCGCTATCTGATCAACGACGCCTGTGCGCTAGAAGGCAGGCCCGACGTCTATGGATCGATCTTCCGTTTTGACGGCCAAGTGAGCGTCTTTGCTCGCGGCCGGGGGCCGTGTTATCGCTGTCTCTATCCGCAGGCCCCCCCGCCGGGCAGCGTTCCGACCTGCGCGGAGGGCGGTGTGCTGGGCGTCTTGGCGGGAATCGTCGGAACCTGGCAGGCGAACGAGGTGCTCAAGCTCTTGCTTGGCATCGGAGAGCCCTTGATCGGGCGCCTGCTCTTGATCGATGCGCTGGGCGCGACGACGCGGCAAATTCGCTTCGAACCCGATCCCCAGTGTGCGCTCTGCGGTCGCGACCCGAGTATCGTGGAGCTGGAGGCCTCCGGGGAACGTGACGATCTGCCCGCCGACGACGATCTGCCGGAGATCGACGCCGCGCAGCTCGACGAGGTCTTGGAGCATGCGACGCTGCTCGACGTGCGCGAACCGCATGAAGCGGTCTTGGGGATCCTGGAGGGTTCGGTGCATATGCCTGTCTCGCAACTCGAGGCGCGTCTGCACGAACTGGACTCTGCGCAACGCTACGTCGTCGCATGTCGCGTCGGCTCCAACTCTCATTGGGCGGCACGGCGGCTGCGCGATGCCGGATTTACGCGCGTCGTGCATCTGCGTGGCGGGCTGCTGGCCTATGCGGCAGCGCGTGCAGAGATCGGGATGATGGTCTTTTAAGGCAGATGCGACAACGGCGCCTCGGTAGCACGGATGTCGAGCTGCCGATCATCGGCCAAGGCACGTGGGATCTGCCGCCGGCCGGATACGGGCGCCGGCAGGCGATCGCAGCGCTGCGTTGCGGCATCGAGCAGGGCATGGTGCATATCGACACAGCTGAGATGTATGACGACGGAGCGGTCGAGGAGCTGCTTGCAGAGGCGATCGCGCCGATCCCGCGTCGCAGTCTGTTCCTAACGAGCAAGGTGGTGCCGGGCAATGCGACCTACGACGGTACGATCGCCGCGTGCGAGCGGTCGCTACGCCGTCTAGGAACGGAGTACCTGGATCTCTACCTGTTGCACTGGCCGTCGCAACATCCGCTGGAAGAGACCATGCGCGCATTTGGAACGTTGGTAGCGTCGGGGAAGGTGCGCTACGTGGGCGTCAGCAACTTTGACCTCGACGAGATGCGGCAGGCACAGAGCTATCTGGGCAGCGTGCCGCTTACGGTAAACCAGGTACTCTACCATCCGCTCGAGCGCGGCATCGAACGCCGGCTCTTGCCCTACTGCGCCCAGCACTGCATCGCCATCGTGGGATACACGCCGTTTGCGCGCGGGCGCATCGCAGCGAGAGCCCTCTCCGGCGACGGCGTCTTGGGCCGGATCGCGGCCCGGCATGCGGCGACGCCGCGGCAGGTGATCCTCGCCTTTCTCACGCGGCTTCCCGCGCTCTTTGCGATTCCGAAGGCGGCCACCGTGCCGCACGTGATGGAGAACGCGGGTGCGGGAGATCTGTGCCTCGACGATGCCGAGATCGCGCAGATCGATGCGGCCTTTCCGATCGGTGAGGACGCCCCGCTTGCCACCCTTTGATCCAGACCGGCGGCGGGCGCTGGTGGTGGAGGCCGCGTTGTGCGGCGGCGCGGGCGCGGTGCGCATCGCCTCTGCGATGGCCGACGAAACGACGCGCGACCGCTTGGCGGCATCGCTACGACGCGGGGACCTGGCAACCTGGCCGTACGACCATGCGTATGCGGCGCGCGCCGCCGATCCGCGTGCGCTGCTGGCCGAGGCGCGCAGCGTCGTCTGCCTCGCGTTTCCGTATTCGGCACCGGCACCCGGGCACGACGACGCGCTGCGCGGGCGGGTCTCCAGGTATGCCTGGTCGCGCGATTATCATCGGCGCATCGGCGAGATGCTGGCCGGTATCGCCCGGCGCATCGATGAGCTGTTCGGCCGTTCGGTGACGGCACTGGCCTGCGATACGAAGCCGCTTGCAGAGCGCGCCTTTGCCGCACGGTCGGGTTTAGGGTGGATCGGCAAGCATACGAACCTCATCGCCCCGGGGCTGGGTTCATTTGTCTTCCTCGGCGAGATCGTGACCTCGCTGCAGCTACCGATCGACCCGCCGCTGCGCACGCATTGCGGCACCTGCCGGCGTTGCATCGATCTCTGCCCGACGGGCGCGTTGCGAGGCGACTATACGATCGACGCGACGCGATGCATCGCCGATTTAACGCAGCGCACCGATGCGATTCCGCGAGAGCTGCGAGCGCGTATGGGCACCTGGGTTTGGGGCTGCGATCTCTGCCAGGAGGTTTGCCCGCCGACGGGTCGCGCACCGCAGGCAGGCGACCCGTCAAACGCTCCGCTGGACGCCGAGGCCGCCGCGCCGTCGCTGCGCGCGTTGCTGCGCCTGCGCAGCGGTGAGTTTAAGCGGCGGTATGCGAAGACCGCGATGGGCTGGCGCGGCGCGGCGGTGCTGCGACGCAATGCCGCCGTGGCGCTCGGCAATACGATGGATCCGTCGGCCGTGCCGGACCTCGCCGCGGCGCTGGAGTGCGATCCGCATCCGATGGTGCGCGGACATGTCGCCTGGGCACTCGGGCGGATCGGCTCTCCGAGCGCCCTTGCCGCTCTTGCCGCGCGCGCGGAACGCGAAGGGGATCCCGGGGTCCTGGGTGAGATTCGCCTCGCTTTGGAACCGTTTGCTCCCGCCTCTCGTTTGGATGCATGATGAGAGTTTGGCGCGGCCTCTTCCTCGTGGTGCTCTTCTTGGGCTGCGCCGGCAGTGCGGGGGCCGGCGCAAGCGACGGTCTCCTGGCGCGAGCGATGGCGCTCAACTCCGGGTTGCGCTCCTATCAAGCCAAGCTCTCGGCGACGCTGCAACTGCAGACCTTTCCCTTCCTGAGCTTCACATTGGTTGGGATGCGGTATCACAAGCGGCCGAACCTCGATAAAATTGTCTTTTCCAGTGGCCTGCCGGCGCTCGGCGCGCAGTTTGATAAGGTGTATCCAAAGATTCCCAGCCCTTCCTCATGGCCGCGCCTCTATCTGGTAAGCAAGGGCGGCGATAACGGCCGGACCACCACCTATACGCTGGTGCCGCGTAAGCGTGGGCGCGTCACGCATGTGACCGTGAGGATCGACGATGCCGATGCCACCATCGCCTCGATGCGCTGGAGTTACGTTGACGGCGGATACGTGAAGATCGATCAGCGCTTTGAGCGCATCGACGGCAACTATCTGGTTGCCGGTCAAACCGGTGAACTCGACGTGCCGGCGTATAAAGCCACGCTGACGTCGACCTTTCGCGACTATCGCCTCAATCCGTCGCTGCAAGATGGGTTCTTTAAGGGCGCCTAGATAAATCCAGGTGCTCGGATTGGGCGCTTAGGAAACGCAGATGCGAGGAGGGCGCGAGGGAGCATATACAGCGTGATCTGTGACTGAGCACACGACGAAGCAGGTGCGTTCTCCGAGGGTTCAAGACGAGTGCCTGGATTTTTCGAGGTGCCCTTAAGTCTAGCTAGAACCTGCTCGGCAGCCCATGGCAACGACGCTTGTCGATCTCACCCGCCCTCTCGAAGACGCGTTCTCCCGAGCCATCACCTACCTGCGCGTCTCGGTGACCGACAAGTGCAATCTGCGCTGTATCTATTGCATGCCGGAGGCCGGGTTCCAATGGCTGCAGCGCGCGGAGCTGCTCAGTTACGAAGAGATCGTGCGCATCGTCCGGGCAGCCGCAAGCGTCGGCGTGCGCGCGATCCGGTTGACCGGCGGCGAGCCCCTGGTGCGGCGCGATCTGCACCGCTTGGTCCGTGCCATCGCACAGGTCCCGGGGATCGATGACGTCTCACTCTCGACCAACGGCCTGCTCTTGGAAGAGTCGGTGGATGCGTTATGTGCCGCTGGTTTGCGCCGGGTGAATATCTCTCTTGACACGTTGCGCGAGGAACGGTTCGCATCGATGGCGCGGCGCGAAGGCTTGGCTCGCGTGCTTGCCGGCATCGACGCGGCGCTGGCGCGAGGGCTGGCTCCCGTCAAGATTAACTGCGTCGTCATGCGCGGTCGTAATGACGATGAACTCGATGATTTTGCGCAGCTCACCGCCGCTAAGCCGCTCTACGTTCGCTTTATCGAAGTGATGCCGGCGCATGAGAACTTGGAGTTGCAGCGCGACACCTACATCGGCGCCGATGAGATTATCGAGCACTTGAGTCGTAACCACGACTTGCTGCCGGTCGCAGGACCACGCGGCAACGGCCCGGCACGCTACTTCGGCTACGCCGGTGCGCCTGGGGCGGTCGGCGTGATCAGCCCGCTCTCACACGACTATTGCGAGCGGTGCAATCGCGTGCGCCTCTCGGCAGATGGGCGCTTGCGGCTCTGCCTTTTCGGCGATCAGCACGTGGATCTGCGCACGGCCGTGCGCACCGGCGCGAGCGAAGCGGAGCTTGCCGCGCTGCTGGCCGGCGCGATGCTCATCAAGCCCGAACGCCATCATCTGCGTCTGGGCGAGGCCTCTTCGCGGATGCGCGCGCTCAGCGAGATCGGCGGTTAAGGCGAACGCCTGTAAAGCGGTCGCTCATTGAGCCTGTAGCGCAACCCGCCGCGCCGGACGGAGCGACAACAAACGAACGTTTGCGGATGTAGAAGAACCGCATCGCCGGGCGCAACCCTGAATGACGTACATGATCGCCGGTTTGAAGGTGGCCCCGGCAATTAGCCTCGCAGGAGCATCAGGAATCCGGCGCGGAACTGCCGCCAACGTTCAGACGAAACGGGCGGTGTGAAGATCGCCACTCCGACAAAGAAGCCGATGAGGACACCCCACAGATGGAACCTGCTCAACGGCTGCACCAGGCTCAGGATGTAGCATAGGGCAGCAGCAGCGATCCATCGCCACCTGGCCCGCAAGGCGGTCTGCCAATCGAAACGCATCGCCGTTTCTTCAGGTTCGCGGACCCGCATCCTGTCGAGTCGCACCAAATCGAACCTTTGTGGATGGAGAAGAACCGCATCGCCGGGCGCAACCCCGAGTGACGTACGCGATAGCCTGCAAGCGTTCATAGTCGCTCTCGCCGCCCGCGCTACGAAGGGGAGTGATCCAGCGGTCCCCGAAGGAGGCCCCTATGAAGAATCGGCCGCTTAGCGTTCGCTCTGCTGTTCTGTTTGCGAGCGCGGCGATCGCGTTGGCGCTTGCTGCGTGCGGCGGGAAGGGCATGCCCCCAGTCGCCGGGCCAACGTCACCAGGCCCCGGCGTCGTGACCGAGTATCCGATCCCAACGGCCGACTCAGTTCCGTTGGGGATCACGGCAGGGCCGGACGGCAACCTCTGGTTCACCGAATGGGGCGTCGACAAGATCGGGAAGATCACCACCGGCGGCACCATCACCGGGTATCCGGTGCCAACGGCTAACGCGCAGCCGGAGGGCATCACGGCGGGCCCGGACGGCAACCTCTGGTTTACCGAATCCGCCAGCAACAAGATCGGGAAGATCACGCCGTAGCGGCGTTCCAGCATGATGACGCGCCGTGTTGGAACATCTCCAAATTCGGACGTTTGAGGATATGCGGCCATCCCAGCCTGCAGTCGCACCAGCCGAGGACGACGCGGTGGCCGCGATCCCTTCGCGACGATCGTTACACCTCGACAGCAACGCGGTGAACGCCCGCCGATTCGAGATGACGCAACGCGGATGCACCCCGGGCCCCGGGAGGCTAACGATACGATCAGAGTCGTTTGCCTGCCAAGAAGAACAAAAGCACAAGAAGACCATTATTCGTCATGTGCGCAACCACCGTCGCGAGCAGAGAGCCATACCTGTAGCGCATCCATGTCACGACAATCACAAATGGCACTATTGATAGCCCACTTGCTCCGTGGGCTGCAGCGAAAAGTCCACCAGCCAAGAGCGCTCCCCAGATTCCCCAACGCTCTTGCAATCGAGATTGCAGCCACCCCCGAAACAGAAGTTCTTCGGCCAAGGGCGTCAACACGACGACAAGAACGATGCCTACCGCTGACACTCCGAACGGCCATGGTCTCACCATCAACGGAATCGTGGTTCGTAAGATGGTATTCAGAAGAAGTGCGAGCACCCAGGGTGCCAATGTGATCATGCCTAACATGCCGACAGCAATGGCACTAAACCAGGAAAGCTTCCCAAGGAATACTTGACGCAGCGGTAATGATTTCCCTCGAGCACTTAGAATCGCTACGACCCCGGCAGCAATTATGTATACCTCTGCGAGCATAAGTAAAATGTCATGGGTAGAGCCTCGCACGGTGAGATTCTTGGGCTTCAAAAGAGCATAGGTCACAAGAATTTGAAAAAACCACAGCACAACCGCCGCGCCAAGCCACATGCCAAGGCGCGTAGCCTTAATGAAGTCGATAAAAGACCGATTGAGACTCGCGGGTCGACTATCGCGTGGAGCGATCACAACGACCTCGTGACCGCTCCGCTGTTCACAATTTGGCAATGCGTTGGAATCAGGCAGACGTGTTGATGATTTGACCTGGGGCAACCGTCGCTGTTCCTTGCCAGTTCCCAACGATGGTTGCAAGCTCCGCGATAAGTTTAGGCATCTCGGGAACAAGAGATGCAGGCGTCATGCTCTTGATTTGGGCGGCGGCCGCATCTGCAGCTTTCTGCCGAGCTTGTTGCGCTGGGATGACGATATCTATAACTGGTGGGAGGGCTCCCGGTTCTATTGGTGGCTCCTCCCCTGGAGGGGGTTTCGGGAAGACGTGCTGCAAGCCGTGGATTGCATCTTTCCCATAGTTCATGACGGTGTCTACTATCGTCTTAACAAGCTTTATCTCGGGCCCGTACTTTTTAGCCCACGCGTTGATGGCGTTGTTAATCTTCGAGAGTTCGGAGAGATTCAAACCGTGGGTTGGGTTGCAACCACCTTTTCCACCGCTTTTAATGATCCCCCCGTCGTCGGGTTGCTCGCTATCACAGATCGATCGCGCGCCGGGGTTGCTGATACTGAAACTGCCGCTACCGGAGTTCGTGCTTACTTTCGCAATGGTGCGTAATCTCTTTCCCTGGATATCAGTGGTTACGCCAGAAACTGAAGGTATAGCCATGTAGTTTGAGTCCTTTCAAAACGTGGATCTTCCATGGTGCGATCGACCGCCGTGCCATCGTGGCTGGGCGGTCGCCGTCTGCCAGGGGACATGCGTTCCCCAGCCGCGTCAAGGTAGCGTAAAGCATCTGGGGGGGGGGGGTATGACCTTTGTCACTCAGAGTTGCCGGGATGCAGTGGCGATTGCGGGTGCGGTGTCACAGGTGCGGTGTCACATCCCCAAATTCGAACGTTTGGGGATGGACGAAACCGCCCGTGCGGCGCAAACCCGCATGAAATCGAACGCCGGACTCGCATGCGTGTTTGCGCGGTCGCCCGCTCGTTGCTTTCCGGGGCGACCCGGGGCCTGATCGTCGACCGCTACCTCCCATTATTCGATCGACTTGCGGAAGAAGGCCAGCATCTTGGCGGGTTCAGCCATGATCCGAAACTCTTGGAAGCCCCAGCGCTTGGCCTGACGGATCCCGCGTGCTTGATTCATCGGTAAGCAGAACGTCAGCGTCTTCACGTTTCGTTTGACGGCGATGCGCTGCGCCTCTTCTACCAGTTGGCTCCCGACCTCGGCCGGCGCGTCGGCGCGCGTTCGCAATCCCTCCATCATCGCCACATCCATGCCGTTGGCGGCCTCTGCATCCTCATAGCCGACCGGGAACTTGAAGACGAGATGCACCATGCCGAGCAGGCCGCTTGGGTCTTCGGCGACCAGGACGGCGCGCCGGCCAGCGCGTTGTTCGGCTAGCCACTTGACCAGCCGTTGCGCCCAGCTCTCTCGCGGCGGAGGGGGACCGCTGACGACGCCCTCACGGAGCAGCCGCTCGATATCGGCGGCAACTGCGTAGCGAATGAAGATCTTGCGCGCAGACACGGGGGGCATGATTCCCTAGCCGGGGAGAAGAGTACTCCTGCCGAACTCGCCGCCGTATGGTACGCTCGTGGTTGTTGTGTACGACCGTTGCCCTCGTGACTTTGGCCGCCGGCTGTAGCGCGAGGAGTACGTCTGCCTCCGCTGCGGCGACGCCGAGTGCCGTGCGCGGGCGACCGATCTTTGCGGCGAACTGCGCGGCCTGCCACGGCGTTCGAGGCCAGGGCAGCGTGTTGGGTCCCTCGTTGCGCGCGCATCGCCGCACCTTCGCAAGCATCCTGCGCATCGTCACAGATCCCGAGTCGCCGATGCCCAAACTCTATCCCGGAACTTTGACCGCCGAACAGGTGCGCGACGTGAGCGCCTACGTCGAGTCGTTATGAGCCGGGCGCCGTGCGTTCTGTACCGGTTCGCGCACGATCTTCGGCTGGACGATCACGCCGGGCTGGCGGCCGCCTGCGCTCTGGGCGAGGTGGTGGGGGTGTTGGTTCTGGATCGGCAGATCGTCGCTCGGCTCGTTCGTTCCCCGCGTCGCGCCGCCGTGTATTGCGCGGCAGTGCAGGCGCTCGATTCCGCCTTACGGCGGTACGGCTCGCACCTGGTCGTGCGTCGCGGAAACGTCGGTACAACCCTGCGCGAAGTCGCGCGCGGGTGTGGCGCGAGCGCCGTCGCCTGGAGCGCTTCCTACGAGTACGCGGGCAGGCTCGCCGATCAACATCTGCAGTCGATCCTTGAGGAGGCTGGACTGCGAGCGCTGCTGGTGCATGACGCGCCGGTGATCGCCCCTGAAGACACCGATCTCAGCGGCCCGGATGGGCGCGGCTATCGTGCCTTTGCCGGGTACTACGAGCGTTGGCAGCGCTTGATTCTGGGTCGCGATCTGAGTACGGCGCCCATTGCCTTCTCGCAGACGGTTCTTCACAGCGAGCCGTTGCCGAGCGCTCAGGAGTTCGGCGCTTGCGCGCAGATCGCGCCGATCGCAGAAGAAGAGGTTGCGGCGAGCCTCGCGGCCTTTTTGGTTGGACCGGCCTTGCAGTACGCCGTGACTGCCAAGGTGCCGGCAAGCGACGGAACCTCGCGTCTCGGGGCTGACCTGTCGCTCGGTCGGCTCGCCGCCCGTCGAGTCGTCCGAGAGACGCTTGCCCGGCTCAACGACCCGTTCTTGCTTGCCGAAGAGCGTACGTCGTTGGGCTCGTTTCTGCGAGCGCTCGCGCGACGCGATTTTTTCCTGCAGCTCGCGTGGTACGCCGAGGGTGAGGACCGCGCGCTGCAGGAGGAGATGCGTGACTTCCTCTTGGCGAGCGACCACCCGGGATTGAGTGCGTGGCTTGAGGGCCGGACGGGATTCCCGCTGGTCGATGCCGGGATGCGAGAGTTGCGCCTCACGGGATGGATGCACCCGCGGGTGCGGCCGGTCGCGGCCTCGTTTCTCTGCTTCGATCTGGGGGTCGATTGGCGGATTGGGCGGGATCTGTGGGAGCGCTGGTTGATCGAGGATGACCCTGCGCTGGCAACAGGCAACTGGCAGTGGGCCGCAGGGGTGGGCGCGGATCTGGCCCAGGTCCCACGAATCTACGATCCCGAACGCCAACGGCGACGCGTCGATCCCGAAGGGCGCTACGTGAGCCGATACGTCGACGAGCTTGCCGGCCTACCGGTAGGCGCGTGGGCCGGCCGTCCCGCCGGGGCCTCGCAGCTTGAACTCGACCTCTTTGGGCCGGTCGGCTATCCCAAGCCGATCCTGGATCATCAGGCCAGTGCGCACGCCTATCTCGCGCGCTACCGAGCGTACCGCCGAGAGCGCGCCGGGACGACTTAGGCCGGCAGACGCTCGTCGAGCCAGTCGCTCAGGATCGGAATCCGCACCGGCTCACCCTGCCACGCGCGCCAGCCATAGTAGCAACTGCCGATCAAGAAGAGCGGTGCCAGCAGCGGCAGCAGAATGACGGCGGAGAAGCCGAGCCACGGAACCGCAGCCAGCGCCGTGAGCAGCACGGCAAAGGCCATGATGCCGAGGTTAAATGCGACGGCTTGAATAGCGTGCCGGCGCAGCGGCTTAGACTGCTTGCGGTCGAAGAGCGAGAGCAACGCCAGGGGAAAGAGCGGGTAGCCCAGCGCGACGATGGCACGCGACTCCGGCGGATCCAACGGCGTAGCGACCGCCGGCGTGGCGCTGACCCGAGGGCCGACGTTGCCCGCGAGGTGCGGGCGGGTCACCGTGGCGGCATCGATCTTGGCGGCAAGCCGGCAACTCGGGCACGCCCCGCGATCGTCCCGGCATGTGGCGCAGATCGGCTTGGCGCAGTCGCTGCAGCGCGCGATCGAGGGTACGTTTGCGTGAAAGAAGCAGTCCATCGCGTGTCCTTCCCGGAGCTTGTTCATCTCTACGTACCGGGTGCCTGCGAAAGAGGTTTCACCGGCGGCCAACCGCAAGACGCTTGCCCCGATGACGCGCAGCGAAATCTTGCGCCGGTTGGCGCGCGAAGCTCGGCCCTATGCGGGTCGCTTGATCCTGGCCGTGCTCTTAGGCACCTTCGCCGGCGTCTTGAGTCTGGTGGCACCCTGGGCGTTTGGGCAGATCATCGGCCACGTGCTCGCGCCGCCCAAGGGCCGGCAGCCCGAGATCGGTGTGCTCTATGTTAGTCTGGCGTTAACCTTTTCGGCGCTGTTGTTGGCCAACGGCGCTACCTATGCGCAGACCTACCTCACCGCTTGGGCGGGCCAGCGTCTGATCGCCGGCCTGCGGGTGCGGCTCTTCGAGCGCGCCTTGCGGCTGCCGCTCGCGGAGTTCGATAAATGGCGGCCCGGAGAGCTGATGGCGCGCTTCTCGGCCGATCTGCAACTGATGAGCGACGCGGTGACGGTTGCGCTGCCGCAGTTCATCGTCGCGTTCGTGACCTTCGTCTCGTCGCTGGTGGCGATGCTCTATCTGGATTGGCTGCTGACGCTGACCCTGCTGATCGTCACGCCCCTGGTATCGTTTGCCGTCTCTCGCTTTCAGCGGCTGATCTCGACCAGCACGCGCAGGTCGCAAGAACTCATCGCCGATCTCTCGTCTAACCTGTCGGAGATCCTCCAGGGGCAGCGCGTGGTGAAGGCCTTTGCGCGGGAGGAGTATGAGACGGGGCGGTTCGCCGATCGCACCGACGACTACTTCGGCGCGTCGATGAAGCTCACGCAGTTCGTGCAGACGCAGCCGCTGGTGGTCAGCGCCATCATGGTGAGCGCGGTGGTGATCATCATTTGGCTCTCCGTTCGCGAGGTGTTGGTCGGTCGCTTGACGACCGCCAGTGTCTTCAACTACTGGCTGCTCTTGGTCAACCTCGCCAATCCCCTCAATCGCCTGGCCACCTTCGTCGGAGAGATCAGCAAGGCGATCGTGGGCACCGGTCGCGTCTATCAGATTCTCGACTTGCCGGTCGAGCGTGACGAACCGACGGTCGCCCCGGTAACGGCGCCCCTCAAAGGGGAGCTCGCCTTTGAAGATGTCTGGTTTACGTATGCGGGTGACGTGCAACCGGCGTTGCGCGGGATCGATCTCGTCGTGGCCGCGGGCGAGATCGTCGCTTTCGTCGGGCCCTCGGGCGCCGGCAAGACCACGATCGTCAATCTCGTTCCGCGCTTCTACACCCCGAGCCGGGGCAGCGTTAAGCTCGACGGTATCGACATCGAGCATCTGCCGTTGCATATGCTGCGAGATGCAATCGGCATCGTGCCGCAGGATCTGCAGCTCTTTCGCGGCACCGTCGCGGAGAATATCGCGTACGGTCGACTCGGTGCCCGGGACGACGAGGTTCGGGCGGTAGCTCGCGATGCCAACGCCGATACGTTCATCCAAGGTCTGCCCGATGGCTACGCTACGCAAGTCGGCGAGCGCGGGATCCGGCTCTCCGGCGGCGAGCGGCAGCGCATCGCGATCGCCCGTGCCATGCTGCGCGATCCGCGCATCCTCATCTTGGACGAAGCGACCAGCGCGTTGGACGCGGAGTCGGAGAAGCTGATCGAAGGGGCTCTCGACCGGCTTCTGCCGGGCCGGACCACCCTGATTGTCGCGCATCGGCTCTCGACGGTGCGGCGGGCTCATCGGATCGTTTTCTTGGACGGCGGAGCGATCATTGAAGTCGGGACGCACGAAGAGCTCCTGGCGCGCGGTGGACGCTACGCTCGCCTCTACGCCAACCAACTCCCGGCCGAGACTGGAAGGGCGCCTCAACTCCGGAGCGTTCTCGACCGATAGCAGTAACGATGGCAGGCGTAGATCCTCTCTCGTTCGGCACGACCGTGAACGTCCTCAAGGACGCCATGAAGGGTGTCGGCATGGAGCAGACCCAGCTTGCCAATAATATCGCCAACGTCAATACGCCGAACTTCCAGCGCGGCACGGTGAAGTTTAAGGAGGCGCTCGCGGCGTCTCTCGGTACTCCCCCAACTCCCGGTGAACTCGGCTTGAAGGTCAACAATTCGCGACAGTTCGCGATCGGGGACCCCGCCCCAAAAGCCTTCGACCCGAAGGCGCAGACCGTTACCGGGACGCAGATGCGCGTGGACGGGAGCAACGTCGATATCGACCAAGAAGCCGCGCGTCTGGCACAAAACGCCGGGTATGGACAGACGATGGCGCAACTGCTGTACGCGCAATACATGCGCTTGCGCATCGCGATTACGGAGCAGCCTTAAGAGTGGGATTTTACACGTCGATCCAAATCAGCGCTTCGGGCCTCTCGGCCGAACGCTTGGCGATGGATGTCATCGCCAACAACATTGCCAACGTCAATACGACGCGCACGCCGCAGGGTGGGCCGTTTCGGCGTCAGTTGGTCGTCTTTGCCTCCAAACCCAACGAAGCGGGCAAGGCCGGCGGAATGTTCGCCTCGCCGTTTGCCAAGCAGGGCGAAGGCAGCGGCGGCGTGGAGGTGCTGGGCATCGTCCAGGATCCCAGCCCCGACCGCTTGGTTTTCGATCCCAGCAACCCGGCAGCCGACGCCCGCGGCTACGTGCACTATCCCAACATCCAGGTGGTCAAGGAGATGGTGGACATGATGGCGGCGTCACGCGCCTACCAAGCCGACGTGGCGGCGATCCACGATGCGAGTACGATGAGTAGCAAGACGCTGCAGATCCTTCAAGCGTAGCGAGGAGCGACGATGACTATCTCCGGTTCTTCCTACGGTGATGCGATGAGTCGGGTTGTGCCCGGGACGTTCGTGCCGGACATCGCTCCCGGCGCGCCCAAAGCCGTTCCGCTGCCCAGTCAAGAGGTCGCGGGAGTCGGCGCAACGTCGTTCCGCGATACCGTCAAATCCATGCTGGCCGGCGTCAACGATAAGATGGCGACCTCGGATACCCTGACGCAACAGCTTGCCTCCGGGCAGACGCACGATACGGCGAAGGTCGTGACCTCGGTTGAGGAAGCCAACCTTGCCTTTGAGTTCACCTTGGCGATTCGTAATAAGCTGCTCTCCGCCTACCAAGAGATCAGCCAGATGCAGGTCTAGGAGTTTTCCGGTGGGGCGAACATCGGGCTAAACTCCCGGTGTTCACCTGCCGACCACACCATATGGATGCGGCTGGATTACCTCCAGCACGAAGGTAAAGCCGCAGGCAGACCCGACTGATTGACGGTCCGCCAAAGAGACTCCAACTTCGTGCGGAGGTTTTTGCTTTGATACGTGGCCTTTATACGGCAGCCAGCGGAGCGCTCGTCGCGCAGACGATGGCGAACACGATCGCGAACAATCTCGCGAACGTCGACACCGCCGGCTTCAAGCGGACGTTGTTGCAGATCCAATCTGCACCGTCGCTCGACCTCTACCGTTTTCAGACCGATCCCGGCCACACGCCGGGCCGGGCTCGCGCCGGCGTTGCGGTCTCCCAGCCGGTCGGGGCGCTTGGCACCGGGGCGTGGGTCTACGACACGCCGACGGTCTTCACGCAAGGCGCGCTCCAGCAGACGGGAAACCCGCTGGACGTGGCGCTCTCGGGCAGCAATGCGTTCTTCTCCGTTCAGACGCCGCAGGGCGTCCGATATACGCGCGACGGTGAGTTTGTGCGCAATCAGAACGGCTACCTCTCAACGCAGAACGGCGATTTGGTTCTTGGACAGAATGGACCGATTGCGTTGCCGATCGGTGGTTTCCAGATCGCCCAAGACGGAACCATCACGCAACGAGGTCAGGTTCTCACCCAAACGAAGCAGATTGTCGACCAACTGCAGATCACGCAGTTCGGCAACCTCGTCGCCTTGCGTCCGCAGGGCGGCAACCTCTTCGTGAATACCGGTGCCGCGCGCCCGGCTCCCGCTACGGCCGCCGGTGTGCAGCAGGGCTTCCTTGAGAAGAGCAACGCCGGCGTGGTCAAGTCGATGGTCGATATGATCACCGCCGAGCGTTGGTTTCAGGCCAACATCAAGTCCATCAGTGCCGAAGACGCGGCGACCAAACAAGCCCTAACCGATGTCGCCATCGCCAACTAAAGGAGCAAAGACGACGCCATGATGCGAGCCCTCTACAGCGCTGCCAGCGGCATGATTGCCCAGCAGTACAACATGGATACCATCTCCAACAACTTGGCGAACGTCGATACGACGGGCTTTCGTCGCAACGTTGCGCGCTTTCAGGATCTGGTCTACCAGCAACTGCAGGCACCGGGTGCCCCGGTCGGCGCAAGCGTCGTTCCGGTCGGTCAGGACGTGGGCTTGGGCGTTCGGGTCTCCGACTCAGAGAAGATCTTCACGCAAGGCTCGCTGATCCAGACGAACAACCCGCTGGATGTCGCGATCCAGGGTAATGGCTTCTTCCAAGTCACGAAACCCGACGGCACGACCGCCTACACCCGCGATGGGTCGTTCAAGGTCGATGCCAACGGCGCGATCGTGACGGCCGCCGGTTACTTCGTCCAGCCGCAGATTACGATTCCTCAGAATGCGACGCAGGTGCAGGTCGGCCCCGATGGGACCGTCACGGCCTTGATTCCGGGATCGACCCAGCCACAGCTTCTGGGCCAGCTTCAGCTCGCCAACTTCGTTAATCCGGCGGGACTCTCGCCCGTCGATGGGGGTAATCTCTACACCGAGACCGCCGCCAGTGGTGCGCCCGTCGTTTCGCAGCCGGGCTTGAACGGGGCGGGCTCGCTGCAAGGCGGCTTCCTTGAGAACTCCAACGTCCAGGTCGTTCAAGAGATCGTCAACATGATCGTGGCGCAACGTGCCTTCGAGGCGAACTCCAAGACCATCAGCGCTGCCGATCAGATGATCCAGACGGCCGTGAATATGTATACGCCCTAATGTCGTCCGGCATGCGCGCGCTCGTCGCCTTCGTCGTCCTGCTCCTCGGGACTTGTGCGGTCGTTCCTTCCGCACGAGCCGGGCAGCAGGGCTGGCAGGTCGTGAGCGGCGCTCGATTGACGACGCTGGCACGCGCCGTCATCGCACGTCTGCCGCGACGCCGCGACCAGGCATATCTGCCGGTCGCAAGCGTTGCAGATCAGCGTGTGCCGGCCGGGCGTATCGGCGTCGACGTCGCGTCGGCGCTCGTCAGTCCGTCCTACGTCAACGTTCCGATTCGTTTGACGCTGGACGGACGGCTGTTGCGAACGATCTTCGTCGGCTATCGGGTGCAGCGCTACGTTCGCATGGCCGTTGCCGCGCACGATCTGGCACCTGGAACGGTGTTGGCGGCAGCCGATCTCACGATGCACCTCGTTCCGTTTGTAGGGCAGCAACCCAACGGCACCCGCGTTCTGATCGGTCGCAAGATCTTCGAACCGGTGACCAAAGGCCAGCCGATCGCCATCTGGCAGACGCACGTCAATCAGATCGTGCAGGCCGGGACGACGGTGGTCTTACTCGTTCGCGGTTACGGCGTTGCCCTGGTCGCCGACGTCGTCGCCCGAACGAGCGGGGGACTGGGCGACGAGGTCTCGCTCTATAACCCCTCGACCAACAAAATGCTCTCGGGCGTCGTGACCGGCCCCGGGCGCGCCGAACTCGATCTTCGTGGAGGCTCCTCAACATGGTGAAGCGATTTCATCGGCTCGGTCTGATCCTGGCGATCTGCGCGCTCTGTGCCCCGCTTGCCGTTTCAGCCGATACGCTCTATCAAGCGGCGCCGCCCCCGGTTGGCCCGGGCCACCCGCTGCAGCTCGGCCCCGACCATCGTGCGAGCCAGGTCGGCGATCTCGTCTACGTCGTCTTTAACTTCGCGGTCAATAGCGCCAGCTCGAATGTGGTTCAGAACGCCAAAGGGTACAAGGTGAACCTCGCTGCCGGCGTCGGCAATGCGGCACTCAGTTTTCTGCGTTTCCCCACGGGGATCGGCGGCACGACCGGCACTCAGTCGAGTCGTACGCGCAACGGGAGCAATGCGTTCACCTCCTCGATGATGGCGACGGTCACCAATGTTCTGCCGAGCGGCGTCCTGCAAATCTCGGGCTCGCAGAATCTGATCATCAACGGCCAGACGCAGGTACTCAACGTGGTTGGTTACATCCGCCCGGAGGATATCGACAGCACCGACAGCGTCCCCTCATCGCGCATCGCCGACGTCCGGGCGAACTTCGGCGGCGACTTTCAGAATCCGCATCGCGGGATATTGCAGCGCGTCGTAGACTTTTTGTTCTAGGTAAGGCAAGATTATGCAGATGAAACCGGTGCGGTGGTTCGGATCCGTGATGACGGTAGCGTTAGCTGCTTCGATGTATAGTACCTATCCCGCTGCGGCCGCTTCATCCCAGCGCGTCGAGATCAAGAATATTGCAAAAGTGCAGGGTGTGACCGGCAATCAGCTCGTGGGCTATGGGGTGGTTGTCGGACTCGCCGGCACCGGCGATACGACGCAGTCGATCTTCACCAGCCAAACGGTGGCCAACATCCTCGAATCCTTTGGTTTGAACATCGCCTCGCAGAACGTTCGAACGCGCGACGTGGCCGCGGTGATCGTGACGGCGATCCTTCCCCCGTTTGCTCACTCCGGCGACAATATCGACGTTGACGTCTCCGCGATGGGCGATGCCAGCTCGCTGCAGGGCGGCACGCTGGTGCTAACCCAACTGCGAGCGGCCAACAACCTCGTGTATGCCACGGCCCAAGGCCCGATCTCGGTCGGCGGCTTTACTGCAGGCATCCCCGGGAACTCGATCACGCAGAACTATACCTCGGTCGGCCGCATCCCCAACGGCGGGGTCGTCGCTCGCACGATGGTGACCCCGTTACTCAGTCGCCCAAACGGTTTCAACTACGTCTTGACGACGCCGGATTTTCGGACGGCCGCCAATCTCGCCGGGACGCTCAACGCCTACTTCGGCTACGGAACGGCGCATGCAAGCAACGCCGAGACGGTCCACGTGACGCTGCCGCCCTCCTATCGCGGCAATACGGTGCAGTTCCTCGCCGATGCGTCGAACTTGAAGCTGACGCAAGATCGCTTGGCCAAAGTCGTGATGAACGAACGGACGGGGACCATCGTCTTCGGCGGCGACATCAAGCTTGCGCCCTGTGCGATCGCCCACGGGAACCTGACCATCACGATCACGACGACCAACAAAGTCGTCCAGCCGCCGCCCTTTACCCTCGCCTCACCCGGCCTGCAGACCAATACGCGAGTCACCGCCGTGCAGGGGAAGAAGCATCTGACGTTCATCGCCGGGGCGGCGACGCTCTCTTCGGTCGTGCGTGCGCTCAACGCCATCGGTGCGACGCCTCGGGACCTCATCGCCATCGTGCAAGCACTGCGCCAAGCAGGCGCCCTTCAAGCCGAAATCGAGATTCAATGATGTCGCTCGCGCCGATCGCTGCGCCGGTTCCACAGGCTGCGCCGCTCACCGCCGTGCAGAAGGAGGCCTTGGCGCATCTGCACAAGGTCGCGACGCAGTTCGAGGGGATCTTCGTGGATATGCTGCTCAAGTCCATGCGCAATACCGTTCCGAAAAACTCGATCTTCGGCAAGCAGAGCCTCTCGGAGAACGTCTTTGGTTCGATGCTCGACCAGCAGCGCGCGCAGGCGATCGCCGCCAGCGGTTCGTTTGGTTTGGCCAAGGTACTCGAGCAGCAGATGCGTTCGGCGGTGCTCGGCGATGCTGCAGCCGAGGCCAAGACGCACGTGCGGAGCGTCGGGCCGTGAGCGATTCTTGGGATCTCTTCATGGACGCACTCGTCCAAGAGTCAGGGGCGCTGTCGGCAATGAATGCAGCGGCACTGGAGTTAACCGGGGCTCTGGTTGCTCGTGATCCGGAGGCCATCGCGCAAGCGGAGCGCGCTCTGGATGCGAGCCGGCAGCTCTACTCGAAGGCAGCGGGAGTGCGGCGTTCGATGCAGGTGCGCGGATTCGGCGCGGCAACGCTACGCCAAGTGTGCGCGCACGCGCCGCGTCACCTCGCTGCGACCTTCAATGCTCGCCTCTCGGAACTGGTGACCCTCTCGATCTCGCTTGGAATCACGATCGCCAACAACAAGTCGTTGATTCTCGCCGGAATGGAGCGCCTCTTGCAGGTTACGACGGCTTTGCAGCGGGCCTCGAATGAAGAACCCGGGACCTACCGTCGCCGCGGTTTCGTGCCGCCGCCCTCCAACAGCGTCTTAGTGAGTAGCCGAGCATGAGCAGTTTTCCGCAGGGCAGTTTCTTCGGGGTCGATCTGATGGGGACGTCACTCAACGCCTTTCAAGAGGCGGAGAACGTCACCTCGAACAACATCGCCAACGTCAACACGCCCGGCGCCTCCCGCCAAGTCGCCCAACTTAACGAGTTCGCGCCGATCTCCGGATCCACGGGGTATGCTGCGCACGTCTCGGGGACGTTCGGCGAGGGTGTGGTCGTCCAGCAGATCCAGCGCATTCACAGCAATAGCTACGACACGCTCTTTCGCGCGGCGTCCTCATCGCAAAACTACTATACGGTGGAGCAGAACGCGCTTCAGGCGTTCCAATCCACGCTCGGCGATCCCAACTCCGGGATCGGCACGCAGTTCACCGCCTTCCAAAGCGCCGTCAATCAACTGGTGACCCAGGCCGGAGGCGGTTCGAGCACCTCGGCTCGCGCCAACGTGATCACGCAAGCGCAAGCCTTGGCCAGTGCCCTCAACAATGCGGCGAACACCGTGTTGCAGCAGAAGAGTCAAGTGCTTGCGCAAGGCTCTGCGATCGTGACGCAGGTCAACGGCATCCTCGATCAAATCGCCGCGCTCAACGGGCAGATTCGCGCCTCGACGGCCGTGGGAGACAACCCGAATACGTTCGCCGATCAGCGCGATCAGTTGATCAACAAACTTTCGCAGTATCTCTCGACCCAGACGGCGATCCAACCCGACGGTTCGACGCTGGTGACGGTCAACGGCCAGGCGCTGGTCAACGACACGGTTGCCTACCATCTTGCCGCTCCGACGATCGGCACCGCATCGAACGGTTCGCCGATCTTCAAGATCAACTTTGCGACGACGCCGCCGGCTGCCGGCACCGCCCCGGGCATTCCGCTTGGGAGCGGGCAGCTCGCCGGTTTGCAGGATCTCTACAACAACAAGCTTACGGTCTACGGCCGGCAACTCGATCAGTTCGCCTCCTCGATGGCAAACGAGGTCGATCGCGTCACTCAAGCGGGCTACGATCAGAACGGGCAGGCGGGCGTCGGGCTCTTTCAGCCGATCGTCGGAAGCCTGCCGATCTCGGCGGGAAACATCAAGGTGGGGATCACCGATCCCTCACAGTTGCCGGCGGCGCTGGCGTCGACCGCGGCCGGGACGCTGGTTGTGCCGATGAACTCCGCCAACAACACCGTGGATACCTCGGCGCAGATCGACGGCAATACCTCGCTTGCCAACCCGCCGGCAGCCGCCGGAATCGCCGGCAAGCTGACGGTCACGGTGGATGGCGTAGCGCAAACGTTCAACTACAACACCGGCACCGGCGGCAACGCGAATACGATCAACGCCTTCATCACGAACTTCAATGCAGCCCACTTAGGCGTGACGGCTTCTTTCAACGCCTCCTCGCAGTCGATCGTCTTTGCGCGCGATCCGGTCAATACCGACCTGGTCCATCGGGCGGCGCAGGGCACCAATCCGACCACCCCGACGTTCACGATCAGCGACAGTAACTATAGTGGGGCCACTCCCGCCGCTTCGCTGCTCGGCGCGCTGGGCGCCAATGCCATCAGCGGCGTCCCGCAAAATGCAAGCAACGCCTTTGCCGCAAACGACAACAGCAACGCCAATGCCCTCAATCAGGTGTTCTCCTCAAACGTCGGCGTCCCGGCGCTCGAAACCACCAGTGCCGCTGCAGCCGTTGCCGGTACGCCGATGACCGTGCCGCTTCCGGCCGGCGTGAACAACGTCGCCGTAGGGCAGGTCCTCACGATCGACGCCCAACCCGGCGGCGCGCCGCCTCAAGAGAACGTGGTGGTCTCGGCGGTCTCGTTCACTGGGGGCATCGAATCGGTCACCTTTACGCCTGCGAACAGCCATTTGGCGGGATTCTCAATCGCCAGCGCCCAAGTGCAGACGCTCGGACAGTTCTACGGTCAGCTCATCACCCAGGTTGGGCTCGATACGCAGACCGCGATTACCGGAACGCAGACCCAGACGAATCTGGCCAACAATATCAATGCGACCAGGCAGAGCATCGACGGCATCAACATCGACGAAGAGACACAGAATCTTATCAAATATCAGAATGCTTACCAGGCAGCAGCTCAAACCATCAACGTGCTCAACCAACTGCTCAACACCGTCATCAATAACCTCGGAGTCGGGCAGTAAAGGCGTCAAGGAGGACGGCAATGCGTATCGCGACATCGACCATCTACGAGCAGCAGACGGCAGCCATCGACAACTTGGTTGCTCAGCAGGCTCGGTACGGCAACGAACTCTCGACCGGCAAATCGCTCAACGTGCCCTCGGACAATCCAACGCAGATCGCCCAGGACCTAGCGGTTCGCAACGATATTGCGCTTGGGAACAATACCGTCAGTGACGTCACGAACTTATCGGATCAACTGACGACGGTGGACGGTGCCATGTCGACGCTGACAAAAGTGTTGCAGAGCGCCCGGTCGCTTGCCGTCCAGGGTGCCTCCGATGCCGTTAGTCCCTCACAGCAGCAGGCCATCGCGCTTCAGCTCAATCAACTGCTGGGCGAGGCCATCGGGGTGGCGAACACCCAATATGCGGGGCAGTACGTCTTCGCGGGCTCCGCCAGCCCGACATCGGCTCCGGTGCAGGCCAACGGCTCGCCCGCAAGCTCGGTCTCCTTTAGCGGAAACAACGTCTCGCAGAGTCAGGTCTTCGCAAACGGGCAGCGCGTCGCCGCCAACGTCACCTTGCAGCAAGCCTTCAACTACCAATCGACCAACGGCACGCCCGATGTCTTTCAAACGCTGATCGACCTGCGCAACACGTTGCAGAACCAACAGGTCGTCGACCAGAGCGGTGCTTCGGTCAATACCCAAGGCACGAGCCTCTCACCCACTGCGCCGGGGACCCCGCTCAACACGGCCGGTGTCTTGCGGACGCCGCTCACGCCCGATGCCTCCGGGAGCGTCTCGATCTCGATCGGCTCGTCGAAGGCCACCAACGGCGTGACGATCACCTTTTCGCCGTCGGCTTCGATCCAGACGGTACTGACCGACATCAATGCGCAGACGGGCGCCACCGGCGTGACCGCATCCTTTGACTTCGCTCAACAGAAACTTTCCTTGAGTTCATCCGTCGGCGCGTTCAGCGTCCAAGACACGCCCAGCCCCGGCGCGACGAATACCGGGAACTTCGTCGAAGCCTTTGGGTTGCAACATCAAGCCGATGTCACCAATACGGTCTCCACGCAGATCGGCAACCTCGACAACGTGCTGCAGGTAGCCCTCAATGCGCGGGCAACGCTCGGCAGCACGATCCAGCGCTTGCAGACGCTCTCGACCACGACCAACGCCCAGGTGGTCAGCGACACGCAGGTGCAATCGGGGATCGAGGATGCCAACATCCCGCAGGTTGTCTCGAAGTTCTCGCTGACGCAGACCGCCCTGCAGGCGGCCTATGGAACGACCACGAGGCTGGAGCAGAAGACGCTCTTCGATTACCTCACGTAAGCTGCCGATAGAGAGAGTAGATGAGCGAAACCGATACTGCGGCGCCTGCCCAAGCCCAGGCCGACCAAATCACCGTGACCCTGCCGCGTTTCGGTGATTTCACCTACGCCGAGCAGGACGTGATCCGGTTTCCGTGGGGACTGCCGGGCTTTGCGCTCTTGCGGCGATGGTTGGCCGTCTCGCTGCCGAGCCAGCCGAACTTCGTGTGGCTCCAGAGTCTCGACGACCTCAACGTGGCCCTTCCCACCGCCGATCCCTGGCTGGTCTTTGAGAGCTACGACCCGAAGCTGCCGCCCTACGCGGTCGCGGCGCTGGAGATCCGGGATGCCGGCGAGTTCACCATCCTCTGCGTGGTGGTCGTGACCGGAGAGGCCCAGGAGATGACCATGAACCTCCTGGCGCCGATCGTCGTGAACCTGCGCACTCGCCGGGCCCGCCAGATCATGCTGGAGAACGCGCCCTACTCCGTCCGCGAGCCGATGCCGCGCACCGCGCCGCCGGCAAGCGAGCCCGCCAAGGCTTGAACGCCGCGGCCCTGCCCGCCTAGGGAGGAGGCAGCCCACTCCGGCCGAAGGCTGATTCTCTACGCCACGGAGGGCTTCATCGTGCTGGTGCTCAGCCGGAAGATCAATCAGTCGATCATGGTCGGTGACGACGTTCGCATCGTCATCGTTTCGGTCGACCGCGACCAGGTCAAGCTTGGGATCGAGGCGCCGCGCGATATCCCGGTCCACCGATCTGAGGTCTACGAAGAGATCCGCCGGAGTAACCAGTCGGCGGCTTCAGGTTTGCGCCCTGCGGCAGCGCCCGCTCGGCCCGCCGGTGCGGCCCTCCTGCGGCCGCGCGGCGCTGGGCAGGGTACAAAGCCCTAAAGTTCGGTCCCGGCAGGGCCGATAGAAACAGGGAGGGGGGCAGGATGCCTCAGCCTTGAGACTAGTCTGCACGCGCATGCGTGTTCATGGAGGAAAGAATGCAAGGTATCTCTTTAGCTAACAACCTGTTAGCCAACGCCGTTCAGTTCAACCTGAATAATAATCAAACGGCGTTACAGAACATCGTCACTCAGCTTTCCAGTGGTCTGCGGATCAATACGGCCGCAGACGATCCGGCGGGCCTGGCGATTGCAACCAACCTGCAGACGCAGGTCGACGGCTTCAATCAAGCCGTTCAGAACGTTCAGAACGCCAACAACGCGGCCCAGGTCGCCGACGGCGCGCTGACGACCGTCACCCAGATTCTTCAGACCATTCGCAATCTCGCAGTCGAGGGTTCGAGCGACATCTCGTCGACCTCGGATCGCCAGAATCTGCAAGCTGAAGTCTCGCAGTTGCTGCTCGAAGTCAATCGCATCGCGCAGAACACGAACTTCAACGGCAACCCGTTGCTCGACGGCAGCCATGCCGGCTTCCAGCCGCAAGTGCTGGCGTACGACAATATCACGGCCAACGCTGCTCTGGCCACCAACGGTGGACAGGCAGTGGTCAACGGCGTCAACGCTGCGCTTCTGGCGGCCTCGGTCATCGGCACAGAGGCTGCAGGTATCGGAGCGACCATCGGTTCGAGCACGGGCTTTGCCACCACGGTCGGCGGAGCGCAGGGCATCAGCGTCAACGGCGTTGCAGGCACGGGCACGCTGGACGGCACCATCGAACTGCAGGTCATCAACACCGGCACCTCGATCGCAGTCCAAGAGACGTTCATCGAGAGCGCGACCGGCACGGTCTGCGTCTCGTCCACGCTCTATGCCGGAAATGCGGTGATCAGCGACTTCGATAACGTTCAGATCACGACCGGCAACATCACGACGGCCGACGTCGGCGTGACCTCGTATATCAAGATCAGCCAGAACGTCGCCGCGCTGACCAACCCGGCCAACCCGGCCTTCAACTTCCAGTCGGGCGCTGACGAAGGCCAGACGATCGCCGTCGGCTTCTCGGCGGTGAACACGCAGACGCTGCGCGTATCGAACATCAATCTGGCGATCAGCTCCAACAACAACCCGTCGATCGGGGCGGAGGATGCGATCGGGCAGGTCGACGTTGCGCTGAACAGCATCTTGCAGGAGCAAGCCAGCCTCGGCGCGGTCATCAACCGCCTCAACTACGACGCGAATAACGACAACATCGCCTCGACCAACTTGCAGGCCTCCGAAGCCTCGATTCGCGACCTCAACGTCGGCCAAGCGACCACCCAGTTCACGCGACTGCAGGTCCTGGTGCAAGTCGGCACCTCGGTCCTGGCGCAGTCCAACCTCAACGAGCAGACGGTGCTCGCCCTCTTCCGCTAATCCTAATCCGCGGTCGCAGGAGATGACGAGGGTCCGCTACGGCGGGCCCTCTCTTTTGTTGCGACCTCCTAAGAGCCGGCATCGTGTCTGTCGAATACCTGAGCGATGCCCATTCGCGTGAAGTCCTCCGGTTTTGCACCGCCGCAACAGAGGCAAACGCCCGCGCAGGCACTGGCCGGCTTCCCGGCCCCGCCGCCGGGCTACGTGCAGCGGTCGGCCGGCTTGAGCTTGTGCATGATCGTGAAGAACGAAGAGCGCTTTCTCGAACAGTGCTTGCGCAGTGCCGTCGACATCGTGGATGAGATCTGCATCGTGGATACCGGTTCGACCGATGGGACGCTTGCGATCGCACAGCGTTTTGGGGCGCGCATCGAGCAGCGAGAGTGGCGCAACGACTTCGCCTGGGCCCGCAACCAAGCGCTGGAGATGGCGACCAAACGCTGGATTCTCGTCTTGGATGCCGATGAGGAGCTTCTGCCGCAGTCCTACCCGACGCTGCGCGCTCTGAAGTCCACCCCCGCGTATCGCCACGGCGTGTGGATGCGGGTGCTCAACAAGGCCAGCGACTTCGTCGGCAGCGGCGAGATGACGCATGCGCTGATACGCATCTTCCCGGCCGCGCCGGAGATTCGCTACAAGGGTGCCATCCATGAGTTTGCGACGGTCAATGACGATCCGAACGGCCTGCAGGCCTGCCTTTCGGACGTCACGATTCGCCACTACGGCTACGTCAACGAGGTTGTTCAGTCCAAGGATAAGGGCCAACGCAACCTCGCGATCGTCCAGACGGCAGTTGAACGAGATCCGGCGGACCCGTTTAACTGGTTCAACTTGGGCAGCACGCTCTTTCTCGTGGGGCGCATGCAAGAGGCGGCCGATGCGCTCGAGCATGCCGTTGAGGTGAACGCCGGTAAGCCGCGCGGCTTTATGCCCAACTGCTTGAGCGTGCTCGCGCAGATCTACACCGAACATCTTGGCGACCCGCAGCGCGCGATCGAGTTGTTGGAGCTGTGTTTAACTTACTCTCCCAGCTATGCCAACGCGCATTTCGGCTTAGGGAAGACCTACCTGAGCATGAAGAACTACGAGGCGGCGCGCAAGAACTTCGAGTGTGCGATTGCCGATGCGCCGCACAATCGCGTACAGTTTATCGTTGACGATGAAGTCTCTGTGTGGAAGGCGCACAGCGAGATCGGATCGACCTACGTTGCGCAGGGCGATGACGAGCGCGCCTTAGAGTGGTTTGAGAAGGGCATCGTTAATCGCCCGACGGCGCAGGCCATTCGCATGAACCGTGCCCGATGTCTGGAGCGATTGGGCCGGCATGAAGCAGCCTCAGAGGCCTATCGAGGACTCTACGAAGAGTTTGGCGACGAGTTCAGCGCGCTCAACTACATCAACTATCTCATGCGTACGCAGCAGGATGCGCAGGCGCTGCACGTGATTGAAACGGCTTTGCCGATGGTTGCGCCGCGTTCCGCCGCGGCCTTGCTCGTGGGAGCCTTTGCGGTGGCGCGGCGCAACGGTTGGCTGGGCGACGTTGCCTACCTTGAGCGCGCCGTAGAGCTGATGCCCGGCTGTGCCGAGGCGCTCGGACCGCTTGAGGCGATCTATCGGCAACGCGGAGACGACGCGGCGCTGGCGCGTCTGTTGGAGGCGGAGGCTGCCTCGGAGCCCCAAGATGCGTTAGACTTCTTGCGCCGTTCGCATCAATCGCTAGAACGTCGCGAGTATGCCGATGCCTTGCGCTGGGCGTCCAGCGGCCTGGAGCGCTTTCCGGACGACGGCAAGCTTCGCTACAACGTAGCCCTGGCGCTGGTCAACCTGGAGCGCGTGGATGAGGCGCTGGATCATCTTGCTGCGGTTCCGGCCTCCGACGACGAGGCGTGGCTTGGGGCGGGTTACCTGCAAGCCGTACTCTTGCGCAAGCAAGGCGCACTGCAGGATGCTCTCGCTGCGCTCGATCGTTTGCTGAACCACGCACCGGGGCACGTTGACGGGCTGCTGTTGCGCGCGGCCGTTCTTGAGGAGAGCGATCGCTTCGACGAGGCGGAGGCCGCTCTGCTGGCGATTCCCCGGAGAGAGGATCGCCGGGTCTCCATGGAACTTGCGACCTTCTATCTTCGTCGTGGTCGCATGGTCGATGCCCAGCGCATCGCCGAAGAAGCGCTCGCGACCTAGTGCACCTCACCCCACGGATCTTGGACTACTCGATCATCATCCCGGTCTTCAACAAGGCCGCACTGACCCGGCAGTGTCTGGAGACGCTGCCGGCAACCATTGAGGCCGCGGGGCAAGGCGAGGTCATCGTCATCGATAACGCCTCGACTGACGAGACGCCGCAGGTGCTCGCGCAGTTCCCGTGGATTCGCTCCGTTCGCAACGAGCAAAACCTGGGCTATGCAACGGCGAACAATCAGGGTGCCCGGCTGGCAACCGGGCGCTTTCTCGTGTTGCTCAACAATGATACGCAAGGATGGCCAGGCTGGCTGGCTGCGATGCTGCAGGCTGCCGCCGACCCGAGCGTCGGTGCTGTGGGTGCGAGACTGCTCTACCCCGATCGCACGGTCCAACATGCGGGCGTCGTCATCACGGGCCTTGAGTTCGGTCGTCAGAGCTTTCTCCCGGTGCATTACAACTATGGCGTGCCTGAAGATGCCCCAGGGGTAAATCGACGTCGCGAGTTTCAGGTGGTGACCGGAGCGTGCTTATTGACACCCGCCGATCTCTATCGGCGGGTGGGCGGCCTTGACGAGGGGTTCTGGAACGGTTATGAGGATGTCGACTACTGCTTCAAGGTGCGCGAGCGTGGCTTGCGCGTTGTCTACGAGCCGGCTGCAACGCTCTTTCACTATGAATCACAGTCGGGCGTCGCTCGCTTTCGGCGCATTGCCTGGAACGTCGAGCGGTTGGAGGCCCGCTGGCGCGATCGGGTCACCCTGGATGGCGAAGCGATCATGCTCCAGCATTGTACAGTTCGCCAACGCATACGCGCGAGCCGCGGGAGCATGCCGCCTGCGATCGTCCCTGTTCCCGAGGTGACCCTGGTCATCTATGGCGACGAGCATGAGACCGGGGGGCGCGCGCGCTTCGAAGTGCAGGCACGAGATTGCTCCTCGCCCATCTCAAAGATCTTCTGGACCGATCGTGCGCACGCGACGACGTTCGTCCGGCAGCTTATGGAGCTGCGGGGGCATCGCTACCTGGTGACTGTGGACGCGCGCGCGCGGCTCTCTCCCGGTTGGCTCGACGAGCTGATCGTGCAAGTCGAAGCTACGCCCGACACTGTAGCCGCGAGCGGCGTGCCCGAGCTTGGAGGCGAACAGGTTGTCGCTCCTCTGGCAGCCGACGCCCGTTGCACGTTGCTCTCGTTACGGCATCTTCCGGCGCATCTGCGCCTAGGAGACTTTGAGACGTTCGACGGCGCAGTTGCCGACCTCTTACTTCGTGCGCTTGAACTCGAACGTGGGACTCGCGCGGCGTCGCCGGTCGTCGCGCAGCTTCCACCGTGCAGTGAGGATTCGGTGTTTGAGCGCGTCCATGGGATGGCTTTGAGGCAGGTGTTTGCAAGCAACCCGCCGGTGCTTGAAGAACGCCTGCGTCCCCCAAGGCCGTCGGGGCATCCGCTGGTTTCGATCATCACCCTGAGCTGGAACGCCGTGCAGTTTACGAAGATCGCCCTAGAGTCGATACGAGCGCATACCTCGGAACCGTACGAGGTCGTGGTTGTGGACAACGGCTCGGGGGAGGAGACGCGCGCGTGGCTTCGGAGCATCGACGATCCGCATGTGCGAGTGGTGTATAACGCCGCCAACTGCGGCTATGCAGGAGGCAACAACATCGGTCTCGGCCATGCGCGTGGAGAGTTCGTCGTCTTCCTCAACAACGATGTCATTGTGGCAGACGGGTGGTTGGACGGCCTCACCGATGCCTTTGTGCGCATTCCGGGTTTAGGCGTGAGTGCGCCGCGCAGCAACAAGGTCACCGGACACCAGCAGACGAGCGATCATTCTTACGAAGGACTGGAAGAGTTCGGGCGATATGCGCAGGGACGCCGGCAACGCTATGCGCAGCGTGGCTATGTGACCGATCGGGCCATCGGCCTCTGCTTATGCGTCGATCGCCGGCTCATCGGGGAAGTCGGAGGTTTCGATGAACGGTATGGCGTCGGCAACTTCGAGGACGATGACTTCTGCCTGCGCGTTCGAGCCGCAGGGTATAAGATTTATATCTGCGACGATGTCTTCATTCACCACTTCGGCAGTCAGAGCTTCGCGGCGAATAAGGTGGATTACGGCGCGACCATGCGGGCAAACTGGGCAAAGTTTGCAGCGAAGTGGAACCTGCCTGCGGCTTATCCGGAGCACGGGTATGACGCGCTGCCCGCCATTCGAGCGGGCTTCGATCGAACACGCCATTATGCGGCCGTTCCGGCGGTCTCTCCTGCGGAGCCTCTTGCGGCCGTCGCTGATGACGCCTCCGGGAGCGCCGTGGAGGCCGGGCGCCTGCCCGCCGCGCTCACCTTCGTTGCGCGCGCGACGGATGACGCCTCCTGGGAGAAGCTGGCGGCGTTTGCGCGTCGCTACCTCTCTGCGTTCTCTGAAAGCGATCCGGTTTGTTTGGTTGCGATCGTCGGCGAAGGCGTCAGCGTCACGGACGCGGCCCGGCGCTTCAACCGCTTGGCCTCGCGCGCGGGCGTCGAGCCCGGTGCTGTTCCTGACGTGGTGATTCTGGATTCCGAGCCGCAACCGGAGGCTGACTTTGAAGGTGTGGTGACGCCGATCGACTCGCTTGTGCAAACGAGCCCCTCGTCGCTACGCCGGCTTCTGGCGAAACACCGCGCATGAGGTTTCATCGATATCTGAAGGCTTTCGAGCCGTTTCACGATGCTGCGGTCATCACCGAACAGTTCACTGCAGGCGATCTGGCCGTCGCCCGGCTCGAGCCGCTGCTCTCTCATGCTCGGGACGCGGTTCTCGATCTCGTGTTCATGCGCGAGGACCGCATGGCGGTACTCCCGTTTCTCATCGTTGACGCCCTCATGTTATGGGAGCGTGAGACTCCTCCGATCGCTTGGCCGCAGTGGACCTCTGCACTGCCCGAGACGTTTCTCCTTGGCCTCGAAGAGCGTCTCGAACCATGGCTTCGATCGTTGGTGTTGGCTCGTTACGATCATGAGGAGCACATTCGTTTCTTTCAAGATACCGAGGCGGTGCGAGCGGAGTATGCTTATGCGCGTACTCAAGGATGGGCGGGCGCCGCGCCGCTGCGCGACGTCCTGACGGCGCTGGCACCCTATGTCTATGCCCATCGCTTCGCTGCCGGCGCACGCGTGGCGATTCGAGACTCCCAGGGCGCCGCCGGCGCTGCAATCCTCGGCCGAGAGGCGCGCTCCATTGCACTGGATGCGGGTGAGACTGACGTGAAGATCGCGGCGGCGCGCTGGTTCGCCCTCCCGCCCTGGCCGGAGATCGCCGATGACGAGCGCTACGATCTGGCGATCGGCGGTGATCTGCCGAAAGCCGGCGTCGCCATTGCTCTCCAAGCGGCCGATGCCGGTTCGAATGCGCGGCCCGTGAGCGTGGCGGCGCCGCTGCCGCTGATGATCCCGCTGTCGTTCGACCTCGACGACGCAGACGAAGTCCGCCGGTTCTTCGTTGAGGTTGCCGCTCCCAAGGCACCGAGAACGACGTCGATCCCGCCGTTTACCGTGACCGACCGGTCATCCGGGCGCATTGCGCTGGTTCTGCGTGAAGACTGGATGCGCACCGGCGATGCCGACGTTGATGCAGCCAAGATCCTGGCAAGCCGGTTATCGGCGCAAGGATTTGACGCCGTCATGACCGCACCGGCAACGCTCGATTCGTCACAGTGCGACATCCTGCATGTCATCGGATCACGCGCGGCCGCCGGTCTGCTGCCTCGTTTGCCGGCGTTGCATCAACGCGGGATTCCGATCGTCTTCGCGCCGCTCGCCGACGACCCCAAGGGCGACGCGCTCTGGGGGACGAGCGTCTGGAACGGTATTCTCACGAATAATGTGGATGACGTTGCGCTGGTCGAATATGAATCGTTCCTTGAGCGCCGCAGCTTGATCCTCAATGCGGGCGTCACTCCCGGCTCAGGCGACTCGGTCCTGTATGCAGCCGTGCGCGAGTTGCTCGGCGCCTCTCATGCGGTGATCGTTTCGTCGGTGGAAGAACGGCAGTTGCTTGAAGAGCGTTTCGGGTATGCGGGCCCCGCGCACCTGGTCACGGCGTACGGCGAAAATGTTCCGGTCGAGCCGGTCGACGATCTGGTCGGCAGTGGTGATTATGTCTTGGCGCACGCGCCGGTAGAGAATCGGCAGAATCTCTTCGCGCTGCTGCGCGCCTGCCGGAGGGTTGATCTCCCCCTGGTTCTCGTCGGCCAGGTGGCCGATGTGACCACCTACCAACGCCTGCTCCTCGAGGCGGACGAACGCTTCATCTGGCTTGCGGAGGACCGCCTTACGCCGGCCCGCCTCGCGGGGCTCTACGGCCGAGCCCGCGTCTTCGCCGACCTTGCATGGAGTGGGAACGGAGTAGCGCGAGTTGCTCGGGCACTGGCCTGCGGCTGCGCCGCCGCCGTGGCATCCAGCCGGTTGGCGAGCGCGTCCTTCGGCCCGCAGGTCGCAACTGCCGACCCTTGGTCGATCTCTGGGATGAGCGCTGCGCTGCAAGCGGCCTGGGAACGGTCGGGCGAGCGGCAGACAGCTCACCTTGCCGCTGTAGTGACCGATCCTACGTCGACTCTCATCGCGACGGTGGCGGCCTATCTCCAAGCTCAAGAACGGCTTCGGCCGAAGGGCCTAAACTAAACCGCTTCGCCTCGGCGACCGAAGACCAGTAGAGAGGAGTGCGAACATGGACGTTCAGTCAGCAGCTCAGACGGCTGTCTCCCAAGGCGGGGGCATCGGCAGTTACCAGGTTCAGGCGTCGGCACAGCCGGTGGGTGGAGTTGTGGGCACGGCCGGCAAATCCGGCCAGCCGCAGCGCGGTATCGCGCCTGCCATTGCCAAGATCTTCGGATCCTCGATTGCGCCCGATGCGCACTTGAGCGTCTCTTTTCGCGTAGCACGGGCACCGGACGAGATTGTGACGGTCTTTAGCGATCCCCAAACGGGCGACGAGGTGGTGCAGTTCCCACCGGAACTGATGCTCAAGATCGCCGAGTTCTTCGATCAGCATGCCGGCGTCGCGCTCGATACGAACGCGTAGCTTCGACTCGTCTGCCATCGCCGTGAACTGCACGCCGTCTACAAGAAGAGGCAACTGTGTCTACCAGTAACATCCCCGGTACGAATATTCCACCGATCAGTTTCCCGGGCATCGTCTCGGGGATCGATTATAACTCGATCATTCAAAAGCTCACCTCAGCGACGTTGTATCCGACGATCTCGCTCAATCAGCAGATCGCAACGCTCAATCAAGCGAACCTAGCGCTTGTCAATATAAATGGGCTGCTCGCTTCCGTGCAAACAACGTTGCAAAACCTGAGCAATGTGAGCCTCTTCGATTCGTATAATGCGCTGAGCAGCAACACCAGCGTCGCCACCGCGCAGGGCATTCCGAGCGTCGTTGCCACTCCGGGTGTCTATACGATCGATTCGGTGCAGACCGCCACTTCGACGACGATCGTCAGCAACGCCGGCGCCGGGCACAACATCAACGACAACATCGATAGTCCGGGTGTCTCCTCGGCGACCGTTCCGCTGGTTGATTCGTATGCTGCGATCACGCCGGCGAACGGCTCGACGGGCTTAGGGAAAGTGACGGTTGACGGCGTCCAAGTCTCCTACGACGTCACCAGCCAATCGCTCGATACGATTCTCTCCAACATCCAAACGGCCGTTCAAGCCGTCGACCCCGGCTTTACGGCTAGCGTGAACGCGGGCGGAGTCGTGACCTTTGCGTCGACCGACAAACCGATCTCGATTGGAAGCGCCTCGGATTCCGGCAATCTCCTCGACGTGCTCAAACTGACGAATGCCCAGGTCGTGAACACCCCGACAAGCGGTCAGGTGGTGGGGACGAGCGACGTCGGTGGCATCAACCAAGCCCTCGCGTTTAACTCGACCAACGCCACCGGCTATGCGACGAACGCAAACTTTATAACCGCGGTCACGTCGGGATCGTTTACGATCAACGGCGTTGCGATCAGCGTCAACGCCGCCACCGACAACACGGCGTCGGTCATCGCCCGAATCAATGCCGCCAACGCGGGGGTGCTGGCCGGCTACGATGCCACCACCAATCAAGTCACGCTCACCGCCACGCAGTCGGGCCCGCAGAGCATTGTGCTCGGCAGTAGCGGCGATACGAGCAACTTCCTTTCGGCGGTCGGCTTGACTGGGCCAGGCGCAACGACGACGATCGGCCAGCAGGCGCAGATCCTTCTCCAGACGCCGAGCGGCGGCACGCAGACGATCTACAGCAACTCAAACCAGGTGACCACGGCGATCCCCGGCATCCAGATCAATCTGCTGAGCAACACGACGCAGCCGTTTACGATCTCGGTCTCGCAAGACTCCTCGCAGCTCGTCAACGCCGCAACGGCCTTCGTTTCGGCCTATAATGCCGCCGTCTCGGAGATCAATACCGCGACGGCAGCGCCGCTTATCCCGCCGAGCCCAAGCGGCGCCCTCGGCGCGCCTCCGGTTCAGCCCATCGGCGGCGGCCTCCTGTACGGCAATACCGAGTTAAGCCTGGTCCAAAATCAGTTGACGAACATCGTCGGTGGATTCCTCGGCGATCAAACCACAGGCTACAACTCGCTGTCGCAGATCGGCGTGAAGCTTACGTCCACGATGAGCCAACTGACGACCAGCAACAACACGGGGCAGAATAGCACCGGCAGTAATGCGCCGCCGGTCTCCGTTACGCAGCTCCAGGGATCCGACGGTACCCTGCAGCCGTTGAATGCGTCGGCCTTGGTGGCTGCGTTGCAAGCGAACCCAACCGCGGTGCAAGCTCTGTTAACCGGTCCAAACGGTCTCGCATCGCAACTTGGCGGGTATCTCACCGGCGTGACGGGGATCCCCACGATTCTCCCGTCGGGCGTGGTTGGGCAGATCCCTTCGGTCTCGATCCTCCAGAACGATGAGAATACGCTTGCGAGCCAGATTGCTTCGATACAGCAACAGGTGCAGAATATCAAGGATGTCGCTAACGCACAGGCCGATCAACTGCGCTCCGAGTTCGTCAATACCGAAACGCAACTCTCGCAGTACCAGGCCCTGCAGCAGCAACTCTCCGGCTTCTTTAAGCAGTCCGGAAGCTCATAGTGGCGATGCGCAGCAAACCCGGCGAACGCTATCTCGAGACCGCCATCTCCACGACCTCGAAGGAAGACCTCATCGTTAAGACCTTCGATGTGCTCATTCTCGCCTCGCAACAGGCGCTCTCCAGGATGCAAGCCGATCTCGGCGATATCGAGGGCATCCATCGAGCGCTGCTTCGGGCGCAGCGAGCGATCGCGGCGCTCATGGGCGCGCTCGACATGGAGATCGGCGGGGAGCTAGCGGTCAACCTCTTCCGGGTCTACGAGTTCTGGCACCATGAGTTGGTCATGGCCAACATGAGCAAGGATATGGAACGACTCTCGCGTGTGATCCCGTATTTCGTAGAGTATCGTCAGACGTGGGCCGAGGCGGTGACGCAGTTTAAAGCCATGCAGCGACAGAATGCGGATGCCTCCCAGGCCATGGTAGCCGGGGCGAGTTTTGCCGCTGTCGGCTGAGGCGCAGGACTTGCGCAGCGTCATCCTCCAGGAGCTGACGGAGCTCGAGCGTTCCTGCGCGCAGATGCAGCAGGCGCTTATCGCTCGCGACGAGTTGAAGTTGCAGCGCGCTTTTTCCGACGCCAGGCGACTCACGCACGCATTACACAATGCGATGGAAGCGGCTACAGCCGTGCGTGACGAGCCGTTCGACCGTGAGGTAACCGTGCGCTTACAGCGCGTCTATGAGGCACGCGAGTGGCAACGGGCATGGCTGCAGGGCTATCACGACGCGGTTGGCGAGCGTTTGCGCACGTTCTCGAAGTGGAAGTTATATGCGCGTTCGGTCGGTGGCACCGCCCGCCGTCGCTCGCGTTTAGGCTCGCTCGACGACCTGCGCTAGCGCACCTTGTAGCTAGCTGTTGACGATCACGTAGTCGATTCGGCCCGGCAGATGCTCTTCGACGGCATGAGGCGTACTCTGATCGACGGGAACCAGGGTCGCAATGCCGTCGACCAGGGCGACCATACGGGGCTCGCGCGACGTGGCCACGGGCTCCCAGACTGCCGGCGCAATGGTCTGACTGGCGCGATCGACATGTCCGCAGCGAACGCCCGGATGCAGGGCGACCGTGTGCCCATGAGCGCGTAGCCTGGCGCAGAGCAGATAATCTTCATCACAGACTCGTACCCGCCCCTGCGCCGATTCGACGAAGACGTGGGCGGAAAAGTAGGGGCGTTCGAGCAGTTCGAGCATCGCGACGCGCAAGGCGACGCAGCCGAAGCCGACGCCGTCGACCTCGACCGGCGTATGGTCGTCGAAGCCGGGGATATGGGCCGTTGTGGTATCGTGCGGATCCCAGCCGTCAACGGCCATCGGGCGCAGCCCGTCGCGGGAGTAGTATAACGCCCCGACCGCGGCCAAGCGGTCGCTCGCGAACAGCGTTTCGCAGAGCTTGATGAACGCGTCGGCAGGCAGGACCATATCGTCGTCGCACATGATGAGCACGTCGGCTCGCCCTGCGATGGCGCGCTCTACGAGCAGGTCGCGCTCGGCGGGGATGAAGTTGCCGGTGACGATGTGACGATCGAAGCCGACGATGCCCTTCGGCAGGCGCAGCTTGCTCAGACTTGCGGTGAACTCCGGTGCCGGCGAGCCGGCCGTCGGGATGCCGAGCAGCAGTCTCATGTGAGAAACAAAGGAGCAAACGCGGCAAGGACTGCCTTTGCAGCCGTGTCGAGTGCGGGTTCCGGTTGGGCGAGCAGTCCGGTGGTACGGTCGATGCGAATGCGTACGAAGAGCTTCTGCAGTGCCGTCATGGCGCTCTGTGCGTAGACGCGTAGCGCCTCTTCGAGGGCTGCACGCTGCGCATCCGTTCCAGAGCCGCCGATAACGCGTTGCGCCTGGAGGGCCAATGTTAGCTGGCGTGCTCGTACAAAATCCCAGCGGTCGCGTTGTTCCGCTAACCGATGCAGCACGTCGCGCGTGGGTTGCGCAAGTTCGGCCATCAGGATCAAACGTGATGCGTCGCTCTCCAGTGCCGGACGATCGGGCAGCGGGCTCGGAACGATCTCATCGAGCGCTGCGAGGAGTTCGCCGGCGTACTCGGTGATCGGCTCTCTCTTGCCGAGCCTCTCATGCAGGCCGATGCGATGCATGATCTGCGATTGAGCGTCGAAGTGGCGTTTGAGTCCGGCCGCGTCCTGCCCGTCGCTTGCCCAACGCGTGCAGGCCAACGCTCCGGCGAAGATGCAGTGCTGCAGGATCGTCGCCGGCTTCCCGCCGTGGAAGGTGCGCTCGAAGAAGGCCAGGGTTGGGCGATCGAATGTGCCCAAAAGGATACACGCGTCTTGGCGTTGCGGTTGCAGTTGCGGTTGCAGTTGCGGCTCAGGCGGTGGCTTCGTGGGCGGTTGCGCCTCAGGCGCTTGCAGTTCTGCAGCAGGCGGCGACGCGTGGGATTGCGCGCTCTCGATATGCACGTCGTTGATGTTCTGCGTTGCCGGCGTGGGTGTGAGAGTCGGCGGAACCGGGGCGGCCGTCGAAAGCGCGGCGTCCGCAGCCTCGTAGACGAGCTGCTCTTCAGCGTCGAGCTCGTAGATCGGCAGCTCCGAGGCGACCAGCGGCGTTGAGATCACGGGGCGACTCTCGTAGAGCGCGGGATCGATCCTGGCGACCTGATGGCTGAAGGCTCCGGCCGGCGCGTCTTTGCGATGGAGAACGAGGGCCTTGGCCCCGACGATGGCCGCTCCGCGCGCCTGAACCTGTGCCGCGATGACCAGCGGCTTCACGCCGAGTTTTACGCCGATCTTCCAGGAGAACGTCCTGCGCGTATGCGCAGCCATCGACGCTACGACGATGCCGCTGCCGAAGAAGCGCTCCGCTTCATCGTCGGGAGCCGGTCGACCGTCGCGTTGGAAGGAGCCTGGCCGGTAGCCGACGCCGCCTGGGAGGGGAACGGCGAGGGTGATATCGCTTGCGGGCGCCTGGCCGTCGTTGTGGACGCTCAGCGAGAGGGTGACCACCGCGCCCGGGATCAGGTCGAGGGTCGGCGAGGCCGATGCCTCCACGGTGAGAACCGCACCGCCTGCTTGGGGCGCCGGCTCTGCGGTGATGATGCTTCCGTCGGAGGGGATGCGCGACTCCCAGGCAGGACGGGAGGGTGGGTGGAGGCCAAGCGCCGTGCGCTGCAGCTCAAGGAGCCGCATATCGGCGCTGGCATCGAAGTCCGGCTCCCGACTCACTTCGTGACGACCTGCCGTCGACGCAAGCGCCGCGGAAAGAGGCGGGCGAAGAAGGGGCGACGTGCAGTGCCCTCCGGCGCCATCTCAGTGAGAGGCTCGCTGCTCGGCGGGAGCACGATGCCGCGGACGGCCAGAGCCGCGTGGACGTGGTCTTCGTTCACCTGGCTGCTGGAGCGATCGGCAGCCTCCTCCAGGGCGAGATGGGCGATCATCGTCAGACGTCGCGCGAGGCCGCCTGAGGCGCCGATGAGGACCTCGCGGGCATCCGGCGTAAAGAGCGTCTGCCCCGGCGTGAGCCCAGCGCGCGCTAGGCGAAAATCGAGGACCGCCGAGGCGGCCGCAGGATCGAGGCGACCCAAGCGAATCCAGCCGTCGATGCGATCGGCCAGGTTCCCCCGCGCGGCGATGCGCGTCTCCAGCTCGCTCTGCCCGAAGAGCAAGATGTTGAGTAACTTGCGTTGCGGGATATGGTAGTTGAGGAGAAGCCTCAACGCTTCGAGGTTGTCGTCTGAGAGATTCTGCGCTTCGTCAACGATCAGCACGAGGGTACGGTTTTCGAGCACCACGCTCTCAAAGAAGAAGTTCTTCAGAGCGTTCTTCAGCGCCGCGCTTGAGCGAGGGGGCAGCGCTAGCCCGAAGACGCGACCGACGGCGATCAGAAACTCCGTGTCCGTCGCAAACGACGGATCGAGGATCTTGCCGAGAATGATGGTGTCGTCGGCAAGGAGCTCTTGTTCCAGCGCTCCGCACAGGCTGGTCTTGCCGGTTCCAGGATCCCCGAGGACGATCGTGAGGCCGCGCGATGCTTGGACCGACCCTGCCAGGCGCTCCTTAGCGCGGCGGACCGCACCAAGCTCGCAGTAGAAGTACGGATCTGCGGTATCGAGAAACGGATCGCGCTCAAGCCCGAAGAACCGAAAGTACTTTGACATCTCTTCCAGAGATTAGCCCCCGGTCTGGAAAGTCTTTGTATGGCGGACCCGGGAGCGGGACTGCTCGCCGAGGGGTGCGCGGCAGAGACGTCGAGCGGCGACGCCGGTTAGGGGCGCCCGCACTCGCCGATGCGCACAACCTCGTGGAGACGGGCGGCAAATGCCTGCGGTGATACCTCACGTCGCACAGCTTCGAGTGCGCCCTTGCGCAGGAGTTCCCACGTGTGCGCATCCTCGTAGACACGAACTATTGCGCCGAGCCACTCTTGGGGCGTGTCCGCTACGAGCAGTTGACGCCCATTCGTCCAGCCCAACTGCTCGGCAATGAGCGATGTGGCAACGATCGGTACACCATTAGCCGCGGCTTCGTAGACCTTTTGCGGCAGGCCCGCCGCATAGCGAGTCGGCGCGATGAACACCCGAGAGCGTTCGTATTCTTCACGCAAATCGGTGACAACACCCAGAAATTCAACCGCCGATCCAACCTCGGCTTGGAGTACCCTCGACGTCATGACACCGGCGTGACGTATCGGAATGCCCGGGTCATATTTGCGCAAGAGCGGCAAAACTTCCGCGGCAAACCAGCCCAAGGCATCCTCGTTTGGGCTACCGGGTTCGATGGTACCGACGAAAAGGAGACCTTCTCGCTGCGCGAAGGGTGTTGAGGTCGGGGATGCGCTCAAACAGAATGAGAGAACCTCTACTGGGCACCCGCAGCTTTCGGCGATCGCTTCACGATCACGATGTGACACGGCGAAGATGAGATCGCAACCATGCAACAACGCGGTTTCGCGAGCGATAAGTTCGGTTTGCGTGACGGCGTCGAGGGGCTTACCTGAGAGCGCCGCCTTCGTGATATCGCGGTGCGCGTAAATGGCCTCCGCATCGTAGACGAGTTTCCACCGCCGATTCGAAGGGATCGTGCCGCCGAGCGCCTTGCGTACTCGCTCCATATTATGCGGCCTGCTGACCCACAGGATATCCGTCTCCGAAAGTAATTCATCGAGCGTCGGCGCAAGCATGGCCGTCCCGTACCCGTAGAGGATTCGAATGTTAGGGATGCCGCTCTGTAGGGGCGGCTCGTCTACCGGCGTCAGCAACGGGTAGAATGTCACGTGCGTACTCTCGCGCAGGATTTCGATGATATCGCGCGCTCGGGGATAGCCGCGACCGAGCTCGCGGTACGGAACACGATCATCGATCATGAGCACACGGGGACGATCGCTACGCTGCACGCTCTGGGGAGTGGTCGATTCGGTGCCGCGCACGATCGCCCAGAATCCGAGGAGACCACCGACGTCGGCGGTCGCGACTGCTTGTGGGATTGCGGCCTGTAAGCGCGTAAGATGCGCGTTTACCTGCAACTGCAACGGAGCGCTCATCGGTCGCGAGGTGTAGATCGAGCGTAGCGTATTGAGGTATCCATTGGGGTCTTGTAGTGCCGGGTGAGGGGTATCTAGCTGCCGTCGTAGTGAGACGGCATTGGTGTCATCGAAGCCCACGGTTCCGGTACCGAGGATGCGCCGGACGAATTCAAACTCGCAGAGATAGGGGAGGCGCTCGTCGAAGCCGCCGAGCCGGTCGACCGCGCTTCGACGATGAGCCAGGGCACAGAGCGGCACAGCCTCACCCACGAGACCGCTGGTCTGTGCCAGCGTCGCGCCCAGAAAGCCTACCGAATTCGTCACCACTCGGTTGTCCCGGCTAAGCGCGACGTCGACCCGTACCACCACCGCGTCGATATACTGTGCGGCGAAGTGCTTGACGATCGATGCGAGATGGTGGGCAGGCCACGTGGCGCCGGACTCACCGTAAACCAAGATATCGCCGTCGGCCAGCCGGATCGCGTCATTGCAAGCCGCGGCGAAAGAACGCGGCGCCGTGTGCCGAAGCAGCTTGATCGATAGCGCTCCCGTGCGGTCGCACACGACAGGCCGAACGTCCACGGTCGTGTCGCAGACGACGATAACCTCGAAGTTCGGATACTCTTGCGTCTGCAGCATCGAAAGAAGGTCGAGGACGCTTTGCAGATCATCGCCACAGGGAACGATGACGCTCACCCGAGGCTGCGCCGGCAGGGGGGTGCCGGACGCCTTGGCAAGCGAGGCATTTAGGCGTGCGGTGAGTTTGTCTATCCGCGGCTGTGCTGTCGGCATAACCTGCGCTGCGACCTCGGGATAGGCGCGAAGATTGTTGACCTTTGCGCCCAGTAATCGCGCCAAGCCATGCTCGCGGCCGGCAATCAAGGGCTGCGCTTCGTCAGTAAGATGGCGCTCCATGAGGTACAAGTGTTCGAGTAGTTGCTTGCCTGTCGCGACGTAGCGCTCTTCGCCGCTGGCCGCCGCAGAATGGACCCGAATGCAGACTCCGGGCTCATCCAAGAATGCCATAACGTAGCCTTCGCGCGCCATGCGAAGATACACATCGTAGTCAAAGGCATTTATCGCCGGGTCGAACCCTCCGGCGGCAAGCACGTACTCGCGGCGAAGCAGTGAGGTTGGCAAACATGCGTAGCAATCGTGGGTCAACAGGTCCGCGAATTCGTTGCGTCCACCGTAGTAGGAGCCGCGTAGATGGCCCACATGGCCGAAATGGCCCAAGAGCCGGTCATCCTCGTCCACTTTAAAATACGACGCGAAAACGACGTCGACCTCAGGATGTCCCTGATGAACGGCACAGACGCGTTCGAGGTGTCCCGGCAGTAGGTAATCGTCTGCGGACAGGAACAGAACGCGCTCGCCGCGTGCCGACGCTAAGCCGCGATTGTGGTTCTCGATAAGACCGACGTTCGCTTCATTGCGGAATGCGCGAATCCGTCGGTCGTGGGAGGCCTCAGCCTCAATAAGCTCCCAAGATTTATCCGTTGAGGCGTTGTCCACGATGACGATTTCGAGGGAGGGAAGCTGTTGTGCTTGGGCGCTGGCGATGGCTCTGGGCAAGAACCGAGCGTAATTATATGACGTCAGAACGATGCTGATCTGTGGTGGGGGCTCGCTCATCTGCGTACGCAGGAGGGGATGGGGGACGTGACGTAGGTCATCTGTGATGTCTTCGGTGCATGTTTCCCGAGTCCGGCTTCACACATGAAGGCCGTCTTGCTTGCCGGTGGGCTGGGAACGCGCATTAGCGAGGAATCGGCTTTGCGCCCCAAACCGATGATTGAGATCGGCGGCAAACCGATACTTTGGCACATCATGAAGTACTACGCCACCTTCGGCATTACGGAGTTCATCATATGTCTTGGGTACAAAGGCTACGTCATAAAAGAGTACTTCGCCAACTACTATCTTCATTCGTGCGACGTCACCTTCGCTTTACATAACAACACGATGACCGTCCATCGTAGCGTGACCGAAGATTGGAAGGTAACGCTCGTCGACACCGGCGAGGCAACGATGACGGGCGGTCGTCTCAAGCGAATCTTACCCTACGTTCGAGGTGAGACGTTTTGCTGCACGTACGGCGATGGTCTCACGAACCTCGATTTGCAGGCGCTCATTGCCTTTCATGAGCGCAGCGGATTGCCTGCTACCCTGATGGCGGTGCAGCCGCCGGGCCGCTACGGGGCGCTACGGTTAGGAGAAGACGATCTCGTCACAGAGTTTCAGGAAAAGCCACAAGGAGACGGCGGCTGGATAAACGGCGGGTACTTTGTCTTGCACTCGGACGTCCTCGACCTTGTGGAGGGAGACGCTACGCTGTGGGAGCGCGAACCGCTCGAAAGGCTGGCCGCGTCACGCTCTTTGAACGCCTTCCTCCATGCCGGGTTTTGGCACCCACTCGATACGTTGCGCGACAAGACGTATCTTGAGTCACTATGGATGTCCGGGACGGCACCATGGAAGCGTTGGGACTAGATCCCGCCTTCTGGCGCGGGTGCCGCGTCTTCGTTACCGGTCATACGGGGTTCAAGGGCGCCTGGCTTTCGTTTTGGCTTCGTGAATTGGGCGCGGTGGTTTGCGGCTACTCGCTTGCTCCCGAAACGTCGCCGAATCTGTTCTCGTTACTCCGGTTGAGCGAATCCATGGATTCGCGCCTTGGCGACGTGCGTCAAGCGGATCTGCTAGCGGATGCAATCGCCGAGTTCGAACCGCTTGTGATAGTTCATCTGGCTGCTCAAGCACTGGTGCGCAGGGGCTATGCCGATCCACTGCATACGTTTGCAACGAATGCCATGGGAACCGCCGGCGTTTTGCAGGCAGCTCGCAGTTGTGCATCCGTGCGCTCGATCGTAGTGATCACGAGCGATAAATGCTACGCGAACGAAACTGCGGTAGGCAGCCCCTTTAACGAAGATGATCCCCTGGGGGGGTATGATCCGTACAGCGCCAGTAAGGCCTGCGCAGAAATCATCACTGCGGCGTATCGCCGTTCGTATTTCAGTCAAAGTACCGTCGTCGTGGCGTCGGCCCGGGCCGGCAATGTCATCGGGGGTGGAGATTGGTCGCAGGATCGTTTGATTCCTGATGTTGTGCGTTCCGTGCATGCAGGCTTGTCAGTCGAACTGCGCAACCCCGATGCGATCCGCCCCTGGCAGCACGTCTTCGAATCGCTTTGGGGATATCTGCTTCTTGCGCAACGAGGTGCCGCCGGCGATCGGAGCGTGGCCGGCGCGTGGAACTTTGGTCCGGATCACGGCCAATCCTGTAGCGTCTCGGAGGTTGTCGAGCTATTCGGGCGTGCGCTAGAAACGACGACTGGTTGGTATCCTGTAGCACTTCGCGATGCTCTGCACGAAGCGCCCGCGCTTCTCTTGGATGCGAGCAAAGCTCAAAGAGCGTTGGGTTGGAAACCGAGGCTCTCGACGCTGCAAGCCGTGAGCCTTACGGCGGCGTGGTACCGACGCTTTTTCAAGGGCGATGACGTTGGGGAACTCTGCCGGGAGCAGTTGTCCGCATATGTCGCCTGAGTTGCGTTGCCGTGCCTGCAACGCCGTAGTCAGCGACACATTCGTCGATCTTGGCAGCTCGCCGCTTTCGAATTCATACTTGCGTGAAACGGACCTCGACGCCATGGAGCCCACCTATCCGCTGCATGCGCGCGTTTGCCGGGAGTGCTTCCTGGTTCAGCTTCCGGCGTTCGAAACGCCGGAGCGCATCTTTGGGGAGCATTATCCGTATTTTTCTTCCTTTTCGGATACCTGGCTTGATCACTGCCGAACCTATGCGCAGGAGGTCGTTGGCGCTCTGGACTTGGGCGCAAGATCGTTTGTGGTTGAGGTTGCGAGCAACGATGGATACTTGCTGCAGTATTTCGCTCAGCGAAGGATACCCGTGCGAGGCATCGAGCCTGCCGCCAACGTTGCCTCTGCTGCAAGGAAACGCGGCATACCCACCGACACCGTGTTTCTGGGCGCCGAGACGGCGCAGCGGTTCGTCGAGGAGTACGGCCCGGCAGATGTAGTGGTCGCGAATAATGTTATCGCGCACGTTCCGAATCTTCATGATTTCGTGCAGGGATTGGCGGTATTGCTTAAGCGCGACGGGGTATTGACCGTTGAGTTCCCACACGTTCTGCAGCTCATGGAACACGTCCAGTTCGATACGATTTACCACGAACATTTTAGCTATTTCGGTCTCATGTCGGCTGAAACGGTATTGCCGGCGCACGGATTGCGCGTGTTCGACGTGCAGGAGCTTGCCACTCATGGTGGATCGTTGCGCCTGTGGATTTGCCGTCGTGAAAGCTCTCGCAAGGAAACCGAACGAGTCTCGACGCTTCGGACAAGAGAACGCTCCTACGGGTTGCTGGACATGTCGCGGTATGCGGAATTCTCAAGTCGCGTCCGCTTGGCCAAGCGCGATCTGTTGCGGTACGTGATCGATACAGTCGAAGCCGGCAAGCGCATCGCAGGCTACGGGGCGGCTGCCAAGGGTAACACGCTTCTGAATTATTGCGGCATTCGAGCGGACATGATCGAATACGTGATGGACCGTAATCCCGAGAAGATAGGACGGTGGCTGCCTGGATCGCGTATCCCGGTCGTTGCTCCTACGGTGGGCCGGGAGCGGCGCCCGGACGTGTTGCTGATTCTTCCCTGGAACATCAGGAACGAGGTCATCGCACAACTGGATGATCTGCGTCGAGAGGGTACCCGGTTCGTGGTTGCAGTGCCGCGCGTGGCTGTGGTGGCGTGATCGTTAAACCGTTGCCCATCTTCGGAGCCTTTGCGTTGCTGATGACGCCATTTATGGATGAGCGCGGATACTTTGCTCGCACGTACGACGAATCGGACTTTCGCAGCCACGCTCTCTGTACGACGTTTCCAGAGCATAGCGTCGCTGTCAACCGACGTTCCGGGATCGTTCGCGGACTACATTATCAGGCAGATCCGTGCGACGAGGTAAAAGTAATCCGCTGTAGCCGTGGCGCGATCTTCGATGTTCTCGTGGACGTGCGTCCTGACTCCGAAACCTACGGATGCTGGCATGGCGTGGAGCTTCGCGAAGACGAAGGAGTGCAGATTTATGCTCCGGCAGGCGTGGCGCATGGATATCAAACACTGGAGGAGCGGACCGACGTGCAGTATCTCATCTCGGCACCGTACGTCGCGCAACGCTCCAGGGGCTACCGCTACGACAGCCCTAGTCTTGGGATCGCGTGGCCGATTACCAATGCGCTGCTTTCGGCGCGCGATCGAAGCTTGCCGCTCTTTGAACGATGACCTCGGTATTGCTTACCGGTGCCACCGGATTCATTGGGCAGGCGGTTCAAGCCGCGTTGGCGTGGGAGGATGTTGAGGTGCATACCGTCTCACGCCGGGATGTCGATCTCCTGGACGAGACGGCGATGCGCTCCTATGTAGGGCGTATCCGCGCCGACGTCCTCGTACACTTAGCGTGGTGCGCCGACCCGGCGCGATTCTGGACCGACCCGGAAAACCTCACATGGGCACGTCGGAGTATCTCGCTGCTTGAGGCCTTTATCGAGAACGGTGGAGGCGCGTTTGTTGGGGCAGGAACATGCGCCGAGTACTTCGCCATGGACACTCCGTACGCCGCAGCAAAGGCGTCTTTTTGGAGAGAGGCTTCGCGCCTGTGTGCGCGGCGGGGCGTTCGTGCGGTCTGGGCGCGCATCTTCTATGCGTTTGGGCCAGGCGAGGCGCATGAACGCTTGCTCTCGGCTGCGCTGATGCGTCTGGTGCAGGGCGAATTGGTCGTCTTACGCGAGCCGGAGAGTCGGCTGGATTACGTCTACGTTGCAGACGTTGGGCGTGCCTTTGCCAAGCTAACACGTTGCTCGGAGGCGAGCGGCGAATACGATGTTGGAATGGGACAGGCACGCACGGTTATGGAGTTGGTGCGCCAGGCGGCCGCCGTGGCCGGTTTGGACGGTCGCCTGGTCGTTGGGGGCGTCGAGGCTGGGTCTATCCGCATGGTCGTCGCGGATACTGCGCGCTTGCGTACGGTGGGCTGGGCGCCGGAGATGAGCCTTTCGCAAGGAATAGCACGCCTATGGAGCGGTCTACGGAGTGAGTTACAATGATTCAGATTGATCCGGGGGTCTGGATGCTAACCGTCGGCGGAAAGGGCGCGACTCACTTGTCTGACTCCGGTGAACGACTGCTATGAAGTTGCGAAATATGACGCGGATCGAACTCATTCATTATACCGCGGCTCAACTCACCCATTTCTTTCCGGATAAGAAGCCTGGGAACATACGCTCGGATATAGAGAAACACATGGATCAGGCGCTTGACCGCCTAAAGAAAAACATCAATGCTGTACTGGCATGGCCGGGGAATGAATTCAATTATATGCAATCTTCCCAGTATTGCCACTACCTCTATTTTTTGGCGAATACCATCTGGCAAGAGACGGAGGATGTTCATGTATGTACGAAGCTATTTCTCTTAAACAAAGTCTTGAATGGGATTGACTGTTTTTACGAAATAAAACTCCCGGACATTTTCTATTTTGGCCATTCAGTCGGAATAGTACTCGCCAAGGCCACCTATAGCGACTATATGGTGATGTATCAAAACGCCACAGTTGGAAAAAATCATGGTGTAGCCCCAATTCTTGAAGAGGGTGTCGTGTTATATCCCAACACGGCAATCATTGGGCGAAGCAGAATTCGGAAAGGAACGATCGTATCGCAAGGGACCAGTGTCATTAATCAAGACACCCCGGGCGAGTGCGTGGTGTACCCCGGAATAGCTGGCAAGTTAGTATTTAAGCCGCCGAACCGAGCGGTACTTAAGGATATATTTCGTGATGCATAGCGCTTTTTAGCGTCCCCGGGCAACTAACTCGCTTGCCCGAAAGAGCGATTCGAACTGTCCGGCGTCGGTCCACCATCCTTCGAGGATATCGTAGTGGAGGTCGCCTTCAGCAATGTAGTGGTTATTCACGTCGGTGATTTCCAGCTCACCGCGCTCTGAAGGTTTGAGCTTGCGGATGAAGTCGAAGACTCGGCGGTCGTACATGTAGATGCCGGTCACCGCGTAGCGGCTCTTGGGGATATCCGGCTTCTCTTCGATCCGTAAGATGCGATCGCCGTCGAGCTCGGGAACGCCGAAGCGTTCGGGGTCCTCGACCTGTTTGAGCAGAATGCGGGCACCGGAGTCTTGCTGCTCGAACCGGCGCACGAACGGCCCGATGTCGTCTTGGACGATGTTGTCGCCCAGGATGACGACGACGCGGTTGTCTTCGGCGAAGTGCTCGCAGAGTTTGAGCGCATCGGCGATTCCGCCTTCACCCTCCTGGTAGGTGTAGTAGATATCTTTGAGGCCGAACTCCGCGCCGTTACCGAGCAGGCGCAGAAAGTCGCCGGCGGAGGTGCCCCCGGTGACGATCATGATGTCGTGGATTCCGGCTCGCACGAGCGTTTCGATCGGATAGTAGATCATGGGTTTGTCGTAGATCGGCAGCAGGTGCTTGTTGGTCACCTTGGTCAGCGGTCGCAGCCGTGAGCCGAGTCCCCCGGCCAGAATAATGCCCTTCATTCCCCTACGCTCTCTTCCTCGCGGTGTGCATATTGGCGGCGGTAGTATTCGAGAAACTCGCCCGACTTGAGCGGTCGCCACCAGGCCTCATGGTTGCGGTACCAGGCGATCGTCTTCGTCAGCCCGTCTTCGAAGTCGACGCGGGGCTGCCATCCGAGTGCCATCGCCTTGGACGAATCGATCGCATAGCGGCGGTCATGCCCCAAGCGATCGGCGACATGCCGAACGTGGCTCTCCATCGAGCGGTCGCAGCCCTCGACCAGGCGGCGCGTGATCTCGAGGTTCGTGCGGGGATTTCCACCGCCCAGGTTATAGATTTCGCCGAGCGCCCCATGCTCGAGGACGTGAAGGATGCCGCGCGCATGGTCTTCGACATGGAGCCAGTCGCGGATCTGCTGGCCGTCGCCGTAGAGCGGGACGGGTTCGTCGTCGAGCAGGTTGGTGACGAAGAGCGGGATCAGCTTCTCCGGATACTGGTAGGGCCCGTAGGTGTTGCTGCCGCGCGTGACGAGCACGGGCGAGCCGAAGGTGGCTCGATAGGCTAAGACCTGAAGGTCGCCGCCTGCCTTGCTCGCGCTGTAGGGGCTGCGAGGACGCAAGGGATCCTCCTCGCGGGAGTGCCCGGAGGCGACATCGCCGTAGACCTCGTCGGTTGAGACCTGTAGGTAACGCGCGATCCGGCGTTCGTGGACCGCCTCAAGGAGCGTGTGGGTCCCCAGGATATCGGTGCGTAGGAACGCCTCGGGGTCGAGGATCGAGCGATCCACGTGGGTCTCCGCTGCGAAGTTCACAATCGCGTCGATGCCCTCGCCGATGGCTTGGGCGACCGCCGCCGGATCGCCGATCTCCCCGCGGACAAAAGAGTAGCGGGGATCGTGCTCGATGTCGCGCAGATTGGCGGGATTCCCCGCGTACGTCATCGCGTCGAGGTTGACGATCTGCGCATCGGGACGCTCGCGCACAACGAGGCGGATGAAGGCCGATCCGATGAACCCGAGGCCACCGGTTACGAGCAGGCGCATGGCTCGCCTCATACGGGGCCGACCGCAGGAACTCTTTGTTCGTCCGTGCGTGGAGTACTAGGGGCACCTGGATTTATCGAGGTGCCCCTAGGTCAGACCCCGGTGTGCGTGGTATACTGCCGGGCGTTATCACTACACCCGGCAGGGAGGCTGGGCGAGATGGTTCCGTTGACGCGACCGCAGAGCCAAGACGGCAGCGCGGCCGGGAGCCAGGGAGGGGAATCCTTTATGTCCGTCGTCTCCATGCGAGAACTCTTAGAAGCCGGAGTCCATTTCGGGCACCAAACGCGCCGTTGGAATCCGAAGATGAAGCCGTTCATCTTCCAGGAACGCAACGGCATCTACATTATCGATCTATCGATGACGCTGGCGCGCCTGCGCGCAACCTACGAAATCGTGCGCAAGATGTCCAGTGAAAAGCGTGTGATTCTCTTCGTTGGGACCAAGAAGCAAGCCCAGGAAGTCGTGCGCGAGGAGGCCGAACGCGCGGGGACGTTCTTCGTCAATCAGCGCTGGCTCGGCGGCACGTTGACGAACTTCTCCACCATTCAGAAGCGGATTTTGCGGCTGCGGGAGCTGGAGAATATGAAGGCTCAGGGCGACTTCGAGCGCTTACCGAAAAAAGAAGTTGCAAAGCTGCAAGAAGAGCTCAGCAAACTCGAGCGCTTCCTCGGCGGCATCAAAGATATGCATCGGCTTCCGGATGCGATGTTCATCGTCGATCCGAAGAAGGAACGCATCGCCGTTCTGGAGGCGCGCAAACTGAAGATCCCGATTATCGCCGTGATCGACACCAACTGCGATCCCGACGAGATCGACTACCCCATTCCGGGAAACGACGATGCGATTCGGGCCGTCAAGCTGATGGTCGGCAAGATTGCAGACGCCATCATCGAGGGGAAGACCGAGCGCGAGAGCTCCTATGAGGAGTCGAGCTATCCGGGAGCAGCGCCGCCGGAGTATGTCGAGCCGACCCTGGCGCAAGCCGAGGCAGCCTCGGCCTAACAGGTCGCGGGAAAAGGCTGGTGCGGCTATCGCGCCGTGGTTTTGAGGCGGTTTCGAGGAGCGAGGAGCGCAGAATGACCGCGTCATTTCAGCAACGAGCGACGATGAAAGCGACCCAAAGCGGGGTGCGAGAGATGTGCGGGCCTTTCCCCCGCAACCTGCTTCCAGGCGAGACCCGCTTATCGATGGAAGAGAGGCCGATAGGCCTCTCTTTTGCGAACGAAACCACTGATTCTAGCGTGAGGAGAAGATCATACCGCGATGACCTACCAACCGAAGGCCGACGAGATTAAGGCGCTGCGCGAATCGACCAACGCTCCGATGATGGAGTGCCGAAAGGCGCTCGTCGAGGCCGGCGGTGACATGGAGCGTGCCAAGGTGATCCTGCACGAGCGTGGGGCGGCGGCGGCCGAAAAGAAAGCCGAACGCGTCGCGAATGAGGGCTTGGTCGCCAGCTACATCCACCCTGGAGGGAAGATCGGCGTCTTGGTCGAGGTCAACAGCGAAACCGATTTCGTGGCCCGCAGCCCCAAGTTTGCCGAGCTGGCACGTGATATCGCGATGCATATTGCCGCGATGTCGCCGGAGTATGTCGATCGCGACGCCGTGCCGTCCGAACTGGTCGATCGCTTGAAGGCGGAGTTGCGCCGGAGCGTTCCGGCGGGCAAGTCTGCAGATCTGGCGGAGAAGATCGTTGAGGGAAAGCTCAACAAGTGGTACGAGGAGCATGTATTGCTCGATCAGGCGTTCGTCAAGGACGACAGCATGAGCGTCGGCGAGCTGATTAACGGGGTCGTGGGCGTCCTGGGAGAGAAGATTCGGGTGCGCCGGTTCGCGAAGTATGCCCTAGGGGAGAACCAAAGAACACCGTGAGCGGCGAACGACCCAAGTACACGCGGGTCCTGTTGAAGATCTCGGGCGAGGCCTTCGCCGGGAACGGGACAGGCGTGGATGTCGCGACGACGCGTAGTATGGCCGAGCAGATCAGCGACGTACAGGCCGACGGCGTGAGCGTCGCAGTGGTCGTTGGCGGTGGAAACATCTGGCGCGGCAAGGTTCATGAGGAGGCCGGCATGGATCGCGCTACGGCCGATTACATGGGCATGCTCGCGACCGTGATCAATGCGCTGGCACTCCAGGATGCCCTCGAGCGTATGGGCGTCCCCTCGCGCGTGCAAACGGCGATCGCGATGCACCAGATCGCCGAGCCCTACATCCGCCGGCGCGCGATTCGGCATTTGGAGAAGGGACGGGTGGTGATCTTCGCCGCGGGGACCGGCAATCCGTACTTCACCACCGACACGACCGCAGCGTTACGCGCGGTTGAAGTGGGCGCGCAGGCGATCCTTAAGGCCACGAAGGTGGACGGTATCTATACCGCCGACCCGAAGAAGGACCTCAGCGCGACTCGCTTTGCGCGCCTGGACTATATGGAGGTTCTCCAACGCGGCCTGGAGGTGATGGACTCTACCGCGATGGCGTTATGCATGGACAATCAGATTCCGATCGTGGTCTTTGGAATGGCAGAGGCCGGGAATATTCGGCGCGTCGTCTGGGGAGAAGCGATCGGAACCTACGTGGGTAAGCCAATGGATGAGTTGACCGGTACAGCCGGAGGAGCACGATGAGCGAGAACGTTTTTAAAGAGATCGAAGCGAAGATGTCAAAATGCGTCGAGGCGACGTGCGCCGATTTCGCCTCTATTCGCACGGGTCGCGCCTCGGCGGCACTGCTCGATCGCCTCCACGTGGAGGCGTATGGCCAAAGTACGCCGCTCAAACAAGTGGCGCAGATCGCCGTTCCCGACGCTCGAACGCTGGTGATCACCGCCTGGGACAAAGGCGTCGTCTCAGAGATTCGCAAGGCGATCGAAAAGAGCGACTTGGGCATATCCCCGAATGTCGACGGAACGACGATACGCCTCTTTGTTCCGCCCCTCAACGAAGAGCGTCGTCACGACCTGGTCAAGATCATCAAGAAGAAATCCGAAGATGGCAAGATTGCCGTGCGCAATGTCCGCCACAAGGCACACGATGATCTCAAGACGCAACTCAAGAACGGCGAAATCACCGAAGACGATAACAAGCGGCTCCAGGAGCAGTTGCAGAAGTTGACGGATCGGTTTGTCAAGGAGATCGACGCCCTCGTCGTCACCAAAGAAAAAGAAGTCATGGAAGTGTGAATCCGACAGATGTGATTCTTCTGCGCGAGACCGAAGCGCGCCGTGCATTGCACGGGGTCGAGCTTCGAGTGCGCGTCTTAGCCCCGGTTGGTCCGTGGCTCGGCTCCGGCGCTTTGCGGGTGTTACGGGCTTCCTACCGGGATGCCGCCCAGAAAGCGGTCGATCTGATCGTCGGCTACGAGTCGTACGAGCGGCAGGCAGGATGAGCACCATCGCATCCTCGGACATCGCCGTCGCTCTCGACCCGACGCGAATCCCGGCCCACGTGGCGATCATCATGGACGGCAACCGGCGTTGGGCTCGAGCACGGGGACTGCCTTCGATCGAAGGACATCGTCGCGGGATCGGCGCACTGCGGCGGATCACGCGCATTGCCGGAGACGTGGGTGTGAAGGCCCTGACAGTCTATGGATTCTCTACTGAAAATTGGCGCAGAGACGCACGTGAAGTCTCACTATTGCTCGACCTGTGCGTGTACTTTGCTCGTAGTGAACTTGCGGAACTGCGGCGTAATAACGTTCGTGTACGAGTGATCGGTGCATGGGAAGAGCTGCCGGCGATCTCTCGCAAGGCCCTCGCGGAGTTGCAAGAACGAACGGCCGACCGGACCGGCTTGCTGCTCAGCTTGGCTGTGAACTACAGCGCGCGGGCGGAGTTGGAACGCGCCGTTCGTGGGATTGCCGCCGAGGTCCAGGCGGGGGAGTTGGCGGCCGATGCGGTCGACGATGCCTGCATTGCCGCGCACCTCTACACGTGCGACCTGCCCGATCCGGATATCTTGATCCGCCCCGGCGGCGAGCACCGGCTCTCAAATTTTCTCTTGTATCAGGTTGCCTACACCGAGTTGGTCATGACCGACGTGTACTGGCCGGATTTCGCCAAGGAGCACTTCATCCAAGCGCTGATCGACTTCCAAACGCGACAGCGCCGTTTCGGCGGAACGTAACCGTGGAAGCGCAGGCACAGGGTTTCAGTAACCCGATTACCACCCGGCGCGTCCTGATGGGCGTCCTCGTTGCGGTCGTTGGCTTGGCGAGCATCCTCGTTCCCTGGGCATTCTACGTCCTCGTGCTCGTGGTGGGCTTGGTCAGCATCTACGAGTTGGATCGGCTCTGCGAGATCAAAGGCCAGCCGCTTGTCTATCCCGTTGCGGTGCTGGGTGTCGTCGGTTACATCTTGCTGACGGCACTGCAACTCTTGCACAAGTGGGAAGGGGTCTTGCTGGCGGTGATCGTCGTCGCGAGTTTCGGGATCGGCATGTACGGCGAACAGAAGGGCTACTTCGCACGCACGGCTTACACCTTGCTCTCCGTCCTCTACATCGGTAAACTGCTGACGTATTTCGTTCTCGTTCGCCAAGTGGATGGCGTCGGAGCCTGGTGGACGCTCTTCGTCGTGGTTACAATCGCCCTAACCGATATTTTTGGAATGGTGATCGGCACACTTATCGGGCGACATCCGCTAACGAAGATCTCCCCGAAGAAGACCATCGAAGGTTCGCTTGGTGCGTTGATTTTTGTCACCGTCGCGGCAGCGCTGTTGGCCGTTTGCCCGCAGTTTCACTTGACGTGGGTGCAAGGAGCCGTGCTTGGGGCGGTGACGTGCTTGGCGGCCCAAGCCGGGGATCTCATCGAATCAGGACTCAAGCGCGACGCCGGCGTCAAGGATACCGGCAGTGTCATTGTCGGTCACGGCGGCGTCCTGGACCGCTTCGACTCCTATCTCTTCGGCGGGGTGGCGTTCTTTGCCATGCTGCATGTGCTCGGCATCCTCGGAATGCGATGAATTCCGGTCCGATGAAGCAGAGCCACCATGTCCCGTAGACGCGTCGCGATCCTCGGTTCGACCGGCTCGATCGGCACGCAGGCGCTCGAGGTCCTCTCACTCCATCCGGAGCGCTTCGAGCTCGTTGGGCTTGCGGCTGGGCGCCGGGTCACCTTGCTTCGCGAACAAGTCGAGCGCTTTGGAGTGAGGGTGGCGGCGATCGGCACTGACGGCCCCGAGGGTCTGATGCGCGTGGCTCTGGAGAGCGGTGCAGAGGTCATCCTGGTGGCGACCGACGGCTTCGTCGCCTTCGATGCGGTCTTTGCGGCGGCCGAGCGTGGGATCGATCTTGCCATCGCCAACAAAGAACTGCTGGTGTCGGCCGGCGAGCTGCTGGTCGCGGCAGCGCGACGAAGCGGGACGCAGATTCTGCCGGTGGACAGCGAACATAACGCGATCTTCCAATGTTTGCTCGGCGAACGTGAGCAAGACGTGGCGTCGATCGCGTTGACCGCCTCCGGCGGACCGTTCTGGCGCTGGGGGTTGCCCGAGATGGAGCGGGCGAGCGTCGCTCAAGCCCTTCGTCATCCGACGTGGCAGATGGGGGCGAAGAACACCGTTGATTCGGCCACGATGATGAACAAGGGACTCGAAGTGATCGAGGCCAGCCGGCTCTTCCGGCTCCCGGGCGACCGCATCCACATCCTGGTCCATCCGCAGTCAATTGCCCATGGTTTCGTCATCTTTGCCGACGGCAGCGTCAAAGCACAGCTCTGCGCTCCCGACATGCGGGTTCCGATCGGCTTCGCTCTGGCCTATCCTGATCGGCTCGATGGCGTCGGGGGACCTCGGATCGATCCGATGATCGCGCTCGGAGCGCAACCGGATGCTCCGCTGCTTCGTTACGAGTTCGAACGTCCGGACCTCGGGCGGTTTCCATGCGTACGGCTCGCCTACGAGGCACTCGCGACCGGCGGAACGGCTCCTGCCGCCCTCTCCGCAGCCAACGAGATCGCGGTCGCGGCGTTCGTGGATGGGAAGATAGGGTTCATGGAGATTGCGCGGTCGGTTGCCGAGGTGGTTGGGAGGGTACCGCTCCAAGAGGCCACTCCGGCGGCAGTACGCGCGGTCGATCGGCAGGCCAGGCAGACCGCCGAGACGGTTCTGGCCGACTATAAACAAAGACGTCCCGCAACCCGGGCGACATCGCCGCAGTAAGGAAGATCGTGCTGGCAGTCATCGTTACATTCCCCACCCTCGAGAAGATCGCGATCTTCTTGCTGACGCTCTCCGTCTTGGTCGTGCTCCACGAGTTCGGGCACTTTCTCATCGCGCGCCGTAACGGCGTACGCGTCACCGAGTTCGCCGTCGGGATGGGGCCGAAACTCTTCGGCTGGACGAGCCCACGAAGCGGCACGCTCTACTCCATTCGCGCCTTGCCGATCGGCGGTTACTGCATGATGCACGGCGAGGACGGCAAGACCTCGACGGCCGAACAACAGCGCGAGTTTCGGGTGAGCCGGTCTCCGGACCCGGAGAACTTTCAGGCAAAATCGCCGCTGGCGCGGCTGGGCATTATCGTTGCCGGTCCCGTCGCCAACTTCATCCTCGCGTATGTGATCTTGCTGCTGGGCACGATTGCCTTTGGGGTCGCCTCCTCCACCGTGCAGCCGGTGGTGGGCATGGTTTTGCCGAACTCTCCCGCTCAGGCGATTGGATTGCAGCCCGGCGACCGCATCCTGCAGATCGACGGCACGGTGATCCGTAGCGGCGACCAACTGATCGCGATGATTCACCGGGCGCTGGGCAAGCGGCTCGATCTTGTCTTCGAGAACAACGGCACGCGCCGCGAGGTCTACGTGACGCCAAAGCCCTGCGACGTGCCGCAACTGCACGGGATGGGATGTATCGGCTTTGCGCCGGCGGCAGCCTATCGCCGGGTCGGCCTCATACACGCCATCGCCTCAAGCGGTCGCGACTATCTCCAGATCGCGGGGCAAACCGTCGGTAGCTTAGGCCTGCTCTTTGCGCATTTTCATCGGTATGCCTCACAGGTTTCAGGCCCCATCGGCATCGGGCAAGTCGCGATCACGGTCGAAGATTTCGGCTGGGGTCCCTATCTGCGCCTGGCTGCGCTCATCTCCTTTGCATTGGGCATCTTCAATCTCTTGCCGATCCCTGCACTCGATGGCGGGCGCGCGGCTTTTATCATCGCCGAGTTGATTCGGGGGCGCCCAGTCGATCCCGATAAGGAGGCGATGGTCCATATCGCAGGTTTTGCCTTGTTGATGGCGCTCATGGTGATCATCGCCGTGCATGATATCTCGCGCATCGTTGAGGGCCGAGGAGTCTTCAATTGATTCGCTTGCGCAGGGCGAGCAAGCCCGTCTTCCTGCAGAACAAGACCGGCAAGGCCGACGCCAAGAGCGTTTGGATCGGTGGCGACCATCCCGTCGTCGTGCAATCGATGACCACGACCGACACCGCGGACGCCGAGGCGACGCTCCGGCAGATCTATGCACTGACGATGGAAGGTTGCGAAGTCGTCCGGGTCACGGTGAAGGATCCGCCCGATGCAGCAGGGTTGCCGGCGATCGTCCATCGCTCGCCCGTGCCGATCGTGGCGGATATTCACTTCGATCATCGCATGGCGTTGGCCGCGATCGAGGCGGGCGTCGCCAAGTTGCGCTTGAATCCCGGTACTATTCGCGACGCATCCAAGACGCGTGAGGTGGTGCAGGCGGCGGCGGCGCGCAGCATCCCCATTCGTATCGGAGTGAACATGGGCTCGCTCGCGCCGGACTTGGAGAAGGCGCTCGGGCACAGCGCCGAGGCGATGGTCGAGTCGGCGATGCGCCACGTCGAGATCCTCGAGGCGCTCGGGCACACCGATCTGGTGATCTCGCTGAAGGCTCACGACGTGCTCACCACGGTGGCGGCCTATCGTGCGATGGATCTGCGTCTGCGCAAGCGAGAGACGCCCTATGCCCTGCACCTCGGCATCACCGAAGCGGGGCTCTTGCGAGACGGCACGATTAAATCCTCGATCGGCCTTGGGATTCTGCTCTTTGAGGGAATCGGCGATACGATCCGATGTTCGCTTGCAGCGGATCCCGTCGAAGAGGTGCCGGTCTGTTGGAGCATCCTCAAGTCCCTGGGCCTGCGCGAGAAGGGTTTCGAGATCACGGCCTGCCCGTCGTGTGGACGCGCCGAAATATCCGTGTTGGAGTTAGGGCAAGCAGTGGAGGCGATTGCGAAGGAGTACAGCGCGCCGGTCAAGGTCGCCGTTATGGGATGCGTGGTAAACGGTCCCGGTGAGTCCAAGATGGCCGATGTCGGTGTCGCCGGAGGCAAGGGCAAGGGTGCAATCTACCGTGCAGGCGAGTTGGTCGGCACCTTCCCGGAAGGCCAACTCCTCGGGGCTCTGCGCCTGGAGATCGAGAAGGTCATTCGCGACAAGTATCCGGCCTACGCGCACGAGACGACGTGAGATATCGAGCCCCGAGCAGAGCGGCGGTAGCGCTCACACTGGCTCTCTCCGGTGTCGCATCGGTGCTTACGGCGTTCGGCCACCCGGCGCAGATGCGCGTTGACGGCGCGAAGCTCTTCAGCGATGTGCCGCCTGTGACGACGCTCTCCGATCGCGTCTTTGTTCCGCTGCGCTCGCTTGCGGATGCACTCGGGGCGCAAACCTCGATCCAAACGCACGGGCGGTGGATCGTGGTTACGCGAAACCGCCGTTCGTTGCGCTTACGGGTCGGTGACCCACACGCAGTGCTCGACGGAATGCCGATGACCCTCAAGCATGTGCCGTTCTTGGTGCGTGGTCGCGTGATGGTGAGTGCGGATACGATGCAGCGGGCCTTCGGTGTCCACATCCGCTATGATGCCTTGAGCGCTCGCGTGGACGTGCACACGCCGGGGATCGCCGACGCGTATTCCGGCGGCGATACGGAATGAACTGCGCGACCCGCTAGGCGAGCGGCGGTAAGGCCTCACTCTCCGGCACCGGACCGATCCGAGACGGATCGGATTTGTGAAATCCGTAGGAAAAGAAGAAGATCAAGCCCACGAAGAGTGCGCCGACGAACCATATCCAGGTTGCCTGTGAGAGTCCGTAGACCGCCAGAAACGTGGACATCACGATGCCGGTTAACGGAAACCATGGGACGAACGGTGATCGGAAGGAGCGAGGAATATCCGGCCGCTTGGCGCGTAAGTAGATCACCCCGGCACAGACCACGATAAAGGCGAGCAGCGTGCCGATGTTGACGAGGTTGAGCAGGTTATCCAGGGGCACGATCAGCGTAAGGATGGCGACGCCGATGCCAGTGAGCATCGTCATCAGTACCGGCGTCTGCAGGCGGGGGTGCACCTTCGCCACAAAGGGCGGCAGCATGCGATCGCGAGCCATCACATAGAAGATTCTGGTCTGTCCTAGCAGCGAGGCCAGCGCTACGCTCGTCGTCCCCGAGATCACGCCGACGATGATCGCCCAGTTGACGAACGTATTGTGGAGCGGGGCGATGGCCTGCTCGAGGGCGTTGTGCTGGCTGACCTGTCTCCACGGCATGATGCCGACAAGCACGATGGCCACGGCGCAGTAGATGACGGTGCCGATCGCAAGTGAACCGATCACGCCCATGGGGACGTCACGTTGCGGAACCTTGCACTCCTCGGCCGTCGTCGTGGCGGTGTCGAAACCGATGTAGCTGAAGAAGACGAGCGCGGCCGCCGGGACGATGCCCACCCCGCCGCCGCCCGAGAAGGGTTTGAGGTTCCCCCAGCCGAGCGGAATGAACGGCGTCCAGTTCTGGGGATGGATCAACGAGATACCGGCGACGACGAAGACGACGAGCGCGCCGATCTTTAAGACCACGAAGATATTATTGGTCGTCGCCGTCTCACGGATGCCGATGGACAGCAACGCCGAGAGCAGCAAGACGAAGACGGCCCCGATCACGTCGACCTGCGAGTGTGCGATATCCCAGTTGGCGGGAATCCACCATGCGCCGTGGATCATCAAGTGCGACTGCTGCATCCACAGCGGGATGGTAATGCCGAAGGCCTGGTGCACGAGGTCTTGGATCGCCGCCGAGAACTGCTGTGCAACCGGAGCGGCACTGATGCCGTACTCAAAGAGCAGTGCGAAGCCGATGATCCAGGCGACGAGCTTGCCGAGGGTCGCGTAGGCGTAGGTATAGGCGCTGCCGGCGAGCGGCACCATGGATCCAAGTTCAGCATACGAGAGCGCCGCAAAGAATGAAGCGGTACCCGCCAGCAGGTAGGAGATGATCACACCGGGGCCGGCCATATGAACGCCGGGCCCGATGGTGGTGAAGATACCGCCGCCGATCATGGTCCCTAGACCGATGGCGATCAGATCTTTGCCGGTTAAGGCGCGTTTGAGGATCCGTTGTTTGCTCAGAGCCCGCAGTTTTTCAAGGTTCGTCGTAGCAAAAAGCCGACCGATAAAAGACATTGGGGCCGGGGGTTCGCAAGGCCGCCTCAAGCGTCCCCCCAAGAGGGTCGCATCCCCCCTCGTATCGCAGGGTTGCCGTCGGTACGGGGTCGGCGCAGCGCAGCGTTGAAGCCTCGGCCATTGTGGCTGGATATGAGCGTCGGCAGCGGCGAGAGCTGTATCGCAATCCGTATATCGCTCTCGAGGTCCATGAGGTGCTCTCTCCGGCGGGGGTGACCGGCGAACACGTGTTGATCGTTACGCCGGCGTCGTGTGCGGTGATCGTGGACGACGAGGGTGATCTGCTCTTTGCTCGTCAGGCACGCTTTGCCGCAGAATCGGAGGTTCTCGAAGTCGTCAAAGGCGGCGCTGTGGCCGGCGAGGCACCCTTGGAGTGCGCCAAGCGCGAACTACGGGAGGAACTCGATGTGACGGCGGCATCGTGGCAGGCGCTCGGCATTCTGCATGAGATTCCCTCGATCGTCGCGCCGCCGGTGAGCCTCTTTCTCGCGCGGAAGATCGAGCATCTCCTGGACGAGGCGCCGAGGGTTGAGCAGATCGAGCGCATCGAACTGGTGCGGATCCCCGCCGACCGAGCGATCGCGGCTGCGGTCGTCGGCGGGATCGATGACGCCGTTACGATGGCGGCCTTACTGCGCTATGCCGCAGCGACCGGCCGGTTGCGATCGCTCGGCGCCGATTAGCGCGGTGCGGGCGGTGCGCTGCTCGCGTTCCAGAGGTACTCCGGTTCGCGCAGCTCAGCGTTGATCCAGCGCGACCAGACAAAGAGCGCATCCGAGAGGCGATTGAGAAACCGCTGCGTATCGAGCGCGATGGTGTCCTCATCCTCCCGCAGCGCCACGAGCAGGCGTTCTGCGCGGCGGCAGATGGTACGCGCGAGGTGTAGAAAGGCGCCTGCGGAGCTGCCGCCTGGATGAATGAAAGTGTCGAGCGGCGCGAGGTCCCGCTGCGCTTCGTCGATTGCGCGCTCTAGGGCGGCCGTATCGGCTGGACCGATGAACGGCATCCCGGCCCGGCGGTTCTGCGGCAGCGTTGCGAGGTCGCTGCCGAGGTTAAAGAGGGCATCTTGCGTCCAGGCCAGCCAGGCGTCGAGCCGGTGTGCGCGCTCGTTCGTGGCCGGCACCCCGCGCAGCGCCGTGCGGGCCAGGCCGATGGCGCTGGAGAGCTCATCGACCGTGCCGTAGGCTTCGAGGCGCGCCGCGTACTTCTTGACGCGCGCTCCGCCGACGAGCCCGGTCGTCCCATCGTCTCCGGTGCGCGTATAGATACGGGTGAACTTGGGCATCGGCGATGGTGATTCCACTCCGGCCGGCACGCACCCCGTCGGCGTTGCCCGGAAGGCCGCGCTGCTTCGCCGGACGAACCGGGGCGGGTCATGTCGGATACATCGAACGGCTCACCCGTCGTCAAGGAGATTCCTCCTAAAGAGGCCGATCTGTCGGCATGGTATACGGCGGTCTGCCTCAAGGCGGAGCTCGTCTCCTACGCTCCGGTTCGCGGCTGCGTGGTGCTGCGACCCTACGGCTACGGACTCTGGGAGAACCTGCAGCGGGACTTGGATCTGCGCTTCAAGGCGACGGGCCATGAGAACGCCTACTTCCCGCTCTTGATCCCCGAGAGTCTGCTCATCCGCGAGGCCGAACATGTCGAAGGTTTTGCACCTGAGGTTGCATGGGTGACGCATGGCGGCCAGGAAAAGCTGAGCGAGCGTCTGGCGATTCGCCCGACCTCTGAGGCGATGATCGGCACGATGTACGCGCAGTGGGTACACTCGCATCGGGATCTGCCCATTCTCATCAACCAGTGGGCCAACGTCGTGCGCTGGGAGAAGGCCACGCGTCCGTTCTTGCGAACGATGGAGTTCCTCTGGCAAGAGGGGCACACCGCGCACGCGTCGGCGGCGCAGGCACGCGAAGAGACCCTGCGCATGCTCGACGTCTATCGCGATTTTGCAGAGACCGTCGCCGCGGTGCCCGTGATCTCGGGCGTGAAGAGTGCCGGCGAACGCTTTCCGGGTGCGGTTGAGACCTACTCGATCGAGGCGATGATGCCGGACGGCAAGGCCCTCCAATCGGCAACGTCGCACGATTTGGGGCAAAACTTTGCACGAGCCTACGGCATCTCGTTCACCGATGTGGATCAACAGATCAAATTTGCGTATACGACGTCGTGGGGAATGTCCTGGCGTATGTTGGGAGCGATGATCATGACGCATGGCGATGACCGTGGCCTGCGGCTTCCTCCCAAACTCGCGCCGTTGGAAGCGGTTGTGGTGCCGATCGTCCGCGCAGGCGATGATCGCGCCGTCGCATCGGCACGCGAGCTGGCGGCGCACTTACAAGCGCAGGGTCGTCGCGTCAAGGCCGACGACCGCGACGAGTCGCCCGGCTGGAAGTTTACCGAGTGGGAGATGCGCGGTGTGCCGGTGCGGATCGAACTGGGGCCGAAGGATCTCGATGCCGGCACCGTGGTTCTGGTTCGTCGCGATAAGAACAAAGGCGAGGAGGGTGCCAAGACGGTGGTTGCGCGCGCGGCGCTCTCCGGCGCGTTATCGGCTGCCCTCGATGCGGTGCAGGCGGCTCTCTACGAGCAGGCGCAAGGCCAACTCGCGCGGCGGCGGTATCTGGTTCAGGAGCGCGACGAGTTTCTGGCGCGTTGCCGAAATCGTGACGGTTTCATCGAGATCGCGTGGTGCGATCGCCCGGAGTGCGAAGCGCAGGTCAAGGCGGAGACGACGGCTACTAGCCGGGTTCTGATGCCGCTTGAAGGTGAGAGCCCGGCCTGTGTGGTCTGCGCGCAGCCGGCGCGAGTACGTGCGTGCTTTGCGCAGTCGTACTGAGGGGCCGGTGCGCAGTCGATTGTATCCGTGGGCCATCGTGTGTGCTCTGCTCCTCGGCGGCACTGCGGCAAACGCGTCCGCTGCCGGCGCAACGCCGAGTCGGGCATTGGCACGGATCGATGCGGCGGCGCGGGCGGAGGGCAACCGCATTGGGGTCGCACACCGGGTAGGGGTCGCGCTCTTGCGCACGCGCTGGCCCGCACAGATTCTCAAAGTACGGGTCGATGGCGCCGCAGGCGAGGTGGTCCTGGGGCTCTTGCTCTCAGGCGAGAAGTTTCATCGCCCGCTCTCTCGTCGTACGTTTGCACAGGAGGTCGTGGCCACCGCCGAGCGCAGTTTTGCCGCAGCGCCCGTCTCCGAAGTCGACGTCTGGGCGGTGATCCCGATCAGGGTAGCGCGCGGCGCGATCGTCTCCGGGGATCTGGCCGTTCCGACCTCGCGAACGGTCTTTAGCGTCAGCGTCGCGCGAGGCGAGACGCCCGCCCATCTGCTCCACCGCCTGCTGGCGGGCCAATCTGTCTATTGGAACGAGGAGTGGGCTGGGGTGAATCTCAAACAGAGGCCGTAATGTATCGCAAGACCATACTGCCCAGCGGCATTCGCGTCGTCACTGAGTATATGCCGGCGGTTCGCTCCGCGACGGTGGGGATCTGGGCCGACGTCGGCTCTGCCGCCGAGCAACGCGAGCAACGCGGCATATCGCATCTCGTCGAGCACATGCTGTTCAAAGGGACGGCGAACCGGTCGGCGCGCGAGATCGCCGAGGCGATGGACGGGGTCGGTGGGAGCCTCAATGCGTTCACCGACAAGGAAGCTACCTGCTACTATGCGCGAGTCATCGACCGGCATCTCGATCTGGCGGTCGATGTTCTGACGGATATGTTCTTGCACTCCACGCTCGACCCGGAGGAGCTGGCCAAAGAGCAGAGCGTCGTGCTTGAAGAGATCAAGACGTACGATGATTCGCCGGATGAATCGATTCACGATCTCTTCATCCAAACGATGTGGAGCGATGCGAATTTGGGCGAACCCACCATCGGTTTTGCGCAAACGGTGACCAAGCTCACCGCGCCCGACCTGCGCGCGCATATGCGCGCGCGGTACGCTCCTGCAAGCGTGGTCGTGGCGGCGGCCGGCAATGTCGATCACGAGACATTTGTGGCGCTCGTCGCAGACCGTTTTGCGGGCTTTTCCGGTACCGGGCACGCGGTCGTTGCAGAGCGGCCCAGGACGACGCCGGGGATCCGTTTCACGCATAAGGATAGCGAGCAGGCCTATGTCGTGCTCGGCAGCCGCGGGCTCTCGGTGCGCGACGAACGCAGGTACGTGCTTTCGCTGCTCGACACGCTGCTGGGCGGCGGAATGTCGAGCCGGCTCTTTCAAGAGATTCGCGAGAAGCGCGGCCTGGTCTATACCGTCTATTCGTTTCAGGCGGCCTACCGAGAAGCCGGCCTCTTCGGCATCTATGCGGGCACGTCGCCGGCCAAACTGCAGTCGTGCCTGGACGTCGTGCGCGAGCAGCTAGCCGTAATCGGCGAGGTGCCGATCAGCGACGCCGAGCTGCGCTTGGCCAAAGAACACATCAAAGGCAGCCTCACCCTCTCGCTCGAGAGTACCTCCAGCAGAATGATTCGGCTCGGGCGCAATGAGTTTGCCTTTGGACGGCACGTTCCGCCGGAGGAGATCGAAGCGGGCGTGGAAGCCGTTGCGGCCCAGGAGGTGCGCTTGCTCGCGCAAGAACTCTTCGCGCCGAGCGAACTCGGCCTCTGCGTTCTGGGGCCGATTGACGCCGAGGCCATCGCCTGGGACCGCAGCGCAGCCTAACGTGAATTTCGTCGCGCTCCCCTTTTGGACGTGGCAGCTCTTGGTTGCCATGGGGATCAATGTCATCGTTCAAGCGATTCAGATCGGCGCCTACGCAGCACGCCTAGCCGGCGTGCGTACCGGTCGAATCGCAACGTCGATCTCGCTCTTTAACCTGTTCGTCACTGCGAGCCGCCTAGCGACCCTGCTCTACACGTTGATGCTGGGCCCGCTCTCCGATCGTGCAGGCAACGCCGTCGCCACCTTGTTGAAGCACCATATGACGAGCCAGATCGACGGCGTGACGCACGTCTTCGCTCTGCAGTTACGCATGATCGTCGTGGCAGGTACGGTTGGAACGATCCTAGGCAGTCTGTTGCTGCCCATGTTTACCTATATGTACATGCGCGGCGTCCGCTCCTTCGAGCGAACGAAGTCGCTGCCGCATTCATTGATTCGGCTCTTCGATCCCCGGATTATCATGGATATTCTGCGGCACGTGCGGCTGCCGAAATGGAGCGAGATCCGGGCCTTCTCTCCGCGTCACATTCCACGGCGCCTGCTGATCTTTAACGTACTGGTGACGGGCATCTACGCCATCGGCGTGGTTGCCGCCTACTATGCCAGCGTCCTAGACGTCAGCGTGGCGAGAACGGCGCTTGGAATATCGGGCATCATCAACGGGATCGGCACCATTGCCTTTACCTTCTTCGTCGATCCTACATCCTCGATCATCGTGGATGAGGCCGTCAAAGGCGAGCGGCCACATGACGACGTAAAGGCAATGGTCTTTTACTTGGCGCTCACGGCGATCGTCGGCTGGATCTTGTCGCAAGTTTTGCTCTGGCCGTCGGCAGCGGTAATCGCCGACGTCGCACGCTTGGTAAACCATCGCCACTAGATGGGATGAGAAGGCCGGTCCCCCGGAACTTGTCAATAGATATGGAACCGGCAATTTTTGTTTTCGTGTGAGTGTCAGGCTGCCGCCGCAGTCTCGGGCGGCGGGTTGATCCAGATTGAAAGAGGGCATCGCGATTATACCGCTTGACAAGTTCCAATCGACCTTTTCGGCGCTCGGTGGCCCATACGTCCGTCTCTCGCGACCCCAACGGGGGCCAAACCCCGAACTATATCGTCGGGCCGCGCTCTGCAAGCAGGACTACCGGCATTTTGGCATAGAAAGGCGTGGTCATCTGGGGGATACCCGTTGAGTCGGACAATAAGGAGTATTCAGAAATGCAAGTTAGTGGCATTCAATCGACTGCGTTCCTGCAACCAAATCCTAATCCAACTCCGAATCCAAAGCCGGGCCCATCACCAGATCCGTCACCATCACCGACGCCTCCCCCTCGCGCACTCTTCGACGCGTTAGCATAGGTAAACAGGCAGAGGGGCTGTACATTTCGTGTCGGACTCCCTGCACACATAATGTTCTCGAATATACGCATAGCAATTATCTCAGTACTCGCCATCGCTGCCCTTCCGCTTGCGGTACACGCTCATGTAAGAACCTCTCGCAGTCAACTCACCAACGGCATGGCGCCGCTATACATCCCTTTCGCGCCTGGAAGCAATCACCGAGTAGAAGCGGAGCTTATACTGCCTGCCGTACCTGCGAACAAGTCGTGGTACGCAAACTGGGTGATGATCGTTGGCCAAGCGAACAATAGCGCACATCCGGTATTTTTCCAGGCTGGTGAAATACGGCGCCCGGGTGTTTACCATGGGGAGCACGTATTTATCGCCTGGCAAGGTGCCACGGACAAACACGTCGTCTACCGAGACCTTAACCCACTTGGCCAAGGCATGCACAACGTTGCTATTGTAGAGAAACGCAACACATTCACCGCCTTTGTCGACGGCAAACCCGTTGGCTTTTCGATGAAAATTCCTATGCTCAAACCGTACGCTCAAATCGGCCCTGAAGTATACGCCCAAGGTGATACGCTCTCTGGAACGGTTGAGAAGGTGCGTGTTTCAGCGAATGGCCGTCGGACAAATGTAGATCCTGCAACCGTATGTCATTACAAGAATCACGGTGTGGCACTCAGCCATAACGGATCGACGTTTATAGCATCCGGAACGTTCGACCAATTGAGGGAAAGCGGCTTTACGGGAGAGTGTGCAGGGATTCCCACATGAGCTCGAGTTCGGTGGAATAGAATGGCAAAGTTGTTGAAGCATCTGGCCCTTACCGTTTGACATGTGTTCAATGCGAATCATTTTTGGTCGAGTTCGAGGAGCAAGGAGCGCTGAATGACGGCGTCATTTGAGCGACGAGCGACGAAGAAATCAGCGAAAAGGATCGCAGCCGTAGGCCATTTGTTGAACGCATGGACGATACTCCGACAGCCTCCTCCTAGGAGAGTCTGTTGATGCGTACCTTCGGTCGGTTTGCTCTCCTACTCGCGGGGCTGCTCGCACTGAGCGCTTGTGCCGGCTCGGTCGAGCACTGGATTGCGCAAACGCGGGTTCATCAGGGCAACGCCGAACTGGCGCGACACAACTACCACGACGCTGCGCTGGCCTATCTCTTAGCGTTGCGCGTTGCCCCGCATGACATGCGAGCCAGGCGCGGCTATGTAGCGGCATCGGCCGCCATCGCGCACATCGATTATACGCAGGGGAACTTCGAGGACGCTCTGGCCACGATCAACGCGGCCGGGAAATTTGACCCTAGGAGCGTTCGACTACAGGCGCTCCGTACCGCGATAACCCAAGCTCAGCTCAAGCGCGAGATCGTCATCTCCAACTATCCGACTTATCGCGCCGCGGCGAAGGAGCTCTTTAGCGCGTACTTACAACTCGACACGCTAACCAAGGTCGTGCGCAAGAGCTTGACGCGCTTCTCGTATACCTACGATACCCAAGACCTCACCAACGCCATCAAGCAGTCCTACGAGCTTCAGTTGGATGTGACCAAGGATACCAATCGCCTGATTCTCTATCGGCAGTTGGTGGAGTCGGGCGTGCCTTCGTCAAGCCACGGAGCGGTCTCGGCCGGAGCCGGTTCGATTCTGCCCTTACCGTAAGCGGCAGACGCCGCGTGCGTTGAGAAACTGCCGTCCCTGTCCGGCGCGCTCCGCACGTCGAAACGCACGCCAGAAGGACCGAGTCCCGGGTTTGATGAGGGCGTCGTTCGTGATGTAGACCGGCCACGCGGCTTTGGGATCGAGCAGCGGAAAGCGTTGCATCCACGCGCAAAGCTCCAGGTTGCGGCGGAAACGCTGATCTTCGATGGCGATGAAGTAGCGTGCGCCCTTGCGAATCGCGCTCTCTTCGTCGAAGGGCGTCCACAGGTAGGGATCCTCCTCCCAACCGTAGCGATCGATGTAGTACAAGATATCGGGGCCGTAGTGCCCCATCACGACGAGCGCATGTTTTGGAAGCTCGTGGTCGAGCGCGACGGCCCGCCGGTAGGCGTTCTTGCTGTAGAGGTAGTAGGGCGCGACGGCACGTTGGCCGGTCACGAAGGCACTGCCAAAGGCGACGACGGCCGCCAGAGCCGCGGCGCTTCGCATGAGCCCAGACGTGCGAGTCAAGAGGCCCGCAACTCGAGCGAGCGCCCCGCCCATTGCCAGCGCCAGCGGCGGCAAGAGTAAGAACATGTAGTAGTCGACTCGCTCGACGGTGACCACCACATAGACGTAGGCCAAGCCCGCGGCCAGCCACGAGGTCACCAGCCACGGCGCCCGTGCCGAGCGCGGCAGGATGAGGATCGCGATGATTGCCCACGGCCACCACCCGGCGATCATCGTGCGCGTGAGCAAGACGAGGACTGCGCCGAAGGCCTGGCCTTTGAGGATGAAGCCATGCCAGGACGCAAAGGCAGCGATGAGTCCGGGGATGACATGGAGGGTTACGATACCGCTTGCCCAGTGCCATTCGGCATGCGCGTTGACGGCGCGACCGTAGAGCGCGAGGATCACGAGCGGAATCACGATGAGCACGGCAATCGCGCTCCAGCGCATCGTGCGTCCGGAGCGGGCGCGGTCGAGAACCGAGAAGCCGACCGGCGCGAGCGCCACCAGCGAGACCGGTTTTGCCAGGTAGGCCAGTGCCAGCAACGCACTACATCGAGCTAAGCCTCGGCGCTCCAATGTGGCGTCTTCGAGCAGATAACGCGCCGTGGCATAGACGGCGGCCGTCATAAAGAAGACCATCGTCGCGTCGGGCGTGAAGGTGCGACCGTAGTACACACTGCCGGGAAAGACGGCGAAGAAGAAGGCGGTCGCCAGGCCTGCGAGCGGACTGGCAAAGAGCCAGCGCCCGAAGAATGCCAGGAGGCCGACGGTCCCCAGGCTGAATCCGATACTGATGAGCCGTCCGAAGATCTCATGCACGCCGAAGATCTTGTAGAGCGTCGCTGCCAGGAACGGCACGATCTGCAGTTCGAGTTCGACGTAGTTCGGCGGCGGCCCATCGTAGTTGGTCTGTGGGTAGAGAATGTTGTATTTGAGCGCAGCGAAGTTGCGGGCGATGCTCGCGGTATCGCCCTGGCGCCAGCCGGGATGGTCGAGCAGCGGGGAGTGAAGCCCTTTGCTGCGCAGGAGCGCCCCGAAGAGCAGAATCAGCAACAGGCCGAGCGCGAACCACGAGAAGCGGAACGCGCCGAGCTTTAGTTCACGTGTTTGAATGTCCAATATTTGTTCAGAAAAAAGTTGAGGAGTACGCCCGCAAGCGTGGCGATGAACCAGGTTGTCGTGAAGTGATGAAAATGCTCTCGCTCCGCCACGACAAAGACCACCTTCCCCAGCAGCAGAGCCAGCGCCGAGACGATCAGGAACTGCATGCCCTCAAGCCAAGGCGTGCGACGAGAGCGAAACGTCCAGATGCGATTGAGCGCGTAGTTGGAGACGCCGCCGACCATAAACCCGATCGCAAAATCGGTAAAATGCGATAGCTGCGTCGTCTTTGCCAGGACGTGAGCGATGATGAAGTTGACGATGAGCCCCGTGGCGCCGACGAGACCAAACTTAACGAACTGGCGTACGCCGCGGCGCGCGACGATGCTCTCTAGGCTGCTAGGCAACCCAGTACCAATCTGCAAAGAGAACGGTGAAGAGGCCGAGCAACGGCAGCGAGAACGCAACGATGGCGGTATTCACCCACGGTTTGCCGCCCCAACGCGCGAGAATGGCGAACATCGGGAAGAGGACGAGCGCAAAGCGCGGCATGCTCATGAGGCTGGAGGTGGACATTGGAACGAGGATCGAGAGCCCCATATAGGCGATGTAGGAGGGGCGCAGGCGCTTCCACCCGCCCACGAGGACGCCGATCATCAGCGCGGTGAACGCGAGTTCGAGGGCCTGATTTGCAATCGTATTCCCACGCGTCGCATGCACCATGAGGGTGACGGAGTTGATGACGCTCACCCAGGGAGGCGCCAGGTGCCGGTGCCAGTGCGCTTGCACGTGGGAGAAGTAGAGTGGATCTCCCCGCAGGACCCACAGATAGCCCATGTAGAGGGCCATGCCGAATGGAATCAAGGCGCCGATGCACAGTTGACGTAGCGCCGAGGACCATCGATCGCGGTATGCCGCAAACCACTCAAAGAAGAAAGGAGCCAGAAGCAGCACCCCTTCGACTCGCGTGAGCGCCGCCAGGCATCCGAAGATGCCGGCCGCCCACCATTTTTTCTCGCGCATGTAATAGAACGATGCGACCGTCAACATGAAGAAGAGTGATTCGGTGTAGACCGCCGAGAAGAAGATTGCTGATGGAAAGATCGAGATGTAAAAGATCGCGCGACGTGCCACCGCTCGATCGTACTCATGTGCGAGGAGTTTATAGAGGTAGAGCAGGCCGAAGAAGAAGCAGGCATTGGAGATAAGAAACCCGGCGATGAGGTGGTTCCCGAGGAATGAGCCTAGGGCGGCGATGGTGAGCGGGTAGAGCGGAAAGAAGGCCATGTCGGTGCCGAGGTAGCCTCGTTCGGCGATCGTAAGATAGTGCACCGCATCCCATCGGCCCCAGACGGCCAGCAGCAGATGGCTCGATTCGCTGACGTGGGTGCCTGCTCGCTGGCCGATCGTGACGGCGGCGAGCTCTGCGATGACGATGATTGCGCTGCGCGTGAGGACAAAGGTGACCAGAACGTCGCGTACCGTCTGATTGAAGCGTGCCGCGATGCCGACCTTCACAAGTGCCGCGAGCAGGGCGCAGGCGACGAAGAGGCGCGCGCCGTGGGTAAGCTCGGGCGGCAGCGCAAAGCTGAGCCAGAGCAGCAGCATCGGTATCCACGCCAGAGCGTCATACTGCAGGGAACGCGCCAGCGTAATGCCCGTGCGACGGGCGAGGTAGCCCGCGTATGCTCCCCAGAGATAGAGGACGGCGATGATGCCCACGGCCACCAGCACCGGCAGAGCGAGATCGGAGAGGACGGGGTTTTGCAGGGCGGGTAGGGCCACGTACCATGCGAAGAAACCGAGCGTCGCGCCCGCTAGGGCGACGGAGAGCATCGCGATACTCCCCGCGCTGTGCGCGGGGAGCGGTAAGGGTACGCGGTAGCGGGGCGCCTGGGAGCGTGGGGCGGACACGACGCGCAGACTTAAAGGAATCGTTCGGCTTCCCTTTGTAGCCAGGGGGCTATGGCAGTTACCACGTCGACGTTGCTCCGCGATCCCGTCGGATCGCTCGATTTCGTGAAGGTGACCGAGAGCGCCGCGATGGCGGCTTCGCGCTGGATGGGTCGAGGTGAGCGCGATGCGGCGGACGGCGCCGCCGTTGAGAAGATGCGCGAAACTCTGGGTGAGATGCAGATCTCCGGTCGCATCGTCATCGGCGAGGGAGAGCGTGATGAGGCGCCGATGCTCTTCATCGGCGAGGAGCTGGGGCTCGGCGGATTTGAGGTCGATATCGCCGTCGATCCGGTTGAGGGTACCAATCTTGTCGCCAACGGCCTGCCCAACTCCATCGCCGTGATGGCCATAGCGCGGCGGGGCGGACTGCTCCATGCGCCCGACTCCTACATGAAGAAGCTGGCGGTCGGTCCTAAGGCAGGGCCCTTCGTTCACATCGATGCGCCGGTTCGAGAGAACCTGGAAGCCGTGGCGAACGCTCTTGAGAAGCCGATCAACGACGTTTGCGTCGTGATCCTCGATCGGCCGCGCCACGCGGATCTCATCCGCGAGGTGCGGGAGGTCGGCGCGAGGATCAAGTTGATCTCCGACGGGGATGTCGACGCCTGTATTGCGACATCGATCGAGAGCACCGGAATTCACGTGGCGATGGGAACGGGCGGCGCTCCGGAGGGCGTCTTGGCCGCCGCTGCGATCAAGTGTTTGGGCGGCAACTTCATGGGGCGGCTCGAGCCGCGCAATGAAGGCGAGGCCCAACGGGCACAGGCGATGGGGTTCGGCAAGCTCGACCGTGTGCTGACGCTCGACGACCTGGTGATGAGCGATGAGGTCGTCTTCTGCGCGACCGGCATTACCGACGGCGACCTCGTGCGGGGGGTGCGGTTCTTCGGCAACCATGCCAAGACCCATACGATCCTCGTGCACTCTGCGGGTACGATGCGTTTCATCGAGACCGTCCATCGCCTAGGGGCGCGCCCGCTGGCGACCGCCGCGCGTTAGCGCAAACCCGCGGCGGTTTAGCGCGTTATAGGGCGGGCGATGAAGCGATCTCTCTACGACCTTGTCGTCGTCGGTGCCGGCTCCGGCGGTTACGCAGCCGCGCGCACTGCGCGGGAGTGCGGCGCAACGGTCGCTCTCGTCGACCACGGTCCGCTTGGCGGGCTGTGCATCTTGCGTGGATGCATGCCGAGCAAAGCGCTCTTAGCCTCGAGCGACGCATTGCAGGACGCGCGCGAGGCACATCTGCTCGGCATTGAGGTTGCGGGCGCGCACGCGGACTTCGAGCAGATCATGGCTCGTAAGCGAACACTCGTCGCGCAGTTTGCGCAGGATCGCATCGCCGGCATCGAGACGTTCCCGACCTACGTCGGGCAGGCACGCTTCCTTGGCGGAAACGAGTTGGCGGTCGGTGACGATGTGGTGCTGGCGGCAAAGAAGTTTATCCTCGCAACGGGGAGCGTGGTGGCGCCGGTTGCCATCGATGGGCTGCGCGAGGTTGGTTATCTTGATAGTGATGATGTCTTAGAACTGCGCGAAGTGCCGGCGTCGGTTGCCGTCCTTGGGGGCGGCTACGTCGGCTGCGAGCTCGGACAGTTTCTGGCGCGGCTTGGCTCCAAAACCACCATGATCGTGCGCGCTGCGCGGTTGCTCTCGTCGGTGGATGCCGATATCGGCGAAGCGTTAACCGGCTACTTTCGCGAAGAAGGGATCGAGATCTGCACCGCAACGCAGGTTCTACGGGTGGAGCGGCGTGCCGAGAAGAAGGTCTTGCACGTTGTGGCCGACGGCGTGCATGGTGAGATCATCGTCGATGAGATCTTCTATGCGCAAGGCCGGGTTCCCAACATCAGTGGGCTTGGCCTGGAGGCCGCGGGCGTAACCGCCCATGCCATCACCGGCATCGACGTCGACGACACGCTACGAACGTCCAACCCCGATATCTACGCGGTGGGTGACGTGACGGGAGAGTACCTGCTCGTTCACGTGGCGATCTATCAAGGGGAACTCGCCGCCCGCAACGCGCTCGGAGTCGATGTGCAGGCAGCGGATTATGCGTTGCAGTCGGCGCACACGATTTTCAGTGATCCACAGATTGCGGTGGTCGGCAAGACGGAGCGTCAGCTCCTGGCCGCGGGCACGGGCTTTCTGAAAGGCACCTACGCCTTTGCCGAGCACGGCAAAGCCATGTGTTTAGGCAAGACCAAAGGATTCGTCAAGATGCTGGCGTTGCCTGAGGACGGGCGTATTCTTGGGGCCGCCGTCATCGGGCCGCAGGCCTCGGAGCTCATTCATGAAGTCATCGTTGCGATGCACTACGGTGCGAAGGTGCAGGATTTTATGCGAATCGTGCATCTGCATCCAACGCTGGCCGAGATTTGGACCTATCCCGCCGAGGAGTGTGCCTCGCGCCTGACGGTCGAGATGGCGGGGTAGGCGCGCGATCGTGAAGGTGGCGATCGTTCAGTTCAAGCCGCGCAAGGGTTGTTACACGGAGAATCTCGCCGCTGCGACGCAGGCCTTTGCGCAGATGGGCGCACAGGGTCTGCCGGATCTCGTGGTGCTGCCCGAAGCGGCTCTGACCGGGTACTTTCTCGAAGGTGCCGTCTACGAACTGGCGCAGTCTGCGCAGCACTGCGCGCGGGACCTGGCGGCAGCCTGGCGGCAGGCGAACGGTGCTGCTCCGGTCGAGCTTGTCTGCGGGTTTTATGAGAACGATGCAGGCACGTACTACAACAGCGCGCTCTACCTTACGATCGAGCCGGACGCCTATCGCATCGTCCACGTGCACCGCAAGCTCTTTCTGCCCACGTACGGCGTCTTCGACGAGGATCGCTTCCTGTCGCGCGGCAGGCGCGTTGCCGCCTTCGAGACGCCCTTCGGCCGGGCGGCGATACTGCTCTGCGAAGACCTGTGGCACAGCATCGTTCCCACAATGGCCGCGCTCAAAGGCGCGCGGCTCTTGATCGTCCCCAGTGCCGCACCCGGGCGCGGCATCGATGCTTCGTGCGCCGGGGAGTTGACCAGCGTAACGCGTTGGCGAGAGCTGCTGAGTCTCACGGCGGGCGAACATGGCGTCTTCATCATCTACGCCGGGTTGGTGGGATTCGAGGGCGGCAAGGGGTTCACCGGTTCTTCGAGCGTCGTCGATCCGCACGGCGTCGCACTCGTGCGAGCCGACGCACTCGATGCGTGCATCGTACGGGCTCAACTCGACCTGCGTGAGATCGACGCGGCGCGCGCGAACCTGCCTCTTCTCGGAGACCTCAATGCGGTGCTGTGCGATCTCTTCCTCGATGATGAGTTGCCGTTGCCGCACTGCCGGTGCGATGCTTCCAGTCGTTGAAGCGCAGGCGCGCTACACCGATCCGCCGGGGATCGACGCAGCGCTTGCACAACGTTGGCTAGTCGCGTTTCTGCGCGAAGAGTTGGTGACCAGGCGCGGTATGAGCCGGGCGGTTCTCGGCCTCTCCGGCGGGATCGATTCTGCGCTCACGGCCTACCTCTGTGTTCAAGCGCTTGGACCGGAGTCGGTCTATGCGTTTCGCCTGCCGTACACGACGTCGAGTGCGCAGAGTTTAGAGGATGCGGCGCTGGTCGTGAATGCTCTTGGGATCCACTGTCGCACGATTGACATCGCTCCCGCAGTCGACGGGTATCTCAAGCTGGAACCCGATGCGAACGCGCGCAGGCGTGGGAACGTCATGGCTCGCGTGCGCATGCTCGTACTCTTCGATCAATCGGCCAAGCTCGACGCTCTCCCCATTGGAACGGGGAACAAGACGGAGCGACTCCTGGGCTACTACACCTGGCATGCCGACGATGCTCCCCCCATCAATCCGCTCGGCGATCTCTTTAAGACCCAGGTCTGGCGGTTGGCAGAGTTCATGGGCGTCCCGGCGCAGTTGATCGATAAGGCGCCGAGCGCCGATCTGGAGCCTAACCAAACCGACGAGGCGGACCTCGGCATCTCGTATCCGCGAGCCGATGCGCTGCTCGCCCAACTGCTCCAGGGTGCCGTCGATGCGCAGTTGATCGAGCGCGGATTCGACCCGGCGCAAGTGCGCGTGGTGCGAGCTCGGCTCGACCGGACGCACTGGAAACGACATCTGCCGACCACGGCGATGCTCTCGAACACCGCGATCAACGAGTTCTACCTTCGTCCGGTGGACTATTAAGGCAAGCTTGTATGCGAGTCTTCTATCCGGTCAGCTTAAATCTTGCCGGGCGCCGGTGCGTCGTCATCGGCGCGGCCGACGATCGCGAGGCGATCGAAAAGGCGCAAGCCTTGAGAGAATCGGGTGCCGATCTCCTTTGGATCACCGACGTTCCCGGCTTGCGCGACGGTGACGTGTGCGACGCCTTCTTCGTGATCTCGACGCCTCAGGATGAGATACTCTCCGCGCGGTTGCGGGCGCTCGCCGATCGACACCGGTTCTTGCTCTGTTGCATCGATCAACCGGCGTATGGGTTTGTCGCCATGGCGTCGATCGTCAAAGCGGGTCCGGTACGGGTTGCGATCTCGACGGCAGGCCTCGCGCCTCGCGTCGGCAAGGTGCTCAAGGAGAGTTTAGCGCAGGCCATGGATACGCTCTTCGAACGCTTCGTCGATTGTTTGGCGACGCAGCGGCAGCGGGTACACCGTGCGCATCCTTCACCCGATGAATCGGGCGTGCGGCGGCGCGCCATGATCGACGCAGCGAAGGGCTTCGAGGCTGACGTGGTGTTTCGCTATCCGACTTGGTTTGAAGAGGAGTTGCGCAGATGTGGCCCGAGCATCGATGAACAACGTTGAGCTGATTGCGGTCGGCACCGAGCTTCTGCTCGGTCAACTCGTCGATACGAATACGGCGTTCATCGCGGCGCAACTCGCGCAGGTGGGTATCGATGTCTATGCCACGCACGCCGTGGGCGACAACCGTGGGCGCATTGCGCGGGCGATCTCGGATGCTTGGCAGCGCAGTGACGGCGTCATCCTGACCGGAGGGCTGGGTCCGACGGTCGACGACCTCACCAAAGAGGCAATCTGTGATGCACTGGGCGTCGCCGCCGAGTTTCATGAGCCCAGTCTTCAGACGATGGAGGCGATGTTTGCCGCTCTAGGCCGGCCGATGCGCGAGAATAATCGGCGGCAAGCCTATCTTCCGCAGGGGAGTACGGCATTGCCCAACCCGCATGGAACGGCACCGGGAGTTCTGGCATTTCGCGGGGACGGCAAGTTCGTCGCGGCGCTGCCCGGCGTTCCCGGTGAGATGCGTCCCATGCTGCTCGAGCAACTGCTTCCGCGTTTGCGGCAACGCTTTGCACTTGAGCAGATGATCGTGACGCGCGTCCTGCATACCGTCAACCTCGGTGAATCCGAGATCGATCACCGGATCGTCGATCTCTTCGAGCGCGGGGAGAACCCCAAGATTGCGGTCTTGGCGCACGACGCGCTCTGCGACGTCAAGATCATGGCCAAGGCCGGCTGCGCCGCCGCCGCGCAGGCGTTGATCGCCGATGTGGAGCCGGTGCTGGGTGAGCGCTTGAAGGGCTTCGTGTACGGCGTCGACGAGATGACGCTCGAGGGGGCGGTCCATAAGGCGTTACGACAGCTTGGCAGCACTCTTGCGGTTGCAGAATCCTGCACCGGCGGCCGTATCGCGGCCGCACTGACGGCCGTCCCTGGTGCCTCGCGGTCGTTCGTCGGTGCCGTTGTGGCGTATGACAATGCGGTCAAGGAGTCCCTGCTCGACGTGGATGCCGATCTCTTGGCTCGCGAGGGTGCCGTCAGCGAGGCCGCGGTGCGCGCCATGGCGCTGGGCGTGCGCCGGCGTCTGGGCAGCGATGTGGGTCTGGCAACCACCGGCATTGCGGGTCCGGATGGGGGGACTTCGAGCAAACCCGTCGGCCTGGTCTGGCTTGGACTCGCCTTGCCCGGCGGCAGAGTCGAAACTCGCGAGCTCCACATTCCCGGCGATCGCGCGCGGGTCGCGAGTCGAGCGACGATCGCGGCGTTGGGGCTGGCCTGGAAGCAACTGGCCGCTTCCCCCGGGTCACCCGGGTGAGCGGGCGCGCCCGGTTGACGGGCGATTGTCGTGTCGGCGGGGAACTTTCAATCACGTGTGAACGTACCTCATCGAAGGGGTCAGCTCACGCGAGCGGTTGGCCTTTCGGAGCCTCGCGGCGGAAGAGTTCGATGCTTCGTTTTGCTCAGACGCCGGCCGGCCGGAGTGGTAGAGATCACTGCAGGTGAACCAAGGAGAGAGATGATGCGTTCCTCGTCTGTTGACCGGCTTATCGGTTTACTGCTGTCGGCAACGCTGCTGGCCGCCTGCAGCGCCGCCGGTGGCGGCGGAATTATTCCGACACCGCCGTCGCCGCCGCCGACGCAGAGTTGCGTCACGGGACTCTCGACCATCGCCTCAAACGGTACGCCGATGCCGCGGCCGACCTCGATCTCACCGACGCCCTCGCCGATAACGATCAGCTCGAACCCTTCGGGGCTCACGGTCTTCCTCGACGGCGGCAACGTGGGGTTGACGCCCGTCTCGACGACGCCGCAGTTTGCCGCGGCGATGCACCAGATTGCGTTCTCGCCGAGCAACGGGGCGCCGACCTATACCGTCTGCTTCGATCAGACGGCCGAAGCGTCGCTGCCGATCTACTACAACCAGCGTGCCGATACGCAAGGCAGTGTCACCGTCACGACCCAGAGCGTCATGCGCCGGACGAGCGCGGCTTTGCCGGTCTCTGCCGCCATGGTGCGCCGTCTTCCGACCTCGGGCGGGGCGCCCGGCTCCGCCTTTGCGCCGAACCTCATCGAGGTCGAGTACAACGGCAGTGCCGTGCGAGCGGGGCGCGTCGATCCCGCAGAACTTGAAGCTGCCGCCGGCGTCCGCTCGGCGCGGACGATCTCGCCGCCGGGGCTCTCCTACGTGGATCGCGTGCTGGTCGTGCCGGCGCGGAAGCGCGATGCGATTGCGGCGCGTCTTCGCGGTCAGCCCGGCGTCGTTAGCGTGAGCTACGCGCAGTATCGCTACCCCAAAGATGTTCCGGTCTACCCGACATCTCCCGGGTATGCGTCGGCACCGCAGTGGGATATGGGTTTAGCGACGCTTCCGACGATCGATATGCCCTACGCATGGGGCAGTAGCGCAGGATTCGGCTCCGCGTCGATTCCGATCGCTATCATCGACACCGGTATCGATACAAGCGTCTCGAATACGTTCGTGCAGGATGACCTCATTCCTAAAATCACCTACGCGGAGTCGGACGTCAACGGCACGACCACGCCATGCCCGGCGGCACCCATCACCGGCTGCACCACCGTCCAGGACGACGACGGCCACGGTACGGATGTCGCCGGCATCGCCGGTGCCATCGATACGGCGGCGCAGGGGTTCGCGGGCACCGCAGGCGGAACGTCGATGCAGATCTATAAGATATTCTCCGGGTCGAGCGCACTAACAACCGACGAAGCGCAAGCGATCTATGATGCGGTTGTTCAAGGGGCGAAGGTCATCAACTTGAGTCTGGGTTCATGTCAGCAACCTGGTTCCGGACCCGATCCCTTTGAAGAGAACGCGGTGGAGTACGCCCTGTCGCAAGGCGTCTTCGTTGCCGCTGCGGCCGGAAACGAACGCAATCAATCGAGCAGCTCGTGCCCCGGTGGGGGTTTGACCCTCGATTACCCGGCCGCGTATCCGGGCGTGATGGCCGTTGGGGCGAGCGCTCTGCACGACGGCGGAACCGGCAACCCCTCGCAGGCAACCGAATACGTGGCCTCCTACTCGAACACGGGACCGGGGCTAGGCGTGGTTGCACCGGGTGGGGATCCAAGCTCGACATCGGATAGCGATCCGTTGCATTGGATCACCAACCTCTACTCGACGACGGGAAATCCCCCGTGTACCAACCCCGCGCAGTGTGCCGTTGAGATCGCCGGCACCTCGATGGCCACGCCGCACGTCGCCGGAGCGGCGGCGCTGATGCTCTCGGCCAATTCGAGTCTCACCCCCGCACAGCTCAACCGGATCATCGATTCGACCGCCGATGATATCGGCGATCCGAACCAAGGCTACGGGCGGTTAGATGTCTATCGTGCCATGGCGGTCGTCACCGGCACCCTGCACCCGCCCGCGTATGTGCCTAGCGGCATGCAATTGGTGGTCTTCGCCTACACCAACTCGGGCGCCGTCAACGCCGCGCCGCAGATCATCGACGAGACCTTCCCGCAGGGTATCCTGGTGAACCAGAACGGAAGCTTCCGCATCGCCGATATCCCGGCGACCGCCGGGGCGTATAAGATCGGCGTTTGGTACGATGCCAACGCAGACGGGAAGGTTGATGCGGGTGACTACTTTGGTGCCTCCGGGTCCTGTACGCCGAACGCCCCCTGCACGAGCGCACAGAGTATCTCGGTGGCGCCGGTCACGAGTTCAGGCTTTGCGCTCCCCTGAGACGGCGTCCTCCGGCGCAGATCTGGGAGAGTACTGCCGCTTCGCGGAGGCGGTTCCGCAGATCACCTGGATCGCCGATCGAATGGGCCGGCCGGAGTACTTCAACGCGCGGTGGTTTGAGTATACCGGTCGGTCGGAGGCGCTCTGCCTTGGCCTTGGGTGGCAGCAGCTCGTTCACCCGCACGATCTGGTTCGTATGACCGAGGCTCGGCGTCGCACCCTGGAGAGTGGCGAAGACTTCGAAGTCGAGTATCGATTACGCCGCCGGGACGGCGTCTATCGCTGGTTCTTAGCACGCTCCGTTCCCATACGCGCTGCGGACGCGAGCATCTGGAAGTGGTTTGGGACCTGCACGGATATTCACGATCAGAAGCACGCCGAGGGCGTCTTGCGTCTCTTCGCGAGTGCCGGGCGGCTCTTCGGCGAAACCTTGGATCCCGTGACCATCGCCGGTCACGTGGCCGATCTGCTGGTGCCGGAGTTTGCCGAGGCGATCGACGTGTTCATCGTCCGCGACGGCGCCTTGGAGCGTCTCGTGTCGCGCCCGTCCTCGGAGACGACGAGCGTGGTGCGTGCAGAGGCGATCGAACGCTGTATCGCGATGCGGCAGACGATGCGCATGGCCGACGGTACGCGCTTGCTGCCGCTGATCGCCCGTGGAATCTGCTTCGGAGCGCTGCGCATCGTCGTGCGCGATGAGGCCCGCTTCGCCCTCGAGGACCTGCAGGTGGGCAACGAGCTGGGCCACCGTGCCGCCGTCGCGCTGGACAATGCCCTGCGCTATCAGCGCGAGCATTGGGTCTCCGAAGAGCTACAACGTGCCATTCTCCCTCCGCGCTTGCCGAGCGTGCCCGGTGCGCGGCTGTCGTGGGCTTACGTGCCCGCCGCCAGTGAGTTGTTGGTGGGCGGCGATTGGTACGATGCGTTCGCGTTAGATGATGGCCGGATCGGCCTGTCCATCGGCGATGTGACGGGGCACGGGTTGGATGCAGCGGTGGTGATGGCGGAGATGCGCCAAGCGGTGCGCTTCGCGGCGATGGAAGGCTTCGAGCCGCAGCGTGTGCTCGATCACGCCGACCGCATGTTGCGCAGCCAACGCCCGGAGGCGATCGCGACGGCGGGTTTCGGCATCTACGATCCCACCGCGCGAACGTTGGTCTATGCGAACGCCGGTCACCCGTCGCCGCTGCTCGCGTCGGATGATGCAGAGGTGAGCGCACTCGACGTCGATGGTCTGCCCTTGGGAATGCGTAGTCTTGGCAGCGGCGCGCAGCGGGGGGTCGAGCTCGCCTCGGGGACGCTCGCGGTCTTCTATACCGACGGCTTGACCGAATACGGCCGCGATGCGCTTGGCGGCGAGATCCGCTTGCGGGCAGCCGTCGCGGCGCAGCGGCAGACGCCCGGGAAGGACTCGGCGCGTTGCATCTACGCGCGGGTCATGCCGGAGCATCCGGAGCACACCGACGACACGGCGCTGCTCACGCTCTACGTGGAGTAACCCACGGCGCAGAGCGCGCGCTGGGTGACGAGCGCTTCTTCGAAGGTCGGCAGCGCATTGGATTCCCGGCTACCGTCGATGCGCGCGAGGAACGCATCGTAGAGTTCCATCAAGAGCGGGACGTGGTCGTTGATCGCCGCAAATCGAGCGTAGGTGGACGGCTTGCAGCCAAGTTCAGACGTCTCCTCGTCGTCGACGCTGAAGAGGCGCATGGAGGCCAGATCCGTGCCGCTGGCGATGGCCGTGCGTCCTTCTGCGTGTGCCGCAAAGGTGAGCGAACGTACCGCAGTTGTCGCATCGACGCTCACGCGCGCTACCAGACCGGAGCCATACTCCAAGAGCGCGAAGGCACCGTCGTCGACATCGCTCGTGAACGGGCCCACCTCGTCGCGCCGGTTGGGGTTGGCGGTCCGTAGCAGACCCGCCACGTGGACCGGAGGCCGTCCCGCATACCAGTTCGCCGTGTCGATGAGGTGCGAGAGCAGGGCACCGGCGATGCCCCCACCGCGGCGTCGCTCGAACCACCACCCACGCGCTCGTAGCGCACTTGCGCTCAGGCGACCGTCGAGATGGGTGATCTCGATCTGGCGCAATGGCGTGAGGTGCCCGTTGTCGATCATCTCCTTGATCGCGGCACGCTCGGCCACCCAGCGGAACTCGTGGACGACTCCACAGATGGCCGGGCTATCCGTTGCGGCTGCACAGAGTTCTTCGGCTTGCGCCACGTTCAGCGTGAAGGGCTTTTCGCAGAGCACGTGTTTGCCGGCGGCCAAACATGCGAGCACGTCGTCGCGGTGGGCGAACGGCGGCGATGCAACCACTACCGCATCGAGCGCAACGCCGTCGAGCATCTGCGCGCATGAAGCGAAAGCATGCGGGATAGCGCGGTTGGCCGCGATCTGCGCAGCGCTGTGCGGTGAAGCCAGCGCTACGACGTCGAAACGGGGATGCGCAAGCAGAGCCGGCAGATGGGAGCTCACCCCAAAGCCGGCACCGACGATTCCAATGCGAATGTTCATAAGGCCTCCGTCTGCGCGATGGCGCGTTCGAGAAGATCGATGGCTCGATCGAGTTGCCGCTCGCCGATGACCAGCGGCGGTGCGACGACAAGGACGTTCCCGGTTGGGCCGGACTGTAGGGTGATGACCCCAAGAGCGAGCGCTTGCGCGACGACCCGTGCGGCAAGGGCGCCGTTCGCCAACTCGATGCCCCACAGCAGGCCGCGTCCCCGCACCTCCCGCACGCAGGCGAGTCGGCGCAGGACCGCTAGCCGCTCACCGAGCGGCACGCCGAGCCGCTCTGCGCGCTCGACCAGCCGTCCGCGTTCGAGTTCACCGATGGTTGCGAGCGCCGCCGCCGCGCCCATGGGGTTGCCTAAGTAGGTGGAGGTATGCAGCGCTTCTCCGCTTGAGAGCGGCCAGGCATCCATAATCTTCCCTCGCGCAACGGTCGCCGAGATGGGGAAGCCGCCGCCCAGCGCCTTTCCGACGCAGATGATGTCCGGCACGACGTCTTCGTGTTGAGCTGCGAACCACGAGCCGGTTCTCCCGAATCCAGTGTAGATCTCATCGAAGATCAGCAGCAGGTGGAGCTCGTCACAGAGTGTGCGCAGACCGGGTAGCCAACCAGGCGGCGGGACGATGCACCCGCCTCGCCCCTGGATCGGCTCGACGATCATCGCTGCGATATCGCTGCGCCCGCGCAACCGATCGCGCATCGCTGCAAGAGCGTGCGCCGCGCTCGTAGCACCCGCGCGTGGATACTCGAGCAGGAGCGTCGTATTCGGGAGCACCTCCGCGAACGGCGTGCGAAACTTCTCGATGCCGCAGAGCTCGAGCGCCCCGAGCGAAAGCCCGTGATAGCCGCCGGCGAAGGCCGCAAATGCCGGCTTGCCCGTCGCGAGGACGGCGGTCTTCATGGCGGCCTCGACGGCCTCAGAGCCCGTCGTCGAGAGGAAGGCTTTATCCAAACCCGCCGGCAGAATCTGCACCAGGCGTTCGAGAAGCCGGCTGCGAGCCTCCGTGGGATGCACGTCGCCCATCCCGTGGACAAGGCGCGACGCTTGATCGGCGATGGCCGACACGACGTACGGGTTGGCGTGGCCGACATTGGCTACGCCGAAGGCCGAGGTAAGATCGAGGTAGCGATTGCCGTCGACATCGGTGACGACGACACCCTGCGCCGACTCCCAAAAGACCGGGAAGTCGTCCGCGAGATAGGCGACGTTGCGAGACTCGTAGCGCTGGAGTCCTGCGCGCAGTTGAAGGCTCAACGGGCCGGGAATGCTCGTGCGAATCGCTTCAACGTCGTCGGTACTCACGCCATCGTTACCCACTTGATGAAATCGGCTATTCGAGGACGACCGCCGTGCGTCGCGTCGAGTGGCGGCCGCTGAAGCCGGCCGAACGTTGCGACGCGATTGACCCGTGCCTGCAGCGCGATCTTCGCGATCTCGGGAGAGAGTTCCGGGAGCGCCATCGCCTCAAGCGCTAGGCCGTGCCTCCGGAGATAGGCGAGCATGTCGTCAGGGCCGTCCACCGCCCGCACCTCAAGGATTCTCCCCAGAAAGAGCGGCGGTTCGTCCATCGGCGGATCGACCACGAGTGCCCAGCTCCCGTTCGTGCCTGCGTACACGGCTCCGCCGGCGTTGGCCGCGCGAAACGCGGCCGTGCGACGAGCCTGGGCGGCGGCCGGTGTTGGTCCCGGCGGGAACTCCACGACTGCGCGCTCGAACGCAGCAGCGAGAAGTTCGGCCATGCGCGCCGTGCTGACCGCTGCGCCGCGTTGTGCAAAGAGCGCGTGCAGACTCAAACACCCTTCGCCGTCGTAGAGCACCGCATCGCGTGCGGCGCCGTCCGCCAACACCGCTGCGGAGCGTTCATCGCGCAATGCCTCGCGCGTGATGTAGCCGACGCTCGCCATTGGGCCGAATCCTAGGAAGCGCGCCATCGGTGCGCAAGCCGCACGGATGCGCAAAAGCGCTCGGTCACCGCCAAACGCGACGACGGCATCGAACGGCTGAAGGTCGTACACTTGCGTATCGGAGTCCCACGTGAGCGCTTGGGCGGCGTCACGCATCTCGCCGAGCTCTTGGGCCAAGGTGTCGCAGAATGCGCCCAACAGTCCATCCGCGCGATCCTTCACCACGATGTCACACTTGGCGAGGAGCGCAAAGATCGCGGGCAGCAACGCGACGCCGATGGTCGTGCGGCTACTGATGATGCAGACGCGGCCGATGGGGCTCGCATGGGTCGGCGACGAACCGGGTCGTTCAACGAAGCCGTCAAGGACGTCGAGGCCTCCGAGCTCGCGGGTGACGACGCGTGCCAGCGCGCCGGTGTCGATCTCGTCGAAGAGGGCATCCAGGGCATACTCGACGACGGGCAACGCATATCCGGTGCGCGCCGCCAGCCGATCGATCGTGCGCACGCGCGGTGCGAAGTCCTCGTTTCGCCAGCGTTGCGCCGCATCGCCGATCGCGGCGAGAATGCGGCGTGCCGGGATCTGTGAGAGAGCCGTTACGCCGTGCCGGTCAGACACCGTGGCGTGCACGCAGGGTTTGCGCATCGAGGGAGCAGCCCCGCGGCTCACTACCCTCCTGCCGTCCGTGCAAGAGGATTCCATCTTGGGTCTCTACCCCCAGATCGTCGCTGGCGATAGCCACGCACGACGAACGATTGGCCAGATCCACATGAACGAGCGTACCGAGCGTTCCCGGCGCCAAGCGCCGGTCGTTCTCGCCGATGGCGTAGGCCCGCAGCCACGGCGGCGCACGTTTGACGCGCGTGGCTACGTCGTCGTACCACTGCGAGGTGAGTTCGGTCATCCCGTACTCGGCGATAATGCGGTTGGGCGGGATGCCGAGTCGCTGCGTGAGGCCGGCGTAGAGTTGCTCGCGGTCGATTACGCGACTGCGCCCCTTGAATCCGCCGGTCTCCATCACGCGCGATCCGGCCGGAAGTTCGAGGTGAACTCCACGTTCGGCGACGAGGTCAAGGAGCGCCACGAAGGCGAACGCCGTGCCCGGAATACAGACGGGTTGCCGGTCACGGATCGCCTCTTGAGCGTCGGCCAGGAATGCTTCGATGAAGAAGTCGTCGCCGCGCAGATACCACCCGGTCGCCGCGTCGCCGCGCTCCGCGCAGATGCGGCCAAGCATGTATCCAAGCGAGGAATCGGGACGATCCGAGGGGTTGGGAACGAGATTGAGGTAACGCAGCCGCGCTCCGTCGGAGAGCACGAAACGGTCGAATCCGGCCAGGAGCGCCGCGTCGTAGAGCGTGCGCGTCTCCATGTAGTGCCGGCCGCCGATGCCCGAAGTCGTTCCGCTCGTCACGAAGGCGAGCGCCGCGAGGGTTGGGTCGAACGTTGCCAGCGTGGTCTCTCGGTACGCCGATGTGGGGACGGGCGGGATGCGATCCCACGACGGCGGCATGGCCTCAAGCGTGACGCCCAGGCTCGCGCAGTAGCGAGCGTAGGGTGCGTTGTAACGTAGCTGGTGCGCGAAGATCGCGAGCGCCAGTTCGTCGAACTCGGCATCCGTGAGGGCGGTGCCCGCCATGTGCCAACGCCCGATGACCCGTAGGATCTCCGCATCGAGAGCTTGGGCCTGCCGTTGGTAACTCATCGACGCTCCGACTCCACCTTGATGCAGCGATCGACGACGACATCGAGCCCAGCTTCGTCGGCCAGGCGAATGGCCGCGTCGTTGATCACGCCGTATTGAAACCAGATCGCGCGCGCGCCGACGGCGATCGCCTCGCGGGTGAGCTCCAGGACCTCGCTTGGCTTCCGAAAGACATCGACGATGTCCGGCGCGCCGCGCTCCTGTGCGTAGGCGGTCAGGCTGCCGTAGGCTTTGATGCCGTCGAGCTGCGTCATCGCCGGATTGATCGGTGTCACTTCGAAGCGACCCTGTGTGCGCAGGTAGGAGAAGACGGTGGAACTCGGGCGCACGGGGTTCTTGGATGCGCCCACCAAGGCGACCGTGCGACTGCGCTTCAGCAACGCTCGACACTGCCTGGCGGTGGTGAGAATCATGTCGGCACCTGCACTGCCGCTGCGGTACGCAGGCCCCCTTCGAGGCCGGCCATGCGTTCTTCGACGTGTGCGGTTTGGAAGATCGGGGCCGCGTGCGAGCCGGTGGCGGGGCCGGGCGGCGTCCCCGCGTGGATGGCGCGGGGGGAGAGGCCCAAGGTGTGATCCTGCATGATTTGCTGGGTTCGCCGCGTAACCTCAGCCATCATGGGCATGACTCTCACAGAAAAAATCCTCGCGCGCCACGCCGGCGTCGACCGCGTATCGCCGGGAGAGATCATCAACGCCAAGGTCGACCTCGTTCTGGCGAACGAACTCTCTGCTGCGGTGGCCATCGGCGTCATGCGCAGCATCAAAGGCGGCGGTCGCGTCTTCGACCACTCGAAGATCGCGCTCGTCGAAGATCACCTCGTTCCCGCCAGGGATGCGCAGTCTGCCAAGCTCGCCAAACTCATGAAGGATTTTGCCGCGGAGCAGCAGATCGAGCATTTCTTCGATGTGGGGCGCGGAGGCATCGAACACGTCGTCTTACCCGAGGAGGGGTTGGTCGCCCCCGGTGAAGTGATCGTCGGCGGCGATTCGCATACCTGTACCTACGGGGCGCTCGGCGCGTTTGCGACCGGTATGGGTTCGACGGATATCGCGGCGGCGTTCCTGCTCGGCGAGGTGTGGCTCAAAGTGCCTGCCACGATCAAACTCGTCTACGACGGCGCGCTGGGCCACCTGGTGTACGCCAAGGACGTGATGCTGGCGACGGTGGGGGCGCTCGGCATCGACGGCGCCACCTATCGTGCGCTCGAGTACCACGGCTCTACCATCGATGCGCTCTCGATCACCGGCCGCATGACCATGGCGAACATGGCCATTGAGGCCGGCGCAAAGAACGGGATATTCCACGCCGACGCCAAGGCGCTCGCCTACGTGCGCAGCAAGACGGAGCGTGATTTCATCGTGGAACGAGCCGACGCCGACGCGGTCTACGAACGCGTGTTGCGTATCGACGTTGCCGCGCTTGAACCGCAGATCGCGTGCCCGCATACGCCGGATAACGTGCACCCCGTCTCGCAGGTGACGCGTGAGGAGATCCTCGTCGATCAGGTCTTTATCGGGTCGTGCACCAATGGCTACATCGAGGACCTTCGCGTGGCCGCGAAGATTCTCGAAGGGAAGAAGATCGCATCGAACCTGCGGGTCATCGTGAACCCGGGCTCTCAGAAGGTCTGGATGCAAGCGGCGCAAGAGGGGATCCTCACGACCTTGGCCGCTGCAGGTTGCGCCGTGAATACGCCCGGGTGCGGCGCCTGCTTCGGCGGTCACATGGGGACGCTCGCTGACGGTGAGCGTTGTCTCTCCACCACCAACCGGAACTACGTCGGGCGCATGGGTTCACCGAAGGCAGAGGTCTATTTGGGCTCTCCTGCAACCTGCGCCGCTTCGGCGCTGACGGGGCGCATCACCGATCCACGCGTTCTGGAACTAGCCGGCGTTTAGGAAGAGGAAGATGGAACAGAAGCTACGCGGACACGCGCACAAGTACGGCAAGAACGTGGACACCGACGTCATCATTCCGGGGAAGTACTGCAACCTCATCGATCCGGTGGAGTTGGGCAAACACGCGCTTGAGGGGCTCGATCCACAGTTTACGGCGAAGGTCAAAGCCGGGGACATCATCGTTGCCGATACGAACTTCGGCTGCGGCTCGAGCCGGGAGGTCGCCCCAATCGCGATCAAGGGTTCGGGTGCCTCGGCAGTCGTCGCCAAGAGTTTCGCGCGGATCTTCTATCGCAATGCCCTCAACATCGGCCTGCCGATCTTCGAGTGCCCGGAGGCGGTAGATGCGATTGAGAACGGCGACGAGATCGAAGTGGAACCGGCGACGGGGGTCGTTCGTAACGTGACGAAGGGCACGATCTTTGAGGCTGCAGCGCTTCCGCCGTTCATGCAAGCGTTGATCGAAGCCGGCGGGTTGGTTCCCTACGTCGAGAGGCGCCTCGGCGGGATGTAGGGAGTGTTCGCTCCGCCGAGCCCGCCCCCCATGCCGCCCGGCGAGATGTCTTCCATGAAGTTGTACTTCGGGCGGTACGCGGCCGTAAAGGCGATGTGGGCCTTGGGCTCGCGCAGCATGCCCAGCATGTCGGTCGTTCCGGAGAGTCGTCCTTTAAAGACGAGCTTCGTGCCGTCGATGTAGGCTACGATGACCTTGACGAACTTGCCGCTGACCGTGCCGTGCAGGCGAAACTGTTTGCCGTGCTGGTTGAGGTAGGTGCCGAAGAGCGTCGTGCCGCGTTGGTGCAACTTGAAGTGCGTGTAGGTCGTATGGGGCCCGCGCTGGATCTGGACCTCCCAGACGCCCGATATACCGATGCGACCCGGCGGCGGCGGCTTTGGTGTCGCCTTTCCGGTGGGGACGGCCGTGCGGGCCGGAAGCGGTGCCGGCGGCAGCGCCCTAGGAGTGGCCGTGGGCTCGGGCTGCGCAGGCCCGGCCGCAGCAGCGGCGCCGCCGCCGGCGAGCAGGCTGCAAGCGATGAATGCGGATAGGATCGGGTGCTTCACGGGTCTCCTCTTGATATCTGCGGATTTCTACTTTTTTATAAACGTCGGGCCAGGGCGGTTAATCTCGCAACGATGGATTTTCCCTGCTTCCCGACCGGCGTCGCATCCTCAAGCGTTGGTCACCGTGAGGGAGAGGCGTTGCCTGAAGGCGGTGTAGAGGCGGGCAAGCGGCGCGGTTCTTTATACAACTGAATCCGGCCGGCGCGCAATGGGAGCGAGCTGACCTTCGCGGCGGATATGACCACGCTCGCATCGCGAGCCAGTGCAAGGTTCGGACCGCGTTGCGGGCACGAGACATCCGGTGAGGTCCAGGTGTGCCACACCACGCGCGTCGTCGTCCCGAAGGAAGCGCTCTTCATGCAGCTCATCCCCGCCGCGTGGGCATCGCGAGCAGCCTGCGTATCGGCGAAGAACCGCGCCGTTGCGGCGCGTGGAACTCGAAAAGCGCGGGGAGCATCGACCGGCTTGCCGTCCCGCATGGCGACGACCTGCCCCATCCCGTTGGACCAGAACTTGATCCGCCACCCATTGAAGTTCGTCGAGCCGCTGTTGACGATCACCGCGCCGTCGAGGCAGGCGGCCAAAGTGGGCAAGGCGATGAGGGCTGCGCCGGCGAGCGCCAGCATCGCGAAGGCTTGCCTTGGCAGGAAGTGTAAAGATTGCCGACGCATACGCGCTACTTCTCCCATGGGTTCCTGGGTGTCGTCTCGATGGACGCTCATCCTCAACGGTTCCCGGTTGATGCACTATTTTAACAAGCGAGGGCCAGTACTCTTGAAAATCCGTTTGCTTCTCGGGGGGTTCGCCATATTGGCGGCCGGTCTCGTCGCCTGCGGCGGTGGTGGAGGAGGCGGAGGCAACATCATCCCAAGCCCGCCGCCATCTACCACGGCACCTCCGCCTCCACCGCCGGTCTCGTCGCCGGCCGTCTACAGCGGGACGTTACAAAAGAACGACACCTACGCATATCCGGCATCCTCACCGCTGCCGAGCACCTCGGCGAATGCTACGGTGACGCTGAACGTTTCAACCGGGAGTTCGACGAATCCGTTCGGCCAAGGCGGAACAGACCAGCATAGCGTCCAGAGCGACGCCTTCCCGTTGCAGACGACGGTCGAGACGACCGACTCCTGGGTGAACCAGCTCTCCAACGGCCAGGTCGTTCTCTACGGCTTCCAGTCGGCCGACAACGTCACGCCGACGCCGAATTCGGTGAGCTGGCAGTATGCCAACCCGCAGATTCTCGACGAGCTCCCCGAGACGAACGGCGCGAGTTGGACGAACGTCCCGCAAGCGACGGTTCTCGAGAACGATGCGGATGGATTCATCGCGAAGCGGGCGATCAACAGCGATGGGTCGTATACGGAGAACGACATCTACCCGACCGGCTTCAAGAACACGATTACGGTGAACTCGGACGGGAGTGGCTCCTACCTCGGCACGGGCTGGGCCCAGTACGGAACCAACGGCTTCACCTACAGCGCCCCGACGAACGGCGTGATTACGATCAAACTGGCCCCGCCGACCCCCGTTGGGACGGCTACGCCTGCGCCGCCGACCGTCTTTGCCACGCCGGCTGCGTGGTTTGCCCCGTCGCCGACGCTCTATAGCCAGAGTACGACCGTGACCACGGGCGTCACGTTCCCGGCTTCCTGCGCCGTGCCGGCTACGTACGGCGCCACGGGAAACGATATCGACCAGGTCACGAGCCGGATCGATCCGGTGGTCGGCTTTACCGACAACCAAACGATCCAAACGTACACGGCTCCCGGCGTCGGATCCGTCTGTGTGGTCATGAACGACGGCACCGACTATTACTATGACTATTCACAGGACCTCGGTTTCTTGACGATCGGCATCAGTTCGACGCCGATGCACGTCGCGACGATCGCGCAGACGTTGACGCTGCAATCCGGGCCGCCGGCGATTATCGTTGCGCGGCGCTCTGCGGCAGCATCAGGGGGCCGCCCCGTGATGCTCTCTCCCGAGACCATCGCGGTCGGCCGGGCTCGGTTCATGGCCGCCGTGGAGCGTGAACATGCCAAACATGTGCAGGCAATGCGCACCTTCTTCACTCGTTATCTTCACGAGCGCCAGCTCAATCAAGGAGGAGTGCGATAATGCGCACGTCGCTTAGAATCGTCGCGGCGAGCCTCGTCGCAGCTCTTGCCCTCGTCGCCTGTGGCGGCGGCGCAAGCGTATCATCGCTTCCGCACGGCTCAACGCAACAACAAGTTCCCGCCCCTACGCTGCCCTATAGCGGACCGCCGCAACTGGCGAACTTTACGTGGGGCCAATCGGCGCTGCAACAAGCACAAGCGCAGTACATCGGGCCCATCACCAATGGCGGCATCGCCATGAACGTCGCGGTGAAGTTGCAAAACCAAGCCGGGCTGCTGCAGTATGCCCAAGAGGCGAGCAATCCGCACTCGCCGCTCTATCGGCGCTTCTTGACGCCGCAGGAGATCGGCAATCGCTTCGGCGCGAGCCTGCCGAACTATCAAGCCGTTGCCAACTACTTCGCCTCGAACGGCATCTCGGTCGGCGGTTGGCCGCAACGATTGCAGTTGTCGCTAGCCGGAACGGTGCAGCAGTTCTCGAAGGCGTTCGGCACCCAGTTTGGACTCTATCGCGCCGGCACCACGACATTCGTGGCGCCGATGCAGGCTCCGCACGTGACGCAACCGATCCCGATGACGGCAGTCATCAATATGGTGCAACTGCCGATGAATCATACCTACCTCATTCGCGGGTCCGCCGCGGATTTTGGTGGCTACTCGCCGGCGATGATCGGCAAGATCTTCGATTACAGCGGCGCGTGGGCAAACGGCCTGACGGGCAAGGGAATCACGATCGGCATCGTCGGCACCGGGCCGATCTCGTCGAAGGATGTGCCGGCCTACGGTGCAACCTTCAACGCTCCGGTGGCGAACGTGCAGCAGATGAACGTTACCGCGCAGCCGGCATCCACGCAAAACAACAATACCGGGACGGCAACCTTCGACGGCAATCCCGGTGGGCTGGCAACGCCGCCGCCCGTTACCAATCCGAACTGTGCGCAGGGCAGTCCGCCGAACTACAACACCTGTAACCCCGAAGACGGCGAAGCGCAACTCGACACCGAGCAGACCGCCTCGCTTGCGCCGGGTGCCCAAGTGGACTTCTATCTGGCGTACAACCCGACTATGTGTGTGAACACGACCACGGGCGCGGAGAGCCCGCCGCCCTGCGCCAGCGGTTCCGTGACCTATCCGTTGCTTGGCATTCAGCTCTCCGACGACGAGATCCAGCAGGCGATCGCCGATAACGTTGTGGATGATCTCTCGCTCAGCTATGGGTTAGGCGAGAACTCGGCCCTCAACTACTACTTCAACTCGAGTGGACAGGGACCGGGGCCTGCCGAGTTTGCGGCGCTCGCCGCCGAAGGCATCGCGGTCTTCGTCTCCTCGGGCGACACCGGCAACCAGAGTTGCTTTGACCCGAATACGGGCGCGCCGCTGGCGACCCCGTGCGTCTCCTACCCCGCCAGCGACCCGTCGGTAACTGCGGTCGGCGGCGTGAATGCGCCAGCGAACGACGCCGGTAACCTCATCGGGCAGATCACCGCATGGGCCGATCAGACCACCGGCGGCGGCCCCGGTGACTTCGCCAACGACGTCGGCTCGGGCGGTGGAGTCTCGCAGTACTTCACGGTGCCGCCTTGGCAGAACGGTGTGAAGACCCCCACGAACTCCAATCCGCCTAGCCCGCAGCTCAACGGCTACCGTGGGGTACCCGATGTGGCGCTCATGGCGGATCCGGCGACCGGGCCGGCGCTCTTGATGAACGCCGCGTTTCCCGGCTATAAAGTCCTCGGCGCCTCAGGCGGAACCTCCGCTGCAGCGCCGGAGATGGCCGCGATGTGGGCGCTGGTGCTGCAGGCCTGCAGCCAGACCTCGACCTGCGCAACCGCTGGTGGAGCGCATCCCTACCGCCTAGGGAACGCCGCGCCGATCCTCTACACGATCTACGGCCAGGGCTACGCCGGTGAGACAGGCAGCCCCAGCGGCTTCACGCCGCAGTTGACCTACGCGCAGACGTTCTACGACGTCCTCTACGGGGAGAACCAAGCCAACACCCCACCAGGCTCCGGTGCCACGCCGGGTCCACCGATTACCGGCTGCTGTACGGCGGGGCCCGGTTACGATCTCGTGACCGGCCTGGGAGCGCCCTTTGCCGGTCACCTGATCCAAGCCATTACGGGAGTAGCCACGCCGTAAGGCGCACACTCTACCCAGGCAAGAGGGGGTGCCGGCCGGCACCCCCTCTTGCCATGCCTGCTATACTGTGAGCGTTGTGAGAGAGAAGATTCATCCGAAGTGGTATCCCGAAGCGAGCGTCCACTGCGCTTGTGGAAGCGCGTTTACGACCGGTTCGACCGTGCCGAAGATCTCGGTCGAGATCTGTGCGGCCTGTCATCCGCTCTTTACCGGTCAGCAGAAGCTCATCGATACCGCCGGACGCGTCGACAAGTTCAATCAGCGGGCTGCCTTGGCGCAGAAGAAGCAAGAGGAAGCGGCTGCTCGTAAGGCTGCGCGTGAGGCGAAGGCAGCGGCCAGCCAAGCATAGCTTCCTCCCAGCGTTCCTAGGCGAGTCGTGAGTGCGGCTCGCTTTTTCTTTGCAGATGCCAATGGGCAGACTCGCTTGAGAGAGGAGAGGAGACGATGTCGGCAGGGATCGACCTCTATGCGGCACGACTCGATGCGATGGTAAGGCGTTTTGAGGAGATCGAGCGCGAACTGGCGAGTCTCGGCGGCACGTTCGATCGAGAGCGCTACACTGCGCTCGTCAAAGAGCGCGCCGCGCTGGAACCGACGGTCGCCGCCTACGCCGCGCTCCTTGAGACGAGCCGTCAACTCGAGGGTAGCCGGCGCCTCGTAGAGAGCGATGACGTCGAGTTACGTGCCTTGGCCGAGGAGGAGATTGCCACCCTGGAGCTGCGTCTTGAAGAGCTGGCAGCGCGAGTCGGAGAGTTGATGCTGCCCAAGGATCCCGACGATGAGAAGGACATCTTTGTCGAGATCCGTGCCGGCGCCGGTGGCGATGAAGCGGGCATCTTCGCAGGCGACCTGGCGCGCATGTATCTGCGATACGCCGAAGAGCAGGGGATGAAGACGGAGCTGGTGTCGGAGAGCATCGGGGATGCCGGCGGGTACAAAGAGATCGTCTTTGCGGTCAAAGGGAACGCCCCCTACGCGCACTTTAAGCATGAGTCGGGTGTCCATCGGGTGCAGCGCGTGCCTGCCACGGAAGCTCAGGGACGGATTCATACCTCAACGGCCACCGTCGCCGTTCTTCCTCAGGTTGAAGACGACGTCGAGGTTGAGATTAAGGCCGCCGACCTGCAGATCGATACGTATAAAGCGAGCGGAGCCGGTGGGCAGTACGTCAATAAGACGGAGTCTGCCATCCGCATCACTCATGTACCGACCGGGATCATCGTCGCCTCGCAGCAAGAACGCTCGCAGATGCAGAATCGCGAGCGAGCCATGCAGATGCTGCGCGCGCAGCTTCACGAACGCAAACGCCGCGAGCGGGAAGAGGCGACCGGAACCATGCGGCGCAGCCAAGTCGGAACCGGCGATCGCTCGGAGAAGGTCCGTACCTATAACATTCCGCAAGATCGCGTGACGGATCATCGGATCAACCGGAGCTTTGGGAACCTTCGTGGGATTCTTGACGGAGACATAGCGGAGATCGTCGCGGCGTTGCGCAAAGATGAACGGGCACGCCTGCTTGCCGGATCGAGCGCCTAAGGTAGCGAAGAGCGCGCGATGGCATCCGAGACGAACACTCCACAGACGGTCGCCGCGACGCTGGCCCGTGGTACGCTCATGCTGGCCAAGTCGAGCGAGTCGCCGCGTAGCGATGCGCAGCGATTGTTGGGGTTCGTTTTAGGGCGGCAACGAGCATGGCTGATCGCGCATTCGGAGAGCTTCCTCAGCACGACGCAGGCCCAAAAGTTTACCGCCCTCTGCGATATTCGTGCCGGTGGTATGCCCATCGCCTATATCTTAGGGAGCAGTTCGTTCTGCGGGCGCGATTTTATCGTGAGCGACAAGGTGCTGATCCCACGGCCGGAGAGCGAGTTGCTCGTCGAAGAGGCCGTCGCTCATCTGCACTCTCGAATGGATCACCATCTTCCCAAGCAGCTCTTCACGGTGCTTGACGTTGGTATAGGCAGCGGTGCGATCGGCTGCTCCATCGTCGCCGAGGTGCCGAGTGCCGCTCTGGAAGGCGTCGATCGTTCCGCCGCAGCCCTGAAGGTTGCCGAGCATAACGCGCGGCGGCTGAACGTTTTCAATCGCTGTAAACTCTACCTCGGCGATCTGGCGATGCCGACCGGCGGACGAAGCTACGACGTTGTCGTGGCGAACCTGCCCTACATTCCGACTGCAGATCTCCCCAAACCGCCGGATCCGGTCAGCTTTGAACCGCGGGAGGCGCTCGATGGCGGCCCGGACGGGCTGGATCACTACCGGCGCTTGCTCCCAACCTTGGCAGCGCTGATGAAGCCGGGAGGGTTGGCCCTCCTGGAGGCTGCCCCGCCCACGATGGAAGGCCTGATGCAGCTCGCCTGCCTGAATCTGCCCGGCGTCGAGGTTGTGATCGTGGACGATTACGCGGGACTGGCGCGCTACGTTCGTCTGAAGGCGCCCGCCCCTTAAGCCCGGAATACGGACATCCCGAGATGGCCAAGTATATTTTCTTTACCGGCGGTGTCGTGAGTTCCCTCGGAAAGGGCATCGCGGCGGCCTCGCTCGGACGACTCTTAAAGAGCCGCGGGATCGCCGTGTCGGTCCAAAAGCTTGACCCCTATATCAATGTCGATGCGGGCACGATGAATCCGTACCAGCACGGGGAGGTCTTCGTCACCGAAGACGGCGCCGAGACCGACCTCGATCTTGGGCATTACGAGCGCTTTATCGACGAGAACCTCTCTCGGGTGAACAACGTCACCACGGGACAGATCTATAACTCCGTTATCGAGAAGGAGCGTCGCGGGGAGTACCTTGGGGCGACCGTTCAGGTCATCCCGCATATCACCAACGAAATCAAAGCCCATATCAAGCGCGTCGCCGAGGCCAGCCGCGCGGATGTCTGCATTGTGGAAGTGGGCGGCACGGTCGGCGATATCGAGTCGCTGCCCTTTCTTGAGGCGATTCGTCAGATGCGATACGACGTCGGCGAAGAGAACTGCATGTTCGTTCACCTCACCCTCGTGCCGCATCTCGGCGCGGCCGACGAGCTCAAGACCAAACCGACTCAGCACTCCGTACGCGAACTGCGCGGTATCGGCATCTCGCCCGATGCGATCGTCTGCCGGACGCAGTCCTCGGTGCCGATGCCCGTGGAACTCAAGGAGAAGATTGCACTCTTCTGCAACGTGCCGCCCGGAGCCGTCGTGCAGAACGGTGACGCCGCGACGATCTATGAGGTTCCGCTGAACCTAGAGGCCGAGGGTTTAGCCGACGCTGCGGTGCGTAAGCTGCGATTGCCGAATCGGCTTCCGCAGTTGCAGGATTGGCAGGCCTACGTGCAGCGCGTACTCCATCCGAGTCGACGTGTTCGGGTCGCGCTGGTCGGTAAGTACGTCGAACTCAAAGACGCCTACATTTCGATCAACGAAGCGCTCTACCACGCCGGCATCGCGCACGATGCCACGGTCGAGATCGAACGGATCGATTCCGAGGTTATTGAAAACGAAGGTATCGCGATCTTATCCCGTGCTCACGGCATCCTTGTGGCGCCGGGATTCGGGTCGCGTGGGGTGAAAGGGAAGCTGCGGGCGATCGGTTACGCGCGCCAATCAGGCACGCCGTTCTTGGGCATCTGCTACGGCATGCAACTGGCGTGCGTCGAATTTGCACGCAACGTCTGCGGGCTGTCGGAGGCGATGACCAGTGAGGTGGACGAAACGACACCCGACCCCGTCATCGACTTCATGCCGGACCAGCGCAATCTGGAGGTCTATGGCGGGACGATGCGTTTGGGATCGTATTCCTGCACCCTAGAGCCGGGAACGCTGGCGGCTCGAGCTTACGGCAACCTTGAGATCAGCGAGCGCCATCGGCATCGTTACGAGTTCAACAATCGTTATATCCCGTTGCTGCAGGAGCATGGCATGCGCTTTAGCGGCCATCACATCGTTGAAAAGACACGCCTCGTCGAAATTGTGGAGCTCGCGCAAGAGATGCATCCCTGGTTCGTAGGGACGCAAGCGCATCCGGAGTTTAAATCGCGCCCCAACCGCCCGGCTCCGCTCTATCGGGATTTCGTTGGGGCTGCTCTGCGTCATGCCGAACAGCCGACTGCGGAGCGCGCCTCGCAGCCCGGGACGATGCGCGTACACGACCTCACCTGAACGCGCTCGACTGCACCGCGGTGATCCTCACGCGGAACGAAGAGGCGGCTCTCCCGGCGGCAATCGCGAGCCTGCCGGATGGGGTAGCGATACTGGTGCTTGATGCTGAGTCGACCGACGCGACACGGCAGGTAGCCGCCCTTGCCGGCGCAACGGTTCTGCGTCGCAGTTGGACCGACTTCGTCGACGCGCGACGCTATGCGCTGACGCAGGTCCGCACGCCGTGGGCCTTGATGCTCGACGCGGACGAGCGCATGGACGAGGAACTGCGTGCCTCCTTGCTGGCTGCCGGCGATGACGCCGATGCCTATGCGCTGCGGCGTACGACATTCTTCTGCGGTCGCGCGCTGCGCGCGTGGCGAAACGAGCGACTGGTGCGTCTCTTTCGCCCGGACCGCGTTCGATTACTGGCGCAGCCGGCTGCGGGCGGGCGCTCCGCCCTGCACGAGCGTTGGATCTGCGATGGTCGTCTGGGGGAGCTCACGGGAACGCTGCTGCACGACTCCTATCCGGATCTGGCCAGTTATCGGCGAAAGTATCGGCACTACACCGCGCTTGAGGCTGCGGGCGCGGATGGTTCGTTTGCGAAGGCGGTAGGCGTGACCCTCGTCGCCGCGCTGCGCTTTGGCGCAGCCGTCGCACTGCGTGGGGCCTGGCGGGATGGTTGGCGCGGAGTGTATGTTGCATGGTGGTCGGCGTGGTATCCCGCTGCCGTGGCGTGGAAGGCGCTGCGCGCATCGTGACGCGCATCGCTCTGGACGCGCGGATGACGCGACGCATGTCGGTGGGCATGCGCGCCTACGCGACGGAGTTGATGGAGCGCTTGCCGCGCGTCGCGCCGGAGTATGCCTACGTGCCGGTTGGGAGCGGCGAGAACTTCACTTGGGACGAACAGGTCGCCTTGCCGCTGGCGTTGTGGCGCAGTCGCGCGTCGCTAGCCCACTTCATGTCGCTCTACGTGCCTGTTCTGCGACCGGTTCCCTTTGTCCTGACGATCCACGATCTGATCCATCTGCGTTTGCCGGCTTTGCACCGGCGTCGGGTCGGCCCGTACTATGCGACGGTCATCCGCCATGCGTGCGCGCGCGCGGCACGCGTCATCACCGATGACGCAGCCACCGTCGAGGACCTCGAGCGTTTTCTTGGAGTGCCGCCACGTAAGGTTTGCGTGATTTCGCTCGGGGTCAACGAACGGTTCTTCGAGAGCTGCGATCCACGCCCGGCGCCGCGCCCATACCTGCTCTATGTGGGGAACCATCGCCCCCATAAGAATCTCACCACTCTCTTCGATGCCTGGTCTTCCTTATCGGAACGTTTCCCGGTGGATCTCTATGTGACGGGTCCCGATGACTTCGCCGGCGCGCTGCAAGCGCGTAGCTCCGATCGGCGTCGCATCGTGGCCTTAGGGGACCTCAACGACGAGCAGCTCCGCGCCGCCTATGCAGGCGCACGCGCCCTGGTTCATCCAGCGCTCTGCGAGGGGTTCGGTCTGCCGTTGCTGGAGGCGATGGCCGTCGGCACGCCGGTGGTGGCGAGTGCCGAGTCGACGCCGGGGATCTTGGCCCAGAGCGTCCTGCGCTTCCCGGCACGAGATGCTCGGGCGCTTCAGATCGCCCTGGAAGACCTCCTGGCCGACGAGGGCTTGCGCAGCCGGCTCGTCAACCAAGGGAAGATGGTGGCGCGAGCGTGGTCCTGGGATCGATGTGCCCGCGCGACCGCGAATCTCTACCGTGAGGTATTAGAAGAATCCAGATGAGAACGTGGAGGAGCCGATCAGCGCTGGCGCTCGCCACCTGCTTGGTAAGCGTCCCGGCGTTCGCGCTGCCGACCCCCAGCCCCGCGCCAAGTGGTACGCCGGCACCGATTGCGCTCGTGATCAACGGTCAACGCCTGGCGCTCAAGCCGCCGCCGCGCTTCGTCAAGAATCACCTCTTGGTTCCCGTACGCCGGATCGTTTCGGCGCTGGGGCTCGACTTTGAGCAGCGCGGCGAGCGGATCATCATCCATGTCGGGGATCACACCGTCGCGTTCTCCATTGGGAGCCGTCACGCGCAGATCGACGGGCAGAACGTGCGTCTCGAAGCGGTGCCGGTGATCGTGAAGAACGTGCTCTATGCGCCGCTGCGATTCTTTACGCAAGCCATCGGGGCGCAGGCACACTTCGAGCGCAAGACAAACGCCGTGGTCATCACGGCCGATATCATCGGGACGAGCGGAAACGGTAGGACCGTACACCATGGGGTCGTCGAGCAGCGCGGCACGGTCACAGCCGTAGATCTCGACTCCGATCCTGCGACGATCACCTTGTCTTTCGTCGGCACGACGCAGACCATCCCCATCGCGCCGGACGCCGTGATCTTACTGCACGATGTCAACGCCGACGTCTCGGTACCGGCTCAACTGCAAGACGTTCGCCCCGGTTACTTCGCCACCGTACGCTTGGCGAAGAAGGGTCTTGCAACGCGCATCGTGGCGGCCTACGGATCGCGTAGCGGGCGGGTTGCTGCGGTATCGGGAGACCTGATCGTGCTTGCCGATGGGCACGTGATCGTGCCCTCACGCGATACCATCGTCTCCATCGACGGCAAGGCGGCCAGTGCCGATCGAGCAAAGGTAGGGGACCGTGCGACCATCCGTTACAACGTGCGAACCGACGAGGTGCAAGCTATTCTCCTGGCTCGGGCAGCGACCGCGCAGAACGCCGCAGCGGCAGGCGCGGCGATCACGGATGTGTCGCTCGACACGAACTCGCCGTTGCGTACGGGAGAGACGGTGACGGTGCGCATGCACGCTACGCCGGGGGGCGCGGCAAGCTTCGACATTGGGCCGTTTCTCTCTGATGTCGCCATGGCAGAGCGGCGCCCAGGCGAGTACGTCGGGAGCTATACCGTGCCGCCCGGGGTCAACTTCGTTGACGTTCCGGTGACGGCGCACTTGCAGATTGGGGCCGCGTCGCTTGAGCGCACGGCGCCAAACCGTCTCTCGGCCGCAACGACGCCGCCCGGGGTCGTCGCCGTCGGCCCTAGGGCGGGAGCGGTGGTCTCAAGCTCGCGCCCGGCGATCTATGCGCGGTTCGTCACGACTGCCGTACCGGTCAATCCATCAAGCGTGGTGCTGCGAGTCGACGGGCACGATGTGACTCCAAGCTGCGTGCGCACGCCGAACTTTATCGAATACCGTCCGCACCTCGCGTACGGGAACGGACCGATGCACGTACAAGTGCAGTTGGCCGATATGGCGGGCAACGTCACGACGAAGTCTTGGACCTTTACGATTAGCTCACCCTGACCGAGGCTGACGCAACGGAGGAAAGGAACCGTGCGATGAGATGTATCTTCTGCGGGATTGCGTCGGGGGCGTTGCCTGCCGGCGTAATGTATCGCGATCCCGAGCTGATCGCGTTTGCCGACCTCAATCCTGCGGCTCCGACGCACCTCTTGGTCTGCACCATCGCCCATTACGACTCCGCCGCCCAGCTCGAAGAGCGCGACGCTGCGCTGCTGGGTCGTCTCTTTGCCGCCGCGACGCGGCTTGGTCGAGAGCGCGGCGGTGGCGGATTTCGACTCGTGGTCAACACCGGGAACGACGGCGGACAGACCGTCGACCACGTCCACGTCCACGTTTTGGCCGGCCGACACATGGGGTGGCCGCCGGGGTAGCAGCCGGGAAAGCGTTTGACGGGGCCCGGTGCCCGTGATAGGATTCCGTGTCGAGCTATTGCGCCTCCGGCAGACCGGGCGGCGCGCATGAAAGGGGGGTTGTAGAAGCATGGAAGTTCGCATTTCGCCGGGCGAGACGATTGAGAGCGCCCTGCGCCGCTTCAAGAAGGCCACCCAGAAGGCCGGGATACTGGCCGAGGCGCGCAAGCACGAACACTACGAGAAACCGAGCGTTCGCCGCAAGAAGAAGTCGGCAGCCGCCCGCAAGCGCCGCCTCTAGCGTGGGGGAGCTCAAGGAGCGCATCGCCGGCGATCTTGTGACGGCGATGAAGGCGCGGGATCAACTTCGGGTCGATACGTTACGTTCGGCCCTCTCTGGTTTTACCTACAAGCGCACGGAGGCCGGCCAGGAACTCTCCGACGCCGATGAGCTCGACGTGGTGCGGCGTTTAGCCAAGCAGCGCAGCGATGCCCTCGTGGAGTTTGAGAAGGCCGGCAGAGCAGAGCTCGCCGGGAAAGAGTCCGCCGAGCGCGAGATTCTGCTCGCGTACCTGCCCGCGCAGAAATCGCCGGAGGAGGTGCGTCACCTGGTGCGTCAGGCGCTCTCCCAACTACCGGCCGAGGCGCGCAACCAGGGAGCCGCGATGAAGGTCGTGATGCCGGGCCTGAAGGGCTTGGCCGACGGCAATCTCGTGCGCCGGATCGTTACCGAAGAACTCGCGGGTCTGTAACTTCTCGCCTCCCGTCCGGGTAGCCATGCACATGACGATCAGTCGCGTGCGTCTGGCTCTGTGGACGGCGCTCGTATGGTTTGGCGCCGTCAGTGTGGTGGCGGCGGCCTCCCTACCGCCCACGCCGAGCGCCGGATCAGGAGGCCTGCTCCAGTTCCTGACGGATCCCATCGTCAGCGGGATTCTCTTGACGGTCGGCATCTTGGGCCTGCTCATCGAGATGCAGACCCTCTTCGGCATCGCCGGGGTCATCGGAGTCTTGGCGCTGGCGCTCTTCTTTGGGTCGCACGTGCTGGCCGGCTTCAGCAGCGCTCTAGTGCTCTGGTTAGCGGTTCTGGGCCTGGTTGGGATCCTGTGGGAGCTGCACGTCGTTCCCGGACATGGGCTACCGGGGATCCTGGGTGCGGTGGCCCTCCTGTTGGCGGTTCTGTTCGCATTTGGGTTTCCGTTCTTCTTTATTGCGCTGGAGACGACGTCGACGTCGCTCGTACTCTCGGTCATCGGGTTCTGGTGGGTCGCCCGAGCATTCCCCGAGAATGCTTGGTTTAAGAAACTGACCCTGTTGGCAACGCAGGGGCCCGAGTATGTCACCAGCACCGACCGCGGCTATCTGCGAGGCCGATTTGGGACTGCAGCCTCACTGCTGCGGCCATCCGGGCACGCTATCATCGACGGCGAACGCGTCGATGTCTTAACGGAGGGGGAGTTTCTTCCGGAGGGAACACCCATCCGAGTCACTCGCGTCGAAGGCGCTCGCGTCTTCGTCGAACCCATGTCGCTTCAACCGCTACCACGATAAAGGAGTGTCTGTGATCGCTATCGGCGTGACGGTCGTATTCTTCGTTGCCGTCATTTTGTTCTTCACGTTCCTGTACTACTTCCCCGTGGGGATGTGGATTCGCACCATGGCGGCCGGCGTTCCGCTGGGCTTGATTTCCCTGGTGCGGATGCGCTTCATCGGCATTCCACCGGGAGTGATCGTCACCAACTACGTACGGGCTCGCAAGGCCGGGCTGGATGTCAATGTGGACCAGATGCAGTCGCACTATCTCGCCGGCGGTAACCTTGAAAACGTGACGCTGGCACTGATCGCGGCTCAGCGCGCTCAGATTCCACTGGCTTGGCAACGGGCGGCCGCGATCGATCTAGCCGGCCGCAATGTAGTTGAAGCTCTCCAGACATCGGTCAACCCGAAGGTCATCGAAACGCCGATCTTTCAAGGTGTGGCGCAGAACGGCATCCAGCTCAACGTGAAGGCACGCGTCACGGTGCGCAGTAACCTGGATCGCTATGTCGGTGGTGCCGGCGAGCAGACGATCATCGCACGGGTGGGCGAGGGCGTCGTCGCGGCGGTCGGTGCTGCCGTCGATCATAAACAGGTGCTCGAGTACCCGGACAGCATCAGCAAAGCCGTGTTGGCCAAGGGATTGGACGCCGGGACCGCGTTTGAGATTGTCTCGATCGACATCGCCGATGTCGATGTCGGGAAGAACATCGGCGCAGATCTGCAGATGAGCCAAGCTGAAGCCGATCGGCGTATCGCGCAGGCGAAGGCCTCCGAGCGCCAATATGCGGCGATGGCGGCCGAGCAAGAGCAGAAGGCGCAGACGCAGGCCATGCGGGCGAAGGTCGTGGAGGCTGAGGCGGCGATTCCAATGGCGATCGCTAAGGCGTTTGAGAGCGGAAACCTCGGGGTAATGGATTACTACCGGCTCAAGAACTTGCAGGCCGATACCGATATGCGCGGGGCTATCGGTGCAACGACGGACTCACCCGGTGCCGGCGCGCCGACCGTCCCGCAGAAGTAACCGATGCATTCGGGCGACCCGCTGATCTACGTCTGGGTCGGGCTGTTCGCCGTCGGTGCGCTCACCAGCCTGTCCAAGAGCGCCCGTCGCGCTGCCGGGCGCGCTCGCCCTCGCACTACCTATCCCAGGCCGCAGCCGGCACCCGCTGCCGCGCCGCCTCCCCGGTCCCGCGCCGCGCCTGCGGCGCAGCCTGCACCCGCCGCCGAGCCGTCCCCCTACGCAGAGGCTGCGGTTCTGCAGGAGGCGATCGCGCCGCAGGCAGCGGGAGAGAGCGTGAGCGCCGGGCGTCGCCTCTTCGAGGGACGTGGAGAGCTTGTGCGTGCGGTGATCGCAGCGGAGGTGCTCGGTACGCCCATTGCGTTACGAGCGCGGGAAAGGACGCAACCTTTGTGGTAGCACCTGCATGGGAGTCATCACTCTGGAAGCGACTGGACACGGTAGTCTCGACCTAAGCAGCCTTGGCGATCGGCTACGCCTCTTCGGCGAGCATGACCGCAATCTCACCGCCGTGGAGCGTCATCTCGGCGTGTCTTTGCATGCGAACGGTGATCGGCTGGAGATAGCCGGTAACGGCAACGCGGTAGACATCGCGCAGCGCGTCTTGCATCGTCTGCTCACCGTTGCACAGGCTGGGATGATCGTCACTCCGGAGGATGTTGCGCTCGCGACCGCCGATGTGCGCAGCGGGAGCTCGGAGACGATGCCGACGACGTTGTGGCGCACTGGGCGGGGCCGTGAGATCCGAGCGCGGACCGCGGGGCAACGGGCCTTTGTCGCGGCGATGAGCGCGCACCCTTTGACCTTCGGCATCGGTCCGGCCGGTACGGGCAAAACCTTCCTTGCCGTGGTGATGGCCGTGCGTGCGCTCAAGGAGCGTACGGTTGCTCGGGTAGTGCTCTCGCGTCCGGCAGTTGAGGCAGGCGAGAAGCTCGGGTTTCTTCCGGGCGACGTGCGTGAGAAGGTCGATCCGTATCTGCGCCCGCTCTACGATGCCTTGGCTGAACTGCTGGACGACGGCGTCGTCGCGAAGTATCTGGAGCGTGGGACGATTGAGATTGCGCCGCTCGCTTTCATGCGGGGGCGGACTCTCTCCGATGCTTTCATCATCCTCGACGAAGCGCAGAACGCTACCGGCGAACAGTTGAAGATGTTCTTGACGCGCTTAGGGGAAGGATCCCGTATGGTCGTCTCCGGTGACATCACGCAGATCGATCTGCCGCGAGGAGCGCGCAGCGGTCTCCCGGAGGCTCCGGCACGCTTTTCGAGCATCGAAGAGATTGCGGTGGTGCGTCTCACCGAGACGGATATCGTGCGGCATCCTTTGGTTTCGAAGATCGTCCACGCCTACGCCACGGAGTTGGCGTGATCCACTATCGTAACGACGTTCGCGGCAGCGGCGTGGATGGGCGCAGACTCAAGATGCTGGCGCGTAAGTTGCTTGTCGCGGCGGGCGAGTCCGGATCGACGCTCTCGCTGTGGCTCGTCGATGATGCCGCGATTGCGGAGCTGAACCGCCGGCATCGCGACAAGCGCGGGCCGACCGATGTCTTGAGCTTTCCCTTGGAACCCGAGGCGCCAAGCGTGTCGCTGCTTGACGACGGCAGCGTGCCCCCCGAGCGACTGCTCGGTGACGTCGTTATTTCGGTAGAGACGGCACGCAGGCAGGCTGCCGTCTACGACGCCGACTTGGATGCTGAGCTAACACGCTTGCTGATCCATGGCCTGCTCCACATCCTCGGGCACGATCACGAACGTCCCGGCGAACGCGCGTTGATGGTCGCGCAAGAGCAGCGTCTCGCCGCTGCGATCGGCATGGCATGGCCCTACGAGCAGGAACGTTGATGCCGCATCGCGGGCAGGTGAGCGGACACGATCGAGAGCCGCACTTTCATCCGGTCGAGCGCAGCAAGCTGCTACGCTCGTTCCACCACGCGATCGAAGGCGTGCTCTACACGGCGCGCACGCAGCCGAACCTTCGCGTGCACTTCACGATTGCCGTGCTCGTTCTCTTGGCGTCATTACTGCTTCGGCTCGATCGCGTCTACGTTGCGATCCTCGTGCTGACGATCGGCATGGTCCTTGCCCTGGAACTGCTCAATACGGCGGTCGAAGCAGTCGTCGATCTGTTGACCGCGACCCATCACCCGCTGGCGAAGACCGCGAAGGATGCTGCGGCCGGAGCGGTGTTTATCGCTGCCATCGCGGCGGTGGTCGTGGGGTATCTGGTCTTCTATCAGGGCATCTTCGTGGGCGGCTCACGCGTCTTTCGCGCCGTCGCCGGCGTCCCGGCAAACCTGGTCTTGGTGACGTTGGCCGTCGTTGCGATCGGTGTGGTGGTTCTCAAGGCCCGGGCCGGGCGCGGAGCGGCGCTCCAGGGCGGTGCGGTCTCCGGCCACGCAGCCCTAGCCTTTGCCGGAGCGACCCTGCTCGCACTGCTCTACGGGACGGCGCTTGGCGCCGTCCTGGCCTACGGCCTGGCGTTGCTAGTTGCCCAGAGCCGCGTCGAGGGCGGCATCCATCGCCCCTTTGAGGTTCTCTGGGGCGGGGTGCTGGGTAGCCTTGGGGCATTGGCGATCTACCTGCTGGCTCGTCCGTTCGGTGTGCTATAATGGCGCCGCATTGTCGGCTCCACGTCATCCTCAACGCCCCCGAGCGCAGCGTGTGCTGGGGGCTCTCTCGCCCGCCGCCTCACGCTAGGATGCTCCGGCGATGATCCTGGGCGGGCACTCGCTCGAACTCCTCGCTCTGCTTGCCCTGCTCGTGGTGGCGGCCTTCTTTGCCGCCTCCGAAGGGGCTTTAATCTCGATTTCGCGCCTGCGCGCTCGAACGTTGGTCGAACGCGACCAGCGCGGCAGCCGCGACGTGCAGAAGCTCGTCGACGATCGCCATTTCTTTCTCATGGCCATCCTCACGGGGAACACGATCGCCCTCTTAGCGGCCGATTCGCTGGCCACCGATCTCTTCATCAGGCTGGGCTACCCCCATGCCGCCGTCCTTTCGACGGTCGCCATGACGATCGCGCTCTTGCTCTTCGGTGAGATTATCCCGAAGACCATTGCGGTGTCGGATGCCGAGCGCTGGGCCCTACGGTTGGGCCCGCCGATGCGGCTGGTGGCGTTTCTGCTGCTACCGCTGGTGCGCTTTGAATTGGCCTTCACCGAATTCGTGCTGCGGCCGTTTGGGATCAAACATGCCGCACAGCTCTTCGTGACCGAGGATGACATTCGGACGCTCGTCAACGTCGGTGCGGAACAACGCGTCATCGAAGAGCAGGAACGCGAGATGATTCACTCGGTCATCGAGTTCGGAGACACGATCGTTCGGGAGATCATGACCCCGCGCCCGGAGATGATCGCGATCTCGATCGACGAATCACCACGCCGCGCCTTGGACCTGGTGATCGCTGAGGGCTACTCGAAACTGCCGGTCTATCAAGAATCCAAAGACGATATCGTCGGCGTCGTTCACGATCGCGAACTGCTCATCGCACTTGCAAACGGCACCCTCGCGCATACCAGTCTGCGCGCGCTCATGCGCCCCGTTGTCCACGTGCCGGAGACGAAGAAGCTCGCCGATCTTCTTCGCGAGATGCAGCGCGACAAGTTTTCCATGGCCATCGTCGTCGACGAGTACGGCGGTACCGCCGGCCTGGTTACCATGGAGGATCTGCTGGAAGAGATCGTCGGAGAAATTCGAGACGAGCACGACGAAGATGAGCAGGAAGAGATCCGGATTCTCTCCGACCGCGAAGCGCTGGTGGATGCGGGAACGAACATCGATGATGTCAACGAGAAACTCGGGGTCGCGCTTTCGACCGAGGACTTCGAGACGATCGGCGGGTATACGGTAGGACTCTTCGGTAGGCTCCCGATCGAAGGCGAAGAAGTGGCTGCCGATGCTCATACGCGCTTGCGCGTCGAACGGACGCGGGGTAGACGGATTCTGACTGTACGCGTCTACACGAACGGCGCTCCGGAGGCGCAGACGCAGGCTGACGGCACACCGCTTTCGACACCGTGAGCCGGTCGCGCCGCTTCTCTACCGCTGGAATCGTGCTGCGTGCGCGACCGCTCGGCGAAGCCGACCGGATCGTGACGCTCTTCACGCAAGAGTACGGCAAACTCGATGCCCTGGCCAAGGGTGCACGGCGGCAACGTAGCGCGTTGAGCGGCCGGCTTGAGTTTGCCAACGCTTGCCGCTTCGAGATGCATCGCGGACGCACGCTGGATATCATCGTTTCAGCGCAGATCCTGGCCGTCTACTGGCAGCGGTTGTTGGAGCCGGCTACCTACGCCGCCGCGCAGGTAGTGGTGGAGTTGGTCGATATGTTCTGCGAGCCGGAGTTGGCGCTGCCCGAGGTCTATGCGCTCTTGAGCGGTGCCTTAGCCGCTATGACCACCTGCGGCGACGCGTTGGCGCTTCTAACCCGCTTCGAACTGCGTCTGCTCGATGCCCTAGGCTTCGCTCCGCCGACCGACGCATGCATCGCCTGCGGTGCGCCGCTGCCTGCCGGGGCCTTTCTCGACGCGCAGGCGGGCGGGTTTCTGGGACCGGAGTGTCACCAAGCGTGGCAATCCTTGCCTAGTCTAGACGCCGATGACATGGCGAATATTGCGGCACTTGCGGCACCACGAGGGGGAGCGGTGCGAGCGGCGCTCTTGGCACGTCCTCGAGTGGCCGGCGCCATCGACAGCTTGGTCGATCACCACCTTGGGAAGCCGCGCAAAGCGGGAGCGCATGCCCGCGCCTTCGTACGAGGCACGGCGTGAGCGTCTTGGCTTTGGACGTCGGTGAGCGCCGTATCGGCGTTGCCGTCTCCGATCCGGCGCGACACTATGCATTGCCCGTCGGGGTGATCGATCGCACGAACCTGCAAGCCGATCTCAAAGAGATCGCTGCGTATCTGCAGTCCTATGACGCGCAGGAACTTGTGGTCGGAGATCCCGTTACGCTGCGGGGTGAACGGGGGTTCGCCGCGGAGAAGATCGACCGATTCGTTGGGCGTTTGGCAGAGATCTTCCACGGGCCCATCCATCGCGTGGACGAGCGATTGACGACTGCGGCCGCCACCAAAACCCTGATCGCGGCGGACGTTTCGCGCAGCAAGCGTAAACGCGTTGTCGACAAGCTTGCCGCCGCACTGATCCTGGAAGCATTTTTGGCTCGCCGTCGGCTTGGGAGCGACGCATGACGCGCCTGCGCGGTATGCGCCGTGTCCTGGTGGGGGCATTGATCGCCGTCGTCCTTGCAGCCGGCGTCGGCTGGTACGTGTTGGCCGGTGCGCAGGCCCTGCCGGCCCGGCGTACCGACGTGATCATCCCGCGTGGGCTCACGTTCGCGCAGATCATCGTGCGTCTGCAGCGCAGCCGCGTCGTAGGCAGTGCCCTGCCGCTGCGCCTTCTCGCACGGCTGCGCGGCGTCGAGGATGAGGTCCGCGCCGGCGAGTACCGTTTCGCTCCACACTTGAGCGCGGCGCAGGTCTTGAGCGCGCTCCTGCACGGTGGGGCACAGACCGCCGCGTGGGTAACGATTCCGGAGGGATTCACCGCCAAACAGATCGCGGCGCGCCTGGCGGCCGATGGCATCGGCAGTGCGCAAGCATACGAGGCCGCCTTCATGCGCGATACGCTCGTTGTGGACGGTACGCTCACAAAGAATCTGGAGGGCTTCCTCTTTCCGGATACGTACCTGATTCCGCTTGGCGCCTCGCCGCGCGAGGTGGTTCGTATCTTAACGAGCCAGTTTTTCAAAGAGCTTCCCAGGCATGCGGGACGGTTGGCCGCTCGGCTGGGGTACAGCGTTCCCCAGGTGGTGACGGTTGCATCCCTGATCGAACGTGAGGCAAAGGTTGAGAGTGAACGATCGATCATGGCGGGTGTATACTATAACCGGCTACGGATCGGTATGCCCCTGCAGGTCGATGCGACGATCGAGTATGCGCTGGCGCACCATGCCAGCGTCGTAACGCTGCATGATCTTCGCATCAACTCGCCGTACAACACCTACGAGCACCTTGGGTTGCCCCCAACGCCGATCGCCAATCCCGGGCGAGAATCGCTGGAGGCTGCCTTCCATCCGGCGAAGACTCCGTATCTCTACTACGTCTACAAGGGCCACGGCCGCCATGCCTTCGCTCGGACTCTGGCTCAGCAGAATGCCAACGTCGCAAAGTATCTCAAATAGGAGCACAGCCATGTCTTCCAATAACGGCGACGGTTCGCCACGAGGCCCGCTCGAACTCAAAGAGGTTCTGCAGATCGAAACCGACGAAGGGCAGACGCTGGCCTTCGAAGTCGTCGGCGTACTGGAAGACCCTGACGATAGTGCGTCCTATGCGGTCTTGATGCATGAAGGCGAGGATGATGAAGAGCAAGAGTTCATCGTCACCGACATGCAGGGGAACCTGCTCGAAGACGACGAGCTGGCACAGGATATTCTGGACGAGTTCCTTGTCTTCGCCGAAGAGGCCGGCGACTCAGGAGAAGGCTAATTCGCGTCCTGTTCCTATGCGCTAACGTGGGAGTCGGGCACGTTGCGGCCGCGCGCGCCATTGGCGCCGCCCTGCGCGAGCGGAACCCTGATGTGGAGATCGACGAGGTTGACTCCTACGAGTACGCAGCGCTGGTCGTTTCGCGGATCGTCTCCGACGGCTACGTGCGCATGGTTACGACGGTCCCACAGATGTATCGCTACGTCTATCACCGGGCCGAGCGCGCGAGCCACGTCGGTCCGCTCCGCGCCTGGGCACATCAGTTCACGGCGAGTAACCTGCGTCCGCTCCTGCAGCGTTTGCGCCCCGATGCAGTCGTCTGTACGCATGCCTTTCCATGCGGAGCGATGGCCGAATATCAGCGCCGATACGCCGACGCGCCCCCAGTCGTGGGCGTCGTCACGGACTACGCTCTGCATGCTTTCTGGGTGCATCGATCGATCGACGCATATGCCGTGGCGACGCCCGAGTTAGCGCAGCAACTGCGCGTCTTAGGGTTGCCTCCCGATCGGGTTGCGGCGACTGGAATCCCGGTTCATCCACGGTTTGCTGCAGCGGTCCTACCTCAGGCGCGCCACGACCTCGGTTTGCCGCTGGATCGCCGCGTGGTCCTCGTGATGGGCGGAGGGCTTGGCATCGGGCCGCTGGCGCGTGTGCTCAAGGCGCTCGACGATTGCCGCGAGCCGATCTGCGCCGTGGCACTCGTCGGCAACAATGAGCCATTGCGGCGACGCCTCGTTCGAGCCGCCGACGCCCTGGGTTATCCCGTGCGCGTCGTGCCGTTCGTTGAAAATGTTGAGACCTATATGCGCGTCGCCGATCTCCTCGTCACCAAGCCCGGCGGCTTGACCCTCGCCGAAGCGCTCGTCACGGGCGTGCCGCTTGTCTTAGTTCATCCGTTGCCGGGCCAAGAAGAGCGCAACGCGGCGGTCGTGGTGGCCGGGGGCGCGGCGGTGCGCGCACCGCGAGTTGACGGAGTCGGCGAACTCGTCTCCACGCTTCTGCGCAACCCATGGCGCCTGCGCGCGATGTGCATCGCTGCACAGACGCTGGCGCAGCCCCACGCCGCCGAGCGCATCGCCGACATCGTCATGAACCTGGCACCTCATCCGCAAGGAGTGGTTGTTGCATGAAACTCCCTTCCAACAGATGGTACGCGTTTTGGCTCGCGCTCGTGCGCATCTATGCAGGGCTGTTTTGGCTCTCGCACGGCGTACCGAAGTTCCTGGATTCGGCAGCCTTCATGCCGCCGAACGGCTATCTTCCACAGTTTATCGCTCATGCGCAGACCCATACGTCGGGCTGGTACCACGGCTTTCTCGTCGGCGTCGTCGCCCCCAACATTGGGATCTTTGCCGAACTTGTTCGACTCGGTGAGGTGTTGGTCGGCTGCTCCCTGCTCTTCGGTTTGTTTACGCGCCTAGGCGGAGCGTTTGGCGTGCTGCTGGCACTCAACGAGCTCGCTGCGAAAGGCGGGCTGACCTCGTTTGGCGTGCTGGGAGGGATGGGCGTCGTGGCCCTAGTGCTCTCGGCGATTAACGTCGTTCTGCCGACGGGGAGGATGCTCGGCATCGATGCATTGCTGGGCCATCCGGGCGTGGCCGCAGCGGCACGGATCGCCCAGCCGCCACACGTCGACGCGGAGTTGGTGGAGGAGCCCGAACCGGCGGTTGCCGGTTCCGACGTTTCGCGAGGTTCCGGCGAGGGCCCCGTGGTATAGTGCTCGCGGTCCGCAGTGGAGAGATGGCCGAGCGGCTGAAGGCGGCGGTTTGCTAAACCGTTATACGACGTCAAGTTGTATCGAGGGTTCGAATCCCTCTCTCTCCGAGTGCGGTTTGTACCGGGAGGGATCGGTGCCGGAGAGTCGTAATCGGGCAGCGGTGCTCGGCGCGGTGCGCATGCGGTCGTAGCTCAATTGGATAGAGCAACAGGCTACGAACTTGTAGGTTGGGGGTTCGAGTCCCTCCGACCGCAGGCTATGCATCTCGCCTTCATTCGTTGCTTTGCACGACGCTGGTTTTAGTGTCTCTTCGGGATGAAGATGATGGTGCTGAGCTGATGAACTACTCCACCTAACGCGATGCGTACAGGGTGGAGTTTCGTGTTGCTCACGCGGATTGCGCGAGGCACCCGGTCGGTTCCCGGCCGGCGATGGTTCGGTATGCTGCCAGGAGCATACAAACAGACCACCAGAGATTCACACGCGCAGCGTTCTGATCGCGCGAGAGGATTAAGCCGCAGGCGCAAATGTGCATCCGTTCGGAGAGCGCTTTCTTGCGCTGTTTCCAACAGCCGGAGCACGTCTGGCTTGGCTTGACCTTACGCGATGGAACCTCGATGAACGCAATACCAGCCTCTGCCGCTTTGTATCGAATCATATCGAGAGATTTGCGTGGAGCGGTGGCGAGAATCTCACGATTCAAGCCTGCCTTTTGGGCGACATTGCGCCCAGGGGATTCGATTGTTCCTTTCGCCGATCGGGTCATGTTCTTGATCGCGAGCGTCTCGGTGGCGATCAGCCACGACTGTGCGACGATCTTTGCCGATTGTTGGCGCAGGAAGTCCAACCGCTTGGCGGCGGTCTTGCGATGGATCGCGGCGACGGGGAGGCGAGCCTTCGCGCGGTTCTTCGAGCGCTTGGCCTTGCGCGCGAGGTTCTGTTGCGCGGACTCTAGCGCGGCCTGCGCCTGCCGCGTGAAGCGCGGATTCTCAATGGCCGAAAAGGTCGCGTTTTCATGCGCGATGGTGGCAAACGTCTCAACACCCCAATCCAGACCGATCGCCTGCGTTCCGCCCGTTCGCTGCGGTCGGCACGAAACCGAGAGCGAGGCGTACCAGCGTCCGGCCTTACGCTGGATTTCGCAGGTCTTCGCATCGCCCGGCGTACGAGCGCGACCGCGTACGGAGATCGTGCCGATGCCCGAGAGACGCAGCTTGCCGTGCCGGTTGCCGTCTCCAGGCGTGAACCGGAAGCCATCGCCGTGCGTCTTGTATCCCCAGCCGGAGAAGCGGTCGAAGGCTTTGAAACGCGGGAATCCCGGCGTCGCGCCGTTTTTGCAACGCGAGAAGAAAGCCTGAAAGGCGAGGTGCAAACGGTGCAGCGTCACCTGGGCCGACTGCGCGTTCAGTGCAGCGTAACGTTCGTCAGCGGCGCGCAACTCGGTAAGATCGCGCGACTGGTCGTATGCTGACAGGCTCTTACGTTGCAGCCTCCAGGCGGCGATCCGCTGTTCGAGTGCCGCGTTATAGAGCCGCTGGTGCAGGCCGAGCATATCCAAGAGTGCCGCTTCCTGCGAGCGCGAGGGATAGAGACGATAGACGACCTTGCGCGAGACGGCGGACTCCACATTCTCAGCATACCAGGCCCGAGTGCCAACACGGTGGCATTCGGTGAGCGCCCTGCTGGGCACTGCGGCGCTTCACCACCAGCCAACGCCGGGAGACGCCGTATGGTTGGAGCACTGCGCCGCTTCAGGGGTAGTCGAAGTCGATGCGTTTGAAGCCACGGAGAAAGTCTAAGCCGATCAGGACGTTGCGACCGGTAAAGCCCCGAGAGATGCTCGTGTCCGACGCGACGTTGTGCAGGTCGACGCGATAGATGAGGCCGACCCGTTCCACGCTCCCTCGAGCCAGGACCCTGGTACCTCTCGTGGCGACTTCGCGCATGCGAAGTCCATGGAGTGAGCCGTCGTTGAACTGCCGGCCGACGTACTGACGGTGGAGCGCCAAGAGCGCTTGGGCGCTCGCCGGCGCTGCCGGTACCGCGGCCGGGTGCCCAAGAAAAAGAAGCGCGCCGAAGAGCGCGAGGTATCGTTTCACGAAGCGCTTGCTTTGGCGCGCGCGGCTTTTGCCCTGCTTCACGTGCCTTTTGGGGAGGCGCGGGGCGATAGGGGTTGAAACCAAGTCGGGCTCCTGGTAGATTACCGAAGGTCGCGGCTCGGTAGCTCAGTGGTAGAGCAGGGGACTCATAAGCCCTTGGTCGTAGGTTCGAGTCCTACCCGAGCCATGTGGGCCTCTGCGTAGGCCGCTCTTCGAAGGAACATGATCGATGTCGACCATTCCGTGCGACTTCTGCCCTCATCCCGTCGATCGGACGCAGATGGAGGAGATTGAGATTTCGCACTACGTCCCGGATTCGTCCGGCGACGACCTCGCCTATGCGCGCACGTACTTTTTCGGGCATCCCGACTGCGTGCGCAAGTTCTACCGTAGCCTCGTCGACCACAAGTTAGATCTCTTCAAGCACATTCCAAACGCGGGCTCTCCATCCGACGGGCCTCGCTAACTCATGCGCCCGTAGCGTAGCTGGATAACGCGCAGCCCTCCGAAGGCTGAGATCGGGGGTTCGAATCCCTCCGGGCGCACCAAGAGACTGTACAACATGAACCACGCACGAGCCGACGAGCAGCATATGCGCCGGGCGCTTGAACTAGCGCTGGCAGCACAGGCTGCCGGCGACGTGCCGGTGGGCGCGGTCTTGGTCTGCGGCGAGGTGGTCGTTGAGGCCTACAACGAGAAGGAACGTCGCCCGGATGCCACGGCCCATGCTGAGATGTTGGCGCTCCAAGCTGCGGCCCAACGCTTGGGCGCCTGGCGTCTCTCGGGTGCGACGTTGTATGTCACCAAGGAGCCGTGCGTCATGTGCGCCGGCGCGGCGATCGCCGCGCGCATCAGCCGCCTGGTTTATGGGGCTGCCGATCCCAAGGGCGGGGCCGACGGCGGGGCGTTCGACATTCTACGGTCATCGCGGACCAACCATCGCATCGACGTGCACGGCGGCGTACTGGCCGCCGAAGCTTCAGCGCAGCTTGCGCGCTTCTTTCGCGATCGCCGAATCGAAGAGTCTTCGGCAGGGAACGGCGGTTGCTCGCGGTAGTATGGGCGCGGCCGGTTCATGGAGAGGTGGTCGAGTGGTTGAAGGCACCCGCCTCGAAAGCGGGCAGACGTGTTGAGCGTCTCGAGAGTTCGAATCTCTCCCTCTCCGCCAGCGGCGGTCATGCCTCCCGCGCCGTCCTCGGCGAGACCGCAAGGCCGAGGAACACGAGCACCGCCTGATTGAGCCGCAGGATGTCCTCGTCGTCCAATCTGCCGACGCGCGCGCCGACCTTGGTCTTCGGGACGGTGGTGATCTTGTCCACCATCAGGCGGCAGGCCGCGCGTAAGCCATTGCGTTCGTTCGGCTCCACCGGCAGGCGGAACAGCGGCGCATCGGTCTCATCCGTTGTGAATGCGTAGACAGTGATGGAATCCGTCGCGTCGAAGCGATCGTCCTGGACGATGACGACTGGGCGCGGCTTGCCCCCATACTCCTTGCCGCCGGCGACGATCCAGATGTCGCCGCGCCTCATTCATCACCCGCGACCGAGAGCGCGTCGATGAACGCCTGATCGTCGAACGCATGGGCGCTGGCCGCGATGGCAAGCGACTGGCGATGCGCTTCGGAGCGGAAGGCGGGGGAACGCACGTCCGGCACCCAAATCTGGATCGGGCGTAGACCCTGCTCGCGCAGCCGCTCGCGATGTTCTCGCACTTTTACGCGCGAGAGCTTAGCGCTTGATGTCGAGGCCATAACCATCCTCCAAATAAGTTACATGTAACCTATCATGGATCGTCAGGTTTGGCCACTCCTTTCACCGTTCGCCGCCCTGCTGAACCAGCGCCGGCGGGCAATGGGCCAACGACGTCGTGGTCGCTCAATGTGCGCTAACGTGTGCGTTGGATCACCGCCGTTCCCGACGCGCATCAACATGCTTCTTGAAGGCGTCCCTGGGCGGCCTCCGTGTCGAAGCCGGACGAGGTAATGGAGAGGGACTTGCCGACTGCACCGCTTGCGGTGAAGCTGCCGAGGACGGGGACGCCGTGGGCGCGGGCGATGACGCCGGCGATGGCAGTGGCGACGGCGACGGCACGAGCGACGCACTCGGGGGCGTGGTCGGGAATGCGAAATGGTCGAACGTCACATCCGCGATGACGGGGAACGTGAGAAATGCCGCGTGTTCGGTCGCTGAAAACACTCCGTGCGTGATGAGCCAGTGACCGTCGACGGTTGAGAAATCCAGAACGATCGTCATGTCGTGCTGCGTATCGGTCAGCGCGATGCGCGCCGGTAGGCGCGTCTGCGGATTCTCGACGATCTCCGATGGGTAGAAGCCGGTGATGCGCGGCGTTGGGGCGATGAGAAAGTGAAGATGCCCAGGCGCTGAGTCCGCGGCGTAGGTTGGATCCCAGAAACTTGCATACGGCACGACCATCGTGACGCTGGGGTTGGGGAGCGGAATCGGAAACTCCAACGGGTTGCCCCGCGTCAGCGTGATGTCGATGCTCTTGAGGTTGGCGAAGTATCCGAACGAAAACTGCGAGAGCGGATCGAAGTACGGAATGATTGGAAACGCCTCGCCCATGCGGCGGGCGCCGCGCGGCAGGTCGTGCATGACGGCCAGGTTATCGGCGACGCGCACGGCGACGCTCCGGTTAATGTTCTGCGTGCGCCCCAGGGTCGGCGCACTGATATGCGTTTGCTCGCGGTAGGTCATATAGGCCGGCGCAGCGCTCGTATAGGCCTGCGTCGTACGATTGACCAGCAGCGCGAGGGCAAGATCGGGTGAGAGCATCATTGTCGCGGTTTCGGCGAAGGAAGGATGAGGACCGCTCCACAAGAGCGACCCATGGATCAGTGGCGGCCGATACCAGCGCACGTGACCCAACGGGTCGTCGATCTTCGGCGCGCGATCCATCGGCGACCGGAGCTCGGATTTGAAGAGCACGAAACCGCGGCCTTAGTCGAGGGCGAGCTCGCTGCCTTGGGCATCTCGCATCGTCGTGTCGCCGGAACCGGCGTCGTCGGCGTGGTGCGTGGAGCGCGCGGCGGGCGGGTCGTCGCCTTGCGAGCCGATATGGATGCACTGCCGATCGACGAGCGAACGGGGCTGGCCTATGCCTCCGAGGTGCCCGGCCGGATGCACGCCTGCGGACACGATGCCCACACGGCGATGCTCTTGGGCGCTGCTCGCGTACTTGCCGCCGACAGAGAGCATCTCCGGGGCAGCGTGGTGCTGCTCTTTCAGCCGGCAGAAGAAGGTCCGGGCGGGGCAGCGCCGATGCTGGAGGCCGGGGTCCTGGACGACCCGCCGGTCGATGCCGCGGCGATGCTGCATGTCGATGCGCGGTTGCCCGCCGGTACCCTCGGGATTACACCCGGGCCCGTCTGCGCCGCCGCCGATGAGTTTGGGATCGTGGTGCGCGGGCGCGGCGGCCACGGCGCCTACCCTCACACGGCGCTGGACGCGATTCCCGCCGCCGCCGCGATGGTGCTCGCGCTGCAAAATATTGCGGCCCGAGAGACGGACCCGCTGCGCAGCGTAGTCTTGACCATCGGCACGATCGAGGGCGGATATCGTAATAACGTCATTGCGGATACGGTGCGGATGACGGGCACCTTGCGAGCCCACGATCCGGATCTGCGCGAGGGACTTGAACCGAAGGTTCGGCGGATTCTCCTGGGCATCGCCGCAGCCTATGGGGTTGAGGTCGACGTTGAGGTCATACGAGGGTATCCGCCGGTCGTCAACGATCGCTTCCTTGCGGAGGAGTTCTCGCGTGTGGTCAGCGGCAATGGGATCCCCGTCATCGCAGCTGAACCCACCATGGGAGCGGAAGACTTCGCGTATTTTGCGCAGCGCGTACCGGGGTTGATGATGCGCCTTGGCATTCGCAACGAGGCGCTGGGGACGGTCCACTCCGGGCACTCCCCGCTGTTTGCGCTTGACGAGGCGGCCCTACCCGTAGGCATCGCGGCGTTGGTGGGTTTCGTGCGATGGGCGACGACCCTACCGGAGTACTCGCGGTGACCACACCGGAGTCACAAGAGCCTCGCATCCGCGAGCAGCCGCGATGGATCGTCGGCAGCATCGATGTAGATGCCTCCGCAGAGGAGGCCTTCGCGTCGCTGCGTACGGTGGAGCGTTGGCCGGCATGGCTGACGTTCTTGCACAGTGCGCGCCTGGGAGAGCCGCGCGCGCCGCTCCAGATTGGAAGCGACGTCATCTTGCGTTCGGTGATCCCAGGCGAGCCCGAGGAGCTCTACGAGGTCGATGCGTATATCGAAAACTTCCATCTCTCGCTTGTGGGCGCATACTCCACCCGCCGGCGGCTGGATTTCCGGCTCGAACGGCGGACCAGCCGCTGCCGAGTTCACGTAAGGATCGCCTACCCGGCTTACTACGGTCGCCTGGGCGCCATCATCGACGGCATCACGGTACGCCGTCGCCTCAATGCCGAACTCGCCCGGTCGTTGCTCCAGTTCAAGGGGTTGGTTGAGTTAGCAGTCATTGACCAAGACTGCTAGGTCCGGTATACTTCGCCTATGCCGTTGTACGATTACCAGTGCGCGACGTGCCACGCCGTGACCGAGGTTCGCCATGGGTTCGGCGAGGTGCATGAGGCGCCGTGCCCAAGCTGTGGGGGCAAGCTGATGCGCGTCTTCAATCCAGCGCCGATCCTCTTTAGGGGCTCGGGTTTCTATGCAACCGACTCCCGTGCAAGCGCCTCCCAGGCCTCGGCCGCCGCGGAGAAGACCGCAGCGCCGCAGACGCCTGCGCCGACCGAGGCCAAGCCCGCAGCCGCGCAAGGGCAGCCTGCGGCCTCACCGGCGAAACCGGCTGGGTCGTCGGAGAGCGCCGCCTAAGGCGGCGAGTTCGGGTCTTCCGGCGGCTCCCATTCCCACCCAAACGGGGAGACCGCAGCGGGCGTGGCCGGTGCGCCGGCGTCGTGAGGCGGAACGGCGAAGGGCATCCCAAAAGGTGGTACAGAGTGCTCGGCACTCGGCGGTGGGGGCGCTCCAAAGGGTAACCCAGGCACAAATGTGGGCGGCGGCTCGAGGTGAGCGGCCCAGTTCGGTTGCGGCGAGCTTCCCGGGGAGGAGGCCGGCGGCGCGGACGGTGGCGGCACGGACGGTGTCGCAGGAGCCGCCGGGGTCGCAGTGGGTTCGACCGGCGGGAACTCGTAACCGGCCGCCGCCGTAACTTCGCGGACGCTCGGTATCGGCGCTGTCGCAGTGACGAGAGCCGGGGGCTCTTCTCGCGCCGAGAACTGCGGAATCGGCAGCTCGCCGACGGGGGCGCCGACCAGGATGTACCGCGGCTGAGGCAACAGCAGCGCATCGCTGCGTGCCACGATCGCGCGTAACTCCTCAAGATAGTTTTGCGGGATATCCTCGACGCGCATGGTGGCCAGCAGCAGCGCGATCGTATCGGCCAGGTACTCTCGCGGTGGAACCTTCGCAAAGGCAAAGACGTGTTGCGAAATCTCGGCCTTCGTCGACTGCAACAGTTTCTTCCAATACTCCAGCGGTTGGTAGTACTCGAACTGACCGAGTTCGCGTTTCGCTTGCGAGTAGAGGAGCGCGATGCGTTTGCCGAGCGGGTCGGTTGGCGGAGCGGGTTCGACGATGGCGACTCGCCGTGCAACGCGGGCGAGCTCGGAGACGACCTGCGCGTGGAAGAACGGGTCGACCTCATGCAAATAATGTGAGGCTACGGCCAGGTCGAATGAGCGCTCTTTTGCCGGGATGACCGACGTACTCCCGCGCATCAGCGTCGCGCCAAGCGAGGCGAACCGGCGGATGACGTCGTCTCGATGCTCGATGACCGTCACGCGCGCGTCGATCGCGCAGGCGCGTCGTACGAGCCCACCGTCTGGGCCGTAGCCGCAGATGAGCACGCGCATCTCCGGTTCCACGACGAGCGCCTCCCACACAAGGGTCTCGATCCGGCGAGCCTCGCGGTCGAATTCGTCGGCGGTGTAGACCGGAGCGTGAGCGTTCATCGCGGCAAGAGTGTTCGCCATCTCTCCAAGAACCCCGGGAAGCTGACATCGATGCAATCGGGGTCATCCACCCGGAGCGGGCCGGCGCCTGCCGCCAGGGCCGCTGCGGCCATAGCGGTTCGGTGGTCGCCACGGGTCAGGATCACGCCTTCTCGGCTACGCGGTCGGCCGCCGTGGACGACGATGCCGTCACGCAGAGTCTCGTAGGCGATGCCCACGGCATCGAGGAGCTGCTCGATGGCGGCGATGCGGTCGGATTCCTTCATGCGCAGGTCACCGATGCCCGTAATGCGCGTGCTTCCCTCGGCGAAGGCCGCCGCGACCGCGAGCAGCAGAATCTCGTCTACGGCACGCAGGGCCAGAGCGGGGTCCACAACTGCGCCGTGGAGGGGCGCGTAGCGAACCAGCAGATCGGCGACCGGCTCACCGCCGAGCTCTCGTAGGTTGCGTTGCTCGATGGAGGCCCCCATCCGCACCAGCACCTCGAGGAGACCGGTACGCGTTGGGTTGACGCCGACGTCGCGTACGATGATCTCACTACCTGGGCTGACGGTCGCTGCCACGATTGCGGAACCGGCGGAAGAGAGGTCGCCTGGTATCTCAATGGGAGCGTCGCGAAAGCGTGGAGGTTCTCGCAGCGTCGTCTGATGGGCGTCGTACTCGATCGTCGCGCCCAAAGAGGCGAGCAGACGCTCCGTGTGGTCGCGAGAACCTCGGTCGCCGGTGATCGATATGGGCACGCGAGCGTAGAGGCCCGCCAGCAGCAACGCGCTCTTCACTTGTGCGGATGGGGAGAGCAGAATGAAGTTGCGGGTCTGTGGCGTTGCAGTGCCTTCGATGCGCAGCGGCAGTCTCCCGGAAGTGGTTTCGATGCGGGCGCCGAAGGCGCGCAACTGCGCCGCAACCGGCTCCATGGGACGCGCACGCAACGAGGCGTCGCCATCGAGCGTCGCATGCAGATTCGCACCGGCGCAGAGCCCCGCAAGCATGCGTGCGGTCGAACCGGAGTTCATGCAGTCGATCGTAGAGGCCGGATCGACGAGCCTGCCGCCGCACACGATCGTCTCCTCGGCATCGTGTCTGACCTGCGCGCCGAGCGCCACCAACGCCTGCGCGGTCGCCCGAACGTCACGACCGAGGTTGAGGTTCACGATGCGGGTGGGTCGATCGTTCGCGGCGGCGACCAGAAGCGCGCGGTGAGAGATCGACTTGTCACCGGGAACGCGAAGTTCACCGCGCAGGGCGCCTTGACCCATCTCCGTCAGCGACTGCTGCATGCGTGGGATGATTCCTAGGAGGATAGTATGGTGGGGAAGGTGGGATTTGAACCCACACGGGTTGCCCCGGCCGCTTTTGAGGCGGCTGCGTCTGCCGTTCCGCCACTTCCCCGAGAGTCGAGCGGCTAGGAGGCTGTCGGAGTTAAGCACGCTTCCGTCTTTGGGCCGCCTTTTACCCGAATATTTCGTTGCTCATCAGTCACGAAGCTACGGCTTCGCTCCTTCTTCGCGCCTCGTCTCCGAACAAAATTCGGCGCCAAATCCGAAAACAGCTTAACTCCGATAGCCTCCTAGGGCCGATTCGTGCGCATCAGGCGGCGGGCCTGCGTCGCATTCGCTGCCCGCAGCACGCCGAGGCGCAGCGTCACGCAATCTTGGACGAACACCAGGCCCACAAGTAGGAGCTGACCCTCGCGCCGAACTGCGGTCAGGTGTCTACTGCACTCTCGCCGCTGGCGACGCTCCTGGGTACGCAAGGGGCGATTCTCGTCGATGTCGTCGATAGCCCGGCGTTAGCGGAGAATCCACTCGGCGATGCCGCCGCGCGGCCGGTCGTGGTCTACCTTCCGCCGGGTTACGATCCGCAGGGGTCGACTCGCTATCCGGTCCTGTACTGCTTGCACGGCTATACCGGCGATGCGGCGGCGCTCGTGAGTGCGCGGCCCTGGGAGACCAACGTCGTGCAGTGGATGGATCGCTTGCTTGTCGAGCGTCGCATGCCTGCGGCGATCCTCGTGATTGTCGATGGGTTTACGAGGTTGGGTGGCTCGCAGTATGTCGATTCCGTCCATAATGGCCTGTATGCGACCTACGTGGTGCGAGACGTCGTGGGGCACATCGATCGAACCTACCGGACGATTGCCGGCGAAGGCGGTCGAGCAGTCTTCGGCAAGTCATCCGGCGGGTTTGGTGCGATGCACCTCATTCTTGAACACCCAGGGACGTTTGCAGCCTTTGCGTCTCACAGCGGGGACGCCTACTTTCGCTATGCGCATCCCCCCTCGTTTCCGGCGGCGCAACGAATCCTTGAGGCGCACCACTGGGAGATCGCCGCCTTCGTTGCAGCCTTTGAATCGGCGCACAAGCGCCCAAAGAGCGAGTACGTGACCATGGAGATGCTTGGTTACGCGGCCGCGTACTCTCCTCGAAGTGCCGTGGCCTTCGATCTCGATCTGCCTTTCGATCGGATCAGCGGAGAGCTTCGAGAGGATATCTTTGCACGATGGCTGGCGTTTGACCCGGTTGAACGCGCCTCAAGACATCGCGCGGAACTAGCTCGCCTCCGTCTACGTTATCTCGACTGTGGCCGGCGCGACGAGTATGGGCTCGACATCGGCGCACGAGCCATGACCCAGCGCATCCGCGATCTCGGTTTGCAGGTCGAACACCAGGAGTTTGACGACGATCATCGCAACGTCGGGTACCGCTACGAAGTCTCCCTCCCTTTGCTGACCGAGGTCTTGGATCGAAATTGAAGTTACGAAGCTTTGCGATATGCCTGCTCATCCTCATGTCCGCAGGCAGCGCCTCGGCACAGGTGGCCGCACCAACGCCCGCACCGACTCCGACACCCAACCCAACGTACAGCGATCGCGCGCTCCATTACGCACCACCGCCGGGGTACGTCCCACTGATGATTCGACACATCCCATCGGCGGAGTTGCCCGGCCCCGTCGTCGTTGCCGCATGGGGTCGAAATTTTCGCCAAGAGAATCAGAAGCTGATCGAAATCACGTTGCGGCCATATACCGAATCGACGCACTCTTTTCGTGTCGACATTGCCAATCAGCTACGCGACAAGATTAACGGCATCGTTATCATCAATCAAGGGATCGTCAAGACCAGTAACGGGATGCCGGCCTACTTCTTGAAGATCATCACCGGCAGTGGATTTACGCGCATGGTTATTCGCGAGCTTGCCTGGAGCGACGGCGTCCGCGGCGTGCAGCTATCCATTGCCAGTCGCGTGGGAATGGTGAGCAATCAAGAAGCGCTACGCGCGCTCGAACGCGCCTATGCCGTCCGCTATCCGCAAGGTCAGCCCTAGGAATCCGTCGGTTTCTAGCCTAAGGTGGTCTCCAGATCTTCCAGGAGATCTTCACAATCTTCGATGCCTACCGAGAGGCGCAGTAGCCCATCGGTAATGCCGCGGCGCTCGCGCTCGGCCTTCGGGATCGATCCATGCGTCATGCGCGCCGGATGGCAGATCAGCGATTCAACGCCGCCGAGGCTCTCGGCTAGGCTGAAGTAACGTAAGCGCCCGGCGAACTCAAGGGCGCGCGATTCCGGGCCATGCAGTGTAAACGAGAGCATTCCGCCGAAGCCGCTCATTTGGCGCTTGGCCAGGTCATGTTGCGGATGCGAAGGCAGCCCAGGATAGTGAACGTGCGCAACCTTCGGATGAGATTCCAGGTAGGCGGCAATCTGCATGGCGTTGCGTTCGTGTTCTCGCATTCGCAGCGCCAGTGTCTTGGCCCCACGCATGGTCAGCCATGCATCCTGGGGCCCGGGAACACCGCCGACCGAGTTTTGGTGAAAGGCGATACGTTCGTGCAGAGCAGGATCGTCGGTAATGGCGACGCCGCCGACGACGTCCGAGTGACCCCCGATGTACTTGGTCGTCGAATGAACGACAATATCGGCACCCAGCAACAGCGGTTGCTGAAAATATGGCGTCGCGAAGGTATTGTCGACAACGACGACGGCTCGGGTCTCGAGATCGGCGCTCGCATCCCGCAACCGGGAGAGGGCAGCGATGTCGATGAGTTTGAGCAGTGGGTTCGTCGGCGTTTCGATCCAGAAGAGTTTGGTGTTTGGGCGGATCGCCGCGCGAACCGCGGCCAGGTCGCTCATGTCGACGTAGGTGAACTCCAAGCCGTACCGCACGAGCACTCTGGAAAAGAGGCGGTAGGTGCCGCCGTAGAGGTCATCCGTAACGATCGCATGATCGCCGCTGGAGAGAAGATTGAGGACGGCCGCGGTCGCAGCCATGCCGCTGGCGAAGGCACTGCCGTACGTGCCGCATTCAAGCGACGCTAACTGGGCCTCCAGCGCGAGCCGGGTTGGGTTCACCGTGCGGCTGTAGTCATATCCCTTATGAACGCCGACGGCCTCTTGCGTGTAGGTCGAGGTTTGATAGATGGGGACGATCGTCGCACCGGTCGTGGGATCGGCATCCTGCCCGACATGAATGGCCTTCGTTGAGAAGCGCACGCGATCTATACCGGTCCGTTCGACGCGCTGGAGAGAAAGCCGATGACGTCTTGGCGGGTAACCACGCCGATGGGCTCCCCGTCATCGGTGATCAGCAGTGCGGCGCTGGCCAAGGTCAGCAGTTTGTACGCCTTTTCGATCTCTTCACATTGTTCCATCGCCGGAAACGGTCGCCCCATGACCTCGCCGATGGGCTCGTGCAGGATGTCGGCTTGGTCGAAGACCGCTCGCATGACGGCGACGTCGTTGACGCTTCCGACCTGCTCGCTGCCACGCATGACGGGCAACTGCGAAATTTCGTATTGACGCAGTAAGTCGAGTGCGGTTCGTACGGTGTCGCGTTCTTTGACGGTGATGAGCGGCGGTAAAGGAGTCTTGCTGCGGAGCACGTCGCCGACCGTCGCACGGCGTTTTCCTTCGGCGAGGAAGCCATTGGCAACCATCCACTCATCGTTGAAGATCTTCGACATATAGCCGCGCCCGGAATCCGGGAAGATCACCACGACGACGGCTTGCGACGTCAGTCGTTTTGCGAGTTCCACCGCGGCTACCGCCGCCGTGCCTGCCGAGCCGCCGACGAGCAGGCCCTCCTCGCGCGCAATCCGGCGCGCCATCAAAAATGAATCGCGATCGGTCACGCGCACCATTTCGTCGATCACCTTTAAGTCGACGGTCTCCGGGAGGTAGTTCATCCCGATGCCTTCGACCGCATACGAGCGCGGCGTATCGCCGGAGTAGATCGAACCTTCAGGGTCGGCCCCGACGACGTGAATCTGCGGATTGCGCTCTTTGAGGTAGCGCGCCGTACCGGAGATCGTTCCGCCGGTGCCGATGCCGGCCACCAAATGCGTGATCGTCCCGCGCGTCTGTTCCCATATCTCGGGGCCGGTGGTGCGATAGTGCGCATCGGGGTTGTGATGGTTGTGGAATTGGTTGGGTTGAAATGCACAGGGGATCTCGGCCGCCAGACGATTGGCGACCCCATAGTACGACTCGACGGAGTCGGGAGGGACGTTCGTGGGAGTCACCACAACTTCGGCGCCGTAGGCTTTGATCAAGTCGATCTTCTCTTTGGCCATCTTATCCGGCATGACCAGAATGCAGCGGTAGCCTCGAATGGCCGCTGCCATAGCGAGTCCCGTGCCCGTATTGCCGCTCGTCGGCTCCACGATGGTTCCACCGGGTTTGAGTAGGCCCGCGGCCTCCGCAGCATCCAACATGGCTACCGCCGGGCGATCCTTGACGCTGCCGCCTGGGTTGACGTACTCGACTTTTGCGAGGACCAGCGCAGGCGCGCCGTCGATCACCTTATGGAGACGCACCAACGGCGTGTTGCCGATGGCGTCCAGTGCCGTTTCGCAGTACACCGGCCCGAGTTTAGGGTCGGTTGATAGGCTCGCCAAGGCTAGAGAACCTCCAAGATCGCAGCGTGGTTGAGTGAGCAGCGTTTTCCGCATGCCGCCTGAACGCGCCTGTCGGCGACCAGGGCAGAAGATGAAGCGGGCGAATCTGGATGGTATGCAATCTCGGCTCCGGGGAGCAGCCCTGGTCGTCGCCACGCTCTTCGCCCTCGTCGGTTGCAACGACCAGGGCGGCCTGCCGCCGCAGCAGGCCTATGCACCTATGCGTGGGGTGGTCGTCGATGCGCTCACCAAGACGCCGATCGCCGGAGCCGTCGTGACGGTCGAAACAGTGCTGAGCGCAACGACCGACGCGTCGGGACACTTTTCGATTGCGCAAGTTCCGATCGGCACGATCGACTATACCGTGAGAGCGCCGGGGTATCTTCCCGTGCGCACGACGCTGGACGTGGCACCGAGCAAACCCGTACTCATCACGGTGGCGTTGACCGCACGGTCGGTTTCCGGCTCGGGGCGCCCGCTGCATGCGAGTAGTAGGTTGCGGGTCGTACGAACGAGGCTCGCTCGGCGACGGCGCGGTCGATGATTCCAATCACGTTGTCTGCCAGCCGTTGCGAATCGTGTCTCACCGTCTGTGTTTCGCTGATCATCTGCGCCTGAACCACCGTCATGCCCAGAGCTTCGATACGCGCGACATCGGGCGCAACCGGCGTCTGCCCTTCTTCGGCGTAGAGCTCGCGTAGGCGCTGTGGCGGAGCAGAGTTCACGAGCACGTAGTCGCAAACATGTGTTCCCGCATGAGCCAATAGCGCTTCAACGTGATCGGCTGCCGTCATGGCGTCAGTTTCGCCCGGTTGCGTCATCACGTTGCACACATAGAGTTTTAGACCCGGTGCCGCAGCGATCTCCTGCGCTATGCGATCGACCAAGAGATTCGGTAGAATCGACGTAAAGAGTGAACCCGGGCCGAGGACGATAGCATCGGCGTCGCGTATCGCCGCAATGGTTTCATCGAGTGCGGCAGCATACGGGGGATCGAAGTAGAGCCGCTCGATTGGGGCATGGGGGCTACCGATCTTACTCTCACCCTCCACCGTTGTTCCGTCACGCAGGGTCGCACAGAGCCGGACGACGCCCAAGGTCGCGGGCAGCACGCGACCAACGACGTTCAGCACACGGCTCGACTCCTTGATCGCGCGGTCGAAGTTTCCCGTAATGCCGGTCATCGCCGCTAAGAAGAGATTGCCGAACGAATGACCGCTCAAACCCTCGCCTTCTTCAAAACGAAAGCGGAAGAGTTCGGTGACCAGAGCCTCATCGTCTGCCAGCGCGACCAAACAGTTCCGAACGTCGCCGGGCGGGAGAACGCCGAGTTCCTTCTGCAGGCGGCCGGACGACCCCCCGTCGTCACTAACGGTGACGATCGCCGTGAGATTACTGGTGGATCGCTTTAAACCACGCAGCAGGGTCGAGAGCCCGGTTCCGCCTCCTACGGCGACGATCTTATACCCGTCGCGCAGCCTGGCTCCGCGTATGGTATCCATCAAACCATGCTGCCCGAGCGAACGGCTGGCGCGAAGAAGCGCCCGCGTCCACATCCACGCACTGGTGAGGACGAGTGCAATGCCGATAATGCCGAAGATATCCGTCAGAAAGGAAGGCGGGAAGTAATCGGCGACCGCGCTATCGAGCACCTCGTTGACATGTAAGCGAAAACCCTCCGCGACAATGTAGCGGTCGACCGCATCGAGCAACAGGAGGATTCCGATCAGCGCGACCATCAGCCAGCGCTTCACCCCCAAACCCGGGACCAGCCAGCGCAACGGATCGATCCAGCGGCGCTTCATCGTTCAATATCCCGGGCGTTGAAGCGGACCCGCAAGAGCGGATCCGCTTCAAGCGCTGCGCTGATTCGCCGCGCAACATAGACTGAACGATGCCGCCCGCCGGTGCAGCCGAATCCGATGGTCAACTGCGTCTTCCCCTCGGTGCGATAGCGTGGCAGCAGGAAGTCCAGTAAGTCGTTGACGCGTTCGAGGAATGGGTGTAACGCACCATCGTCCTCGATGAACGCTGCGACGGCATCGTCTAAGCCGGTCAATGGGCGCAAGACGTCGTCATAGTTTGGATTGCGCAGAAAACGCACGTCGAGGAGCATATCGAGGTCTAGCGGTAGGCCGTACTTGAATCCAAACGCGACCACGGTGACGTAGAGATGCGCGGCATCGCCATCAGGTGCAAACACGTCTAGGAGGCGCGTCTTTAAGTCGGCGTGGTTGAGACCGGTGGTGTCGATAATGGTGGTCGCGCTACGGCGCAGATGCGCAAGCTGTGCTTGTTCGGCGGCAATCGCATCGCGCAACGCGCCGACTGCCGCAAGCGGATGGCGCCGGCGAGTTTCGCTGTAGCGGCGCACGAGGGCGTCATCCTTGGCATCGAGGAAGAGCACGTCGCAACGTGCAGATTGCTTCTGCGCCTGGGCGATTGCTGCGTCGGCTTCCCCGAGCGCGCCGCCGCTGCGGACGTCCAGCGCGAGGGCGGCGAGGGGCATGCCGGCACCGGCCAGCAGGGTCAGCGTCGGCAGAACGAGGGCCGGCGGCAGGTTGTCGACGCAGTAATAGCCCAAATCCTCAAAGGTCTTCATCGTCTGGCTCTTGCCGGCTCCGGAGAGGCCGGTGACGAAGACGACGCGCTCGACCATATCGGTCATATTCTGGAGTCTCGCACGAGCATGAAGTTCTTTTCGCCCCAACGCGTCAACGCCCTCATTCCGAAGGTGGCACCATTAGTTGCCGAACTCCTCGTCAAACGGCGGGAGCTGGCCATCAAGCTCCTCGAGAGCGAAACCCTCGGTACGAGCGTGGGACCCGCGGCCTCACGGTTAGCAGGACCGCGCCACGTGCTGCCGACCCCGCGCTTCGGCGAACGCAAAGCCGAGATCGTACGCCTGATCCACCGCATCGAAACGTTTGGGTGCGTTGTGAAGGACATCGATCTGGGTCTCCTCGACTTTCCCGCGACCCGCGGCGGATCGCCTATCTGGCTGTGTTGGAAGGCGGGAGAGGAGACCATCGCCTACTGGCACGGTTCAGACGAAGGCTTTGCCGACCGTCGCCCGCTCGACACCCTCTAAAGGGAGTTCTTAGACGGGCGTGGCGCCGGCTTCGACGGGAAGAAAATCCTCGGCCAAACCTTGGAGACGAACTTCACCGAACTCGGCGGTATAGGCACCGTTCTCAGACCCGGTGATCTCGCCGACCTCCGGGACGCCGGCCAGTTGCGGGATCTTCGCCCGAATCTCGTCGGGGATGCGAACCTTATCGCCGACCGCGAGCGCCCCTTGATCCCAGAGGGCGTTCAGGGCGTCCAAGAGCATCGGAAGCGGGATGCCGTAGTCTTCGCTGATGGCACCGATCGTGTGCGATTCGCTGATCCCACAGTTCGAACAGCCGCCCAGATGAAAACGGGCAAAGACTCGGCGCGCGCCGGCATGCAGCTTGAAGGCCTCGTCGACCGTCATCTCTGGGGTAAAACGCCCTTGGGTCACGATGGTTTCCTCTTGGTCCATGTGAAGATCATTGGCTAAGACGCGGTTGACGTCCCGTCGGGTTGCAGCCTCCCTCAGCGAGGACGCACAGGAGCGCGGAGTGCGCCTGTAAGCCGGATTCTGTGCCTCGCGCAAGCGCGAGCGACGATCATCTCTCTGGGGCAAACGTCACCGTTTACCTCGATGCGACTCTCCGTACGAGCGGGCCGCTCGGTCGTACGCTTGCGCACGACGGATCGGAGGAGTCTTGCTTCAGGTGGGGTTTACCCGAGCCCGCGTCACCGCGGAGCTCCGTGAGCTCTTACCTCACGATTTCACCCTTACCGTCGAAACGGCGGTATGTTTCTGTGGCACTTTCCTTCGAGTCGCCCCGACAGGACGTTATCCTGCACCTTGCCCGATGAAGCCCGGACTTTCCTCAGCACACCGATCCGCGTGCTGCGATCGCCCAGCGCACTCCGCGCCGCAAGTATAGCATGCATCGCCGGTCGTGTCCGCAGGTCGTGTCCGCAAGACCGGAAACCGGCAATCCGGAGTCGAAAAGCGAGGCCATACGGGGAATATCGGATAAGTAGACTCTCTGTGAAAGGACGTACTTCATGTCTGATGCTGATGATGGAACCCCGATCCATTCCGAGACACGCGCGCCCGGGCCGGCCCCGGTCGGCGCGGACTCACCGGCCGTAAAACTGATCGACTCGGTTCTTACTATGGGCGGAGAGAAACTGATCGGCCTCGCTGCGGTTGTACTTATCGCGATTGGATATTTCGCGCCGCTCGTCACCGCCCAAACAAGCGGTTTTTTTTCAGGTGTTAGTTCCGTCTCGTTCTCGCTCAGCCAAGCCGGTTTTCCAGGGGTTATCACACTCGTGCTCGGCCTTGCGCTGGCGCTCCTGCCCTTTTATCGGGAGCGTATCGCATTCGCCAACCGCGAGCTGATCGTGTACGGAATCGCGTGCGCGCTCTTTGGGACGCTTGCGGCGCTTTGGCTTGCATCGCTCTCCTTGCCGGTCTTTGTCTCCGCCATCGGTGGGCTTTCGCTCGGCTTCTATGCCCTGATCGTCGGCTTTGCGTTCAACGTCTTCGCGACGGCGAAGAGCCTGAAAGAACGCGGAACGACGCAACACCTTCATCCGTAGGCGCGTCTGCTCGCTTTTGCTAAAGGGGAACTTCGACATGCCTCTAAAATCGCTACTCCGTTCTGCTATAACGGTAGAGGCAAACGTCCGCGCGGCCGGGGCGGTCACAATCAAAAAGACGTTCGCCGGAATGCCGTCAGCCTGATGCTACGCCTTGTCGATGCTGCATACGCTCTCGTCGCCGCCGGTGGGGACGAACGATTGCGTTTCTCCGTGAGTTTTGCGCTGTTCGAGTACGCCTTAAAGGAGTGCATCGCGGTGGACGAGCGAGGAGGCAGGGCGTTCGCGAACTGGCCGGAGTTCGAGCGTAGGCGGGACGATCTCGCCGTACTCGGTGATGCTGAGACCGCCAGCGCGGTTCGGCGGCTTCTGGCACGTCCGCCGAAGGTGCAGATGGCTTCCGGAGGCCACGCCGTCTTCAGAGATCGGCCCCTTGAGGGAACGCAGAACCAATGCATCTGTGAAGCGCTGCGAAGAATCCGCAACAGCCTGTTTCACGGCGGCAAACAGCCGTACACCGCCGACGATGCCGAGCGCGTTAGGCTCGGCTTGCAGATCATCGGGGGCTACCTCGCCGTTCACGACGATCTCCGAGCCGCGTTCGAAATGGGAATGCGGTGAAACGCGACGGCGAAGACGAACTGTGAGCGAATCCTACGACGAGGCGTTCGGCTTGCCTGATCCGGCGGCCGCACTTGTGCGTGAGGTGTTCGCCCGATTCGGGCGCGCCTTTTACGAATCCAATTGCCTCGAGCGACAGATCGTAGCAGTGCTGTTGCACATCGAATGGCGCGCCAACCTGAAGCCGCCTATGACGCGAAAGCAGTTCAAGGAGGACTACGACAGATTTTACGGGGCACTCCAAGGCATGCCTATGGGGAGGCTTGTCGCAAGAGCGAAGGCTCTATCCGGTCTCCCGGAGGACATCCGAATCTCTCTCGACCAATGCCTCGCCGCGCGCAACAATCTTGCGCATCATTACTACTGGGATCGCTCCGGAGACTTCGCCATCGTCGAGGGACAACGTCGAATGCTGGAGGAGTGCGACGGTTACTGCGCGCTGTTCGAGCAGACGGACGCGGCCCTCGTGCACTTTCTACGACCGTGGCTCGCTCGTCACGGCCTGACCGACGAGGCCATCGAGGACGAACGCCAACGCTTGGTCGACGAGGCAGCCGCGAGGGCACGGCAGAGCGATTATGCGGATGTATGTCGGGGCTTTCATTCAGCAAACAGTCAACATCAACCAGTGAAGAGAAGGATGGAACGACAAGTCACAATCCGGATGCCGGAGGCGGATCCACAATGGCGAGAGATCACGAAGGTCGAGATCGACCTGCTGTACCTTCTACGATCTCCAAAATACGACGACGACGACCGGCAGCATTTTAGCGCGTCGGTTAACGCAGGACTCGGAGAACTCGTCGAGCGTTTCATGGGCCCGACCATCCACGACGCCGGCAAGGTTGAGGTGAAGATGCGGTTTCCCGCCGTCGCGGTCGAGGAAGAATTTCTGATCTCCATCGGTTCTCAAAGGGACAGTACGTGGGGATACACGGTCGCGATGAAGGCCACGCCGTACAACGAGCCATTCGTCGAAGCATGGCTTCCGCGCGTCAACGCCGTAGTGGCCGGCATCCTCGGGGTTGCGCAAGACATTTTCGACGGCGACCCAGGCGAGCACATGACAATCAGGATTTTGGGAGAGCCGTAGGCGCTGGCTATCGTCGATGCAAACCAACGATGAAATAAATGGGTCTTCGGAGTTCCGTGCTTGTTGACCGGCGGTGCAGGAACGTATCTTCAGATCCTTTCCTTTCCGACGATCTCTTCGCTCGGTCGCTCCCGCCCGACAGATCCGAATGGCCAAAGCCGGGCAAGGATCACACCTTACGGTATGTCGTTGCCCGAGGTCGTCGCTTCGAGTCCAGCGTCATTGCGACTAAGGTATCGCGGCTGGGCGCGATCGCTCTGTATCTTTCGGTCGCGACCGGTCTCGTAATCAATTTTCCGTCGCCGTGGTTAGCGGGAGCGGGTAGGGTCGCAGCCATCGCCGCGATCGTTTAGGCCTTCCGCCTATTGAACGATGTGCCTGGCTTGAAGAGGCGGGTGCGCTTGTCCGAGGGTTTTCAAGAGTTGCAAAGCATGCGTAACGGGAGCGTCGTAGCTCAAAACGCCACGATTGACTTCGACGCGGCGCTAGCCACCCCGGATGAAGAGATCGCGAGAGTAAAAACGCCCCTCGAACGTCTTACACGTGAGGAGCGTCAAATCATCGAAGAGCGAGAGGCTCAGAGGCAAGCCGCGCTCAGGGCGGCGGAAGCCGCCCAACCGCCGGCAGAGCAACCTTAGATACGCATGGCCGTGCCCCAGTCATCAACGCGTGGATTTCAGGCGCGTAGGTAGCACGATCTCTGCGGCCCGGAGGCCCCGCTTACGCGGGGCTCTCTTTTGCAGCGAAGTCGATCCTGCGAGCGCGGATAGAGTAGCCTGGCTCGGTCTCACTACCCAAGTGGCGGCGGGCCTCGGCGGGCTGAAAGCGCTCCTAATGTGCGAGGAGTTCCTTTAGCTCGTCAACCGTCAGCTCGGCTTGTCTAAGGATCGAAAGTAGCGTGCCGATTGGCACGACATGGCTGGCGTGGGCGGGAACCACGACGAGGCGAGGAATACCGGGGCGCCGCAAGTAGTGATGACTCCCGCGCGTATGCGAAAGTACGAAACCGTCGCGCTGTAATGCGGCGACGATCGCTTTACCGGGGACGCGCAGGGCTTTCGGCAGCGCTAGATCGCGATCTCGACGAGTTCAGCCGGGGTAGGCTCGACCGCAAGCTCGATGCCCTCGATCTCGGCGGCCTCAAGATAGCCAAGGATCGCTTCGCGCGTGCTCGCAAGCGCCTCGTCGCGCGTAGTCCCGAAGGTGGAGAGATGATCCAAAGCAGGCACGTACGTGACCCAGGCCCCCTCGGCCGGATCGTACTCGACAATCACCTGGAACTGGCGCTTCATGCTGCTATACTACACCCCGTCGTATTCCGGTGCCCCCGGCAACTGGAATTGGTGGAGGCAAGGAGACTCGAACTCCTGACCCTCACGCTGCCAGCGTGATGCTCTACCAACTGAGCTATGCCCCCCGAGGCGGCCTCCTCTTCACGCCGCTTCGAGCAAGTCCTCTGTGCGAGAAGTTGGTGGAGACGAGGGGACTCGAACCCCTGACCCTCTACATGCAAAGCAGATGCTCTACCAGCTGAGCTACGTCCCCGAGACCGGGGGTGCTGTTTTGAGTTCGATGTAACGCAGCCCTGCGCGAGGTCCGGACGAAAAGGATGGGGCTTGCAGCGTGTGCTATACTCTCGACCTGCACGGGCCATTAGCTCAGCTGGTTAGAGCGCATGCTTGATAAGCATGAGGTCCCTGGTTCGAACCCAGGATGGCCCACCATCACAGAACATTCCCCTGCCCGTGCATCGCGCGCAGCTTTGCCAACGGGATAGCATAGACCGTCTGGTCGTCGGCGACGTAGAGCGTCGAACCGTCGATGAGCGGCGGCGAAATGGTGAAGATCTGGGGGAAGTGTACACGGGCGATGAGGTGTCCGGAGCGTGCGTCCACCATGTAGAAGTAGCCTGCGGTGTCTCCAACGTAGAGTCGCCCGCGGTTCACCACGGCGCTCATCTTGACGGGGGCGGCCGTGCGCAGCCGCCAGAGCGGCTCTCCGTCGGCCACAGAGAACGCACGAACCTCATCGAGTACGGGTATGGCTTGGTAGAGTGTGCCTCGATGGATCAGCCCGGCGACGGCCTGTTCGTTGGAGCCGCGTGTCGTCCATCGCCCTGCCTGGGAGCGCCAGCGCCAGCGGAGTGCGCCGGTGCGTGCGCTCACCACGCTCACGGTGGAGTAGGTCGCCTGATCGGCGGGCTTGCCGGGCAGCCATCCGGCGCCCTCAAGGGCAACGAGACCATCGGAGACTGCGGGGGAGCAGTCGGCGTTCCCGTGATAGGCTCGCTGGACGACCCTCCCATCGCTCAGCGCAACGATGTCGAGATGCGCGGGCTCTCCGGAACGCGGGCCGCCGCCCACGATCACATACAGGCGGCCGCCTGTGACGGCAGCCGAACTCATCGTGGCAATTCCTCGCGTCGGTCGCGTCCACAAAGTCCGTCCGGTCGCAAGCGATAGCGCCTTGATGCGATCGTGGCCGTTTGCTCCGATGATGGCTAGCTGTCCAACGGTGCGTGCCAGTGCCGCTGTCGGCATGTCCTCGCCCACGGTCCGTCGCTGCCACACGATCCTTCCGTTCTGGGCATTGAGCGCGAGGATGCGATCCCCACCCGGTCGCCCCCATACGGTTCGTCCCCGCCGGTCGACCAACACTCGATTGGTTCCCGTCCCAACGACGACCAGGCCGGCAGCCACGAGCGGGGTCGTCATCGCGACATCCGGCAGCGGAGTCGACCAGATGAGGCGGCCGGTACGCGCATCCAGCGCACTCACTTGCCGATTGAAGCTCTCGACGAAGACCTTGCCGCCGGCGATGGCCAGACCTCCGTTGACCTTGCCGTGAAGCGAGCGCTGCCAACTCGTCGCACCAAGCCCCGGGCGCACTGCCTGGTGGCTTGAGCGAAACTGGTACATCGGCCACATCCCAGCGGGGCACCGCCCGGCACCCAGGGTTGCCAGCAGGATGACCGAGAGCGCGAAGCGCAGCGGGGCGCGTGTCGCTGCGCGCCATGGCGCCGAGCAACTGCCGGTCCTTATCCGATTAAGGCGATCCACTTGGCCAGATACGCATCGTCATCTTTGATCTGCGTCATCGCCATTGTCCGCAAAACCTCGCCTTCGCGCAAGATCTCGGCGCGCTCGGCGGCGACCTCGTCGAAACGCTGGTGCGTCACAAGAAGGCCGCGCGACGCCGCGCCGACCTCTTCACCGTCTGCGGTACGCCGCACGACGCCCTCCTTACGATCGATCCGTATCATTGACCGATCATCTGGATAAACTTTTTAACGATGCCGTCGTCGGCTTTGCGCTGTGCCATCGTGATATCGCGAAGTACATTCACTTCGCGCATGTTCTCCGAGCGCTCGTCCATCGCTTCGTCAAAGGCCGTGGATTGAATCTGCATCGTCTCTTGGTGGCGCATCTGTTCGCCATAGAGACCGAGCTGGAAGAGTTCGTCTTGGGTGTTGAGGCCGGTCATCGCGGCATTCTGTGCGCCGCCGGCGATGCCGCCGACGATCGCCGGGAGGGCCATTTCGGCTAAGGGTGCGAGAAAGGACACTGCTGGATACCTCCTATTGTGGGTGGTCGAGGGTGATGCGTCTGGATTCAAGCCTGCTCGCCGTCGAGGAGCGCGGCGTTGCCGGTGCCGTCGTTATCGGTGCTCTCCGCGGAAGAGCGCTTGTTGCCTGACGCCCAAGCCGGCGGCATCGGCAGCGGTGGGGGCGCCGGTATGGGAAGCCGGCTTGGGGAAGCAGCCTCGGTAGTCCGAGCGGTACCGGCTGCGGGCCCCGCGTCCCCGGCGATGCGCCGCTCGTGTCGGAGGACGGAGTCGGCGTACCCCAGCAGGGCGCCGTCCCCCCATCGGGTCTGCGTGCCCACCGCACGCGGATCACCCGCATTGTACGCTTGGAGGGCCGCACGAACGTTGCCGTGGTAGCGGTCGAGCAGACCCCGAAGCATACGAGCTGCGTACTCGGCATTGGCCGCCGGGTCCATCGCCGCCCCTGAGGCCGCGAAGGCATGAAAGCGGTCGTCGATTTGAAAGAGGCCCCGCCCGTGACCGTTGTCGCCATCGATGTTGCGCCCGGCGTTGGAGCCGGGACCGCCCGTCTCTTGAGCGGCGACCGCCGCCAGCAAGGCAGGATCGAGGGAGTAGCGGGCGGCCGACGCGGCGATCTGGGGGGCGTACGCTACCCCGGCATGTTGCAGGGCTGCGGCGGTTGGAGCAAGGTGAAGCATCATGGCGACCCTCGATCCCCCGACGACGGCGTTTGACAAGAGCTCGGTCCGGTTCTAGAATGGCGTGTGTCGTGAAGAGGTCCCCCGGGGCGGGGACCTTGCGCTATGTTATGGGTCATTCTCACAAGATCAATGTTGGGTCCGTACTCGCGGGAAGCGGGCGGCGCCTGGTGGTGGCCGATCGGATCGCGCTTGAGCCGTTCGAGGGGATCGCTTTCCCCGAGCCGCTCCGGGTGGATCTGGAAGTGGGCTTTGCCGATGGGCAGCTCCTGATCGAGGGCAAGATTGCTGCAAACTTTCGCGGAGAATGCGACCTGTGTCTTGGTGAGGTTTGCGCAGAGATGCTCCTGGATGTCGATGAACGCATCGAACTCGAGGACGAAGGCATCGACGGGCCTTTTGGCGAGAGCAACGTCCTTGTCGGCGAATCTCTCGATGTCGGGGACCTCGCGATGCAACTCGTGCTGAGCGCGCTACCATTGGGGTTGCGTTGCTCGCGGGAGTGCCAAGGCTTATGTCCGCAGTGCGGCACGAACTTGAACGCGAGCACTTGCTCGTGTCAGAACGGAGAGAAACGTGGCAAATCCGAAGTGGAAAACTCCGCGCAGTAAGACGCGCAGCCGGCGTGCGGCGAACTGGCAGCTCGGCCCGGTAACGGCCGTCGAGTGCCCGCAATGCCATCAACCGAAGCGGCCGCACTTTATCTGCGAAGCGTGCGGAACCTACGCCGGCCGTCAAATCGTCGAGGCGAAGGACGAGCATGCCGCTCACGCGCACGGTTAGACGTTGAATCAGACGGGGGTCAAGATCGCGGCGGTGGCTCACTATGCTCCCGCGAGGATCGTGACGAACGAAGATCTTACCCGTTGGCTGGACACCTCCGACGAGTGGATCACGTCGCGAACCGGGATGAAGCGCCGCCATTGGGCGGCCCCCGGCCAGGCCACGAGCGACCTGGCCATCGCGGCCGCGCGGCGCCTGCTCGAACAGACAAACTGCGATCCAAACGAGGTCGACTGCTACATCGTCGCAACGTGCACTGCCGACTATCCGTTTCCGGCTACCGCGTGCATCGTCGCCTCCAAGCTCGGAGCCAAAGGTAAAGCCGCCTTCGATATCGAGATCGCCTGCAGCGGATTCATCTACGGGCTGACCGTCGCAAGCTCGTTGATTCGCTCCGGCGTCTATCGGAGAATCGTGTTGATCGGTGCCGAAACGCTCTCCAAGATCGTCAATAAAGGGGACCGCGGCACCGCCATCCTGTTCGGCGACGGCGCGGGTGCCGTCTTGCTTGAGGCCACGCAAGAAGACTCGTTTCTCTCAGCGGATCTGGGCAGCGATGGAAGCCGGCCCGAGATCCTGCTGGTCGAAGCGGGCGGCTCTCGGCGTGCCACCGACGCCGCGGCGATCGCCGCCAATGCGCATTTGATCCACATGGCCGGTCGCGAAGTGTTCAAATTTGCCGTCAACAAAATGATCAGCGCGACCGGTCGCGCCCTCGAAAAGGCGCACCTGACCAAGAGCGACGTGGATTTCCTCATCCCCCATCAAGCCAATAAACGGATCATCGATGCCGCTGCGAAGTATCTTGGGATGCCGCCTGAGAAAGTCGTCTGCAACATCCATGAGTACGGGAACACCTCGGCTGCGTCGATCCCTATCGCGCTCTCGGAGAGCGTCGAGCAAGGGCGGATTGCGCCGGGCAATGTGATCGTCTTCGTCGGTTTCGGTGGTGGGCTATCCTGGGGGGCCGTTGCCTGGCGTTGGCAAGCGCTTGCCTCAGAGGGCAGATGACGGCATGAACGCACAACGCATAGGCGTCGTCTTTCCCGGCCAAGGCTCCCAGGTCATTGGGATGGGCCAGGATGTGGCCGCCGGCAATCGGCGTGCCGCCCAGCTCTTCTCCACCGCATCGGAGATCTTAGGCTATGACCTGCTCGAACTCGTGCGAAACGCTCCCCAGGAGCGCTTACGCCAGACCCAATTCAGCCAACCCGCCATCTTCGCGACCAACATCGCTCTGTATTTTGCCGTCGGGCAGACGCTGCGGCCGGTAGTCAGCGCCGGGCACTCCTTCGGCGAGTTTTGCAGCCTGACCATCTCAGGCGCAGTCTCTTTCGAAGACGCGCTCACGATGGTCGATGCTCGCGGTAAGGCGATGCAACTGGCGGCCGAGCGCACCCCCGGAGGCATGTCGGCGGTGTTGGGCATGGAGGCCTCCGCGATCCTTGAGGTTGTCAACGATGTCCGTGGGAAGACCGGCACACGGGTCGCGCTGGCGAACTTCAATGCGCCCATGCAGACCGTAATTAGCGGCGATCTTCTCGGCGTACGGGCTGCCGGCGATGCATTGCTCGCCGCCGGCGCCAAGCGAGTCGTGCCGCTCAACGTCTCGGGTGCCTGGCATAGCGAACTGATGGAGCCGGCCGTCGCGGCATTCTCTCGTGCCGTGGAGGCAGCGCAGGTGAGCCTGCCGCAGTTCGACGTCATCAGTAACTTGGATGCGCGACCCTACCGTGACGTTGCGACCATCCGTAAACATCTCATCGCATCGATCACCTCGGAGGTGAGATGGCACGACACCTCCCTGGCGCTGTTGGAGTATGGGCTCGACTCGTTGGTCGAATTCGGAGCAAGCCCCGTGCTTGCGTCTCTGGCCAAGCGGTTGCCCGGTGTCCCGCCGGTCCATACGGTGAGTGATCTCGCGGGGGTCGAGAGGTTCGAGCAGACGCTTGAACCCCTCGTCGGGCGACCGGCATGAGCCCTCCACAGAGGGTTGCGCTCGTCACGGGAGCCAGTCGCGGCATCGGCCGAGCTATCGCCGTCGAGTTAGCACGCCGTGGAGCGGCGCTAGTCCTGATCGGGCGAGACGGCGGAGCCCTGGAGGAGAGCGTCGCGGCGATCGGTCGAGTCGCCCCAGAGGCGCCGGCGATGGTGATCTGCGCCGATGTCACGGATGCTGCGGCCGTAGCAGGCTGCGTGGATCAGGCCATGACCCGCTTCGGGCGGCTCGACGTCGCCGTGGCTAATGCCGGCCAAGCGCACGACGGACTGCTCATGCGCCTCAAGCCCGAGGCCCTTGAGCTCAACCTGGCCGTCAACCTCAAGTCTGCGTTCTACCTCTGCATGGCCGTCTCGAAGCCGATGATGAAGCAGCGATCCGGATCGATCGTCCTGGTCAGCAGCATCGTCGGGCTCACCGGCAACGCGGGGCAGGCGGCCTATGCAGCCTCCAAGGCCGGAATGCTGGGCCTCACCAAGTCCCTAGCAAAGGAGTTAGGGTCGAGGAATATAAGAGTCAACGCTGTCGCGCCCGGACTCATAGAGACGGCGATGACGAAGGATATGTCCCAAGCGGCGCGCGAGTATATCCTCAAGCAGACGGCCCTGGGCCGCCCTGGAATACTTGAGGATGTCAGCGGCGCCGTCGCGTTTCTTTGCTCTGATGATGCCGGATACATAACGGGCCAAACGCTCGTCGTAGACGGCGGCATCGTGATGTAACTCACCTGACGAAAGCCTACCAAGAGGAGACCCATGTCGACCACGTTCGATAAAGTTAAAAAAATCATCGTCGAGCAACTCGGCGTCGACGAGTCTGAAGTGACTCCTGAAGCGTCAATCACTGACGATCTGGGCGCGGACTCGCTCGATCAAGTCGAACTCGTGATGGCCTTCGAAACCGAGTTCAACATCGATATCCCAGACGAAGAGGCCGAAAAGATCAAGACCGTCGGCGACGCCGTCAAGCGCGTCGAAGAGGCGACTGCGGCCGGATAGTATGCTCGAGCAGTTAAGCGACCGGCTCGGTGCGATTTTCGCACGGCTGAGCGGTCGCGGGCGGGTGAGCGAGAACAACGTGAACGAGGCGATGCGCGAGGTGCGTATCGCCTTGCTTGAAGCCGATGTCTCTCTCGCCGTCGCCAAAGAGTTTGTCGCACGCGTAAAAGAGCGGTCGACGGGCGCCGACGTCTTGGCTTCCCTGACGCCCGGGCAGACGATTCTCAAGATCGTTTACGACGAACTCGTGACGTTGCTCGGCGGCGCGCAGGAGCGTTTGCAGTTCTCCGACGCACCGCCCTCGGTCATCCTTCTCGTCGGATTGCAAGGGTCCGGTAAGACGACGCAGGTCGCGAAGCTCGCTTTGCGCTTAAAGGAGCAAGGACGTCGCTCGCTTTTGGTGGCGGCGGACGTCTATCGCCCGGCTGCGATCGCGCAGCTTCAAACGCTTGGCCGGCAGATCGACGTCCCGGTCTTCGAGCAAGGGCAGGGCGACCCGGTAAAGATTGCCCGTGACGGCGTCGCGCAAGCTCGGCGATTAGGTCTTTCAACGGTCATCGTGGACACTGCGGGAAGACTGCAGATCGATGCACCGTTGATGGATGAACTCGAGAAGATCAGTAGTGCCGTCAAACCAAAAGAGATCCTGTTGGTGGTTGACGCTATGACCGGCCAAGAGGCGACCAACGTCGCTAAAGGCTTTCATGCGCGCCTCGGCATCACCGGTGTGATCCTGACCAAACTCGACGGCGACGCCCGCGGCGGTGCGGCGCTCTCGATCCACCGCGAAACGGGTGCCGCGATCAAGTTCGTGGGAACAGGCGAAAAAGTTTCAGCCTTGGAGCCGTTCTACCCGGATCGATTGGCATCGCGAATTCTCGGCATGGGCGATGCGCTAACGCTGATCGAGCGCGCGCAGAGCGTCTATTCCGCCGAGCAAACAAAGGCCCTCGAGCAGAAGCTTCGGCGCAAGGAGTTCACGCTTGACGACTTCCTCGAACAACTGCGATCCGTTCGCAAGCTCGGATCGATGAGTGAGATACTCAAGATGATCCCCGGTGCGTCGCGGGTACTTCCAAAAGACTTCGAGGTGCCTGAGCGAGAGCTGGGCAAGGTTGAGGCGATCATTTGCTCGATGACGATGCGCGAACGCTCGAACCCTGCGATTCTCAACGGGTCGCGGCGCAAGCGAATTGCCTACGGCAGCGGAACGCAGGTTGCCGACGTAAACCGCTTGGTCAAACAGTTCGATCAGACTCGCACCATGATGAAGTCGGTCGGCCAAGGAAAGCGGCCCGGTAAGCTCCCGTTTCCTGCCGCTCGCTAACAGAACAGCATGCCGCGTGCTTTAACGCGGTGTACTCTACAAAGAATAACGGATAGAAAACACACATGCTCAAGATCAGGTTGCGCCGCATGGGCGCCAAGAAACAGCCGACGTATCGTTTCGTCGTTGCCGACGCGCGGGCGCCTCGCGATGGGCGTTTCATTGAGATTCTGGGTCATTACAACCCTCGCACGGAGCCCAAGACGCTTGTCGTCGATGAAACGAAAGCGAAGGAATGGATCGCCAAGGGTGCGCAGCCGACGGAGACGGTCCGTCGCCTGCTGGCCGAACGCGGCATCGTGGAGCGGGGGCCACTCTCGCCGACCAAACGCAAGACCAAGAGTGCCGAAGGCGCTTAGCGATGAGTGCCTTCGACGATGAGTTTGGGCTCTTCAGCGAAGGAGCCGATGAGACCGAACGCCGTTCAACCCTCGGCGCACGCAAGATTTCGGCCCGAGGAGAAAACGGCCCGCGCGTGGCCGCTGAGAAACCTGCGCCTCGCTCCGGCCCGTCCGGCCGCAGCGAGCGGCCAAGACCGATGCGTTCGGGTGGCGATCCATACGCCGGCCAGCGTCGCGCGAGTAGCTTGCTCGAATTTCTTACGAAACGGCTCGTAAGTCTTCCCGATGCAGTTCAGGTCGAACTCTTCGCCGATGAACACGGAGAACCGGTCATCGAAATCATCGTCGACCCGGAGGATATCGGCAAGGTGATCGGGCGCAGTGGACGTGTCGCCGGCGCACTTCGCACCTTGGCGCGGGCCTCGGCGCAGGATCGCGTCTCCGTCGATATCCTCGATAGCGAAGAAGCGGCCGAGGAGACCGACGGCGAGGCAGACGAAAACGCCGACTGAACTGGCGATTGCCCGACTCGTCGGAACATTCGGGCTTCGGGGTGAACTCAAATGCGATCCGACGACGGCGGGTCGCGCGGCAATCGTGACGGGGGTTACCCTCGTGTGTGGCCGTGAGCGCGCTCGACATGAGATCGTTATCGCCCACGTTCGGGAGCACGCCCGGCGCTTACTCGTGACGCTGCACGGAATCGATTCACTAGAGGCTGCGCAACCCTATATCGGCGAGACGCTCTACGCAGCGCCGGAGCAGATCCCGCTTCTGCCCGGTGAATACCTCGATGCAGATCTGATCGGATGTTTGCTCTACGATGACGCAGGAACCGAGCTTGGCTCGGTCGAGCGTGTCGACCACTTCCCGGCGAGCGACATGCTCGTTGTCGGCGGCAAGATGGTGCCGATGGTGCAGGCCTTTATTCGCTCGATCGATCTCGCCAAGCGCAGGATTGATGTGGATCTGCCGGCCGGGCTCCTCGAATAGACGAGTGCAGGCCGTCAAGCAGGTCATATCTCATCTCGCGGGTCTTTTCGGTCGCTTCGTCGTTGCTCTTCGGTCACGAAGCTACGGCTTCGCTCCCTCATCGCGCCTAGAATCAACTCGAAAATCCCTCGCGATCTATAAGATACGCTCTGCTTGACGACCTACACTAGAAGTTCTTCGGGTGCGCTAGGGCGTACCCATCGACGGCCTTCTCGATTGCCGCCTGAAGCGACCCAGCGCTCTCCTTGTTCGTGTAGAGCCGGGCGCCGAAGCACGTGTAAACGTTGAGCCGAAATGCGTTCGAGGTGGTACGTGAGAAGAAGTTCCCGGTCGTCGTCTGTGTAACGATGCCGGAGACGACCGTGGCATCTCGGTGCGTACCGCAGATGCTGCTGGCGGCAGTTTGAACGTTGGGCGGAATGCCGCCTACAAGAGTAACGCTGAAGTCCTCTGCGAGCTCTGCTTGCAGAAGATTTGTGGCGCTCGTAAGCATACCGCCCGGTAGCCCAGGGCCGGAGACACGAACGAGGAAAACGCGGCGGGGGGGCTTGACGGCCGCTGCTTCCAGGGGTTTGGGAGCGGCAGCCTTGTGTTGAAACAGCTTGAGGATGCTCTGGAGCCCGAAGCTATATGCAGTTGTGCCGGAGGCTTTAGGATTGGGCGTTGTGCTTGGTTGCGGGTTGCCTTCACCTGACGCATCGTTACGCGCGGCAACGCGATCGAGGATAACCGTCCGCGCGTCGAGCGCTTGCGAGGCGGCATCACCGACGGTGCGCAGTTGCGCCGTAGTCGAGTAGACGATGAGGCCCGTCTGTGCGCTAACGATCTGCGCAACCATGGAGGCCGAGTCGCCGAGCGGCGTCAGATAGCCGCTGATGTAGTAGTCGGCGCCCAGCTTACGCACTTGTGCCAGGTACTCACGCCGCGTGAACGTGCCGATTGGCTTAATGACGTTGATGCCCCCCGACTGACGAATCGTCACATCGAAGATCTTGGCGACGGTGTGGCCGGAGTTCTTCGGCAGATCGCCTGCGCGCTCGAACGGGAAGATGACCACCCGAGGCCCGTTGACCACGGGTGCGGGGCTTGGCTTGGCCGCCGCCGGCTTGACGTGCGCAGCGCTCGGTGGGACGGTTCTAGGAGGTTGTCGGAGTTGAGCCGTTTTCGGACTTGGCGCCGAATTTTGTTCGGAGACGAGGCGCGAAGAAGGAGCGAAGCCGTAGCTTCGTGACTGATGAGCAACGAAGTATTCGGGCAAAAGGCGGCCGAAAGACGGACGCGTGCTTAACTCCGACAGCCTCCTAGGCGGTGCTGCTGCCACGAGGGCAAGACAAGCTAGGGCGATGCAGACGAGAGAGCGACGCAAAATGGTTAGTCCTTTATCTCCGTAACGAAGGCGCGCAGCAGATCGTTCACTTCGCAGGGGCGCTCGAGCATCGCTAGATGACCGGCTCCCGCGATGACTTCCGCTCGGGCGGCGGGCACCCGTGCTGCCAGTTGATGCGCGTACTTCGGTGGGGTCATGAGGTCCTGCTCACCAACCAATGCAAGCAGCGGAACACGAATCTCCGGAAGGCGTGCCGTGACGTCAAAGGCATTGCAGGCGAGAAAGTCGCGTTTCGTCTGAGCGGGTCCGATCGCGTGGAGCAACGTCGTGGCCAGGGCCACGCGTTGCGGCGTCGGCTCCGCAAAGAAGGCGGCCGCCAGCTCCGCGCAGACGCCGTCAAAGTCGCTCTCCAGGCGTTCCAGGATCTGCGGGGCCACCCGTAAGCGCGATCCGGAACCGATGAGCACGGTCGCTCGCAACCAGTCGGGAGCGCGTAGCGACAACTCCAGAGCAATGGCACCGCCCATAGAACTGCCGCAGAGGACGACGGCGCGGAAACCGGCCTGCGTAACGAGAGCTTCCACGCCATCGGCGAACTGTTCGATCGAGGTTGGTGCACCTGGAGATTGGTGACCGGGCAGATTCAGCGCGACCAGATCGGGGAAGGCCGCGCGCTGTTCCTCAAAGACCTGATTGGTACAACCGGCGCCGTGCAGGCAAAGCAATGTGCTCATGCAGCCAACTCCGCAAACCATGGACTGCGAGCGCTCCACGCAACGCAGAGTTCCGCGCCGAAGAGAAAGAGCGAAGCGATCACGTAGAACCAGAGCAGTAAGACGATTGGAGCCGAAAGTGCCCCGTAGATGTGGGTGAAATCGACGTGGCCGATGTAGAGCTCAAAGAGGAACTGCAGCAAGGGCCAGATGAGCGTTACGAGGATTGCGCCGGGTACGGCAAAGCGCCACGGCAGGCGCGCATTCGGCAGCACGGTGTAAAGAGTCATACACACAAAGAATACCAGACTGAGCGAAACGCTGTAAGCGACAAACTGTGCAAGGTAATGCGCATCCGGTAGACCAGTGAGGGCGACGACGACGGCGAGAACGACGGGCAGGGACATCGCCAGGATCACGAGCACGCCGATCAACGGGAGCATCACCAGCGAATAGAGGATGCCGTGCATGAACGGGCGTCCTTTGGGGACCCCGACCGCACGATCCAGCGCAAAGGCTAGGCCGAGGAAGAGGTTCTTTCCCGACCATACGACCACAACCAGCGCAACCAGACTTGAGATGCCGCGACCGTAGATGTACGAGCGCAGGTTGGCTGCCACGAAACTATGCAGCGTCGGGGAGAATGTGTCGAAGAACTCCAGCGTTCGGCGATCGGCGTGCGGGAAGATTGCGGACGCTCCCGCCAACAAAAGTACCGCCAGCGGAAAGAGCGCAAAAAATGCATTGAAGGCGATCGCTTGGGCGAGGAAGCCGCAGCCGTCACTTGAGAAGCGAGCCGCGGCATCGCGCAGCGTTGGAAAGAATCGCGCCATTCGATGCGGTATATCGCGAAATCGTGCTGCTATTCCCACCGGGGCCTCCCGTGACGCTGGCGATTGACGGTCGCGTGGTGCCGGCCTTCCACCGCGCCTATCTCTCCGGAGGCCGGGTGATCGGGCCGCTCGCACCATTTCTGACGGCCGTGGCCGACCGAATCGTCTTTACGGGGGACGGCTTTATCGTGAGTCGCGGTACGCGCAACGTTCGCGTACGCCTCGTCCCTTTCGGGCCGTCGTTGCTCTATACCGACGTCCCCCTGGCTCCGGTTCTGCGGGGGCTCGGCGCCCAGGTCTCCTACGACGGCGCTAGCCATACGCTCGAGGTGACGCTCCCGGAGCCGGGTCCCTTGCGCAGCCCCGCTCCCTTCACTCCTGCCGCACGGCAGGTGGCTCCGCGCGTGGTCTTTACGCCGCGTCCGGTGGTGACACCGCGACCGATTTGGACGGGCTCGCCGCGACCGCGGCGTACGCCGATACCCGCTTCATTCTGGCGACCCCCTTAAACTCGTTCCCAGGTGCCGGGTCGGGGTGTATTCTTAGGAGCACGACGATGTCAAGAAGCCGGATACGCGCTAAAGACAACGAGGAACCCGCCGAGCGGCTCTGCCCACGATTCCACCGCGCCGTGGAGTTGATCGGCCGCCGCTGGAGCGGTGCGATCATTCGCGTCTTGCTGGCCGGCCCGTGCCGCTTTAACGAAATGCTCGCCGTCGTTCCCGGCATCTCGGATCGATTGCTGAGCGAACGCCTGCGCGAGCTCGAAGCGGAAGGTATCGTGGGGCGCACCGTCCTCCAATCCCCGGTGCGCAGCGTCTACGAGTTGACGCCACGCGGACGAGCCCTCGAGGGGCCGCTTCGCGCGATCGAAGATTGGGCCCAAGAGTGGCCTTGAGGCGTACGGAAGACCGGCACAGGCTTGCAAGGAGCGCGTGCGATGGCATCGGTCTCACAGTCGCATGAACGAGCGCCCGGGTGGGCAGACGACGCTGACGCTGTGACGTTGACAGTGCAGAAGAGCCGGGATATGCTTGTGGCTACCAAGAGTAAGTGTTGACAAGGAGCTTTTGACGGATGACTCAGCCTAGCGTTTCAGCACGGCCGACCGGCGTCGTGGGGCCAGCCGTTGCGGCCGGGATCCTCGCCGGCATTCTCATCGATGCCTTCATCATCAGTATCAAGATGGCGCCCTTTCCTGGGGTCTATCAGTTCATCGCGTCGGGCCTGGTGGGCAAGGTGGCCTTCTCGTCGAGCGCCTACATTTGGCTCGGCCTGCTGCTACACTTTGTGATCTCGGTGGTCTGGGCACTGCTCTACGTCTTCATCGCGCGGGCGCTGGGCGTGTTGCGCTCCTGGATATGGAGCGGGATCGTCTTTGGCATCGTGGTGCTGATCGGCATGCAGATCGTGGTTGTCGCCCGCGGTTTGGCGCCGCTACCGGAGCTGGCGGGCCTCGGCGAGTTGTTGATCGCCCACGTTATCTTCTTTGGGTTGCCGATCGCGTTCTATCTACGACGGCTTGGCTAGCACCCCTCGGCGCAGCACCGGTACGATGCCCGGTGAACGGATTGTTGGGGTTGGCGGAACAGAGGCCGACCAGCGCGCCTTAGAGGTACTCTTGCGCGGAGCGGATCTGCCGATCGCCCGTTTTCTGACGGTGGAAGAGGCGCTCTCCGCGATTGCATCCGACGAGGTGGATCTCTTACTCCTCGATCTGATGCTGGCGAGTAACGAAGTCTTTGCCCTGCTGCGCGCGGCCGTTCCGCCGGGAGCCGGCGGAAATCGAACGCCCGTGATCGTGACGGCGCCGCCGAGCGCAAAGGAACGTGTGCAGGCCTGCTTGCAGCGGGGCGCCGAGGACTACCTGACGACGCCGTTCGATCCCCAGATGCCGCTCCTGGTCACGCGCAGAGTCGAGTTGTGTTTGCGTCGACGTCGCCTTCGCGAATTCACCTCCCGCCTCCAGATGGGCGCGCGCGGCTCGAACGACACGCAGGTGCTGCGCCTCTACACCGATTCCGCGAGCCGCTTCGTCCCGCGCGAGTTTCTGCAACATCTGCACCGCGATACCCTGGCCGACGTAAAGCTGGGCGATCACGTCCAGCGCGATATGACGGTCTTCTTTAGCGATATTCGCGACTTTACCACGCTCTCGGAGCAGCTCACGCCGCAGCAGAACTTCGATTTCTTGAACTCGTACCTCAAGCAGGTCACGCCGATCATTCGAGGCCGCCATGGCTTCATCGATAAGTACATCGGCGATGGAATCATGGCGCTCTTCCCAGAGCCCGGCGAGGCCCTCGCTGCAGCGGTCGACCTTGGGCGTCAAGTCGTGCGCTACAATCAGGGCCGGCACGCCGCCGGCTACACCCCGATTCGGATCGGGATCGGCATCCACCGCGGTGACCTGATCCTGGGCACGATCGGAGAAGAGGAGCGGATGCAGACGACGGTCATCGCCGACGCCGTCAATGTCGCTTCGCGGATCGAAGGGTTGACCAAGACGTTCGGCGTCTCTCTCCTCGTGAGCGGCACCGTGATTGCGGGTCTTGAGCCTCAACATGGTTTCCGTCTACGTCACTTGGGCGCAGTCAAAACCAAGGGACAGACTCGCAGCGTCGCGATCTACGAATGCTACGATAACGATCCACCGGAGGCGATTGCGCAGAAGGAGAAGACCGCTGAGATCTTCGCCCAAGGAATCAGCGAGTTTCGCAAGGGTATGTTCTTGACGGCCGGTCGGATCTTTGCGCGGCTCGCCGAGATGGACAAGACCGATATCGTGGCCGCCTACTATCGCGATCGGTGCACCCTATCGGCCGTACGAGAGCGCGGCCCCGGCATCTGGGACGGCGCCGAGAAAATCGAACTAAAGTAAGGTTACCGGAAGCGCCGTAAAGCCTCGGCGTTTAGGCCGGGGATAGAAGGCGTTAGGCGCGTAGCGCCTACAATGGCGTGCGCTGGTTTTCGATGTACTGCTTGATGATCGCCAGGGGCGCTCCTCCGCAGGAAGCGGCGAAGTAGCTAGGCGACCACAAGACGCCCTTCCAATAGCGCCTCACAAGAGTGGGGTACTGCTTGCGCAACAGGCGCGACGAAACGCCCTTCAAGCTATTCACCAGCGCCGACAGGGCCACTTTCGGCGGGTAGTTCACGAGTAGGTGAACGTGATCGTCTTCCCCGTCGAACTCGGCGAGCGAAGCCTCAAAGTCGTGGCAGACGTTCTCGAAGATGGGGCGCATCGCGTCGAGGATCGCTTTGCTGAAAACGTGGCGACGATATTTCGCAACAAAGACCAAATGAACGTGAAGCGCGAATATGCAATGCCGTCCGGTGCGAATTTCACTTGTATGAGCCATGGACCAATGGTAACATAAGAATGTGACGCGTCGCCAGGGGTATCGCTTTCGACTCAAGCCGATCCAGGCCGAAGCTGCGCTCTTGCGCCGATTCGTCGGCTGCTCGCGCTTCGTCTGGAACGAGGTGCTCGCGCTCAACGAGATTCGGCACGAGTGCGGCGAAAAGCGCCTGGGCTATAAAGCCATGTGCGAGTACCTGGTCTACCTCAAAGGCGAGTACCCGTTCTTGCGTGAGGTCCATTCTCAACCGTTGCAACAGACGCTCAAAGACCTTGCGACAGCGTATCACCGCGCGTTCGATCCCAAGCTTTCGGCACGATTCCCACGGTTCAAGAAGCGCGGACGACCGCAGAGCATCCGATTTCCGCAGGGCTTTGTCATCGATGGCAGCGGCATCTCTCTGCCAAAGATCGGCTGGATCGGTTTTCGCAAGAGCCGCGAGATCGAGGGAACGCCCAAGAACGTCACGGTATCGAGCGACGGCAACCATTGGTACGTCACGATTCAAACGCAGCGCGAGGTGTCCGAGCCGGTTCACGCCTCGACCTCAGCGGTCGGGATCGACCTGGGCGTAGTGCGGTTCGCCGCCCTTTCGGATGGCACGTTCGTCCAAGGCGCGAACGCCTTCAAGAAGTTCGAGAAGCGCCTGGCCTTCTATCAGCGCCGGATGGCGCGCAAGGTCAAGTTTTCAGCCAATTGGCGCAAGGCAAGAGCGAAGGTTTCACGCCTGCAACGCAAGGCCGCGAATCTTCGCAACGACATGCTCCATAAAGCCAGTACGACGATCGGCAAGAACCACGCGGTCGTCGTGATGGAAGACCTGCGGATCACCAACATGACGGCATCGGCGAAAGGGACGCTCGAAGACCCCGGCACGAATGTCCGCGCCAAGAGCGGGCTCAACCGGCGCATCCTCGACCAAGGCTGGGGCGAGTTCCGGCGTCAACTCGGCTACAAACTCGAATGGAGCGGCGGGACGCTGCTGCTGGTCGATCCGCGCAACACAAGCCGAACCTGCGCACAATGCGGTCATGTGAGCCGCGAGAATCGGCAAACGCAAGCGGCGTTTCGATGCGTTGTGTGCGGCCACGCGAGCAACGCCGATACGAACGCCGCAATCAACATCCTCCGAAGGGCTGGATCGGCCCGGATCGCCTGTGGAGATTCGCCGTTGGGCGAGTCGTCGAAGCAGGAAACTCAGCGTGTCGCATGAGCGATACGTGGAAGAATCCTCGGCCGTCGCCGGGGAGTAGTTCAACGGAAGCGCAGCCTATGGGGCGGGCAAAACTTCCAGTGTGGGGGGCAGACTAGCTGTTGCGTGGCAGACGCCCCGTTTCTTCCCGTACGGCTCTGGTGCAGTACCGGGCCGCAGCCGCCCTTATATTGATCGTAGAAGCCGTTGTAGGAGAGCGGCGTTCCGCAGGCGACGTTGGGATTGAGGTTGCCGAAGAGTGTCGGGTCTTGAGCGAACTCGGCCTTTAGGGCGTTTATCCGTTCCTGATCGGTTGGGTGATTGGACAGAAATTCGGAGGGATTCGGCATAGCACTGTTTTTGAAGGCTCTCATCAGCCACACCATCCCCCAGGAATCCAAGCCTGCCTGCGCACAGGTGATGGCGCCTTTGTGATCGGCGTTCTGCTCGACCGCACGAGAGAAATGCAGCGACTCCAAGTTGGCGGCGATGTTGATCGCTCCATAGGCCAGACCACCCTCAGCCTTGCCGAAAATCAACGATGCAATGCCGGCATACAGGCCCAGTTGCTGATTCTTCGCGTAGAGGTTCATCACGTCGTTGTGGATATCGTGCGACGTTTCATGGCACAGAACGCCGGCGAGCTCTTCCTTGTTCTTCACGAAGTGCATCATCGCGATTGTGACATAGACGTTTCCACCGGGAACGGCAAAGGCGTTCGGAGCGGCTTGGTTGACCAGAATGAAGTGAAACGGCACAAAATACTGCGGATCGGCGATCGCGGCAATGCGCTGCGCGATCGGATCGAGAATCTTGTAGTAGGGCGAGCTTGTGATAATCTCGCCTTTTTGCTGTAGACTCTGGTACTCTTGCCGGCCGATCTGCAGCTCTTGCTGTTGTTCTTGCGTGTAGGCGAGCGCCGGCGCAGCGGCCCCCAGCGTAAGGAGCATCGCCATCGTCACGGCCAGAAAGCGTCTCGCCGACGTCGCAGTTCTTCCAAGCATCTCTGCTATCGTACCCCCATCTAGGGAAGTCAACGAAAAAACGAAGAGCGTCCTCTCGCAAGAGGGCGCTCTGTTGCTTGAGCCGCCGGTTGGCCGAACCTTGTTTTAGCTACATCCGCTGGTCGACCCGCACGAATCGCACTTCTCGCACGAGCCGTTGCGCACCATCGTGAGTTGGCCGCATTCGCTGCAGGCGTTGCCGGTATAGCCCTTCGCTCTTGCAGCGTTGACGGCATCCGCACGCGCAATCGTTGCCACTGAGGCGCTCATCGTGGCCGACGGCCCCGGCCTAGGAGTCGAAGGGGTGACAGGGGCCGTGGTTGCGGGGCCGCTCGGTGTCTCGCCCTGGGTTGGATGAAGGTGCGTGCTGACCGGGTGCAGGCGTTCCTGAACGCCCACAGGACGAACGCGCACCTCTTGCTTCTCTTCGGCGATGTACTCATCGCTTGTTTCCGGACCCATCGCATCCATCTCCATGCTGGGTTGAACATGTGCGAGGTCGTAGCGGCCGAGATAGCTCACGGCAAGTTCGCGGAAGATGTAGTCGAGGATGGACGTCGACATCTTGATGTGATCGTGTCCCACGACCGGGCCGTTGGGTTCAAAGCGCGTAAAGGTGAACGCCTCAACGAACTCCTCGAGCGGTACCCCGTGTTGTAAGCCGAGCGAGATCGCGATGGCGAAGTTGTTCATCAACGACCGGAACGCAGCCCCCTCCTTGTGCATGTCGATGAAGATCTCGCCGAGCTGGCCGCCTTCGTACTCCCCGGTGCGCAAGTAGACCTTATGTCCGCCGATGATCGCCTTCTGCGTGTAGCCGCTGCGGCGCTCCGGAAGGCGGCGGCGCTTGGCGATGTATCGATAGACGATCGTTTCAGCAACTTGAAGCGGTTGCCGATAGGGACGTTGCGGCGGCGATTCGTCGTGCTCGGTCATATCGCCGCCAAGATCGTAGCTGGCAGCCAGCGGCTGCGAGAGCTTCGAGCCGTCGCGGTAGAGCGCGACGGCCTTGACCATCCGCTCCCAGGCGTAGCGATAGGCTTCCTTAACGTCGGTAATCGTGGCCGTCTGAGGGAAGTTGATCGTCTTGCTGATGGCGCCCGTGACGAAGGGTTGCGCGGCCGCCATCATATCGACATGCGCCAGCGGGCGAATAAAACGTGAACCGTACTTACCGCACGGCGTGGCGCAATCGAAGACGGGCAGGTGCTCGTCGTTTAAATACGGAGCACCCTCGAGCGTCATCCGCCCGCAGATGTGTGCCGAGGCTTCTTCAATCTGCTGCGCGGTGAAGAGGAGGCCATCGCGTAGCAGCGAGAAGTTCCAGTCGTTGAGTTGTTCGTCCGTGAAGCCGAGGTTCGACCGGCAGAACTCTTCACCGAGGACAAACTTGTTGAAGACAAACGGCAGCTCGAAGGCACTGGGCAGGGCCGACTCTAAGCGCGCAATCGCCGCGTCGTCGAAGCCCTTAGCCTGCAGGGTTGCTCGGTTGATGTGCGGCGCTCCATCGAGGTGCCCGGTCCCTTTCGCGTAGGTTTCGATTGCGGTAATCTGCTCTTCGCTATAGCCAAGCTTGCGCAACGCGGCTTCAACGGATTGGTTAACGATCTTAAAGTAGCCGCCGCCTGCGAGTTTCTTGAACTTCACCAGGGCAAAGTCCGGTTCGATGCCGGTGGTGTCGCAGTCCATCACCAAGCCGATCGTGCCGGTCGGTGCGATCACCGTCGTTTGAGCGTTGCGGAATCCGGCCACTTCGCCGATCGCCAGCGCATCATCCCACATCCGGCGGGCCAGGGCCCAGGTCTCTTGCGTGAAGAGTGTCGGTGCGTGCGTCACCGGCGGAATCTGCAAGCCCTCATACTCGGCACACGGCGCCTGATAGGCTGCCCGCCGATGATTGCGGATCACCCGCAGCATGCCGGCGGCGTTTGGTGTATAGCGGGGGAATGCTCCTAGCTGCTGCGCCATCTCCGCAGAGCAACGATAGGCCGCTCCCGTCATGAGCGCCGTAATGGCGGCGCACCACGCGAAACCCTCTTCGGAATCGTACGGTAGCCCCATGCGCATCAACAACGTGCCGAGATTAGCATACCCTAAGCCTAAGGTGCGGAAGTCGTAGGACCTCTGTGCGATCGCCGGCGACGGGAACTGTGCCATCAACACGCTGATCTCAAGGGTGATCGTCCAGATGCGAGCGGCCTGTGCAAAGCGCGCCGCGTCAAAGTCGCCCCGTTCATTTTGAAAGGTGACCAGGTTCAGACTTGCGAGATTACACGCAGTATCGTCAAGGAAGAGATACTCCGAGCATGGGTTACTGGCATTGATGCGACCGTCGCTGGGGCACGTGTGCCATTCGTTGATCGTCGTATCGTACTGGACACCGGGATCGGCACATTGCCAGGCGGCGACCGCAATTTTCTCCCACAACTCTTGCGCCGGGATGGAACGTGCTACGCCGCCGTCGGTACGGCGAATCAGATCGAAGTCCTCGTCCGCATCAAGACGCGCGAAAAACTCATTGGAGATACGAATCGAGTTATTGGAGTTCTGCCCCGAAACGGTACCGTAGGCTTCGCCGTCCCAGTTCACGTCATAGGAATCCACTTCGAGGGCCGTATACCCTTGCTTGGCATAGTCGAGCGCGTACTGGATATTGCCTTGTGGAATGCCCGCTGCGACCGCATCGCGCAAGGCCCGTTTCAGCGAAGCGTTCATGCGCGGATCCAGGCGCGCTTCAGGCGGAAGACTCGCCTCATGCGCGGCGCTCATGATTGCGCTCAAGTGGCGTTGGGTCGCGATGGAGCCCGCGACCAGATCGGAGACTTTCTGTTCCTCGCGCACCTTCCAGGTGACGAACTGTTCGATGTCGGGATGGTCGATGTCGAGAACGACCATCTTGGCCGCGCGCCGCGTGGTGCCGCCGGATTTGATCGCCCCGGCCGCGCGGTCGCCGACGCGCAGAAAGGACATCAAGCCGGACGACGTTCCGCCGCCGGAGAGCCGTTCCCCGACGCCGCGGATCTTGGAGAAGTTCGACCCCGTATTATGGATCACCACGAGACCGTGTTCCCCGGCGAGATACGTGTTGGTCGAGCGCGTGGTCAAATCATTGAACGCGACATCGACCTCAACGGGAGTGACTTCCGTGACAAACGCCACGCCTTCGGCGACGAAGCGCAGTTGCTCGAGGTCCGCATCGATCTCGTTTTCCGGCTTTGCAGCAATCGCCGCTAACACTTTCTGGGGATTTACGATCCCTTCGTAAACCAGGCGGCCCACGTGAAACGTAGCGTCCCCCGACATTCCGTGCAGGCCGTATTGATCACGATGCGGGAACAGCTTTTGCGCGAGATCGGGAGCGACGGGAAGACAATACTTGCGGAATCCGCGTTCGTCGTTCCGTTCGAGCGCGCCGATATGTTTGGTCGTAGCGAGGTTTGCGATGATGTTGCTCCGCAGGCGCATCGCCGTCGACTTGCGGATGATCGTTGCCGAATAGTAGCCGCCGTTGAATATGACACCGCCGCCCAATCCCAAGAGCGACGCCATGCCGGCGATCTCTTCGACGAACGACTTGCAGACCGACGTATACGTTGCGCGACCACCTTGCACGGTCCCATCGGAGTCGATCAGACCGGCAAGAAACGCCTCCTGGATGTGAGCATTCGCTGGCTTGATGAATGAAGGCACCTCCAGGGTTTTTGACTTGCTGCCCGGCGTGTGGACAACCGATGCGAAAAACTCGCAAGCTGCTATGCGCGTGCAGGTCAGCGAAAGGCACTTTGTTGGAAAGCCGGGGCGATCGTCCGCGCGAATTGCCGACTTTGCGCTAAATCGCTCCAGCAGAATCCGGGCGACTTTTTCCAGTGATTCGCGATCTTCATCGTAGAAGCGGAGGCGGAGCTTCCTATAGTAATACGTTCCGTACGGACGGTCTACGCGCGTGCGTCGTTCATTCAGTGAGCCATCGCCCAGGAAGTATCCGACAAGCCATGCAAGATCTTCGTCGATCGTAACCGAGGCGACTTGAGCCGAGCGATAGCGCGTATACGTGTATGAAATTTGAGGGATTCTTTTGCGCAGTTCGACCAAGCGGCGCGATGTGCTATTCGGCCCGATCACGGCATCGCCGGCGCGCAACGCATCCGCCCGGCGCTCGCCGATCTTCTCCCCGTCCCATACCATGAACGGATGCCAAGCGGACACCGTCGCTCGGGCGCCCGTATCAAACTTCACGGTAATCTTGTCGTCTCTTGCGACATCATAGGACCACACGCGCTCGATGATATCTTCAACGATCCGTCCGCTCTCTCCATCGAGGGAAAACGTCTTTAAACCAAGATCGCCGATATCGACATATCGACCTTTCCCGTCGAACTCGTGAACCGGGCGCTTTCGCGACATCTCCGCGAAAAAGTCGCCGATGCGTATGAGTCCGCGCCCGGCCACCGGTACAAGCGAACGTTCCGAAACGCAGCCGCTGCCGAACTTGAAGATCCGCGCCTCACGGACCCAGAGATCCATGATGCCGCCCTCGTTGACGAGATCGTCGTCGACGCTTTGGATGAAACATGCATGCGGAGCCGGATGCTCGTATGCGCTCGTCGAGCGCGTCAGCTCGGCGCTACGGGGATCGACGAAGTAGTGCCCTTGCGCCGGCCCCGAGATACCGTACGCCCAATGCAGGCCCGTGTTAAACCATTGCGGAGAGTTGGGCGCGCCGATCTGCCGCGCCAGCATCGCGCACATCTCGTCGTAGTAGGCGCGCGCGTCATCTTCGGTGTCGAAGTAGCCGTGCTTCCAGCCCCAATACGTCCAGCACCCGGAGAGACGGTGAAAGACCTGGCGCGAGTCAAGCTCGGCACCGAACTGGTCGTGGCGCGGCACCTCCCGCAGACGCTGCTCGTCCGGGGCGCTACGCCAGAGCCACTGCGGCACGCCGTCCTCCGGCAGCGCCGTTGTAAAGCGCGGTACACCCGCCTTGCGGCAGTACTTTTGCGCTAGAACATCGACGGCGACCTGGCTCCAGGTGGTCGGGACCATCACGTTCTCGGCCTCAAAGATCACCGAGCCGTCGGGGTTGACGATGCGCGAGGCACGTCCCTCGAAGGTGACTCCGGCGTACGGCTCGCCGGGCTGGGAGTAGGTGCGGCGGACGTTCACAACAACGCTCCTGTGGGGCTATGCAGGGATGAACAACTTCGGCGGCCGATTACGAACACCTGTTCGCGTGGTGAGGACGCCGTCATCACCTTGGGCACCAATTGTGCCACGATTTCGACGATAGCACAAGATATTGGGGTCTCAACTCGGGACTCCTTGCGGATCGACTGCGAATAACGACAAAAATCTGAGGATGAGCACCTGGATCAGGGGGAAAAGGTGTGGCCTACGTGCGCGTCCTGTGGATACTTCCGAGGATAGTGCGAACAACTTCACCGAATCCGTCCTGCATGTTTGGTCCCGATCACTTTGCCGTGCGTCTGATCGATGTCTCCCTCGATGAACTCGACGCCGCCGGCGTTCGGGGGCTGATTCTCGATTTGGATAATACGCTTGTGGCCTTTCGCACAAGCGAGCTTGAGGAGGCTTGCGTTGCCTGGATCGAGAGCGCCAGGCGGCGTGGCTTCTCCATGGTGATGCTCTCGAATAACTTCTCGCAACGTGTCAACGATATCGCGACGCGCCTGGACATCCCGTGCGTCCCGAACGCCCTCAAACCGTTGCCCTTCGGCTTTCTACGCGCCTTGCGCACGCTTGCGTTGCCTCGCGCAGCGGTAGCGGTGGTCGGCGACCAACTCTTCACCGACGTCTTGGGTGGAAAGCTCTGCGGTCTGCGGACGATCCTGACCGAGCCGATCGAAGCCGCAGAGTTTCCGCTCACTCGCGTCTTTCGATTCCTCGAGCGCCTGGTCTTACCGCAGCGGCGCCCGCTATGAAACTCGCGTTGATCGGCGACCCCGTCGAGCATAGTCGAAGCCCGCGTTTACATCAAGCATTTCTCCAGGAAGCCGGCATCGACGGTACGTACGTCGCGATTTCGGTTCCGCGCGGCAACGCCGTGACCATCGTGCGCCGCATGCGTCTCGACGGCTACACCGGGTGCAACGTCACGTATCCGCTGAAAGAAGAAGTCCTCCGCGGATGCGACATCCTCGACGAAGAAGCGCAACGCGTCCAAGCGGTAAACACCATCTTCTTCGGGCGTTCTATCCTCGGGACAACGACCGACGGCATCGGCGCGCGCGTAGCGTTGGAGGCGCTCATCGACGAGCCGGTGTCGCTCAAGCGTATCGGCGTGCTCGGCAGCGGTGCAACGGCACGAGCGATTCTCTCTCAGCTCCATGAAACCGACGCCTATAGTTATGTGTGGGCACGCAACGCCGACCGCACGGCAGAGCTCTGCTCTCGGTTCGAGGCAGAGCCGTGGCCGCCGGAGAACCCGCCGGAGATCATCGTCAGCACGCTCCCACCGGAGGCTCGATTACCGGCAGATATTCTCGAGCAACTGGCCTGCGCAGATCTCGTTATGGATGTGAACTACGGGCCGCGCGCCACGCTCGGGCGCATCCTCGGACGCGAAGTTGTTACCGGAGAAGCGATGCTCCAAGCCCAAGCGCGCGCATCCTTCGACTTTTGGCTCGCGCACGTCGATAACGTCGTCGAATGAGTCATCCTCACGGCGCGCACGCGCGCGAAACGCAGGCCTTGCGCGTGGCGTTCTTCGCGACGCTCGCCATCCTCCTCGTCGAAGCGTTCGGCGGTTGGTACGCCGGCAGTTTAGCCTTGCTGGCGGACGCCGCACATATGGCAACCGATGCCGCCGCCGCAGGGCTCGCGCTCTGGGCGGCCGCCGTCGCCTCGCGAGCGCCCGATGATGTCATGACCTACGGCTACGGCCGAGCCAAGGTCCTGGCGGCGCTGGCCAATGCGGCGGCACTGATCCTGGTCGTGACCATCTTGGTCTGGGCTGCCGTGCTTCGCCTGGCCGATCCGACCCCGGTGCGACTCTATGCGATGATCGCCGTCCCTGCGGCCGCGCTGATCGCCAACCTCCTCCTCTCGCTCTACCTAGCTCGACGCGGCGGCGGATCGCTCAACGTCCGGGTGGTGATCGCCCACGTGGCAGGGGATGCGGCCATCTCGTTCGGGGTCATCGTCGCCGGAATCCTGATCGCCGTCACCGGTCGCGCGGTCATCGACCCGATCGTGTCGCTCGCGGCCAGCGCCATCGTCGCCTACTCCGCCTGGGGATTAGTGCGCGAGTCGCTCGGCGTCCTCATGGAAGCCGCCCCGAGAGAGGTTCGACTGCCGGAGGTCCGCGCCGCGCTGCTAGCCCTCGACGACGTGGGGGGAGTGCACGATCTGCACTGCTGGACCCTGGCCGACGGGCGCATCGCCGCGAGCCTGCACGTCGCCGTGCCCGAGCAGACTCTCGCCCGCGCACCCGATCTGGTCGTCCGGGTCAAGCAGATCCTGAACGCCAAGTTTGCCATCGCTCATGCGACCGTCGAGGTCGAGTGCGACGACTGTGCCAGCGTCTGCCACTAGAGCAGGTCGCGGAAAAGGCCCGCACATCTCTCGCACCCCGCTTTGGGTCGCTTTCGTCGTCGCTCGTTGCTGAAATGACGCGGTCATTCTGCGCTCCTCGCTCCTCGAAACCGCCTCAAAACCACGGCGCGATAGCCGCACCAGCCTTTTTCCGCGACCTGCTAGAAGACACGGCACTTCCACGAACGCGATTCGGAGAGGGGGAGATTCGAACTCCCGAGGCGCTTGCGCGCCTGCTCGCTTTCCAAGCGAGTGCATTCGACCACTCTGCCACCTCTCCGTGAGGCGCTCGCCTCGGAGGGCGGCGGGCGAATCTTGGCGGTCGCTCTAGGGAATCCTGGATCGCTGCGCCAGGAGAAGGTCCTCGAACTCGTCGGGTGGGAGTGCGCGACCGAAGAGAAAGCCTTGGGCAAACTCGCAGCCGCACTCCCGCAAGAACTCTGCCTGAGGCGCTGTTTCGACGCCTTCGGCCAGTACCGCAAGGTCGAGCGCATGAGCCATCACCGTGATCGCGGAGACGATGGCCAGATCGTTGGCGTCTTCGGGAATATCGCGCACAAACGACTTGTCGATCTTTAGCGTATCGATCGGCAAGCGCTTGAGGTAGCTCAAGGATGAGTATCCCGTGCCGAAGTCATCGAGAGAGAGCGAGATGCCGAGGAGCTTGAGTTGGCGCATGATGCCGATCGAATCCTCGGGGTTGTGCATCGCGATGCTTTCGGTAATCTCAAATTCCAAATGATCGCCACGCAGTCCCGTGTCGTGCAGCACATCTTGAATCGACTTGAGCAGATTGCTGTGCAGAAACTGGCGACTCGACAGATTGACCGCCAGGCGCAGCGGTAGGTTGAAACGTTGCTGCCAACGCCGGGTTTGCTCGGCAGCGGTGCGTAGGACCCATTCACCGAGCTGAACGATAAAACCGGACGTCTCCGCCTGCGCGATGAAGGTCTCGGGAGGTGAGAAGGTTTCGTCGCGTTGCGGCCATCGGCAGAGTGCCTCGACCCCGATGATCTCGCCGTCGGAGAGCCTCACGATAGGTTGAAAATTAACACGGAACTCGCCGTAACTGAGAGCGTTGGCGAGTCGCTGATGCATCGGGAGACGATATGTCACGCAGAGTTTGCCTTCGCCGTCCTACTTATGGGCACCTCGATAAATCCGGGTGCATGGTTTTGGCCATCGGGGAATGCAGATGCGAGGAGGGTGCGAGGGAGCATATACAGCGTGATCTGTGACTGAGCATCCGACGAAGCAGATGCGTTTCCCAGGGGACAAAGACGAGTGCCGGGATTTATCGAGGTGTCCTTAATAAACCATGCCGATTCTAGCCGATTCTAAAAGAGTATCTATTGCTCGAGCCCTGCCGTTCGGCAGAGATACGCGATCTTGGCGGCCTCCTCGGCCAAGTCGGTCAACACGAAGGCGCTCTCCAAGCTCGAACCGACGGCACAGAGACCGTGGCGCTCCATGAGAACGCTGTTCACGCCGCCTGCGAAGGCATCGGCGACCGCCGCTGCCAGCTCTTGCGAGCCGGGCTTCTCGTAGGGCGCCCATCCGACGGGCCCCAGCGTCTCCGTCGCGCCGACGGTGTCCCGTGCGAAGACCCCACCCGTCTTGGACCAGACCACGCAGTACGTTGGGTGGGTGTGGATCAGAGCGCTCACATCCGGCCGGACGCGATACGTCGCCAGATGCAACGGCAGCTCGCTGCTGGGCGTTCCCTCGCCGATGACGCGTCCGTCAGGGCTCACGACGACCAGTTCTCCCGGATCCAGATCGCCGAGGGCGGCGGCGGCGGGGGTCACCAGCAGGTTCGCGTCCTCGAGACGGACACTGATGTTTCCGCTCGTGCCGCTCACCAGAGCCCGCTTCCAAAGACGAGCAGCGTAGCGAACGATCTGATCGCGAACTCGCCGCTGGGAGATCGTCACGCCCCTTCGTACCGTGCCGTTAGAATGCGGCAGCGTGAGTGCTCACGCAATGCGCACATCGGTTTGGGAGAAGTCGTTCCCTTTGCAGAGCAACGGTTCGTCGCGTGTGATCGCGGTCGCGTAGCTGAAACAATCGCCAAAATTCAAAGCGGCGGGATGCCGCCCCTTGCCATACATGCGAAACGCAACGCGCGCAACCGCAAGTTCGCGCTCGCCGAACGGCAGTATTTCGGCGCCCAGCGCCATCATGAGTTCATCCAGGCGTACGAGTCCCTCCGCGCCCAGCAGAGTCGTGACCACCATTTCGCATTCCAAGAGCGTGGGAGCCGCAATGCAGATCCCTCCGGCAGCACGCACCGCGTCGAGAAAGCGCGCCGCCTCGTGCTCTTTCAACAGCAATGCGACGACGGCTGAAGAATCCAAAACCACTACGTGCTCCTAGGAGGGAAGCCCGTGCTCGTCATAGCCGAGAATCTGTTCTGGAGAGCGTGCGTCTAGCCGCGGGAGGCTCCAAGCTGCAGCCAAAACGCGCTCTACCGCTGCTTGGCGACCTTTGCGAGCGCGTACGCGGGCCAAGCGTTCGCGAACGGCCTGCCCAACGGCGGACGTGATGCTTTCGCCCGTCTCGTGTGCCAGCTCCCGCGCGAGCTTGCCGGTTTCGGAGTCTTTGATGCTTACTGCCATTCTAGAAATATACCAGAAATGGTGGAAATCGACAAGCCGACGACGGATAACATCGGTACTCGAAAGCGTTACTCTCCCTGCGCTAGCGAAAACCCTCTCTCCCCGTTGAACGTGTAGAGTCCCTCCGTCTTGATGGCGTCGAAGCCGGCGCGCGAAACGGCTTCCAGCAACGCAATGGTGTGCGCGGCGCTAAACGTGCCGCCGTCGCCTTCAAAGCGAGCGCACCAGTGGTCGCTCCAATAGGTGTCGGGATTACCGTCCGGCCACACCTTCGTGCCCCGGTTGCTGATGGTGGTCAGCCGTGTCCCGGCAACGTGGAGGCGCTGCAGCGCAGCCCCGAGAGCATCGGGGTTGCCGGCCGGCACATCCAGGAAGATGTCCACGCCCACGCGTTGCTTCTGCGGCACCGGCCCGGCCTTACGCATCGAGAGATCCATGGAGACTCCACGTGCGTATGCAGCGGGCTTGAGCACCTGCGGCTTCTCTCCGAGTCGTGCGATCACCGCATCGGCGAACTCGGCCGTACCGACCTTCTTTTTTGAGACGCCGTCCTTGTAGATATCGTAGGTATGGACGCCGTCTTCGATGGTGCGTAACCAGGCGTTATGGGCGCGTTCCGCCGCGTCACTCTGACCGATGTGAACCAGCATCAGGAGTGCGCCGTGCAGCAGCCCGGACGGATTGGCCAGGTTCTGCCCGGCACGCCGCGGCGCCGAGCCGTGGATCGCTTCGAACATCGAGCAATGATCGCCGATGTTCGCCGACCCGGCGAGTCCAACGGAACCCGTGATCTGAGCGGCCACATCGGAGAGCACGTCTCCGTAGAGATTCGGCATGACGATCACGTCGAAGGCTTCGGGCGTATCGGCCATCTTGGCCGCGCCGATGTCCACGATCCAGTGCTCGCTCTCGATCTGCGGATACTCGGCCGCGATCTCGGTGAACGTCCGATGAAAGAGGCCGTCCGTGATCTTCATGATGTTATCTTTGGTAAAACAGGTGACTTTTTTGCGGTTGTTGACGCGCGCATACTCGAAAGCATAGCGAATGATGCGCTTGCTTCCCGGGCGCGAGATGAGCTTGAGGCATTGAGCGACCTGGTTGGTCTGGCGATGTTCGATGCCGCCGTAGACGTCCTCTTCGTTCTCGCGCACGATCACGATGTCCATATTCGGGTGCTTCGTTGAGACGAACGGATGCAGCGACGAGCATGGGCGAACGTTGGCATACATCCCCAAAGTCTTGCGAATCGTGACATTGAGGCTCTTGAATCCACCGCCCTGCGGGGTGGTGATCGGTGCCTTTAAGAAGACCTGTGCCCGCCGCAGCGACTCCCACGACGCAGGCTCGATACCGCTCTGCAACCCGCGCTTATACACCGCTTCTCCGATTTCGATCGGCTCAATCGCCAGTTGCGCTCCGGCGGCGGTGATAATCCGCAGCGTGGCATCCATGATCTCGGGGCCGATTCCGTCGCCATGGGCCACGGTGATCGGAACCGGTTTGGTCGTCGCAGTCGTGCTCACGAGTCTCCTTACATGTGCGTGGGGAAGGTGCGGTCGAGCAGTGCTTTAGCTACTCGACCGCACGGTTCATCTACGAGAAAAGTCGCTCCGCCGCACTTACGGCGAGTTGGAGAAGTACCAGTCTTGAGCGTTCCAGCCCTCGCTGATGCCGTTGGGCTTAAAGTTGTGTAGCTGCGGCGAGAGCGCGTAGCGGATCGGCGTATCGTACAAGAACGCCGCCGGTGCGTCACGGAGCAGCAGTTGTTGGATGCGGACGTAGGCGCGCTTGCGAACGCTCCGATTAAAGGTGGAGAGCGCCAAGCGCTGGGCTGCGTCCATGGCCTTGGAACAGTACTGCGAGACATTGTTCCCCGCGGGCGGGACCATACTGCAGGTCCACATCGAGGAGTCGTCGGGATCGGTTCCGGCAACCCACGCATAGAGCGCCATGTCGAACTTCTCGCCGTTGAGGATGCCGCCGGCCTGTGCCGATTCATAGAGGATGGCATAGTTGTAACTCTTGAGTTGGACGGGAATCCCGACCTTCTTGAGCATGGATTGCACCTCGACGACGAGGTCGAGCGCGAGTTGATTGCCCTGCCCGTAGACCAACTGTAACGCAAGCGGCTTGCCGTTCTTCATGCGGATTCCGCCGCGACCACGCAACCAACCCGCGCCGCGCAGCAAGGCGTCGGCATGTGCTACGTTGTACGGAATCGGCTTGAGCGCCGGATCGTAGGCCCAGGAGAAGGGCGTCTGGTCGGCGATGGCGACCGTCGCCGTCCCGTAGGTATTGTCGTTGACGATTCGTTGCTTGTTGATGGCAAATGCGATGGCGCGACGCACGGCAACGTCGTTGAGCGGCGGGCGCTTGGTATTGAACATGACGGCCGTCCATGACGGCGCTTTTGCGAGGTAGAGCTTGACTGCCGGGTCGCTCTCCAGATTGTGGTACATCGTCGCGGAGATCTCATAGGAGAGATTGATGTCGTGGGCACGGATCTCCGATTCCATGGTGTTGCCGTCGGGAATGATCTTCAACGTCACCCGTTTGATCTTGGGCGCGCCGAGAAAATAGTGCGTGTTTGCAGCTAAAACGATCCGATCCCCGCGTATCCAGCGCACGAAAGTGTATGGGCCCGTTCCGATCGGAGCGGAGTTGAACGGAATGTTGTTGAGGTTGGGATACTTGGCGAGCAGATGCGCGGGGAGAATCCCCATCGGTGAGTCGCTCTCCGCAAAGAGCGTATCGATCGCCGGCGGGTAGATCTTTTTCATATGGAAGACGACCGTGTACTTGTTCGGCGTAGAGACCGACTTCACCACATCGTAGCCTTCACGAGAGACCACGTTATTATTGGGATTCATAATGGCTTGCCAGGTGAACTTCACGTCCTTGCTCGTAAAGGGACGTCCATCTTGCCAGGTGACGCCGTGGCGCAAGTGGTAGGTGATCGTCAGGCCGTTCTTACTGATGCCGCCATTCTTGAGGGTTGGGACCACGGCCGCTAAGTCTGGAATGTCGCGCCCGTGATTGGTGATCGTCACGAGCTTGGAGAACATCAGCCCGTCAATCGAGGCCTCGATCTGGTTCTGCGTCAGGATCGGGTTGAGCTGCGTCGGAGTGATCGGAATCCCGATGCGCAGCGTGCTCGGCAGAGGTCCCGTTGAGGTCCCGGCCTTGGAACAGGCGACCGGGGCGAGGAGCACGAGCAGTAACGCAGCCATTCGAAGGCGTGTGGGCGAATGCATCGATGCGGGTCCTTTCCTGGAGTTAGCAGTAGCGAATCTTGGGGCAAGACTCATCGTAAGGCCTGTCGTGTGGCGCTTGTGCAGTAGCGCGCCGCAGCGTACGCACGAGCGCATGACTAGAACTTGACGTTGGGCGGCACTACGCGCTCGGTCGCAGTGAAGCCATTCTCTCGGTGCGAGCCGTCGCAGAAGGGTTTTATCTTCGAGCCTCCGCAGCGGCAGAGCGCGATGCTCTCGCCGCTGACCGTGTAAGGATTCCCGTCGCAATCGGTCACCAGGATCGGTCCCTTGACCAGATACGGCCCACTCTGGCGGACCTTGATCGTGACCTCACTCATGCCGGGGCCTTCGACGTGCCGGCGGGTGCTCCATGTTCAGGCCAGGATCACCACCCCTAGCCTTCACGCAGGTCCCCAAGCGGGCTCTGTGCTATGATGGCGCAGCCATGATGGGAGTCGGGCTTCGCGCGGCGTAACCTCGTGAACCCCGCCAGGTCTGGAAGGAAGCAACGGTAAGCGAGCCCTTGCGGGTGCCGCGAACCACCTGGCTCCCGTCGTGGTCCGCTACGCCGTGGTCCGCTCATAGAAGTAAGGTGGAGATGATCCTATCGACCGATAGCGCCGCTGCCGCCGCCTTGGCGCTCGCCTTGATCGTCCTCGTCGTCTATCATCTGGCGGTGATGAGGCCGGCTCTAGCACGCGTACACAACGAGCTTCGGGCTCACGACGAAGCCCTCGGCGGCGGAGCCGGCCCACTCACCGGCCGCCTGGTCGCAGTCGAGCAGGGACTGGCCGCCTCCCAGAAGGCCGCTCAGGCATTGGAGAACCGCCTGAGCACGCTTGAGGCATTCGCACGAGGAGACCTCTCTCGGATCGGCTTCGTCCGCTACGATGCCTACGATGATACCGGGTCGGATCTCTCCTACGCACTGGCCTTGCTCAATCGCAGCGGCGACGGCGTCGTCCTGACCAGCCTCTACTCACGGACGGAGACCCGCACGTACGGCAAGGCGGTGCAGAACTTCGAGCCGGCGGCTGCGGCCTCGGACGAAGAACGACGAGCCATCTCCCTGGCTCGTGAGGCAACTTCATGATCGACAAACGCTATCACATCAAGATCGTGCCGCATCGTGGTGAAAGCGTCCATCGCTTTGACCTGCACCGGTATCAGATCGTCGGTGCCGTCTCGGCAGTAGTCCTGCTCTTGCTCGGCTCGATGGGCCTGGCGACGATCTCGACGTTGCGCTCGTATGCCCGAGTCGCCTCACTGCGCGCGCAGACGCAGAGAGTTCGCTCGACGGTGCAAAAGATCGACGGTCAGACGGTGCGGCTTCGAGCCGAACTGCGGCGTGTCCAGCAGGAGAACGTGCGGATCGAGCAACTTATCGGCGTGCATGTGCCGCTGGCCATCCCGAAGACGCACCCACGACGCACGGCGGCACCGCCCAAGCGCGTCTCCATGCGGACCGTCCAGGCAACGCTTCGCACCCTTGCAACGGCCTCGGCCGCCACAACATCGCAGACCCTCGCCCTACAACAGCTCGCCATGAAGGTCTTAAACATCACGCACCTGAGCGAGCTTGCCGAAGCGCGGCTAGTCGCCGATATTCCGTCCATCGATCCGGTCCCCGGATCGATCATCACCGGCTGCTTCTGTTATCGAACCTATCCGGATGTGGAGTTCCACGAAGGTTTGGATCTGGCCGCCGACTACGGCACACCGGTGCGGGCTGCGGCCGCAGGCACGGTGGTCGCTGCCGGTTGGGACGGCGGATACGGCCGCAAGATCGTCATCGATCACGGCAACGGCTATCAAACCTGGTACGCTCATCTCTCGCGCCTCGCAGTGCATCCGGGCGAACGCGTCTATAAAGGCGAGGAGATCGCTTACGTCGGCGAGAGCGGTTTTGCCACCGGTCCGCACCTGCACTATCAGGTGATGCTCGACGGCGTCCCCATCAATCCCGCGCCCTACCTGCACGGAATCCCGTCAAATGTTGTTGCATCCCTTCCGTAGAAGGAGACAGACGTGAGAAGTAACCAAGCGTGAACGAAGCCCTCTGTCTCCTAACGGAGATCTGCTCCAAGTTCGTTTTCATTTACACGATCATTCTGCTGGTCTATGCCGTGGTATCGTGGATCCCGGACTTGCGCGGCCGCTGGACCGTCTACCTGGCGATGCTGGTCGAACCGGTCCTGACACCGCTACGTCGCGTTCTTCCTGCCGGGGGTGGCTTGGATTGGTCCTTCCTCGTCCTCATTCTGTTGTTGCAATTCGTAGTACAGCCCGGGCTCGCAAGCGTTGCCGGCAACGTCTGTTTTCGCGTCTTTTAACGTCTGTTAAGGGCGCGTAGACATGTCGCAGATTCACGTTGACCCTCACCGCCTCACGGTCATGCAGCAGGTGCGAAATTTCTGCATCATCGCTCACATCGATCATGGGAAGACGACGCTTTCGGATCGGCTGCTTGAAGTCACCAAAACGATTGCCTTAAGAGAGATGGAAGATCAGGTTCTCGACGCAATGGATTTGGAACGCGAGCGCGGCATCACGATCAAGATGCACCCGGTCACGCTGGACTACCTCGCCCAAGACGGCAAGACGTACGCACTCAATCTGATCGATACTCCGGGACACGTTGATTTCTCATACGAGGTATCGCGTTCGCTTGCGGCCTGTGAGGGAGCCGTCCTCATCATCGATGCCGCGCAGGGAATCGAAGCCCAGACTCTGGCTAACTACCACCTGGCGCTCGAGCACGGTCTGACGATCATTCCGGTCATCAACAAGATCGATCTGCCGGCGGCAGATCCCGACCGCGTGATGGGCGAGATCGAAGAGCTCCTCGTCATGGAACGCAACGAGTGCATCCTGGCCAGTGCCAAGAACGGCATCGGCATCGAAGACGTCTTAGAAGCCATCGTCGCGCGCGTGCCGCCGCCAAGAGGCCACCGGGAGCATCTACGCGCACTCGTCTTCAACGCCCAGTTCGACCCGTATCGCGGCGTCGTATCGTACGTGCGAGTGGTCGACGGGCAGTTGCGTCCCGGAACGAAGTTCATGTCGATGGCGCACGAACGCGTTTACGAGTGCACGGAGGTCGGGAAGTTCGCCCCACAGATGCGCCCTGTAGACCGCTTGGAGCTCGGTGACGTCGGCTATATCATCGCAAACGTCAAGTCGCTCGGGGACATCGACGTCGGCGATACGATCACCGAAGCCGCCAAACCGGCGCACGTTCCGCTGCCCGGTTATCGCCGGGCGGTGCCGATGGTCTACTGCGGCCTCTACCCCAACGACGGCGATGAATACGGTGATTTGCGCGATGCTCTCGAAAAGCTCAAACTCAACGATGCAGCACTGGTCTACGAGCCCGAGAGTTCCGTTGCTTTAGGTTTCGGATTTCGATGCGGATTTCTGGGCTTACTCCACATGGAGATCGTACAAGAACGCCTGGAGCGCGACTATAATCTCGATCTCATCGCAACGTCGCCGTCGGTGGTCTTCCGCGTCACGAAGACGGACGGAGCCATTGAAACGATCGACAATCCCTCGAAGTTGCCTGCGATGACCTATATCCGCAGCATTGAAGAGCCCTACGTGAAATCGACGATCATTACCCCGCCGGAGTACGTCGGGGCGATCATGGACCTTACCCAGTCACGCCGCGGTACGCTTGCCAATATGGAGTATCTCCACGACGGTCGAGTGATTCTGACCTACGAAATGCCGTTGGTCGAGGTGATCGTCGACTTCTTTGACGCGTTGAAGTCGCGAACCAAGGGTTATGCATCGCTCGATTACGAGGTTATCGGCTACCGTGAGGGAGATCTCGTCAAGCTGGAGATTCTGCTCAACGGGGAGCCGGTCGATGCTCTTTCATTCATCGTCGCTCGCGAGAAGGCGGCTCATCGTGGACGAGCGCTCGCAGAGAAACTCAAAGAACTCATCCCGCGACAGATGTTTGAGGTTCCGATTCAAGCCGCCATCGGCGGCAAGGTCGTCGCGCGTGAAACCGTCAGTGCGATTCGTAAGAACGTCTTGGCAAAGTGTTACGGCGGAGATATTACGCGTAAACGCAAGCTCTTAGAGAAGCAGAAGGTCGGTAAGGAGCGCATGAAACGCGTCGGCAAGGTGGAGCTCCCGCAGGAAGCATTCATGGCCGTGCTGCGACTCGACGATTGAACATCTGCGTTGCCACGAAGAATGCCGGCAAGCTCGACGAGCTGCAGGCGATCTGGGCCGACGCCGGCTATGTGCTGCGCACTGATCCCTGCTACGACGATGTCGTCGAGGGAGACGAGAGCTACGAAGCCAACGCCCGCCTGAAAGCACAGGCACTCTACCGGCAGCTCTACCGTTGCAATCGCCCTGCGGCGGTTTTGGCGGATGACTCCGGCTTAGAGGTCGACGCTCTCGCGGGGCGCCCGGGCGTGCTCTCGGCACGCTTCGGCGGAAGCTCCATCACCTGGCAGCAGCGACGTGCCTTCCTGCTCGCCAAGCTCGATGGAGTGCCTTTGCCGCAGCGTCACGCACGCTTTGTCTGCACCATGCTGCTGATCGATCTCGACGGCACCCGGCACGTTGGACGCGGCGAGGTGAGCGGACATATTGTCATGCGAGAGGAGGGCTCCGGTGGTTTCGGATACGACCCCATTTTCTGCGCCGACGGAACGACTGCAACGTTTGCGCAGCTCTCGGCAGCGCAGAAGAACGCCATCAGCCATCGTCGCCGGGCAACGCAGGCCGTGATCGCCGCCATGCAGGCTCGATGAACGGCCCGTTGATCGCGCGAGCGCTGGACCACGAGATCGCCCAGCTTGCACTACGTCGCGAAGGCCGCGAGGAGGGCCGCGCGCTCTACCACACATTAGCGCAGGAATCGCCCGGTGGCGCTTGGGTGGCCCGCGACGAGGGCGGCGTCGTTGGGAGCGCGTTCCTCACGGGCTCACCCGACGAGCGCTACGTCAGCGAGCTCTTTGTCGAACCCGGTTTTCGTCGCCGCGGTCTGGGAACGAAACTGCTGGCCGCAGCGACAGGTGACGCTTCGCTGTCGCTCATGGGGTGTGTCGGCGCCGCACAGTACGCCGGCCTGGGCTTTGCAGCGCGGCGCGGCGACGCCGTTCACACCCCCATCCTGGATCTTGCCGGGACCCTCCCGCGCATGGAGACCCTGGCAAAGATGGCGGTCGGCACCTACCGTTTTCGCACGGCAACGATCGACGCGCTCGCACATGGCGGGGTTCTCGATGCGCTGGATCGTGAGGTGCGCGGTTACGCCGTCGCCGATCAACACGCATACTTCGCCGGGCGCGCTACCGGCACGCTCTTCGAGCTGGACGGCGAAGCGGTGGGTTACACCTACGTCTGGCCAAGCGGCCGACTCGGCCCACAGGTGATCGTCTCCTCCGCCTACGCGGTGCAGCTCCTGGGGTTCGGTCTGGCAACGCTCGCCGCTACCTACGCGGCCGCCTGGTGCACCATGTTGGTTCCGAGCGCCAATACGCGCGTTGCGTCGACGGCCCTGCGTTTAGGGTTGGACGTACAGACCACCCGGCTGCTCGCAGGAACCGCCGTCGCCGACCCGAGTCGCTCGATCGGGTTTCACCATCTCTGGTTCTAGCAGGTCGCGGAAAAAGGCTGGTGCGGCTATCGCGCCGTGGTTTTGAGGCGGTTTCGAGGAGCGAGGAGCGCAGAATGACCGCGTCATTTCAGCAACGAGCGACGACGAAAGCGACCCAAAGCGGGGTGCGAGAGATGTGCGGGCCTTTTCCCGCGACCTGCTAGTGTCGTGCGCAGGAGTGCGGACCGTCGTTGCTAATCTTTGAGCGCCCGGGACGTAGCTCAGCTTGGTAGAGCGCTTGCTTTGGGAGCAAGAAGTCGCAGGTTCAAATCCTGTCGTCCCGATATGACCGCTCGTCCGCGGCGGCAGGGAGTGGTATGCTGGCCAGGGTACCAAGGCGACCCAAGCGCGTTGAAGGTGCCTGAGGTGCGCCCGTAGTCTAACAGGATAAGGCACGAGTCTTCTAAACTCGAAGATGGGGGTTCGAGTCCCTCCGGGCGCGTATCTCCATACAACAAAACGTCCGCCTCCGACACACGCGGTGACTGTAGCTCAGTTGGTTAGAGCGCATGACTGTGACTCATGAGGTCGCGGGTTCGACCCCCGTCAGTCACCCCAACTCCCCTCGAAGGATTCACGCGACCGTAAAAACGGAGTAAAGACGGCAAGGAGGCACGAAGGTGGCCGCGATGCATAGCCCCCAACGCCTGCGCATTGCGGTCGCCTCAGTCGTCGCGCTGCTCGCCCTGGCGGCATTGGCGACTCTGGGCTGGTTTCTCCCGCGCCTGAACGCACAGGCGGGACTGGACCAGGCGGCGCTGGCGCAAGAGCGCGTCTCCCTCGGACTGCTCATGCGTACGGTCGGCGCGATCCGCGGGCTGGATCGCTACAGAGGTGCCCTCGGGCGACCATCCGCCGCCACTGCGGCGAGCGCTGCGGCGGCAGCCATGCGCTCGTTGCACACGACAGCCGAGCAACATCGCCCCAGATTCCCGAAGTTCGCCGGCAAGGTCGCCAAGAGCGAGGCTCTGTGGACCGCCGCCTCGCGAGCGCGCACCGCTGCCGCCGCCACGAAGGTCATCCGGTCGCTGGAGTCCGCGATCGATCATCTCGAAGACGAGAGCGGACTCACCTACGACCCGAACCACAACGCGCAGAGACTCTCAGACTCGCTCTTTGTCGCTGCGCCTCGGTCGCTTGATTACCTTGGACGCGCGCTCGAGCTGGCTGCGCAAGCATCAGCCAAGCCCCTCACGCTGCACGAACGCCTTCGCCTCGCCGGCTTGATCGAGGCGATCAAAGGCAGCTTCGATCTCTCCATCGATGACATCGATGCGGTCCTCGCGACCATGCGCAGCGAGATCCCGTCGCGAGCCGCCGAGTTGGCGCAGATCCTGCGGGACGGTCACGCGTATACGGCGGCCGGCACACGCTTCGCCCACCAGCTACAACGCCACGTCCTCTATGAAACGCACCCGACCATCAGCTATGCAGCGCTGCATGCTACCGCCGTCCTTGCTCGGCGCAAGACCATCCTGGAAGCCTCGGCGCTGCAAACGGCCCTCACGCTCAATCTCGCGCACCGCGAAGCGCTCCTGCGCCTGCGCGCTCGCCTCACGTTCGTCGCCATACTGCTTGGGATACTGCTCGCCGGATCGCTCCTCGTCTTGCTCGCGGCGCTCTTTTCAGCACGGGCGCGCCGCATGCTCGCCGAGTCGCAACGAGAGTCAGAACGCCTTGTTGCCGAACTCGCTCGACGCCGTGCGGAGGAGGCGCTACGGCTCTCGGAGGCCCAATTCCGTGCAGTCTTCGATCGTGCCGCCCTCGGTATCGCGATCTTGGATCGCCGGGGAGCGGTGCTCGACGCCAACGGCGTCTTTCGCGAACTCTTCCCCCGGAACAACGCCCTTCTCGAGGGTCGCGGCGAGCAGTTCGCAGCCTTAATGGCCGGCACATGTGATTCGTTCGAGTTTTCGTATCACGGGCTACGTCCGTCAGGCGTGGAAACGTGGGTTGATGCAACGGTCTCGCTCGTCGAAGACGCCGGGGGTGGATCGCTCTATGGAATATGCATGGCTCGCGACGTCACAGCGTTGCATCAGAGCGAGCGGCAACGGCGGTACGATCAAACCCATGATGCCCTCACAAGCCTACCGAACCGGTATCGGTTCGAGGAGATACTCAATCAACGCTTCGGCGAGACCACTGCCGCGCTGGATGCCGTGTTCGCCGTCATTTTTATCAACTTAGATCACTTTAAGGACGTCAACGATAGTCTCGGCCACGGGGCCGGCGATATGGTCTTGGCTCGGGTGGCGGATCGTTTGCGCGCCGTGGTCGATAGCGACGACGTGGTCGCTCGGCTAGGCGGCGATGAGTTTGCCATCCTCATCCGTTCACTTGCAGACATCGTACGAGTCGAGCAGCTAGCACGACGCGTCGTCAGCGCGCTTGGCAAGTCGATCGAACTGGATGGCCGCTCCATCTATGTGGGAGCGAGCCTCGGCGTGGCCGTTGGGTCCTCGGGGTACGAGCGTGCTACCGATGTCCTGCGCGACGCTGAGATCGCCATGCAGCAAGCCAAGAGCCAAGGCGGTACGCGGTACGCGATCTTTGATTCTCGAATGCACGCGCGGGCAGCGCGGCGTATCCAACTTGCCTCCGACCTGCGCTCCGCCGTGGAACGGCGCGAACTCCGGTTGCTCTATCAGCCGATTCTCGACATCGTCGACGGGCGCTGCGTCGCCTGCGAGGCGCTGCTGCGCTGGGACCACCCGACCCAAGGCGTCATCTCACCCGTCGACTTCATCATGCTCGCGGAGCAGATCGGGTTGGCATCGTCGGTGGGATCGTTCGTTCTTGAGAGCGCCTGTGCGCAGGTTGCGGCGTGGAAGGAGCGCGGCGGCGCCCAGCCATGTGCGATGCATGTGAATATCTCGGCGGCTGAACTGATCGACGGCGACTTCACGCGCCGAGTTCTGGCCACCATCGCTCGGCACGGCGTCGATCCGGGCGCGTTGGTCTTGGAGATTACCGAGCACGTCGTCCTAGAGACCGGGCCGCGTGCAACTTCCGTGCTGGAAGCCCTGCGCGAACACGGGATTCAGATCTGTATCGACGACTTCGGCACCGGCTACTCTTCATTGAGCTATCTACAACAATTTCGCATCGACTGGATCAAGATCGATCGCTCGTTCGTAGCCGGAGACGACGGCGAGCTTGCCAGCGAACCGATCGTCAAAACCTTACTCGCGCTCGCCGAGGCATACGATGTGCGCGTCGTGGCGGAGGGCGTGGAGAGCGAGCGTCAGCGCCTGCTCCTCAAACAGGCTGGATGTCGTTTCGCGCAAGGGTTTCTGTACGCACAGCCTCTCTCCCCGGAGCAACTGCTTGCAACCTATCCCGAGGTGCTGTACGGAGCCCTTCGGACCGGCTCCTCATGAATGCTATCCGGGTCGGCGTGATCGGCACCCAAGCTCAGGTCGATACCGTTTCGGCAGCTCTGGACCCGAGTTTCGCAACGGTCGTCGGCTTGGAGCGCGCGCTGCCGATCGATCTCGATGTCGTTCTCTACGGACGACCCACCGTTCCCAGCGCTGAGTTGACGGAAGCGATTTCGAGCGCTGGAGTTCCCGTCGGGCTGCTGGCCGAGTCAATCGAGTCGACGACGGTCATCCTAGCCACGCAGCTGCGCGCTCGAGAGGTCCTCCTCTACGACGATCTGGCTCAACTGCCGGCGACGATCAACCGCATGTTCCCGCGCGAGCCGCAAGCACTTGGGCCGGGCGAGGAGATCGTTTCATCCTTACTGCGCAAGCTTGTCGATCTCTCCCCGACCTACCTGCAAATTCGGGACGAGCACGGCCGGTTTGTCTTGGTCAGTCAGTCGCTGGCTGATTTCTACGGCACTACGGTTGAACAGATGACCGGCAGCAGCATCCGGGATTTCACCACATCACTCGCCGAGGCGCAAACCGAGCTTGCGGAGGACGCGCAGGTCATTGGAACGCGCCGCTCTCACGTCGGCGAGCGTGACGTTACCGATTGTTCCGGCGCACTTCGCAGGCTGCACATCATCAAGCGCCCGATGCTGCTTGAGGGCTGCTCCCAGGTCTATGTGATGTCGGTGGCTATGGACGTCACGCGTCGACATCGTAGCGAGAAGTCACTCGAAAAAACCAATGCATTCCTTAAAGACGTTCTTGACACCATCAGCGAGGCGGTCTTCGCGCTCGACCCGTCGGGCAAATTCACCTTGGTCAACGGACGACTCAGCGAGCTGAGCGGGTACGGCGCACCCGAACTGCACGGCATGACCTTTAGCCAGGTCTTTGCTTCATCCAGCACCTTTGATGCCAAGCGTGCGGCGACCATCCTCCTCGATGGTCAGGTGGCGGAGCAGCGCTTCGAGGGGCGTATCGTCCGAGCTGACGGAAGCGAACGCGACGTCTCCTGCCATCTGCTGGCGTTGCGAGAAGCCGGCCGCACCGTAGGGGGCGTCGGCACCCTGGTCGACATGACCGAGCGGAAAGCGGCAGCCGCTCGGATCGCGTATCTGGCCTACCACGATCCGCTGACGGGCTTACCGAACCGACGCCTGCTCAATGATCGGTTGGCCATGGCGCTCTCGCAAGCCGAGCGCGACCGGCGCATGGCCGCCGTGTTGTTTCTCGACCTCGATCGCTTCAAGTCCATCAATGATTCGCTGGGTCATCGGGCCGGCGATGAGATCCTGCGCGAGCTGGGTACGCGCCTTGCGGGTTGCGTACGCGCCGGAGATACGATCGCACGCATGGGCGGTGACGAGTTTGTGGTGCTCCTGCCGGCGATCGAGCGTGCCAGCGACGCAGTAGCCGTCGCAGAGAAGGTCCTTGCCGCGATACGCCAACCGTGTCGACTGGAGGGTCGCGAGTTCGTCGTCACCGGCTGCATCGGCATCGCGCTCTTCCCGGACCACGCCCTTGACGGCGACACCCTTGTACGCCAAGCCGACATCGCGCTCTTTGACGGCAAGCGCCGCGGTCGCGATTGTTGGAGTTTGGCCGACCCTAGCACCAGCGGACGCCCGTTGGATGCATTCGTTTTGGAGAACGATCTGCGCCGCGCACTCCGTGATGAGGAGCTTCGGCTCTATGCGCAACCGATCGTGGATATGCAGACGCGAGAGATCGTGGGGGTTGAGATCCTGGTTCGTTGGCAGCATCCCACGCGCGGGTTGGTCCTACCGGACACCTTCATTCCCCTCGCAGAAGACACGGGCATCATCGTGGCGCTCGGGCAGTGGGTTCTCGACCGCGCTCTGGCGTTTTACGTCCAGCTCCGCCAGGCGACGACGCTAACCTATCCGATCTCCGTCAATGTCTCGCCGCACCAGCTCAACGGGCAGCTCTTCGAATCGGTGCGTCGTGCGCTGGAGCGCCACGAGCTTCCGGCCGCCGCCCTCGATCTTGAAGTAACCGAGACCGCCCTCATGCAGAATGCAGCGGCACCCCGCGGCGAACTCGATGCCTTGAAGTCGCTCGGGGTCCGCGTAACGATCGACGACTTCGGCACAGGCTACTCGTCGCTCGGATATCTGGCGCGCCTGCGCATCGACGGCATCAAGGTCGATCGCTCGTTCATGCCCGATGAGACGGCGGGCGAGCAGCCCGGCTTGATTGCCGGAGCGATCGTCTCTCTGGCCGCAGGGCTTGCGCTCGACATTACGGCAGAGGGCGTCGAAACACCGGCACAGCGCGACTTCTTTCTGGCACGCGGGTGCCGGCGCGGACAGGGCCACCTCTTCGCCGAAGCGATGCCGATCGATGAGTTCCTCGCGCTAGCTTGCCGCCAGGCGCGCGATGGCGTCTTCCCGGAGGACCCGGCGCAGGACCTTGCCGCCGACGGAACGCGGTAACTCCGGGACCCGAAGTACCGCGTCCGGCACTTTAAAGTCCGCTAGGCGTTCCCCGACGACGCTGCGTACGGCTGCGCCGGTATCCTCGGGAGCCGGTGCGTCGCTGCACAGGACGACGCAAGCGCAGGTACGTTCGCCGAGCACCGGGTCTGGAATCCCGACAACCGCGACAGCCTCGATCCAGGGCAGCGTTCGGATCAGTCCCTCGACCTCTTCAGGGAAGACATGGAGACCGCCTCGGATGATGATCTCTTTGGCGCGTCCGGCAAGATGAAGAAACCCCTCATCATCGATCCATCCTAGATCGCCCGTCCGAAACCAGCCGTCGTGGGTAAACGCCTCGCAGGTACGCTGCGCGTCACCAAAGTATCCGCCGAAGACACCGGGGCTCTTGACCAAGATCTCGCCATAGGTAATGTCTTCCGCCACCGGTTCAATGCGTAGCACTGCGTCGGGAAGCGGTCGCCCGACGCTGCTGCGCCGTGCCTCCGGCGGATCGTCGAAGCGCGTCATCGTCACAGCGGGCGCCGTCTCCGTCAGGCCCCAGGCGATCTGGACATCGCAGTTCAGCTCGGAGCGAATCGCATCGATAAGCTCCGGTGAGACGGGAGCCGCCGCTACGATGCCGGTCCGCAACGACGACAGATCGCGCGGGACTCGTGCCTGCGCCGCGAGTTCGAGGACGAACATCGTCGGCGTCCCATGATGCACCGTCACGCCCTCCCACTCGCAGAGATCCAGCGCCGGGCCCGCCGCATGGTCGCGGACGAGCACGGTGCGTGCGCCGGCCATCGCGGCCGCCAATACCCCGGCTGACAAGCCGAAGATATGCGTGATGGGCACCGTGAGCAAGACCACGTCGCTCTCCACCAGCCGCAGAATATCGCCGACGCGGGCCGCATTCCACAAGAGGTTGCCATGGGAGAGAATGGCGCCCTTGGCCGGACCGAGCGTCCCCGATGTATAGCCGATCGTAAAGGTGGCATCGGCGTCCAGCATCCTGTTGCGGTCGTCGTCTTCGGTTGGCAAGTCGCCGGCCGTAAAGAAGCCCGTAGGATCGTCGTCCACCGGTACGCAGCGCATACCGCGCAGCTCGAGTTCTGCGATACGCGCGGTGGTAGGCAGGAAGAGCATCTTCGCGCCGCAGTGGGTGATGATCCCACGAAGATCATCGCGTCCGAGCCGCGGGCTTGCCCCGACGAAGATCACGCCGCCGAGCGCACAAGCCCAGTAGAGGAGCAGTCCTTCGAGGCTATTGGGCAACGCCACAACGATGCGCTCGCCTGGTTCCATGCCGTAGGAGGCTAGACGCTGCGCCGCGCGATCGGCGCAGGCAAAAAGTTCACGCCAACTCAAGCGTTTGGTGCCGTCGGTCACCGCCTCGACGTGCGGCCGTAGCGCAGCATTTCGGCGAAGGATATCGCCGAGAGTTGCGGTCGGAGCGTGGTGACGGCCGGCACGCGACATCGAGTCAGCACCTTATGCGCTTCGCCCGCCCCTACCTCTTGGGTTGTCAAATGAGCATTGCACAGGTAGACTCTGGGAGGCTGCGAGCGCCTTTAGCTCAGTCGGTAGAGCAGCGGACTTTTAATCCGTTGGTCCCGGGTTCGAGTCCCGGAGGGCGCAGAGCGTTTCAGGGGATGTGAGGAGAAGGACCTGCGTCCGAAGCCGTCGCATCCCCAAGTGACCGTCGTGCGCATGCACCGCTAGCTCAATGGTAGAGCAGTTGACTCTTAATCAATTGGTTGAAGGTTCGAGTCCTTCGCGGTGCACCACATTGGGCGTGAGGCAGAAGAGCGCATCGCACACGACCGCAGATGCGTTCTCCGAGGGTTCAAGACGATACTTTAACGTGCTGTTCATCGTCCTTGCCGTACTCACGGCGCCCGTCCCTAAACATCTCCCGACGCCGTCGGCTCTGAGGTGCCCCTTGCTGCCGCTCAAAAAGCCGGCGTACGCACCATGCGCGCACCGGCTTTTTTGCGGCCCGATTCACCTACTCCCGCGTAATCCGCGCGAACGGGCGGCGTTTCTCACCGACGTAGCGGCTGCAGTTGCGGACGGCCTTATTACCGCTGCCGGGACACATCGGAATCCTGCGCTTGAAGGCGATCCCGTCGTGCAACCGTTCATTCGCGGCGGTCTTCCGTCGATGCTGTTCGGCTGGGCGCTCGGTGACGTGGCGCGATCGGCGCTCACCCGTCGCTGGACGCCCGGGCAGCGTACCCTGGCATTGCGCTATGAAGCAGGATGGCACATCGTCGGCATCGGGAGCTGGATTAGCCCGATCGCGTATACGTGGAACTCCCCACCCATTCTGATTCAGGCCGCGTTGCACGCTCCGGTCACCGAGGGTCTGTGGCTCCAGTGGGACGAGCGGCACCCATGATCCCTTGATCGCGGTGCGTCACATCTCCGGCAAGCGTACTCGCATCAGGCCGTCGCCGCATTGGCGACCGGCTCTACATCGACGCCCGCCACACCGACTTGAACGATCGATTGATCGAGCGCCACGCGTAACCCCTCGCCCAGCAGGCTGAAGGCCAACAACGTCAAGACGATCAATATCCCCGGCGTCACGATAAGCCAGGGCGAGTTCTGCACGGCCGGGCTCAAGGCGTCCTGAAGCATGCCGCCCCACGACGGCGTGGGCACTTGCACCCCGAGTCCGAGAAACGAGAGTCCGGCTGCGATCAGGATGTTATCACCGATCGCAAGCGTCGCCGCCACCACGACCGGGGCCAAGGCGTTGGGGATGAGGTGACGCAGCAAGATGCGTGTCGGCCCGGCGCCAATCGCACGCGCGGCCTCGATAAAGTCGCGCTCACGTAAGGACATCACCTCTGCGCGTACAAGCCGCGCCACGCCCATCCATGAGAGCAACCCGATGATGAGGATCATCATGCCCAGTTCAAACGAGTTGGTCAGCGCCTCGACGGTGATGATGAGGAAGAAGGATGGGAAGGAGAGCATGGCATCGACGGTGCGCATCATCACGGAATCCAACCAACCGCCCGCAGCACCCGAGATCGCACCATAGACGGTGCCGAACGTGATCGCGATGATCATCGCCGTGAAGCCGATAAGTAGCGAGATGCGCGCGCCGTAGAGCGCTCGAGAGAGCTCATCGCGACCGAGCATATCGGTCCCTAGCGGATGAACAAGTGAGGGCGGCTGTGGATCGCCGAGCAAGGCATGGTTGATCGCAATCGGTGAGACGCGCCAAAGCAGCGGACCAAACAGGGCGGCAAGGATGATCGCAATGGCTAAGACGAGGCCGGCCACTGCGGATCGCTCGTAGGTAAAGCGTCGAAGAAATCGTCGCATCAGTCGTACCGTATCCGTGGATCGACGGCCGCATATGCGATATCTGCAAGAAGATTGCCGGCAACGACCAACACGGCAGAGATGAGCGTGATACCCATGACCGTGGGGTAATCGCGTGCGAAGACTGACGTCACACCCAGGTAGCCCATCCCGGGAAGCGAGAAGACGTACTCAATAAAGTAGGCTCCGCCGATCAGCGAGGGTAGGCTCAAGCCGAGCAACGTGATCGTCGGCAGCAGCGCATTGCGAAGAGTGTGTTTCACGATGACGGTCCAATTCGTCAATCCCTTGGCGTGCGCGGTGCGCACGAATGGCGCTCCGAGAACCTCGATCGTCGCACTGCGCTGGTAACGCATCCACGAGGCAAAGCTCACGGTTGAGAGCGTCACCACCGGAAGCACCAGGTGGTCGAGGCGATCCAGCAGGTTATGCGATTGTCCAAGCGAGGAGATGCCCGAGAGCGGAAACCAGCGCAAGTGCACCGCAAAGACATCGATCAGCAGGATGCCGAGCCAAAAGACCGGCATGCCGTAGGCCACGAACGCGAGGGTCGTGACGATCTCATCGAAGGCCCGGCCGCGTTTCACCGCGGCGTAGACGCCGGTAGGGATCGCAATCGCTAGCGTGAGCAGCGTGGAGAGGCCGATCAACTCGAGCGTCACCGGAAGTTTGCCGAGGATCTTGGCGATGACCGGACGGCTGTCAACGTAGGAGTAGCCGAGCGAACCGTGCAGTACGAGGTTCTGGAGCCAGTAGAAGTACTGGACGTACCACGGCCGATTCAACCCCAAGAGCGCGATGAGATGCTCGCGTTGGATCGGTGTCATGCCGCGCGCCGACTGGCCGAGAATCGCCGCCGGGCCGCCGGGAGAGAGGCCCATCAGCGCATACGAGATGATCGTGATCACCAAGAGCAGCGGGATCGACCCGAGAATGCGCCGAGCGGCGTAGGCGATCATCGGTCGAGCCGCCAGTTCCAGACATCGTACCAAAAGTAGAGATCCGGTAGCGCCGCCTGACGGTCGATATGTAACGCAGGCACGTAGGCCGCGCGAAAGTACGTGTAGTAGCCCCACAGCACGGGGAGCTGTCTGGCCGTAATCGCCTGCATCTGGTTGTAGTATGGTCGGCGCTTAGCCGGCGTGATGGTGCGCAGTCCCATCTGGAGATCGTGATCGACCGTAGGATTCGAGTAGGCGGTCTCGTTGTTTCCGATCGGCACGATCTGCGAGGAGTCGAAGAAGGTGAACTCGTCCGGGTCGGTGACGCCGCCCCAACCGGTAAACGCCAGTTGGTAGTGCAGGTCGCTGGAATCGGCGATGAAGGTCGCATAGTCGAGTTCTTTGACGTGAATGCGGATGCCGAGCGCGCGCATATCGGATTGAAACTCTTGACAGACATCGATGATCGTATGGCTGCCCGTTGACGCTAACAGCGTGTAGTCCAGCCGCACGCCGTCCTTGCTGCGAATGCCGTCGCGCCCAACGCGCCAGCCGTCGGCATCGAGCAGCGCTCGTGCCTTTGCAGGGTCGTAGGCGTAATGGCGCACGTTGGGGTCGTACCAGTAGTGCAGGGCCACCGGCACGATACCGGTGGCTTCGATCGCATCCTTATGCAGCAGGCCGCTGATGACCGCCTGCCGGTCCCAACCATACATCATCGCCTGGCGCACGCGCTCGTTGCGCAGTCCCGGTGTGCGCAGATTGACCATGATGAACCAGGTGTACAGATCGGGCAGATGCACGAAACGCAGTTGCGGCGCTTGTTTGCGCAGCGTGACGTAGTCGTTGCTTCCCATGCTGTCGTAAAGGTCGGCCGAACCGTTCTCCATCGCTTGGTCGCGTGCGTTGGGATCGAGGACGACGCGAAACTCCAAGCGTTTGATCTTGACCGGCCCGTGCCACCAATGGGGATTGGCGACGAAGATCGCCTCCGCATCGTGGTTCCAACGCTCGAGCATATACGGCCCCGTGCCGATCGGATGTTGACCAAAGGGGGAGGTCCGGAGTTGCGCATCGGGGGTCTTTCCCAAGATGTGGTAGGGGAGGATCGGCGAGTCTAGGGCACCGCTGACGAAGAGCGCATTGGTATGCGAGAGGTCGAACTGCACGGCATAGGGCCCGAGCGCGCGAACGTTTTTGATGTAGTTGAACTGTCCGGCATAGGGATAGCCGGTCTTGGGATCGAGCATCGCGTGCCAGGTCCAGACGACGTCCTTCGAGGTAAACGGCGCGCCGTCCGACCACCTCACCCCGTGCCGAAGCTGGACCGTCCAGTGCAGGCGATCGGGGGTCGATGTCCACGAGGTTGCAAGCCACGGAATCATCGTGAAGTTGGGGCCGACGTTGGCGAGCGAATCGAGCACGAGTCCGTAGTAGAGAAAACTCGGTTCGTTGTTGGCAAAGAGCGGGTTCATCGTATTGGCATCGCCCGCCTCGAGCACCACCAGCGTTCCGGGGTCGCGCCGAGCGACCGACGGTATCGCACAAGCGGAGAGCGACACGCATACCAGGAGCATCGCCGCAATGGCCGTGTGCTTCACCGAATCTCCACGTTCGCCAGATACTCTTCCGGCGACAGGGTCCCTTTCGGAGCGCGCCTCTGCGCAAGCTTGCTAGGGCGATTCAGCCAACAGCTTGCAATACGAGTCATACCGGCTCTGCGCGATCTGGCCGCCGTCCACGGCTCGCCGAACTTCGCAGTCGGGCTCTTCCAGATGGCGGCAGTCACGAAAGCGACAGCGCCGACTCGCCAGGTCGACAAATGCCCCGGCGAGCTGCGCGCAAGCAAGCGGGCCGAGCCCAAAGTCGGCGACGCCCGGGCTATCGATGAGAAATCCGTCAGTGCCGCGATAGAGCCGTGCGGTGCTGGTGGTCGCTCGACCCAGACCGCGCCGCGAAAGTTCGCCGACGACGGCCTCGCCGCCGAGCGCTCGAAAGATCGAACTCTTCCCCACCCCGGAGGGGCCGACCAAAAGCGCGGCGCGACCGGCCAGCAGCAACCGCAGCGCTTCGACGTTCTCTCCACGCTTCGGGTTGATGACCAGTACCTGATAGCCGAGTCCACGATAGAGATCGACCAGAACGCGCTCCTGATCGTCGGCGGCGAGATCCGGCTTCGTGAAGACGATCACCGGCTCGACTTCATGCAGTGCGGCAAAGGCCACCAACTGATCCAGCGTCAGTGTTCGCACGGGCGGATCCGCAAACGAACTCACTACCACCAACGTATCGACGTTGGCAGCCATCGTCTTGCTCCGGCCCTCAGGCGTCCGCCGCTCGATGGAGGATTCGCGCGCCTCGAGACGCTCGATGACGACCCCGCCGCCCTGCAACGGACGCACCCAGAGCCGATCGCCCGGGACCGGCATCGACCGCTTCCCCAGGCTGCGTCGCAGCGACGCGAGCACCAGGCCGCCGACGCCGTCCAGACTCAGCCACGCCGAGTTCTTCCCCACGGCGACGACCAATGCGCGGCAGAGGTCGCTCACGCGCAAGAAAGCTGCGGTCGCACGGCAAAGAGGCACAGCATCGTGATCGCCAGCCATACGCTACGCCTAGCGGCGCCCCTCGATCCAGGATGTCGCAGTGACTGCGAGGCGTTCGCGCGCGCAGCGCAAGGGCGCCTGCGCTGGCTCGTCCACGATGATCTTGGGCGCGCATATGCGCTCCTCGAAACGGACGTCGCGCGCACACAATGGGGAGCCGAGGTGCCGCGCGGCGTCGTGCTATACCCGGGAGCGATCATCGCCCTTGCCATTTATCCTCAGCCGGCAGAAGCCTTGCAGAATCTCCAGACGGCGCTTGGAGGGCCCGGCCGCCCCAGCGGCATCCTGGAATCTGTGCTGACTGACCGCGCATTACTCCTCGAATGGGATCCCACCGTTACCGGCACACTCCTCATCTGGGCCGTCGTCGACGCCGAGTTGCGCCGATACGGCAACTGCTCGCGCCGCTGCCGGCTGCTCGCGCCGCTGCCGGAGGGCCTCCTCGCGAAGATCGCCGCCGCCGGCCTGCAGACGCCTGAGATCGCCTGCGACCGCATTCTGGAATCGTTGATCGAGGCGCATCATGTCGACGTTTGAGCATCTGTTGCGCTATGTCGGCATGACCGACGCCATCGACGTCATTACGACAAGCGTCCTCATCTACTACGTCCTCTTGCTCATCCGGGGAACGCGAGCCGTTCAGATCCTCATCGGGGTGCTGGTGCTCGTTGGCCTGCTTGGCCTGGCACATTTGCTGCATCTCTTCTTGCTCGGCTCGATCCTGCAACTCTTGGTCGTCGGTGCGGCCGTGACGCTGCCGATCGTCTTCCAGCCGGAGCTGCGCCGTGCACTCGAGCAGATCGGCCGCGGAGGCTTCTTTCGCAGTGGAAGCGATGCGAGCATGGAGTCCGGGCGCACCGAGGATCGAACGCTCCGGATGCTCACGCAAGCCGTCTATCTGTTGGCACGCCATCGTGTTGGCGCGTTGCTCGTGATCGAACAGCAGAGTGGCCTCAAGGAGTTCGTCGAGAGCGGGACGACACTCGATGCACACCTTTCAACGGAGTTGCTGTTGGCGCTCTTCATGCCGCGTTCGCCGCTCCACGACGGCGCCGTCATCATCGCAGACGACCGCGTCGCGGCAGCCGGCTGCTTTCTTCCGCTTGCGGATCAACCGCTTGGAGAGCGTCGCCTGGGAACGCGCCATCGTGCCGCCGTGGGCATCAGCGAACAGACCGACGCGGTGGTGGTCGTTGTCTCCGAAGAGACCGGCAACGTCTGCGTGGTACGAGACGGGAAGCTCTCGCGCCCGATCGACGACGACACCCGCTTGCTCCGAGTGCTTCTGGCGTTCACACGACCGCATCGCGGGCGTCGTTCGCTGCGCAACGATATCTTAGCGCCGTTACGCGCTCGACTCACCGGCCGCGTGCAAGGAGAGATGGGTGGAGATCATCCGCAAAAACTTCAAACTTAAACTACTCTCCGTGACGCTCGCCATCATTGGTTGGGCGTACTTCCGCTTTGGAAGCAATCCGCTGATCTCCGCGCGATTCGATCAACAACTCTCCGTGCCCATTACCACGATCAATCTTCCGACGGGCTACGTCGCTCACTTCACCGACAAGGAAGCCGTCGTTACCGTGGAAAGCAGACGGAGCCGACCGCCGATCAAGCCCGACGAGATGAAAGCGGTCCTGGACCTTGCCGGCAAACATAGCGGCATCTACAACATCCCGGTAGAGTTGGTGGCTCCAAGTGTGGTCGTACAGAGTTTGAGTCCGGCGTCAGTGACGCTCTCGATCGAACGCATCGAGACGCGGCTCCTCCCGGTATCGGTGCATTACGCCGGGCAGGCCGGAAAGATCGTCGTCGGTAGCCTGCAGACGACGCCGGCCACCGCCACGATACGCGGCCCCGTGAGCGCGATTTCACAGGTCGTCACCGTCCGTTTAGACGTTCCGTTACCGAGTCAGCCGCAACGCTACGATGCGATGGTGCGCCCCGTTCCCATCGACGCTGCGGGACTCGAAGTTCCAGGCTTACAGGTCGCACCAAACCTCGTACGGGTGCAAGTGCATTTTGTTGCCGGCACGGGGAACACGCGCTGATGGGCATCTTCGGAACTGACGGCATCCGCGGTGTCGCCAATGCGGATCTGACCCCCGAGCGCGCCTTTGCGATCGGCCGCGCTGCGGCCTCGGTCTTAGCGCAACTGGCAGGGCGCCGCGATCACCTGGTCCTCGGGCGCGACACGCGCTGTTCCGGAACGATGCTCGAAGCGGCCATGGTGGCGGGCATCACGTCGGTAGGTCTGGATGTCGCCCTCATCGGCATCGTGCCTACGCCGGCGGTAGCCTGCGTGACGGTGCGTGACCACGCCATCGCCGGGGTTATGATCAGTGCCTCGCACAATCCCGTCCCGGATAACGGCATCAAGTTCTTCGGTGCCGACGGTTTCAAACTGACAGACGCCCAGGAGCATGAGATCGAAGCTCGCCTGGAGGCATCGGATCTCCCACGGCCGATCGGCGCGCAGATCGGCGTCGCCTCGATCGCTCATGCCTTGGGTCGCCACTACCACCGCTCGCTGCGCTCCCAGGCCGTTGACCTGCACGGGCTCGAGATCGTCGTGGACGGTGCCTACGGTTCGGCCTATGCGGTTGCGCCGTACGTGCTGCGGGCGTTGGGCGCGCGCGTCCACGAACTGCACTGCGAACCTGACGGTTCTCGTATCAATGTTGGATGCGGCGCGACCGATCTGCGCTCGTTGCAACGCGCGGTGCTGGAGAAGAAGTCCACGCGGGTGATCGGCGTGGCCTTCGACGGTGACGCCGACCGCGCACTCTTTGTCGACGAGCGCGGCGAGATCGTCACCGGCGATCACGTCCTCTATATCCTTGCGCGGGATCTCGCCTCGCGGGGGGAGCTGGGCGAGCCTGCCGTCGTGGGAACGGTGATGAGCAACCTCGGCTTGGAGCGCGCCCTGGCGGCCGAATCGATCGGACTGTTGCGAGCGCCGGTCGGTGACCGCTACGTCCTGGAACGCATGCGCGGTGCCGGGCTCGTGCTGGGAGCGGAGCGCTCGGGGCACGTCATCGACCTACGCTACAACACCACGGGTGACGGGCCGATGACGGCCGTCTCTCTCCTGGGCGTGATGGCCCGCACCGGCGCCACGCTGCAGGAGCTCGCCGTCCCGCTGGTCGAGGCACCCCAGATCCTGATCAATGTCCGCGTTCATGCGGAGAACCTCCTCGACGACGCCCAAGTTCAGGCCGCGATCGCCGCTGCGCAACGGGAGCTGGACGGAGCCGGCCGGCTCCTGATCCGCCCCTCCGGAACCGAACCGCTCCTCCGCGTCATGGTCGAGGGCCCGGAGAGAGCGCAGGTCGAGGCATTGGCAGCCTCCGTTGCGGCGGCGATAGAATCGGCCGACCAGCGGGCGAGCGAAAGAAGGAGATCGAGGCAGCGGCGCTAACCAGAGCGCCCATAGTCGTCGGCGTCCTGTGCGCCGTGCGTACTCCAGGATCACTGAATCCGAGCCCGGTGGCTCGGAGCGGGGGAACTCCCGGTGGGGTGAATGGGCCGGTCGGCCCTAGGGCGATCTTTCACGTCCGAATCCGTCAACTAACCTCGTAAGTGTCGTGAAAGAGGAGAATGTTTTTTGCGTCACGCTCTCGTTGCCGGGGCATTTGCCCTGTTCTTAGCGGGTTCGACCGTCACCGCGTTTGCCGCTCAGCCGGCCACGCACTCAACTAATGCGCTCTCGCAGAGTCCGGACGTCGCCGCCTGGACGACCCACCTCGTCGTGATGGATCACCAAGGCAAGCGGCACGTCACCGGGGCCAAAGATATCCGCCGTTTTGCTCATCGAATTCTCACTCGCACTTCGGTGCTTGCGACACGGCTCACGCACGATGCGCTACGTTTCCTCGGCGTTCCCTTCGTCTTCGGCGGAACGACGCGCGCCGGGTTTGATTGTTCCGGATTCGTGCAGCATGTCTTTGCCAAGCTTGGGATCGCACTGCCGCGCACGGCCACTCAGCAGTTTGCCGTAACGCAGGCGGTGAAGACGCCGCGGCCAGGCGATCTCGTCTTCTTTCAGACGTATCTGCCGGGCCCCTCGCATGTCGGCATCTACATCGGGCACGGTGAGTTCGTCAGTGCCAGTGACCACGGCGTGATGATCAGCCATCTCTCCGAATCGTACTGGGCCTCTCGCTATCTCGGCGCTAAGCGCGTCGTCGCATCGCGCTAGGAGCCTTTTGTTCGAAGGCGAGGTGCGAAGAGGGAGCGAAGCCGCAGCTTCGTGACTGATGAGCAATGAAGTATTCGGCAAAAAGCGACCCGAAGACGAACATGAGCCGAGGCCCGACAGGTTCCTAGAGCAAGACCGGAGATCCGCCGAGCAACGCTCGGCGGCGATCGCCTATCTCGCATGGCCGCTGGCGGCTTTCGAGCGTTGGGCACCGCGAGAAGGAGGTTCTGATTGGTACGCCTTCCACATCCGCCAGGCGCTCTGGTTCGGCAACGTGGCGGCCCTGGCGATGCTCCTGGCTCTCGTCTGGCCCGTCGTCCTAGCGGCTCTCATCGCAAATATTCAAGCGACGCTGTGGATCTACGGCGTCGCTTTCCTTCAAGACATCGCCCTGATGACTGTCTGGCTCCTCTGGGCGTTGCGCTACGCCCGCCGCACAGCCCAGGGCGAGTTCTTTACGGTGCCGTTCTTGGCGCGTTGGACAGGGAGCCCATCCCCAAAGTGCTAATCAGGGCAGGCGGTACCGATGGGGTGTCGCCAAGCGGTAAGGCAGCGGGCTTTGAATCCGCCATTCGTTGGTTCGAATCCAGCCACCCCAGCCAACCTAACGCGGAGGAAGCATGAGTCACGACGAGTTGAACGTCGAAATTCGAACCGAGCCGACCAGCGATGGGGTGATCTACCGCCTGAGCGGGAGCCTTGACCTCGCCACCTCGCCCTCGGTGCGCGCCGCACTGCTGGAATCCGCCGACGCCGGCAAGCATGACATCATCGTCGACCTCTGCCAGCTCGAGTTCCTCGACTCTACGGGTCTGGGCGCGCTCATCGGTGCGCACCGGCGCGCGCTCGAACACGGTGGACGCGTACGGCTCATCGTCAACGACGGCCCCATTGCACGCCTGCTCAATGTCACCGGTCTGGTACGCGTCTTTGCCGTCTACCGCACGTTGGATGACGCGCTCGCCGATCGAGATCGGGTCCCCGCCTCGTAGCTGCGATACGCGTCGTCGAGCAGTTCGACGACGTGAGCGACGCGCACACGCGCACCCGCGGCTCGCAAGCCTGCATCCATTTGCATGGAACAACCCGGATTCGCGGTGGCGACCACACTCGCGCGCGTCTCGATGATGTTGCGCACCTTGCGCTCTCCGAGTCGCGCGGCCATCGCCGGTTCCAGCAAGTTGTAGAGACCGGCGCTGCCGCAACAGAGCTCGGCCTCGCGTTGCTCGACCAAGCGCAGGCCCGGGATACGAGCAAGTAAACGGCGCGGCGCATCGTGTATGCGTTGCGCATGCCCAAGATGACAGGCATCTTGGTAGGTGACATCGAGCTCCAAGCTCCCCAACGGGTCGAGCTCCCCGGCGTCGAGGAACTCACAGATGTCGGAGACGCACGCGGAGAATCGCTCGGCACGTTTGGCCCAGGCGGGATCATCGGCAAAGAGCCGGCCGTACTCTTTGAGCGCGGCGCCGCAGCCGGCGGCGTTGACGACGTAACTCTGGGCGCCGGAGCGTTCAAAGGCCTCGATGTTGCTTTGAGCCATGCGACGGGCCGCCTCCGGCTCGCCCGAGTGCAACGCAATCGCTCCGCAACACCCCTGGTCGTTCGGCACGATGCAGGCGCAGCCGGCGTGCGGCAGCACGCGGAGCGTCGCTTCATGGACGGACGGAAAGACGAGCGGCATGATGCAGCCCACGTGAAGAAACGCCAGGGTTCGGCTGCCCGGAACCTCAATGCGCTGATTTCGTGCCCTGAAGGGTCGCTCCGGAAGGCGTGGGGCAAGTGCGGCGGCATTCTCCAATCCGAGCCGCGCGACCAAGCCTAGGCGCTCGAGCCGGTGGTCGAGACCCAGGCGTTGGGCGAGCCGCAGACCGGCGGCGACCAGGCGCAGGAGGGAGAGATGCGTGAAGAGCGTGATCAGCAGGAAGTGGCGGCGTCGGCGCGCCGCAGGTGAGCGCAGCGGCGCCTGGGCGGCCTCAACGACCGCGCGCGCCCCTTCGAGCATGGCGCCGTAGGGGACGCCGGACGGGCAGACCTCTTCGCAGGCGAGACAGCCTAAGCACTGCGACATCTGCTCGACGAAACCGGGGCTGGTGCAAGGCAAACGGTCGCCGGCAACCTCAGCCATCAGAGCAATCCGACCGCGAGGCCCGGAGGTCTCTGTCATCGTCTCGAGGTAGGTCGGACAGCTCTGCAGGCAGAGCCCACAGCGAATGCACCGGTCGAAACCGTTCTCGGTTTTGTGGGCGAATCTCTCACCGCCCATAAGTCCCGTTCCCACTTCTACGCCGCCGGTTTCACGGCGAGGTCATCCTCGCCGCCAGCGCCTTCGGCTCCATGGGCTGCCCCGGGTGAACTCTCCGGGTATCG